>CAWIZW010000010.1:0-217383 GCA_963840695.1 uncultured Acidimicrobiia bacterium
CCGAGGCGAAGTCGGCCGAGCGAACGAAGTCGACGTACGCCTGGCCCCGCCACTGGGCGAGCGCCCCATCGAGCACGCTCGTGGCACCCGCGAAGTCGCCGACGCCGAGGCGGCGCCGCCCTTCATCCGCAAGGACCTCGAACTCCGTCGCATCGACGACGGACGGGTCCAGGGCGAGCCGGTACCCGCCTCCCGTCGTCTCGATCAGTTCCCGGTCGACGCCGGCGAACGAGCCGCGGAACCGGGCGACGTGCGACTGGATCGTCCGCGCCGCTGTTGGGGGCGGATCGTCACCCCACAGGGCATCGACGATCGTGTCGACGCGGACTGCTTGCCCGACCCTGCTGACCAAGCAGGCGAGCAGGCGCCGGCGGTGCGTCCCCGCGACGTACAGCGGACGACCGTTGTGTTCGACGGCCAGCGGCCCGAGCACCAGGACGCGTGTACGACGTCGGGCGTCGGCGCGACCCTCGGGGGGCGATCGTTGACCCCCACCGGAGGATCCGCTGGCTCAGGCATCTCCCCCGATGACACCTCCACCCTGTTGCAGCCCGCTGGAAGCAGCGGCCCCCGCCGAACGATCTACGCGAGTTTCACATCATCCGCTCTCGTCGAGGACGGCCGCGCCGCCGCCAGCTGCAGGCTGTCGAAGCCCTCCGTGAACGTGTCGTAGAGTGGCGTAGCCGCCGAACGGTGTCCTCCCTTGGGGGGCTCCCCGGCGCACGGCCGCCAGCCGCGTCAGCGCCTCGAGTCGACCATCCGCGCCTTCCGGGAGCCGGCGAGGGCGGCGGCCTGCTCGAAGCGGGCTTCGGCGGCAGAGAGGTCAGGCGTCGGCAGGGCGACCAGCAGGTCACCGGTGGCGATGGCGATATCGGCCTCTACCGGATCATCCCGCTGCAGATTGCTCTCTGCCTCTCGCATCAGCACGAGCGCGCGATCGACCTCGCCCGCCAGCCCGTAGGCGGTCGCACGGATCGTGAGAACCGCGGGCCAGAACACGGGTGGTGTCGAGAGCTCGCGGTACAGCGCGAACCCTTGCTCGATCTCGGCCAGGCCGTCGCCGGGTCGGGCCGCACACGACCGCCGCGGTTCCACGGAACATCAACGCCAACGCTCGCCACACGGGGTAGTCGTGCGTCGTGGCCAGGCGGAGCGACTCGTCGGACCGGCAGCGACCGAGGCGAAATCCAACCGCCAGAGGTGCACCAGGCTCGAGTGATGGAGCGCGTATGCAAGCGAGTACGGGTGGTCGAGGTCGCGGGCGAGGCGGATCGCGTGCTCCACGCGGGTGACGGCGCTGTCGGCGAGGCCCGCCGTCCAACGGAGCAGTCCCGAGGCCGCGTTGGCCACGACTCCGGGGTTCGGTCCGACCCGGAACTCGACGAATCCCGAGGCCGTCGCGTCGAAGTTGGCGACGGCCTTGTCGGCATGATCGACGGCGACCGAAATGTCGTCCACCCAGTAGCTGCTGATGCCGGAGAGCAGGTGCGCTTCGGACAAGAGCGCTGGGTCCGACTCCCGCTCGGCGATTCCCATCAGTCGCCGCGCCGCGGACATCGCCGGCTCGATCTCCGATCGCATGAGTCGGAGTGTCGCCAGGCTCCGCAGCGCGGGGAAACGGTGGCGGTCCCCTTCGGTCGCGTCGAAACGCCGGAGCGCCTCACCCATCGCGCGTTCCGCCTCCGGTGTGAAGCCGCGCACGGCAAGCTGCGTCCGCGCCAGATTCGTCCGCAGCGTGAGTTCGTCGTGCTTCCGTTCGGGCGTCTCGGGCAGCGCAGCGAGCGCCTGCAGAAAGTCGTCGCCCAGCCCGACGACAGCGCGATAGTCACCCCGCGCCTCGTAGTAGCCCCACAGCGGTTCGAGCAGTTCGTCCAGACGACCTACCTCGGATTGCTGAACCCAGTGGTCCCACGCGGCCCGGAGGTTGCCAAGCTCATCGCCGAGCACGTCGAGCACGCCGGCGCGGTCTGCGTACGTGAGCTGTCGGTGGAGATCGAGCGCCACCGCGGTGTAGTGGGCCGCATGCGCACTCCGTGTCGCCGCCGCGGAGCGCAGAGTCTGCGGAGAGCTGCTCGGATGCGTACTCGCGGATCGTCTGGAGCATCGAGAACCGTGGCCGTCCGGCGGAATCTGGCGTCATCCGTACGAGGTTCTTGTCAAGAAGCGAACTCATCGCCTCGATGGAGTCGATGTCACAGACCGATGGCACCGCGCGAAAACGTCTTCTCGACGTCACCGAGCCGGGCATCAGTGAAGACCGAGAAGTGACGGAACACTTTTCGCTCTTCATCGCTGAGCAGCGCGTTGCTCCACTCGATCGTGTTGCGCAGCGTCTGCTGTCGAGTCGGCAGATCGCGCGCTCCGCCCTTCAGCACGTCGAGTCGATCCTCCAGCCGCTCGCGCAGCTGGTCGACGGCGAAAAGCTTCACTCGTGCCGCCGCCAACTCGAGCGCGAGCGGTAGGCCGTCGAGACGGCGGCAGATGGCCGCCACGTCGGCGGCGTTTCTCGGCGTCAGGACGAACCCTGATCCCACCGCTCTCGGCGCGCTCACAGAAGAGACGGCCCGCTTCTGACTCGAGCACCGCTTCGATCGTGGGCTGCGCTCCGCTGCTCGCCGGAAGTGCGAGCGGGGACACGGGGAACAGGCGCTCGCCTCCGACCCGAAGGGCCTCGCGGCTCGTGACCATGGCCTTCGCTCGAGAGCAATGCTGGAGCAGTTCGACGAGGCCGGGCCGCAGCAGCGGTCACCTGTTCGAAGTTGTCCAGCACGAGGAGTACGTCGCGCTCACGCAGGACACGTCGCAGAGCGTCCAGCGGTGACACCTCGGTCGCCCCACTCGATGCCGAGCGTGCGGCCGATGGCCGCGAACACTTCGTCGGGCTCGCGTTCAGCGCTCAGGTCGACGAAGAACACTCCGCCATCGAACCGATCGACTTGCGCTCGGGCGGCTTCGACCGCCAGTCGTGTCTTGCCCGTCCCTCCTGGACCGACAAGCGTGACGAGCCGGACTCGTTCGTCGCCGAGCAATGCGCCCAACTCGTCCAGCGCGGCATCGCGTCCGAGGAACGTCGACGGTGGGGCCGGCAGGTTCGACGGTGCCCGTTCGGCGACGGTCGTCGCCGGGATCGCGTCGAAGCGCTCCGTCAGGAGGACGGCGAGGTCGTCGAGCAGGAGGTCGCGCGAGCTCGGTCGGCGTCGTCGAACGGCTTGTAGGACACGCTGTCCTCACCCTCGAGCCGCGCCGAGCATCTCCGCCAGCCGCGGGCTCCATCTCCGGTGCGGGCCGCTTCACATAGACGAGTCGAGGCATTCCCTGCGAAAGCAGGAACTCGTCCTCGAGGCCCGAGATCGTCCATGTCGGGGGCGACCCAGCCGTAGCGCTGCCAGTAGATGCCGACGAAGACGTCGGACTGTGCGAGGTACGAGCGGTACAGCGCCCGAGGCGGGTGGGGGCGGGCGCCGAGCTCGAACATGATCGGGGTGAGCCGCAGCTGCTCGACCGCAGCGCCGAGCCGCCTGCCGCTCTTCTGCCAGCTCACCGAGCGTCGAGGAGATGAAGACGCGCAGCCGCTGGTCGGGCGTTCGGATGGGCGCGGTGGTGCCCGTGGTCTTGGAGGAGTTGTCCGTCGCGATCTGCGGATGGTACGAGACGACGCGAGCTGGGCAGCGCCGGCGGTTTGCGTCGTGTTCGATCCGCGTCCGCCGTCAACTAGGACGGCGGCACCGGGTTCCCGTAGGCGTCGTGCCCGGTCGGGTTGCCGTACTCGTCGATCACCTCCCAACCGGGAGGCGGCTCCGATTGGGGCATGGGTTCGACAGGGGTGGGTTCTACGGGGTTCCCGTAGGCGTCGTGCCCGGTCGGGTTGCCGTATTCGTCGATCACCTCCCAACCGGGAGGCGGCTCCGCTTGGGGCATGGGTTCGACCGGGGTGGGTTCGACGGGGTTCCCGTAGGCGTCGTGCCCGGTCGGGTTGCCGTACTCGTCGATCACCTCCCAGCCCGGAGGTGGCCCTTGACTGGAGCTGTCGCCTTCGGGGTCGGGCGCGGATGGGGCGGGGTCCTCGTCGGCGTACGGGTCTTCCTCGCTCACGGGTTCCTCCCTTCGAGTAACGACACTGCGCACACATCTTTCCACCACGGTCGTCTGGTCGACCGGGTGGTCGACACATCGGACGAGACCCGCTCGCGGATCGATGAGTCTCGGCACCGTGAGTCGTCTCAGCTGACAGGCTCCCCAGGGAGCCCGCGAGCGCACGAGACGAGACAGCGGAGGACACCATGACGACCACGCCCGGCAACGCGAGCAGCAACCTCCCCGGCAAGCCGCCAGTCGTCGACCTGGCCACCTGGCAGGCGGCGCGCGAGGAGCTGCTGGTCCGCGAGAAGGCGCACACCCGTGAGGGCGACGCGATCGCCGCGGCCCGGCGGCGGCTGCCGATGGTCGAGCTCGACGGCGCGGTCGAGGTCACCGGCGTTGACGGGCCGGTCCCGTTCGTCGACCTGTTCCAGGGTCGCGACGAGCTCGTGGTCTACCAGCACATGTGGTACGACGGCGCGCCGCACCAGGGGCAGTGCGAGGGCTGCACCACCACGGCCTGGCACGTGAAGGACGCCGTCTACCTCAACGCCCGGGGCGTCTCGTTCGCCGTCCTGACCTCGGGCCCGTGGGACGAGGTGGCTCCCTACGTCGAGTTCATGGGTTACACCCAGCCCTGGTACTCGGTGCGGGGCGTGGAGGCGCCGGTCGGCGGAGAGATGGGGCACATCGTCTGCTTCCTGCGCGACGGCGACCGCGTGTTCCTCACCTACTCCACGACGGGCCGGGGCAACGAGCCGGCCAACGGGTCCCTCGGCCTGCTCGACATGACGCCCTACGGCCGCCGCGAGGCGTGGGAGGACAACCCCGAGGGCTGGCCCGAGGCCCCTCAGGCCGGCTCGCCGGTCGGTGGGCATGGCTCGCCGATCTGCTGGTACTGGCGCTCGGACGCCGACGGCGTCGCCACCTGGGGCCCGACCAGCCGGCCCGTGCCGCAGTGGACCCGCCCCGGCGCGACCCCCGTGGAGACCCTCGGCCGCCAGGGCGACCACCACTGACGCGGGTTCAGCGGGCCGCCTGCCAGCCGTTGCCATTAGCACTGATTGGTGGAGGACGCTCTCGTTGACAGACCTTCGTCTCTTTGATCGTCTCCTGCGTGAGGACACGCCGACTTGCGGTAGATCGAGATCGCTGGGTCTTGATGGTGTGCGAGAGAGGTGGACGCGCTCCCGATCTGGGAAGGAGAGGTGGGTGGACGAGCAGCGGCAGCACCTAGCTCGGCGCGTCACGAGAGCCCCGCGCCAGGCCCGATCGTGTCGACTTCCGCAGCCCGGCCGCTGGGAGGTAGACCGAGTCGAGGTCGTTGCTGGAAGATGTCTTGGCCTGCCGGAGCACGGCCGGCCCGCCTGGATCGGCGAGCGTGATGTAGACCCGGCTATCTCGAGAGCGCCTGGCGGACCACCGGGAGCGTGTAGTTGAGCAGCGGCCGCAGCCGAGCGGCTTGCACGATGAGCTCGTGTCCCTGCGAGTCGACCGTGATGCAACGCGACCGGGCCGCCCAGCTACACGAGCGGCCTTGTCCAGAGCTCGTCGTAGCTGACCGCTCGTGCATGATCGCGAAGAACGCCGTCGGCGAAGCGTCTCGGGCGCTCGACCCAGTCGTCGAACGTCTTCGATCGTGACGATGCCGCGCTCGGCGAGGAGGATGGGGACGAGTGGACAGCTGCCCGGGCCAGCGGCGTCCACGGCGCGCAGCCGAGGAGACGGCGTCGGCCCGCGGGTCTCCTCGAGTAGGTGCGAACCCGCCTCGACGTGGAGCATGGTGGCGCGATAAGGGCTGGCCGCCGGAGCCGTCCAACGCGAGGTGTGCGTCGAGGCGCATCTGCGGCAGGCCCATCACGGCAGAGGACGGCGCGGAGGTAGGCGAAGGTGGCTTCCACGGCGTTGCCGTCGGGGAGCGTCCCGGTCGATCGAGGTCGCATTCTGCGGCGGCTGCCCACGCTCGGCCTGCGGGTCGGCCGGCAAGGCCTGCATCAAGGCGCCGTGCACGGCGATCGCCGGGAACCGCTCGATGAGGTCGTTCGCTTCGAACGACTCCATCCAGCGCAAGACGGTGTCGGAGCGTCCGCTGGCCCAGACCGAGTGGCGATCTGCAAGACGAGGCGGGCGACCGTGTCGGCGTCGCCGCCGGCCTGTGCGTGGTTGATGGCGACCTCAGCGATGCCGTTGGCTCGCTGTACACGCAGCCGCCCGGCGATGCAGGTCGCCACGATCTCGGGCTCCCGCGCTGCAGCTCGGATCGCGAGCAGCGTGCGGAACAAGTGGTGGTAGCGGTACCAGCTCCCGGCGTCGATCGAGCGGTACGACGAGCAGGTTCCGGTTCTCTAGTCGCTCGAACGGTGCCGAGCGCTTCACGTCGAGTCGTGGCGTCACGACTGGACCGCACAGCGGTCGAGGATCGACGTGCGGGTCAGGAACGACGCGTCGGAGCGTGGAACACGGTCGAGTAGCTCGCGAGCGCAGGTAGTCGCCCATGAACCGGTCCTCGCCGCTGAACGTCGCCCCGACGTCGGCTGGGGAGCGCCGGGCCTGGACGGCCAGGGCGGCGAGGTACAGGCCCACGGCCCAGCCCTCCGTCGGCACGAGCTTGCCAGGTCGACGCCGTCGGCGAGCTCGACGCCCGTCTCTACCGAGCAGGTTAGCGGCCTCGCCTCATCCATCGCGAGGTCCTTGACGCCGATCTCGAGGAGGCGCGGCGGGCGCGGCAGGCGCGCCGCGGCAGCGGCAGCGCGTTGCGGGACGCGATCGCAGCTGGCGACCGGCAGGCAGGCCGAGCGAGATGGCGCGATTGAGTCGAGGCACTCCGGGTTCGTGACCGCCTCGAAGTGATCGAGATGACGAGCGTGACAGGTTGGCGCATCGGGGCCATCGCCGACACCAGCCGTCGGGAGACCTCGACCCGCACCCGACGATGCGAGCGCCTGCGAACACCGTTGGGATCGATGGCTTCGACGCGGTCCAGCGCCGTCGCCAGGTAGGCCAGCAGGACGACGGGATCGTTGTCGCGCTCGTTCGTCGTCAACCATCCCACCCGTGGCTGCTTGTGCTCGGCCCACTGTGCGAGCAGCGTCGTCTTGCCGTAGCCGGCGGGGCGACACGGAGATGACGGGGGCGTGTCGTGTGCCGCGACCAGCCTGTCGACCAGCTCGGTCCGGGCCACGATCCCCGGCCGGGACAGGGGGGCATGGAGCTTCGACTCCACCAGCTCGAACGCGGGTGTAGGTATGGGCGACAGCCGCCGTGACACACCGCGAACGTACCCGGCCACCACGACGGGTAGGACCGGCCCGCGCCCGGCGGTGTCCTCCCGACGTGCTTCACCCCATCGGGGCGATGACGTGCTCGCATCGGGTCCGTATCGTCGATCTGGCGTGACTCCCATGCAGTCGATGGCCCGTGTCTCGCCGGCGAGAGATCGGGACGGTGTACGCGGCCGGGCTGTTCCAGGGGCTCAGCCTCGTCGCCGTCCCGGCCGCGGCGACGGTCCTCACCAGCAGCACGGCTACGACCTCTCGGCCACCCAGTACGGCCTGCTGTTCCTGCCCCAGGTGATCCTGGCCATCGTCGGTTCCACGGCCTGCCGTCGCTCGCCGGCACGCATCGGTCTCAAGCGGGTGCTGCTGGTCGGCCTGGCGGCGGACACCGTGGCGATGACGTTCCTGGTGCTCAGCAACACCGTCGCAAGGCGACGCCGCCGCCTTCCCGATGCTGCTCGTGGCCACCGGCAGCCTGGGCCTCGGCTTCGGCCTGACGCTCGGGTCGATCAGCATCTACGCCGGCGCCTTCCAACCCGAGCGACGGGAGGTGGCGCTCACCGCCCTCAACGTGCTGCTCGGCCTGGGTACCGCCTGTCCCCGCTGCTGATCGCCGTGTTCCTCGACTACGGCGAATGGTGGTACCTGCCGCTTGGGGCGGCCGTCGGGCTGGCCGTCGTGTTCGTCGTCGACGTTGGCGCAGCCGCTCGTCGATCGAACGAGCGCCGGCCGCCGAGCGGCGCCGCCCGCCCACCGGTGCCGCGTCGCTTCTGGCTGTACGCCGCCGCGCTCGTCATCTACGGCGTCGGCCGAGACGATGTTCGGCAACTGGGGCACCACCCTGCTCGTCGACGAGGGGTCGCCTCCACCTCGGCGACCTACGCCCTGGCCGCCTTCTGGGCCGCCGTGACCGCCGGCCGCCTCGTCATCGCCCTCGTGCCGAGCCACGTCCGCTCCACGCGCATCTACGTCGTGCTTCCGTGGCTCATCGCCCTCGCGCTGCTGGTCGCCCCCGCCGTCGACACTGCAGCGGGCGGCATCGCCATGTTCGCCCTTGCCGGTCTGGCGTGCTCGGGGTTCTTCCCGATGACGATCGGCTACGGCGAGTCCAGGTTCCCTGCCATCGTCGAGGTCGCCGCCGGCTGGCTCATCGCGGCCTACCAGGTCGGCTACGGCCTCGCCGCGTTCGGCGGCGGCGCCCTGCAAGACGCCGTCTCGCTCACCACGATCTTCCGCCTGGCGGCGCTACTCGCCCTCGGCATGGGCGTCCTCGCCCTGCTCATCGCCCGCCAGCGGCGCGTCGGTGCAGCCCGACTCTCCGTGCGATCGGTGGGTTCGGGATGACCGGAAGACGCCCGCGTTTGACGTCACTGGTCTGTCGGTTCATCTCGGGCATGGGCATCGGTGGCGAGTACTCCGCGATCAACTCCGCCATCGACGAACTGATCCCCGGCAAGCACCGTGGCCGCGTCGACCTGGCCATCAACGGCACCTACTGGGCGGGTGCCGCCCTCGGCGCCCTCGCCAGCTCGTTCCTGCTCGACACCGAACGCTTTCCGGTCGACATCGGCTGGCGGATCGCCTTCTTCATCGGTCCGGTGCTGGGCCTCGGCATCATCTACCTGCGCCGCTTCATCCCCGAGAGCCCCCGCTGGTTGCTGACGCACGGGCGCGCCGAGGAGGCGGAGGTGATCGTCTCCGCCATCGAGCAGAAGGTCCAGGAAGACGGCCACAAGCTGCCCCACCACGACGACTCCGACGCCCGCTGGATCAAGGAGGGCAAGGGACTGAACGGCAAGCAGCTGGCGTACGTCTTCTTCAAGCTCTACCCGACCCGGACGGTCCTCGGCATGAGCCTGATGGTCACCCAGAGCTTCCTGTACAACGCCATCTTCTTCACCTACGCCCTGGTCCTGAAGAACTTCTACGATCTCAGTGCTGCCGAGGCAGCGCTCTTCTTCTTCCCCTTCGCGATCGGCAACCTGCTCGGTCCCCTGCTGCTGGGTCCCCTGTTCGACACCGTGGGGCGACGCAAGATGATCGGGGGCTGCTACGCGACCAGCGGCCTCGTGCTGGGCATCTCGGCGGTTCTGTTCCAGGCAGACGCGCTCACCGCCATCACCCACACGGCCTTCTGGTGCGTCGCGTTCTTCTTCGCCTCGGCCGGTGCCTCCGCCGCCTACCTGACCGTTTCGGAGACCTTCCCCCAGGAGGTCCGGGGCCAGGCGATCTCGTACTTCTTCTCCATCGCCCAATGCTCGGTGCGCTCGGCCCGGTGCTCTACGGCGCCCTGATCGGGGACGGCACGGACCGCACCGGCCTCTTCATCGGCTACCTCGTCGGCGCCGGGATCATGATGGTGGGCGGGATCGTCGAGTGGCTCATAGGAATCAACGTGGAGGGCAAGTCTCTCGAGGCCGTCACCAAACCGCTCACCGCAGCCTGAAGCCGCGAAGCTGGATCATGCGGCCGTCGGCGCTCAAGCGTCGACAGCGGCGGAGACGGTCGAGATCCGGTCGGCGCCGACGAACAGGTTCCACGGCTCGACGCTCGTGGTGACGAGCTGCTGCGCTTGCGCCCAGGGGTCGGCTGCGAGGCGGTCGAGGATGACGGCCTCGCTCTCTGCCATCACGATGAGGAGCACTCGGATGCGTCCGTGCTCGCTCCCTGCCAGGGGCCCGGCGAACAGCACGATGCCCTCGTCGGCGAGGCCGTTCATGAATGCGGCGTGTTCGTCCACGCCGGGTTGCTCGAAGGCGCCTTGCCCATCTGTCCAAGCGGGTCCGGCGTCGCGGATGACGGCGAAGTAGCTCACGGGCGGGTCGCCTGGATGATCCACGCCGCAGACTCGAAGAGCACACCCGCTGACGTCTCGTGGGCGGCCATCGTCGCCCGGAGCGCGTCGATCGCACGGGCGCGGCCGGCGTCGTCGAGGCCCTCGAGCATCCAGCCCATCAGACCGAGCACGAAACGGTGGGCGTCGTCGGCGTCGTTGCCGAACCACAAGCGCTCGGACATGCTCTCGAGCTCGACGTCGGTGAATTCGGCGCTGGTGAGCAGGGCGCGAACGCGGTCCGGCTCGGAGAGCGCGAAGGGTCCGGGTGCGTCCGGGGGTGGGGCCGGCAGGTCTCGTCCCGCGGCAAGCGCTCCGGAGACCTCGCGGATCCACTCGTTGCCGGGTAGCGGCTGCCAAGTCACGAGGACCAGCCGCCCGCCCCGGCGCAGGGCACGGCCGATGTTGCGGAACGCGGCGATGTGATCACCGAAGAACATCGCCGCAGTGCGGCTGATGGCGACGTCGAAGCTGCCCGCGTCGAACGGGTGGATCTGCGCATCGGCCTGAGCAAACGTCGCGTTGGTCACGCCCTCGTCGACGGCGCGGCGGCGGGCGTAGTCGAGCATGCGTGAGGAGAGGTCGACCCCGAGCGCGGAGCCGATCGACGCGGCGCGCGCCGCGTCGCGGGTGGTCTGACCGGTCCCGCAACCGACATCGAGCACCTGGCTGCCCTCGCCGATCGCGGCGACGGCGAGCAGCCGATCGTGGTACCTCGCGATCGAGCGGTCGAAGTACTCGGCATGGTCGGCCCAGTAGTCGCCCTCATCGCCATCCCAGGCGCGGAGCTGCTCGATGTTCGACGAGTCGACCGGCACGGCATTGGTCGCGGCCATGGCAACCCTCCCGCTATTCTCCCTTTGGGAGCATCACTTTCGTCCCAAAGGGAGAGTCATGTCAAGCCCTCCGACTCTGACCACCACGTCCTACGCCATCCTCGGACTGCTGGCCGTGAAACCCTGGACCACGCACGAGCTCGTGCAACAGGTCGACCGCAGCCTGCGCCGGATGTGGCCGCGGGCCCAGAGCAAGCTCTACGAAGAGCCCAAGAAGCTCGTTGCCCACGGCTACGCCCGCGCCAGCGACGACTCGGTCGGACGCCGCCGGCGAACGTGCTACACGATCACCGCAGCGGGCCGGCGGGCGCTCGCCGCCTGGTTGCAGGAGCCAGGCGACGGCCCGATCCTCGCGTTCGAACAGCTGCTCAAGATCAGCTTCGCCGACAGCGGCACCAAGGCCGACATCGTCACGAACCTCGAGGCGGCTCGCGCCTGGGTGCTCGAGCAGAATGAGGAGAACCTGACGACAGCCCGCGCCTACCTCGAAGGCCGGAGCGCCTTCCCCGAGCGCGCCGCGCTCAACCAACTCGGAGGTCGATTCCTCACCGACTTCTACGTGATGGTCGCGCACTGGATCGACTGGGCGTCACGACTCGTCGATCAGTGGCCTGATGACGTCCGCGACGCTCCCTTCGATGTGGCTGCCGCCGAGGAGGGAGTGCGACAGGCCGAGAGCGTGGCGACGATCGTTCAGTAGCTGAACCACCGCCGCTCGTCGGCTCGCCATGCGCCGCTCGCGTGCCCCGGCTAACTCGGCCGGGCGAACGTCTGCGCGGTGGTGCTGTCGAACTCGAACGCGACGACCGGCTCGTCGCCTACGACCCAGGCGTCGTGGCCGGGCTCGATGACGTACGCGTTGCCGGGACCGGCGTCGGTGGCGGTGCCGTCGTTGTGGACGACGTGCATCGTCCCGGAGATGATCACGCCGACGTGGTGGGCCTGGCAGCTGTCGCCGCCGACCACCGGCTTGATGCATTCCGACCATCGCCATCCCGGCTGTGCGGTCATCCGAGCCGCCTTCACCCCGTCGAGGTCGACGACTTCCAGCTTCGTCTTGTCGGGCGTCCGCACTTCATCGGGTGCTTCGAAGCTCTTCACCGTGATGCCGGCCATCGGTTCCTCCTCGTCGGTGGTTGTGCGGTCGTAGTCCGCGCCGACCGCCGGAGTGTTACAGGCCCGGGCTCGGGAGTGGCGCGCGTAGATCCTCGACGATGCGGTCGACCTGCACGAGCAGCGCGGTGTAACTCATCCATTCGACCCCAGGCCGGTTCGGTTGCCCGCCCGCGTCGTCGTCGAGGGCTGCCCGCGTCTGACGATGGGCGGCCTCGGCACACGGCGTCCGCCGGTGAAGCACCTCCGCCACCGCACCCACCACCGCATCCTTTGGAGGCTCACCGAGCACCTCGCCGACGAGGGCCCGGACGAGGCCCCCGAGCGAGGCGAGGAGTGCGGCCATGTCGGGCATCGGCCGGTGCTCGCCGCCGGCGAGGAGTGCATGGTCTTCGAGCCCACGAGCGATCGCCCACACTCCGATCGCGGTGCGCTCCAGGCGCGGAAGGACGTCCTCGTACAGGCCGAGCTCGGCGAGGTGCGACCGGTCACGGAGGTTCCAGTGGGCGGCCTCGCGTCCGTTGCCGACCGCCTCGGTGGTCTCATCGACGAGGCGCTGGCGGGTCAGTCGCGCCGTGTGCCGCCACTCCGCTGTCTGCGTCGTCGACCATGTCGCACCAAGTCCTGCGCTCATGGCGTCGAGCTGCTCGCCGAGAACCGTGGCGAGTCGTCTGAGTGTCTCACGGGCGTCGTTGACCCGCGAAGCCGGCAAGGCCAGGGACACGGCGACGCCGACGACGGCGCCCAGCACGGTGTCGAACGCCCGCACCCAGGCGTAGCTCTCCTCACCGGCGGCAAGGGCGGCCATGACGACGAGCGCACTCACTGGGATCTGCGTCGCGGCCGGGCGGGGCAGGCGCAGCAACAGCAGGGCGACCGCCAGAGACCCACTGGTCAGCAGCCCGATGGTCAGCGTGTTCAAGCCGAGGGCGCTCCCGACCGCAACCGCCACCAGCACACCCAGGACGACGGCTGCGCTTCGCTCGATCGCGCTGCGGATCGACGCATGGACAGAGACCCGCACGGTGATGATGGCCGCGAGCGGCGCAAGCACCGGGGCCTCCACGTCGGTCACGGCGACGGCCAGCAGCCACGCGAGCGCCGCGGCGATCCCCGCCCTGGCAACGGCGGCGACTTCGGCGTGGGTCGGGGGCGTCCACGCCACCCGTTCTGCGAAGACGCGCCAGCCGCGACGTAACCGTCCGACACGACCACCGTCGTCCGAGCTGGACACGGCGACGGCTACGGCTGGACGGACCAGCACGAACGAACCATCGGTCGGACCCTAGGTGCATGAACCATCCGGAAGAGCGTCGGTCGACGCGGCCCAGGTCGGCTCAGGCGGGCGAGACCACGTAGCCGACGTCAGGCGCAACGGCGCCGTCGACGACGTCAAGCCAGGTGCGCACCAGCTCGTCGGCGCCGCGTCGCTCGACGATGCGCAACCAGCCGTCGACCGACGCGAGGAATGAGGACCACGCAGCGTCGACGCGGGCGCTGAAGCCGTCGCCGCCCCAGTCCGCTCGCCGCTTCACGACCCGATCGGGTGCGAAGAAGAACGTCGGCGTCGGGCCGGCCAGATTCGCGGTCGGAGCCGACTCTTCCCAGTGCGTGGCGCCGACGAGGCAGCTCGTTCGCAACTCGTCGGCGAGGTGGTTGTGCACGGCGGCGAGCGTGGTGCCGCCGCCGGCCATGTCGACGAACGCGGTCGGCACGCTCGCGAGCGACGTGATGTCGTCGTAGGTGACGGCGCGGTCGTAGTAGCCGACCTTCTCGACGAACGGCGCGTTCGTGGCCGACGTGAGCCCGATGACCTCGATGTCGTCGTCGCGCTGGGACAGGAGGAAGGCGAGGCCGAGCGCGGTCTTGCTCGACGCGCTCGCGAGCACGACCTGGGACGCGCCGAAGAACTCGTCGTCGGCGAGCCAGTCGTCGATCAGGAACGACGTCGTGAACAGCGGGCGCAGGACCGCCGACTCGTTCTCGAGGTCGTTCGGCTCGACCAGCTGGTACTGGTTGTAGACGGGCGGGAGCTCGGCCCGGTGCGGTGACGCGTCGACGAAACCGTTGCCGGTGATGCGGTCCGGCGTGACGACGAGGTGCGAGCCCATCGGGAAGTAGCCGTACACGCGCTGGCCCTCGGCGAGACCGGCGACATCTGACTGCTCGACGTCGGCGAAGCCCCAGACCGGGACTCTGCCCCAGCCGTCCTCGGACGCCGGGAAGAAGTCCCAGTACCGCATGGCGGCGCCGAACGCCGCGTACGTCACGTTGTTCGCCGTCAGTGCGAACCGGTCGATGCGCAGCAGCGCCTCGCCGCGGTCGGGTGTCGGGATGGACTCGACGACGCGTGTCGTGCGCAGATCGTCCCGCCGGAGCTCGATGAACATGGCCCGAACCTACGTCGTCCGTTCCTCCGCCGTCTCGGGGGTAGCGACCCTGTGGCTCAGAGGGGCTTGAGCCAGGTCCGCGTGTAGCTGGCGAAGACCCCGACCGGGTTGCCGCCACAGACCACGGCCGAGCCGGCGAAGCCGGCGAACTGGAACGTGTTGGGGTTGAAGAGCAGCGCGACGCCAGCGCCGAAGACCTCGCCGATCGACCCCTCGAGGGCGAGGAAGTCGCCGCCGAAGTCGCTCGGACCACCGATGACGGCGGCCATGCAAACGCCTCCTGACGCCGTCTCCACCCAGCCGCCGTTGACACCGGCCGTCCCGTAGAGGCCCCACTGGTTGCCGGGCGAGAAGTACAGGCCGCCGCCGGCGGTGATCCCGAGGCCGAGCGGCTCGATCTGGGCGACGAAGTCGACATCGAGCCCGACACCAACGGTCCAGCCGTAGGCGTTGGCCAGCTCGATGGCGAGCACGAACGGCGCGCTGTAGGGGCTCGAGAGCAGGGTCATCTCGAGGACCTGGCGGGCCTCGTCACTGAGCTCGCCGAGCATGCCGTTCTCGAGGCTGACGGGCTTCGCTTCGCCGGTCGCGAGGACCTGGCCGGCCCGTCGACCAGTTGGAACTGGCCATCGGTCGCGGGATCCTCGGACGGGGACTCGCCCGTCGGCTTCTGCGGGCGGAGACTCGCAGTACTGGGCGACGTGGGCGAGCGTGTCGTCGTCGGCGACTCCGGTGGCTTCCAGGCCGCAGTCGGCCTGGAAGCGCCGAACCGCCGCCTCGGTGTGCAGGTCGTACTCGCCTCCGCCGTAGAGCTCGTAGCCCAGCTGGTAGAGCGGTCCTGCAGCGCGCTGACCTCGGCGCCGCATCGCCGAGTTGAAGGGTGGGCATGTGTCGAACTCCTCGTGTCCGTCGGTTGACGGGAGAGGTGCGTTCGCGGCGCTAACCGACCGCTAACCGGAGCGACGTGCGTCGAGAAGCACGTCAGTACTGCAACATCGGCACCCGGCCGGCGCCGTCGAACCGGCTGCCGCTCTTGCCGTCGATCTTGCCCTTGCGGACGTTCCACTGCTCGCCCATGGCCTCGATCGTCTGCGCCCCGTCGCCGAGCGACACGGCGACATGGTGGGAGTTGAACAGCAACGCCCCCGGGACCGATCGGGCCTCGTCGACGCTGCAACTCAGGCCGGCCGCCTCGATGGCGGCGCGCTGGCCCTGGGACCAGTTCCAGTCGCCCTGCAGGCCGTCGAGCACGCCCAGCTGGCTCAGGGCCCACTCGACGAGCTCCGCGCAGTCGAATGAGGACGGATCGGGGTCGTCGAGGTCGACGTCGACCCCGTAGTCGTAGTCGTCGCCCTCCTGGGCCAGGCAGAGCTGCACGAACGCCTCGGCGGTCGCAGCGGTGCCACTCGCATCGGCCGCCGTTTCGACCAGCTCCTCGGCCTCGTTGACCGGTGTCGTACCCGTGAGGAGGTTCCACGTGGCGCTGTCGACCCTCCCGATCTCGGACAGCCCGTAGGCGGCCTGGAAGGCTGCGACGGCTTGCTCGGTGCGAGGTCCGAATTCCCCGTCGATCGAGCCTGGCTGGTAGCCGAAGTGCTCGAGGCACTGCTGCAGATAGGTCACCCACTCGCCCGAGCTCCCTCGGCTGAGCTCCGGCGCCATTTCCTGCGTCGTCTCCGGCATGACGTCCTCCTGTTGTCGGTGTGCGGCCGACGTACGTCGCCGACCGTGCAGATGCCGGGCACCGTGGGCGAGGGGCGTTAACGGCGCGTAAACCGATCGCTCGCCTCCCGTTGCCCAGGCCGATCCGGCGTCCCGTTAACGCTGGGGCAACGCCCCCGGTGCACGGTGCCGCGATGGCGGAACTCGCAGCCCAGAGGCACCTCGACGTGCGCCCGCACCCCCATCCCCACCCGCGCCGCCAGCTCCATCTCCGGCGGGAGGTGATCGGCGTCGATCAGCCGGTGCCCGTCCTCGGCGGCGGGCTGGTCCCGTACGTCAACCTCGACAACGCGGCAAGCACGCCCGCCGTCAGGGCCGTCGTCGACGCCGTCGAGGAGCTCCTACCGCTCTATGCCAGCGTCCACCGCGGCACCGGCTACAAGTCGCGGTTGAGCACCGAGGTGTACGAGCAGGCCCGCGCCATCGTCGGTGAGTTCGTCGGAGCCGACCCCGAGCGCGACGTCGTCGTCTTCGGAAAGAACACGACCGAGGCCGTCAACTGCCTGGCCGGCTCGCTGCCGCTGCCCGACGACGCCGTCGTGCTCACCACGGTCCTCGAGCACCACTCGAACGACCTGCCGTGGCGCGCCGCGCTCGGGTCGTCCACGTCGGAGCCCGCCCCGACGGCACCCTCGACGAGGACCACCTCGACGACCTGCTGGCCCTGCACGCGGGCCGGGTGGCGTTGCTGGCGGTCACGGGCGCGTCGAACGTCACCGGCGTCGTGCCGCCAGTGCACCGGCTCGCCCAGAAGGTCCATGCGGCGGGATCGAGGATCCTCGTCGACGCCGCCCAGCTCGCCGCCCACCGTCGGATCGACATGGGCGCCCACGGCGACCCGGGCCACCTCGACTTCGTCGTCCTGTCGGCCCACAAGATGTACGCGCCCTTCGGCACCGGCGCCCTCATCGGTGCTCGCGACGCCTTCGGGCCGGCGCCGGACCACCCCGGTGGTGGCACCGTGCGCGCCGTCGCCATCGACGACGTCGTGTGGGCCGACCTCCCCGACCGTGAGGAAGCCGGGTCTCCGAACGTCGTCGGCGCCGTCGCCCTCGCCGCCGCCATCCGCTGGCTGAGCGACGTCGGCCTCGACCGCATCGCGGCCCACGAGGCCCAGCTCACCCGGTCTGCCATGGCGAGGCTGGCCCGCGTGCCAGGGCTGCGCATCCACGGACCGGTCGGCCCCGACGTCACGGCGTCGAAGGTGGGTGTCATCCCGTTCACCGTCGAGGGCATCGAGCACGGCCTCGTCGCCGCCGTCCTCGGCTACGAGCACGCCGTCGGCGTGCGCAGCGGGTGCTTCTGCGCCCATCCCTACCTGGCCCACCTACTCGGACTCGAGCAGGCCGAGGTCGTGCGCTGGATGGACAGGATCCGCGTGGTCGAAGGCGCGCCAGTCGCCCGGCATGGTGCGCGTGAGCCTCGGTTGCTACAGCGACGAGAGCGACGTCGACCGCGTGATCGGCGGACTCGAGGCGATTGTGGCCGGCGACCTGCGCGGCACCTACGACGAGGGCGACGACGGGTCGTTCACGCCTCGCGACTACGACGAGCCGCTCCTGTTCAGTCTTGGCGGCCCGCGGGTCGGCCGTCGTCACCCGGCGCGGGTGGGCTGAGATCCTCCGCCCGTGCGGATTCGTTCAGGTCTCGTACGATCGGCGCGAACCGAAGGAGGGGCCATCGATGGAGTGCTTCTGCTGCGGTGCTCGACCGCGACCTCGTCGTGCCCTTGCAGTGCCACGACGAGGTCAAGGTCTGCAGGGTGTGCATCGGCTGGCTCCGCTCAAAGGCAGGCATCGTCGATTCGACACCGATTCTCCCGGTCATCGACATGACCGCGTCGATCGAGTTCTACGAGAGAGCCGGCTTCGACGTCCGTCGCTACGAAGGCGGCGACTACGCCTTTGTCAGCTACGACGACGAGAGCGTGTTCGACCTCGATGTCGCCGAGGCCCTCGATGCGGCGGTCAACAAAGCCGGCTGCTACCTCATCACGACGGAAGCCGATCAGTGGCATCAGCGACTGGCTGGCCTCGGCCTGGCCGTCACCGAGCCCGAGGACATGCCCTGGGGCATGCGAGAGTTCACACTCACCGATCCCAACGGGAACTGCGTCAGGGTCGGCCGCTCGATCGAGGAGTGACGACCCTCAGGCCTTGCGGGCCACGCCCTCATACAGGTAGCCGGGTGTCTTGGGTCCCCTGAGGTAGTGGTTGCGCAGGGCGGTGATTTCGAACCCGCTGGTGGCGATGAGCTGGTCGATGGGCCGGTCGAAGTGGCAGCCGCCGGAGACCCGGCGCTGGATCGGGGTGAGGCGGTGCTGCCACTTGGCGACGGCCGGGTCGGGCGAGAGGCCGTGTTCGAGGAAGTGGAGCTCCCCGCCCGGACGGAGGACCCGGTGGACCTCTCGTAGGGCCCGGGCCACGTCGGGGATGGTGCACATCGTGAACGTGCTCAGCGCGGCGTCGGCCGACTGGTCGTCGAGCGGGAGGTCCTCGCCGTCAAGTCCGACGAAGTCGACGGGGATGCTGCATTCGGCCAGTCGGCGGGCGGCGAGCCGCTGCCCGGTGACCGCAGGGTCAACGGCGAGAACTCGCTCCACGGTGGTCGGAAGGTGCGGCAGGTTGAGACCGGAGCCGAAGCCGATCTCGACGACCTCGCCTCGCAGCCCCTCGGTCACCCCGGCCCGCAGCCCACGGATCTCCTTGACCCCGCACGCCTTGTCGACGATCCGGGGCAGGATCTGCTCGCCGTAGAAGCCCACGGTGCGTGTCTACTCCGCCGTCACGAAGGAACCGCCCTCGTCGGACGTCTCCTGAGCGGTGGACGAATCGCGGAGAACAGCCCGCGGCGCAGCAGGCCGTCGTCGATCGCGGCGAGCTGGGTGCCTCGCTCGCGTTGGCGCTCGGCGAACGCGCCGGGCGGCTCGAGTGGCGCGAGGACGTCGGCGTGGGCGTCCCACTCGGTCAACCACGCTCGCGCCGTGGCCGCGAAGTCGGCGGTGACGTCGCGTTCCTCGATGGCGACGAATCCGGCGGAGGTCAGCAGTCGCGTCTGCTCAATGCGGGAGGCGACCGCGCGAGGGCCCGAACGGTGCGCCCGTCGGCGCGCTGCCGGCGCGAGGCCCGGCGTCACGTAGATCGTGGTGAACGCGAGTCGGCCGCCGGGGCGGAGAAGCCGTTTGAGTGCTCGCAACACGGCGAGCTTGCCGCGCAGTCAACAGAGCACATCGGTGAGCACGACAGCATCGAACGATCCGGCGCGGAACGGTTGGCTGGGGCCGCCGGCTGCGACGAGCGCGACGCGGCCGTCGATCGCTTCGGCGCGGGCGCGACGGGCGGCGACGGCGAGCGCCTCGAGCGGCAGGTCGGTTCCGACGACCGTGCACCCGGTCTGCTGTGCGAGATAGAGGCTGGGCCAGCCCCGACCGGTGCCGACATCCAGCAGCGCGGCGACCGGGGCCGAGGTCGACGAGGCGGCCGAGCTCGTCCGCTTGCTCGAGGGTCGTGTAGCCGTTGGCGCCCCACGTCGCCCCGATGACCCGTCGCTCGATCTCGATCGCCACGTCGGCAGACGGGAGGGCGTAGCGCCCCGAGAAGTGGGAGCGAGCGTCGCGTTCGTCGCGTGAGCTCATGCAGGCTCGGGGCTGGCCTGGCCTGCGTTGCACACGCAGAACTCGTTGCCCTCCGGGTCGGCCATCACGACCCAACGGTTGCCGTGCTCCTCGATCGCGTCGGCTTCGATGCGCCGGGCGCCCAAGGCTTCGAGTCGGGCGACCTCGTCGTCGACGGTCGGGGTCTCGATGTCGAAGTGCATCCGGTTCTTGCCGGCCTTGGGTTCGTCGACTCGCTGGAGGAGAAGCTTGGGCTGGTGCCCGGTCTCGTCGACGAGCAGCACGTAGTTGCCCGCACCGCCGAGCGTCGTGTAACCGATCGCCGCCGACCAGAACGCCGCAAGCCTGTCGGGATCGGCGCAATCAAGGACAAGACCGAGCTTGGCAGTCATCAGCCGCGCCCCGGTCTGGTTCATCGTCATGGGTCTTCTCCCTGTTCGTCGGCGGAGCCACGCGAGTCGATGGCCAGGTGAAACATGCTCGCGCTGAGGCTCACGATCCTGTCTCGAGTGCGGCGCGGTCCCAGTCGCCGAGCGTGGCGGCGGCCTCGTACGTGCTCTCGAGGAACGACAGCAGTGTCGCGTCGGGATCCTCGGCGGTGCGGACGGCGGTGTAGGGCAGGAGGAACTCGCCCAGGTCCTCGTCGTAGTAGGCGGCCGCGGGTCGCACGTGCCAGTCGACGAAGCCTTCCGGCTGGGGGTAGGCGTAGGCGTAGAACATGCCCTCCTCGCCGGCCCCGGGCCAGTAGCCGGCGCTGGACACCTCGTGGCTGTAGGCCAGCACTTGTACCCAGTCGGGACAGTTGGGGACGCCACCTCGGTGCTTGGGCGCCGGCCGGCCGGAGAACCGGGTCGTACACAGGTCGGCGCCCCCCCAGAACAGGTGGACAGGGCTGGCCTTGCCGATGAACCGCGCTCGGAACAGCGTCAACACCCGGTCGACTTGCACGAGCGCGAGCCAGAGTCGGTGGACGGCGGCGCCGTCGTACGAGCGGTGCTGTTCGTCTTGATCGAACGGGATGGCCTCGACCACCTCCGATGGGCGTGGGTACAGCTTCACGTGGACGTCGATCTCGCCGAGCGCGGCCATCGTCGCCGCATAGAAGTCCGCGACCGATCGGGGCTCGAGGGCCACATGTCGGCGCGTGCCGTCGGTGGTGCGCAGCTCGAGGACGTGGTCGATGAAGTCGAACTCGATCTCGAGCCCTCGTCGGCCTGTGGGCATGAGCGACGTCGTGAGCCCGCGGGAGGACACATACAGCGGCACGTTCCACCAGTGGTTGATCAGCGGCGTGAGCGCCATGCGGATCTTTCCGACGATTTGGAGCCACATGTGCAACGTGTCGCGCGTGGCGGCCCACGTCGACAGCGTGATGTCGGGCCACACGCCGCCGAGGTCCGTGCGCTCTGCGCCCATGCCTACGACTTCGGGTCGAACTGGCTCAGGGTCAGGACGGCACCCTGGGGGTCGCGCACGACCGCGTGCTTGGTCCATTCGTCGTCGTGGGGTCCGGAGACCACGCTGGCGCCGAGCCGCTCTGCTGTCGCGACGGCGTCGTCGCGATCGGCCACGGCGAACGTCACGTGCCAGTGCGGCTCCTCGCCGTCGCTCAGCGGAGCCAGCCAGGCGATCGCGTCGGCGAATCCGGGCGGAGCTGCGACAGCCTCCTGCCGTTCGATGATCCCGGGATCGATGGTCGACGCGAGGTGCTCGCCGTAGCCCGGTCGACGCCACATCGCGACACCGCCTCCGACCTCGTCGGCCTCCCAGCCGAACAACGGCTCGTAGAACGACCCGCGCCGCTGCCGGGGCGGCGGTGTGCAGGTCACTGAAGTTCCAGGATCCGGGCGCGTTCACCATCTGGGCGCCGAGGCGCCGCCGGGCCTGCCAGACGCCGGAAGCCGCCGCCGGTGCGGATCCAGGATCTCGGCCCAGCGGCCGGCGGGTCCGGCGTCCTGCGGCGGATTCGTCACCGTTCCGCCCGCCGTCTGTGCTGAAAGCGTCGCGGCGTCGACGTCGTCGACGGCGATGTAGGTGTTCCACGCGCCCGTCGAGGAGGCCGCCGGCGAACGCGATCGCCCCGACGTCCTGACCGTCGAGTTGCGCGATCAGGTAGGTGCCGGGTGCGTCGGCGGCGTCGCGTCGGCGAACGTCCAACCGAAGAGGCCCTCGTAGAACTGCTGTGCCTCATCCGGCATCGTCGGGTTCGATGTCGATCCAGCACGGCACACCGCTCGGGTAGGTCCGTGCTCACGACCGGTTCAGCTCGATCGCTCGAAGGCCGAACGGGCGCAAGGTGGACTCATTCATCGCGCTCCTTCCTGCGGGAAAAGCGTAGAGCCGTTGCGGAGCTGTCGCTCTGGGCCGGCACGTCGGCCACCTCTTGACTTCCTATCAGCGATAGGTTAAATACCTATTAGCGATAGGGAGACGCTCGGACCGTGGATCGAGGGGCGAGGCCATGCATGACTACACCAACGCCAGATTGGTTGCCGACCGTCAGCTCCGGTACCTGAAGCAGGCGGAACACCACCGACTCGTCGAGGGGTGCGTCGGTCGCACCGACGGCGTGATCCTTGCGTGATGGCCGACAAGGTCGCGCTGCGACGACAGGCGAAGGTGGCGTCGATCGTCGAGTCGGCATGGAGCCTCGCTCGGGAGAACGGGATCGCCGGTGTGTCATTGCACGCCCTGGCCCGTGAGGTGGGGATGCGCCAGCCGTCGCTCTACGAGTACTTCGACTCGAAGCATGCGCTCTACGACGCGATGTTCGCCGACGGCAACCGACAGCTGCTCGCCTGTCTCGCATCGCTCAGGCTCCCCCGTGAGCCGCGGGCCGCGCTGAAGGCGTACCTGGGCGCGTTCGTGGCGTTCTCGCTCGAGGATCCGGCGCGGCACGAGCTGCTCTTCCTGCGCCACATCCCGGGCTTCACGCCGTCTCCGGAGTCGTACGCGCTCGCCGGAGAGGTCCTCGGTGGCGTGGTCTCGCTGATGAACGACGCCGGCGTGACGCGGCAAGGCGACGTCGACTGCATCGTCGCCGTCACCGCCGGCCTGGTCGACAGCCCAGCTGAGCAACGACCCTGGCGGCAGCCGCTGGACAGGTCATCTCAATCGCCTCGTCGACCTGTTGGTCGACGACGCCACAACAAGGAGCAAGCGCCCATGAACACAGACCGCATCGGACGACCCGAGGCTCGCGAGCTCGCGGAGAGGGAGTTCGTTCGCTTCGCCGAGGTGGCCGCGTCACTGACTCCCGAGGAGTGGCAGACACCCACCGACTGCACCGGCTGGGACGTCCGCGCGATGGTCTTGCACGTGCTCGGCTCCGCCGACGCGCAGGCTGCCTTCTCCCAGTTCCTCCACCAGCTCCGGCGCGGCCTGCCCCTCAACAAGGAGATCGACTCGCACCACTGGGTCGACGGCCTCAACGAGCTGCAGATCCGGGAACGGAGCCACCTCTCCAACGACGAGGTGGTCGCGCAGCTCGAGACGGTCGGCCCGAAGGCCGTGAAGGGCCGGTGGGGCACCCCGCCGCCGATGCGCTACCTGCCGCTCCCGTTCGGCCCCCCGGTCGGCTGGAAGCCGCTGAAGTACCTCCTCGACGTGGGCTTCACCCGCGACGTGTGGGCCCACCGCATCGACATCCATGCCGTCATCGACCGGCCGATGCAGCTCACGGCCGACCACGACGGCCGCCTCGTCGCCGACATCGTCGCTGAATGGGCGTCGATCCACGGCGAGCCCTTCGAGCTCGTCCTCGGCGGCCCCGCCGGCGGGAAGTTCACCCAGGGCGTCGACGGCGAGCGCGTCGAGATCGACGCCATCGAGTTCGTCCGTACGCTCGCCGGGCGCCGACCCGGAACCGGTGTGCTCCGCCACCCACTTCCACTCTGAGTAGATTCAGTTGACACTTACGTAAGAACAAGCTTACGCTCAGCCGTGTGGACGCGGCCCTCAAGGCATTGGCGGAGCCCCGCCGACGGGAGATCGTGCGTCTGGTGTGGAGCCAGGAGCGACCGGCGACCGACATCGCCGATCACTTCGCGGAGGTCACCCGATCGGCGATCTCGCAGCATCTCGGTGTGCTCAAGGCGGCCGGGCTGGTGATCGAGCGGCGGGAGGGCACGCGCCGGCTGTACCGAGCCGACCGCGCCGAGATGAAGAAGCTCCGCACGTTCCTCGACGACTACTGGACCACCGGACTCGAGCGGTTGCGCGACGTCGCCGAGGCCGCCCAACAGGAGAAGGAGAACCGCTGATGGCTGAGCTCGTGCGCGAGATCATGATCGAAGCGACCCCCGAGACGATCTGGCCGTTCCTCACCGAACCCGACAAGCACATCGAGTGGGACGGCAGCGCCGCCGAGCTCGACCCTCGCCCGGGTGGCGTGTACCGAGTGCTCGTTGCCGGGCAGCACCAGTCGACGGGGGAGTACGTCGAGGTCGAGCCGATGAAGAAGGTCGTCTTCACGTTCGGCTGGGAGCAGGAGGGGCATCCGATCCCACCGGGCTCGACCACGGTGGAGATCACGCTGCAGCCCGAGGGCGACAAGACGAGGGTGCGGCTCGTGCACCGCGGTCTGCCCGACGACGCGGTCGAGGACCACATGGGCGGATGGGCGCACTACCTGCAGCGACTGGCCGTGTGCGCCGCCGGGGGCGACCCCGGGCCGGACCGCGGGCCAGGAGGCGGTGACTGATGGAGCTCATCAAGCTGCACGACCGGGCCCTCGAGGCGACCGCGACGATCGTGGCCAACGTCGACGTGGCGCAGTTGGGCGCGCCAACACCGTGTGTGGAGTTCGATGTGCGTGGTCTGCTCAACCACATGGTCGGCGGGAACTACCGCTTCGTGAAGATCGCACACGGCGAGCCCGGAGAGGCCGTCCCGGCGACCGGCGACTTCGTCGACGACGACCCGATCACGCCCTATCGAGCGTCGGCCGAGGCCGTGGCGAAGGCGTGGAGTGACCCAGCGGTCCTCGAACGCACGGTGCACCTGCCGTTCGGCGACTTCCCGGGTGCGGTCGCCATCGGGATCCACACGGTCGAGACCATCGTGCACGGTTGGGACCTGGCCAAGGCCACTGGCCAGCCGAGCGAGCTCGACCCGGACCTCTACGCGGTGGCGTGGCAGAACACCAAGGACATCGACGAGAGCTTCCGCGGCCCGGGCCGACCGTTCGGGCCGGCGGTGACCCTGCCCGCTGGTGCGACGGACACCGAGACGCTGATGGCCTGGCTCGGGCGGCAGCCATAGCTTCGCTCCACCGGCTGTTCGCGCCGATTTCTCCCGTCGGGGTGGGCGGCGAACCCCGCTCCTCCCCCTAGCCTCGAACCGTGGCTGACCCCGTGCTGCAGACCACGCCGCTGGGCTTCCAGTGGGCGACGGTCGATCCGTTCCTGTTCTGCGTCCATCACCTCGACCTCTATCCCGAGGGGAACGAGCACCTCGGTCCTGCCGCGTCGCTCGAGGCCCGTGACCTCGGCATGGACTTCGCCGGTGCCGACGGCTGGCGGATGTACCACGGTCACGTCGTGCCCGGGTTCCCGCAGCATCCGCATCGCGGGTTCGAGACGGTGACGTTCGTACGGCGCGGGTTCATCGATCACTCCGACTCGCTCGGCGCGACAGCGCGCTTCGGCCGGGGCGACGTGCAATGGATCACCGCCGGTGCCGGCATCGTGCACTGCGAGATGTTCCCGCTGCTCGATCCCGACGGGCCCAACCCGTGCGAGCTGTTCCAGATCTGGCTGAACCTTCCGGCCACCGACAAGATGGTCGACCCGTACTTCACGATGCTCTGGAACGAGGACATCCCTCGGCACGCGGCAGTCGACGCCGACGGACGCCGCACCGAGGTCACGGTCATCGCCGGCGAGCTCGCCGGACTGCAACCGCCGGCACCGCCGCCGAGCTCGTGGGCGTCGCGCCCCGAGGCCGACCTCGCCATCTGGCACGTCGTGCAGGACGCCAAGGCCCGAGTGGACGCTCCCGCCGGCAGCCGGGCCCGAGACGGTGCGCACGCTCTACGTCTTCGAGGGCTCGGTGCACATCGGCGCGCACGACCTCGAGGCTTCGACGGGGGCGCTGCTGCGCGCCGGTGACGACGTCACGATCACGGCCGGTCCGTACGGCGCCGAGACGCTGATCCTGCAAGGACGGCCCATCGGAGAGCCCGTCGCGCAGTACGGCCCGTTCGTCATGAACGACGAGGACGGCATTCGTCAGGCGTTCGCCGACTACCGGAGCACCGGGTTCGGCGGTTGGCCCTGGCCCGTCGACGATCCGGTGCATCCGAAGGACGCCGGCCGCTTCGCCCGCCACGCCGACGGCCGCGTCGAGCAACCGTCAGGCGTCGCCGCCCACGTCACCTGACGCCTGGCAGGATTGCGATCGAGCTCGGGCTACTTCGAGGCGGCCTGGATCGCCCGCCACACGCGCTCGGCGGTGCAGGGCATGTCGATGTGGGTGACGCCGAGGTGGCTCACCGCGTCGACGACGGCGTTGTGGATCGCGGGTGTCGAGCCGATCGTGCCCGACTCGCCGATGCCCTTCGCGCCCAACGGGTTGCGGGGGCTCGGGGTCTCCGTGTTCGATGCCTCGAAGCTGCACAACTCGGCGGCCGACGGCATGGCGTAGTCGATCAGGTTCGGCGTCAGCGGATTGCCGTCGTCGTCGTACTGCATCCACTCGTAGAGCGCCTGGGCGGCGCCTTGCGCGATGCCGCCGTGTTGCTGCCCGGCGACGAGCAGCGGGTTGAGGATCCGCCCGCAGTCGTCGACGGCGACGTGGCGCAGCATCGTGACCTGTCCCGTCTCGGTGTCGACCTCCACGACCGACACATGGGCCCCGAACGGGTAGGTGGAATCGGTGCCGTCGAAGTCCAGCTCGTGGCGCAGCGGCGACGGCTCGAGATCGTCGGGCAACCGGGATCCGTCGCGGGACGCGACGGCCACCTCCGCCCACGACAGCACCGTGGACGGCACCCCGGCCACGTGCAGGCCACCGTCGCCGGCGACGATGTCGTCCGGGGATGCTTCGAGCAGGTGAGCCGCGATGCTGCGGGCCCGGGCGAGCACCTCGTTCGATGCGACGTGGATGGCGCTGCCCGCCGTCTGCAGCGAACGCGAACCCATCGTGCCCGCTCCGCGCGGCACACGCTCGGTGTCGGAGTTGACGAGCGTGATCTGGTCCATCGGGATCGCCGAGGATCTCGCTCGCCAGCATCGCGAAGGCGGTGTGGTGGCCCTGACCGTGGGCGCTCGTGCCCGCGAACACGCTGGCGGACCCGTCGTCGTTGACCTCCACCGCGCCGTACTCGACGTGCAGCCCGACCGGCGCGGTCACCTCCACGTAGGTCGACACGCCGATCCCGAGCTGCTTCGTGGTCCCGTTCGATCGCCGGTTGGCCTGCTCGGCGCGTAGGTCGGCGTACCCCGCCGCCGTCAACGCCGCATCGAGCGCCTTCTCGTACTCGCCGCTGTCGTAGTTGGCGCCCGTCGGCGTCGTGAGCGGGAACCGGTCGGGCGGGATGAAGTTGACGCGGCGGATCTCGGCGGGATCCATGCCGATCTGGGCGGCGGCCACGTCCAGCACCCGTTCGATGAGCTGCGTCGCCTCGGGACGCCCGGCCCCTCGGTACGCGCCGACGCTCGTGTTGTTCGTCAACGCGCAGGCGGACTTGAACCGGACGCGCGGGATGTCGTACACGCCGACGGACATCATCTGGGTGAGCATCGGCAGGATGGCGCCGAGCGCCGGGTAGGCGCCGACCGCCGCCACGACCGAGCTGTCGAGGCCGACGATCCTGCCGTTGCTGTCGAGACCGAGCCGGGCGGTCATCACGTAGTCGCGGCCGTGGACGAGCGACACCATGTCTTCGGAACGAGTCGCCATCCACTTCACCGGGCGGCCGAGCTTCGAGCGCGGCGGCCGCAGTGGCGAGGTGCTCGACGTACGGCGCCGCCTTCGGTCCGAATCCGCCACCGACCCACGGGCAGACGACACGCAGCTTGTCGGGATCGAGGCCCAGCATCGGGCCGTAGGCGGCGTGGAGCGCGTGGGGCGCCTGGTGCGAGATCCAGCAGGTGAGCCCGCCGTCGGTCGGGACGGCCAGGATGCCGTTGGTCTCCATCGGGACGCCCGCCAGGCGCTGGCTCACCATCGACAGCTCGGCGACGACGTCGGCCCCTTCGAGCGGGTCGGTGTCGTCGCCTTCGGGGAACGTGGAGCCGAAGCACACGTTCGAGCCGTGCTCGGGGAAGAGGAGCGGTGCGTCGCGCGCCATCGCATCGGCAGCGGTCAGGACCGGTGCCAACGGGTCGTAGTCGACGATCACCTGCTCGGCCGCGTCGCTCGCCTGGGCTCGAGTCTCGGCGACGACCGCGGCCACGATGTCGCCGACGAACCGCACCTTCTCCGACGCGAACACCGGACGGTTCAGCGTCTCCGGCATCATCACGAACTGCTGGAGGGTCGGGAGGGCGAGGTCGTGGTCGCGCGAGTAGACGGCCACCACGCCCGGCATCGACGACGCGCCGCTGGCGTCGACCGACAGGAGGTTGGCGTGGGCGATCGTGGAACGCACGAACGCGACGTGGAGCATGTCGGGCTCGACGAGGTCGTCGACGTACTTCCCCGCTCCTGTCAACAGCGTCGGGTCTTCGAGGCGACGAACGGCGTTTCCGAGGATCGAACCTGATGCCGCCATGCGCTGCCCCTCCGATGCGGACGGAGCGCACGCTAGCGGCGCCGCCTGTCGCGAAGCTTTCGGGTGACGCTCCATCGTTTCTATGACCTGAAAGCGTGGCGCCCGTCAGAACATACGTCAAATGTTCTCGTGTACGATCGTGTCATGACGGAGCGGATCGGCTTCCAGACCGAGCCGTCGCGGTACCGCCACTGGCGCCTCGAGGTCGATGGTCCCGTCGCCACGCTGACGATGGCCGTCCGGCCCGACGGCGGCCTTCGTGAGGGCTACGAGCTCAAGCTGAACTCGTACGACCTCGGTGTCGACATCGAGCTGCACGACGCGCTGCAGCGGATCCGGTTCGAGCACCCTGGTGTCAAGGCCGTCGTCATCACCGGCGGCCTCGACAAGCTGTTCTGTGCCGGCGCCAACATCCAGATGCTCGCCGGTGCCTCCCACGCCCACAAGGTCGGGTTCTGCAAGTTCACCAACGAGACTCGCAACGGGCTCGAGGAGATGTCGGCCAAGGGCGGGCAGGTGGTGATCGCCGCCGTCAACGGCACGGCCGCCGGTGGCGGCTACGAGCTCGCGCTCGCCTGCGACGAGATCCTGCTCGTCGACGACCGGTCGTCGGCGGTCTCCCTGCCCGAGGTGGCCCTGCTCGCCGTGCTTCCCGGCACCGGCGGGCTCACCCGCGTCGTCGACAAGCGCTGCGTCCGGCGCGACCGCGCCGACGTGTTCGCCACCAAGGCGGAGGGGATCAAGGGGAAGCAGGCGGTCGAATGGGGGCTCGTCGACGCCATCGCTCCGCCGTCAGCGTTCGCGGAGCTGGTCCGGTCGCGCGCGCTGGCTCGTGCCGACGAGTCGGACCGTCCCGACGCCGGTGAGGGTGTCCCGCTGGGACCGCTCGAGCACCGCTTCGTCACCGTCGGCACCGACCGAGCCCTCGGCGTCGCCCACATCACCGTCCGTGCCTACCGCTCGTTGCGGGAGTCGCTCGAGGCGTGTCGCGAGCTCGACGAGGCGATCCTCGACCTCCGCTTCAACGAGCCGGAGCTCGGCACCTGGGTCCTTCGCACCGAGGGCCAAGCGGATCACGTGCTCGCCGCCGACGAGGAGCTCGCCGGCGCCGATTGGCTCGCCCGCGAGGTGCGGCTCTTCTGGGGCCGGACGCTGAAGCGCCTCGACGTGTCGTCCCGGACCCTCGTCGCCCTCGTCGAACCGGGCAGCTGCTTCGCCGGCACGCTCACCGAGCTCGCGCTCGCCGCTGACCGGACGTTGCTCCTCGACGACGACGAGACGAGCCTGCTGCTCACGGCGGCGAACGACGGCTGGTATCCCATGGCGAACGGGCTGAGCCGTCTCGCCACCAGGTTCTGGGGTCACGACGACGACCTGGCCCGCGCTCGGTCGCTGATCGGCAAGGACCTCGTCGCCGCCGACGCCGACGCCGCTGGACTCGTGACGGCGACGCCCGACGAGCTCGACTGGGACGACGAGGTGCGGCTGCTGCTGGAGGAGCGGGCGAGCTTCTCGCCCGACGCGCTCACGGGGATGGAGGCGAACCTGCGGTTCCCCGGTCCCGAGACGATGGAGACGAAGATCTTCGCCCGCCTCACCGCCTGGCAGAACTGGGTCTTCCAGCGCCCGAACGCGGTCGGAGCCAACGGCGCGCTCCGTAGCTACGGCACCGGCTCACGCCCGAGCTACGACAAGGAGCGAGTCTGATGAGCGCCGTCGACCTCGCCGCCCGCATACCGAACAACATCGGCCTCGCCGAAGACCGGCGGCTCCAACGGGCCCTGGAGGGATGGCTGCCGCGCTACCTCGACTGGTGGCGCGAGCTGGGTCCGGCCGAGCACCAGGAGCACGAGATCTTCCTGCGGACGGCGACGGCGGTGGGCCAGGAGGGCTGGGCCCACTTCGATCACGTTCGCATGCCGGACTACCGCTGGGGGATCTTCCTGGCGGAGCCCGAGGCCGACCGGCGCATCGCCTTCGGTGATCGGCGCGGCGAGCCCGTGTGGCAGGAGGTTCCGGGCGAGCATCGGTCGGAGCTGCGTCGCCTCCTCGTCGTCCAGGGCGACACGGAACCGGCTTCGGTCGAGCAGCAGCGCCACCTCGGCCGCACCGCGCCGAGCCTCTACGACATGCGCAACCTCTTCCAGGTGAACGTCGAGGAGGGCCGCCACCTCTGGGCGATGGTGTACCTGCTCCACCGCTACTTCGGCCGTGACGGGCGCGACGAGGCCGACGAACTGCTCGAGCGCCACTCCGGCGACGTCGACAACCCGCGCATCCTCGGCGCGTTCAACGAGCCGACGACGGACTGGCTCTCCTTCTTCTTCTTCACGTACTTCACCGATCGAGACGGCAAGTTCCAGCTGGCGTCGCTGCGGGAGAGCGCTTTCGACCCGCTGTCGCGCACCTGCGACTTCATGCTGAAGGAGGAGGCGCACCACATGTTCGTCGGCGCGTCGGGCATCGGCCGCGTGGTGCAGCGGACCGCCGACCTCATGAAGGAGCACGACACCGACGACATCCGCCCGCACGGCGGGATCGACGTCGCCACCCTGCAGCGCTACCTCAACTTCCACTTCAGCGTCTCGCTCGACCTCTTCGGGGCGGAGACCTCGACGAACGCCGCGAACTACTTCGCGTCGGGGCTGAAGGGCCGGTTCCAGGAGGAGCGCCGCTCCGACGACCACCGGCTGCACGACGCCATCCGCGCCGTCCCGACCGTCGCCGACGACCGGATCGGCGAGCGCGAGGTCCCGGCGCTCTCGGCGCTCAACGAGACGCTTCGCGACGACTACGTCGCCGACTGCGCCAAAGGCGTCGATCGATGGAACCGAATCCTGGCCGAGGTCGGCGCCGAGCTGCGACTGCCCCACGTCGGCTTCCATCGGGCCGTCGGCGCGTTCGCGGGGCACCGCATCGACCCCGGCGGACGAATGGTGAGCGCCGACGAGTGGGACGCCGGCGTCGGCGGCTGGCTGCCCACCGGGGCCGACCAGGCGTACGTCGCGTCGCTCATGGATCCGGTCAGGGAACCGGGCAAGATGGCGGGGTGGGTCGCGCCACCGTCGAGCGGCATCAACGGCAAGCCGCTCGACTTCGAGTACGTCAAGCTGACGTGACGGGCCCGTGACCTACAACGCCGCGGCCTGGCTCGTCGACCGAAACGTCGATGAAGGCCGCGGCGACCACCTCGCCGTCGTGTGCGGCGACCGCCGGCTCACGTACGCCGACGTGCAGCGGCAGGTGTGGCGAGCCCAGAACGCCCTCGCCGCGCTCGGGGTTCGTCGCACGGAGCGGATCGTGCTCGTGGTCGACGACGAGCCCGGGTGGCTGGCATGGTTCCTCGGCGCGCTGCGCTCTGGCGTCGTGCCGGTGCCGCTGTCGACGATGTTGACGCCAGTCCGAGCTCACACCGATCGTCGACGACGCCGTCGCCAACGTCGTGGTGGCATCGGCCCGTCACGCCGCCAAGGCGTCGCCGACCGTCGTGATCGACGGGGACGACTGGGGCGGCCTCGACGACGACGGCGAGGCACCGGTCGCGCCGACCACCGAGGACTCGCCCGCCTTCTGGCTCTACTCGTCGGGGACGACCGGCGTCCCGAAGGGCGTGATGCACCGCCACTTCGCCCCCGAGGCGACGGCGCACGCCATGGGCGAGACGGTGCTCGGCATCGGCTCCGACGATCGGTTCCTGTCGGTGCCGAAGCTGTTCTTCGCGTACGGGCTCGGGAGCTCGATGACCTTCGCGTTCGCCGTCGGGAGCGACGACGATCCTGAACCCGGAGCCGGCGACGGTTCCCGGGATCGCCGCACTCGTCGCGGCCCAGCAGCCGACGCTTCTCGCGCTCGGACCCGGCTTCATCGCCGGGATGCTCGACGCCGGCCTGCCCGCCGACGCGCTCGGCTCGGTCCGCATCGCCACCTCCGCCGGCGAGGCGCTTCCGGCCGAGCTGCACCGGCGGTTCACGGAGCACTTCTCGGTCCCGTTGCTCGACGTGCTGGGCAGCACGGAGGCGCTGCACTGCTTCGTCGGCAACCACCTCGGGCGCGAACGCCCCGGGACCAGCGGCGAGGCGATCGCCGGGTACGACCTGAAGCTGCTCGACGACGCCGACGATGAGGTCACCGAGCCCGACACGCCCGGCTTCCTGCACGTCCGGGGCCCGTCCATGGCGAGCGGGTACTGGTCGCGACACGACGCCACCCAGGCCGCGTTCCGCGGTGAGTGGCTCAAGACCGGCGACGTCTACGTCCGTTCTGCCGACGGCTACTGGACCTTCCTCGGCCGCAACAGCGACATGATCAAGGCCGGCGGGATCTGGGTGTCGCCGGCCGAGGTCGAGGCGGTCCTCGTCGAGCACCCGGATGTGCTCGAAGCCGCGGTCGTCGGTCCTCGTGACGAGCGGGGACTCGAGCAGGTGGTTGCCGTGGTCGTCGCCCGGGCCGGGCGGACGATCGACGAGACCTCCCTCGTCGCCCACTGCCGGGATCGGATGGCGGCCTACAAGCGGCCTCGCAGGGTCGTCGTCGCCGACGCGCTCCCGAAGACCGCCACCGGCAAGATCCGTCGGTTCGCGCTGCGGGATGCCCTCGCGACGGGCGACCTCTGACCATCGAGCTCGACCTCGTCGAAGGCGATCGGCGCCTGCGACCGCTGGTGTTCCTGCACGAGGGGCTCGGCTCGGCAAGGTTGTGGCGGGACTTCCCCCGTCGTGTGGCCGAGGCGGTCGGACGGCCGACGACCCTCGTCTACTCGCGGCTCGGCTACGGGCGGTCGGCTCGGGTCGCGCTGCCACGCCCCGTCACCTACATGCACGACGAGGCCCTGGAGGCCCTCCCGTCCCTGCTCGACGAGACCGGCATCGACCGGCCGGTCCTCGTCGGCCACAGCGACGGCGCGTCGATCGCGCTCATCCACGCTGGCGCCGGGTTCGCCGTCGACGCCCTCGTGCTGCTGGCGCCGCACGTCTTCGTCGAGGACCGGTCGATCGCCGGCATCGAGGCGGCGACGGTCGCCTACGAGCAGGGGGACCTCCGGCGCCGTCTCGCCCGCCACCACGACGACGTCGACGGAGCGTTCGGCGGCTGGAACGACGTGTGGCTCTCGCCGTCGTTCCGCTCGTGGGACATCACCGGGGTGCTGCCCGCCATCACGTGCCCCGTTCTCGTCGTCCAGGAACAGGACGACCCGTACGGCACGCTGGCCCAGATCGACGCCATCGAGCGCGGCGTCTCGGGACCCGTCGAGCGCCTCGTGCTCCCCGGCACCGGCCACAGCCCGCACCTGGATCACCCCGACGAGGTCATCGCCGCCATCATGAGCGTCCTACGTTGATGCAGGAGTCCGGATGAGCGACAGCGACGACTTCACGCTCGCCAACCTGCCGTACGGCGTCGCCGACGGGCGGGCGTATGTCGCGCTCGGTGACCGGGCGCTCGACCTGCTCTCCGCAGGGTTCGGCGTCGACTTCGAAGGCCCCCTGAACCGCTTCCTCGGGCGCGGACCCGCGGTGTGGGCCGACGTCCGAGCCCGCGTCGGCGCGCTGCTGCGCGACGAGGACGCGGCGCGTCGCCACCTGGTCGACCGCGCGTCGCTGACGATGGAGGTGCCCGTCGAGATCGGCGACTACGTCGACGGCTACGCCGGGCTCCACCACGCCACGAACCTCGGCAAGATCCTCCGGCCGGGGACCGAGCCGTTGCAGCCCAACTGGCGGCACCTGCCCGTCATGTACCACGGCCGCACCTCGACCGTCGTCCCCTCAGGGACGCGCATCGCCCGACCGCGCGGCCAGGTGCTGGTCGACGGGGCCGTCGAGCTGCGCGCGACGGCCCAACTCGACATCGAGCTGGAGCTCGGCGCCATCGTCGGGGTCGGCAACGTCCACGGCGAGCCCATCGCGATCGGCGAGGCGCCGGCCCACATCTTCGGGTACGTCCTCGTGAACGACTGGTCGGCGCGCGACATCCAGGCGTTCGAGTACCAGCCGCTCGGCCCGTTCCTGGGCAAGTCGTTCGCAACGTCGATCTCCCCGTGGATCGTGCCGTCGGCAGCGTTCGAGCCGCACCTCGTCGCCGGCCTCGCATCCCGGCAGGAGCCGACGCCGCTCGAGTACCTGCGTGGCGATCAGCGGGTGCCCGACCTGCGCTTCGCGATCGACCTGAATGGCGAGCGCATCAGCGAGGTCGGTCTCGCCGAGGCGCTCTACTGGACGCCTTCCCAGCAGCTCGCCCACCTCACGATCAACGGCGCGGTCGCCCGATCCGGCGATCTCCTCGCGAGCGGCACGATCTCGGGCGAGGACCACCTGACGCAGGCGGGCAGCCTGATCGAGCGCTCGTGGCGCACGTCGTTCCTCGCCGACGGCGACGTCGTCACGATGCGGGGCTGGGTCGGCGAAGGGGACCGTCGCGTCGGCTTCGGCACGTTGACGGGCACCGTCGGCTGATGCAGCTCCGACGCCGGTCGCTAACGTCGGGCGCCCTTGGATGAGGCGCCCTTCTTCGAACCGACCGACGCGGGCCTGATCCCGCACCCCGATGCCCGGGCGCCATGGTCGGCGGACATGCTCCACGGCCGGCTGCTGGCGGGTCTCGCAGCCTGGGCGGTGGAGCGCGACCACGGCGATGCCGCCTTCGTGCCCGCGCGCCTCACCGTGGACCTCTACCGGTCACCGGCGTTGTCGGCGGTGTCCGTGCACACCCACGTCGTACGCGCCGGCGGTCGCGTCCGAGCCGTCGACGCCGTGCTGCACGTCGACGGCAACGAGGTCGGTCGAGCCTCGACGCTGTGGCTGCGCCGCAGTGAGGTGCCACCGGGCGACGAGACGGTGCCGGTCACGCCGAACTGGGCCGTCGACCTCCCCGGCGACGCCACGCCGGCGACGTCGATGCCGCAGGCCGCCTTCGACGTCCGCCCGGTCGGCGACCGCGGCTTCGGGGCACCGGGCCCGGGGCCGCGCCGGGTGTGGCTGCGCGACCGGCGGCCGCTCGTCCGTGACGAGGAGCTCACGCCGTTCGTCCGGGCGGCGCTGTCCGCCGACTTCGCCAGCCCATTGGCGAACTCCGCTGAGGACGGCCTCGACTACATCAACGCCGACATGACTCTGCACCTGGGCCGCCTCCCGACCGGCGAGTGGATCGGCATCGAGACCGACGACCGCGTCGCCGCCGACGGCGTCTCGGTCGTGCAGTGCCGGTACTACGACGCGGACGGCGCCATCGGCTGGAGCAGCGCCTGCGCTGTCCGCACCCCCCGCATGCCCCGCCAGGCCTCGGACGGCGACGCTCAGTAGGAGCCGGTCTCGGTCCTGTGCTCGGCGGCTCTCGGGCCGAAGGGCGACGAGTCAAGCCGTGCGCCGGCGGCGATGCCGCGCGTGGCGAGCGCGGCCATCCAGCGCCGCTTGAGCCGGATGCGCCACCCGTTCGCCTGCATGTGCCGCAGCGCGAGGCTCGAGGCGTCACGGTTGTAGATCGCCGCCTCTCGCCGGGTGACGGCGAAGTGGTCGATGGCGGCGCCGGCGCCGGCAGGGTCGTCGACCGCGGCCTTCACGGCCCGGGCGGCGACGAGCGCGTCCGGGATCCCGGAGTTCAGCCCCCGGGCGCCGAACGGTGCGAACAGGTGCGCAGCCTCGCCGGCCAAGAGGAGCCGGCGGTCGGTGTCGGTGAAGGCGCCGGCGACGACCTGGAAGAAGCGGTAGGTCGAGACCCACGTGACGCGGTCGGCGTACTTCGCCGGCAGGACGCGGGCGATCCAGCGCTTGACGCCCTCGGGGTCGTTGAACCGCTCCGGGTCGTCGTCGTGCCGCAGCTGCAGGTCGGCCCGGATGCCACCGGCGAAGGACACGAGCAGCACGTTGCGCCCGCCCACCGCCGGGTGGTCGTAGTAGTAGACGCGCTCGGGGGGCATCGGATCCTCGGGATCCTCGGCGACGTCGACGATCACGAACGAGTCCTCGATGCGGGGGCCTTCGAGCGGGATGCCCGCGCTCTCGCGTACGGCCGATCGAGCACCGTCGGCGCCGATCACGTAGGCCGCTCGCCATTCGGCGCCGGCACCCGTCCGGAGTGTCACGCCCTCAGGCGTCGACGCGCACGATTCGACGCGCTCGTTCCAGACGATCTCGACGCCGGCCTCCTTGCAGGCGTCGAGGAGCAACCCCTCGATGGCGACCTGTGACAGGTTCGTCGAGTGCGGCAGCAGGCTGGGATCGGGCGGCGGGTAGGTGCGCTCGTAGACGAGGTCCTCTCCGACGTAGGTCTTCTTCGTGGTCCACACCAGGCCGTGCCGGGCCAGATCCCAACCGAGCCCAGCGCGGATGGACTCGAGGTGCTCGAGCGACTCGCGGTGCAGGAAGATGGCTCGACTTCCAGGCCGCTGCCGCCCTTGCGCCTCGGCCTCCAGGACGGTGGCCGGTAGCCCCTGTGATCGCAGCGCCAGCGCCGCGGTCAGCCCGACCGGCCCCGCCCCGACGACCAGGGCCGGGTGGTCCGAGTGGTCCGAATGCCCCCGAGCGTCGCTCACGACGCGTTGCGACGTTTGACGCTCTCGGCCGTGAGGTGGTGGGCGCGACCGGCGAGCTCGGGCGCGTGGCCGGCGAGGATCTGCTGGAAGCGGAGCACCGCCAGCGGGCCGAGGGCGTCGTAGACGTCGGCGAAGATCTGCCGGGCCTGTCGACGTGGCCACCCGCGGGGAGGGCGTCTTCCGGCAACTCCGGGTCGAGGTTCGGGAACTGGCGCCAGACGTCCATGACGTGCGTCCGGGCGACGAGCGCCTCAGCGGCGTCGACCTGGCCACGTCCGGCCCGGTCGAGCAGAGGTGCGAACGTGGCGATGAACTCGTCGTAGCTCGCTCGCAGCGCGTCGAGATCCCACGCAGACAGCGGGTCGCCGCCGTTGAGCGCGTGCGCCACGCGGGCGACGAGGACCGTCGCGCTCGACGACACCGAGCTCGTCGAGCAACGCAGTGGCCTCCTCCGGGTCGGCCCTCGGCGACACCCAGGAGCCGTCGTACAGCGGCGCGAACCCGAGCCACCGCAGCCGGGTGCGCAGGACATGCCGAACGTCGCGCTGGTCTTCGGGAACCGAGAAGATCACGACCACCCACGACTCGTCCCACTCACCTTCGTCGAGGCCGAAGGTGACGATCCGCCGGAAGCCTTCGTCGAGCACCTGCTCGGCACTGGGCGTCAACCCGTAGAACGTTCGTCGCCCGTCTTTCGTCGAGTCGAGCAGGCCGCGGCGGGCGAGGCGGCTCAACGCCGCACGGGCGCTCGTGGAGGTGATGTCGAACTCGTTGGTGAGCGCCACCAACGCCGCCGAGGGGAGGTGCTCCTTGCGGCCCGACCAGTAGTCGCCGAGCAAGGTCACGATGAGGTGCTGCGGGTTCGCTCCGGTCTGCACGCGTGGCAGGTTCAGCACGTCCGCGGCGTCGGACTCGGTCATCGCCCGAACACTACCCGTCACGCCCGAGCACACCATGCCATTCTGTGTCGACAGACACGCGATATGTCATGCTTGGTGCGTGACGGCGACCGAGCACGATGTCGCGCTGGAGCGGCTCTACGCCGAGTTCGGAGCGAACGGGCTGATCCCCCTCTGGACGGTGCGGGGCGACCTGATGCCGGACCAACCGCGACCTCGTGCCGTGCCGCACCGGTGGCGCTGGTCCGATGTCCTCCCGCTCGCCGAGCGAGCCGGGGAGCTGGTGCCGGTCGGCCGGGGAGGCGAACGACGCGCCATCGCGTACGCCAACCCAGGGATCGTCGGCGAGCCCTATGCGACGCCGACCCTGTGGGCCGCGGTGCAGTACCTCGGTCCCGGCGAGGTCGCGCCCGCGCACCGACACTCGCAGAGTGCCTTCCGCTTCGTCCTCGAGGGCGAAGGCGTGTGGACGATCGTCGACGGCGACCCGGTCGCCATGCGCCGAGGCGACCTGCTGCTCACCGCTGGGTGGCGGTGGCACGAGCACCACAACACGGCGGCGGCTCCGATGGTCTGGCTCGACGGCCTCGACATCCCGCTCGTGTCGGCGCTCGACGCCGGGTTCTTCGAGTTCGGGAGCGATGAGGTCGCCGATCGCTCGACGCCTGCCGTGTCGCGGAGCGAGCGGCTCTGGGGCCATCCCGGCCTGCGACCCGTCGCCGCGCCCGCCCGCGGACGTCACCGCTGATGGCGTATCGGTGGGAGCACACCGACGCCGCGCTCGCCGCTCAGCTCGAGCTCGACGCCGCCGGGCATCCGGGTGCGGTGGGGACGGGGCATGCGGCCGTCCGCTTCACGAACCCCACGACCGGCGCCGACGCCCTCGTCACGCTGCGGATGGAGCTCCACCGGCTCAACGCCGGTTCGACGTCGAGCGAGCAACGTGTCGTCGGGTCGTCGGTCTGGCAGGTCTTCGACGGCCGGGGCACGATCGAGCTCGACGGCCAAGCGTTCGACATCGCCTACGGCGACGTGGTCGCCATCCCGTCGTGGTGCCCCGTCCGGATCACGGCGGCGACGTCGATCGACCTCTTCATGTTCTCCGACGCGCCCGTGTACGAGGCGCTCGACCTCGCCGACCCCGAAGGAGCCCGGCGATGAAGCTCGGAACCATCCGAGACCGCGGCCGCACCGTCGCCGTTCGCATCGAGGGCGAGGAGGCCGTCGAGGTGGGCGCCGCCGACGTGGGCGAGCTGCTCCGAACCGACGAGTGGGTGGCGCAGGCGAGCTCGGCCGACGGGCGTCGCCGACCGGTCGCGGGTCTCGACTACGCGCCGGTCGTGCCGAACCCCGACAAGATCGTGTGCGTCGGCCTCAACTACCGCACGCACATCCTCGAGATGGGCCGCGAGCTCCCGGAGCACCCGACGCTGTTCGCCAAGTACCGGCAGGCGCTGATCGGCGCCAACGACGAGATCGTGCTCCCTGCGGTTTCGGATCAGGTCGACTGGGAGGCGGAGCTGGCGGTGATCGTCGGAGCGCGCGCTCGCCACGTGTCCGTGGAGGAGGCGGGTGACCGGATCGCCGGGTACTCGGTCCTGAACGACGTCTCGGTGCGGGACTACCAGAACCGCACGTTGCAATGGCTGCAGGGCAAGACGTTCGAGGCGAGCACCCCGGTCGGGCCGTGGCTCGTCACCGCCGACGAGGCGCCCGGCCCGAGCCGGGAGATCACCTGCGAGGTCGATGGCGAGCTCGTGCAGAAGGCCGACACCGCTGACCTCGTGTTCGACCCGGCAACGCTCGTCTCGTACATCTCGAGGATCATCACGCTCGAGCCGGGCGACATCATCGCCACCGGTACTCCCGGCGGTGTCGGCATGGCTCGAACGCCGCCCCGGTTCCTCGCCGAGGGCGCGACGGTCGTCACCCGCATCGCCGGCGTGGGCGAGCTCCGCAACGTCTGCCGCAAGGAGCGCGTCGGCTGATGGCGCGCCCGGTCGAGCGGCTCGACCTCATGCGTCGGGGCGAGGCGTTCTTCCTCGGCCAGGTGTCGGCCCTCGACGACGAGGACTTCGCCGGCCCGAGCACGTTGCCAGGCTGGAGCCGCGCTCATGTCGTCGCTCACGTCGCTCGCAACGCCGACGCCCTCGGGAACCTGCTCACCTGGGCTCGAACCGGTGTCGAGAGGCCGATGTACCCCTCGGCCGAGGCGCGCCAGGCCGGCATCGAGGCGTCGTCGAGCCAGCCGGCGCCGGCGCTCCGGGACGACCTGACCGCGTCGTCCGACCGTCTCGTCGCGGCGACGGACGACCTGCCGGCCGACGCGTGGGCGGCGCCCGTGAAGACCGCACGGGGTCGAGCGATCACGGCCGAGGAGGTGCCGTGGATGCGGATCCGCGAGACGTGGGTCCACGCCGTCGACCTCGCCGCCGGCGCGAGCTTCGCCGATCTGCCGGCCGCGGTCACCGAAGCCTTGATCGACGAGGTGGCCAACGGGCTCGCCGGCCGAGCCGACTGCCCGCCCGTCGTCGTCCATGCCGCCGGCGGCCGGACCCGGCGGATCGGACCCGACGGCGACGCCACCGACGTGGAGGGTGACGGCGCGGCGATCCTCGCCTGGCTCATCGGCCGTGACCGCGGTGAGTCCCTCCAGGCGACCGACGGAACGGTGCCGGCGCTCCCGCCCTGGTTGTGAGCCATGGGAGTTTCTAAACAGACTTATCGTGACCCACCGCCACCTGAACCCAACCTCCCGGTGCTGCTGGTAGGAATCGTGCGTGCGCTTCGACACCGAGATCACGTTGACCGGCCCGTGGCGATCTCCGGCCCAGATGCTCGCCGAGCAGGAGTACGACGGCCATGCGAGCGTCCACGACGACGTCACCGCCGGGTCGCTGGGTCTCGCCGGCGCGCCGATCGAGGGGCCGACGCATTTCAGCCAGATCGATCCCCTCGCTGTTGCGGCGTGGGGACCTGCGTGGTTCGAGCGCGGCTGCGTCAGCGCGCACTTCCGCACGATGGTCGTCGAAGGCGAGGAGGTACAGGCGTCGCTCGTGCTGTCCGGTGAAGGCGGCCGGATCGACGCCGTGAAGCGCGACGGCACCCCGGTTCTGACCGGCACCGCCTCCATCGGCCCCGAGCATGGCGACACCGAGCTGGAGCGACGCCTCGCCGGTCAGAGCGATCCGGGCGAGCTGCACATCATCGATCAGCTCGCCGTCGGCGAGACCCGACGGAGCCCGCGCCCGGCGCGGATCACCCGGGACGAGCGCAACGGGGCGGGGTACCCCTTCTCACTCGATGAGAAGCTGGAGCGGATCACCGAGCCACACCCGTGGTACACCGCGGACGGCGGGTCGACCTCGCCGTGGGGTCGGGCCGTCGTGCCGATGGAGATGATCAGTGTGCTCGCCCACAAGACGGGCGTGTCCTGGCCGGTGCGCACGCCCTCGCTCGGGCTGTTCCTGGACCTCGAGGTCCGCCTCGTCGACGGGCCGGTGTTCGTCGACCAGGACCACGACGTCGAGCACGAGATCGTGGGCTTGAGCCAGAGCCGTCGCACCGAGTCGTACTGGACACGCAGCACGCTCACCGACGTCTCGACCGGTCGCGTCACGGCGGTGGTGCTCCTGCACTCCGGCGTGTTCAAGGACTCCTACCCCGGGTACCCGACCGCGGCACCGGCCTCGAGCTGAGCGGACGATGCCGACGTTCGAGCCCGTCCACGAGGCGTTCCAGGCGTACTGCGACGCCGATCCGACCTACAGCGCCCAGCTCACGGTCCACGTGCGGTGCCGAGCGGGTGGTCGATCTGACGCACGGGCCGGGGATGCGAGCCCGACTCGCTGGTGCCGGTGTACTCGAGCAGCAAGGGCGCCACGGCCGTGGTGGTCGCCTTGCTGGTGCAGCGCGGGCAGCTCGATCTCGACGCCACGCGTTGCGTCGTACTGGCCCGAGTTCGCCCAGGGCGGTAAGGGCTCCGTCACGGTGCGCCAGCTGCTGTCGCACCAGGCCGGCCTGCATGGCGTCGACGGTGGGTTCACCTGGGAGGAAGCTGCTCGCGCACGCACCGCTGGCCGAGCGCCTCGCCGCGCAGCGCCCGTTCTGGCACCCGGGACAGGCGTTCCTGTACCACGCACTCACGATCGGGACCCTGGCCGACGAGCTCGTCCGTCGCATCGACGGCCGCACGGTCGCCGACGCCCTGCGCGAGGACGTGACGTGCCAGCCGCGGCATCGACGTCTGGATGGGAACGCCGGAGTCGGAGGACGACCGGGTCGTCGAGGCGCAGCCGCCGACCGCAGAGGAGCTGACGGCGTTCCTCACTGCGTCCCCGGGCGCGCTCGGCGGCGGCGACGAGATCACGTCGCTCTCCGTGCCGAGAGGCAACCCACTGGATCTGCTCACCGGGTGAACGACGTGGCGTTCCGCCGCGTCGGCCCGCCGGCCGCCGGCATGCTCGCCAGCGGGCGCGGGCTCGCCGCGCTCTACGCGTCGCTCCGCCACGAGGTCGGCGGTCAGCCCCGGGTGCTGACCGACGAGACGATCGCCCAGATGTCGCAGATCCAGGTGGCCGGCACGGAGCTCGGCACGGGCTTGCAGGCCCGATTCGGCGTCATCTTCCAGGTGCCGTGCCCGCCCCGCTGGGCCGTTCGGCAGCGTGCGCGCGTTCGGCCATGACGGCGCCGGCGGTTCGCTCGCCTTCTGCGACCCGACCTACGACGTCGCCTTCGGCTACACCGTGCGCGCCTGCCGCTGCCGGGCGGGATGGACGCGCGGGCGGTCGAGCTGGCCCGCGTGGTCCGCCATTGCCTGAGATGAGCACACGCCTGAGAAGCCGGGCCCCGAACCTGGACACACCCCCTTCGTAGAATGCTCGTAGCGGTGTCGCACCCAGCCGTTGTGTGGGTGCCGGGACGATGGCCCTCGATCTTGGTGGGGCAGTGATGCGCCTGTGCGAGTTGCGTGATGCGATGCGGGAGACCACTCACAGCATCGACACGCGTCTGTTGAGCGTGGAGCTGGCGGCGGTGGCGTTGAAGGACGTGACGGCGATCAAGAACATGGCCACGGTCCTCGAGGGCCGGTTGGCGGCTCGGGTGGTGGAGGGGTCGGTGTGGCAGCGGGCGGGGTTCGCGTCGTCGGAGGCGTGGCTGGCCCATCAGAGCGGCACCTCTGCCGCCAGGGCCAAGGAGGCGCTGGAGACCGCCCAGCGGCTCGAGGATCTGCCGGCGGTCGCGGCGGCGGCTGAGCGGGGTGCGCTCTCCGCGGAGCAGGTGGCGGTGATCGCCGATGCGGCGGCGGCGAACCCGGCGGCCGAGCAGCGCCTGCTGGCGGCGGCCAGGGTGCGGCCGTTGGGCAAGCTGCGCGATGACTGTGCGCTGGTGAAGCGGGCCGCCGACGCGGACGCCGAGGCCACCTATCAGCGGCTGCGGGCCGCACGCCAGTTGCGGTTCTCCCGAGCCTTGGATGGTGCTGCTCGCCTGTTCGGGGCCAGCACCGCCGATCAGGTCGCCCCCATCAAGGCGGCGGTGGACAAGCAGGCCAACGAACTGTTCGACCAGGCCCGCCGAGCCGGCCGCCACGAACCTCGCGAGGCGTACCTGATGGACGCCCTCGAACAGATCTGCCGCGACTGGCTCAACGGCGAGACCGCCCTGCCGACCAGCGAACCCGCCGCCGACGAGGCCGGCACCGACGCGGCCGCCATCGACGAGGCCGCCACCGACGAGGCCGATGCCGACGAACCGGGACCGGACGCACCGGCGAGGGCGAGGCCGTCGGGGAGTCCGGCGTGGCTGGGTCTGGTGCGCGTCGACCTCGAGGCCCTCCAACGCGGCGCCGTGGAGGGCGAGGAGCTCTGTGAGATCGCCGGGGTCGGACCCGTCCCCGTCTCCGTGGCCCGCCGCCTCCTCGGTGACAGCGTCCTCAAGCTGGTCCTCACCCGCGGGGTCGACGTCGTGAACGTCACCCACCTCGGACGCAGCTGCCACCGTCGCCCAGCAGATCGCCCTGCGGTGGAGCTCACCGGGGTGCTGTGTCACCGCCTGTGCCCGCATGGCCGGCATCGAGATCGACCACCGCGTCGACTGGGCCCAGACCCACCACACCGTCCTGGACGAGCTGCAACGGTGCTGTGACCACCACCACGACCTCAAGACCCACCACCGCTGGGCCACCATCCGCCTGCCCGACGGAACCATCGACATGGTCCCGCCCACCGACCCCCGCCACCCCCACCAACCCCGCGCCGGACCCGACCCACCCGGCCCCGCCGAACCCGAACCGGACACCCTCTTCGACGACGACGCCGCCTCGTGGCGTGCGCTGGCGTAGATCGACGCCTTGACCTTCGACTCGGGTCGAAGGTTTACGGTGCAGGTCGTGAGCACGTACACGATCGGGGAGACGGCCGAGCGCAGCGGCTTCAGCGCGTCCGCCCTCCGCTACTACGAGGGCATCGGCCTGGTCGCCCCGTCGACCCGGACGGGAGCCGGCTACCGCCTGTACGACGACGACACGCTGGCCAGACTGTCGTTCATCGCCCGGGCCAAGCAGCTCGGCTGCTCCCTCGAGGAGATCACCGACCTCGTCGGCATCTGGGACGGCGAACGGTGCGGCCCGGTCCAGAAGCGGTTCCACGACCTCGTCACGGCCAAGCTGGCCGACGCCGAACGTCGGATCGCCGAGCTCACCGCCCTCGTCGACCAGCTCCGTGACGCCGCCGCGCAGCTCGCCGGGCCGGCCATCGACGGGCCCTGCAGCGAGGGCTGCGCCTGCCTCGCCCTCGACCGTGCTCTCGCCCCCGTCGCCCTCACGACCAAGGGAGACGGACGTTGAAGAAGCCAGGCAACGACGGCTTCGGCGTCCTCGGAATCGGTGCTGCCGCCTGCCTCGCCTGCTGCGCCGGACCGATCCTGGCGTTCCTCGGCGGCGTCGGCATCGCCGGGCTGGCCAGCACGGTGGCGATCGGCGCCGCCGGTCTGCTCATCACCGTCGCCGCCGTCGCGGCGGTCGTCGTCGTTCGGCGTCGGCGGACCACTTGCCTCGTGCCCGGCGAGGGCCCGGTCGCCGTCACGATCTCGAACCGGCGAGCACCAACGCCATGACCGCCCGCATCGCGACCCGTGTCGCCGCGGTTCTGCTCGTGGTCACTGCCGGCCTGTTCGCCATCGGCGTCAGGCAGGAGCGCGGTGACCAGCACTCCGAGTCGACCGAGGTGAACCACACCGAAGGACCAGAGGGTGGTCACGAAGGGGAGCGCGGCGAGAGCAGCGCGGGTGAGGAGTGGCTCGTGTTGGGCCTCGATCCAGAGTCACCCGGCACTGTGACCGTTGCCGTCGTAGTGTCGCTCGCCCTCGCGGGCGGGCTGTGGTTCACCGGCAAGCGTGGGTTGGCGCTCACGGCAACGGCATTCGCCGTTCTGTTCGCCGTCCTCGACGTCGCGGAGGTCGGCCACCAGCTCGACGAAGCGAGAGATGGGCTCGCCGTTCTCGCCGCCGCGATCGCGACAGGCCATGGCGTCGCCGCGCTCGCCGCCGGCCGCGCCGCGCTTCGTCCCGACACCACCGTGGAGGTCTCGTGAAGTCCACCCCGATCTACGACGACACCGCTCCCATCACCTGCACCATCGGCAGCGACGAGATCCCCGAACGCATCGAGCTCGTCGAACGGATGCGCCACAACCTCGAACGGATCGAGCGCACCGAGCACGGCCTGCTTCTGCACTTCCCGAGCCGCGCCGACATCGATCGGGACCTCCGGCGCTTCGCTGTCGACGAGAAGCGCTGTTGCCAGTTCTGGGGCTTCGCCGTCGCCGTCGATGCCGACGAGCTGACCCTCCGGTGGGACGGCCCGCCCGAGGCCGAGGATCTGATCGGTCGGTTGGTCGCCTACTTCGAAGGCGACCAACCGCTCACGTCCATCAGCGGTCTCCTCTGAACGAGCGAGCCGCGGTGCGCGTCGACGTCACCGTGCCAGACTGAACCGGATCGGATCGGAGTACACGCTCCGGCCGTCGACGTCGTGGAGGTAGAAGGACAGCTCGGCGGATGCGTCGTCGACGTCGTAGAGCGCGTGCCAGAACGTCCGAGCCTCCTGGATGGGGGCGCCGAAGCTGACCGCACGGAACTGCGCTCGGATGTCGTCGCGGTCGAGGACGGCGCCGTCACCCATCGCGTCACTCAGCGTGCGCCAGCGGTGGTACGTGAGCGCCGCAGTGCCGATGGGCCCGTCGTCGGCCGGCAGCTGTGCTGGGTCGGGCCATCGGTGCAGCAGGTGGTTCGTGCACACGAGACGGCCTTGGGTGCTGGGATCGGACTCGACGATCGCTTCGCGGTTGCGACGGGGGGAGTGCTCCCAGACGAACGCTGCACCGGACCGGTCGGCGACCACGAAGTGGCACGGGGTGAAGAAGTAGTAGTGCTTGGCGAGCAGCAGTGCCTCCTTGGCCTCCTCGGCGGTTGCGCAGTTGTCGAGCAGGTAGCGGACCACCTGTTGCTCGGAGAGCCCGACCTGGGGCCGGCCGGTCGGCTCGGGTTCGGGACTTTCGTTGTCTGCCAGGAGTGCGACGGTGAGCCCGGCTTCGTTGACGCCGTCCATTCCGCCCATCAGGTCCATGATCCCGACCACGATCGACGCGTAGCCCACGTCGGGGTGGAGCTCGATCACCCACGGGTCGGCGGCGAGCGGGCGCTCGCCGGCGATGGGCGGCAGCCCGACGATCTGGGTGAAGGTGGCGGTGGGGAAGTCGAAGTTGCGCGACAGCAGCCCGTGCCCGTCCTTGGTGCCGATCCCCGGGTAGAAGGCGACAGAGCAGCCGGCCGGGACGTCGTAGGTGCCGAGCCAGTCGCTCGCGAACCCGGTGTCGTCGGGATCGATGCCGAAGTGCTCGGCGATCCCACGTGTGCGCATCGAGTGGATCGGGTGGTTGGTGTCGAACCAACGCCGGCGGGCTCGTTCCACGAGCCGGTCGTCGATGGGTCGGGGAGCAGCGGCTGCCCCGTGTGCGGCCTCGGCCGCGTGGGCGAGCGCCCGACCGATCTCGACGTTGGTGCCCTCGATGCGCAGATGGCGAACGGTGAGGAAGTCGCCTTCTCCACCGCCGGCGATGGTGGTCGTGGCCGGCATGATCCCTCCAAGTAGTGCGATGTCGTAGTAGTATGGAGATAATGCGAGTTCGCAGTAATCCTGTCAAGCCCGAGACCGTCGGCCCGACCACGGAGGGCACGAACGTCCTGTTCGACGTGTGGCTCGTGTCCAGAGCGGTCACCGGCCGGCTCGACGCCGCGCTGGCGCCGACGGGTCTCACCGCCGACGAGTTCGCCATCTACTCGGTGCTCACGACCGCGGACTCCCTCACGCCATCGGAGCTGGCGCGCTGGATGTCGGCCCCACCGACGACGGTGTCGAGTTATGTGAAGCGCCTGGAGGGTCGCGGTCACCTCGAGCGAGAGCGCAACCCGGACGACGGCCGGTCCTACGTCCTGAAGCTGACGCCGGCCGGACATCGGGCGCACCAGGCCGCTGGCGCGCGCTTCCTCCCTGTCCTCGACGAGGTCGTGAGTGCGCTCGGCTCCAAGGAGCCGGGCGTCCGTCGCGCCTTGGCCTCCTTGCGCCGTTCACTCGGCGCGCTGCAGGCCGAATGAGGCGAGCTCGGTCTCGATCAGCCGGTCAGGACGTCGCGGAGCTGAGCGAGCCGCTGGGGAACGATCGAGCAGTTGACCCAGCGCCCGACCTTCTCCTTGGTGATCAACCCGGCTTCGGCGAGCACGGCGAGGTGGTGGCTCACGGTGGGCTGGCTCTTGCCGACCGGTTCCTCGAGGTCGCAGCTGCACGCCGTTCCCTCCGGGGCGGCGGCGATGAGTGAGAGGAGCCGCAGCCGCACCGGGTCGGCGAGCGCCTTGAACGCCAGGGCGAGCTCGTCGGCCTCTGCCGCACCGAGAGGTGCGGTGAGCAGCGGCGTGCAGCAGGCTTCCAGGGTCGCGATCGTCTTCATCACACCTACTTGCATTCATCGATAGTTGTCGATACATTGATGACTGTCCATAGGTTATCCGATCGACCCGGAGGATCCCGTGTCCCGTGTGCAGCTCGCCCTCAACGTCCCGGACATCGACGACGCCGTCGCGTTCTACTCGAAGCTGTTCGCCACCGAGCCGAACAAGCGCAAGCCTGGCTACGCCAACTTCGCCATCGCCGATCCGCCGTTGAAGCTCGTGCTCTTCGAGAAGGCCGGCGCCGACAGCCGTCTCAACCACCTCGGAGTCGAGGTCGAGTCGAGCGACGCGGTGTGGGCCCATCAGTCCCGGCTCAGCGACGAGGGTGTCGACGCCCTCGAGGAGAGCGGCACGTGTTGCTTCGCCAAGCAGGACAAGGTGTGGGTCGACGGTCCCGATGGCGCCTGGGAGATCTACACCGTGCTCGAGGACAGCGACGCCTTCGGCCAGAGCTCGGTCAAGGTCGACGACCAGACCGGTGACTCGCTGTGCTGCGCGTCGGTCCCCGAGGCCGAGGCCCGCTGCTGCTGATGGCCGCGACCAGGGCCGAGCGTGCGCCGATCGACTCACCGGCCGTCTGGCATGCGGCCGACCTGGCCGACCGCGCTCGTTGGACGATCGAGCTCACCGACGAGCAACGCGACGGAGATCGCCAGCGTGGCGCGTGCCGCCGCCGCCAACGGCCGCTCCATCGCGACGCTCACCCTCGACGACGCGCCACTGCCGTCGTTCGGCGACATCCTCGGCGCGGTCGTGCACACGCTTGCCGAGGGTCACGGTTTCGTACTGCTGCGCCGGTTCCCGATCGACCTGCTCGCCGATGCCGAGACCGAGCTCGCCTACTTCGCACTCGGGCTCCACCTGGGCACCCCCGTGAGCCAGGACGCCGCGGGCACCCTCCTCGGCCACGTGCGCGACGAGCGCGTCGAGCGGACCGGGCCCGAGGTCCGCCTCTACCGGACGAAGCAGCGCCAGGACTTCCACACCGACGGCGCCGACATCATCGGACTGCTCTGCTTGCACGGGGCCCGTTCCGGCGGTGAGAGCAAGCTGGCGAGCAGCTACGCCGTCTACAACGAGATCCTCCGCCGCCGCCCCGACCTGCTCGGCGTGCTCTACGAACCCATGTGGTGGGACCGCAACGGCGAGGAGTCGCCTGGCGACGATCCCGCCTTCCCGCTGCCGGTGCTGCACGACGTCGACGGCATGCCGCGCGTCTTCTACATCGGCTGGTACATCCGAGACGCCCAACGCCACCCGCAGGTTCCCCGGCTCACCGACGCGCAGCGCGAGGCCCTCGACATCATCGAGACCATCGCCAACGATCCCGCGTTCCACGTCGAGATGGACTTCCAGCCCGGCGACGTCCAGCTCCTCAACAACGCCAAGATCCTCCACTCCCGCGAGGCGTACGAGGATCATGACGACGTGAACGAGCGTCGCCACCTCCTCCGCCTCTGGCTCAGCGCCCACGACTTCACCAGCGTCGAAGGTCGACTCCGAGCCGGCATCCCCGCCCGACAGGCCTGAGCCTCACCCTGGTGCTCGAATCGGGCATCGCGGCGACGACCCAGGCGTTGGTCCTCCATCCCGGGAATCGAGCGGGGAAGACGTCCTGCGCCCGGGGGTAGACCTGCGTGATGGCGCCTGCAGCGTTCATCGGGCACGGCAACCCGATGAACACCCTCGAGCACAACCGGTTCACCGACTCGTGGCGGAGCCTCGGTGCGTCCATCGATCGTCCCCGGGCCGCGGTGGTGATCTCGGCGCACTGGTACACCAACGCCACGGCGGTCACCGCCATGGCGCGGCCGAGAACCATCCACGACTTCTACGGCTTCCCCGACGAGCTGTTCGCCTTCGACTACCCGGCACCCGGGGCACCGGACGTCGCCGAAGAGGTGGTCGAGACGGTCAAGCCGACGCTGGGTCGGCCTCGACCACGACAGCTGGGGGCTCGACCACGGCACCTGGTCGGTGCTGGCCCACCTGTTCCCGGAGGCCGACGTGCCCGTCGTGCAGCTGTCGATCAACGCCCTCGAGCCGCTCGAGTACCACCTCGACATCGGGCAGCGACTGGCACCACTGTGCGATCGCGGCATCCTGGTGCTCGCCAGCGGGAACATCGTCCACAACCTCCGACGGATCGCGTGGGACCGGCCGGAGGAGGGCGACGACTGGGCGCATCGGTTCGACGACGCGACCCGTGAGGTCCTCACCCGCGCACCGGCCGACATCCTCGAGCTCGTCGAGCACCCGGACTTCGCGATGGCCGTTCCGACGCCCGATCACTTCATCCCGCTCCTGTACCTCGCCGGCCTCGTCGCCGCCTCCGGCCGGGCGGCGCATCCGTTCATCGACGGCTGCGTGTACGGCTCGCTGTCGATGACGTCCTACGCCACCGACGGCCCGATCGGCGGCGCGGCCGCATCGGACGCGCCGCCGCCTCCGCCCCTGGCCTCGGACGTGCCGGCCGACCAGACGAACATCTAGGCGACCGCGACCTCGACGTGCTCGGTGCTCAGCGGTCGGAGCCGAAGTCGACGTCGGCGGTCGCGACCGTGTCGCCTGATCGCCCTGGGGCCGACGAGTCGCTCCAGTACATGTTGGTGTGGGCGATGACCTGCTCGGCGTTCAAGGGCAGGCCCCACTGGCTGGGGTCCTCGGTCGTGTGGGCGTCGGCGACGAGCGTGGCGTCGTAGCCGCGGACGAGGGCGCCGTGCAGGGTGCTCCGGATGCAGGCGTCGGTCTGGGCGCCGGTCACGACGAGGTGCCCGACCTCCCGCTCGGCGAGGAGGGCTTCGAGGTCGGTCTCCTCGAAGGAGTCGCCGAAGTGCTTGTGCACCAGCGGCTCGGAGTCCTCCCGCTTCAGCTCGTCGACGTACTGCCAGCCATCGGAGCCCTCGGGCAGGCCGTCGTCGGCGTGCTGGACCCAGATCACCGGGGTACCGGCGCCACGGGCCCGTTCCAGCAGCGTGTTGATGTTGGCGATCACGCCGTCGCGGTCGTGGGCGCCGGCGACCACGTCGCGCTGCACGTCGACGATGAGGAGGGCGGTGTTGGGGCGGTTCGGAAGAGAGCTCATGGTGCCGTCTCCAGCGGATGTCGGTGGGGCACGAGACTGTAGGACCCGATGGAATTGCCTACCCCCGGCTCAACCCGGTGCAACCGTGGTCCCACTCACCCCGAGGCCTCGCGCCGGAGCACGGAGGCGCTGGGCCGGACGTTGCGGTCGCGGTCGATCAAGCCGAAGGCGACGTCGTAGCCGTGGAGCCACTCGTAGTTGTCGACCGCGGTCCAGTGGAAGAAGCCGCGCACGTCGATCCCGCGGTCGACGGCGTCGTGCACCATCTCGAGCCCGCGGGCCAGGTACGCCGCCCTGGCCTCGTCGTCGTCCGTGCCGATGCCGTACTCCGCAACCAGTAGGGGCGTGCCCGGCAGGAGCTCGTGCAACTGGTCGAGCACGACGCCGACGCCGTCGGCCCAGATGCCGTAGCCGAGAGGCGACTTCGGCACGTCCGCCGGATGGATGGCGAGCCGGCCCTTCTCGATGCCCATCGCGGCGTAGTACGAGAACCCGATCAGGTCGAAGGCACCGGCGAGGTCGGGGCGCTCCGAGGGCTCGCGGCCACGGACGCGCAGGACGCCGTCGCGGAACAGCCCCAGACCAGGCCGCCAGTAGGTGTCGTAGAGCGTCGACGCGAGCTCGAGGGTCGACGGGTCGGCGTCGCGGGGGACGATGGGGGAGAGGCCGAAGATCGACGCCACCGGCGCGCTCGTCTCGCGCAGCCGCACCGCTGCTTCGGCGTTCGCCAGCTGGATGGCCTCCTCGACGGTGGCCACTTCGGCGGGATCGTCGTGGCCCGGCGGCCAGCCCCGCCCGCCGTAGGCGGCGCGGGCGTAGTAGTTCGCCTCGTTGACCGGCTGCCAGCCGGCCACGAGATCGCCGAAGGTCTCGGCCACGAAGTCGACGTGGCGGGCCCACGCGCCCGTCCGGCCGTCCTCGACGAGGAAGCCGCCGGCATCGGCGAACCACGCCGGGAGCGTGAAGTGGTGCAGCGACACCCACGGTGCGACACCGGCCTCGCGCGCCGCGGTGAGCACCGAGCGGTAGTGGTCGACGGCGGCGCGGTCGTGCTGGCCCTCGGCTGGTTCGATCCTGGCCCACTCGATGGACAGGCGGTGGTGGGTCAGGCCGAGGTCGGCGAGCAGCCCGAAGTCCTCGGCGTAGCGGGTGGCGAACCCGTTGCCGTCACCGGACCGGGGTGCGTGCCCGGCGCGCTCCCACGCCAGCCAGTCCGACGCCGGCGCGGCGCCCTCGCACTGCGTCGAGGACGCGCCCGTTCCCCACATGAAGCCTTCGGGCCATCGCATCCGGTGAGTCATACCAGGGGCTGACGCACGACGACCCGTCCAGCCGTACCCTCGATGTGTGCGCGAGGAGACGTGGTCGGGGCGTCGCGGGCGGACGCATCGCAACCCGTACTTGGTGGACGGCCTCGCCGCGCTGGCGGTCGGCGCCTTCTGCCTCCTCGCGTTCCTCACCGTCGAGCGCACGCCGGAGTCGGCACGTGACGTCGACCCGCTCGGCGCGCTGCTCGTCGTGGTCGCCGCCGGCTCGCTCGCGTTCCGGCGCCGGTGGCCCGTCGCTGTCCTCGTGGTGACGTCGGCCGCCACCGTCGCCATGTACGTCCTCGACTACCCCGACAGCGGCCTGCCGGTCGTCGTCCTCATCGCGCTGTACACGCTGGCGTCGCTGTGCGACCGGCGGTCACCGTGGCGGCCACCGTGGCGCTGCTCGCTCGCCATCGTCGTCGTGGTCGCCCCGCCGGCGACATGGACGGCGGCACCCTCGCCGGCACCCTGGCCGTCTTCGCCATGGCCGCCGTCTGGGGCGACCGGCAGGAAGGTGCAGCGACGCCTACGCACGAGCAGCTCGAGCTGCGGGCGGCGGAGAAGGAGCGGGAGCGGCATCGAGGCGGCCCGGCGGGCGGTCGCCGAGGAGCGGCTGCGCATCGCCCGGGAGCTGCACGACGTCGTCGCCCACGCCATGAGCGTGGTGGCCGTGCAGTCCGGCGTCGGCGCCCACGTCATCGACAGCCGACCCGGACGAGGCCAAGCGCATCCTCGAGACGATCAGCCAGACCAGCCGCGCCAGCCTCGACGAGATGCGCCGCCTGCTCGGCGTGCTCCGGGCCGACCCGGCGTCGGCGGACGGCGGTGGCCGAGCTGGCACCGGCGCCGGGCCTCGCCGGCCTCGACGAGCTGGTCGACGCGGGTGACCGAGGCCGGGCGTGCCGGTCGAGACGGACGTGGAGGGCGAGCGGCGCGCCGTCCCCGCCGGCGTCGACCTGGCCGCCTACCGGATCGTGCAGGAGGCGCTCACCAACGTCCTCAAGCACGCCGGGCCGGCGCGGGTGAGCGTGTCGGTGCGCTACGAGCCGGGCGCCGTGCACGTCGAGGTCGTCGACGACGGCCGGGGCGCGGCCGGCAGCGCCGTGGCCGGCAACGGCTCGGGCCACGGGCTGGTCGGCATGCGGGAGCGGGCCGCGCTGTACGGCGGCGAGCTCGACGCCGGCCCCCGCCCCGGCGGCGGCTACCGGGTGGCGGCGACGCTGCGGTACGCGCCCGTCGTGATCCGCGTCCTGCTCGCCGACGACCAGGCGCTGGTGCGGGCCGGGTTCCGGGTGCTGATCGAGTCCGAGCCCGACCTGGAGGTGGTGGGCGAGGCGGCCGACGGCCAGGAGGCCTACGAGCTGGCCGTGGCCGAGCGGCCCGACGTCGTCCTCATGGACATCCGCATGCCCAACGTCGACGGGATCGGCGCCACGGCCCGGATCGTGGCCGACGAGCGCACCGCCGGCGTGCGGGTCCTCGTGCTGACCACCTTCGACCTCGACGAGTACGTCTTCCGGGCCCTGCGGGCCGGCGCCAGCGGGTTCCTGCTGAAGGACACCCAGCCCACCGAGCTGCTGGCCGCCATCCGGGTCGTCGCCGCCGGCGAGGCGCTGCTGTCGCCGAGGGTCACCCGCACCGTGATCGCCGAGTTCGCCAACCGTCCCGAGCCGGGCGCCGGGGTCGACGAGGCGGCGCTGGCGTTCCTGACCGAGCGGGAGCGCGAGGTGCTCACGCTGATCGGCCGGGGCCTGTCGAACAGCGAGATCGGCGAGACGCTGGTGATCGGCGTCGGCGACGACGAAGACCCACGTCAGCCGGATCCTCGCCAAGCTGAACGCCCGGGACCGGGCCCAGCTGGTGGTGATGGCCTACGAGACGGGGCTCGTCACCCCTGGGTCGGACGCCGGCCCGCGCCGTCAGCCCTGAGGGCGAGCGCGTCGAACCACCGCTGGGGCCGACGACCGCGGCGGCCGTCGGAGCGCACGCGTGCCGTCATGGCACTCACCACGTCCCCGCACCACCGACCATCGTCCGGCGGGACCACGAGCCCGCCCCGACTCCCCGCCGCCCGCGCCGTCGACGCCGTGAAGGTCTACGGCAAGGGCGACACCGCCGTGCGCGCCCTCGACGGCGTGACCGTCGAGTTCGCCGCCGGCGGCTTCACCGCCATCATGGGCCCGTCGGGCTCGGGCAAGTCGACGCTGCTCCACGCCCTCGCCGGCCTCGACGACCTGACGTCCGGCCACGTCTTCATCGGCGACACCGACCTCACCCGCCTCGGCGACAGGGCGCTCACCACGCTGCGCCGCGACCGCGATCGGCTTCGTGTTCCAGGCCTTCAACCTGGTGCCGACGCTCACCGCCATCGAGAACATCACGCTCCCGATGGCGCTGGCCCGCCGCAAGCCCGACAAGGAGTGGCTCCGGCTCGTCATCGAGACGGTCGGGCTCGGCAACCGCCTGCAGCACCGGCCGAGCGAGCTCTCGGGCGGCCAGCAGCAGCGGGTCGCCGTGGCCCGGGCCCTGGCCGGCAAGCCGGAGATCATCTTCGCCGACGAGCCGACCGGCAACCTCGACAGCCGCAGCGGCGCCGAGATCCTGTCGTTCATGCGCCGGGCCGTGCGGGAGCTCGGCCAGACGATCGTGATGGTGACCCACGACCCGGTGGCCGCCAGCTACGCCGACCGGGTCGTCCTCCTCGCCGACGGCCGGATCGTCGACGAGATCCTCGCCCCGACGCCCGACGTCGGTCCTCGACCGCATGAAGCAGATCGCCGGGCCCGAGCGGCCCTCTGAGCGGGAGGCACGTTGACATGTTCGCGCTCACCCTCAAGGGCCTGTGGGCCCACAAGCTGCGCTACGCGCTCACCGGCCTCGCCGTCGTCCTCGGCGTGGCCTTCATGGCCGGCACCATGGTGCTGACCGACACGATGGAGAAGACCTTCGACGACGTCTTCGCGTCCGCCAACGACGGCACCGACGTGATCGTGCGCCGCGACGCCGCCATCGACGGCGAGCTCGCCACCGCCCGGGACCGGGTCGACGCCGGCGTCGTCGACCAGGTCGCCGCCGTCGACGGCGTCGACGCCGCCCGGGGCTCGATCCAGGGCGCCACCCAGCTGGTCGAGGCCGACGGCACCACCTCCGCGACCGACGGGCTCGGCGTGACCATCGGCGCCAACTGGATCGACGACGAGCGGCTCAACCCGTTCTCGCTGTCGTCCGGCCGGGCGCCTCGCGGCCGCGACGAGGCCGTGATCGACGAGAACACCGCCGACGACCAGGGCTGGGCGCCTCGGCGACACGATCCGGGTGCTGACCAAGGCCGGCCCGGCCGAGCTGACCGTGGTCGGCACCGCCACCTACGGCGACCTCGGCGGCGTGCCGGGCTCGTCGCTCGTCGCCACCGACGACGCCACCGCCCAGCGGCTGTTCGCCGAGCCGGGCCGCTACGACAGCGTGCGTCGTGGCCGGCGCCGACGGCGTCACGCCGGCCGACCTGCGCCGAGCGGATCGACGTCGTCGGTCGCGTCGCCCGGCTCGGGCCTCGAGGTGCTCACCGGCGCGCAGGACACCGCCGAGCAAGCAGGCCGACTTCCAGGAGGACCTGGCCTTCTTCAACCAGTTCCTGATGGCGTTCGCCTACGTCGCCCTGTTCGTCGGGATGTTCATCATCTACAACACCTTCTCGATCGTCGTCGCCCAGCGGATGAAGGACCTGGCCATGCTGCGAGCCATCGGCGCCCGCCGCGGCCAGGTGCTGCGCTCGGTGGTGCTGGAGTCGATCGTGGTCGGCACTGGTCTCCGCCGGCGTCGGCCTGGCCGCCGGGGTCGGCCTGTCGTTCGGGCTGCGGGCGCTGCTCGCCGCCGGCGGCCTCGACATCCCGAGCGGCGCGCTGGTGGTGTCGTCGGCGACGATCATCGACGGCGCTCGTGGTCGGCGTGGCGTCAGCGTGCTGTCGGCCGTCGTGCCCGCGATGCGGGCCAGCCGGGTCCGCCCCATCGCCGCGCTGCGCGACGTGGCCGTCGACCGGCTCGGGCGTGTCGCTCGGGCGGGTGGTCGTCGGCCTGCTGCTGACCGGCGCCGGCGTGGCCGTCGTTCGCCGCCGGGCTGTCGGCGTCGGGCCAGGACGGCCTGCCGCTGATCGGTCTCGGTGCGATGACGGTGATCCTCGGCGTGTTCACCCTCGGCCCGGTGCTCGTGCGGCCCGGCCGTCCGGGTGCTCGGCGCTGCCGACCCGGCTGTTCGGCGTGACCGGCAAGCTACGCCCGGGAGAACGCCCGCCGCAACCCCAAGCGCACCGCCGCCACCGCGTCGGCGCTGATGATCGGGGTCGCCCTGGTCGGGTTCATCACGATCCTGGCCGCGTCGACCAAGGACTCGATCGCGGCGGCCGTCGACCGGTCGTTCCGGGCCGACTACGTCGTCGAGTCCGGTTCGTTGACCCAGGGCTTCGCCACGACGATCGAGGACGACCTGCGGGCCGTCCCCGGTGTCGCGGCGCTGTCGCCGCTGCGCTCGGCGCCGGCCGAGGTCGCCGGGTCGGCCACCGACGTGATGGCCATCGACACGGCGCGTGATCGACCAGCTCTACGACCTCGAAGGTCACGAGCGGCTGCGATCGCCGTCGGTGCAGGGCGCGGCCGCGGCGGTGACGGCGAACGAGGCCGCAGGACGACGGGCCTCGTCGATCGGCGACGCAGGTGCCGTTCCGGTTCGCCGACGGCGAGACCGTGCCGCTGACCGTGCGGGCCGTCTTCGACGGCAACGCCATCGGCGGCGAGGCGACCTGGATCGTCGGCCTCGACACCTTCGAGGCAGCACGTGGCCGACCAGTTCGACCGCCGGGTGTTCGTGGCGGTCGATCCGAGCGTCGACCGCAGCCGAGTCCCGGGCCGCGCTGGAGGCGGCGCTGGCCGAGTGGCCCAACGCCGAGCTCCAGGACCAGGCCCAGTTCAAGGAGCGCATCGCCGGCCAGATCGACCAGATGCTGAACCTGATCTACGGGCTGCTGGCGCTGGCGGTGGTGATCGCCGCTGATCGGCATCGCCAACACGCTGGCCCTGTCGGTGCACGAGCGGACCCGTGAGCTCGGCCTGCTGCGGGCCGTCGGCATGCACCGCCGCCAGCTCCGCCGGGCGGTCCGGTGGGAGTCGCTCCTGATCGCCGTGCTCGGGGCGGCGCTGGGTGCGGTGCTGGCCGATCGGCGGGGCGTGGGGCGTCGTCAGGGCGCTCGAGGACCAGGGCGTCACGCACCTGACGCTGCCCGGCGGCGCAGCTGGCGGTCATCGTCGGCATGGCCGGCCTCGCCGGCGTGCTCGCCGCCGCCGGCCCGGCCCGGCGGGCCGCCAGGCTCGACGTGCTGGAGGCGATCGCCAGCCAGTAGCGGCGAGCGACCGACGCGGATCCGCACCAGCGGGGGCTCCGGCCCCCGCTGGACCGCGTCATCCGTCGATCAAGCGATGCGACGCGTCGACGAGGAACGCCTCGTACTCCAGTCGACTCAGTGGGGGTCGCCGAAGTGCGGTGAGGTTCCTTCACCGGATCCGGGGCTCGATGCGCTGCCCCGACTCGAAGGCCTGCTGGCCCCGGACGAGCGCGTCGGTCGACGTCCCGAGCTGGAGGAAGACGTTCCCGAGGTCGGTCGCCTGCGCGGTGGGCAAGTCCTTGGCCGCCCACAGCGTCCGGAGCGTCGCCTGGACCGCGAGGGGCGGCTGCGCCGCGAAGACGGCCGCCAGTCGACGGGCGGCCGGGAGCAGATCGGCCAGCGGGGTGACCTCGCTGACGAGCCCGAACCGCTCGGCCGTCGTCGCGCTGACGCGCTCGTGGTTCCCGGCAAGCGCCATGCGGAGCACCTCGCTGAACGGCATCCGGCGCAGCAGCAGGATCGGCTCGAACGCCGCCACCATCCCGTACGTCACGTGCGGATCGAAGAAGGTGGCGTGGTCGGCGGCGATGATGACGTCGGCCTCACCGAGCAGGTAGAACGCGCCTCCGCAGGCCATCCCGTTCACGGCCGCGATCACGGGCTTCCAGAGCTCCTGGCTCTTGGGGCCGATGAGGCGTCCCGGGTCCTCGTAGGTCAGCGGATCGAAGCCGAACTCCTCGACGCTCGAGCGGTCGATCCCGGTGCAGAACGCCTTGTCGCCGCGTCCGGTCACGATCACGGCCCGCACGTCGGCGTCGGCGCGGAGCGCCCGCCACACCCGCGCGAGCTCCTCGGTCATCGCCGGATCGAAGGCGTTGTGCACCTGCGGCCGGTCGAGCGTCACGGTGGCGACGCCGGCCGCGACCTCGAGCTGGAGCGTGGTGAGCCCGTCCATCACGCCGAACCTAGGCGGATCGACGGGCTCGGCCGCGCCGCCCCTGGCCGCGGGCGAGAAGGCGTTCACCTCGCCCAGATGTCGAGCACGCCGCCGTCGAAACGCTCGATCCGACGCATCAACCGATCGAGATCCTCGGGCGTGACCTCCCTTCGCCACTCCTCGTAGACGGCGAACACGACGAGGTGGTCACCCTCCACTGCGACACCCGAGACGTGTACGCCCGACGGGAGCTCGGGCAACGGCAACCGGAGCGGCGGCAGCCGCCGGACGAGGGACGAGAGTCCATCCCACTGCCCGACCACGATGCCGGTGGGCGCCAGGACCAGTGCTCGGCGTTCGACGCCGGGCATGACGTCGACGTGTCCCAGGCCCCGGTGCCCGGCGAGGTACACACGCGCCGTCCCACTGGCGCGCAGCTCGATCTCGACACGACGCGTCCGGCGGGCGAGCGCATCGGCGAGCGTGCGCCGGTCGATGACGGCGCGGATCCTGATCGGCGCGGCGACGACCGTCGCCGTCGGTCCGGGCTGAACGTGGACGTTGCGGACCTCGAGCCGCAGGTGGGTGAGCCGCACGGCCGAGGTCGTGACGTCCTCGGCTTCGATCTCGACGTCGCCGACCTGGCCGATCATGAGCCCGACGGGCGGGTGGACGAATCGCAGGAGGCGGGGGACGAGCGTCGCCGAGCTGCCGCCGGCCTGGATGGTCAGTTCCCGCCCGACGAGCCGTGACGTGGCCGCCTCGATGAGCTGCTTCCCGACCATCGCCGGTGCCAACCCGAACTGGTCGACCACCTGGCGCATGGCTGCCGCGAACGGCGACGACAGGTCGGCGCTGGGCGTCCACACTCGCATGGCATCACGCCACCACTCGGGCCGAAGCCAGTCGCCGCTCATCTGCGGCCCCCGGCGACGTGGGCGGCCACGCCGGCCATGGCGGCGTCGACGATCCAGCGGCCGTCGCTCCGCAGGAGGGCGTCGACGGCGGTCGCCGACGCGACGCCGGTGAGCGGGTCGGCGACGGCGTCGGCCAGGAAGACCGGTCCGGCCTCGTCCCAGGCGACGAGTCCGCCGGCGACGGCCGCGTCGTCGCCGAACGCCACTCGGTCGACCGATCGCCCGTACCCGGTGATCGAGAGCCACACCTTGGGCCCGATCTCCTCGGCGACGATGCCGAGCTGACGCAGGGCGCGGCTCCGCGAGGCCTCCACGACGACGTCGGCCGACGCGAGCAGGTCGGCGAGCTCACGGCTCCGGAGGTCGCAGACGACGTTGCGCTTGCCGGCGTTCATCCGGTCGAAGAACGCCCTCGGGCCGCGCCGGGCACCGTCGGGCCGGGTCGGCGACTCGACCTTCACCACCTCCGCGCCTCGGTCGGCAAGGAGCCGCGTGCACAAAGGTCCGGCCCACAGGGACGACAAGTCGACGACGAGCGGCGGCCGATCGAGCGGCGGGGCGTCGCCCGTCCGGACGCAGCGCACGATTTCGTCGGGTGGCGCGACCTCGCCGAGGGCGGCGACCGGCAGCCCGAGCAGGGCCGCCCGCTCGACGAGCTCGGCGGTTCGGCGGTGCGGGACGTGGGTCTCGACGGCGACCCAGGGCTCGCCGCCGTCGTCGACCTCGAGCCACGCCGGCACGCTGGCCAGGTCGTCGTCCCTGGCGAGGTTGACGGCGACCCAGCCGTCGCCGGCGCGCAGGAGCCGGCCGGCGCCACCGCACGTCCGCTGTCCCGAACGGACGAACCCGGCGGGTGCCGCCCGCTCGGCGAGCAGGGCCAACATGTCGACGCCCCAGGGCGCGCCGAGGGCGAGGATGCGCTCGACGACGCCGTCGGGGGGGACGACAGGCGGGCCATCGAACCTCCCGGTCAGCTGCCACGCCGCCGCGATCGCCATCGACCCCTGACGTTACGGTGCGGGGGTGCTGCCGTTCGACGCCGACGGCGACGACCCGGTCGTCGTCGTCGAGGGTGACTTCGAGGTCACGCCGTCGGCCCTCGCCGGTGTCCCGAGGGTCATCGTCGCCCGTGGCGGCGCGAGCGCCGATGTCGTCGTCGCCGGCGACGTCGAGCAGGCCGAGGTTGTCGACGCGGTCAGGGCGCACCCCGAAGCGGCGGTTGCCTTGGCGGTCCTGTTGCGCGGATCGGATGAGCGGTCGCTGGTCGAAGGGCCTCGTCGCCGAGTCCGCCACCTACGGCCTCCTCCAAGCGGGCCGCGACCATCGCCGAGTGGCTCGCGGCGAATGCGGCACGCCGGGCTTCACGACGAACGACGGCTTCGACCGATGCCCCGGTGCTCATCGAACGAGTCGGCGACGTGCTGCGGGTGACGCTGCACCGCCCCGACGCCCGGAACGCCTTCGATGCCCGCACCCGCGACCACCTCGTCGAGGCCCTGGCCGTCGCCGCCGCCGATCCGACGGCGCGGGTGGAGCTGCGAGGGGTGGGGCCGTCGTTCTGCAGCGGCGGCGACCTGGACGAGTTCGGGACGGCGACCGACCCCTCCGTCGCCCACCGCATCCGCCTGCGCCGCAACGCCGGACGAGCGATCGCCGCGGTCGCCGACCGGGTCACCGTCTACGTGCACGGCGCGTGCGTCGGCGCCGGTGTCGAGCTGCCCGCGTTCGCCGGACGGGTCGTCGCGGCCTCGGACGCCACGTTCTGGCTGCCCGAGCTCGGGATGGGCCTCGTCCCCGGCGCCGGGGGCACGGTGAGCATCCCGCGCCGGATCGGCCGCCAGCGGTTCGCCCTGCTCGCGCTCACCGGGCGTCGCATCGACGCCACCACCGCGCTGGACTGGGGGCTGGTCGACGACGTGGCATCGTGGCGACGTGGGTGAGGCGCGGGGCCAACCGTTCGTCGGTCGGCACGGGGAACGCAAGCGGCTGAGCGAGGCCTTCCGGCTGGCCTGTGAGGAGCGGGCCCAGGTCGTGGTCGTCGGGGGCGAGGCCGGCGGTGGGAAGTCGACCCTCGTCGACCGGTTCGGCGCGGTCGAGGCCGCCGAGATGTTCGGTCGCAGCCCGTTGGTGGTGACCGGCCACTGCGTCGATCCCGACCTCGCCTTCGTCCCGGTGATCGAGGTGCTGCGATCCCTGGCCGCGGGGTTGGGGCCCGCCTTCGACGACGTGGTCGGCGTGGCTCGCAGGGAGATCTCCGCGCTGGTGCCCGACCTGATCGAGGGTGGGGATCCGCTCGCGGCGACCAGTCACGAGCGCGTCTTCGACGCCGTGACCCAGGTGCTCGCCCGGGCGGCCCGCATCGTTCCCGTCGTGGTCGTGATCGAGGACCTGCACTGGGCCGATCGCGCCACCTTCGACCTCGTCCGCTACGCGACCCTGACGCTGGGACCGGCACGGGTGCTCGTGTTGCTCACGGTGCGAGACGAGGAAGTGCGCCGGGACGGTCCGTTGCGGGCCTGGGTGGGGGAGCTGGCGCGGGTGCGTCATGTGGACGTCCTCTCCCTGGCGCCGCTGACCGAGGTCGAGACGGGCGAGCTGGTCGCCGCCCTGCGGGGTGACCCGGTGCGGGCGGCCGAGCTCCACGCCCGGTCGGGAGGCAACCCCTTCTTCCTGGCCGAGTTGCTTGCCGCCGACAACTCGGGCAGGCCGGGCGTGCCGGAACGGGTGCGGGACGCCTTGGCCGCCCGGCTCACCGCGGTGCCGGCTGACGCACTGGCGGTGGCGGCGGTGGCCGCGGTGATCGGCCCGACCGTCCCCCACGCCCTGCTCGCCGAGGTCACCGACCTCGAGCCCGCCGCGCTTCGCCTGGCGCTGCGGACCCTCGTCGACGAGGGCATCCTGCTGGCCGACGAGGACCGACCGCTCTACCGGTTCCGGCATGCCCTCTGGCAGGACGCGGTGCTGGCCGAGCTGCTCGCGGTGGAGCGCAAGGAGCTGCATCGGCGCGTCGCCCTGGCCCTCGAGGCTTCCCCCGGCCTCGTCGACGGCGGCGCCCAGGTGACGGCGCCGGCGCTCGCCGCCCACTGGCAGGCCGCCGGTGACGACCGGCGGGCGTTGGGCTCGGCGGTGGTGGCTGCTCGGGTCCTCGTGGGGATGGGCTTGTCGCCTGAGGCCTCGGCCCTGTTCGAGCGGGCCCTCGGGCTGTGGGACGTGGTCGAGGACCCCGAGTCGGCGGCGGACGCCGACCGGGTGGGGATCCTCGAGGAGGCCGCCGCCGCCGCTTCGGCCGCCGGCTCGGCCGGTGTCGCCGTCGCCCACTTGCGCCGCGCTCGCATCGCTCATCGACGGCGATGCCGATCCGGCGCACCGAAACCGCCTCGACGCTCGGCTCGGCCGAGCCCTCATCGATGCCGGGCAGGGGACAGAGGGGATCGGCCTGCTCGACGCCGTGATCGCCACGGCCGGCCGTGAGGACGAGCCCTCCATTGGCTGGGCCCTCGCCTGGAGGGCCCGCGTCGAGCTCATGGAGGGCCGCTACGCCGCGAGCTCGTCGTTGGCCGAGCGGGCGGCGGCGATCGCCACGGCGTCCGGTGACGACCGTCTTCTCGCCGACGCCCTGACGACCGTGGGGGCGGCCGCGAACGACCTCGTGCTTCTCGAACGGGCGCTCGGGATGGCCCGACGCGTCGGCGCCGTCGACACCATGGTGCGGGCGCTGAACAACAAGATGTTCGCGGTGGTCGACGCCACCGGCGCCGCCGCCTCGACGACGAGCGTCCTCGCCGAGCTCGACGAGGTCGTCGCCCTGCCGATGTCCGCGATCAGTCGGGCGACCGCCCTGGTGAGCGCGGCCGAGAAATGGTGCGACCTCGGACGGTTCGCCGACGCCGACGGCCTGGTCGCCCGGGTCGCCGAGATCGACTTCGACGGGCCGGACGGCGTGGCGACCTACGACAGCCATGTGCTACGTCTCGCTGTGCCGCGGCAACGTCGCCGCGGCGACGGCGTACCTCGAGCGCATGCGGGCCATTGCCAGGGAGGGGACCCCCGACTTGGTCAAGGTGGTGCTCGATGAAGCGGCCCTGGCCTGGCTGCGAGGCGAGAGCGGCACGGCCCGATCGGCCCTGCTCGACGCGCTCCCGATGGCCGTCGATACCGACGACGAGTGGCAGACCAGGGCCTACCTGCTGTGGACCGCCCGCACCGTCGCCGTGGCGGCAGAGGAAGCCGGTGCCGGCGTCGCCGGGGTGGACCTCGCCGAGGCCCGCGCTGTCGCCGACCGGCTGCGACAGGCGAGCGCCGTGGTCGCGGCCGGCACGCCCCACCGATCGGCGATCGAGGCCGAGCTCGAGGCGCTCGCCGGCAACCCCGACCCCGACCGCTTCGGTGCCGCGGCGGCCGCCTTCGACACGATGAACGTGGCCGAGGCGGGATGGTGCCGGGTGCGCGAGGTCGATGCCGCGCTCGCGGTGGGCGACCGCCGCCGGGCCCAGGCGGTGCTCGATGACACGTACCGATCGGCCACGGCGACGGGCTTCACCGTGGTCGTCGACCAGCTCGCCGACCGGGCGGCCCGAGCGGGACTGACCGTTCCTGGCGCGTCGCCTCGGGCGACAGATGCGGCAGCCGGCCTGACGGCCCGGGAGCGCGACGTGCTGGCGGCCCTGGCCGAGGGTCGCACCAACCGGGAGATCGCCACGCAGCTCTACCTCGGCGTGCGCACCGTGGAGACCCATGTCTCGCGCCTGCTCGCCAAGCTCGGCGCCTCCGACCGCCGGTCGGCCGTCGATCGCGCCCGCGACCTCGGCCTGCTCGACGACGTTCCGACGACACGCTGACGTCGGACCCGGCCGGTCAGTTGGCGGCGTAGAGGCGGACGCAGCAGTAGCCGGGCTCGGGCGCGAGCCGAGCGGTGAGCCCGTCGTCGGCACCGAGGCCGTCGATGACCCCGGCCAGCAGATCGAGGTTCATGCCGCACACGAGATCGCGGTGCTGCTGGGCGAGCTCGTGGAAGGGGCAGTTGGCGAGGACGATCTCCTCGCCGCGCAGGCGGGGTTCGTAGCCGTGGCGCTCGAGGACGCGGAGCAACGAGTCGCGACGCCCCTTGCGACCGCCCCGTCCTCCCGTTCCGGCGCGCCCATCGTGGCCGATGCGGCGCCCCGTCTCGACGGCGGCGTCGCGGAGGGCCCGCTCGACCGGCACCCCGTCGGTACGGGCGGTTTCGACGGCGTCGGCGAGCAGTCCTCCGGCGAGTTCGTAGTGACGTTCGGGGAGTGACACCTCGATCTCGCGGCCGGCACGCGTGTAGACCTTCGCCGGTCGGCCGGCCCCCGGCCCTGCTCGCCCGGTCAGCCGCTCGAAGTGGGCCTCGGCGAGCCCGGCGTCGGCCAGCTTGTCGAGGTGGAACGCCGCGACGGAACGGGCGATCTCGAGTCGCTCCGACGCCTCGTCGCGGCTCAGCCGTCCCCGCTCGACGAGCAGCCGGTACACCGCCCGCGTGACGGGATGGTCGAGGGTGGCGACACCCCGCACTCGCTCCTCGAACGGCTCTCGGTCCACGCGCTCGCATTCTAAGACACGATGTAGTTGACGAAACAGACCAGACGTTCTAAGTTCAACTCGACCGTTGTTTAGAAGGAGGTTGGCCCATGGCCACCATCGCCGTTCCTCGCTCCGACCACGAGGCGCCGGTCGTTCGGAAGGAGCTCGCGAACCCGGTGTTCCAGGCGTTCGCGCTGTTGCGCGTCGGGTTCACGGTGGCCCCGATCGTGTTCGGCCTCGACAAGTTCGCGGACTGGCTCGTCGACTGGCGCATCTACCTCGCCCCCGAGCTGAACGACCTCATCCCCGGCAACGCCCATCAAGCCATGCTCGCCGTCGGGATCATCGAGATCGTCGCCGGGCTCGTCGTCGCCGTTCGACCGAAGTTCGGCGGCTACCTGGTGGCCGGCTGGCTGGCCGCGATCATCGTCAATCTCCTGCTGCAGGCCGACTTCTACGACATCGCCCTGCGCGACTTCGGCCTGCTCATCGGCGCCCTGGCGCTGGCCCGGTTGGCCACGGCGTTCGACCGTGCGGCGGCATGAGCATCGTCGACGGCGCGCTCGGCACCGATCACGTCCCGGCACTGCGGCTGGTGGGCGAAGGCGTCGCCCTCGACCTGGATGCCGCGGAACGGGCGGTCGCCGATCTCCTGGTGGCGCTCGGCCAGGACACCGACAGCGCCCACACGCGCGAGACCCCTCGGCGGGTGGCCGCCGCGTACGCCGAGATGCTGACGCCGCGGGCGTTCAACCTCACGACCTTCCCCAACGACGAGGGCTACGACGAGCTCGTCCTGGCTCGAGACATCCCCTTCCACTCCCTCTGCCAGCATCACCTGCTGCCGTTCACCGGCGTCGCGCACGTGGGCTACCTGCCCGGGGAACGGATCCTCGGGCTGTCGAAGCTGGCTCGGGTCGTGGAGCTGTTCGCCCGCGGGTTGCAGGTCCAGGAGCGGCTCACCAAGCAGGTCGCCGACTGGCTGCAAGACGAGCTGGCGCCGAAGGGCGTCGGCGTCGTACTGCGAGCCGAGCACCTGTGCATGTCGCTGCGCGGTGTCCAGGCCGCAGGCTCACACACCGTGACGTCCTCGCTGCACGGCCTCCTCCGCGAGGACCCGGCGACGCGATCGGAGTTCTTCGCCCTCTGCGGTTCAGCCTGACGTCGTCGTGGTCTCGGCCGGTGCCGTCGTGGTCGTCTCCGGGGCGGTCGTCGTCGCGGTGGTCGACGGGACGAGCACACCGCCGCCGGCGGCGATCGCGGCCTGCAGGGCGGCCAGGGTCTCGGGGGTGATCGTGCCGGTCGGCTCCTGACCCGCCGCGGTCTGCGCCGCGACCACTGCAGCCTGGACCTCGGCCGACCAGATGCCGTCGATCGGTCCGGTGTAGTGACCGGTCGCGGTCAGGATCCCCTGGAGGGCGGCGATCGATGCGGCCTGCTGGGAGGCGAGCGCGGCGTTGAGCGCCTCCTGGGTCGCCGGGTCGGGAAGGCCGGTCACGGGGAGCCCGCTGTCGGCCTGGAGCTGCCGAACCGCCTCCATCGTCTCGGGGCCGTAGATCCCGTCGATGGCGCCGGTGTAGTAGCCGGCCTCGGTCAGATCCGTCTGGAGCGCGGAGACGTACGAGGCGACCTGCACGCGGGCCCCTTCCGGATCCTCGAGGCATCCGGCATCGACGAACAGCAGGGCGGTCGCCACCTCGAGCTGGTACGCCGCGGAGGTCACCTCGACCGTCGCCTCGTCGAGCGGCGTGGAGGCGTCGACGTCGGCGAGGGTCTCCTGCCACACGTCGTTGGCCTTCTGGACCCGCTCGATGGCCTCGCCCGACGCGAGCGGCGGGAAGGTCGTCGACGTCGTCGGCTCGGCTCCCTCCACGGTCGTCGCCGTCGCCGCGACCTCGGCGGCGGTGGCCTCGGCCGCCGCGACGGTGTCGTCGTAGGTCTGAGCCGCCGCAACGACGTCGCCCTCGGCCGCGACGAGCTCCTCGCCGCCCGACTGGACGGCACCGACGGTCACACCTGAGTCGTCGAGCAGCTGCCCGTAGGTGTCGAGGACCTCGACGTAGGCCACGGTGGCGAGGCAGAAGTCCGCCCTGGCCTGGGCGACCGCTTCGTCGGGGGACTGCAGCGTCACGGTCGTGGCGGTGTCGTCGCTGTCGTCGCCGCACGCAGCGAGCAGGAGCAGTGCGACGCACGTCGCCGACGGGACCGCCGTCGACCACCGCCGGCTCGATGAGAGATGCCATTTCCGTCCTCGATCTCGCGGCCCGCGTGGTTCCTGGTCGAGGATGACGAGCGCGGCGAGGCGTCACATCACCCCTGACGGGTGAATGCGCACCGACGCCGACAGGCCTCAGGACTCGCTCGGCGGCAACCGGCGGGACTCGCGGAAGACCGACCGACCGACCACCACCATCCCCGCCGCGACGAGCAGGGCGGCGACCGGATCCAGCCAGCTCCACTCGAACGCACTCGCGCTGGCGGTACCGAGCAGCGTGATGAGTGAGAGCACGGCGCCGAACCTCGTGAGTTGGCCGTCGGCGACCAGCGCGGCACTGGGCAGGGCGCGCCCGATGCTCGCCTTGCGCCGAGCGAGGACGGTGAGCACGGCAGTGGACGCCAGGGCCAGGACGGTGCCGGCCGTGGGTGCATCGACCGTTTCATCCGACGCCAGCCGTAGGACGCTCTGCACGGCTGTGCCCGCGGCCACGGCCCACAGGCCGAAGGCCACCAACGTGAGAACGACCCGCTCGAGGTGTTCCGAGACGGTCCCGTCGCGAAGGGCGCGTCCGAAGTGCACGACGAGCCCACCGCTTCCGACGGAGTCGAACGCCCCGACGAAGGCGAAGGCGACGAGGACGAGGCTGTCGGCCGACAGCCCGATGACCAAGGCGCCGGTCGACGCCGCCACCGTCCAGCAGAGGCTGACGACGGAGACGGCGCGAGCGCGCCGGAGCAGCGCACGGTGCTCCTCGGTCGTGGGCGTGTTGATGTCCGGGGTGTCAGCCGACACGGCGAGCTCCGTCGATCAGCGCGGGCGTAGCGTGTCGGCCACGAGGACAGAACCGCTTGCGCTCCCGCCCGTGCGAGCGATGTGGCTCGTTCTGGCCGTCGGTGCCGTCGCCGGAGCCACGGCACTGCTGGCGTTCGACCACGCGAGAGCCTGGCACTACTTCGTCGACGCCGCGCACCTGCTGGTTCGGGACGCCCAATCGGAGGGCGGCGGTCTCCGCCTCTACCGGACCCATCCCGAGTTCCAGTTCGGCCCCCTCGTCATCCTCGTCTCCGTCCCGTACGCCTGGCTTCCCGAGCCCGTCGGTGAGTGGGCCGTGATGGTGACGGCTTCGCTCGGCCGGCGTCGCTGCGCTCGCGCTCGGCGTCGACGCGGTTCGGAACCGACGTCCCGTCGCGGAGGAGCGGATCCGGTTCCTGCCGCTGCTCATCGGCGTTCCGTTCGTCGCGTTGTGGCTCCGGCTCGCCGCGTACACCGCCCACATCGACGACGTGATCGCCCTGGTGGCCGTGGCCGCCTCCGGCCTCGCCATAGAACGACGGCGACCGGGATGGACCGTCGTCGCCCTGACCGTCGCGGCGGCGGCGAAGCCCTGGGCGATCATCTTCGCCCCCATGGCCATGCTCGGTGACGTTCGACCCCGCGTCGACCGCGCCGCGCTCGTGGTCGTGCTGAGTGCCGCCACCTGGCTCCCGTTCGTCGTCGGATCTCCCGGCACCATCGAGGCGCTGCGCGACTTCGCCATCGGTGTCGACGTGAACTCGGGGCTGCGCGCGCTCCGACTCGACGAGACGACGACGCCGGTCTGGGTCCGACCGGCACAGCTGGCCCTCGGACTCGCGGCCACGACGATCGCGGTCCTGTGGCGCAGATCGTGGCCGGCCGCCTTCGTTGCCGGAATCGCGGCCCGGATGCTCATCGACCCCGCGACCGAGCACTACTACACCACCGGGCTCGTCCTCGCCGCGCTGGTGTGGGAGCTCGACGACTCGCCCGACCGCCTCCCGTGGCGTACGGCACTGATCGCCACCGTCCTCGAGGTCGCGGCGTCCGACGTCACGCTCGGCGGGCTCATGCCCACCACCCGGTTCCTGGTGCTGGTCGCCACGATCGCCACCGTCCTCGCCACGCCGCAGACCGGCCGCAGACCGGCCGCAGTAGCGTCTTTCGAAGCCAGCGGAGAGGGGGCATGACATGCCGATGAACGTCAACCCCGTCCCGACGCTCGACGAGCGGATCAACGACATCCGCATGCGGACCGCGGAGATCGTCAACGAGTGGATCCTGCCCGAACGAGGCCAAGCTCTGGCACCTCGGCCGCAACGGGGAGGTCGAGCGACCACGACCGGCGCGAGGCCGATCGAGCTGCGCGAGGAGATCAAGGAGGTCGTCTGGAAGGCCGGGCCTGTGGGCGCCGCACCTGCCCAAGGAGTACGGCGGCATGGGGCTGGACTTCCTCGCCCACGCCTACATGAACGAGGTGCTCGCCTACGGCATCGGCGCCGCCAGCCTGTTCGGCGTCGTCGCGCCGAACTCCGGCAACCAGACGATCCTGGCGAAGTACGGCACCGAGGAGCAGAAGCAGCAGTGGCTGCTGCCGCTCATCGACGGCGAGCTGCGAGTCCGGGCTTCTCGATGACCGAGCCCGAGAACGCCGGCTCGGACCCTCGGAGCCTCACGACCAGCGCAGTGCTCGACGGCGACCACTGGGTGATCAACGGCCACAAGTGGTTCACGTCGAACGGCATCGACGCCGACTTCTTCATCGTCATGGCCCGGGTCGCCGAGAGCGACGAGGCGGCCAAGCGGCGCGAGGGCACGATGGCGCAGTTCATCGTCCCGACCGCGACCAAGGGCGTGAACATCGTCCGCGGCGTCGGCGATCTGGGGCCGGCCGACCTCGGACCACTGCGAGGTCGTCTACGAGGACGTCCGCATCCCGAAGGAGAACATCCTCGGCGCGTCGGCGAGGGCCACCAGGCCGCCCAGGACCGCCTCGGCGCCGGCCGCATCTTCCACTGCATGAACTCGGTCGGCCAGATGTGGCGCGCCTTCGACCTCATGGTCGAGCGGGCGCCGACCCGCGAGGTCCACGGCGGGCTGCTGCAGGACAAGCAGTTCGTGCAGGGCTTCATCGCCGACAGCTACATCGACATCCAGTCGGCGCGGCTGATGACGATCCACGCCGCCGAGAAGGTCGACCGAGGCCTCGACGCCGCCCGCACCGACATCTCCGCCATCAAGGTCGTCGTGCCCGCCGCCTACTCGCGGGTCGTCGACCGGGCGATCCAGGTGTGGGGCGCGGCCGGCGTGTCGAACGACCTGCCGCTGGCCGGCATGTACCTCGGCGCCCGCACGCTGCGCATCGCCGACGGGCCCGACGAGGTGCACAAGATCCTCATCGCCAAGAACGTGCTTGGCGCCTACCGCCGCGGCGACGAGCTGGGACTTCGGTAGCTGAGCAGCAGCTCCCGAGGTCACCCGCGGACGGCCACCCAGTTCGTCACTCGGATATGACACGGCGGACTGCTCGGGTCCTCACGACGTGTGCGGTGATCGTCGTCGCCGCCTCGGCGGTGACGATCGCGGCCAGGAGGGCCGACGATCCTGATCCCCTCCCGTCGCCGCCCCTGCCTCGCCCTTCGTCGACGTCGGGAGCGTCGACCGCCTGCCGCCAGGGTCCGACGCCATCCTCGAGGCGCCGGGGATCTTCGTGCTGCGCACCTTCGACGGGATGATCACGGCGTTCTCCTGGCGGGCACCGAAGGAGGGCTGCCGGATCGCGCTGGCTTCCGAGCTCGCGCCTCGGCTGGACGATCGGCTCGTGTTCCACGATCCCTGTCACGGTCAGAACTTCGATCGGGACGGCCGGCCCGCCGGCGGGCCGGGCATCCGGGGGATGTACCGCTACGACGTGTCCACCGACACCGGCCGCATCGTCGTCGACACCAGCCTCGCCCGGCCCGGTCCGTTCGTCGACAGCATCGAAGGGGGCGAGATGAGCCTCGACCGCCTCGGTGTCGTCGACGGTATCGCGCTTCGATGGCGTGACGCGCTGGCGTCGGCGGGTTCCGCTGTTCGCGGTGGCCGGCCGAGCCCGTTCGTGTGGATCCTCGGCGCCTTCCACGACGTGTCCACCGACGTCGTCTCGGCCGCGTTCACGATCGACGGCGTCGCCGGGGAGATCCAGATCGGCCCGGCTGGTTCGTGGCCCGAGCCTGTGCTGAGCGAGCCCGTCCGGTTCGACCTCGGTGCGGGCACGCTGCTCGTCTCGATGTCCGACGACGGCTCTGTGCTCCAAGGAGACATGGCGATGACCGACGGCCGGCGCCTCCGGCTGGGCGTCCTGATCCCGATCTGCGTTCGATGCGCTCCCCCCGGTCCCGTCGAGGTGCGCACCGACGAAGTCGTGGCCCTGATCGACCACACGACGCGGGCGCTGCTCGACTCGCTGACCACGCCGCCGGGTACAGCCGTCGTCATCGACGGAAGGATGCGCCATGGATCTCCTTGACCTGTTCGAACGCGGCAGCGGGTGGTCGGCGTCGAAGATCCCTGGCACGGTCGACCAGCTCGATCGCCGGACCTCATGCGACCAATGGGACGTACGCACCCTGCTGGATCACATGGTCGACTCCCAGCAGTACTTCGCGGCGAGCGCGCGCGGCGAGGAGGCTCCGCTCCCGACGCCGTCGCCGCCTCCCGCCATCGGCGACGACCCCGTGGGTGCGTACGAGGCGATCCGTCAGGAGACCCTGCGCGCCCACCGTGCGCCGGGGGCGCTCGAGAAGACCGGACCAGGTCTCGGCATCGCGTTCGTCGACCAGCTGGTCCATGGATGGGACCTGGCGACGTCGACCGGTCAGGACGCCACCATGCCGGACGACCTGGCGAGCGCGGCGTTCGCCATGATCGACGGGCGGCTCACCGACGACCAGCGGGGCGCCGGCTTCAAGCCCGCCGTCGCCGTCCCCGACGACGCCACGGCCCAGGACAAGCTCCTCGCCTACACGGGCCGCCAACCCTGAGCCTTCTGCCGGGGTCCGCCATCGCGGATCTACCGTGGGGGAACGTGGGAACCGGCGAGGCGCATGAGGACGAGCCGCTGTCGGCGGGGGCCTTCGCCACCTGGTTGTCCGACATGGAGGCGGCGCTGCGCCGCGAACGAGGGTCCGACGTGCCGTGCGACGGCTGCACCGCCTGCTGCACCTCGTCGCAGTTCGTCCACATCGAGCCCGACGAAATCGGGGCCCTCGCCCACATCCCCGCCGAGCTGCTGTTCCCCGCCCCGCGTCTGCCCGCTGGCAACGTCGTGCTCGGCTACGACGAGGACGGCCGGTGCCCGATGCTGATCGACGGGACGTGCTCGATCTACGAGCACCGACCGAGGGCGTGTCGCGCCTACGACTGCCGTGTCTTCCCGGCCGCCGGGGTCGAGCCCGACGCCGAGGCGCAGCCGGCGATCGCGCGGCGCGTGCGGCGCTGGCGGTTCGAGCACCCGACCGAGGCCGACGAGGTCCTGCACGAGGCCGTCCGAGCCGCCGCCCGGTTCGTGCGCGAGCGCCGGGACCTGCTCCCCGAGGGGGCCGTCCCGCCGAACGCGGCCCAGCACGCCGTCCTGGCCATCGGCATCCATGAAGCGTTCCTCGATGGCACCGAGCCCTCGCTCGACGAGGTCCGCGTTCTCCTGGGCAGACGTCGTGGTGTACGATTCGTACACTGATGGGGCAAACAACCAACTCTGACCGAAAGATCCCGACCCGGCGGATCTCCTTCGAGGCGTCGCTCCAGGACCTGCCGAAGCACTTCGCGGTCGACGGCGACCTGATCCTCAGCCACGTGGCGGCGTCGTTGTCGGCGGTCTTCCCCGACGGCGAGGACTTCTTCGTCCGCTCGGTGCGGCACTTCCGCGAGCGAGATCACCGACCCGGAGCTCAAGCGCCAGGTCGCCGGGTTCATCGGCCAGGAGGCCATGCACGGTCGGGAGCACCGGGCCTTCAACGACCGCCTCGATCAGCTGGGCTACCCGACCAAGCGCTTCGAGCGGATCACCAAGTGGGGCCTCGCCATCCGCGAGCGATTCCTGCCCGCCAGGTCGAACCTCGCCGCCACCGCCGCCCTCGAGCACTTCACCGCCACGCTCGCCGAGCTCCTCTTGAGCAGCGAGGAGACCCGGGCGCTGTTCGGCCACGAGGCGGTCAGGAACCTCTTCCTGTGGCACGCGCTCGAGGAGTCCGAGCACAAGGCCGTCGCCTTCGACGTCTACCGCGCCGTCGGGGGGACCGAGCGCATGCGCGTCTGGACCATGAACTTCTTCCGGTTCGCCTTCGTCGCGGGCATGACGGCGCAGGTCGTCATCTCGCTGCTCGGCGACCGGGCCACGTACCGCCGCGGGAACCTGCGACGGAGCCTGCGCACGGTCCGGCGGTCGCCGATCATGCGGCCGCGAGCTCTGGGCCCAGCTGCGCGACTACAACCGACCGGACTTCCACCCCGACGACCGCGACACCACCGAGCTCGTCGAGTGCTGGCGGCGCGAGCTGTTCGGCGAGCACGGCACCCTCAACGGCAAGCTGACGTTCCCGGGAGCGCGGCCCGAAGTCGAGGCAATGACTGGCGGAAACCGACCGCTAGTGCCTCGACGATGACGTGCGGACCTCCCGGAACGGGAGGTCCCGGTCGACGGCCGGCTCCTTCGGGAGGCCGAGGATGCGCTCGGCGAGGATGTTGTGCTGGATCTCGTCGGTGCCACCGGCGATCGACACCGCCGGCACCGACACGAAGACCTCGGCGATCGTCCCGCCGAGCGGGCTGTCGGCGCCCGTCGAGCATCCCGGAGGCGCCGGCGACGAGGGCGTGCGTGCGCGCTGCCGCGCGAGCGATGCCGCTGGCGGCCAGCTTGCCCAGCGAGCCTTCGGGCCCCGGTGGACGCCCGAGGGCGCGGGCCGCCGCGGCCCGCTGCGCGGTCCACTGGGCGACGCGACCCGAGGCAGATCAGCCTCGCGATCTCCTGGCGCACGATGGGATCGCAGTCGGCGCCGGTGGCGACGGCGCGGTCGACGACGAGGTCGGATCGCCCGGCGCGCTGCGGGTACCACCGGTAGGGCTCGGCGGCGACGGCCTGCTCGACCGCGGCGTCGCGCAGCGCCCGGCTCGGGCTCGACGACGTCGGCAGGGCGGTGTGGATGCCCCCGAGGCGGCGCTCGTGGGCGAGGGTCGTGCAGCGCGACCGACCACCCGCCCCCGAGCTCCCCGATGACGTTCGCGCTCGGCACCCGCGCGTCGTCGAGGAAGACCTCGTTGAACGACGCGTGCCCGTTCATCTGACGCAGCGGCCGAACCTCGACGCCGGGCTGGCGCATCGGCAGCGCGAGGTACGTGATCCCGTGATGCTTGGGAACGTCCCAGTCGGTCCGGCCGAGGAGCAGCCCGTAGTCGGCGTGGTGCGCCGACGTGTTCCACACCTTCTGCCCGTTGACCACCCACTCGTCGCCGTCGCGCTCGACCCGCGTCGTCAGGCCGGCCAGGTCCGAACCGGCTCCGGGCTCGCTGAACAGCTGGCACCACGTGATCTCGCCGGTGACGGTGGGGCGGATGAGGCGGTGCTTCAGGTCCTCTGACCCGTGTTCGAGGATCGTCGGCGCGGCGAGGAGCATGCCCACGCCGGTGGCCACGCCGGGTGCTCCGATCCGGAACAGCTCTTCGGCGACGACGTCGGCTGCGGGCGCCGACAGCCCACGGCCGCACCACTGGTGCGGCCAGGTGGGGCAGGCCCAGCCGGCGTCGGCCAGGCGGTTGCGCCACTCGAGGAGCGTGAGCTCGGGATCCCACGCCTCGTCGAGCCAGGCGCGGAAGGCGTCACGGACCGCATCGAGGCTGGCGTTCCGGCCGCTCATGCCGCCTCCGACGGCTCGAGGAACTCGAGGAGGTGCCGGTCGAACGCCTCGGCATGGGTGATGTTCGGCGCGTGCCCGGCACCGGCGATCTCGACGAGGCGGGCGCCGGGGATCTTGGCGGCCATGTAGCGAGCGCCGGGAAGGAACTGCTCGTCGGCGCGGCCGACGACCACGAGCGTCGGTACGTCGATCGTTGGCAGCCCGTCGAGGACGTGGGCGTCGTGCTGGCGCAGCATCCCGCGCGCCGAGTGGACGAGCCCGGTGGCGTCGCGATGCTCGTCGAGGCGCTGCTCCGGTCCGGCAGCGAGTCCGGCCAGACCGCGCTCCTCGAGCCTGGCTGCGTACCGGTCGGCGCCGGCGTTCCAGCGGTCGCGGGCGTCGTCGTTGCGGAACCCCGGACCGGTGTCGACGAGCACGAGTGCCTCGACCCGATCGGGGTGGGCGAGGACGACCTCGAGGGACAGGTAGCCCCCGAGTGAGTGCCCGGCGAGCACAGCGCGCTCGGCGCCCACCTCGTCGAGCAGTCCGAGCATGTCGCCCACGGCGTGGGCCGTCGAGTAGCGCGACGGGTCGGCCGGGTAGTCGCTGCGGCCGTGGCCGCGGAGGTCCCAGGTGATCACCCGGTGCCGAGCGAGCGCGGAGAGGTTGCCGGCGAACATCGTCGACGACGCGCCCCAGCCGTGCGAGAGGAGCATGGTTCGCGGGCCGTCGCCGTGGACGGCGAAGTAGACGTCGACGCCGTCGCGGTCGAGGATCGGCACGTCCGTCAGTATCGTCGCCGGCGGTGGAGATCAGCCGGGTCGGAGACTTCTCGCTGGGATGGGGCGAGAGCCTCGTGTGGGACGACCGGCGCGAGCCGCCTCTACTTCGCCGACTGCGCCGCACGGACGCTGCACTGGATGGACGAGGGCGACGACGCCGTCCACACCTTCCGCCCGCCGTCGATGCCGACCGGCATCGTGCCGACCGACGACGGCGCTGCTCGTCGTGGTGCTCGACGACGGCCTCCACGTCGTCGACCCCGACGCCCGGACCTCCGAGCTGCTGTCGCCGCCTACCCGGACGAGCTCGAGGGCCGTTGCAACGACGCCTGTGCCGACCTCGAAGGCAACGTCGATCACGGGGAAGCTCAACCTCGGGCCGGCCGAGGGGTCGGCGTGGTGGTACTCGGTCTCGCAGGGGTGGCGAGTACTCGATCGAGACATCTCCAACACCAACGGGCCGACGGTCGGCGTGCTCGACGGCGTCATGACGCTCGTCATCGGCGACACGTCGGCCGACTACTACTCGTACCCCTACGACGCCGTCGCCGGAACCGTCGGCCACCGCGCGTCTTCGGCGACGTGAGCGAGCTCGCAGGCCGGCCCGACGGCGCCACCCTCGACGAGGACGGCGGGCTGTGGTGCGCGCTCGTCGGCGGGGGCCAGCTCGCTCGGTTCGTGGCGGGACGGCTCGATCGCACGGTGGCACTGCCGGTCGCCAACCCGACCGACGTCACCTTCGGGGGCCCGGGCCTCGACCGCCTCTTCGTCGTGTAGCATCGGCGCCGGGCCCGACGGCGACCCCGGTGGCCTCGACGGCGCGCTGCTCGCCATCGACGGCCTCGGGTACGCGGCCGCCCCGAGCCCCGGGTCGCGTCGCTCGACGGATGAGCTGCCGGCCGTCCGACCAGCCGAGGCTCATGCCGACCGTTCGACCGCCCCAGGGCGTCGCTTCGGGCCGGCCGAGACCCGGATGGTCGTGGCCCGGTCGCCCATGTCGGTCGTCAGCCCCGCCTGGGTGACCGCGGCACGGAGGTACGCCTCGAGCCACGGCGCGTCGACGTCGTCGACGGCCGCGAACGTCGCGTGCCGGACGCGGGCTCCCGTGCCCTGCAGCACCCCCTGCGGGTCGGGAAGCGACGCGCCGTCGTTGAACCCGAGGTTGGCGTGCTTCGAGTAGGTGGCGATGTGGCAGATGCCGTCCTGCCATCGGGCTGTCGGCGTGTAGACGAGCGACACCGCGTTGGTGGCGTCCCACACGAACTCGTTGGCGTTCGGCACCACAGCGAGGACCCGGCCGCGCAGGCGGTGGACGATCTCGGTGACGTCGTCGGGGAACGGGGCCAGGAACTCGTCGAGCTCGGGCGGGGCGGCTCGAACCACGGGGCGGGAGCGTAGGTTCGGTGCTCTACTGCTGGCATGCGGTTCGGGATCTTCTACGAGCACCAGCTGCCGCGGCCGTGGGACGGCCGACAGCGAGTACCGGCTGCTGCAAGCAGTCCCTCGACCAGATCGAGCTGGCCGACCGGCTCGGGCTACCACTACGCCTGGGAGGTCGAGCACCACTTCCTCGAGGAGTACTCGCACTCGTCGGCGCCCGAGGTCTTCCTCGCCGCCGCCAGCCAGCGCACGAAGCGACATCCGCCTCGGCCACGGCATCATCCAGCTCACGACCAACCACCCGGCCCGGGTCGCCGAGCGGGTGTCGACCCTCGACCTGGTGAGCGACGGCCGGGTCGAGCTCGGCATCGGCGAGGGCTCGACGACGACCGAGCTGCATCCGTTCGACCGGCGCTTCCGCGACAAGCGCGAGGTGTGGGAGGACGCGGTGCGCGGCGCTGATCCCGATGTTCGGCGACGGCGGCGTCGAGTACCACGGCACGCACTTCGACTTCCCGCTGCGCAACGTGCTGCCCAAGCCGCTGCAGAAGCCGCACCCGCCGCTGTGGGTCGCGTGCTCGCCAGCGCGACACGATCGAGGCCGCCGGCCGGTGGGGCATGGGCGCGCTCGGGTTCCAGTTCGTCAGCGCCGACGAGGCCCACGCCTGGGTGGCCGCCTACTACAACGCCTACACCAAGCGGCTCGGCGCAGCTCGCCGACTACGCCGACCAACCCGAACATCGCGGTCGTGTGCGGGTTCATGTGCTGCCCGACCGACGAGGAGGCGCACGTCAAGGCCGACGGCTGGACGTTCTTCGCCTTCGCCCTGCGCTTCTACTCGACCCGCGCGCCCGGCGCGCCGGGCACGCGTCAACCTGTGGGAGGAGTACCAGGCGTTCCGCCGCACGCCGCAGTTCGAGAAGATGCACGCCGGCGGCCTCATCGGCTCGCCCGAGACGATCCGGGCCAAGCTGCGCAAGTTCGAGGCGTCGCACGTCGACCAGGTGATCCTGCTCAACCAGGCCGGGCGCAACACCCACGCACGACATCTGCGCCAGCCTCGAGCTGTTCGCCGCCGAGGTGATGCCGGAGTTCGTCGAGCGCCACGGCGAGCACGAGGCGTGGAAGCAGCAGGTGCTCGCCGGCGAGATCGAGCTCGACGAGGTCGACACCTCGCCCGAGGCGCTGCCCCGGCCGCAGCGGCGTCCCATCGAGTCTCCGGCTTGATGGAGCGAGCCAGGCATGCCGTCCTGGTCCGTCACGGGGAGACCGAGTGGAGCGCCACCGGCAGGCACACGTCGCGCGCCGACGTGCCGCTCACGACGCGGGGCCGGCGCCAGGGACGAGAGCTCGCGCCGGTCCTGGCGCGTTGGGAGTTCAGCCTGACGTTGACGAGCCCGCTCCGGCGGGCGGCCGACACGTGCGCCTTGACCGGGCTGGCGTGCGAGGTCGACCCGGACCTGGTCGAGTGGGACTACGGCGAGTTCGAAGGCCGCACCACGCCCGAGATCCGAGAGGGGCTCCCCGGCTGGACCGTCTGGCGCGGGCCGGTCCCTGGAGGCGAGAACATCGAGCAGGTCGGGGTCCGTGCCGATCGGGTCCTGGCGCGGATCGAGGCCGTGGAGGGCGATGTCGCGGTGTTCTCCCACGGCCACTTCCTCCGCGTGCTCGCGGCACGGTGGCTCGGCCTACCGCCCGTCGACGGCCGGCTGTTCATGCTCGACACTGCGACGCTCAGCGCGCTCTCGACCGAGCGCGAGACGCGGCACGATTCGCCTCTGGAACGGGCTACCTCGCGATCCACCGTGAGCGACGCGCCCCGCGGTCAGGAGTCGTGGATCTGCTGCGCGAGGTAGTGCGCGTCGCCGACCTGCCTCGATCAGCTCGAGCTGGGTCTCGAGCCAGTCGGCGTGGTCTTCCTCGCCTTCGAGGATGTCTCGAGCAGCTCGCGGCTGCCGTTGTCGCCGCGCTCGACGCACAGGGCGATGCCGCGGTTGAGCCGGTCGATCGCCTCGCGCTCGAGGTCGAGCGCGAGCTGCGAGCTTCTCGGGACCGGTCTCGCCGACGCGCACCGGTGCCGAGCCGTTGCAGGTTGGGCATGCCCGTCGAGGTAGAGGATGCGCTCGATGAGCTCGTCGGCGTCCTTCATCTCGTCGATCGACTCGTCGCGGAAGTGCTCGCCGAGCCGCTCGTAGCCCCAGTTGGCGAGCATCTTGGCGTCGACGAAGTACTGGTTGACCGCGGTGAGCTCCGCCGTGAGCACCTCGTTGAGCAGCTCGATGACGTCGGCGTCGCCGTGCACGACCGGGAACCTAGGCGGCAGCGCGGGTGCGTGCCGGCAGGAGGATCGTCGCCTCCGTCGCCAAGAGGCCGGCGAGCACCGGGCCGCAGCCGCCGCAGCGGCTACCGGCGCCACAGCGCAGCGCGATGTCCTCGAGAGTCCGGGCGCCGTCGGCCACGCACGCGGCGACGGTTCGATCCGTCACCCCTCGACAGCTGCACACGTACATCCCGGAGACTCTGACGGAGAGCGGAGCCAGATGTCAAGTACGCCTAATAACAACCAGCAGGACCGGTTGAGCCAGCTGGAAGCGATTCTGGACAAATGTTCAGAGTCATGCTTGGATGCCGCCCGTGGGCGTCGTCGACCTCGCTGCTGCCGATGGCACAGTGCGCGAGCTGCTGCCCGAGGCGGGGGCGATCGCGTTGCGCTACTTCCGCACCGGCGACGCCGCCGACGACAAGGGCGGCGCCGACGGCTACGACCCGGTCACCGTCGCCGACCGGGGGATCGAGGACCATCTCCGTGCCGGCCTCGCCGCTCGATTCCCCGAGCACCGCATCGTCGGTGAGGAGTACGGCACGAGCGGCCCGACCGCGACCGACACCTACTGGCTGATCGACCCGATCGACGGGACCAAGGCGTTCGTCTCCGGCGTCGCCGCGTGGGGCATCCTCGTCGGCCTCGTGGTCGAGGGGCGGCCGGTCGGCGGGTGGGTGCACCAGCCCTACCTCGGCGAGACGTTCGCGGCGGTCGACGACGAAGGCTGGTTCGACCGCGGCGATGAACGTCGACCGCTCCGCACGCGGGCGACCGCGGAGCTCCACACCGCGATCATGTACACGACCCACCCGAGCATGTTCGTGACCGACGACGAGCGGGCCGCGTTCGACCGCGTCGCCGGCGCCGCCCGTCTGGTGCGCTACGGCGGCGACTGCTACTCCTACTGCCTGCTCGCCATCGGCTTCATCGACCTCGTCGTCGAGAACCGGCTGCAGCCCTACGACATCGTCGCCCTCATCCCCATCATCGAGTCCGCCGGCGGCGTCGTCACCGACCGGTCGGGCGCCCCGCCGCTCGACGGCGGCTTCGTCATCGCCGCCGCCACCCCCGACCTGCACGCCCGGGCGCTCACGCTCGTCAACGAGGAGGAGCCATGAGCAGAGACTTCCCCTACGCCGAGCGGTACCCCGTCAACCGCGGTCTCCCCGAGCACGGCCGGCCGCGCGAGGAGGTGCTCGCCGAGCTGCACGACATGGCCAAGGAGGAGGACGCCTTCTGGGAGACCGGCAAGTGCTCGGGGACGATGTACTGCGGCGACCACGACCACTACGACTTCATGAACGAGGCGTTCGGGCTGTTCGCCCACGTGAACGTGCTCCAGCGCGACATGTGCCCGAGCGCGACCCGCTTCGAGGGCGAGATCATCGCCATGGCCCTCGACCTGTTCCACGCCGAGGCGGTCACCGACGACCGAGCCGGCCGGGCTCGTCACCACGGGTGGCACCGGCAGCATCCTGCACGCCGTGCTCGCCTACCGCGAGCACGCGGCGCAGACGCGCGGCATCGACCCGGCCCAACCTGGTGAAGCCCGAGACCGCCCACCCCGCCTTCGACAAGGCCTGCCACCTCTTCGGCGTCGAGGTGCGCAACGCGCCGGTCGACCCGGTGACGCACGACGGTCGACGTCGCCGCGGTGGCGGCCCTCATCGACGACCAGACGATCGCCATCGTCGGCTCGGCCTGCAACTACGGCTACGGCACGATCGACCCGATCGAGGAGCTCGGCGAGCTCGCGCTCGAGCGGGGCGTCGGCCTGCACGTCGACGGCTGCCTCGGCGGCTTCATCCTCCCGTTCGGCCAGGAGCTCGGCTACGACATCCCGCTGTTCGACTTCCGGGTCCCGGCGTCACGAGCATCTCCGCCGACACGCACAAGTACGGCTACGCGCTTCAAGGGCACGTCGCGTGCCTGCTTCCGCGACAAGGCGCTCCGCAACAGCCAGTACTTCTTCCTGCACCGACTGGACCGGCGGCAAGTACTGCTCGCCGGGCATCGAGGGCTCGCGCTCGGGCGGGCTGCTCGCCGCCGACGTGGGCGTCGATGGTGCACCTCGGCCGCGAGGGCTACCTGCGGCTACGCCGAGGCGATCTTCGAGACCGCCGACGCGATGAAGGACGGCCGTGCGGTCGCACCCCGAGCTGCGGATCATGGGCGCGCCCGACGTTCTGCTTCAGCTTCACGTCCGACGAGTTCGACATCTACCACGTCAACGACTCTCATGCGGCCGAAGGGCTGGCGGTTCAACGGCCAGCAGTACCCGAACGCGATCCACATGGCGGTCACCCGGCCGCAGACCCAGCCCGGCGTGGTCGAGGCGCTTCGCCGCCGACCTCGCCGAGGCCGTCGCGCACGCCAAGGCGAAGCACGCGGCGGGCGCGCCGCCGTCACCGGCGCGATCTACGGCGGCGTCGCCGGCGGCCTGACCGAGGAGGCCGACGAGTTCATCCGCGCCGTCATGGCCGACATGCTCGACACGCCAGCACGTCGCTCCCGCCCGCTGCCCGGCATCGGCGCCGCACGACGCCGCGACGAGCAGCTCGTCCTCGCGGTCGACCTCGGCACGGGCGGGCCCAAGGTCGGGTTCGTCTCGCTCACCGGCCGGGTCGCCTGGCAGGACCACGTCGCCGTCGAGACCCGCTGGCTCCCGGGCGGCGGCGCCGTGCAGGACGCCGAGCGAGTGGTGGACGGTGATCTGCGACGCCGCCCGCGCGGGCTGGCGAGCGGCGCGGTCGGCCGCCGAGCAGGTCGTGGCGGTCGCGTCACCGGGCCAGTGGGCGAGCACCGTGCCGGTCGACGAGCAAGGGCAGCCCGTCGGCGACTGCGTCATGTGGATGGACAACCGGGGCGCGCCGCACGTCCGAGCCGATCATCGGCGGCCGGGTCGCCGGGTACGCGCCGAAGACCGCTCGCGTCGTGGGTCCGGCGCACCGGCGGCGCGCCGTCGCCGAGCGGCGGCGACCCGATCGGCCACATGCTCTCCTCGAGCACGACGAGCCCGACGTCGCCCGCGCCGCCCGCTGGTACCTCGAGCCGGTCGACTACCTCTCGATGCGCTTCACCGGCATCGCGGCGGCGTCGCACGCGTCGATGACCGCGGCGTGGCTCACCGACAACCGCCACCTCGACCGCATGGCCTACGACGCCGAGCTGGTGCGCCTGCGCCGGCGTCGACGCCGGCCAAGCTGCCGCCGCTGCGCCCGACGGGCTCGGTCGGTCGGCACCGTGCGCGACGACGTCGCCGCCGACCTCGGGCTGCCCGCCGGCGTGCAGGTCGTCACGGGCACGCCCGACCTCCACTCGCGCGCACGTCGGCGCCGGCGCGGTCGCGCGACTACGAGACGCACATGGCGATCAGCACGACCTCGTGGATCAGCGCGCCCGGTGCCGTTCAAGAAGACCGACATCCTCCACCAGATCGCCAGCATCCCCGGCCTGCACGCCCGGCCGCTACCTCATCGTCGAACAACCACGACACCGGCCGGCCGGTGCCTCGCAGTGGCTGCGCGACAACGTGCTCGCCGACGGCGAGCGACGCGTCCCGGGCTACGACGACGCTCACCGCGCTGGCGGCCGGCGCCGGCCCGGCAGCGGCGACGTGCATCTTCACGCCGTGGCTCAACGGCGAGCGCTCGCCGATCGACGATCGCAACGCGCGGGGCGGCTTCCACAACCTCTCGCTCGCCACGACGCGGGCCGACCTCGTGCGGGCGGTGCTCGAAGGCGTCGGCTACAACAGCCGCTGGCTGCACGGCTACGTCGAGAAGTTCGCCAAGCGGCGCCTCGACCCCATCCGGCTCATCGGCGGCGGCGCGCCGTCCGACCTGTGGTGCCAGATCCACGCCGACGTCATGGACCGCACGATCGAGCGGGTCGACGAGCCGCTGCACGCCGGGATCCGCGGCGCGGCGCTGTTCGCCGGTGCTCGCCCTCGGTGAGGTGCGCACCGAGGAGGTGCGCGGCCTGGTGACCGTCGACGCCACGCTTCACCCCCGACCCCGCGAACCGCGCCGACCTACGACCGGCTCTACGACGAGTTCCCGAAGCTCTACAAGGCGCAGAAGGGGATGTTCGCGCGGCTTCGAACTCCCGCCGGAAGCAGAAGGCGCCGGTGTGATGCCAGGGCGCGTCCATCGCGAGTCGGCGCAACGCCGGCGAGAGGCGCTGCTCGCGCGCGGCCGTCGAGATCGTCGCCGAGTCCGGTACGGGCGCCGCCACCCACCGCGCCATCGCCGCCGGGCCGGCCTGCCGCTCGCGACGACGTCGTACTTCTTCGCATCCATCGACGACCTCCTGGTGGAGGCGACCCGCCACTTCACGGCCGAGCAGGCCGTCGCCTACGAGGCGCTCGCCGAGGAGCTCGTCGACGCGCCGCGCTCGGAGTTCGCGGCCCGCTTCGCAGCGGCGCTGATGGCCGCCGATCGGACCGTCGAGCTGGCCCAGGTCGAGGCCTACCTGCACGCGGCGCGCGACCCTGCCGTCCGCCCGGGCGCGGCCGAGGTCATGGCCGCCTTCGAGCGGGCGACGATCGCCGCCCTCGCCGCCGTCGACGTCGCCGACCCGCCTCGCCACGCTCGCACGTTCATGGCGTTCGTCGACGGGTTCGTCCTCCAGCACCTCGCCAACCCCCAGTCCGACGACGAGGACCGCCTGCGAGAGGGCCTCGACGCCCTCTTCGTCGCCGCCCAGCGGTCGCGGGTCGGCGGCCGCCCATGACTGCTCGACCCGAACTCGCGACGGAGGTCGTCGACCGATGCTGAACCTCGAGGACCTCCGGACGATGGTCGACGACGGTCGGGTCGACACCGTGCTCGTGGCCTTCACCGACATGCAGGGCCGGCTGCAGGGCAAGCGCTGCCACGCCCGGTACTTCCTCGACGAGGTGCTCGCCCACACGACCGAGGCCTGCAACTACCTGCTCGCCGTCGACGTCGAGATGAACACGGTCGACGGCTACGCGATGTCGTCCTGGGAGCAGGGCTACGGCGACTTCGTCCTGCGGCCCGACCTGGCGACCCTGCGCCTCGTGCCGTGGCACGAGGGCACGGCGCTGGTGCTGTGCGACATCGAGTGGCACGACGGCTCGCCCGGTCGTCGCCTCGCCCCGCCAGGTGCTGCGCCGCCAGCTCGACCGCCTGGCCGAGCGCGGCCTCGTCGCCCTCGCCGGCACCGAGCTCGAGTTCATCGTGTTCCGCGACACCTACGAGGAGGCGTGGGACAAGCGGCTACCGCGGCCTGCAGCCCGGCCAACCAGTACAACGTCGACTACTCGCTCGCCGGCACCGCCCGGATCGAGCACGCTGCTGCGCCGCATCCGCAACGAGATGGCCGGCGCCGGCCTGTACGTCGAGTCGGCCAAGGGCGAGTGCAACCTCGGCCAGCACGAGATCGCCTTCCGCTACGCCGACGCCCTGACGACCTGCGACAACCACAGCGCTGTACAAGGCGGGCGCCAAGGAGATCGCCGCCCAGGAGGGCATGAGCCTCACGTTCATGGCCAAGTACGACGAGCGGGAGGGCAACTCGTGCCACATCCACCTGAGCGTGCGGTCGACGCCCGAGGGCGACCGGTGATCGCCGGCGACGGGACCGAACGGCTTCTCGCCGCTGATGGAGCACTTCCTGGCCGGCCAGCTCGCCTGCCTCGAGGAGCTGACGCTGCTCCTCGCCCCGAACGTCAACTCCTACAAGCGCTTCGTCGCCGGCAGCTTCGCCCCGACCGACGGTGGCATGGGGACGCGACAACCGCACCTGCGCGCTCCGGGTCGTCGGCCACGGCCCGTCGCTGCGTGCCGAGAACCGGGTGCCGGGCGGCGACGTGAACCCGTACCTGGCGCTGGCGCCGCGCTGATCGCCGCCGGGCTCCACGGCATCGAGAACGAGCTGCCGCTCGAGCCGAGCTTCGTGGGCAACGCCTACGGCGCCGACAGGCCCCAGGTGCCGGCGACGCTGCGCGACGCCGCCGCAGCGTTCGCCGGAGCCGAGGTGGCCAGGGCCGCGTTCGGCGACGACGTCGTCGCCCACTACCTCAACGCCGCCCGTGTCGAGCAGGCTGCGTTCGACGCCGCCGTCACCGACTGGGAGCGCGATCCGTGGGTTCGAGCGGCTCTGACCGGCCCGCCCTGCCCCGCATCGGGCTGCCGACCTACGTCGAGCACGCCCGCTGGGGGGCGTGGGACCGCCGGCCGCGCTGCTCCCCTGCTCCTACGTCGACGGCCGTGGCGCGGCGCCGGCGGCGCTGCCGGTGCTGCTGCCGCCCGGCCGACCCGTGCGCCGGAGCGGCCGAGGCGGCGATCGAGCGCCCTCGACGGCGCTGCTGCTGACCGGGGGCGCCGACGTCGACCCCGCCCGCTACGGCGCCGACCGGCGGCCGGCGACCCGGCGGCCCCGGCCCGATCGCGACGTCTGGGAGGACGGCGCTCGCTCGCCGTGGCGCTCGACCGCGACCTGCCGCTGCTGGCCGTCTGCCGGGGCCTCCAGGTGCTCAACGTGGCGCTCGGCGGCACGCTCGACCAGCACGTCCCCGACGTCGTCGGCCACGACGGCCACCGCCCCGGCCGGCGGGCCTGGGCAGCACCCACGTGCACGCTGGCGCCGGGCCGCGCGGTGGCGGCCATCCTCGGGCGACGAGGTCGAAGGTGCCCTGCCACCACCACCAGGCCATCGACCGCGCTCGGCCGAGGGGTTCGAGGTCGTCGGGCTGGGCCGACGACGGGATCATCGAGGCGGTCGAGTGCACCGGGACGGCGCTTCCTGTCGGCGTGCAGTGGCACCCCGAGGACGGCGACGACCCCCGGCTGTTCGAGGCCCTCGTGGCGGCCGCGGCGCGGTCGGAGCGAGCCCGCCGGGCGAGCGAACCATGGACACAGTGCTCTCGGCGCCGCGCGCGGTGCAGCCGCCAGCGACTCGCTCAACCCCGAGCCACCGAGGCGAGGTGCGTCGACGGTGCGTCACCCGCACACCTCGCGCCGACGTGCCGGCACCGACGACGGCCGATCGCCAGCGCCAGGGCGGCGCGTCCCCGGCCTGGCGGGCGGTGGCCCCCGGCGACCGGGCCCGGCTGCTGCGCCGGTTCGCCGAGGCCGTCGACGCCGACGTCGAGCACCTGGCCGCCCTCGAGGTCGCCAACTCGGGCCACACGATCGGCAACGCCCGCTGGGAGGCGGGCAACGTCCGCGACGTCCTCCACTACTACGCGGCGGCTCCGGAGCGGCTGTTCGGTCGGCAGATCCCGGTGCCGGGCGGGCTCGACATCACCTTCCGCGAGCCGATCGGCGTCGTCGGCGTCATCGTCCCCTGGAACTTCCCGATGCCGATCGCGGCGTGGGGGTTCGCCCCGGCGCTGGCCGCCGGCAACACGCGTGGTGCTCAAGCCGGCCGAGCTGACGCCGCTGACCGCACTGCGCCTGGCCGAGCTGGCGCTCGACGCCGGGATCCCGCCCGACGTGTTCCAGGTCCTGCCGGGCCAGGGCTCGGTCGTCGGCCAGCGCTTCGTCGACCACCCCGACGTGCGCAAGATCGTGTTCACCGGCTCGACCGAGGTCGGCCGGCGGCATCATGGCCGGCTGCGCCGCCCACGTGAAGCGGGTCACGCTCGAGCTGGGCGGCAAGAGCGCCAACATCGTGTTCGCCGACGCCGACCTGGAGCGGGCCGCCGCCACGGCGCCCGACGGCCGTGTTCGACAACGCCGGGCAGGACTGCTGCGCCCGGTCACGCATCCTCGTCGAGCGATCGGTCTTCGACCGGTTCCTGGGGCTGCTGGAGCCGGCCGTCGCGCGGCGTCGCCGGTCGGCGACCCGACGCCGCCGGCCACCGAGATGGGGCCGCTGATCTCCGCCGGCGCACCGCGACGCCGGTGGCGTCCTTCGTCCCGGAGGGCGCGCCGGTCGCCTTCCGGGGCCACGGCGCCCGACGGGCCCGGCTGGTGGTTCCCGCCCACCGTGCTGGCCCCGGTGCGCGCCGACCGACCCGGCCTTCGCCGAGGAGGTGTTCGGCCCGGTCGTCGCCGTCGTCCCGTTCGACGACGAGGCCGACGCCGTGCGGCTGGCCAACGACACGCCCTACGGGCTGTCCGGCTCGATCTGGACCGAGGAACGTCGGCCGGGCCCTGCGCGTCGCCCGGGCCGTCGAGAGCGGCAACCTGTCGGTCAACTCGCACTCGTCGGTGCGCTACTGGACGCCGTTCGGCGGGTTCAAGCAGTCGGGCATCGGCCGGGAGCTCGGCCCCGACGCCCTCGACGCCTTCACCGAGGTCAAGAACGTCTTCATCGCAACGGAGGAGTGACTCGTGGACGGACCGACTCGAAGGGCCGCGGTCGGCCGTCATCACCGGCGGGGGCAGCGGCATCGGCCTGGCCTCCGCCCGCCGGCTCGCCTCCGAGGGCGCCAAGGTCGTCATCGCCGACGTCGACGAGGCCGCCGGCGCGGCGGCCGCCGACCGAGGTCGGCGGGCTGTTCGTCGCGCGTCGACGTGACCGACGCCGGCGCAGGTCGACGGCGCTGTTCGCCGCCGCCCGACGACGCCTACGGGTCGGTCGACGTCGCCTTCAACAACGCCGGCATCTCGCCGCCGGACGACGACTCGATCCTCACACCGGCCTCGACGCCTGGCGCCGGGTGCAGGAGGTGAACCTCACCTCGGTGTTCCTCTGCTGCAAGTCGCGCCCTGCCCCACATGCAGCGGGCCAGGGCAAGGGCTCGATCATCAACACCGCGTCGTTCGTGGCCGTGATGGGCGCGGCCACGTCGCAGATCTCCTACACCGCATCGAAGGGCGGCGTGCTGGCCATGACCCGGGAGCTCGGCGTGCAGTTCGCCCGCGAGGGCATCCGCGTCAACGCCCTGTGCCCGGGCCCGGTGAACACGCCGCTGCTCCAGGAGCTGTTCGCCAAGGACCCCGAGCGGGCCGCCCGCCGGCTCGTCCACATCCCGATGGGCCGCTTCGCCGAGGCCGAGGAGATCGCCGGCGCCGTGGCCTTCCTGGCCAGCGACGACTCCTCGTTCGTCACCGCGGCCACGTTCCTCGTCGACGGCGGGATCACCGGCGCCTACGTCACGCCGGTGTAGCCGACTTCGGCCCTCGCCACCCTCACCGCTCGATCTGAACACCGGGTGGCGCAGGGGTGAACCCATCGCGTTGTCCACATGACGACGCCCGCTGTCCACCGCAAAGACACAGGGTGGTCCACTGGTTCCCCACATGGTGCCGTCCGTATCTTGACCTTCGTGAGCCCGGCTCTCCATCCCGTCGAGCGCGGAGCGGCGGGACCCGAGGACCACGCCCTCGACTCGGTCGACTCGCTCATGGTCCGCATGTTTGCGCTGGTCTCCGAAGGCCTCGCCGCGGCGACCGAAGCGTTCCTCCTCGGCGATCGTGCCATCGCCCGCGATGTGGTGGCCGGCGATCGGGATCTCGACGACCTGCAGCTGCTGGTGGAGGAGCTCGTCGAACGGCGATTGGCCCACGGCCGTCCGGCCGAACCTCGCGAAGTCCGGTTGCTGATCTCGATCCTGCGGATCGCTCCGGAGCTCGAACGCAGCGGCGACCTCATCGAGCACATCGCGCTGACGCACGCCGCAGCGCCTCACCGATGGCCTGACCCCGCGGGCCCGCGGACTGCTGGCCGACATGGGTTCGCTGGCGTCCACACTGTGGAGCGGCGCGGCCGACGCCTACGTCGACCGGGACCCGGAGCGGGTCGATCAGCTCCGCATCCAGGATGACGCCCTCGACGACCTTCACGTGGAGTTCACCGCGGAGCTGGCGAAGGGCGAGACCTCGATCGCCGAGGCGATCGAGCTCGGGCTGATCGCCCGGTTCTACGAGCGGCTCGGCGACCACGCCGTGAACGTCGCCCGGCGCATCCGGTACCTCACCGATGGGTGACCCGTCGCGGCTGACGGCCGAGCAGGTGGCGCAGGAGAGCGTCGAGGCGCTGCGCCGGGCGCGCCTCGTGCTGAGCCTCATCTGCGGCGCGGCCGCCCCGAACGAGGTCCGCTGGCAGATCGTGGAGGACGCGGCCGATCATCTGGCGATGGCGGCGAGCGACCCGGAGTGCCCGGTCCAGCTCGGCGTCATCCTGCTCGACTGGCGCGACCGGCTCGGCAGTTGCGTCCTCGCCGCTCGTGCCCTTGCCGATCTCGACGTGCATCCCGACCTCGCCGAGCAGCTCCTGTGCCGAGGACTCGACGAAGCCATCCAGGAATCACCCCGGCGACTCCTGGACGTGCGGTTGCGGCTCATGGCGTCCTCGACGCCGGGGCGGTAGCCCTTGGGTGCACGTCGCGGCGGGGCTCCGAGTGAATGGCGCAGCCCGGGACGACGGGAAGCGTGCTTGCTCGGAGCCCCGCCGAGTACCGCGCCGGCGTGGCGCTACCGGCGCTTGAAGGCGTGCTCGACGGTCTCGATGGCACGCACGAGGCCGTAGCCGGCGTACCCGAGCGCAGCGGCGGGGAGCAGGAAGATGAACATGGGGCCTCTCCTTTGCGTCGACTCCCCCCGGAAGGCGGAAGCTCGTTGGCCACTTCCGAAGGTACGAAGCCCAGGGGTCCTCGAGGTACGGCCGAACGTCCCGGTTGCGGTCCCGAAGGTCCCGCTCTCAGGTCCTGCTGACGTCGATCGCCTCGTCGTCGTACGACGCACCGGCGGGATCCTCCACGGGCAGGAGGTCGAGGTGGGCGGCGGCCTCGAGATCGGTTCCGCCGTGCAGGATCGAGCGGCGCAGCACCGCGTCGGCCCGCTCGGCCTCGTTCTGGTGGGCGAGGCAGAGCGCGGCCGCAGGCCTGGCGACGAGCCGGGCGTGGCCGATGTCGACCCCGCACCGCTCGCAGCGGCCGTAGGTGCCGGCGGCGAGTCGCTCCAGGGCCGCGTACACGGCGGCGAGGTCGGCCTGGACGGCGTGCAGCAGGCCGAGGTCGACCTCCCGCTCGAAGGTGTCGCTGGCCACGTCGGCGATGTGCTCGTCCATGCCGGAGAGCTCGCCGGTGTCCTCCCGTTGCGTGCCGCCATCGGGTCCGGCGTGGAGCAGCAGGGCATCCCGCGTCACCTCGAGGTGGTCGCGCTCGGCGACCAGGGCGGCTCGCACGGCGTCGTTGCGCATCGTCTCGACCTGCCTTTCGTGGTCCATCGCGACGTTCGCGCCTGCCCTCGGAACGGGTCAGGGTCGAAGGTCCCGAACGCGTGGCACGACACCTCGACCAAAGCGGACGGGTCGGGGGACCATCGGCTCTGGGCGTCGCCGTGTCGGTACGGCACCTTCGGAGCGTGGGCATCGTCGTCGCCGCCACCGGCACGGCCATGGCATTCATCGTGGCCCGTGACGGCTCGGCGCCATGGCAGCTCGTCCGCCTCGCCGGCGTGGCGGGACTCACCGTCGCGATGATCGTGGCGCTGCGTCGCCGCACCTGCCCGTCGTGGATCACGCTTGCCGCGGGGCTCCTGGCGGTCGCGGCCGGCGCCGGGATCGCCGTGCCCCACCTGGCGAAGACCGGGCTGTCACCCCTCGCCGCCGCCGGCGTCGTCGCCCTGGTGGGCGGACTCGGCCTCGTGGCCGCCGGTGTCGTCGCGTCGGTGCGTCGGCATCGTCGGTGGGGGCGTGTGGCTGTCGCCGCCGGACTGCTTCTCGCTGTCCGTCGTCGGTGATCTACGTCGTCGCGATCGCCGTCGCCGCTACCAATGTCCCCCGAACGAGGGTGGCGGCGACGACACCGGCCGACCTCGGGCTGCGCTACCGCGATGTCACGTTCGACACCGCCGACGGGACGACGCTCTCTGGTTGGTACATCGCGTCGTCCAACGGCGCCGCGGTCGTCCTCTCGCACGGCGCCGGCTCGACCCGCTCCGGCGTGCTCGACCAGGCCACCGTGCTCGCCCGGCACGGCTACGGGGTGCTGCTGTACGACGCTCGCGGTCACGGTCGCAGTGGCGGGCGAGCAATGGACTTCGGTTGGTACGGCGACAGGGACATAGCCGCCGCCGTGTCGTTCCTCCAGGGCCAGCCGGACGTCGACGGCGCTCGGATCGCCGCGGTCGGGATGTCGATGGGCGGCGAGGAGAGCATCGGGGCGGCGGCCGCCGACGAGCGGATCCGGGCGGTCGTCGCCGAAGGGGCGACGAACCGGACGGCGGCCGACTCGGCCTGGCTCTCCGATGTCCACGGGTGGCGCGGCACCCTTCAGGAGGGCATCGAATGGGTGCTCTACGCCACGGTCGACGTACTCACGGCCGCCGATCCGCCCGTGGCGCTCCGTGATGCGGCCGCGGCCGCCGCCCCTCGCCCCATGCTCCTCATCGCCGGGGGCGACATACCTGACGAAGGCGACGCCGGTCGCTACATCGCCGGGGCCGCACCGGACACGGTCGAGCTCTGGGTCGTGCCGGACGCAGGCCACACCGAGGCGCTGGCGACGCATCCCGACGAGTGGGAGGAACGGGTGACCTCGTTCCTCGCCGAAGCGCTCGAGCACGCCTCAGAGGTAGCCCCTGGGGTCGGGGGTGATGCGCCGGTAGCCGGATCCGGCGCCCGGTGACGACGGTGGGCACGACCCGGATCCAGTGCTGCCGCTCGCCGACCCAGGGGTCCACCTCGAGGTGGGCCACCTCGGCGGCGGTGGCCTCGTGGGCGACGCCTTGGACGAGGACGCTCCAGCCCGTGTGGTGCGCCGGATCGATGAGATCCACCTGGAAGCTCACCTGCCGGCGGCGCAGGCCGGCGATCTTGGCGCCGTAGTCGCTGCGGAACACGATCACGTCACCGTCGAGGACGTAGTTCACCGGGACGACGAGCGGGGCCCGCCCGGGGATGGCGACGGCGAAGCGACCGACGCCGAGGGCGCCCACGAGCTTGAAGCACTCTTCGCGGGGGATCTCCTCGAGCGTGGAGCCGTCGGCGTCGCTCATGGCTGCACGACCACGGCGGTGACCATGCCGAACATCCCGTCCTCGCCCTCGACGTGGGGGAGGATGTGGCAGTGCCAGACCCACGTGCCGGGCTTGTCGAGGTGGACGAGGACCGAGTACCGCTCGCCCGGCGCCACGTTGAGGGTGTCGGCGACGAAGGGGGCGTCGAGCGGGTACCCGTCCTTGGCGATGACGATCTGGTCGAACTGGTGCAGGTGCATCGGGTGGATCTGCGTTCCCTCGTTGAAGTAGTGGAACAGGACCCAGTCACCGGTGGAGGCGACGATCGGGGCGGTCGCCGGGAAGCTCTTGCCGTTGAGGCTGTAGCCGATCACGCCTGAGTCGTTCAGGACCATCGGGAAGTCCTGGCTGATGACGAGGTCGGCGGGGATGGCCTCGCCGCCGATCGTCGCGCCGCGGGGGATCGGGACCTGGCCGACGAAGATCGTGCCGAACATCCCGTTCGGCAGCCCGATCTGGGAGTGGAAGTGCGGGTGGTACATCGCCACCGCGACCTCGTCGGCGACGTACTCGTAGGTGAACGTGTCGCCGGGCTCGATCAGCGGCTGGGTGAGCGGGGCGACGCCGTCGAACTCGTTGTCGACGTTGAGGCCGTGGAGGTGCAGGTCGGTGGCGATGGGGAGGTCGTTGCGCACCCGGATCTCGGCTCGGTCGCCGATCTCGAGGTGGATGGACGGCGCCGGCACGACGCCGTTGTAGGTCCAGGCGTCGACGACGTCGCCCGGGCGCCCGCTCCCACGGCGTGATCGCGGCGACCAGGTCGAACACCTTGGTGCCGTCAGCGTGGACCTCGGTCGGCTCCAGCACGGTGTTGCCCACCCCGGCGGTCTCGGCCGGGTACTGGCTCATCGTGTCGACCATGGCGGCGGTCATGGCGGCGTAGTCCATGTCGCCGTGCCCGTCGTGGCCCGAGGCCGTCCCGCCGGCGGCGTCGCCGATCTGCAGCGCGGCCTCCATACCGGCGTCGCGGTGGCCGGGGATGCTGCAGAACACGGTGTACGTGCCCGCTTCGAGACCGGCCAGGTCGAGGTCCTCGCTGGCGCCCGCGGCCAGATCGGCCGTCGCGGCGTCGGTGTCCTCCACGACGAGGTTGTGGGTCGTCGTGCCGTCGTTCGTGACGCGCAAGGGCCCCGCCCAGGGGGACGGAGTCGGCAGTGATGGCGAACTCGGTGAGCGATGCCGCGGCCGTCTCGGTCCCGCCGGAGCCGGCGGCGACGACCTCGTCGTTGCTCTCGTCGATCGCCCGGAGTCCGAACCCGACGGCGATGACGGCGACGAGCACGGCCACCATGGCCACGCTCAGGGAGATGACGAACAGGCTGTCGCGGGTGCTCGACTCCGGCTGGGCGTCGGGGGCGTCAGGGGCGTCGGAGGCATCCATGTGGGTTCCTTCGGGGTTTGGTGGCTTGGAGGGCTCACGCCGCCGCGGCGACGTGTCCGGCCAGGAGGACGGGAACGGTGCTCTCGTGCGCGAGCTGGCGTGCCGCGCCTCCGAACAGGTGGGCGTGACCCGAGCCCGTCGCGCCGACGGCGAGCACGTCGAAGCGGCCGTCGACAGCCGCCGCGGCCAGGGCGGTGGCGGGCCGGCCACGGAGGACCTGCAGCTCGGGCGCCAGCCAGCCGAGGCGGTCGGCCTCGTGCTCGAGCTCGGCCCGAGCACGTCGTTCGTTCGCCGCGCCGCCGTCGAAGGGGATGACGGTGGCCAGCGTCAGGCGGCCGAGGCGCACGCCGAACAGGCCGACCGCGGAGTCGATGGCCGCCTTCGATGCCGGCGACCCGTCGTAGCCGACGAGGAGGTCGACCGCGCCAGGCTTGGTGCTCGACGAGCGACGTCGCGACGATCCGGGGTGCGCGGGGCTCGTCGTAACGAACGGCGTCGACGGCGAGGACGAGAGCGAAGGGGCCGAAGATGGCGCCGAGCACGAACCACGTGAACCGGTCGTGGCCGCGGCGTCCGAGGACGACCGCGAGCCCGACACCGATCCCGAGCCAGACCACGATCGTGACGACCAGCACGGTTCCTCCGGACACGACCCACCTCCTGCCTCCAGGATCGGTGAGCGCCCGCGTCAGCCGGTAGGGACCAAAGTCCCGGTCCCGTGACCGACGGTCACATCGCGTCCCGTTGGGGCCCGCTACTCGCCGTGGCTCTCCCGGGCGCGCTTCTCGGCGAGCCGGGCGGCGTAGACGGCGGCCTCGGTCCGCCGGCTCATGCCCAGCTTGGCGAGCAGGTTCGAGACGTAGTTCTTCACCGTCTTCTCGGCGAGGAACATGCGCTCGCCGATCTGGCGGTTGGTGAGGCCCTCGGCGATGAGGTCGAGGATGTTGCGCTCCTGCGTCGGTCAGCGCGGCGAGCTCGTCGTCGTCGTCCTTGTGGCGGAGCCGCTCGAGCACCCGGGTCGTCACCGACGGGTCGAGCAGCGACTCGCCGGCGGCGACCCGCCGGATCCCGTCGACGAGGTCGGTGCCGCGGACCTGCTTCAGGACGTAGCCGGCGGCCCCGGCCATGATGGCCGCGTAGACGGCCTCGTCGTCGGCGAACGACGTGAGCATGATGCAGGCGATCTCCGGGTGCCGCGACCGGATCTCGCGGCACACCTCGATCCCGTCGCCGTCGGGCAGCCGCACGTCGAGCACGGCGACGTTCGGTGTGGTGGCCGGGATGCGCCCGTAGGCCTCCTCGGCCGTGCCGGCCTCGCCGACGACCTCCATGTCGTCCTCCGCCTCGAGCAGCTCGCGGAGGCCGCGGCGCACGACCTCGTGGTCGTCGAGCAGGAACACTCGGATCGGCACGTCGCTCATTGTGCTCGCGTCGCGGCGGGCGTCGTGCGGTCCTCAGGGTCGCGGCGTAGATTCGTCCGCTGGTGGCGACGGTCGCCGGACCCCAGAGCCTGCGGCAGCTGCTCGACGCCGTCCTCACGATCGGCTCGGATCTCGACCTGCCCGCCATGCTGCGAGCGGATCGTCCAGAGCGCCGTCGACCTCGTCGACGCCACCTACGGCGCCCTCGGCGTGCTCGACGACACCGGCACGCGGCTGTCGCAGTTCATCACCGTCGGCATCGACGACGAGACGCACCGGGCGATCGGGAACCTGCCCGAGGGCCACGGCATCCTCGGCCTGCTGATCGTCGACGCCAAGCCGCTGCGCCTGCCCGACCTGAACGAGCACCCCGACAGCTACGGGTTCCCGCCCGAACCACCCGCCGATGCGGTCGTTCCTCGGCGTCCCGATCCGGGTGCGCGACGAGGTCTTCGGCAACCTCTACCTGACCGACAAGACAGGCGGGCGAGGTCTTCACCGACGTCGACGAGGAGCTGGTGGTCGGCCTGGCCGCCGCCGCCGGCGTGGCGATCGAGAACGCCCGACTGCACGCGAGGCTCCACGAGCTGGCGCTCGTGGAGGACCGGGAGCGCATCGCCCGCGACCTGCACGACACCGTGATCCAGCGCCTCTTCGCCACCGGCATGTCGCTGCAGGGCACCGTGCGCTACGTCCGCAACGACCCGTCGGGCGCGATCGACCGCATCGAGGCCGCGGTCGACGACCTCGACCTGACGGTGAAGCACATCCGCACGGCCATCTTCGGGTTGGAGCAGAGCCGCGTCGCCGTCGACGGGCTGCGCGACCGGGTCCTCGGGCTCGTGCACGAGGCGGCCGGCCCGCTCGGGTTCGAGCCGCGCGTGCTGCTCGACGGCCCGCTCGACACCGGCGTTGACGATCGCACCGGCGTCGAGCTGCTGGCCACGCTCCGCGAGGCGCTCAGCAACGTCGCCCGGCATGCCCGGGCGTCACGCGTCGAGGTCGAGGTCCTCGTCGAGGGCGACGTGTGCCTGCGGGTGACCGACGACGGCATCGGGCCGCCGTCGGCGGAGACGCCGCGGGGCAAGGGACTCGACAACATGGCGACCCGGGCCGCCGACCTCGGCGGCGAGCTCCGGCTCACCGAGCGCGAACCCACGGGCACGGTGCTGGAGTGGCGCGTGCCGAAGGCCTAGGTGGCGTCCTACGGTCAGCTCGCGGACCCGCACCGACAGGCACGTCACGCAGCCCTCGAGCTTCTGGAACTCGCCGATGTCGACCGGCGATCGGGTCGTAGCCGAGGTCGGCGAACAGCTCGGCGCTCCGGGGGCAGTCGGCGGCCATCAGCAGCCGCGCCCCGCCGAGCAGGACGACATGGGCGCCGGACTCCTCGGGCACGGGGAGGAAGCGGGGGAAGACGCGCGGGGTCGTCGACCAGCGGCGGGAAGCCGATGACCGAACCGTCGGGAAGCGCGGTCACGGCCGACTTGAGGTGCAGCACCTTCGTGAGCGGTACGGCCACGACCGATGCTCCGAGCGGTCGCGAGGATCGCCCGCAGCTGGGCGATCCCGTCGGCGTTGGTGCGGCCGCCGCGGCCGACGTACACGGTGTCGCCGACCTTGAGCACGTCGCCGCCGTCGAGCGTCCCCGGCCGCTCGATCCGGGCGATCGAGCACCCGAGCGACTCGACGACCTGCTCGACGTCGACGGTCTCCGGCTTGCGGGCATCGGCGCCCGGCCGGGTGATGACGGCGAGGGTGCCGAACATCACGACGGTGTCCTCGACGAACACGGCATCGGGGCAGTCGTCGGCGGGTGGGACCTCGATGAGGTCCCACCCGTTCGACGCCATGGCGTCGGCGTAGCCCTGCCACTGGAGCTGGGCCAGCTCGAGGTCGACCGGCACCCGCTCGATGTGGGTCACGATCCCGTCGGCGAGGCGGGGCCCGGGCCGGCGGACGAGTGCGGTGCCGGTTGCCACGCCCCGCTGCCTACCGCGGCTCGAGGAGCTCGGGCGGCATGTCGACCGGCTCGTCGACCTGGCCGAGACGCTCACGCCGGGCCTTCAGGAAGGCGTACACCGGGATGCCGAGCAGCAGCAGCAGCATGGCCTGGTACACCGACTGGTAGCCCGAGCTGAAGGTCACCCACAGGGAGAACAGCAGGCCGACGACCGAGATCGTGAGGTCCCGGGCGAGGGCCCATCCCTGCACGGCCCGGCGCCGAGACACCAGGTAGGCGAGCTGCGCGCAGGCCGAGAAGAAGTAGGGGATGGCGACGGTCACGACCGACAGGTACACGAGGTAGGTGAAGACCTTGAGGCCGGTCTCGCCGCTGTAGCTCCACGCCATCAGGGCCGACGCCACGATGGTCGAGACGACGATGCCGAACCACGGCACACCCTTGCGGCTGACCTTGGCGAAGTGATGGAGGAAGAGCCCGTCCTTGGCCGCCGCGTAGGGCATCTCGGCGGTGACCATCGTCCATCCGTTGAGGGCGCCGATGCCCGAGATGACGGCGATCAGGGCGACGAACTTGCCGGCCCAGCCGGCGCCTCCGAACATCTGCTCGAAGCCGGCGACGAACGGCGCTCCGTCCTCGACGAGCTGATCGTGGGGCACGAGGCCCATGATGACCGCGGTGACGGCGACGTAGACGATGGCGCTGGCCGCAGTGCCGAGCACCGAGGCCCGACCGACGTTGCGACGGGGGTTGCGTACCCGACCGGCGGCGATGGAGGCGCACTCGACACCGATGAAGGAGAACAGGGCCACGCCGGCGGCGAGGTTCACGGCGTCGTACAGGCTGCCGCCCGACGCGTTGAACGGGCCGAAGTTGGCGCTGCTCACGAAGAACCAGCCGAACACGCCGACGAACAGCAGGGGCAGGAACTTCAACACGACGGTGACGTTCTGGAAGAACGCCATCTGCCTCACGCCGGCGAGGTTGATCGCCGCCGGGATCCAGAGACCGGTCATGGCGATGCCGAAGTTGACCCAGTTCGACGGGTTGTCGATGCCGAAGAGGGACTCGACGTACAGGACCCACGACGAGACGATGGCGGCGTTGCCCGCCCAGCAGGTGATCCAGTAGCACCAGGCCGTCAGGTACCCGGCGAAGTCGCCGAACTCGTGGCGGGCGTAGGCGTACAGGCCACCCTCGTTGTGGGGGACGCGCTTGGTGAGCTGGCCGAACAGGAGGCCGAGGAGCACGGCGCCCACGGAGATGATCACGAGGGTGATCAGCGAGCTCGTGCCGGCGCCGGCCATCACCGCGGGCATGGTGAACACGCCCGTGCCGATGATGCTGCCGATCACCAAGGCGGTGGCAGAGGGAAGGCCCAGAGCGCGCGTCGGCGCCTCGAGCGTCGCCGACGCCGCACCTGGAGGCGAGATGCCTTCCGGTCGGGTCGGCCGAACGGTGGTGGTCATGGCTCCTCCTCGTTCCGATGAGCAGAACGCCGTCAGCGTCCGCCCGTCCTCGGACTGCTCAAAGGGCCGAAGGTCCTGTCGCGCGACGCCGGGAGACCGGTTCAACGATCGTGCAGGGGCAGGACGAGCACGGGGTAGGGCGAGCGGTGCACGAGCTCACGGGCCGTGCTCGACCAGTGGATCCGGCGCGGGTCGGCCCACCGGCGTGTGGCCACGGCGAGGACGCCGCCTCCCAGGAGCGTCGTGAACGAGACGAGCGCGCTCACGAGGTCGTCGCCGCCGAGCAGATCCCACTCCGCCTCGATCCCGGCTTCGGTCAGCGCAGCGGCGGTCCGGTGCACCACCGCCGTGTCGCTCTGGCCGCTGGGGACCGTCGCCTTCGCCGCCACCTGGACGATCCACGGTCGACCGCCGAACCCCTTCGCCCACTCGACGACCGGCGGGACCAGCGCCGCCGCGGTCGTCTCCGAATCCACGGCGATGACGAGGTTCTGCGGGCAGGGGTGGGAGTTGGCGTCGACGTGGGGGCCCACGAGTACGAGCGGGCGGTCGGACCGCACGAGGAGCGCCTCGGCGACGCCGCCGAGCAGGAGCTCTCCCACGGCACGACGAGCGCGGGTCCCGAGCACCACGAAGCTGTCCGGTCGCTCGGCGATGGCCCGAACGAGCGCGCCTTCGACGTCGTCGTCGAAGACGACGGTCGTGGTGCAGGCGACGGGGAAGGCCCGTATCGCCCGGTCACGCAGATCCAGCTCGGCGGTGATCACGTCGCAGGACGGCTCGCGGACCGACACGAGCCGGACCGGCACCGCCGCGCGACGCGCCATGCCCAGGGCGATCGCCACGCCCCGGTCGCTCGCGGAGCTCTGATCCACGGGGACGACGATCGAACGGAACACCTCGCACCTCCTCCCTCGGGTCGACCGTATGGCGGCCGTGGCGCGGCCGAGTAGGGCCGATCGTCCCGGGACGACGGCGGAAGGGCCGAAGGTCCCCATCCCGGGTGTCGCTCGCCCACTGACCCGCGCACGGTCTCGGGACGACCATCGGCTCATGCGAGTCCTGCTGCTCGACACCACACCGGATACCCGCGTCGCCGACGTGCTGCTGGCGAGCGGCCACGATCTGGTGCGTTGTTCGGAGCCGGGCCGGCCCGCCTTCCCCTGCGCCGGGCTGGAGGGTGCGTGCCCCCTCGACGGCACCGTCGACGTCACTCTGGTCGTCCACGACCGACCGACGACCGAGATCGCCACCGGCGAGGTCGGCGCCGTCTGCTCGCTCCGCGACGCCGTTCCGCTCGTGCTCGCCGGCAACGGCGCCTCCAGTCCGTTCCTCTGCCGGTGCGACGCCGTTGCGGTCTCCGTCGACGACGTCCCCGCGGCTTGCGAGCGAGCGGTGGCGGCGGCCGAAAGGCGTGCGAGCGACGACGTGACGGCCTCCGCGGGCACGCCGGCGGCCGTGACCCGGCGAGGCGATGCCGTGAAGGTGCTGCTGGCGGCCGGGGCCACGAGCCGTCACACGGTTCGCGCCCACCAGGCCGCCGCCCGACTGTTCCCGTCCGCCCGCACGATCGACGTCGCGACCGGCGCCGACCTGTCGAAGGGGGGACCGAAGGGAGGAGAACGATGACCACGCTTCTCACGCCGGAGACGGCACCGCTCACTCTCACGGCCCGCGCTGTCGACGTCGTCAAGATCTACGGGCACGGGGCCACCGAGGTCCGCGCCCTCGACGGCGTCACCGTCGGGTTCGAGGCGGCACGGTTGACCGCGATCATGGGGCCGTCCGGCTCGGGGAAGTCGACCCTGCTGCACTGCCTCGCCGGCCTTGACACGGTCACGTCCGGTTCGGTCTTCATCGGCGACACCGATCTCACGACCCTGAGCGACAAGCAATTGACGCTGCTTCGCCGCGACCGCATCGGCTTCGTCTTCCAGGCGTTCAACCTCGTGCCGACGCTGTCGGCCGAGGAGAACATCACCCTGCCGCTGGCACTCGCCGGACGCCGCCCCGACAAGGCCTGGCTGCACACGCTGATCAGGAGCCTCGGACTCGAGGACCGGCTCCGCCACCGTCCTTCGGAGCTGTCCGGCGGGCAGCAGCAGCGGGTCGCGTCGGCGAGGGCGATGGTCACCCGGCCCGAGCTCATCTTCGCCGACGAGCCGACCGGGAACCTCGACTCGAAGTCGGCCACCGAGCTGCTCGAGATGACTCGTGCCGCCGTCGACGGCTTCGGTCAGACGGTCGTGATGGTCACCCACGACGCCCGAGCAGCCAGCTACGCGGACCGGGTCGTGTTCCTCGCCGACGGCCGCATCGTCCACGAGCTCGAGCGACCGACGATGAGCGGGATCCTCGACGAGCTCAAGGCACTTGGGAGGCTGAGCCGTGTTCCGACTCGCTTTGAAGTCGGTGCTGGCGAAGAAGCGGCGGCTGTTCAGCACCGCCCTGTCGGTCATGCTCGGAGTGGCGTTCCTGGCTGGCACGCTGGTGTTCACCGACACGATCCGGCGCACGTTCGACGACCTCTTCGCCGGCATCTACGCCGACACGGAGTCGGTCGTCCGTTCGGCGACGACCGTCGAGATCGACACCGGCGGGAGCCAGCGGGCCCGCATCCCGGAGTCGCTGGTCGCGACCGTCGCCGCGGTACCCGGCGTCGCCAACGCGCAGGGCTTCGTCGCCGGGTACGCCCAGATCGTCGGCGCCGACGGCGACGCCATCGGCAACCCGGGACAGGGAGCACCGACGCTCGGGATGAGCCACATCGTCGGCGAGCTTGAATCCGTGGCAGCTCACCGACGGCAGCCGCGCCCCCGGACCCGGCGAGGTCGTCATCGACAAGGCGAGCGCCGAGCTCGGCGACCTTGGCTGTCGGCGACACGGTGACGGTGCTGACCCAGACCGGCCCCCACGAGTTCACGCTGGTCGGGACGGCACGGTTCGGCTCGGTCGACTCCCCGGGTGGGGCCAGCACGGCGATCTTCGACCTCGCCACCGCCCAGCAGGTGATGGTCGATGGGCTCGCCGAGGTCGACATGGTGATGGTGGACGCCGAGCCGGGCGTCACCGAAGAAGAGCTGACCGTCCGCATCGCCGCGGCCGTGCCGGTCGGCGTCGAGGCGGTGACGGGCACGCAGATCACCGAGGAGAGCCAGGACGCGATGCGCGAGGGCCTCGGCTTCCTCACCACGTTCCTGCTGGTGTTCGCGGCCATCGGGCTCGTCGTCGCCTGCTTCACCATCTACAACACCTTCCAGATCGTCGTCTCCCAGCGGTCGCGGGAGATGGCGCTGCTCCGCTCGGTCGGCGCGACCCGCGCCCAGGTGCTGTGGGCCCAACTGCTCGAAGCCACCATCGTCGGTGTGCTCGCGTCGGCCATCGGCCTGGCGGCCGGCGTCGTCGTGGCCGGCAGCCTCAAGGCGATGATGGAGGGGTTCGGGATCGACATCCCGGCCGGCGGGACCGTCTTCCACGCCCGCACCGCGGTGATCGCCATGACGGTCGGGACCGTCGTCACGATCGGCTCGGCGATCTTCCCCTCGCTGCGGGCGTCGCGAGTGCCGCCGCTCGCCGCGCTCCGCGACATCGCGCAGGCCGAGTCCCACCAGGTTCGTCGCCGCCTCCTCCAGGGTGGCCCGCTCACACTCGTTGGGGTCGGGCTCTTCGTCGCCGGGCTCTCCGGTGCCGGCTTGTCCTGGGTCGGCCTCGGCGCCCTGCTGATCTTCATGGGCGCCTTCTCCCTCGGACCGCTGATCGCCAGGCCGTTCGCCAGGTTCGTCGGCGCGCCCGTGGCCGCCGCGTCGGGCATCACCGGGCAGCTCGCTCGCGAGAACGCCATGCGCAACCCGAAGCGCACGTCACGCACGGGAGGCGCGCTCATGGTGGGCGTCGCCCTCGTTGCGGCGATCACCGTGATCGCGGCGTCGGTCAAGGACTGGACCCGCGACATCGTCGACTCGCAGTTCACCGGTGACTTCGTCGTCAGCACCAACACCTTCGGCTTCGGTGGCCTGAGCCCGGACCTGGCGCTCCAGCTCGACGCCTTGCCCGAGGTGGCCGTGGCCTCGGGCATCCGAGTGGGCGCCGCCCACGACATCAACGGCGGCGGCGACACCGGCTACGTGGCGGTCGATCCGTCGACGGCCGGTCAGGTCTTCGACATCGGGATGATCGGCGGGTCGCTCGAGGCCCTCACCCCCGAGGGGATCCTCGTCGACGACGACGAAGCCGCTGACCGGGGTCTCGGCATCGGCGACACCCTCGAGTTCGGGTTCGTCGACGGGACCACCCGTGCTCTGAGCGTCCAGGGCATCTACACCGAGCAGGATCTGGCTGGGCCGTTCGTCGTCAGCCACGCGCTGCACGAACAGACCGGCGCCGACCAGTTCGACTTCTCGGTGTACGTGGCGACCGCCGAAGGCGTGCCCGCAGAGGACGCCGCCGCCGCGATCGCGGCGATCAGCGACGCCTATCCGAACGCCGAGCTCCAGAGCCGCGACGAGTACATCAGCGGGCAGGCCGACCAGGTCGACCAGGTCGTGAACCTCATGTACGGGTTGCTCGCGCTCGCCGTCCTGATCGCGCTCATCAGCATCGCCAACAGCATGTCGCTGTCGACCCACGAGCGGACCCGCGAGCTCGGGCTGCTGCGGGCCGTCGGCATGACGCGGCACCAGCTGAGCACCGCGGTCCGTTGGGAGGCCGCCATCGTGGCCGTGCTGGGCACCGGTGTGGGTGCGCTGATCGGCGCCTTCTTCGGTTGGGCCATCAGCGTCACGATCCGCGACGGGGGCTTCGCCGCGTTCGCCCTGCCGGTCGGTTCGCTCGTCGTCATCGCCGTGATCGGCGTCCTCGGCGGCATCGTGGCCGCCGTTCGGCCGGCGTGGCGAGCCGCCCACCTCGACGTCCTTCGTTCCATCGCCACCGAGTGAGAAGCGCACCATGAGCGGGTCGGAGCCGTACGCCGGGGCGGTGGAGACCCACTGCGGCGTGGTGCTGTTCATCGGCGACCGGGCCTACAAGCTCAAGAAGCCGGTGGCCTTCCCCTTCGTCGACTTCTCGACCGTGGCCGCTCGCCGGCGGGCGTGCGAGGCCGAGGTCGCCCTCAACCGCCGGCTCGCCCCCGACGCGTATCTCGGCGTCGGCGCCCTCGTCGATCCCGACCGGGACGCGAGCGAACCGCTCGTCGTCATGCACCGCTTCCCCGTCGCCCGGCGCCTCTCCACGCTCGTGGCGACCGGTGTCGACGTGGGCGAGGAGCTGCAGTCCATCGCCCGCGCGGTGGCCGCCTTCCACGCCGCCGCCCCGGTGACGCAGGCGGCCCGCCAGGCGGCCAGCCCGGCGGCCACGCTCGGGCGGTGGGAGGCCAACGCCGCGGAGATGGCCCCGGCCGTCGCGCCGCTGCCGGATCCGGCCCGCAGCGATGCGGTGCTCCACGCCGCTCGCCGCTACCTCGCGGGGCGCGGTGCGTTGCTCGAACGCCGGATCGAGGAGGGCTGGGCCCGCGACGGCCATGGCGACCTCCTCGCCGACGACATCTTCTGCCTCGACGAGGGCCCCCAGGTGCTCGACTGCCTGGAGTTCGACGAGCGGCTCCGCGTCGGCGACGTCCTCGCCGATGTCGCGTTCCTGGCCATGGACCTCGAGCGACTGGGCCGTGGGGATCTCGGCTGGATGTTCCTGGAACAGCACCGTCAGCTCCTCGGCGACCATTGGCCCGTCTCGCTCGCGCACCATCACATCGCCTACCGGGCCCAGGTCCGCGCCAAGGTCGCGTGCCTCCGCGCCCAGCAGGGCGAGGCGACTGCGGCGCACGAAGCCGACACCCTGCTCGGTCTGGCCGCCCGGCACCTCGAAGCCGGTCGGATCCGCCTCGTCGTCGTCGGCGGTTCGCCCGGGACGGGCAAGTCGACGCTCGCGGCCAACCTCGGTGCCCGACTGGGAGCCGTCGTCCTCCGTTCCGACGAGGTTCGCAAGGTGCTCGCCGGGCTCCCCACATCCGCCCACTCACCGGCACCCCTCGATGCCGCCATCTACGGCGCGTCGTGCACGGCGGCGACGTACGAGACGCTCATCGACCGCGGTCGTGAACTGCTCGGCCTGGGGGAGTCGGTCATCCTCGACGCCTCGTGGCAGGAACCGGCGTGGCGGGCCGCGGCGCGAACCGTCGCGTCTCGGGCGTCGGCCGATCTCACCGAACTGCAGTGCACCGCGCCGCTTCGCCCTCGCCCTCGAGCGCGTCGGACGGCGTGCCGCGGAGGGATCGGATCCGTCAGACGCCGACGAACGGGTCACCGCCTCGATCGCGGGGCGGTTCGCGCCATGGCCCGAATCGGTCGAGGTGGACACCACCGGAAGGTCGACCGAGACGGCCGCCAAGGCGCTCGCCGCGATCGGCGCGCCGTGATCAGCGCAGGCGGCGGATGCGACGACCGGAGATGCGATCGGGCACCAGGCGCATCCAATGCGCCTTCTCGCCACCGGCCCACGGCTCCACCGGCAGGTCACGCACGCGGGTCCAGGTCCGGGAGTCGTACTTCGTGACCTCCTCCAGGCGGCCGGTGGCGACGACGCTCCAGCCCGCATGGGTCGTGCGGTCGACGGCGTCGATCTCGAAGCACGCCGGTGACCGTGGCCCGGCCTCGAGCTTCGTTCCCGGATCGGTGCGGAACACGATGGAGCTCCCGTCGAGCACGTAATTCACGGGGAAGATGGCCGGCGTGCGGCCGTGGACGACCGCCACCCGTCCCACTTCCTCGGCGGCGAGCAACCGCAGGCACTCGTCCTTGTCGATCCGCTCGAGCCCGGTGCGTGGGTCGATCGTGGTCATGGGTGCTCCTCCTCGGGAAAGGGCAGCGCGGGGTCGAGCCGCCGTCCGGAGATCATCTCGGTCGAGATCTCGACCGTGCGGTCCTCTCGGGAGCGCGCCCAGCGAGGGATGTTCGCCGACGCGAGCTCGACGAGCTCCGTGGGGTCGGTGACCTCGCGGGCCTGACCGACGGTCACGACGCTCCATCCCGAGTGCGACAGCGGATCGATGTCGTCGACCTCGAAGGCGACGATCGCGTTCTGCGTCGCCGCGTCGAGCTTCGTCCCGACGCTGGTCCGGAAGACGATCCGCTCGTCGACGAGCCGGAAGTTGACCGGCAGCACGACGGGGAGGGCGCCGACGGTGATGGCGACCCGTCCGATCGTCGCGGTGGCCAGGAGCCGGAGACACTCGTCGCGCTCGAGCACCTCGAGGCCGTTCCGGTCGATCTCGACGAAGCCTCGCAGCGCGGGGTCAGTGGCTGTCATGGCGATCCGCCTCCGGGGGTACGACGACGACCGGGCAGTCAGCGTGGTTTACGACCTGATCGCCGACCGAGCCGAGCAGGAGGCCGGTGAACCCACCGAGGCCGCGGCTGCCCACGACGACGAGATCGGCGCCCTTGGCCGCGTCGAGCAATGTGGAGGCCGCCCCTCCGGCGCACACGACGCGAGTGATCGGCTCGACGAGCCCATCCGTGTCGACGGCCCCGAGGGCGAGCGCGACGGTCCGCTGGGCGGCCGCCTCGAAGGCGTCGAGATCGAAGGTCGGCGCGACCCACGGGTAGCCGGTGACAGAGGGCATGTGCCAGGCGTGCACGACCTCCAGCCGGGCTCGCCGGATGCGGGCTTCCTCGACCGCCCACGCCAGAGCGAGCCGAGCGGTGTCGGAGCCGTCGATGCCGACGACGATCCGGTCGACGCCGTCTCCCTGCGTCGGGGTGTGGCCGCGGACGACGGCGACGGGGATGGCGGCGTGGTGGACGCAGGCGTGGCTCACCGAGCCGAGGAGCAGCTCGCGGAACCCGCCGAGGCCACGCGCCCCGACGACGAGGAGCGAGGCGTCGCGGGAGGTCTCGAGCAGCGCCGCCGACGGGAGATCGCAGATCGTGCGCCTGCGGACGGCGCCGGACCGGGTCGGTCCGAGGGCCCGGACGACGTACGCGTCGAGGGCGTGGCCCGCCTCGGTCTCGCCGTAGCTCGGGTCGAACCGGTCGTCGAGGTCGGGCTGGTGCTGCTCGAGGAAGCCCCACGCCAGCACCACGGTGACCGGCCAGTTGCGGAGAGTGGCCTCGCGATCGGCCCACTGCAGCGCCTGCGCCGCACCCTCGGACCCGTCGACGCCGACGACGATGCCTGTCATGACGTCCAGCCTCCCCCCGGGGGCCAGGTCGGGGTCAGGGCCGGCAGTCAGCTTCGAGAGGACCAATGGCCCTTCTCCACGGGAGGGTGGCGTCTCCATGATGGGGGGAACGAACCTCCCGAGGAGGCCTGACATGGCCCTGATCGACGCAAGAACCTGGCTCGAGCACCTGACCCCGGCGGATTGCTGGCAGCTCCTGGCGCTCTCGCCCATCGGGCGGGTCGGCGTCCTCGTCGACGGGGCGCCGGAGATCTACCCGGTGAACTTCGTGGTCGACGAGCGGACGATCGTGTTCCGCACCGACGCGGGCAGCAAGCTCCGAGGGTTGGAGCGCAGCTCGACGGTCTGCTTCGAAGCGGACGCGCTCAACCTCTACGAGCAGTCAGGCTGGAGCGTCCTGGTCAAGGGGCGGGCCGAGGAGCTCACCAAGGCCGACGACGTCAGGAGGGCCATCAGCCTCCCCCTGCAGTTCTGGACCTTCGGCGAGAAGGCGCACTGGGTGCGCGTCTGGCCCCTCGAAATCACCGGTCGGCGCATCCACCAGCGAGACCGACCCATCAGAGGTAGCCGAGGGCCCTCGCCTGCTGGGTGAGATCCTCCCGGAAGGGGGGGTCGGCGATGGCGATGAGCGCCGCGGCGCGCTGGGAGATCGAGCGGCCCCGCATGTCGGCGACACCGTGCTCGGTCACGACGTGGTCGACGGTGTTCTTGAGCGTCGTCACGACCGATCCCGGGGTGAGGCTCGCCGTGATCCTCGACACGGTCCCGCCCGCGGCAGTGGAGGGGAGCACGACGAACGCCATGCCGTGCGGCGAGTACATCGCCCCGCGGGCGAAGTCGGCCTGTCCGCCGCTCGAGGACCAGTAGCGACCGAGGACGGTCTCGGAGGCGCACTGGCCGACGAGGTCGACCTCGGTCGTCGCGTTGATCGACACGAAGCACTCCTCCCGGGCGATCACCCTCGGATCGTTCACGTAGTCGACCGGGAGGAACTCGACGGCGGGGTTCTCGTGCAGGAAGTCGTAGAGCGCCTGTGGTGCCGAGGGCGAACGTCGTCACGGCCTTCCCGGGCGCCACCCGCTTCTGCGTCCCGGTGACGACCCCCCGGTCGATCAGGTCCATGAAGCCGTCGGAGATGAGCTCGGTGTGGACGCCCAGGTTCCGGTGGTCGCGGAGCCCCGCGAGCAGCGCGCTCGGGATCGAGCCGATGCCCGCCTGGATGGTCGCCCCGTCGGGGATCCGCTCGGCCACGTGCGCGGCGATCCGCTGGTCGACGACCGATGGCGCCGACGGCGGCACCTCGACCAGGGGCCGGTCGACCTCGACCCACCCCTCGACCTGGCTCACGTGGAGCTGGTTGCCCCCGAAGGTCCGGGGCATCTGCTCGTTCACCTCGAGGAAGAACGGCGCCCGCCCGATGAAGGGGGCGACGTAGTCGCAGTTCGTGCCGAGCGAGAAGTAGCCGTGCCGGTCCATCGGCGCGGCGGCGGCCAGGATCAGCGAGCACCGCGTCGTCTCCCGGAGGAGGCGGGGCACCTCGCTGAAGTGGTTCGGCACCAGCTCGCACCCCCGCTCGTGGAACGCGGGACGGGTGACCGGCGACAGGAAGTACGACACGTGGAGCAGGTGGTCGCGCACGGCGCCGTGCAGGTACGGGCGGTCGTGGAGGGCGTGCATCTGGTGCACCCGCACGCCCATCCATCGCGTGGCGTTGGCCTCGATCTCGTCGAGCACGCTCACGGGCTCGCCGTTGGCGAGCGGGACGATCAGATCGTCGCCGTCGCCGATGAGGGGCAGGACGTCCTCGGCCCGCCCCGCTGACCGGTTCGTCGCCACCCCGTCGAGCCTGTCACAGCCGCGACCGGGACCAAGGTCCCGCCGATGCGGGACGAGGGACGAGTGCATCGCCGAGGCATGGCACGTACCGTCGAGCCATGGCCGGGTCGGCACGGACAGCGTCGACCGTCGCGCTTCGCGACGGAACGGACGTCGGGCTGCACGAGATGCACGCCGACGACGCCGCCAGCCTGCTGCGGTTCCACGGCACGTTGTCGCCCGAGACCACCTACCTGCGGTTCTTCACGCCGCACCCGGAGCTGAGCGACGACGAGCTCCACCGGTTCACCCACGTCGACCACCACGACCGGGAGGCGATCGTCGCCACCGCCGACGGGCAGATCATCGCCGTCGCCCGCTTCGACCGCCTCGACGACCACGCCGATGCCGAGGTCGCCTTCGTCGTCGCCGACGCCTGGCAGGGTCGGGGGCTCGGGACGGCCCTGTTCGAGCGGCTCGCCGAGCGGGCCCGGCAGGTCGGCATCCAGCGGTTCGTGGCCGAGACGTTGCCGCAGAACCGCCCGATGCTGTCGGTGTTCCACCACGCCGGCCTGCCGGTGACGTCCCGCTTCCGCGACGGCGTGGTGCACCTCGTGATCGACCTGACCGCCGGCGCCGACCCCGAGCCGGATTAGGTCACCGGCCGCGAGGCTCGGACGGTCGTGCCGGCCCGGCCCTGGACGATCTCGGCGGCGGCGTGCAGCGAGCCGATCGCGCCCAACCGGCCGCCGGCCTCGACGAAGCGGCAGACGGCCTCGACCTTCGGCCCCATGGAGCCGGCCGGGAGGTCGCAGGGCCCGCAGCGCGGCCGGCGTCGTACGTCGTGATCGGCCTCGCTGTCCCGGCGTCCCCCATCCCTCGTAGACCGCGTCGACATCGGTGAGCAGGACGAGCGCGTCGGCCCCGAGCTCGGTGGCCAGCAGCGCGGCGGCGAGGTCCTTGTCGATCACGGCCTCGACGCCCTGCAGCCCCCGGCGCCGTCGGCGACGACGGGGATGCCGCCGCCGCCGGCGCACGTGACGGTGACGCCGTGGCTGACGAGCAGGCGGATGGTCTCGATCTCGACGATGCGCCGGGGCTCCGGCGACGGCACGACCCGCCGCCAGCGCGTCACCGTCGGCGGCGACGCACCACCCGCGCTCATGGGCGAGGAAGCGGGCGTCGTCGTGCGTCGTAGACCGGCCCGACGAACTTCGTCGGTGCCGAGAAGGCGGGATCGTGCGGGTCGACGACGATCTGCGTGAGCAGCGTCGCCAGTCGCTCGCGCGGGAGGTGCCGGCCGAGCTCCTGCTCGAGGATGTAACCGACCATGCCCTCGGTCTCGGCGTCGAGGACGTCGAGCGGATACGCCCCCACCTCCGTGTAGGCCTCGTTCTGGAGGGCGAGCAGCCCCACCTGCGGTCCGTTGCCGTGGGTGACGACGACCTGGTGCTCCCTCGCGATCTCGGCCACCGCCTCGGCCGCGACCTTGACGTTCGCCCGCTGCACCGCCGCGTCGAGCGGCTCGCCGCGTCGAAGGAGCGCATTGCCGCCGAGTGCGACGACGACGAGCATCACCCGACCTCGCTGTGCAGCCGGTCGGCTCCGGCGAGTTGACCGAGCGTCAGGGCGATGAGGACGGCCTGCGCCGTGTGCATGCGGTTCTCGGCCTCGTCGAACACGATCGACCGTGGGCCGTCGATGACATCGGCGGCAACCTCCTCGCCCCGATGAGCGGGCAGGCAGTGCATGAACACCGCATCGGGCGACGCCTCGCCATGACGGCGGCGTTGACCTGGTACGGAGCCAGGGCCGCCGCCCGGGCGGCGCGCTCGTCGTCGCTGTCACCCATCGAGAGCCAGACGTCGGTGTAGACGGCGTCGGCACCGGCGATCGCCGTGAGCGGGTTGTGCGTGGCGAGGACGAGCGCACCGGAACCGATGGCGAGTCGCTCGGCGCCGGCGAGGATGCCGGCGTCGGGCTCGTAGCCGGGCGGGGTGGCGACCACGATGTCGATCCCGCTCAGGGCGCAGGCCTCGAGCAGGCTGTGGGCGACGTTGTTGCCGTCGCCGAGGTACGCCAGTCGCAGCCCTTGCAACGAGCCGAAGTGCTGGCGAAGGGTCAGCAGATCGGCGAGCGCCTGGCAGGGGTGGTGCAGGTCGGTGAGGGCGTTGACCACCGGGATGGTGGCGGCGGCCGCGAACCGGCGGACGTCGTCGTCGGCGAAGGTCCGGATGACGAAGGCGCGGGCGTAGCGACTGACCACGCGGGCGGTGTCCTCGATGGTCTCGCCTCGACCCAGCTGCAGCTCGTTGGGTCCGACGATCTCGGGCGTCCCACCGAGGTGGGTGATGGCCGAGCCGAAGGAGAGCCGCGTCCGGGTCGACGGCTTGGCGAAGTACGTGACGACGGTATCGCCGTCGAACAGGTCGGCATGGGCGTGAGGGTCGCGGCGCACGTCCTCGCTGAGGTCGAGCAGGTGGTCCAGGTCGTCGCGGCTGAGGTCGGCGACTCGCAGCAGGTCCTTCATCGGCGTTCCCTTCTCTCAGGCCGGGTCGCGGAGCGAGCGGGCAGCTCATGCAGCGGGGTCCGCCGCGCCCGCGGCCGAGCTCGCTGCCGGCGATGGTGATCACTTCGATCCCGGCCTTCCGCAGCTTGGTGTTGGTGTCGACGTTGCGTTCGTAGGCGATGACGACGCCGGGCGCGACCGCCAGGACGTTGTTGCCGTCGTCCCACTGCTCGCGCTCGGCCTCGTCGTCGTCGCCACCGGTCGTGAGCACCTCGACCGAGTCCATGCCCGAGCGCGGCGCGGATCGGGGTGAACACGTCAGGCTGCGGCGCGCGACGACGAGCTCGCCCGTTGCATCGCCGGGGGCGACGGTCCAGGCCCGAAGGCCCTCGAGCACGCCGGGGTAGGCGACGAACGTGTCGGGCCGCACCATCGTCATCACCGTGTCGAGGTGCATGAAGGCGCGGCGTGAAGGAAGGGAGACGGCGATGACGAGACGGGCGCCGCCGGCGGCGAACAGACGGCGAGCGAGGACCTCGACGGCCTGGGGGGTCGTCCGCTCGCCCATGCCGACCAGCACGGCGCCGCCGCCGACGACGAGGACGTCGCCGCCCTCGATCGTGGCCGAGCCGTGGTCGTCGTCGATGTCGGCCTGCCACCGCGCGAAGGGCTCGTCCCTGAACAGTGGGTGGAAGCGGTAGATGGCCTCGAGGTGCACCGTCTCCCTACGACGGGCCGGCATCATCATCGGGTTCACGGAGACGCCGCCGTAGATCCAGCACGTCGTGTCCCGGGTGAACAGGTGGTTCGGCAGCGGTGGCAGGACGAAGCCGGCGTCGCCGAGCACGGCGGCCCGGAGCCCGCCAGCGAGGCCCCTCGGGAGCTCGCCGATGGTGATCCCACCGATGAGGTGGTTGGCGACGGTCCCGGGGTCGGCTGCGTCGAAGAAGTCGCGCACCGGCGCCGCCAGGTCGCGCCCGAGCTCCCGATCCGTGATCGACGCGGTCGAGCAACCACGAGCGGGCGTCGTCGTCCTTCACCGTCTCGGCCAGCAGCTCACCGACGTACAGCACCTCGACGCCCCGATCGGTGAGGGTGTCGGCGAAGGCGTCGTGCTCCTGACGGGCGCGCTTGACCCACAACACGTCGTCGAACAGCAGCTCGGCGCAGTTCGACGGGGTCAGCCGGCGCAGCTCGAGGTCCGGGCGGTGCAGCAGGACGCGGCGAAGGACCCCGACCTCCGAATCGACGTGGAACGCGGTCATGGGGCGATCGTGTGTCCTGGATCAGCCTGATCCGTAGGGCCCTTGGTCCCGGGAGGAGCTGACCATCGCCCGCAGCCACCGGGTCGCCCAACCCGCACACTGCCTACAGACGGTGCGGGACAAGACCGAGCCGCAGATGAAGGAGAACACCATGAAGAAGGCATTCCCAATCGCATTGCTGTTCCTGGGGCTGGTCTTCATCGGCGCCGGGCTCTACACCGTGAACCGCGGCTTCGACGCCAAGGACCAGGTCAAGGACGAGCTGGTAGCGCAGAACATCACCACGCCCGAGGACGCCTCGATGCCGAACGTCCTCGTCCGCAACGCCGCGACGGCCCAGTCGATGGCCGAGATCATCGACCACCACGCCCTCGAGTCGACCGGCGGCCTGACCTACTCGGAGATGGGCCGCTTCGCGACCCCCAACGGCGATCCGGCCGGCACGAGCAACGAGGACGAGGCTCTGATCGGTGACGACGGCCGGCCCGTCGCCAACAACCTGCGCAACACCGCCTTCCAGGCGTCCGCCTTGCGGACCAGCCTCTACACGTCGGTGATGGCGTTCAACCTGTCCGATCTCGTGGTCGGCCTCGGCGCCATGATCGTGGTGCTCGGGTTCGCAGTCGGCGGCGTCGGTGTGGCCCTCGCCGGGCTCGCCATCCCGTCGGTCGCTCGCCGGGTGCACGTGGACCCGGTGGCAGCCCACGAGCCGATGGCTCCCCACCCCGCCTGATCCAACCCAGGTGCCCCCGCACCGATCCGGCGCCCGGCCTCGGCCGGGCGCCGTTTCGCGTTGTCGGCCCCGAACCCCGATTCGAGGCGGTGTCGACGTGCGGTCCGCACTCGCGTCGTGACACGGTGTCGCGGTGTCGGCCGAGCAGATCGTTCGGGTCGGTGGGATCGCGCTCGCCGCCGACGTGGTGGTGCCCGAGTCGGCACCGGGCGGCGTCGTCGTGTTCGCCCACGGCAGCGGGAGCAGCCGCCACAGCCCCCGCAACCGGTTCGTGGCCGGCGAGCTCCAGCGAGCCGGGCTCGCCACCGTGCTCGCCGACCTCCTCACCGCCCAGGAGGAACAGCTCGACGGGCCGACGGGCCGCCTTCGCTTCGACATCGGGCTGCTGGCGAGCGCGCGTCATCGCCATCGTGGACGAGGTCGTCGGTCACGATCCGACGGCGGGCCTTCCCGTCGGTCTCTTCGGCGCCAGCACGGGAGCAGCCGCGGCCCTCGTCGCCGCGTCCCAACGACCGGACACCGTTGCCGCCGTGGTTTCGCGCGGCGGTCGGCCCGACCTCGCCGGCGACCGCCTCCGCGCCGTACGGCAACCGACGCTGCTGATCGTCGGAGGACGCGACGACGTCGTGATCCAGCTCAACCGCCGGGCCCTGGAGCACCTCGGCGGTGAGCGCGCGGCTCGAGATCGTCCCCGGGGCGACCCACCTCTTCGAGGAGCCAGGCGCGCTGGAGCAGGTCGCCGGTTTGGCTCGAGACTGGCTCGTCCGGCACCTGCCGAGGTCACAGCCAGTCCTTGCGGCGGAAGAGGGCGTAGAGCGCGATCGAGCAGATGGCGATGAGGACGGCCGAGACCACGACACCCGACCGCTCGCCTGACCCCGGGTAGGGCACGTTCATCCCGTAGTAGCCGGTGATCAGCGTGGGCACGGCGATGATCGCCGCCCAGCTGGTCACCTTCTTCATGATCTGGTTCTGCCGGTAGTCGCGCAGGCTGAGGTTCGTCTCGACGATCGTGCTGACGAGGTCGCGCAGCGCGTCGGTCGACTCGCTGACGCGCAGGATGTGGTCGTAGACGTCCTGGAAGTACGGGTAGAGCTGCTCGGCGACACGGCGTCGTGCTCGCGGCGCATGAGCGCGCTGACCGCCTCGCGCATCGGCACCACGAGCCGGTGGAACTGCACCAGCGCCTGGCGCATCTGGAACCAGTGCCGCTGCTGCGCCGGGTCGAGCGGCTGCTCGGAGAAGATCCCCTCGCTGACCTCGTCGTAGTAGTCGTCGAACGCCTCGACGGCGTCGAAGTAGCCGTCGACGACGACGTCGAGCAGGCCGTAGAGCAGGAAGCTGACGCCCGGACTGCGCCAGGTCCGGCGAGCGGTCCCACCGCTCGAGCACCGGCTCGATCGAGAAGCCGTCGTCCTTGCGGACGGTGATGAGCCACCGGGTGTTGATGAAGGCGTCGATCTCGGTCTCGTCGAGTGCCGCCGTCGCAGGTCGACGCGCACGGCGTGGCACGACAGGAACAGGTGGGTCGTCGTAGTGGTCGAGCTTGGGTCGCTGGTGTGGCGCCGAGCGCGTCCTCGACGGCGAGCTCGTGCAGGCCGAGCTCCTCGGCCAGCTCGTCGAGCTGCGGCGTGCGTCGGCCCGCAGAAGTCGACCCACACGATCGTGCCGGGGCGCTCGAGGTGCTCGGACACCTGGGACAGGGGAAGTCGTCCGCCTTGAGGACCCCGTCCCGGTACGCACGCGTCCTCGGCATTGACGCAGCCTGCTACGACATCCGCGACCGGGGAGGCAGCCGTTGCATGAGCTGTCGCTGTGCCAGGCGATCGTCGACACCGTCTCGATGCACGCCGACGGTCGGCCCTCGCTCGGTACCGCCGGCTTCGGAAGATGATGGAGGCCTCGTGGCCCGCTACCGCATCGACCCGGCTCGCTCCCGGGTCGTGATCGACGCGAAGTCGAGTCTGCACCCGATCCACACCGAGACCGACGAGTCTCGAGGGGTGGCTCGAGCTCGACGTCCAAGGCGGCGGGCGGGTCAACCCGACGGTCGAACCGAAGGCGCACCTCGCGCTGCCGGTCGGTCGCCTCCACTCGGGCAATCCATTGGAGGACCGCGAGCTCAAGCGCCGCATCGACGCCCGGCGGTTCCCGACGATCAACGGTGACCTCACGTCGATGGAGGCCACCGGCAAGGAGGGGCGATACCTGGTTCGAGGCGACGTCACGTTCAAGGGCGTAACCCGCCCGAGCGAGGACGAGATGACCATGTCCGTCGACGGGGACACCGCGATCCGGCTCCAAGGCTCCTCGGTGTTCGACATCCGGGAGTTCGGCATGGAACCCCCCCGCATCCTGATGATCAAGGTGGCGCCCGACGTGACCGTCTCTGTCGACATCGTCGCCGAGAAGGAGGCCTGAGCCATGGGCCTGGGCATCCCCGGCCAGCTCGTCGAGCTGCGCCGGCTCCACCGCGACGCTGCTGTCACCCTCGGCCGAGCCAACTGATGCTCGCAGTCCTCCTCGGGCTGTTCGGCTCCAGCGTCTTCGCCGGGGCGGTCGTCTTCGGCTTCCGGCACGGCATCGACTGGGACCACATCGCGGCGCTGACCGACCTGACCGGCTCGCAGCCGACCTCGCGACGGTCGATGTTGCTGGCGACGCTGTACGCCGTCGGTCATGCCGTGATGGTCCTCGCCCTCGGCATCGCCGCCATCGTCTTCGCCGAACGCCTGCCCGACTCCGTCGACGCCGTCCTGGAGCCCTTCGTCGGGGCGACGCTGATCGCCCTCGGCGTCTACATCGTGTGGAGCCTCGTCCGTTACCGGGGCCGGGCGCCGCTCCGCAGCCGCTGGATGCTCGTGCTGGCGGGCCTTCGACGACTCGTGCTTCGGGGGCGCGGTCGCGTCGAAGGTGGGGAACCGGTCGTCATCGAGCACGCCCACCCCCACGACCACCAGCACCCGATGCACGCCCACCCGCACGCCCACGACCACGACCAGGTCGAGCACGATGGGCACCGGCACGACGCGCACGAGCCCGGCGTCGTCGAGACCGCCGTGGTGCACACCCACACGCACCGACACCTGTCGGTCATGCCGAGCGACCCGTTCATGACCTACGGCGGTTGGTCGGCGCTCGCCATCGGCGTGCTGCACGGGATCGGGGCCGAGACACCGACCCAGGTCCTCGTGTTCGCCGCCGCCGCCAACGCCGGCGGGACGGGCGCGAGCGTCGGTGTGCTGCTCTGCTTCGTCGTGGGCCTGCTGGCGGCGAACACCGTGGTCGCCGCCGGGAGCACCTACGGGTTCCGCCGCCTCGCCGACCGCCGCTGGCCGATGGTCGCGCTCTCGGCGGTCACCGCCGCCTTCAGCCTCGTGATCGGCACGATGTTCCTCCTCGGCGAGGGCGCCACCGTCCCCGCGCTGCTCGGCGGCTGACACCCCCAGAACAGGGGCGGGCCGCCTCGGAGCGGCCCGAGTGGCAGCCTCTGAACCGTGGAGAAGCTCGTCCACCTGCTCTGGAGGTCCGACGACCACGACGAGGAGGCACACCGCGACCACCTCCTGCACGAGTTGGCGCCGGCGCTGCTCGCCTCGAAGGCCGGCGTCGCGCGCCTCGAGGTCCTCACCGGCGACACGGCCGCCGACCTCCCGAACCCGCCCCTGCTGATCGGCTCGGGCCGGCGACTGGCGTCGGTCGTGGCGGCGTGGGTCGACTGCATCGACGATCGGGCGCCGATCGTCGACACGCTGACCGGGGCCGCCGGATCGACCGGTCGGGTCGACCAGTACCTCGTGACCGAGTCGGTGCCGCAACGCCGGCTCGACCGCGACTGGCCCGACGGGACCCGCACGCCCGGCGTCACGCACTTCTCCTGGTTCCCCAAGCCCGACCGGCTGACCGACGAGGCGTTCTTCCACGGGTGGCACGAGGTGCACACACCGAAGACGCCGGTGCTGCACCCCTACCGCTGCGAGTACGTGCGCGACGCCGTCGCCCGGGTCCTCTCGGCCGGTTCGCCGCCGGTGCGGGCCCTGGTCGCCGAGCGGTTCCCGACCATCGACGACTACGGCGACCCCGATCGTCTCTACGGCTCGACCGAGGCGATCGAGGAGAGCGTCGTCGACCTCCCGCTCTACGCCGACTTCGACACGCTCAGCTGCCGACCCCTCTTCCAGACGATCATCCGCTCGTAGGCGGGGGACCGGCGAACACGGCCCGGAGGTCGGCGAGCCCGGCCGGGAGCTCGATCGGCGGATCGGGAAGGGCCTCGACGCCGTGCTCCGCGAGCACCGCGGCCATCACCTCGGGTGCGTCGCTCCACGACCGCGGATCGCCCATCATCACCTCGTACAGGTGGACGCCGTCGGGTCCGGCCACGAACGGACCGAAGGCGGCGCCCGGCGGGAGCTCGATGTGGGTGCCCGGATCGCAGATCCTGCCGTCACAGGTCATCGTGCCCTCGAGGACCACGAGCGTGTGCGGGCTGTGGTGGCCGTGGCGGCGCACGATCATCCCCGGATCCCAACGGGCGAACAGGGCCAGGTAGAGCGGCTCGACCGAGAACGCCACCCACTTCTCCCACACGTGGGACTCGCTGCCGTCGCGGTTGCGCTGGCTCTTGACCCGGATCCACGGGACGCGGTCGTCGTCTCGGGCGGTGAAGGACGCCTCGACGGTTCAGTCCTTCAGGTAGATGGAGCGCTTCGGCGCGGCGAAGAACGTGCGCAGCAGCGGCTCGAAGTCCTCGAGGGCCATGGTCGGGTAGTCGGGGTCGAACGCCGGTTGGTCGTACTCCGCGCAGAACTCGGCGCAGAGGTCGTAGTACTCGTGCCCGGCGAACTGGTCGCGGAGGTTGCGGTCGAGTCCGAGGTACTCGAAGAAGTAGTAGCCCTGGAAGATCCCGTGCTGCTGCACCATCCAGTGGAGGCTCTCGTCGACGAAGGGCTTCACGATGGCGGCGCCGATGTCGGGGTGGTTGTACGACGCCAGCGTGTCGCCGATGTCGTGCAGCAGGGCGCAGGCGATGTAGTCGTCGTCGCGGTCGGCCTTGTAGGCCCGGGTCGCGGTCTGGAGCGAATGGGTCAGCCGGTCGACCTTGAACCCGCCGTGGTCACCCTCGAGCAGTCGCAGGTGGGCGAGGACCCGGTCGGTGAGCCCGGGGTAGAAGGTCAGCTGGGCGCCCATGATCCGGTTCCAGTCCTCTTGGGTCCCCTCGGCCATGGCGTTGAACTCGGCGCGCATGGCCCCAGTCTGCCGTGCCCCTACCCCGCACGCCGCAGATCGACCGAGGTGGTCAGCTCGTCGAGGACCTCGGGGAGCGGCTCGACGCCGAGCCCGGGGCCGGTGGGTACGGCCAGCCGCCCGTCGACCAGGTCGAACGGCCGGGTCAGGTCGCGGTGGAAGTAGCGGTCGGACGCGCTCGTGTCGCCGGGCAGCGTGAACCCGGGCAAGGCGGCGAGGGCGACGTTGGCGGCGCGGCCGAGCCCGGTCTCGAGCATCCCGCCGCACCAGACCGGGACGCCGGCCGCCCGGCAGACGTCGTGGATCCGCACCGCCTCGAGGTACCCGCCGACCCGGCCGGCCTTGATGTTCACGATGGCGCAGGCGCCCATGGCGATCGCCGCCTGGGCCGACCGGACCGAGGTGATCGACTCGTCGAGGCAGACCGGGGTGGTGATGCGCCGGGCCAGCTCGGCGTGCCCGGCGAGGTCGTCCTCGTCGAGGGGCTGCTCGACGAGGAGGAGGTCGAAGGGGTCGAGGGCGGCGAGGGCCTCCCAGTCGTCGAGCCGGTATGCCGCGTTCGCATCGACCTGGAGGGGGACGTCGCCGAAGCGCTCGCGCACCGCGCGGACGGGCACGACGTCCCAACCGGGCTCGATCTTCAGCTTGACGCGCCGGTAGCCGGCGTCGAGGTAGCCGGCGACCTCGTCGAGGAGGTCGGGGAGCGAGGGGGCGATGCCCACGCTCACGCCGCTGTCGACGGCATCCCGCACCGCGCCGAGCTCCTCGGCGAAGGAACGCCCGTCGCCGCGCAGCTCGGCGTCGAGGATCGCCATCTCGAGGGCCGCCTTGGCCATCGGATGGCCCCGCACCGGCGCCAGGAGGCCGGCGACCGCATGCGCCGCCGGAGCGCCGGCCGCGAACAGCCGAGGGAGGAGGTGGCTCCGGATCACAGCTTCGGCGCCGTCGACGAACTCGGCCGAGTAGAGCGGCTCCGACATGGCGACGCACTCGCCCCAGCCCTCGCCGTCGCCGGCCAGCACCCGAACGAGCAGCACCTCCTTGCTCGTCTGGGTCCCGAAGGAGGTGCGGAAGGGCCGGACGAGGGGGAGCTCGGCCCGGCGGAGCTCGACGGCCTCCAGCTTCACGAGGCCGTCCCCGGTCGACCCGGCTCCGGCGGCTCGAGCACGTACCAGCCCGACCGGCTGACGCCCTCGGCTCGCCATCCTCGGTCGAGCGCCGTCCCGAGGGTGTCGCGAACGGCGCGCCGCCAGGCGCGGGCCAGGGCGGGGTCGGCGGCTCGGACGGCCTCGATGTCGACCGGTGTGGCGCAGAGCGCCGGCTGGCCGGCGACGAGCTCGACTCCCGGCTGCGGACCACCATCGGCGTCGTCGTCGAGGAGGACGCGTGCGCCGGCGGCCCGAAGCGCATCGGCGTCGGGTGCTTCCAGTGTGCCCTCCGATGCGGCGCGAGCCCTCGCCCCGTCGAGGTCCCACGAGGCGACCACCCTGTCGGTGTCGTCGCCGGCGTTGATGCTGTCGGTCAGGGGCCCGTAGCAGTCGACCAGGTAGCCGGTGATCGTGGCGCCGAGCTTGGTGAGGTTGAACCAGGCGTTGCGGCGCACGAGCGGGTCGAAGGTCCACCGGGCGGTGTCGATGCCACGCTCGAGGCACCACGCCCGTTGGTGCCGCTTCAGGGCGAGGCCGACGCCCGAGCCGCGCATGTCCGGGCGCACCGCCGTCATGTGCGAGTGCAGGGTGGGCCGGCCGTGCTCCACCCCGAGCCAGGCCAGGGACGCGCCGACGAGCCGCTCGCCGCTGCGAGCCGCGACCACGTACGCCCCGCTCGTCGCCAGAGCCACGACGAGCTCCGGCCGCACCGGGGGGTTCCCCGGCTCCGAGGCCCAGACCTCGGCGAACAGGTCGACGACGGCGACGGAGGCGCCGAGGTCCTCGACGGGACCGATGGAGATCGTCGGCATCGGCCCTCCCCGTCTGGTCGACGAACGCGGAAACGTACTCTCTGGAGGTGCGACCGCTCGGCGCTCCGTCGATCGCGGTGCCCTCCCCGATCGGCCGCGCCGCGCTCGCCGGCATCGCCGTCGGGACCGTCCTGCTCCGCCTGCCACGCGCCCTCACGCCGGGCCAGCTCAGCTTCGACGACGGCGTGTACGGAGCGTCGGCCATGGCGCTCCGGCACGGCGCCCGACCCTTCGCCGACGTCTTCTCGGGCCAGGGTCCGCTCTACCTGCCGCTGCTCCGCGTCGCCGACCTCGCCGGCCTGCAGGCGACGTGGGCGCCCCGGCTGCTCGGGCTGGCCTCGGTGTTGGCTCTGGTGCTCGCCGCCGCGTTCCTCGCCCTGGCCGGCGGGGGGCGTCGCGCGGCGTTCGTCGCCGCGCTGCTGGTGGCCACGAGCGGCCTGCTGTTCCGGACGACCACCACCATCGAGGCCGATCCGGTCGCGTCGGCGCTGGGCGCCTGCGCCGTCCTCGTCGCCGTGCGGCGCGGGCCGCCGTGGCTGCTCGGGCTCCTCGCCGCGGCCGCGCTGTCGGTGAAGAGCCTGCTGGTCGCTCCGGCCGTCCTCGCCGCTGGTGTCGTGTACCTGCTCGGACGGGGGTGGCGCAGCACGGGCCGGGCGGCCGTGGTGACCGTCGCCGGGACGCTGGCGCTGGCGATCCCGTTCGGGCGTGGGCGACGTGTGGGGGCAGTCGATCCGCTTCCACCTCGACGCCCGCGACGGGCTGCACCCCGGGGCGAACCTGAGCCGGGTCGCCGACGTGCTCTGGCGCTACGAGCTCGTCCTGCTGGCCGCGGCCGCCGTCGCCGCCCTCACGGCAATCGCCGCCGTCACCCTCGGTCGCCGGCGGCGCGCCGGAGACACGACCGACGCCCGGCTCGTCGCGCTGGCGGCCTCGGTGTGGCTGGTCGGCGACGCGGCGGTGCTGCTCCTGCACTCGCCGGTCTTCGCCCACCACATCGCCGTCGTCGTGGCTCCCGCGGCCGTGCTCGTCGCCCTGGCCCGGCCCTCCCTGCCCGCACTGGCCGTGGCCGCGGTCCTCCTCCTGCCGGGTCAGCTCGACCGGGCCGGCTGGGCGCTGGGCCACGGGTCGATCGCCCCCCAGGAGCGGGCCATCGCCGATCTGCGCCGGTTGGTGCCCAGCGACGGTCTCGTCGTGACCGACGCTCCCGGAGTGGCGTGGTGGGCGGGGCGGGACCAACCGCCGTGGCTGATCGACCTGTCCCAGGTCCGCATCGACGTCGGGCTCGTCACGCGGACGGAGGTGCGAACCGCCGCCCTCGAACCGGGGGTGTGTGCCGTCCTCGTGTGGTCGAGCCGGCTGGCCGGCCTCGGCCGGCTCCAGCTCCCCGGGTACGTCGTCGCCGGCGACTACGGGTCCGGCCGGGTGCTCTGGTTGCGGACGGCCTGCGGTGTCACGGCGCCGGGAACCGGTCCTTGAAGGTGAACGCCCCTGCGGTTGGGCCGTGGGTGCGGAGGTGCAGCAGCCGGTCCACGGCCTCGCCGACGCTCGGCTCGTGGCCGGACGGCACCCACCAGAGCACGAGGTAGGGCTCGGCCATGCGGTCGAACCACTGCCGGCGCTTCCGCATGATGTCGCGATGGGCGCCGTCGTAGGCGAAGGCGGCGAGGGCGTCGACCGACTCCCACACGGCCAGGTTCACCAGCAGCGTGTCGTCGTCGAGCACGCGGACCGACGTCGAGTTGCCGTTGTCGTCCTGGTGGCGCCACACGAAGCCCGGGGCTGGCGTCGGCCACGGCGTTGACCGGGTCGAGGTTGGCGACGAACTCGGCGAGCTGCGGGGAGTCCAGCGGCGCCCGCATGCGGGCGACGTTCAGCAGCGCGACGTGGTGGGTTGCCGGCACGGCCGGGGATCGTAGGAGGAACCTGCCGGGCGCTGTCCGGGTTGGCTTGCGAAGATGGGCCCATGCCAGGGATGCCGGGTCCGGTCGCCGACGAACGTGAGAACCTGCTCGCCTTCTTGGAGCAACAGCGCCTCGTGCTGCGGGTCGCCGCGCACGGGCTGACCGACGAGCAGGCGGCGGCGTCGCCGAGCGTGAGCGCCCTCAGCATCGGGGGGCTGATCCGCCACGTCGCGCTCACCGAGCGCCACTGGATCGACATCGCCGTCCAGCGCTCCGGTGGCGGCAGCGAGACCGACTACATGGACGGCTTCCGGTTCGGCCCGGGCGACTCCCTCGCCGAGGTCCTCGCCCTCTACGACGACGTCGCCCGGGGGACCGCAGATGCCATCGCCGGGGTCGACGACCTCGGCCAGCCGGTTCCCGTGCCGAAGGGCGTGCCGTGGTTCCCCGACGACGTCGAGGCCTGGTCGGTGCGCTGGGTCCTGCTCCACATCATCGAGGAGACCGCTCGGCACGCCGGGCACGCCGACATCGTCCGGGAGTCGATCGACGGTGCGACCGGCTTCGAGCTCCTGGCCGCCGCCGAGGGCTGGCCCGCCACACCCTGGCTCCAGCCCTGGAAGCCCACCGCGTCCGAATCGTCGGCAGCAGATCGCCCATAGTGCGATCTGCTGCCGCCAGTTCGAGGGGTTAGGTGGCGTCGTCGAGGGCGCGGCGGGCGGCTTCGGCCTCCAGGGCGGCGGCGTCGGCTTGGGCCCTGGCCTGCTTCGCCTCCTCCTCGGCGCGATCGGCGGCGCGGGCGAGCCGCTCGAAGCGGTGGTCGAGCCGCTTCACCTGCGCCTCGAGCTCGGCGAGGCGGCGCCGCTCCTGGCGGGTCCGTTCCTCGGCCTCCTCCCGGGCCCGCTTCTCGGCCTCCCGCCGGGCCCGCGCCTCGCCGCCGTCGGCCTTCTTCGTGCCCGCCCCCTTCGCTGCTGCCCCCTTCGTGGCGGCCGCCTTCTTGGCCGCCGGCTTCGCCCGGGCCGCCGCCGGCGCCGCCGCGCCTGCCGGCGCGGCGTCGAAGCCGAACCCGAAGCCGGCGGATCCGTGGTCGACGGCGAGGACCCCGCGCCGGACCTCGTCGGCGATGCCGTCGTCGAGGACCGCCGCCCGCAGGTTGTCGGCCAGCTGCGCCCGCGACGCCTGACCCCGGGGGCCGAGGTGCGCGGCGGCGGCGTCGACGACGGCGTCGCTCGCCGCCCGATCGGCGGCGGCCGCCTCCCGTAGGGCGCCGGGGTCGCCGGCGACGGCCGCCTCGGTCGCCTCCCGCAGCCGGGCGCCCGCCTCGAGGGCTTCGGCGACGAGGCCGGGTTGGTCGCGGGCGACGCGGTCGAGGGCCCAGGCCGCCGCCGTCGGGCGGCGGAGCTGGGCGACGGCGGCCGCGTCGTCCTTGCGCCCCTCGGCCTTCAGGCGCTTCGCCAGCGCGTTGCGGGCGGCGGTGAACTCGGCCGGGTCGAGGCCGTAGAGGTCGTCGGCTTCGGTGATCTCGCCTTCGGGCACGGCGCCGGTCTAGGCGCTCTTGCGGGTCGCCGTCTTCTTCCGCGGCGTCGACGCCTTGGCGCCGGACTTCTTCGCCGGGCGCTTCGGCTCCGCCCGCTTCGACGCCGCCCGCTTCGACGTCGACGTGCGCTTGCCGGCCGCGCGCGCTTCGACGTGGCCGCGGTGCGGCGCCCCGACTTGGCCGCGTCGACACTGGCCTCGAGGGCCGCCATGAGGTCGAGGACCTTCGCCTCGGCCCTCGGCTCCTCGCGGTGCACGACGTCCTTGCCCTTGTCCTTCCGCTTGATGATCGAGCGCAGCTCCTCGGTGTAGGTGTCGTGGTAGCGCTTCGGGTCCCACTCCGTGGTGAGCGAATCGAGGATCTGCTCCGCGAGGCGGAGCGTCTTCGGCGTCGGGCTTGGCGCGCCGCTGCGGGATGGCGTCGATCTCGGACTTCGGCACGACCTCGTCGGCGAACCGCATCGTCGACATGGCGAGAGCGCCGTCGAGGGGCCGGATGGCGGCGAGGTACTGCTTGTTGCGCATCACGACGGTGCCGATCCCGACGCGCTGCCGGTCCTCCATCGCGGTGAGGAGGAGCTGGTACGCCTTCGACGCGGCGTCGCCGTCGGGACCGAGCCAGTAGGTGCTCTTGTAGTAGATCGGGTCGATCTCGGCGAGGTCGACGAAGTCGCTCACCTCGACCGATCGTGTCGATTCCGGACGCAGCTCCTCGATCTCCTCGCGGTCGAAGGTCACGTAGCGGCCGGAGCTGACCTCGAAGCCGAGCTCGATGTCGTCCCGGTCGACCGGCTTGCCGGACTTCTCCGACACGGTCTGGTTCTTGATCCGGGCGCCGGAGCGCTTGTCGAGCTGGTTGAAGTGGACGGCGTGGTCGCGCACGCCGGTGAAGGCCTTCACCGGGACGTTCACGAGACCGAAGCTGATCGTTCCGGACCAGATCGCTCGAGCCATGCGACCTCCTTACCCGCGGGCCCGCTCGGCGAGGCGCGCTCGGCCCGGGCGCGGGCGAAGCTGGTGGGTGATGTCGGAGCTCAGCGCACTCGTCCACCACACCGCCGATCGCATCGCCGCCTACCGCGAAGGCGTCGGCCTCCGACCGGTCGTGCCGGATCTCGACCTCGATGCCGTCCGTGCTGCGATCGGCGGGCCGCTCCCCGAGCACGGGCGCCCGGCGACGGAGGTCGTCGACGACCTCGTCGCCCACCTGGAGCCCGCGCTCGTCGGCACGACCGGCCCGCGCTACTTCGGTTTCGTGATCGGCGGCGCCCTCGATGCCGCCACCTGCGCCGACCTCCTGGCGACGGGCTGGGACCAACCGGCGTTCAACCTCGTCACCTCACCGGCGGCCGCCCTCGCCGAGGAGGCGGCCGGCGCCTGGCTGAAGGACCTGCTCTGCCTCCCGCCGGCGGCGTCGTTCGGCTTCGTCACCGGCGCGCAGGGCGCCAACACGGTCGCGCTCGCCGCCGCCCGCCACCACGTCCTGGCGGAGGCGGGCTGGAACGTCGAGATCGACGGGCTGCTCGGAGCGCCCCGCGTGCGGGTCGTGGCGAGCGAGGAGCGCCACGCCACCGTCGACCGCTCGTTGCGGCTGCTCGGCCTCGGCACGGGCGCCGTCCAGGCCGTGCCCGCCGACGCCAACGGCGCCATCGACGCCGCCGCGCTCGCCGCCGCTCTGGCCGAAGCGCCGAGCACGCCCACGATCGTCTGCGCCCAGGCCGGCAACGTGAACACCGGCGCCTGCGACGACCTCACCGCCGTGTGCGACGCGGCGCAGGAGCACGGCGCCTGGGTCCACGTCGACGGCGCCTTCGGCCTGTGGGCCGGCGCCAGCCCTCGGCACCGGCACCTCGTCGAGGGGGTCGAGCGGGCCGACTCGTGGGCGACCGACGGGCACAAGTGGCTGAACGTCCCGTACGACTCCGGCTACGTGTTCTGCGCGCACCCGGATGCGCACCTGGCGGCGATGTCGTTCACGGCCGCCTACCTCGTCGGTCACGGCTCCGGCCCGGTGCGGGCGCCGTCGGACTACGTGTCCGAGTCGTCGCGGCGCGCCCGTGGCTTCGCCACCTGGGCGGCCCTGCAGGAGCTCGGCCGCCAGGGCGTCGCCGAGCTGGTCGACCGCAGCTGCGACCTCGCCCGGCGGTTCGCCGACCGGCTCGGGGCGCTCGACGGCGTGGTCGTCGCCAACGACGTCGTGCTCAACCAGGTCCTGGTCGGCTTCGGCGACGACGACCGCACCGACGCCGTCATCGCCGCGGTCCAACGGGACGGCACGTGCTGGATGGGGGGCACCACGTGGCACGGGCAGCGGCTCATGCGGATCTCGGTCTCCAACTGGACCACGACCGAGGACGACGTCGACGCGTCGGTCGACGCCATCGTCCGGGCCATGCGCTGACGAGCCAATCGACGGTTTTTCGTCTCCTTCCACCCGAAGATCCGCAGGTCGAGCGTCGATCGCGGGCAGGATGGGGGCCGAACGCATCGAAGTCCGTAGGATTGATCGCCCCCCGTGACGGCTGGGGCCGTCGAGACCCGAGGAGACGCCGTGGCTGCCCGAGGCACGACATTCGCCAAACAAGACCGAGAGCGGGCAAAGAAGGCCAAGGCCGCGCAGAAGCAGGAGCGCCGCGCTGGCTCGAGAGGCCGAGCTCGCCGAGCAACCGACCGAGCTGCCCGCCGAGGGTGACGTCCCCGCCGAGACCCTGCTCCGCCTGGTCCAGGAGCTGCACGACGGCTTCGCCGACGGGCGCATGAGCTTCGAGGACTTCGAGAAGGCCAAGACCGAGCTGATGGAGCGCATCGCCGCCGTCAGCTGAGCCTCACGTCTCAGGACGGGGGCACGACGCCGACGGCGGTGCCGCAGGCGGCGCAGTACAGCACCAGGACGCGTGGGAGTGCCCGGCCTCGCCGCGCGCATCCAGGACCCGCCCCGACAGCGACGCGTCGAGCGCGGCGCCGCACGACCCGCACGTCGGCCCGGCCGCCATGGGCCTCGGCCGGCTCCACCGGCTCGTCCGGCTCGGTCCGAGCGCGCGGGCGACCCGAGCGGGGCGCCCGTGCCCGCGCCGGCCGCCGTCACCGCCTCCCGGAGGTGCGACACGTCGACGCCGAGGCCGCGCAGGACCTGGCAGCCGAGGCCCTCGACGTCGAGGACGCCGAGCAGCACGTGGTCCGCTCGCACCTTCGGCGCCCGCTCGTGGCGAGAGAAGCGGGCGGCCCGTTCGAGGGCGCGCCGCGCCCGGTCGGTGAACGGCAGGTCGTCACCGTGCACCTCGCCGCCGGCGACCACCTCGGCGACCTTGTGGCGGGCCGCCTCCAGGGTCGCGCCGGCGTCGCGGAGGAGGCTCGCCGTCCCACCGTCGTGGTCGGCGAGCAACCCCAGCAGGAGGTGCTCGGTCCCGACCTGCCCGTGGGCGAGGCGCCGGGCCTCGTCGGTCGCCGCCGCGACCGCGGCACGGGCACGATCGGAGAAGCCCTCGAACACGAGCGCAGACCGTACGGCCTCCGGCCCGGTCAGTCGTCGAACTGCGGGCGTCCCCTGGTCGAGCGCTTCAACTCGCTGAAGTGCGGGTTCGACCCGAGGGCGACGACGGCGTCCCAGAGGTCGACCGCGTCCTGCCCCTTGGGCGCCACGTTGATCACCGGCCCGAAGAAGCTCGGCCCCACGGGAGGCGAGAAGCTCAGGACCGGCGTGCCGATGTTGCCTCCGCACCGCTCGAGGGCCTCGTCGGTGTCCGACCGGATGAGGTCGTCGTGCTCGGTCGAGGTGGCGGCGGCGCCGAGGGACGCCGGGTAGCCGAGCTCGTCGAGGATGCGGGCCACCCCGCTCGGGTCGTCGAACGCCGTCGGGTTCCGCTCGTTGTGGATGGTGCGCCCGAACGCGGTGTAGAGCGGGAGCACGGCGTCGCGGCCCAGCTCGTCGCGAGCCGCCGCGGCCACGCGGAGCAGCTCCAGCCCGCGCGTGTGGCCCCGCTCGTAGCCTTCGGGGAAGTCCTTGGCGTAGTCCTTGGCGGCGTTGACCATGCGCAGGGAGATGAAGCGCCAGTCGACGTCCATGCGCTGCTCGGCTTGCACGTTCACGACCCACCGCGACGTGATCCACGCCCATGGGCACACCGGGTCCCAGAAGAACTCGAGGTCGGCCATCGTCCGGTTCTACCCCCGGTTCGAGGTGATCCGCGCCGGGTCGACGAGCACGGCGACCCGGCCCTCCTCGGCCATCACGCGGTCGTACTCGTCCCAGTCGTCGTGCGTGCCGCCGGCGGCGGTGAACACCTCGCGCAGCAGCGAAGGGAGGCGGTCGGGGGCGAAGCCGTCGACGGCATCGTCGGGACCGACGAGCTGCACGGGCCCGTCCACCGCGACCCACTCCCAGCCCGAACGGAAGACGATGCTGGCTCGTCGGCGTCGTCGCAGCAGCGCCAGCTTCACGGCCTTGCCCTGCGCGACGAAGGCGACTCGAGCCTCGCCGCTCACGGGATCGTCGAGCACGCCGGCGTTGACGAGCGAGGTCTGCACCGACCCGTCGTCGCGGGCGACGGCGACGACTGCGAGGCCGTGTTCTGCCGCGCCGAGCCGCCGGACCAGATCCAGATCGGCTGCCATCGCCTGCTCAGGCCAACGAGGCGGTGAGCGTGATGGTCGTGCCGGTCAGCGCCTTGCTCACCGGGCAGTTCTGCTTGGCCCCCTCGGCCGCCTCCGTGAACTGCTCGGCCGAGAGGCCAGGCACGGTGCCGCGCACGGTGAGGTGGATGCCGGTGATGCCCTCGCCGGGTTGGAAGGTCACGTCGGCCTGGGTGTCGAGCGCCTCGGGCGCGTTCCCGGCCTGGGCGAGGCCGTGTGACAACGCCATCGAGAAGCAGGCGGCGTGGGCGGCGGCGATGAGCTCCTCGGGGCTCGTCCGGCCGTTGGGGTCCTCGGCGCGCGACGCCCACGTCACGTCGTAGGTCCCGAGCCCGGAGGAGTCGAGGGAGACGCGGCCGGCGCCCTCGAGGAGCGAGCCTTCCCAATGTGCGGTTGCGCTGCGCGTTGTCGCCATGGAGCCGGAGCGTAGGTCGGTGACCGGCAGCGCGACCTGAACTGGCGGTGGTTGTTCGGCGCATACGCCGGTAGCCACCGCCAATTCGGGTTTTGCTAGAGGCCGAGCATCCAGCGGGTGACCCTGTCCTTCACCATCGTCGGCGTGAGCTGCTCGACGAGGGCGAGGGCCTGGGCGTCGTACCCGACGAGGTACCGGGCCCGCGGGCTGCGCGACGACAGCACGCCGGCGATCACCTTGGCGCACCGGCTCGGGTCGCCCATGATCGGCTGGGTCAACCGGGCCACCTCGAGCGAGCGCCGGTAGCTCTCCTCGTAGCGCGACCCCTCGCGCTCGGCGATCGCCGTCTTCATGTCGTCCCAGATGCCGGTCTTGAACCCGCCGGGCTCGATGAGGACGACCTTCACGCCGGCGCCGGCGACCTCCAACCGCAGGGCGTCGCTGGCGGCTTCGAGGCCGTGCTTGGCCGCCTGGTACCAGCCCGACAGCGGCGTGGTGGTGCGCCCGTAGATGCTCGACACGTTCACGATGCGGCCCGCACCGGCGGCGCGCATCGCCGGGAGGGCGAGGCGGGCGAGGCGCATCGGCGCCACGAGCATGGTCTCGAGCTGGTGCCGGACCTGCTCGTCGTCGACGTCCTCGATGGCGCCGGTGCCCGTGTAACCGGCGTTGTTCACGAGGCCGTACAGGTCGAGCTCGGGCACGATCCGCGGCACGCCTCGGCGTCGGTGACGTCGAGGAGCACGGTCTCGACCTCGACGTCCGCCTCCTTCGCCGCCCGGGCGACGTCGGCGGCCTTCTGCTCGCTGCGAACCGAGCCGATCGAGTGGAAGCCGCGCCGGGCCACCTCGAGCACGGTCTCGAGGCCGATGCCGGAGTTGGCGCCGGTCGTGAGGATGCGCCGGGCCGCCACGGTCACGCCTCGGTGTGGAGGGTCGCGGTGGTCTGCACGTCGGTCCAGTGCGCGGGTTCGTGGGCGATCAGCACGGTCGCTCCCGCCTCCTCCAGTGAGCGGAGGCGGGCCGAGCTGCGGGCGGCCTCGGCCGCGTCGGCGGTCAGGCCGGGGGGCTTGCCGTTGGCGAGCTGGTCGGCCGTGTACACGGCGTCGCCCGTGAGCACGAAGCGCCGGCCGGATGGGAACGTGACCTGCAGGCTCTGGTGCCCGGTGGTGTGGCCCACCGTGGAGAGCAGGACGAGCGAGCTGTCGCCGAAGAGGTCGTAGTGGTCGGCGTAGTCGACGAGCTCGAAGTCGACGTCGTCGCCGAGGAAGTCGTCGGCGACGAAGCCGCTCCACTCGTTCGAGGTCGCCGACACGGCGTGGGCGTACTCGTCGCGGCGGAACACGACCGTGGCCCCGGGGAAGCAGCGGTTCGACCCGCAGTGGTCGTTGTGCAGGTGCGAGTTCACGACGAAGCGGACCGCCTCGGCGGCGATGCCGAGCTCGGCCAGCCGCGCCGTCGTCACCTCCTCCGGCGAGTAGTGCGGGACCGAGATCGACTCGGCGAGCGGCCCCCAGTAGCCGACGGCGTCGTCGCAGACCTTCGGGTTCATGCTCGTGTCCCACAGGAGGATGCCCTCGGGGTGGTCGACGACGAAGACCATCGACGGGACGAGACGGTTGGCGCCGCGCAGGCCGCCGCCTTCGAGGATGCCCTCGTCGACCGAGACGTGACCGCACCGTGCGGCGTGGAGCTTCATCGGTCCCGGCTCATTCCATGGCCAGACCGGCGCGCTCCTCGGCGGGCGGGTCGCGCCACTCGAGGCCCTCGGTCTCGACCACGACCTTGCCCAGCGCGCCGTCGGTGAAGCGGAACGGGGCCTCGTAGGTCGGCGACACCGGGGTGCTGCGCTGGTAGCCCACGGTGAAGCCGGTCAGGCCGTAGGTGATCGGTGTCGTTCGGGCGATCGGACCCTTGCCCACGGGCAGGTCGTCGTGCAGGAGCACGACCTCGCCCTGGAAGCGGCCCGTCGGCGTGAACGACATGCCGACGGTGACCTGGCCGGTCGGGAGGTCCTCCTCGGCGGCCACGGTCGTGACCGTCGCCCCCAGGAAGTTGTAGGTGAACCGCAGGCGGCCGTCCTGGACGTACAGCGCGTAGCCGCCGGCGCCGCCGCCGTGGCTGGCGATCAGCCCTTCGGCTCCACCCTCCGGTACGTCGAGCTCGGCGGTGATCCGGTAGCCGCGGTTGCGGACGTTCGGGGCGACGGCGGCGGGCAGGACGCCGATCCCGGCGTGGAGCTCGTACCGGCGGCGGCGGTGCCGCCGGTCGGGGAACCGTCCGGGCTGGTTGTTGACCGGCAGCACCTGGTTCCGTTCGGCCTCGGCCCACCACAGGTCGATCAGCTCTTGGAGCTTCTCGGGATGCGACGCCGCCAGGTCGTTCGTCTCGGCCGGGTCCTCGGCGACGTGGAAGAGCTCCCACTGCTGCTCGTCGAAGGGGATCGTCGGATCGCTGCCGTCGTAGTTGAAGCCGAGCATCGGGTGGAAGACCGCCGCCTTCCAACCGTCGTGGTAGATGGCCCGGCACCCGAGCATCTCGTAGTACTGGGTGACGTGCGCGCTGGGCGCGCCGCCGTCGTCGAGCGTCGCCGCGAAGCTGACCCCGTCGAGCGGCCGCTGGGCGACGCCGGCGATCTCCTCGGGGGGCTCGATGCCGATGAGGTCGAGGATCGTCGGCATCACGTCGATGGCGTGGACGTACTGGTTGCGGGTGGCGCCGGGCCGCGTTCGTGCCCCGCGGCCACCAGAAGATCAGCGGGTCGGTCACGCCGCCCTCGTGGGTCTCCCGCTTCCAGCGCCGCAGCGGGCAGTTCCCGGCCCACGCCCAGCCCCACGGGTAGTGGTTGTGGGCATGGGGCCCGCCGAGGTCGTCGATGCGGGCCAGGTTCTCCTCGAGGCTCTCCGGCTCGAGGTTGAAGAAGTAGTTCTCGTTGAACGACCCACGGGGTCCGCCCTCGGCGCTGGCGCCGTTGTCGCTCATCACGAGCACGATCGTGTTGTCGAGCTCGCCCAGCGACTCGATGAAGTCGACGAGACGGCCGACCTGCTCGTCGGTGTGCTCGAGGAACCCGGCGTAGACCTCCATCATCCGCGCGTAGAGCCGGTGCTCGTCGTCGGTGAGCTCGTCCCACGCCTTGACCCACGGCGGCCGCTCGCTCGGGGTCGTGCCCTCGGGGAACAGCCCGGACGCCAGCTGCCGGGCGAAGATCTCCTCGCGCCAGGCGTCCCAGCCGTGATCGAACCGGCCGCGGTACCGGTCGGCGTACTCCTTGGGCACCTGGTGCGGGGCGTGGCAGGCGCCCGGCGTGAAGTAGAGGAAGAACGGCTTGGTGGGCGACGACGCCCGCAGGTCCTTGAGGTAGTCCATCGCCCGGTCGGCGAGGTCCTCGGTGAGGTGGTAGCCCTCCTCGGGCGAGGCGGGCGGGTCGACCTGGTGGCTGTCGTGGACGAGATCGGGGTGGTACTGGTCGGTCTCGCCGCCGAGGAACCCGTAGAAGCGATCGAACCCGCGGCCGAGCGGCCAGCGCTCCCGGCTGGCACCCATCGCCATCTCCGGCGCCGGCGCCAGGTGCCACTTGCCGACGGCGAAGGTGGCGTAGCCGTTGCGGGTCAGGACCTCGGAGAGGAACCCGTTGGTCTTCGGCATCGTCGCGTCGTAGCCGGGGAACCCGGCGGCGAACTCGACGATGCGGGCCATGCCGCTGGCGTGGTGGTTGCGCCCGGTCAGCAGGCACGCCCGGGTGGGGGAGCAGAGCGCCGTCGTGTGGAAGTTGCTGTAGCGGACGCCGCCCGCGGCCAGGCGGTCGAAGGTCGGCGTGGCGATGTCGGAGCCGTAGCAGCCGAACTGCGCGTACCCGACGTCGTCGAGCAGCACCAGCACGACGTTGGGCGAACCCTCCGGGGCCGACGGGAGCGGTGGCCACCAGGGCGTCGAGTCCTCGTAGGTACGTCCGATGACACCTTCGAACCCCGACGGCTCCATGGATCCCTCCCGAGCTGGCGAAGGCCGGAGCGTATCGACCTACCGGCGCGCCGACCCGCCCGTCGGTTCGGGGGGCGGCTTCCGCCGCGTCGACCGTGCGTGCTCGGTGGCCTGGCGGCGGAAGCGGTGCTCGCGTTGGGTGACGATCTCGAGGAGGAAGCCGGCGTCGAGGGTGGGGTCCATGGTTGCGCTCCTCAGCTCGCCCGCGTGATCAGGACATCGCCGCTCAGCGTCCGGGCCCGGACGCGGACGGTCTCACCGCCGTCGACGGGGCCGGTGGCGTCGTCGAGTGACGACCGCACCGCGCCCGAGAGCGACTGCACATCGAGCCAGGCCGCCGTCCCCTCGGCGATGCCGATGCGCAGGTCGCCCGACGCCGTCTCGAAGGTGACCTCGCCGCGCGTGACGGCGCGCACCTCGGCGTCGCCCGAGGCGGTCTTGGCGGCCACCGAGCCCTCGGCGCGGGCGATGGTCGTGTCGCCGGAGGCCGTCTGGATCCGCACGTCGCCGTGGGCGTGGCCGAAAGCGACGTCGCCCGACGCCGAGTGGACCTGCGCGGCGCCACCGGCCTCACCGACGGACACGTCGCCGGAGGCGGTGCGGACCCGCACCTCCCCGTCGGCTCGCTCGACGCGGATGTCACCGCTGGCGGTCTCGACGACGAGCCCATCGGCGTGCTCGACCTGTACATCGCCCGAGGCCGTCTTGATCTCGGTCGCACCGAGACGACCTCGGCACCGGACGCCGGCCGACTTGGTGGTGACGTGGGCGCGCGAACCCTCGGGCAGGAGCACGCGGATCGAGACGGCGGGCGACCGGCGCAGGAGCCAGGTCCCTCCTTCGTCCGGCACCTCGACGACGACGACGCCGTCGCGGTGCTCGACCCGGGTCGCCTCGGCGTGCTCGACGTCGGCGGTGCTGCGCGGGTTCATCGGCGCGACCTCGACGACGGTGTCGTCGCGCGCCGACGCCTCGATGGTGACCTCGCCGGCGACGGCGCGCACGCGGAGATCGATCGGGTTCGGTGTGGGGAACGTGGGCATCGCTGCTCCTTCGATTCGTTCGCTGCGCTCGTTCATCGGACCCACCCCTGGAAGCTCTGGCCGGGGAAGCCGACGCCGCCGCGACGCCCGCCGCGGCCTCCGCCGGCGACGGCGGTCGACAGTGCCCGGACGAGCCAGGCGTTCACCGAGATGCGCTCGCGGTTGGCGGCCGCCTCGATGCGGCCCTTGAGCGACTCGGGGAGGCGGAGGGTGATGCGGGCGGTGTCGCCCTCGTCGGTCTCCTCGTACGGCTCGGTTCGGTCCTGGGCCTGCTCGGGGGGCGGCGGTGCCGTCACGACGAACTCGGGGTCGCGGCCCCGCAGTCGCACCTCGACCGCGCCGGGAGCGATCTCGCGGGTGATCTCGTCGGCCGCCGTCGAGAGCGCGTCGAGGAGGGCGAGTCGGACCGCGGCCTCGAGGGCGGCGACGAGGCGCTCGGCGGCCGCGCCGGCCCCGGGTCCGGCGAGGTCGGCGGCGGCCCCGAGGTCTCGCCGGATGCCGTCGACGAACGGCGTCAGGTCCATGCCGTCACTATGACATCACTACGACATCATTTCAAGGCGCAACATGACACCGCAGGTCAGGAGGTATTCAGGCGCGACGGTCAGGTCGTCGCTGGCGTGAGCTCGAGGGCGGCGGCCGCCGCCGCCAGCGCCTCGAGGTGCCCGTCGACCGAGCCGAGGCCGGCGCCCATCGTGTTCACGGCGATGTGGGTGGCACCGGCGTCGCGCCACCGTCCGGCGTGCTTGACGACGGCCTCGACCCCGTCGCTCCAGCTGATCCGTCCCTCCATGCCGAGGCGCGCCGGGTCCCGCCCGGCCGCCACGGCGGCCTCCTCGACGATCGCCCTCGCCTCGTCGAGGCGGGGCCCCGGCGGGACCATCGGGAACCAGCCGTCGGCCAGCCGGCCGATGCGGCGGTAGGCCCGGGGCGAGGCGCCGCCGATCCAGATCGGGATCGGCCGCTGCACCGGGAGGGGCGCGAGGCCGGCGCCGGTGACCTGTTCGTAGGCGCCGTCGAAGGTGACCGTCGGCTCCGTCCACAACCGGCGCAGGAGGGCGATCTGCTCCTCGCTCCTGACGCCGCGGTCGCCGAAGTCCTTGCCCAGCGCCTCGTACTCCACGGCGTTCCAGCCGATGCCGACGCCGAGGCGGAACCGGCCGCGGGTGAGCAGGTCGACCTCGGCGGCCTGCTTGGCGACGAGGGCGGTCTGGCGCTGCGGGAGGATGATGATCCCCGTCACCAGCTCGAGCGCGGTCACGGCGGCGAGGAAGCCGAAGAGCACGAACGGCTCGTGGAAGGTGGTGCGCACGTCGTAGGGCCCGGCCCAGCCCTGGTGGACCTGCGGGTCGGCGCCGAGGACGTGGTCGTAGGCGAGGACGTGCCGGAAGCCGAGCTCCTCGACGCGCTCGGCGTACGCACGGACGGCGCCGACGTCGGCACCGATCTCGGTCTGGGGGAACACGACACCGATCTGCATCGCTCGGTTCTACCGGCTAAAGTATGAAGGACTTCCTTCATAACTACCTCCTTGATCGGCGGAGTGCCCGTGACCGAACCGTCCCGACGCGAGATCAGCGACGTCCGGGTGCTCGCCGCCCTCGCGCACCCCGTCCGGCTCCAGCTCCTCGGCTACCTGCTCGAGATCGGCCCCCGAACGGCGACGGAGTGCGCCGCGGTCGTCGATGCCACGCCGTCGGCCTGCAGCTACCACCTGCGCCACCTCGAGCGGTTCGGGCTCGTCGAACGAGCCGACGAGGACGAGCCGGGCGACGCGGGACGGGCCGATCGACGGGAGCGGCGCTGGCGCACGAGCGCCACCGGCTTCGCCTTCGGCGGCACTGCGCCGAGCGAGGACGGCCCCGCCGAGCACGCCGCCCGTCACGCCCTCGCCGTCGCCGGGGTCGACGAGAACGCCAGGCTGGCGAAGCGCTACCTGGCCGAGTCCGACTCGCTCCCCGCCGTCTGGCAGGACGCCGCCGGGTTCTCGAGCTACGGCCTGCGCGTGACGCCCGAGGAGCTGGAGGCGATCGGCTCCGCCCTCGACGACGTGCTCCGCCCGTACATCGGCGCCACGCGTGACCACGCGCCCGACGACGCCGAGGCCGTGCACGTCACCCTGCAGGTCTTCCGCCGGACCGATCCGTCATGACCACGGTCAGGGAGGATCGAACCGACGGCGTCGCGGTGCGCTCGCCCTTCCGCAGCCGCGACTTCCGGCGCGTCTGGGGTGGCGGCCTCGTCAACGACGTCGGCGACTGGCTCCTCATGATCTCGCTGCCGGTCTACGTGTACGTCGAGACGTCGTCGGGCCTGACCACCGCGCTGCTGTTCCTGGTCGAGCTGCTCCCGGCGGCGCTGCTCGGCTCGACCGCCGGGCGCATGGTCGACCGTTGGGACCTCCGGCGGACACTGGTGGCGACGAACCTCCTCCAGGCGGCGATGCTCGTGCCGCTGCTGGCGGTCACGCCCGACCGCGTCTGGCCGGCGTTCGTGGTGGCCTTCGGCCAGTCGGTCCTGGCCCGGTTCAACAACCCGGCCAAGGTGGCGTTGCTCCCGCGGCTCGTCACCCGACCGCAGCTCGGCGCGGCCAACGCCGCCATCGCCGTGAGCGACAACATCTCCCGGCTGATCGGCGCGCCGCTCGGCGGCATCGTCGTCGACCTCGCCGGCCTGCCGGGAGTCGTCGTCGTCGACGGCGCCAGCTTCCTCGTCGCCGCCGTCGCGACCTGGACGGTGCGGACCGACACCGCTCCCCACCTCGCCGACGACGCCGGTCCTGCGAACCCGGCCGCGTCTCCTCGGCCGCGCCCCGACGGACGCGGCGTCATCCGCGGCACGAAGCCACTCCCGACCCTCGTCGCCGTCATGGGCGCGAGCCAGTTCGCGCAAGGACTGTTCCTGGTGCTCGTCCTCGTGTTCGTCGTCGAAGAGCTCGGCGGCGACGGGACCGAGGTCGGGCTTCTGCGTGGCGTCCAGGCCGTCGGCGGCGTGCTCGGCGCCTTCGTCGTCGGCCGGCTCGCCCGGCGGACGACACCGGGGCGGGTGATGGGCCTCGGGTTCGCCGGCATGGGCCTGATCAGTGCCGTGGCATGGAACGCGCCGGCCCTGACGACGGCGCTGCCCGTCTACATGGTCCTGTTCATCGTCGCCGGTCCGGCGGCCGTGGCGTGCAGCGTGGGCACGGTCACCGCCGCCCAGGTGTTCACGCCACCCCGCCACCTCGGCCGGCTCGTCGGGACGATGGATGCCGCGGCCGCGGTCGGCGCCGGGCTGGGCACGGTCACGGCCGGCGTGCTCGTGGACCGGATCGACGTGACCGTCCTGCTCGACGGCCAGGCCGTGATCTACCTGCTGTGCGGCCTCGCCGGGCTCCTGCTCGTCGCACCGTTGGGCGACGGCGTGGAAGTCTCGACGGCATGAGCTCCTCCTCGGCCTCTTCTCGCCGTGTCGCCCTCGTCGCCGACGCCGGGTTCTACGTCGGTCCCGACCTCGCACGAGTGCTCGCCGCGCGCGGGCACGACCTCGTGCTCGGTGATCCTGAAGCGGGACTGGTCGACGAGCTCGAGTCGACGGGTGCTGCCGTCGAAGTCGTGACGGGAGCCCGCGACCTGAGCGACGCGGCCGCCGCCGGCCGGCTCGTGGGCGCGGCGATGGAGCGGTTCGGTCGCCTCGACGCCGCCGCCGGCTTCTCGGGCCGCATCGTCGTGGGCCGGTTCGTCGGCTCGACCATCGAGGACCTGCGGGCCGTCGTCGGCGGCTGCCTCGAGGCGCCGTTCCACTTCTTGCAGGCCGTGCTCCCGCCGATGCTCGAGCAGGGCGACGGCCAGGTCCTGGTGATCACGAGCGCAGCGGGGTCGAGGCCGACACCGGGCGCGCCGCTGTACTCCTCGGCTCGAGCGGGAGCGAACATGCTCGTGCGCAACGTGGCCGGCGAGGTGGCCAAGCGCGGCGTGCAGGTCAACGCGGTCGGGACGAACTTCATGGACTTCCCGGCGTTCCTCGAGGCCAACGGCGCGGCCGACGATCCGGAGCGCAGGGCGGCGATCGAGGCGATGGTGCCGATGCGCCGGCTCGGCACGATGGAGGAGTTCGCCAACTTCTGCGCGGTGTTCGTCGACGGCACGAGCCGGTTCACGACCGGGCAGTTCGTCGCCTACGCCGGCGGCTGGGCGTGAGCGATGGCGCCGACGCTCACGGTCACGCTGCCGACGTTCGGCGACGCGCTCGGCGGCGACTGGCGGCGGCTGCTCGAGCTGGCGGTCGCGGCCGAGGAGGCCGGCGTCGACCGGGTCGTCGTACCCGAGCACGTCGTGCTCGGCGCGAACACCGCCGCCTACCCGTGGGGGAACTTCCCCTCACCGCCGGAAGCCCCGTGGCTCGACCCGATCGTGGTGCTCAGCGCCGTCGCCGCGGTGACGTCGCGCCTCAGGCTCGGTACGGGGATCCTCGTCGCACCGCTGCGACCGGCCGTCGTCCTGGCCAAGGCGGTCGCCACCCTCGACGTCCTCTCGAGCGGCCGCGTCGATCTCGGGGTGGGCACGGGCTGGCAGCGCGAGGAGCTCGAAGCAGCCGGCGCGCGGTACGAGGAGCGGGGTCGCATCCTCACCGACACGATCGCCGCCTGCCGCGCCCTCTGGACCGAGCTCCCGGCGTCGTTCGCGTCCCCGACGGTGTCCTTCGCCGAGATCTTCTGCGCGCCACTCCCCGTCCAGCGCCCGTTGCCGGTCTGGTTCTCGGGCACGTTGCACGGCCGGAACCTCCGCCGCATCGTCGAGCTCGGCGACGGGTGGATCCCGATCATGGGATCCGGACCGGCCGAGATCGCGCCAGGAGTCGAGCGGCTGCGGGAGGCCTTCGCCGCCGCCGGTCGCGACGGGGAGGGGCTGCTCGTGCGGGCCGCCGCGCCGCTGGTCCGCGGGGATGACGGCACCCCCGACCTGTCGCTGACGATGGCGGCGGTGCCGTCGCTGGCCGCCGCCGGGGTGACCGACGTGAGCCTCAACTTGCGGACGTTCGACCCGGACCTGCGCGACGCACCGGGCACCTTTCGTCGCATCGTCGAGGCCTTCGACGATGCCGCGAGGTGACGGGCAACGACGTCCGGGCGATCGCGCTCTACACCGAAGCCAAGCAACGGACGACCGACGTCGCCTGATGAGCGGCTACGACTCGGTTCAGCGCTTGAGGAACTTGGCGATGCCGTCGCGGGCTTCGGGGTACGAGGCGTTCTCGACCATGGCCGTGCTGGCGACGTCGTAGGCCGTGCCCAGGTCGGCGTCGGCCTGGGCGCCGAAGGTCCGCTTGCCGAGGGCGATGACGCGGGGGTCGGCCTCGGCGATCCGCTCGGCCAGGCGTCGCACGGCGGCGTCGAGCTCGTCCGGAGCGACCACCTCGTTGACGAGGCCCCACGCGCAGGCCGTGTCGGCGTCGATCGGCTCACCGGTGAAGAGGAGCTGGAGGGCCCGCTTGCGGCCGACGGCCCGCACGACGGCCACCGCCGGCGTCGAGCAGAACAGCCCGATGTTCACGCCGGGGGTCGCGAACCGGGCGCCCCGCTCCGCCACCACCAGGTCGCAGGCGGCGACGAGCTGGCAGCCCGCCGCGGTGGCGATCCCGTGGACGCGGGCGATCACGGGCTGGTCGATGGACCCGACCGTCGCCATCAGCCGGTTGCAGCTCTCGAAGACGGCGACGTGCTCTTCGGTCGAGCCGTCGGCGATCTCCACCAGGTCGTGGCCGGCGGAGAAGGCGGGGCCCGCGCCAGCGAGCACGACGACCCGCCCTGCGGCCTCGAGCAGCGCCGCGGTGAGCTCGTCCATGAGCGCCCGCGACATGGCGTTGCGCTTCTCCGGGCGGTTGAGGGTGATCGTCGTCACCGGCCCCTCGTCCTCGACGAGCAGGTGCCGTGGCGTCGCCATGCCGTCAGGCTAGGGCTCCGTCGACGCCGTCGTGGTTCGGAGAACCGTTCTCATCGGGCGGTAGCCTGCGCGCCATGGCCGGGGACGAGGACCTCCACGCCACCGCGGCGGGCCGGCTCAAGCGCGACCAGCAGCGCTACACGACCGGACGCCGCGTCCTCGTCGACGCGCTCGCCGGCGCCACCCGGCCGGTGACGATGCCCGAGCTGCAGCGCACGCACCCCGACCTCGCCCTCAGCTCGGCCTACCGCAACCTTGCCGTCCTCGAGCGGGCCGGGATCGTGCGCCGGATCGTGACGAGCGACGAACACGCCCGCTTCGAGCTGGCCGAGGACCTCACCGGTCACCACCACCACCTGATCTGCGGCCGCTGCGGCCGGATCGACGACTTCACGGTGTCGTCCCAGCTCGAGCGCTCCCTCGAAGCGGCCCTCGCCAGGATCGTCGACGGCACCGGCTTCCGGCCCGATCACCACCGCCTCGACCTCGTCGGCACCTGCGCCGACTGCGGCTAAGCGCTCAGACCGGTACCGGCTGGCGGCTCCGGCGGAGGCTGAGGAGCTCGCGGCCGGCGAGGGCGACGAAGAACTCGGCCACCGCGATGCCGGCGACTGTCGCCGACGCGGCGGTGTCGGCGTGGTAGCTCACGGCGAGGCCCACGACCGTCGCCGCGCACCCGAGGACCGCAGCGACCGCCATGGTGGCGGGCACCGTCCGCACCAGCAGTGTCGCCGCCGCCGGCGGGGCCACGAGCAGCCCGAACACGAGCAACGTGCCGACGACGCGGAACGACCCGACCACCGAGAGGGCGAGTAGGCCGAGCATCACGGCGTGGGCGAGCTCGGGGCGGAGGCCGAGGGATCGGGCCTTGTCGCGATTGAACGAGAGGGCCAGGAAGGGCCGGTAGAGGACGCGGACCGCGACGAGCGTGGCGGCCGCGATCGCCGCCTGCAGGCGCAGATCGGCGGCGCGCACGCCGAGGATGTCGCCGAACAGGAACGACGTGAGGTCGCCGGCGTACGTGTCCTCCCGGCTGATGATGATGACGCCGAGGGCGAGCATCCCGACGAACAGGAGCCCGATCCCGGTGTCCTCGGCGAGCCGGGCGCGGCGGTGCACGAGATCGATCCCGACGACCATGACGGCGGCGCTGACGAGCGCACCGACGGTGACGTCGATCCCCCACACGAAGGCGAGGGCGATCCCGGGCAGGACGCCGTGGGCCAGGGCGTCTCCCAGGAAGGACATGCCGCGCAGCACCACCCACGTTCCGATGACCGACGTCGTGAGGGCGGCGAGCAGGCCGGCGACGAGGGCCCGCTGGGTCAGCTCGGAGGAGAAGGCGTCGGTGAACCAGACGATCATCGGGCCAGGGCCTCGTCGATCAGCTCGGCGTCGGTGCGCATCATGTCGAGGTAGGTCTCGGCGCCGCTGCCGGGCTCGCCGAGGCTCTCGGTGAACAGCGTCACCACGTCGACGTCGCCCACCGTCTCGGCCAGGGCCTCGGCGAGGTCGGCGCCGGACGTCGTCTCGGCGAAGATCGCCGGCACGCCCTCGGCCGCGATCGTCGCCGACAGCTCGTCGATGTCGGCGGCCGACGGCTGGTCGCCCGTCGTCATCGACGGGATGACGGCCCCGACGACCTCGAAGTCGTACCGGTCGGCGAAGTACCGGAAGACCTCGTGGTTGGTGACGAGGACGCGATCCTCCGGCGCGATGTCGGAGAGGGTGTCCTCGATGTCACCGTCGAGCGCCTCGAGCTCGTCGACGTAGGCCGACGCCCGGTCGACGACCGTCGGGTCGCCGGTGAGCTCCTCGAGCGTCGCGCCGAGGGCCTCGACGGCCGGGACGAGGCGGCTGGGGTCGGTCCAGACGTGCGGGTCGTACGGGCCCCCGTCGTCGGATCCCTCGTCGAGGGGGAGGAGATCGACGTGGTCGATGACGGTGAAGGTCGCCACCCCCGCGTCCTCTGCCGCGGCGATCGTGTCGGCGAGGCCGCCCTCGAACCCGGCCCCGTTCTGCACGAGGAGGTCGGCCTCGGCCATGTCCTCGGCCTGGCGGACCGACGGCGCGAACTCGTGCGGGTCGGCGCCGATCGGGAGGAGGACGTCCACGTCGGCCGCGTCGCCGGCGACGGTCGCCACGATGTCGCCCAGGATGGTGGAGGTGACGACGATGTGGGGCACGTCCTCGCCGGCGGCGGCCGAATCGTCGCCTCCGCAGCCGGCGACCGCGAGCAGTCCGGCGACGACCGTCGCCATAGAACTGAGACTCGCTCTCATATCCAGTAAGGTAGTTGGCCTGTGAGCCGCATCGCCAGCGCCGACGCCGTCGCTGCCCGCCACCTCGAGCTCCGCCGTGATGGGCGGGTGGCGCTGCGTGTCGACGAGCTCGCTCTGCCGGTGGGCCAGGTCACCGCGCTCGTCGGTCCCAACGGCTCGGGCAAGTCGACCCTGCTGCACGCGATCGCCGGTCTGCTCAGCCCGATCGCGGGCGAGCTCACCGTGCTCGGCGAGCCGGCGGCGCGGGCCCGCTCACGGGTCGCCTACGTCCTCCAGTCGACCGAAGTGGCCGAGCACCTCCCGGTCACGGTGGGCGAGGTCGTCGCCATGGCCCGGTACCCGCAGCTCGGGCTCGTGCGCCGGCCCAAGGCCGACGACCGGGCGGCCGTCGCCGAGGCCCTCGAGCGGCTCGAGCTGTCCGACCTCGTCAAGCGGCACGTCGGGGAGCTGTCGGGCGGGCAGCGCCAGCGGGTTTTCGTCGCCCAGGGACTGGCCCAGGAGGCCGACCTCCTCCTGCTCGACGAGCCGGTCAGCGGGCTCGACCTCGCCTCCGCCGACCGCATCCGTGACGCCGTCGCCGGCGAGCGGGCCGCGGGCCGGACGGTGGTCGTGTCGACCCACGATCTCGGCGAGGCCCAGACCGCCGACCACGTCGTGCTGCTCGCCGGCCGCGTCGTGGCCGCCGGACCGCCGGCGGCCGCGCTGACGCCCGCCACCCTGGCCGATGCCTACGGCCCCCGCCTGGTGCGCCTCCCCGGCGGCGCGCTGCTCCTCGACGACGGCGCCCACCACGACCACGAGCCCTGAATGGCAGTTGTGACGCGCTCTGCGCCGATAACCGCGCCAATTGTGCAATCTGCTGCCGCCGAATTCACGGGGTCTCGGTCGTGGCGAACAACGCAATGATGGGGGTGTGACGACAGGGCCCCCGACGGAGGACCGGCGGGACGACGGGCTCGAGGTCGGCCGCCCGGCGACGGCGGCCGCCGGCCTCACCGGCGTCGTCGAGGGCCTCCGTCACGCCCGCGACCAGCTGGGCGTCCGCCGCGGCGCCCGGGTGCTGCTGCGGGTCAACCAGCCCGACGGCTTCGACTGCCCGGGCTGCGCCTGGCCCGAACCGCCGGCGGCGAGCGCTCCCGGTTCGAGTTCTGCGAGAACGGGGCGAAGGCGGTCGCCGAGGAGGCGACCGTCCGGCGGGTCGGACCGGCGTTCTTCGCCGCGCACTCGGTCGTCCGACCTGGCCGGCACGGTCGGACCACTGGCTGGGCCAGCAGGGCCGGCTCACCGCAGCCGATGCACCGCCCGGCCGGCGACGACCACTACCGACCCGATCGCGCTGGGACGACGCCTTCGGGCTGCGTGGCCGCGGAGCTCGCGCGGCCTCGCGCTCCCCGACCGGGCCGTCTTCTACACGTCGGGCCGCACGAGCAACGAGGCCGCGTTCCTCTACCAGCTGTTCGTGCGGAGCTTCGGCACGAACAACCTGCCCGACTGCTCGAACATGTGCCACGAGTCGAGCGGCGTCGCCCTGACCGAGACGATCGGCGTCGGCAAGGGCACGCGTCACCCTCGACGACATCCACCGAGGCCGACCTCATCTTCGTCGTCGGCCAGAACCCGGGCACCAACCACCCGCGCATGCTCACCGCGCTCGAGACGGCCAAGGCGGACGGGCGCCACGCATCGTCGCCGTCAACCCGCTGCCCGAGGCCGGGCTGATCCGGTTCAGGAACCCGCAGACGGCCCGGGGCCTCGTCGGCCGCGGGACCGCCCTGGCCGACCTGTTCCTCCAGGTGCGGGTCGGCGCCGACCTGCCGCTGTTCCAGCTGCTCAACCGGCTGGCTGGTCGACGCCGGCGGCGTCGACGAGGACTTCGTCGACCGACCACTGCGACGGGCTTCGACGAGCTGGCCGCCCACCTCCGCAGGCCTCGACGCCGACGAGCTCGCTCGCCGCCACCGGGCTGGCTCGGGCGCGACGTGCGCGCGGCTGCGCGACGCTCGTGCCGGCGTCGCGAGCGCACGATCGTGTGCTGGGCGATGGGCCTCACCCAGCACCGGCCGGCGGTGGCGACGATCCGGGAGATCGTCAACCTCGCTCCTGCTGCGCGGGCAGCATCGGCGAGCCGGGCGCCGGCGCTCTGCCCGGTGCGCGGGCACAGCAACGTCCAGGGCGACCGCACGATGGGCATCTACGAGAAGCCGGCGGCCGCGTTCCTCGACCGCCTCGACGCCGAGTTCGGCTTCGACGCCGCCGCGCGAGCCCGGCTACGACACCGTCGACGCCATCCGGGCCATGCGCGCGGCGAGGTCGACGTGTTCGTCGCCATGGGCGGCAACTTCGTCGCCGCCGCGCCCGACACCGACGCGACGGCCGCGGCCCTGCGCCGGCTGCCGGCTCACCGTGCAGGTCGTCGACGAAGCTCAACCGGTCGCCACGTCATCGGCGGCGAGGCGGCGCTGCATCCTGCCGTGCCTCGGCCGCACCGAGCGACGACGTCACCGGCGGGCCGGGCCCAGTTCGTCACCGTCGAGGACTCGATGAGCATGGTGCACGCCTCGCACGGCTCGCTCGACCCGCCGTCGCCCGAGCTGCGCAGCGAGGTGGCCATCGTGTGCGGCTCGCCCGAGCGCGTGCTCGGCCCGAGCGCCAGCGGCGTCGACTGGGCCGGCCTCGAGCGCGGACTACGACCTCATCCGCGACCACATCGAGGCGGTCGTGCCCGGGCTTCGAGCGGTTCAACGAGCGCGTGCGCCAGCCCGGCGGGTTCGCGCTGCCCGCACCCGCCGCGCGACAGCCGCACCTTCCCGACCGCGAGCGGCACGCGCCCAGCTCACGGTCAACCCGTTCGAGCCGATCGAGGTGCCGGCCGGCCGGCTGCTGCTCCAGACCGTCCGCTCGCACGACCAGTACAACACGACGATCTACGGGCTCGACGACCGCTACCGCGGCATCCGCCAGGGCCGGCGGGTCGTGTTCGTGCAACCCGGCCGACCTCGCCGAGCCTCGGCCTGGCCGACGGCGACGATGGTCGACATCGTCAGCGAGTGGCACGACGGGGTCGAGCGCCGGGCCGCCGGCTTCCGCGTCGGTCGCCTACCCGATCGCCGCCGGCACCTGCGCGGCCTACTTCCCCGAGGCGAACGTCCTCGTGCCGCTCGACAGCGTCGCCGAGGCGAGCAACACCCCGACCTCGAAGTCCGTCGTCATCCGGCTGGAGCGTTCGACCCCAGGTCGGTGAGGAAGGCAGCGACCGACGCCGCGGAGTGGTGGCGCCAGAGGGCGACGGGGTCGGCCTCGTCGGGTCGGGCGGCCAGTGCCGTCAGGGCCGGGGCGAAGGCCGACCGTTGGGCGCGCACGAGTGGGGCGGTGTCGACGCGGAGCCGGCGGGCCAGCACGAGCTTGACGAGCAGCTCGCTCCTGACGTCGCGCAGGTGGTCGACCGGCGTCGTCAACCAACGCCTGACGGCGGTACGCCCGGCTCTCGACGCGGCGTGGACCACGCGCCGCGGGCCACCGGCGCCGGGCTCCTCCCGCCGGGCTTCGGCGAGCCCGAGATCGACGAGCCGTTCGACGGCTCGGTAGACGAGCGGCCGCGACACGCGCCACACGGCGCCGATCTCCGTCCCTGGGCGGAGCTCGGACGCGACGTCGTAGCCGTGCCGCGGGGACTCGGTGAGCAGCGCCAGCACGGCCCACTCCGTCAGCGAGAGGGTCGGCCTCCTCACTAGTCTCACTGTAACTACTGGGAGGTGGGGTGATGCGGCGATGGCTGGCGGCGCTCGTGCTCGTGCTGGCCGGCTCGGTCGCGGCGTGCGGCGACGACGACGAGTCGACGGCCGCGACGACGGCCGCTCCCACATCCAGCGCGGTGGAAGACGTCGAGCTCACCGTCTTCGCGGCGGCCTCGCTGACCGACGCGTTCGGCGAGCTGGGAGCCGCGTTCGAAGCGGCCAACCCCGGTGCCACGGTCACGTTCAACTTCGCCGGCTCGTCGGCGCTGCGCGAGCAGCTCCTCGGGGGCGCGCCGGCCGACGTGTTCGCCTCGGCCAACACCTCGAACATGGACCAGGTCGTCGAGGGCGGCCTCGTCGATGGCGAGCCGACGGCCTTCGTCACCAACGAGCTGCAGATCGCCGTCCCGGCCGGCAACGAGGCGGGCGTCGCCGGCCTGGCCGACTTCGCCGACGCCGATCTGCTCCTCGGCCTCTGCGCCGAGGATGTCCCGTGTGGCCAGTTCGGGCGCGAGGCGCTGGCCAACGCCGGGGTCACGCCGTCGATCGACACCGACGAGCCCGACGTCCGCAGTCTCCTCACCAAGATCGAGGCCGGCGAGCTCGACGCCGGCATCGTGTACCGCACCGACGTCCTCAGTGCCGGCGACGCCGTCGAGGGCATCGACATCCCGCCCGAGGACAACGTGACCGCGACCTACCCGATCGCCGCGCTCGCGGACGCCGGGGACCTCGACGCGGCCCGGGCGTTCGTCGCCTTCGTGCTCTCCGAGGACGGGCGGGCGATCCTGGAGTCCTACGGGTTCGGCACTGCGTGAGCGAACCCGCGTGTGGTGGTGCGGCAATGAGCGAGCGGCGGCTCGCACGCCGGGCGCCGTGGTGGATCGTCGTGCCGGCGACGATCGCCGTCGCCTTCGTGGCGCTGCCGTTCATCGCCCTGCTCCAGCGCGTCCCGTGGACGAACCTGCCCGAGCTCCTCGGCCGACCGGTCGTGCGCGACGCGCTCCGGCTGTCGTTGGTCACCTCCCTGTCTGCCACTGCGCTCGCGCTCGTCCTCGGGGTCCCCTTGGCGTGGCTGCTCGCCCGCCGGCGGTTCGCCGGCCGGGCCCTGCTGCGTGGGCTGGTTCTGCTGCCGATGGTGCTGCCGCCGGTCGTCGGCGGCGCCGCGCTGCTGTTCGCCGCCGGCCGCAAGGGCCTCCTCGGCGAACCGCTCTACGAGGGCACCGGCTTCCTCCTGCCGTACTCGACCCTCGGCGTGATCGTCGCCAACACGTTCGTGGCCATGCCGTTCCTCGTCATCACGGTCGAGGCCGGCCTGCGCTCGATCGACACCCGATACGAGGACGCCGCCGCCAGCCTCGGTGCGAACCGGTCGACGGTGCTGCGCCGGGTCACGCTGCCGATGGCCGCGCCGTCGATCCTCGCCGGTGCCGTGCTGTGCTGGGCGCGGGCCCTCGGGGAGTTCGGGGCGACGATCACCTTCGCCGGCAACACCCAGGGTGAGACCACCACCATGCCGCTCGTCATCTTCCTGGCGCTCGAGTCCGGCGACCGTGAGGCGGCGATCGCGCTGTCCGTCGTGCTCATCGCCATCTCCCTCGCCGTGATCGTCCCGCTCCGCGATCGCTTCCTCGGTGCCGGTCAGTAGATGCTCGAGGCCGCCTTCGGGCTCACCCTGGGGGCGCTCGACCTGCGCGTCGAGCTCGAGGTCGCCGACGGTGAGGTGGTCGCGCTGCTCGGCCCGAACGGCGCGGGAAAGACCACGGCGCTCCGGGCCGTCGCCGGCCTCCAGCCCGTCGACGGCGGTCGCATCGTGCTCGACGGCACCGTGCTCGACGACCCGGCGGCCGGCGTCCTCGTGCCCCCCGAGGCCCGTCCGATCGGCGTCGTGTTCCAGGACTACCTCCTGTTCCCGCGGCTGTCGGCGCTGGAGAACGTCGCCTTCGGGTTGCGCTCGCGCCGGACGCCCAAGGCGGCCGCGCGTGCGACGGCGCGGGCCTGGCTCGAGCGCCTCGACCTCGGCGAGCACGCTGCCGACCGACCGGCGGCGCTCTCCGGCGGGCAGCAGCAGCGCGTCGCGCTGGCCCGCGCCCTGGCCGTCGAACCACGCCTCCTCCTGCTCGACGAGCCGTTGGCCGCCCTGGATGCCAGCACCCGAGTCCACCTGCGCGCCGAGCTGCGGCGCCACCTGGCCTCCTTCCCCGGCGGCCGCCTCCTCGTCACCCACGATCCCGTCGACGCCGTCGTGCTCGCCGATCGCCTCGTCGTCCTCGAATCCGGGCGCATCACCCAGACCGGGACCGTCGCCGAGGTGACCCGCCGCCCGTCGTCGCGCTACGCCGCCGATCTGGTCGGGATCAACCTGCTCCACGGCGTGGCCAGGGGCGAGCGCACGGTGCGGGTGCTCGGCGGGTTCGAGCTCGTCGTCGCCGACCCGCTGCCGGCCTCGTCGGTCGCCGTGGCCATCCGCCCCGCGCCGTGGCGCTCCACGCCCGCCGACCCGACGGCAGCCCCCGCAACACATGGGAGGCGACGGTCACCGACGTGCAGGACGACAGGGACCGCGTGCGGGTGCAGCTCCGTGGGCCGGTCGAGCTCGTGGCCGAGGTCACCCCGGCCGCCGTCGTCGAGCTCGCGCTCCGACCGGGTTCGACGGTGTGGGCCTCGGTGAAGGCCGTCGACGTCGTGGCCTACGAGCGCTGACCGGCGAAGCGTCGGTTGGCCGCCGCCTCGGCCAGGCGGCGGGCGGCGACCGCCACGCTGTCGCCTGAGGCGCGGATGCTGGCGATCCCGTCGTCGTCGGCCACCACGGCGACGACCTGATACGGCGGGCGCAGGGTGCGCACCTCCAGGTCGAGGACGGTGAGGCCCGAGTCGGCCAGCACCTCCTCGGCCGTGGCGCGGGCGGCCGCCTCGACGGTGGTGCTGGGCGCCTTCGCCGGCACGCCGTGGCGCAGGACCGGCGGCGGGTTGCGCCGACCCTCGGTCCGCCCTGCGAGGTAGGCGGTCGGGACGCTGATCGCGGTCACGAGGGCGAGCAGGACGAACGGAGAGAGGTCACGGAGAGTGTGCAGGAACGACATGGAGGGCTTCTCGAAGGATCGGCAGCAGGGCGGGGTGCCGCCTGAGTTCCCCGAGTCGGGTCCGCTCAGACCATCGGTTCTGGGTCAGCGGGAGATGCCGATGCCGCCCTCTGTCTCGGCGCCGTAGCGGGCCTTCTCCGAGCGCAGGTCGAGGGGGCGGATCGACTTCCGGGCCTCCATGGCGTCGTCGTCGAGGTGGTCGGCGGGCACGAGCCAGGCCACCTCGAACTCCAAGCCGTCGGGATCCTTGGCGTACAGGCTCTTGGTCGTTCCGTGGTCGCTGGAGCCCACCAGGGCCCCGTGGTCGCGCAGCACCCCGGCCAGCCGCTCGAGCTCGTCGAGCGTGTCGACCTCCCACGCCAGGTGGTACAGGCCGACGGTCCGGCGCCCGGCGTCGGAATCGGCGGCCGCGTCGCCGATGGAGAACAGGCCGAGGTCGTGGTCGTTCGTCGACCCCGGCGCCTGGAGGAAGACCGCCCCCCGCATGCCCTCGGCGAGTGGGACGGGCCGGAAGCCGAGCACGTCCATGTAGAAGGTGGCGGCCCGCTCGGCGTCGCGGACGTAGAGGACGGCGTGGTTCAGGCGGCGGATCGACATACCGGTACCAACCCCTACCCGGCGGCCTTCATTTCCGCCGCCACGCGGTCGCGGAGATCTCGCTTGAGCACCTTCCCGGCGGCGTTGCGGGGGAGCGGCGCATCGACGACGCGGACGACGGTCGGCACCTTGAAGGCGGCCAGGCGCTCGCCCACGTGCGCGTGCGACGTCATCGGCCGTGAGCGACGAGCCCGCCTTCGGGAGCACGACGGCGGCGACCTCCTCGCCCAGGCGCTCGTGCGGGACCCCGAACACGGCCGCCTCGTGCACCGCCGGGTGCTCGTAGATCGCCGCTTCGACTTCGGCGCAGTACACGTTCTCGCCACCGCGCAGGACCATGTCCTTGGCCCGGTCCTCGACGTAGACGAACCCGTCCTCGTCGAGCCGGCCGATGTCGCCGGTCCGCAGCCAGCCGTCGACGATCGTCTCGGCGGTGGCGTCGGGCCGGTTCCAGTACCCGCGGATCAGGTGCGGGCCCTTGAACCAGATCTCGCCCGGTTCGCCGACGGGCACGTCCCGGCCGTCGGGGTCGCGCACGGCGACCTCGAGGATCGGGGTGGCGCGCCCCGTGCTCGTCGGGTGGGTCTCGTAGTCGGCCCCGCTGTTCTGCGGCCCGTAGGCGTTCGTCTCGGTCATGCCGTAGCCGATGGACGGGACGGCCGCGCCGGAAGCTGGCCGACACCCGCCGCACGAGCTCCGGCGGAGCAGGGGCGCCGCCGCCGCCGACGCTCACGAGCGACGACGTGTCGAACTCGGCGAACCGCGGTGACTCGAGCAGGTCCCAGCTCTGGGTCGGCACGCCGACGAAGTTCGTCACCCGCTCACGCTCGATCAGCTCGAGCGCCCGCTCCGGGTCCCACTTCCGCATCATCACGAGCTTCAACCCGTTCGCCGCGCACGAGAGGAACACGGCGACCCCACCGGTCACGTGGAAGAGCGGGACGATGAGGATGAACACCGGCGGCGAGCTCGGCCGCGGCCTTCGCCTCGTCGGGGAAGCGCGCCCGTTGCACGGCGGTGCGGCAGCCGAAGCCGGCGAGGGCCTGGATGATCGCCCGGTGGGTCGACACGGCGCCCTTGGGCCGCCCGGTCGTCCCCGACGTGTAGAGGATGGTGGCGTCGTCGTCGGGCGCGACGTCGACGTCGGGCAGCGGCGTGCCGAGCTCCACGACCGCCTCGTAGGCGTCGACGCCCTCGCCGGTGGCGCCGCGCACGCCGACGGTGGCGATCCCGAGCCGGGCGCACGAGGCGCGGGTGCGCTCGGCGCGCTCGGGGTCGGCGAGCAGCACGGTCGGCGGCGCTGTCGCTCGAGGGCGAAGTCGAGCTCGTCCTCGGTCCACCACCCGTTGAGCGACACCGACACCGCACCGATCCCGAGGGTGGCGGCGAAGCCGACGACCCACTCCGGGAAGTTGCGCATGGCGATGGCGACCCGATCGCCGGGCTGGACGCCGTAGCGATGGACGAGGGCGTGGGCGAGCGCGTCGGCGTGGCGCCTGACCTCGGCGAAGCTCCAGCGCTCGTCCTCGTAGACGAGGAACGTCGCGTCGCCCCGCTGGCGCCACGTCTCGAACAGCTCCCGGAGCGAGCGCGGGGCCTTGGTGAACGCCGTCAGCTCCACGCCGTCCACGGTGATGCGCTCGGTCTCGAAACGCTGGCCCGGGGCCGTGACGGCGGCGACGGCCTCCTCGTACGTCAGCACCCCGGGACCGTAGCTGCGCCCCGCGACGGGCCCCGAATGCCACCGCCGGTTCTGACCGCCGGCGTCCTCGCGGGCGGCGGCGCGGGTCTCGGAGGCCCACCACCGGAGGAACACGATCCCGCCGGCGACGAGGGTGAGCAGCTCGCCGCTCGCCCAGAGGATGGCGGCGGCCGACCGCTGGTCGTCGAGCGACGGGTAGGCGTCGGCGGCGAGCGGCTCGTCGGCGGTGACGCGATGGCCAGCGCCGAGGAAGGCATGGAACGGGACCGCGGCGAGGAGGGCGAGCAGCCGGGCGGCGAAGGGGACGGGGTGGGGGAGGACGGTCGACGCCGACGAGCGGGACGAGGAAGACGCAGTCCGACGAGCACGAGGTGGGCGTGCACGAGCGACGTGGACGACCACGTTCTCGACGCTCAGCCTCGAGCAGGGGCGTGAGGTAGAGCACGGCGAGGCTGACCCCGAAGGCGGCGAAGCCGATGACCGGATTGGCCGAGCGACACGACCGCCCGGGAGCTGAGCGCCCGGCGGAGCCCGCGTGCGGGTCGCCGGCCCGCCGGCCTGGAGCGCCAGGGTCACCGGGGCCGCCAGCGCGACGAGGAAGGGCACGACCATGCCCAGGCCGCACGTGCTCGACCATGTGGCGGGTGAAGGTGGCGTCGCCGATCGCGATCGTCGCGAGCGCGGCGGCGAGCGCCGCGGCCGATCGCCACCGACCGGCCGACCGGCCAGGCCCGTCCCTTCGCCGCAGCCGCCGCACCGCCGACGCCGTACGCGATCGCCGGCCACGACGACGCCGACGGCGACACCCACGTGTCCATACTTCGCGGATCTGCTAGACCCCGGATCGCTGTGACGGCCGTGGCGCCGGCGCCCGACCCCGACGGCGTGCCCCCCGGCACGCCGACGCCCTCGGCGTCGGCGTCGTCGTCTGGCTGGCGTCGGAGCTGATGTTCTTCGCCGGGCTGTTCGCCGCCTGGTTCACGCTGCGGGCCGGCGACGACGACTGGCCGCCCGAGGGCGTCGAGCTCGAGGTCGGCGCGCACGGCGGTCGCCACGCTCGTGCTCATCGCCTCGAGCGGCACGATCCACCTCGCCGTCGGTCGCCGCCCGCCGGGGCGACCGGCGCCGCGGCCGTCCGCTGGCTGGGTGTCACCGCCGCGCTGGGCGCCGCTGTTCCTCGCCAACCGGTCGGCGGAGTGGGCGGCCGCCGACTTCGCCATCGACAGCCACGCCTACGGCTCGATCTTCTACCTGCTGACCGGCTTCCACGGCCTGCACGTGCTCGGCGGCATCCTGTTCATGGGCGCGGTCGCCGGTGCCGTCGCCGGGCGAGTCGCGGGCACCGGCCGGCGCCGACCGTCGAGGTCGTGCGCCGCACTACTGGCACTTCGTCGACGTCGTCTGGGTGGCCGTGTTCGCCACCGTGTACCTGCTGCAGTGATGCGCGCCGGCGTCGCCGGCGTGCGCCGCTCTGTGCCTGGCCGCCGGCGCTCGTCCTCGGCGGCGCCGGGCGGCGGCGGCCGGCGACGACGCCGACTCGTCGACGGCGGCGCCAGCTCTACCTCGAGGGCTGCTCGTCGTGCCACGGCGCCGACGGCGCGGCGCCGACCGACGACGGCGAGCTCCGTGGCCGCCGCTGCGAGCTCGGGCGAGGCGGCCGCCTACTACTAGCTGTCGACCGGGCGCATGCCGCTCGCCAACACCAGGAGCAGCCCCGGCGCAAGCCGCCGGCGTACGACGACGCGAGATCGACGCGCTGGTCGCCTACGTCGGCTCGCTCGGCGACGGCCCGCGCGCTGCCCGCACTGTCGACCTCGACGGCGCCGACCTCGCCGCACGGCGGCGAGCTGTTCCGGGCCAACTGCCAGGCCTGCCACAGCGCCCGGCGCCGGCGGCGCGCTCAGCTACGGCCGGGCCGCGCCGCCCTCGCGCCGGCCGAGCCGCTGCAGGTCGCGGCGGCGGTCCGCGCCGGCCCGGGCAGATGCCGGTGTTCGGCGCCGACGTGCTCATCCGACGAGGAGGTCGCCGACGTCGTCGCGCTACGTCGAGTACCTCGACGACCCGAGCGACCCGGCGGCCTCCCCATCGGCCGCATCGGCCCGATCCCCGAGGGCTTCGTGGCCTGGTTCGTCGGCATGGCCGCGCTGCTCGGCTCGTCGCCTGGATCGGCACCGCAGCGATCGCCGGCGGACGAGGTGAGCGTGACGCCGATGAGCGGCCGAGGCCCGGGCCGTCGGCGCTGCTTCCTCGTCGCCGCCGCTGCCGGCGGTCGGGCTCGCCGTCGTCTACTGGCAGGGCGGCCAGACCCAGCCGAGGGCGTGCTGCTGGCGCCGTCACTCGGCGGCATCGGCGTCGGCATCGTCGTCGTGGGCCAAGGCGTACATGCCCGAGCGAGGAGGTCACCGAGGAGCGCGGGCGAGCTCGACGTCGACCGAGGAGGAGGTCGCGGCCTTCACCGCCGAGCTTCGAGGCCGGCGAGCGCGCCCGTCACCGCGGCCGCCGGCTCCTGCTCGGCTCGCTCGGCGCCGCCTTCGCGGCCCTCGGCGCCGCGCTGCTGTTCCCGATCCGCTCGCTCGGGCCCGACGCCGGGCGCGGCCTGCAAGCGCACGCCGTACGCCGACCGCGCCGAGCCGGCTCGTGCGCGAGGACGGCGAGCCCGATCCGGCTCGACGACCTCCCCGTCGACGGCGTCGCTCACCGTCGTGCCCCGAGGGCCACACCGACGCCGCCGACGCGCCGACGCTGCTCATCCGGACGCGCGCCGACCGGGACTTCCAGACCCGCGCCGGGCCGCGAGGACTGGACCGTCGACGGCATCGTCGCCTACTCGAAGCTGTGCACCCACGTCGGCTGCCCGGTCGGGCTGTACCAGGCCGAGGACGGGCTGCTGCTGTGCCCGTGCCACCAGTCGACCTTCGACGTGCTACGACGGGGCCCGGCCCGTGTTCGGCCCCGCGGCCCGGTCGCTGCCGCAGCTGCCGCTCGGCGTCGACGACGACGGCTACCTCGATCGCCACCGGCGACTTCTCCGGCCCGGTCGGCCCCGGCTTCTGGGACCGGGACCGTGAGTGATGCCGACCGCGCCTCGCCGCGCTGGCTCGACGAGCGCCTCGGCGCCGCCAGCTTCGCCCGCACCGCGCTCGAACAAGGTCTTCCCCGACCACTGGTCGTTCATGCTCGGCGAGCTCGCCCTCTACTGCTTCGTCGTGCTGGTGCTCACCGGCGTCTACCTCACGTTCTTCTTCGACCCGAGCCAGAGCGAGGTCGTCTACGACGGCAGCTACGAGCCGCTGCGCGGCGTCGAGATGACCGAGGCCTACCGGTCGGCGCTCGACCTGAGCTTCGACGTGCGGGCCGGGCTGGTGATGCGCCAGATCCACCACTGGGCGGCGCTGCTGTTCCTCGCCGCCATCGTCGTGCACCTCGCCCGGGTGTTCTTCACCGGCGCCTTCCGCCGGCCGCGCGAGCTCAACTGGATCGTCGGCGTGCACGCTGCTGGTCCTCGCCATCTTCAACGGCTTCGCCGGCTACTCGCTGCTCGACGACCAGCTGTCGGGCACCGGCCTGCGCATCGCCTACTCGATCACGCTGTCGATCCCGCTCGTCGGGACGTGGCTGGCGTCGTTCCTCTTCGGCGGCGAGTTCCCCGGCCCCGACATCATCAGCCGGCTCTACGTCATCCACATCCTGCTCCTCCCGGCCGCTCATCGCCGTGCTGCTCGGCGCTGCACCTGGCGATCGTCGTGCGCCACAAGCACACGCAGTTCCCGGGCCCGGGCCGCGAGGAGGACAACGTCGTCGGCGAGCGGCATGTGGCCGACCTACGCGGCCAAGGCCATCGGCCTGTTCTTCCTGACCGTCGCCGTGCTGCGCCTTCCTCGGCGGGCTGGTCCAGATCAACCCGATCTGGATCTACGGCCCGTTCGACCCGGCCGAGGTGTCGTCGGCCAGCCAGCCCGACTGGTACATGGGCTGGCTCGACGGCGCGCTGCGGATCATGCCGGGGTGGGAGATCCGCGCCTTCGGCTTCGAGATCCCGAACCCGTTCTTCCCGGCCGTGCTGCTGGCCGGCGTCACGTTCGGGCTGCTCTACGCGTGGCCGTTCCTCGAGGCGCGGGTCACCGGGGACCACGCGGCGCACCACCTCCTCGACCGGCCGCGCCAGCGACCCGTGCGCACCGCCCTGGGCGTGGCGACGTTCGCCTTCTACGGGATCCTGTTCCTCGGCGGCGCTGCCGACGTGCTGTCGGTGACGTTCGGCCTGTCGGTGAACGCCGTCCTGTGGACGTTCCGGATCGCTCTGTTCGTCGTCCCGCCCCTCGCGGCGTGGGCCACGTGGGCGCTCTGCCGTGAGCTCTCGGCCCGCGACGGCCTCGAGATCCGGTCGGAGGTCACCTTCCGCGACATCCCCAGCCGGCTCAGACAGGGCTCGGTGCCGGATCCGTAGGATCCGGCCATGACCCCCGAAGAGCCGTCCCCGGCCGCCATCGTCCTCGACCCGTACTCGGTCCTCCGCACCCTCGTCGGCACGACCGCGTACGTGGTCGTGACGTTCGGCCCCGGCTCGGAGGCCTCGGGATCGGTCGTCGCCATCGATCACGCCGTGTCGGTGTTGGTCGACCGCGATGGCGCCGCCGCCTTCATCCGCCACGACGCGATCCAGGCCGTGACGGTCCGCGACGCGCTCACCTTCGCCGCCGAGCTCGGCATCTCCGCGCCGGGCGGGGCGGCGCGGGCGGGGGGCGGGAGCTTCGCGTCGGCCGCGTCGTCGGCGGGCGAGGCCGCCACAGCGTCGACCCCGGCGCCGGAACCGGCCGTACCCGACCCTCGGGCTCATGGAGCTCCAGCAGATGCTCGTGTCGAGCGGGTTCGACTACGACCGGATGGCGGTCGAGCGGGCCGACGTGCTCGGCCGGACGGGGCTGGCGACGCTGGCCGCGGCCGTGGGCTCGGCGCTCCAGTCCATCCAGGCCGACCCGGTCGCCGACGCCGGCATGAACAAGGACATCACCGCGGTGCGGTTGGTCGACGGCGACCCCTCGTCGGCGGTGATCGACGGCACCACCCTCATCGTGACGAGCCCGTGGACGTCGGGACCGGGCGCCGTCTACCCCCCCGGCCCCCTCCGCGAGGACATCCTCGCCGCCGCAAGCTGAACAGGCCCGGTCAGGCGCAGGAGGCGCCCCCCGATCCCGCACCGCGTCGGGCACGACAGGAACTCCGTGTGAGCCGAGCCGCCAGGACGGCGGCGGAGCGAACTTGGTGAACGGTGATCAACTCCTGGTGCGCGTCTGGCGGACGAAGCCGGCGAGGCTCAGCACCGTGACGGCGACGCCGGGGACGAAGAACCAGCCGCCGATGAGCAGCCCGTTGGCGAGCATGAAGGCGCCGACGCCGATCCCGAAGGGCCACACGGAGGCGTGCGGGAGGTACAGCGCCCCGTCGTGGTCGTCGGCCTCGACGTCGGGCCGGGACCGCAGCCACAGGTAGGCACCGATCCAGAGGCAGAAGGCGACGGTCAGGGTCAGCACCGCCTTGCCGGCCTCCTCCTCGGCGAACACGCCGTAGACGACGGTCAGCACCGCGATCACGCGCGCCGATGCCGACGAACACCCGAGCGGGCACGAGGCGGTCGGGTGTCGAGCGGTTCACGAGCTCGCTCCGCCGTGGTGCGCGTCCCACACCGGACGGTTGGACCGGATCGGCGGCAGGTCGCGCGCGAAGTTCTCCGGCGGCGGCGGCGACGTCGTCCACCACTCGAGGGTGTGGCCGCCCCACGGGTCGTCGCCGGCGATCTCACCGCGCCGGAGCTTGAGGGTCCGCCACACGTTCCAGAGGAACGGGAAGGTCGAGGCGCCGAGCAGGAACGCACCGAACGTCGACACCCGGTTGAGGAAGGTGAACCCGTCGTCGGACAGGTAGTCGGGGATGCGCCGCGGCATCCCGTCGAGGCCGAGGAGGTGCTGCACGAAGAACGTGATGTGGAAGCCGACGAAGGTCATCCAGAAGTGGACCTTCCCCCAGCCCTCGTGCAGGAGGCGTCCGGTGAACTTCGGGAACCAGTAGTACACGGCGCCGAACAGCGCGAACACGCCTCCACCGAAGAGCACGTAGTGCATGTGGGCGACGACGAAGTAGCTGTCGTGGGCCTGGAAGTCGATCGGGGCCGAGGCGAGCATCACGCCGGTGACGCCGCCGAGGAGGAACGTCAGCAGGAAGCCGACGGCGAACAGCATCGGTGTCTTGAGCGAGATGCGCCCGCCCCACATGGTGCCGATCCAGTTGAAGTACTTGATGCCGGTCGGCACCGCGATGAGCATCGACACGCCCGAGAAGAACGGGAGCAGCACGGCGCCGGTGGTGAACATGTGGTGCGCCCACACGCCGACCGAGAGCGCAGCGATGGCGAGCGTGGCGAAGACGATCCCGCCGTAGCCGAACACCGGGCGACGGGAGAACACCGGGAGGATCTCGGTGACCACGCCGAAGAACGGCAGGATGAGGATGTAGACCTCGGGGTGGCCGAAGAACCAGAACAGGTGCTGCCACAGGATCGGCTGGCCGCCGCCCGCCGTCTCGAAGATGTGGGCGCCGAGGTGGCGGTCGGCGAGCAGGAGGAAGCCGGCCGCCGTGAGCACCGGGAAGGCGATGAGCACGAGCACGCTCACGACGAGCATGTTCCAGGTGAAGACCGGCATCCGGAACATCGTCATGCCCGGCGCCCGCATCGTGACGACGGTGGCGATGATGTTCACCGACGCCAGGATCGTGCCGACGCCGCCCAGGACGACGCCGATGATCCAGAGGTCGGCGCCGGCCCCGGGCGACCGAACGGCGTCGGACAGCGGCGTGTAGGCGGTCCAGCCGAAGTCGGCGGCGCCGCCGGCCGTCAGGAAGCCGGTGCACACGGTGAGACCGCCGAAGAGGAAGAACCAGTAGGACAGCGCGTTGAGGCGTGGGAAGGCCATGTCGACGGCGCCGATGTGGAGGGGCACGAGGTAGTTGGCGAGACCGACGCCGAAGGGTCCGAGGAAGAGCAGCAGCATGATCGTGCCGTGCATCGTGAACAGCTCGTTGTAGGTGCCGTCGCTGACGACCTGGCTCCCGGGGCTCCACAGCTCAGCCCGGATGAGCTCGGCGAGGAAGCCGCCGAGGATGTAGAAGCCGAACGCCGTGATCATGTAGGCGAGGCCGATGCGCTTGTGGTCGGTCGTGGTCAGGAAGGCGAGCAGTCCCCGCGCTCGGGCGTGCGGCTCAGCCGGCGCGTCGGCGGTGTCGGTGGATTCGTGCATCACCCGGCGGCGTCCTGCTGGGCGCCTTCCCGCTCGGCGGCCTCCTGCTCGGCGGCCTCCTGCTCGGCGGCGACCCAGGCGGCGTAGTCCTCCGGCGACACGATCCGGACCGTGAAGCTCATGCGCCAGTGGTCGAGGCCGCAGAACTCGGCGCAGCGGCCCACGTACGTGCCCGTGCGCGTGGGCGTGAGGTCGACCTCGTTGTCGACGCCGGGGATGACGTCGCGCTTCTCGAGGAAGTTCGGCACCCAGAACGCGTGGTTCACGTCGTCGGACCGGAGTCGGAGCCGGACGACCTCGCCGGCGGGGAGCACGAGCTCGGGCGGTCCGTCCTCGGGCGTGCCGATCAGCGAGATGCCCTCGTCGAGGTAGGTGAACCGCCACTGCCACTGGAAGCCGACGACGTCGACGACGACAGCAGGGTCGCGCGTGAGATCGGTGGCGTCGCGCTCGACGGCCACGCTGAAGGCGAACAGCCCGGCGACGACGAGCACAGGCGTGACCGTGTAGGCGATCTCGAGCGGCAGGTTGAAGTCGTTCTGGTTCGGCACGGCGTCGTCGCCGCGCTCGTGGTAGCGGAGGAGCACGTAGAGGATCAGGCCGACGACCACGCCCGCGACCACGAGGGCGGCGACGAAGAACCCCTGCCACAGCCCGAGGATCGCCTCACCCTCCTCCGTCACGGGCCGGGGCATGCCGTACCGGGGGCCGTCTCCGTCGCTGCCGCACCCGGCGAGGAGGCAGGCGGCGACCGTGCCGGCGAGCACCCGGGTGCGCACGGCGATGACCCTAGTCAGAGGTCCGTGATGTGCAGACGAAGCTGTCGCTCGGCGAAGCGTTTGACCGCCTAGGGCGCGGCCAGGTCGCCCTCGAAGATCTCCCGGTCCTGGGGATCGGCGATGGCAACGCCGAGGTCCTCGGCCTTCGTGCGCCACGTCGCCGCGTCCTCGTGCTCGCCGGCGAGGGCGAGGGCTCGTGCCATCGCCTCTGCGGCGTAGGCGTGGTCGAAGTCGGCGACGTCGTCGGGGTGGTCCTCGCAGGCGGCGAGCGAGGCCTCGGCGTGACGCAAGGCGGCGGCGGCGTCCCCGGCGGCGGCGTGGGCGCGCGAGCACAGCCAGTCGGCCCGCGCCTGTTCGACGACGCCGCCCACGGCGCGCCAGTGGTAGGCCGACGCATGGGCGGTCATCGACGGCGTCGGCCGCCTCGCCGGACTCGAGGTGCCGCCACGTCTCGCCGTTCGCCGATCGGGCGAAGGCACGGTGGGCGACCGGTCCCAGGGTCGCGTCGAGCAGCCGGGTGAGCACGTGCGGCCACCCGGCGTCGTACGCCGCCCGCTTCTCGCCGCCGGCCTCGCCGAGGGCCTCCCAGCCCGCGTGGGTGAGGCGGACCAGCGTGCCGCCGTCGACCGCGCCGAAGGTGACCTCGACGTTCGTGTCGACGTCGTCGGACGGGCTCGGCGACCAGGTGAAGGCGAGCCGGTCGGGTGGCGACCAGGCGGTGATCCGGCCCCACTCGTGCTCCCGGCCGTCATGCCAGCGCTCGAAGACGCGGCCGTCGAGGCCGGCCTCGCACACGACCGTCGCGACCTCGTCCTCGCCGACGGAGTGGCCGGCGACCGGCCACCACCGTGAGATCCCGGCGGTGAAGAGCTCGAAGGCCCGCGCCTGGTCGCAGGGGACGGTCACCGTCGCCACCACCGGCTCGATCGTCGTCACCGGGACGCGCACCTCCTCGTCCACGTGATCGGCGAACGCCGCCAGCACGCCGGTCCAGAACCCTTCCACCCATGCCCGCAGACCGACGAGGCCGTCGGGGTCGACCTCGTAGAGGCGCTGGCGCCCGGCCGGCCGGCTCCGCACGAGCCCGGCGTCGGCCAGCACCCGCAGGTGCTGGGACACCGCTGGTCGGCTGACGGGCAGCCCGGCCGCGAGCTCGCCGACGGCAACCGGCCCGCCCCGGAGCTCCTCGAACACCGCCCGCCGAGTCGGATCCGCCAGCGCCGAGAGCACCGACCCGACCATCCTCGTCATCACTGGTAAGTCTGCACTTACCAATCACCGCCTGTCAACCGTTGGAACGGTCAGCTCTCGTCGTCGAGGATGCGGACGGTGCCGGCGTTGCCGTCGACCTCGACGAGGGCGCCGTCGGGGATCGACCGCGTGGCGCCGGTGACCGACACGACGCAGGGGATGCCGAGCTCGCGGCTCACGATGACGGCATGGCTCATGGGGGCGCCGACGTCGACGACGACGGCTTCCGCCGGTACGAACAGCGGCGTCCAGGACGGGTCGGTGATGGGTGCCACGAGCACGTCGCCGGGGCCGAGGCCGCAGGGGTCGCTCGGGTCGAGCACGACGCGGGCCCGGCCGCGAGCGACGCCCGGGCAGCCGCCGATCCCGGTGAGCACCGCGCCGGGCTGGGCCTGCTCGGCCGCCGACGCCGCCCGCGACGTCCACGTCGACGGGTCGGGCACCGCCCCGCTGAACACGAAGGGCGGCTCGAGCCCGGCGAGCTCGTCGCGCCGGGCCCGCCTCGCCTTCTGCTCTGCGGCCAGGGCGGTGGGGTCGGCGAGGTAGTCCGGCAGCTCCTCGGAGGTCACGAGCCAGAGGTCGGCGAGGTCGTCGGGCCCTCCGTGTTCGCGGGTCCGGCGGGCCAGCTCGAGCAGCGCCAGGCGGTGCACGTGCAGGGCCCGGATCACCGTGGTCTTCGAGCGCTCGCGGCCCTGGGACAGGAGAGCCGCCGACCGCAGCACGAGGTCGAACTGCCGGCGAGCGGCCGCGTTGAGGCGGCTCCGGGCGTCGGCGGTGGCCGCCTCCCGGTCGGCCGTCAGCTTCGCCCGTTGCTGCTCCGGGTCGTGGCTGTCGTCCGCTCGGCGGAGGGCGTCGACGGCGGCGAGCACGAGATCGACGTCGGTGCCCCACGTGGCCGAGGAGCCCTCCCACTCGTTCGGCCCCCGGGAGCCGAACTCGTGCTGGAAGGCTTCGAGCTCGCCGGCGAAACCGGGGGGCAGCCGGTCGCGCAGGCCGTCGAGTCCACCGTCGAACGCCGCGGTCAGCGCATCGTCGGCGGCGACGCGACGACCGAGCCGCCACAGGGCCGACGCCGGGGCGGCCGACTCGACGTCGCCGATCCCGCCGAGCAGGCGCAGGAGCAGCCCGGGGTCGCCGGCCTTGGCGCACAGGTCGCCGAGCGCGCCGACCGGGATCGTCGCCCGCATCGTGGTCTCGATGTGGCGGGCGAAGAGGCCCCGGAAGCGGGACCGGAACTCCGCCACGGTCCGCAGCAGCTGCTCGTCGGTCGCCGTCGCTGGGTCGGGCTGGCGGGCGATCCAGGCCGCGACCTCGGCCTTGTCGGCCTCGAGCTCGGGGAGGCGCTTGGCCAACAAGGTCGTGGCGACGGTGCGGGCCATGCGCAGCGACGCCATGCGGTCCTTGTCGCCGGCCGCCGGCGCGTACGGCGGTGCGTCGGACTCACCGAAGATCGACCGGTCGATGGCGTCGGGCGTCAGCCCCGGCGTGCGCACGGCGAGGATCCGGTGGATCGAGACGTTCAGGTAGCAGTACCCGCCGAAGGACCCGACGATCGCCGGCGACACGTCGCCGTAGTCCTTGCTCCGCAGCGCGCCGAGGCGGGCGAAGGCGTCGCGCCACCCCTGCTCCGCCTGCTTCCCGAACAGCGACCAGGTGAGCGGGGTGACGACGAGCGGGAAGACCTCGCCGACGTTGCCCCGCGTCCAGATCGGGAACTGCTCGTTCGGGTCGTCGTCGACGACCCAGGCCCGATCACCCCGCGCTTTCTCCCCCACGGCCGCAGGACCGTATCGTCGTCCGGATGCGGGTGTGGATCGACCAGGACCTCTGCACCGGCGACGGTCTGTGCACCGACCACGCTCCCGACGTGTTCACCCTGTTGGAGGACGGCATCGCCTACGTGAAGGAAGCGGGGCTCGTGCTCAACGACCCGGGCAGCGCCGGCAGCCTGGCCCGGGTCCCGTCCCACCTCGAGGGCGACGTCGTCCACGCCGCCGACGACTGCCCCGGCGAGTGCATCTTCATCGAGCTGCCCACGGCGCCGCAGCGGAGGAACCCGCACAACTGATCGCGCGAGGGTGGTCGCATGGGACCCCCTCTCACGACGACCCTGCAGGACGTGTGCGGCGCCGATCCCTCGTGGGCGTGCGAGCGCGTCTTCGAGGCCACCGACGGCAACGAGTTCCTGGCCACGACGGTCGACTTCCTCATCGAGAAGCCATTTCAGATCCTGCTGATCCTCGTGATCGCCTTCGTCGCCAATCAGCTGGTGCGGCGGGCGATCCGGCGGTTCACCGCGCGCGTCGCCGCCGGCCAGCAGTCCTTCATGCGCACCATCAAGGAGAAGGGTCCCGAGGTGCTGGTCGGCTCGCCGACCCCGGGGCGGGCGGCGGCGCGTGCCGCGACGCTCGCCGACGTGCTGCGGGGTCTCGCCTCGATCGCCATCTACAGCATCGCCGGCCTGCTCGTGCTGGGCGAGCTCGGCCTCGACCTCGGACCGCTCCTCGCCGGGGCCGGCATCGCCGGCATCGCCCTCGGCTTCGGGTCCCAGAGCCTCGTGAAGGACTGCATCACCGGGATCTTCATGCTCGTCGAGGACCAGTTCGGCGTCGGCGACGTGATCGATGCGGGGGAGGCCTCCGGAACCGTCGAGGCGGTGTCGCTGCGCTCGACCCGGCTCCGCGACGTCAACGGCACGGTCTGGCACATCCCCAACGGCGTCATCGTGCGGGTCGGCAACAAGAGCCAGCAGTGGTCGCGCGCCGTGATCGACATGCCGGTCGCGCTCAACGCCGACGTCCGCCAGGCCGAGCAGGTCCTCACCCGCGTCGCCAACGAGCTCGTCCGCGACCCGGCGTGGGCCGCTCGGGTGCTGGAGGCCCCGGAGGTGCTCGGCGTCGAGTCCCTCGGTCCCGACGGCGTCAAGCTGCGGGTGCTGGTCAAGACGAAGCCCGCCGAGCAGTGGGGGGTGATGCGGGAGCTTCGAGTGCGGCTCAAGGAGGCCTTCGACGCCGAGGGGATCCCGATGCCGGCGACGCCCGCCGCTGTGCCGGCGCCGGCGCCGGCGCCGGCCGACCCCGCGCCGAAGAAGGCGTCGGCTACGAAGAAGCGGGCCGCTCCGGCGCAAGCGTGACCTCGACGGCGAACGCGCCACCCTCCTCGAGGACCAGCTCCGCGACCCGGCCCGCCTCGCACAGGTCACCCCGGGCGAGGCGAAGGGCGGCGATGCGATCGGGCGTGTCGCGCACGACGGCGCGCTCGACCTCGGTGCGCATCGACCGCTTCGCCTCCGACTTCGCCTTCCGGATCTCCGACAGCGCGTCCGCGGTGGCGGCGAGGACGAGCGGGTCGCCGCCGGCGGCGTCGGGCGGCTCGGGCCATGCCGACCGGTGGATCGAGCCCTCGCCCGGGCGCCACCACGACCAGACCTCCTCGGTCGCGTAGGGCAGGAACGGGGCGAACAGCTTGAGGATCGTCTCGAGCGCCACGCCGAGCGTCGCCGCCGCCGACGCCGCGCCGGCGCCGGTGTCGTAGGCGCGGCTCTTGACGAGCTCGAGGTAGTCGTCGCAGAAGGCCCAGAACCACGTCTCGGTCCGCTCGACGGCCCGGGCGTAGTCGAAGGCGTCGAAGGCCCGGGTGGCCTCCTCGACGAGCTGGGCGAGGCCGGCGAGCATCGAACGGTCGAGCGGCTCGGCGATCGCGCCGGGGTCGACACCGTCCTCGGGAACGAATCCGAGGGCGAACTTCGACGCGTTGAGCAGCTTGATCGCCAGGCGCCGGCCGATCTTCATCGGGCCTTCGTGGAAGGCCATGTCCATGCCCGGGCGACCCTGGGCGGCCCAGTAGCGGACGGCGTCGGCGCCGTGCCGCTTGAGCAGCTCGAAGGGGTCGTCGGGCATGTTCCCGAGCGACTTCGAGATCTTCTTGCGATCGGGATCGACGATGAACCCCGAGATGGCGACGTTGGCCCACGGGAGAACGTCGTGCTCGTAGTGGCTGCGGACGATGGTGGAGAACAGCCACGTCCGGATGATCTCGTGGGCCTGCGGGCGCAGGTCCATCGGGAAGGTGCGCGCGAACAGGTCCGGGTCGTCCTCCCACCCGCAGACGATCTGCGGCGACAGCGACGACGTCGCCCACGTGTCCATGACGTCGGGATCGGCGGCGAACCCACCGGGCTGGTTGCGGGCCGCCTCGTCGTAGCCGGGCGCAGGCACCGTCGTCGGGTCGATCGGCAGCGCGTCCTCGTCGGCGAGGATCGGGGCCAGCCAGTCGACCTGGCCGTCGGCGTCGATCGGGTACCAGACCGGGAACGGGACGCCGAAGTAGCGCTGGCGGGTGATGTTCCAGTCGCCGATCAGGCCGTTGACCCAGTTCTCGTAGCGGACCCGCATGTACTCCGGCCACCACCGCAGCTCGGCGCCCCTGGCGAGCAGCTCCTCCTTCGGCGGGTAGCGGATGAACCACTGCTGGCTCGTGACGATCTCGAGCGGCCGCGTGCCGTTCTCCCAGAACTTGACCGGATGGGTGATCCGCCGGGGCTCGCCCTGGGAGCCGCCCGACGCGCCGAGGAGCTCGACGATCCGCGCCTGGGCTTGCTTGACGGTCTTGCCGGCGATCTGGTCGTAGGCCGCCTGCGCCGTGGCGGCGTCGGCGGACTCCCAGCCCGGCTCGCCGAAGGCGACGGGCCGCAGCCGGCCGTCGCGCTCGATGACCACGCGCAGGTCGAGACCGAGCTCGCGCCACCAGACGACGTCGGTGGTGTCGCCGAAGGTGCAGACCATGGCGACGCCCGTCCCCTTCTCGGGGTCGGCGAGCGGGTGGGCGACGACCGGGACCGACGCGCCGAAGAGCGGTGTGGTCACCCGCTCCCCGAAGAGCAGCTGGTACCGCTCGTCGTCGGGGTGGGCGACGACGGCGACGCACGCCGGGAGCAGCTCGGGGCGGGTGGTGTCGATGAGCAGGGGGGACCCGTCGGGCCGCCGGAAGACGATGGTGTGGTAGGAGCCCTCGATCTCGTTGTCCTTGAGCTCGGCCTGGGCGACGGCGGTCTTCATGTCGACGTCCCACAGGGTCGGGGACTCGCTGCGGTAGGCGAGGTCGCGCCGGGCCAGACGGAGGAACCCGCGCTGGCTGACCTTGGTCGCCCACGACCCGATCGTCGTGTAGGTGTGCTCCCAGTCCACCGAGAGCCCGACGTCGGACCACAGGTCGTGGTACTCCGCCTCGAACTGCGGCACGACCCGCTCGCAGAGCTCGATGAAGTTCGGTCGGCTCACCGGGATCGGGCGGGCCTTGGGGTCGGGTTGCTCCGGCGGCCGGAAGTCCGGGTCGTAGGGGAGCGTGGGGTCGACGATCGTGCCCGTGACGAGCTGGACGCGCCGCTCGACGTTCAGGCCGTTGTCGTCCCACCCCATCGGGTAGAAGACCTCCTTGCCGCGCATCCGCTGGTAGCGGGCGAGGAGGTCGGTTTGGGTGTAGGAGAAGACGTGACCCGGGTGGAGGCGCCCGGAGACCGTCGGCGGGGGCGTGTCGATCGAGAAGATCTCGTCCCGCGACTTCGTCCGATCGAACCGGTAGGTGCCGTCGGCGGACCACCGCGCGCGCCACTTCGCCTCGAGACCCTCCAGCGATGGCTTGTCGGGGATCGTCCGCATGGTGGCGGCGAACGTTACAAGCGGTCCCTGGCGACGCCCGAACCCGTTCGCGCCGCGCGAGCCCGGGCGGGGGCCGACCAGGGTCGAGGAGCGACTGTCCCAGTGCCACGCGAACCCCTCGCGGCCCGAAGGGGGTCGGCCACTACCCTCGCCCCCCGATGATCCGCCTGTTCGACACGGCCGCCGGCGAGGTCCGCGAGCTCGCGTTGCGCGAGCCGGGCACGGTGTCGATGTACGTGTGCGGGCCGACGGTGTACGGGCCCCCGCACCTCGGGCACGGCCGCTTCTCCCTCGTCTTCGACGTCCTGCGCCGCTACCTCGAGTGGACGGGGCTCGACGTCACGTACGTCTCGAACATCACCGACATCGACGACAACATCCTCGAGCGGGCCGAGGCCGAGTCTCGGCCGTGGACGGACATCACCGAGCGGTGCGAGGCCGTCTGGTGGCGGGCCATGGACGCGATCGGGGTGAAGCGACCGACCCACGATCCCCACGCCACCGCCTACGTCGAGAAGATGGTGGCCCTCGTCGATCGCCTCGTCGAGGTCGGCATGGCGTACGAGACGAGCGACGGCGTGTACTTCCAGTCCGAGCGGATCGAGGACTACGGCCTGCTCGCCCGGCAGTCGCTCGACTCGCTCCGTGCCGGGGCCCGCGTCGAGGCCAACGAGGAGAAGCTCTCCTCCGTCGACTTCGCCCTGTGGAAGAAGGCCAAGCCGTCGGAGCCGGCGTGGCCGTCGCCGTGGGGTGACGGGCGGCCGGGCTGGCACACCGAGTGCGTGGTGATGTCGCTCGAGCTGCTCGGCGAAGGCTTCGACATCCACGGCGGCGGCCAGGACCTCGCCTTCCCGCACCACGAGAACGAACGGGCCCAGGCGGTCGCCCTCGGCCACCGCTTCGCCGGCCACTGGGTGCACAACGGGTTCGTCGAGGTGGGCGGCGAGAAGATGTCGAAGTCGCTCGGGAACTTCACGAACCTGCTCGACCTCATCGACGAGCACGACCCCCGGGCCTACCGGTTGCTCGTGCTGCGCTCCCACTACCGCGCGCCCATCGAGATCTCGAAGGAGACGGTCGCCGACGCGGAGGCCGCGCTCGAGCGCCTCGACCGGTTCGCCGAGAAGTTCGGATCGGTCGCGGTCGATCCCGACCGCGACGCCCTCGAGCGGTTCCGGACGGTGATGGACGACGACCTCGGCACGCCGGCGGCCATGGCGCTGCTCTTCGATCTCGTGAAGCGGGCCAACACCTCCGGCGACGAGGCCGCCGCCGCGGCCGCCTTCGAGATCGCCGGCGCCGTCGGCCTCGAGCTGCGTCGGGAGGGCGGCGAGATCGGCGAGGACGCGCTGGCGCTGGCGCGACGGCGCGACGAGGAGCGGGACGGCGAAGAACTGGGCCGCCGCCGACGCCTTGCGCGACGAGCTCGTCGAGATGGGCTACGAGGTGGCCGACACCCCGGCGGGCACGGAGCTTCGCCGCCGCTGACGACGGTCAGGGCCCGATCGGCGGGAGGCCGGGGAGGTCGACGACGACGACCGAGCACCTCACCGGAGCGTCGGCGGGTCGCAGCCGACGACGGTGCCGCCGAGGTTCACGCCGGTGCACTCGCCCAGGCCGACCTGGACGTCGTCGCCGACCCCGACGGAGACCTGCGTGCGGCGTCGTCGGTCGGCGGTTCGGGCTCCGGCGCCGGTGCGGGGGCAGGCGCGGCCGGGTTCGTCGGCGTGCTCGGTGCGCCGGGGTTCGTCGGCGTCGACGGGGTGGGGGCGGAGGGCGTCGCCGGCACGGCCGGGCTCGGCGGCCCTCGGCCGCAGGCGGCGACGCCGGAGCCCGACCCGCCGGTCGATCCGATGACCGCGCTGCCGGCGGCGCCGCCGCCGGTCGCCCCCGACGTCGTGCCGAAGGCGACGGGCCGCGAACCCGCGGCGCGCTCTCCCTCACTCGCACGACGGCAGGGTCGGGCTCGCTCCGCTCGGGATGGCGAGGTGCTCGCCGCTGATCAGCGGCGCCGCGGTCGCGCCCGCCGATGAGGGCGACGCCGGCGAGTCCGACGGCGAGGATCGCGGCGGCGGCGGTGCCGATGGCCCGCTCGGTCCACGGTGCGAGCCACGCCTTGCGGTCGCGGTCGAGCAGCTGCGGCCCACCGCTCGGCGATCGCCGGTCCGAGGGTGGCCGGGACGGCCGTGACGAGGCGCCGCAGCGCCGGCCGCGGCGCGATGAGGACCGCCAGCCAGAGCGAGCAGGAGCCGCAGGCGGCGAAGTGGGTCTGGGCGGTCGCATGGTCGGCCGCCGTCAGCTTCCCGGCGGCGAGGGTGGGGAGCTGCCTCAGCGCCCGCTTGCACTCGGGTCGGTCGGCGCGGCTCGGCGAGCGTCGGCGGCGAGGCGGTCGCGCAGGCCGGCCGTCGCTCGATCGGTGAGCGCGGCGGCGGCCGAGCGGTCGACGCCGAGCACCGTGGCCGACCTGCTCGGGCGTGCCCCCTTCGACCTCGCTCAGCCACACGGCGGTGCGCCAGGCCTCGGGGAGCACGAGGAAGGCGGCGAGCACGGGCTCCATCCCCGCATCGGCGTCGCGCCGCCCGAGACCGGACCCGGTGGCGGCCGCGTTCTGGCGCGTCGTCGCGACGATCCGCTCGCGGAGCGCGAGGGTGGCATCGGGGTGGCGGTGGGCGCTGAGCAGCGCGTCGCAGAAGCCGTCGACGACGGCTCCGCTCGGCGCCGGGTACGTCGGGTGCCGCGACCAGGGCGATCCGCCAGGCCGGGTGCAGGTGGCGTGCCAGCAGCTCGTCGAGCGCCTTGGACTGACGCCGGCAGGCGCGCGTCGACGAGCGCATCGTCGGTGTCCGCCGGGCGACTGGTGGCTGTCATCCCCATCGGGGGAGAACTTCGACTTCGACCCGTCGTGGTTCCTGCCACGGACCTCGCCGATCTGTGGCGACTTGACGGGCGTGAGCAGGCCGCCCGACGCTTGCCCGCCGTGCCCAGGAGCCGACGGCCGCTGCCCCCCGGCTTCGGGGTGATCTGGACGACCGTCGCCCTCGACCTCGTCGGCTTCGGGATGCTCTTCCCCGTCCTGGCCCGCTACTCCGAGGACCTCGGGGCCACGCCGACCCAGGCCGGACTGCTGGTCGCCTCGTTCTCGCTGGCCCAGCTCGTCTGCTCCCCGTTCACGGGCCGGCTGTCGGACCGCATCGGTCGCAAGCCCGTGCTGGTCGCCTCCCTCGTGGGGACGGCGATCGGCAGCCTCCTGACCGGGCTCGCCGGCTCGCTGTGGCTGCTGTTCCTGGCGCGGCTGCTCGACGGCGCGTCGGGCGCCAGCGTCTCGGTGGCCCAGGCGTCGGTCACCGACGTCGCGCCGCGGGAGGAGCGGGCGCGGCTGCTCGGGCTGCTCGGCGCCGCCTTCGGCGTCGGCTTCGCCCTGGGGCCCGCCATCGGCGGCATCGCCGCCCTGGTCGAGCCCGCGCCTGCCGTTCTTCATCGCCGCCGCCATCGCCGGCGTCAACGCGCTCGTCGCCCTCCGCCGCCTCCCCGAGACCCTGCCGCCCGACCGCCGTCGAGCCCGAACCGGCGGTGGCTACCGGCGCATGGACCGAACTGTCACCGCCGATTCGCCCGCGGGGCGGGGGTTGCGGGGGTTGGTGCTGGTGTCGTTCCTCGGGTTGGTGGCCTTCGCCGGGTTCGAGGCGACCTTCTCGCTGCTCACCGAGGAGCGGTTCGGGCTCAGCGAGTCGGCGACCTACGCCGTGTTCTTCGCCCTCGGGGTCGGGCTCGTGCTGGTGCAGGGCGGCTTCGTGCACCCCGTCGTCCATCGCCTGGGCGAACCGGCGACGATCCGCGTCGGCCTCGTCTGCAACGCCGTCGGCCTCGTCCTTCTGGCCCCGCCCGAGGGTGGCTGGTGGCTGCTGGTCCCGGCGCTGGCCCTGCTCGTCGTCGGGCAGGGCGTGCTCGCCCCGACGCTGGCATCGGCGGTGTCCGCCCGCTCACCGGAACGGGCCCGGGGCGAGTCGCTCGGGATCCAGCAGGCGGCCGGTGGCCTCGCCCGGGTGACCGGGCCCGTCCTCGCCGGCGTCCTGTTCGACCGGGTCGGGCCGGCGGCCCCCTACTACGTCGGTGCCGGGCTGGTGACCGCCGCCCTGCTCGTGCTCGGGTCGATCGAGGTGACCCCGGCCGGCGAAGGCTTGTCTGAATCGGTTACCGAGCGGTAACTTAGAGGCCGCAGACCCTCCACAAGCCGCCGTCCGAGGTGACGTCATGCCGGAGTTCTCCCTCGCTCTCAGCGAGGACCAGGAGCAGATCAAGAAGTGGGTCCACGACTTCGCCGAGTCGATCGTCCGGCCCGCGGCCGCGGAGTGGGACGAGCGGGAGGAGTTCCCGTGGCCCATCGTCGAGGAGGCCGCCAAGATCGGCCTCTACTCCTTCGACTTCTTCGCCAACGCGGCGATGACCGACACCACCGGGCTCACCTTGCCGGTCGCCCTCGAGGAGCTGTTCTGGGGTGACGCCGGCATCGGCCTGTCGATCTTCGGGTCGGGGCTCGCCGCCGCCGGCATCGCCGGGAACGGCACACCGGAGCAGATCTTCGAGTGGGTGCCGGAGTGCTTCGGGACGCCCGAGAAGATCCAGCTCGGTGCCTTCTGCGTCTCCGAGCCCGACGCCGGTTCCGACGTGTCGTCGCTCAAGACGAGGGCGGTGTACGACGAGGCGAACGACGAGTGGGTCCTCAACGGCACGAAGGCGTGGATCACCAACGGCGGCATCGCCGACGTCCACGTCGTCGTCGCCACGGTGGACCCGACCCTCAAGGGGCGCGGGCAGGCGAGCTTCGTGATCCCGCCGGGCACCAAGGGGCTGTCGCAGGGCCAGAAGTACAAGAAGCACGGCATCCGGGCGTCGCACACCGCCGAGGTCGTGCTCGACGACGTCCGCGTGCCCGGCCGCTGCCTCCTCGGTGGCAAGGAGAAGCTCGACGCCAAGCTGGCCCGCGCCAGGGAGCAGCAGAAGACCGGCGAGAAGCAGCCGGCGATGGCGACCTTCGAGGCGACCCGCCCCGCGGTCGGCGCCATGGCGGTCGGCATCGCCCGCGCCGCGTACGAGTACGCCCTCGACTACGCCAAGGAGCGCAAGGCGTTCGGCAAGCCGATCATCGAGAACCAGGCCATCGCCTTCATGCTCGCCGACATGATCACCGAGATCGACGCCTCCCGTCTGCTCGTGCACCGGGCCGCGTGGCTGGCCCGCAACGGCGGCTACACCAACGCCGAGGGCTCGCAGTCGAAGCTCAAGGCGGGCCGGACCGCGGTGTGGGTGACCGAGCGGGCGATCCAGATCCTCGGCGGCTACGGCTACACCCGCGAGTACCCCGTCGAGCGCTGGCACCGCGACGCCAAGATCTACGACATCTTCGAGGGCACCGAGCAGATCCAGCAGTTCGTCATCGCCCGGGCGATCAGCGGGTCTGCGGATCGAGTAGCTGAGCTGGATCCACCAGGTGTCTGCCGCGATCGTCGACGACCGTCACCGCAGGTCACAGGCTGGTCACGAACGACGAACGGATCATCGGATCACCGTTCGGGATGGCCTGCACGAGCGCACTGTCGTAGCGTGCGACCAGTGGCCCCCCGGCAAGGCCGGGTAGCCAGAAGCCAACGGTGTTGCTCCGGACCTCGGTGACCCCCACATACGCGAGGTAGTGGAGATGTCGAGCAACGGCACCGGTTCCAATGGCGGGTCCGCCGTCACCTTCGTCGATGCGTCGACGCCTGGTCCCTCCCTGTTCGGCCATGTCGCGCAACAGCAGCGCGTGCGCGACGTCCTCGGTGATTCAGAGGCGGCCCTGGCCGGCGCCGCGGGGGCGATCGCTCGAGTCGAGCAGGACATCGATCGCCTGTGGCGCGACTCGATGACCGTGGAGAACCGTGCGATGGCGGAACGGCTCGCTGAGCGTCAGTCACGCGCTGCGGCATGCGGCCCGCCTGCTGGAGGGCGACCATTCCATCGGATAGAAGCGACCCCGTCTTGCTGCTGGTCAGCCCTTGGCGCGGATGCGGTAGCGAAGGACGAGGAAGGGTAGGCCGAACACCCAGAAGGCGTGGTCGGCGCGGAGCTCGTTGTCGGTGACGTAGGCGTCGAGTTCCTCTGCGAAGCCGTGGACGGCGAGGGTGGTGAGGTCCCGGGTGGTGGGGTCGATGTAGGTGAGGTAGTGGCCGGGGTGGTCGAGGTCGGTGCGGCTGGTGAGGGTGAGGCCGCCGTCGTCGCGGCCTCGGGGTGCGAGGGTCGCCGTGAAGCTGCCTTGGGGGACGGGGAAGCCGACGCTGACGTAGCCCCGGTCGCCGTGGCGGTAGGTGGTGTAGATCCCGACGTAGATCGGTGCGTCGGTGTCGGCGAAGGAGCGGATCCAACCGCGGATGTCGCCAACGCCGTCGCCGTCGATGTCGATGGTGTCGATCCGGCTGCGGACCCCGCGTAGCGCCTCCCGCTGGTTCATGGGGACGTTGGCCTGGCCGAGCGGCCGGGCCACGAGGGTGCGGTAGAGGAGGTAGCCAGGGCGGACCCAGGTGTGCCATTCGGGGGTGATGTCGAGCGTGAACCGGGTCGTGTGCTCGTAGAACTCTCGCACCCGGGGATCGAGGGCCGACGGGTCGAACTCGGGCCCGGCCAGCTCGTCGAGGGAGGGCACGATGCCGACGTCGGCGGCGTCTCGGACGTAGGTCCCGCCGAGGACTTCGGCCAGCCGCTGCACGTACTCCGTGCCGACGTACCGGGTGCGCGACTCGAGCGGCACCACGAAGGGGAGCTCGGCGGCGGTGGCCCGTTCGGCAAGCAGAGACAGCTGGGAGTCGCGGAACGTTGCCGCCGAGACCGTGCGGTAGGCGAGGACGGTGGTGGCGGCGACGACGGGCGCCGGGACGGCCGGGTTCACGGCGGCCAGGGCGCGGCCTACAGCGGCGCCGAACAGAGGCCCGAGGACGACCTTCTGTGGTCGCAGGCCCATGGCGCCTGCCACTGCCCCGGCGCCGGTGCCGATGGCGGTCGGCCCCGCCGTCGTCATTCGCCCGGCGAGCCACCCGAACGGTGCCGCCAGAGCCGCGGTGGTCAGGATCCGGTGCCACAGCGGCGGGATCTCATCTTTCCGCTGGAGCCGTCGTGCCACCGTCTCGGAGACGACGACGATCGCGGCGCCGGCGGCGGCGCCGGTGCTCCGGGCCGCGAACCCCCGGTGGGCGCGGAGCGAGAGGCCAGCGAGCGCTCCGATGGCGGCGGCGAAGGCGAGACCGACCACCCGGTCCTGACCAGGTACCGCGTCCTGCCGGCCGCTCATTCCCGGACGCTACCGGCGCGAAGACCGTCGGTTGGTGAACGGAAGGCGTCTCGGCTGGTTCGGCTATGCCATCGTCGTCATGGGCTCGGCGATCGGGCTCGGCCTGAAGCCCTTCCACGCGCAGTAGATGGCGAGCGACGCTTCCCAAGCGATCTCCGGGAGCGCCATCAGGCCCGAAGCTGCTGACCCGTTCTCGTAGGCCCCGAACAGGATCAATACGAAGGAGAGGATCAGCATCGGGCCACCGATGAGGCCCAGGATCGCCATCCGAGGAGGCACGAGTCCGGAGCGATACATGAGGTAGCCCAGCAGCAAGCCGTTCCCGAAGCCCACAACCAGCCCGGGCCCGAACTGGAAGGCCCAGTCATAGACGGACACCAGCGTGTTGCCTTGTACTTCGAGCGCGGTCGCCTCGGCGCCACTCGCAGCCGCCCAAGCCTCGTTCACGTCCACCACCGTGATGATGGCGATGAGGCCGATCGCGATGAAGACCGACTCCATGATGCGAGCGGTGACATATCCGAGGGCGTGGGTTTCGCTCTGTCGCTTCACCAGCGGGTAGATGACGACCGCGGTCGCGATGTTGGTGACGATCACGCCGAACTCGAGGATCGAGCCGAGTTGCAGGCTCGTGTCGGAGACGGCCCCAGGGGTGAAGCTCGTGTCGGTCCAGCTGGTGTCGAGCCCGTCGACGAAGAGGAGCCGCGCGGGGATGCTGGTGATGAAGGTGCCAATGAAGAACCAGCCAAAGATCCGCCCTGTTCTCCGAGTATCCAACATTCGTCTCCCTTCGCTTCTACGGTCGCGACCCACCCTACGAACGGTGAAACAGGCCTCGCAGGAGGTCACCCGAAAGGTCAGGGGTCAGACGGGGCCGGTGCCGGGGCTACCGTCCTGACGATGCGCGACGGCGAGTGGGTTCGGTTCGTCATTCGATTCGACGTGCTCGACACCGACCGGTTTCGCGAGATGGCCGAGCTGATGGTCATGGTGAGCCGGGAAGAGCCGGGCACCGTGGTGTACGACTGGTACCTCGACGACGACGGTCGGGCCGGCACCCTGTACGAGGCATACGCGTCGCAGGCGGCCTTGCAAGCCCACACGAGCGGCCGCGTGTTCACGGAGTTGGCACCGAAATACCTCGACGCCATGCGGGTGGTGGGCGTCGACGTGTACGGCGAGGCCGCTGGGCTCACGCGCCGCGACGTCCTCGGCGCGTCCACCACCTGGTGGGGCGCTCCGATCGCCGCGGTGACCGAGGCCGACTGACGGACGGAGCGCCCATGACGTACTCGATCGTGGCCCGCGACCCGCTGACCGGCGCGCTTGGGGTCGCGGTTCAAACCTGCATGTTCGCGGTCGGTGCAGCCGTGCCCTGGGCACGTGCTGGAGTCGGTGCAGTAGCGAGCCAGGCGATCAGCGAACCGGCGTACGGGCCGCGCTGCCTCGAGGCGATCGCGGCGGGCTCATCCGCTCCCGAGGCGCTGGACACAGCGCGGGCTGCGGATCCTGCGGCGCGCTTGCGTCAAGTCGGCGTCGTGGCCGCTGACGGCAGCGCCGCCGCGACGACGGGTGAGTGGTGCATCGATCACGCGGGGCACGCCGTGGGCGATGGCTTCACCGTTCAGGCCAACATGATGGCCAGTCCCGACGTGTGGCCAGCAATGGCCGAGACCTTCGACGCCTCCACCGACACGTTTCCCCGTCGACTCCTCGCTGCCCTTCGGGCCGGCCAGGACGCTGGCGGCGACGCCCGCGGTGTGATGTCCGCCGCGCTCGTGATCGTCGATGGTCAACCTCGCGAACCGTGGGCGGGCAGACCCATCGACCTGCGCGTCGACGACAGCGACGATCCCATTGGTGACCTCGGTCGCCTCCTCGACACCGCCAACGCCTTCGCGGGCTTCCACCGGGCCGCCGAAGCGCTCCTTGCCGGCGACGCCCAGACCGCTCTCACCGAGATCGATCAAGCCCTCAGTGAACGTCCCGGCGACGAAAACATGCGCTTTCTCCGGTCGGGCGCGCTGGCAGCTTCCGGCGACCTCGACCAGGCCGGCGAGGAGCTCAAGGCCCTCATCGCCCTTCGACCGGGCTGGGAAACCGTCGTCCGTAGCTTTGCCGCGAAAGGTCTACTCACGCTCCCACCGTCGACGTCGATCGACACCATCCTCGCTTGAAGAGGGCGCTGGCGATCGGTGCCAATCGAGCGTGGGCGGCTCCCCGACCTAAGCGGAGTTGTCCCAGCGGACCACGATCTGACCCTTGATGTCAGCAAGCGGCAGGGATGCCGCTTCCGCTTCGACCGCATGACGGGTGGCGCCGGAGAGCCGGCGCCACGTCTGGACCGTCACCGTTCCGCCGGAGCGCCGCCACGTCCCGACGATGTCACCCTCGACGAGGACGGCGCCTGGCCAGACGCGCGGGGTCCAGAGCTCGCGACGACGAGCGGGATCGGGAACGAGGAGCCCACGATCGTCACCATGGAGCAGGAAGTAGGCATCACCGCTCGGAAGGAGCCGTGCCGGTGCCGGTGATACGGCAGCGACCCGAAATGCAGGCTCGTCGCTGGCCAAGATCGACCCCAGGCCCACCGGCGTGCGCACCGGCGTCAACGACCGTCCCAACGATTCGAAGACTGCGCTCCCTCGCTGGGGTCTGATTCCCGCCCACTCGGCGAAGGCGTCCGCCGTACCCGGACCGAAGACGTGCAGGTACCGGCGGGCGAGCTCGAGTCGGGCGGCGCCCGGGTCGACATCGGGACGCGGCACGGTCCGGATTGTGGGCTGTCGGGCGCCCTCCCACCTGATCAGGACGGTGCCCGTCGGCGCGGCGTACCGCAAGGCATTGGGGTGCATCCCGAGCCCCCGTCCTGCATCGCCGTAGGTCATCGTCCGACCGGCCAGGAATTCGTGGAGGCGAGCCGCCGTGTCTTCCGCTCGCCGCAAGGCCTTCGCGTCGTCCGGCAGCCTCCCGAGGGTGAAGACGGCCAGATCCTGTGCCGCGACCACGTATGCGCTGAATCGCGGCCCCCATACCTGCACCAGCGACGGGTGTTCCCAGGCGGTCGGTCCGGTTCCCTCGACGCGGGCATGGATCGACAGGAGCGCGGCTCGGGGCATGCTGTCCTGCAAACCCGCCCACGCGGCACGCCGGAGCGAGTGCGCTCCGCTTCGGAGCCGCTCGTCGAGTGCACCCACCCGCCGCCGGAAGGAGAGGACCTGCGGCCGCGTGAGGACGAGCCTCGACGTCACGTGACGCCCCTGACGGCGCGCTGCCGCATCGGGGCAAGCTATTGGGTCGCCACGCAACAACGCCCCGCCCGGGCTGGTCGGCCCAGGCGGGGGCGTGTCGTCGCGGGAGCGACTAGTTGCAGTCCTCGGTGTAGGGCTCGCGGGTGCCGAGCTTGGCGAGGCCCCGGCTGCTAGTGGTCGTGCACCTCAGCGGGCGGCGCGCTTCGCCGCCGTTGCGGTCTGCTTGGCCCCGGCCCGCGCCGTACGAGCCGTCGTCGTGGCCGCTCGCTTTGCGGTGGTCGCCGTGCGGCTGGCGCCCTTGCGGGCGGACGTTGCCGTCCCCTTGGAGCCGGCCTTGGCGGCCTTGGCCGTCCGGCGAACGGTGCGCTTCGCAGCGGTGGAGGTGGCCCGCCCCGTCTTCTTGGTTGTGACGGCAGCCTCCTGGGTCGAGCGCTTGGCGTCGGTGACCGCGTCGATGGCATTGTCGGTCGCCGTCGTGGCAGCCGACCGCACCCGGTCGGCCGTGCGGCGGGCAACCGACGAGCCACGAGCTGACACCGAGGGCCGCTTGCGGCCGAGGATCAGCGCGATCAGGTCGTTCAGCGCGTTGACGCTGCCCTGAGCAACGCCGCTCACGGTGTCGCCGATGCGGTCGGCGATGCCGGCCTTGGTCCCGACCAACAGGTTGCCGGGGGGCGTGTCGGGCGACCGCGGGTGGGGGTGGGTCGGCGCGGCCTTCTTGGCCACGGCCATCGCGTCGCCGAGGTCGCCGAGGGCGTTGCGGCCAAGCTCGTCGCGCACCATGGGGAAGAACTCCGCCTCCTCTTCCTTCACGTGGTGCCGCACGTTCTCGATCAGCACCGTGACCTTGGCGTCGAAGCGCTCGTCCTCGGGGGCCATCTTGTCGAGTTCCGAGAGCACCCACTTGACGATGTGGTGCTCCTCGAGACTCTCGAGCGCGATGTCCTCGGTCTCGGGCACCGTGGCTCGCACGACCGGGTAGAAGAGCTGCTCCTCGATAGCGGCGTGCTTCGAGAGCTCCTCGATGATGCGGTCCACGACGGCGCGCTTCTCGCTGTGAGCGCGGTCGCCCGCCTTCTCGAAACGCTTGAAGAGGGCCTCGACGGTCTTGTGATCTTCCTTGAGCATGCTGATGGCGTCCATTCATCACCCTGTACCCGCTCGCGGCCGTTAGCACTCCGCGAGCAGAAGGATGAGTGCATCAGACGTGTTCGATGACGATGATGGCGATGTCGTCTTCGGGTCGTGCGCCTCCTACGAGCGTGTCCAGCAGGGAGTCGATGAGGTCCTCGTTGTCGAGGCGGTCGGAAAGGGTCGCGAGGTGGTGTGCCGCTTCGGCGACACCGACATCGAAGCTCCGGTCGCGGCGCTCAACCAGCCCGTCTGTGTACATCACAAGTTGTGCCCCGCGAGGAAACGGCGCGGTATCAGAGACGGTTCGTGTCGTGGACACACCCATGATCGGACTGTTCGCAGTGGAAAGCACTCGAACTTCACCGTCCGGGAGAAGCAACAGCGGCGGCGGATGACCGGCGGTCGCGAACGTGATCAGGTCAGCAGCAACGTCAACCACGGCAAGCGCAGCGGTGGCGAGGAGCACCCCTTTGCGTTGGCCGAGTACCCCCGAAACCTCCCTGAACACGTCCGACACGGGGACTCCAGCGTGAACCAGGGCGCTGAGCATTCCCCGGATCAGCGCCATGTCGGCCGCCGCGGCAACTCCGTGTCCGGAGATATCACCGACGACAACTGCCAGTTTCGAGTCGCTGACCAGCAGACCTTCGTACCAGTCGCCGCCGACGGACAGCGCTGTACTCGCCGGGAGGTAACGAGCGGCGGTCTGGATCCCGGCCAGCGTCGGTATGTCGCCGAGCAGGCGGTCTTGCAGCTCCACGATGAGCGCATGTTCGGCGTCGTAACGCTCGGCGCGCTCGAGCGTTTCCGTGCACAGGTACGCGACTGCGCGGAGTGCCGATTCGAGCTTCGGGTCGAATGGTGTTGGTTCGCTCCACGCGAAGCCGATCGCGCCGATGAGCGAGCCGTCAGCTCGGTTGAGTGGCAGCGATGCCGTTGCTTGGAATCCCGCGGCGATGGTGTCGGCAAGTACGTCGGGAAACTGCTCCCGGTACGCATCGAGGTCCGCCAGCAGAACGACACGCCCCATTGCAGCTTGCGCGAGCGGATACGGCGCGCTGAGCGGAACATCCGTATACCGATCCGCTATCTCCGCTTCGAGGACCGAGTCGTGGTACACGCGCAACGATTCTCCGCGAGGGCCCAGCAAGGCCACGTTGGAGTAATCCGCACCGACACATGCGGCCGCACGCGAGGCGATGAACTGCGCAACTTGTCGTCCCGTGGCGGGGAGCTGAAGCGCCTTGGAAAACGACGGCGCGTCGGCCCCACCCGGATCAGGCACGTGATCGTTGGTCACGACCTCGGTCCCACTTTCACCCGCACAGATTGCCCGCTGGGGTCAGGCGGCGGGCATTCTGAGCGGGTGCTCGTGCTTTCGCGCCGCGAGGTCGAGGGGCTGCTTCACACGGATCGGCTCGTCGATGCACTCTCGGCCGCGATGGTGGGGGTCGCCGCCGGTCGTGTTTCGATGCCGCCTCGGATCGCTGCCGCGCGTCGAGCAGCACGACGGGATCCTGGCTGCGATGCCGGCCTATCTGCCGTCTGCGAACGCGCTGACCACCAAGCTCGTCTCGTTGTTCCCGAACAACCGCGACCGGCCGACCCATCAAGCGGTGATCGTGTGCTTCGACCCTGAGAACGGCACGCCCCTGGCCCTCTTGGACGGAACGGCCATCACGGAAGCGCGGACTGCCGCAGGCTCGGTTCTCGCCTCCCGTCACCTCGCCCGGGCCGGCGCTCGAGTCGTGACGATCATCGGCTCCGGTGTGCAGGCACGCGCCCACGCTCGGGCGTTCGCGAGCTGGGCCGGTCTCGAGTCGGTCGTGGTCGCCGCCCGGAACCCCGAGAGCGTCGCAACGCTGGTTCGCGAGCTCGTGGCTCTCGGTCTTCCTGCTGAAGCGGCGAGCTCCCTGCCAGAGGCAGTGGGCAGCGCGGACATCATCTGCGCCACAACGCACGCCGATGTCCCCGTCGTGCGGCGACCGTGGGTTCGGGCTGGAACCCACATCAACTCCGTTGGCTACAACACCGCCGGCGACGGGGAGGTCGACGTCGCCTTGATCCGCGACGCAGTCGTCGTCGTCGAGTCCCGCGAGGCCGCGCTCGCTCCTCCGCCATCGGGTGCCGTGGAGCTGCGCCGAGCCATCGAGGCAGGCATCGCCGACCCGGTCAACGCCGAGATCGGCGCGGTCATCGCCGGCAGCGCGATCGGTCGCGACGACGACCGTGCCATCACCCTCTACAAGTCCGTCGGGATCGCCGCGCAGGATGCTGCAGCCGCCTCGCTCGTCCTCGCTGCGGCGAAGGCGAGTGCAGCCGGTCTCACCGTCGACATGTGACGAGGTTCCCGGTTGCAGCCTGACGCAGACTGTCGGCATGGAGCTGCCGTCGATCGCCACGACGGACTACCACACCGGCGGCGAGCCCTTCCGGATCGTGCCCGACCCTCCGGTGCTGCTCCCCGGCGACACCGTCGCCGACCGCAGGGTGCGGGCGATGGCGGATCCGTCGGCACAGCAACTGCGACGCGTCCTCAGCCACGAACCGAGGGGCCACGCCGACATGTACGGCGGGCTCCTCGTGCCGCCCGACGACGCCGGCGCCCACCTCGGGGTGCTGTTCTGGCACAAGGACGGGTTCTCCACCGCCTGCGGGCACGGGACCATCGCGCTGGGCGCCTGGGCGGTCGACACCGGGCTCGTCGCCGCGCCCGATTCGGGCACCGTCGACGTCGTCGTCGACGTCCCGTCCGGACGTGTCACGGCGCGGGTCTCCAGGACAGGGGGGCGCACGGTCGGCGTCGAGTTCGTCAACGTGCCGAGCTTCGTGCTCGCTCGGGACATCCCCGTGGCCACCAGCCGCGGCGAGGTGCGGGTGGACGTGTCCTTCGGCGGCGCCGTCTACGCCCAGGTGCCGGCGACGGCGCTCGACCTCGCCGTCGAACCTCAGCACCTTCCCGAGCTCATCGCCGTCGGCCGGGAGATCAAGGGCGCGCTCGACGGCACCCGGCACGCTGCGCACCCGACCGACACCCGGTTGAGCGGCATCTACGGGACGATCCTGTTCGACGACCTCGGCACCGCCGACGACGGTCGCCTCCACCAGCGGAACGTGACCATCTTCGCCGACGGGCAGGTTGACCGCTCACCGTGCGGCTCGGGTACGGCGGCCCGGATCGCCACCCTCGACGCCGACGGGCGGCTCGACGCACCCGATGCCGTGCTGGTCCATGGCTCGATCGTCGGCTCGACCTTCGAGGGGTCGATCGTCGACCGGATCGGCGTCGCCGGACGCCCCGCAGTCGTGCCCTCGATCCGGGGCACGGCGTTCCGCACCGGCGAGCACGTCTTCCACATCGACCCGCACGACGACCTGGTCCCCGGGTTCGTGCTGCGATGAGACCGGCAGCGACTCCCGCGCCAAGACGGCCGCGCGGTGCCGGGGGGGCGGGCCGGCGGATCGGGGACACGCGTGCACACGACCGCGGAACGGCCGGGCTCAGGGAGCGTTGCCGCAGTTCGCGAAGTCGTCCAGCGAGTCTGCGATCGCTCCGGGCGATGACGTCGCGATGGAGCTCACCAGTTGCCCGAAGCCGGGGGCGGCCAACGAACTGTCGGTGACGCCGACGCAGTTGTGTCCATTGGGCGCCGGGTCGGCGCTGGCGGAATGGGGCGCCGCGAGCACCGCCGTCACGACCAGGGCCGCCGCCGTCACGATCCTTCTCATCCGCGCCTCCGATGTCGCATGGCGCCCGCAGCGAGGGTCCACGGTACCCATCGCGCCGTGCCTTCGATCCTCCATCAGGGCAGTCTGTACTCATCCAGAGTCAGCAGGTCCTCGCACTCGTGAAGCGCCTGGAGGACGCAGGCATAGATCGACCTGCACCCCGTGCGCCTCACCGCCGACGGCGGCGGCGACCAGGTCCAGCTCGATGGCGTGACGAAGTGGCATTACGACGCGCCGGTCGAAGGGGTCATCGACCGACGGCCCGTCCGGTGCTGCTCGGTCGAGACGCAGATCGCGGCGCACCTGGGTTACGAGCCCGACGACGACGACCGCCACGACATGGCGCTGCTGCATGCGGCCTTCCAGGTCGAGTTGCCGACGCCGTATCGGCTCGTCAGGTTCCGTCCCACCACATGAGTACCCGGAGCGCACGCAGGGTGTTCCAGCGGCTCGGCGTCCCCACCTCGCCCTCGAGGTCGAAGTGGACGCGACCCGGATGGATCCGGTCGAGCAGCCACCGGCCGTCGGGCTGCCGCTTCGACCGCACGACCTCCACCGCCTCCGCCATCCGGGGATCCGGGTCGGTGCCGGACCGTCGGAAGTAGTCGAGCGCGCGCAGCACGTCGTAGTGCCAGTAGTACGGAAACGCGAACTCGAGGTAGTCCGGTACGGCGACCTCCCCCGTGCTCTTGCGACGGAACAGGCCCGCGCTCGAGCAGGTACTCCTCACCGCCGCGCCGGGCCGTGCGCACCTCCGCGGACCCGCCGGTCTCACGCTCGAACTCGAGCAGGCCGTCGAGCACGTTGATCGTCGTGTCGAAGGAGGACCGCACCGATCCGTTCTCGACCTCGCAGTTCCAGCCGCCGTCATCGAGCCGCTCGTCGAGGATCCGCTCGACGATCGCCGCGACGTCGACCCCGAAGTACGCCCCGGTCTCGATCGTCCTGCCGTTGATGCACGGCTCGACCTCGCCGTCGAAGTACCGCTGCCCGGCGTGCTCCCAGCGCCCGTTCTCCGCGACGAGCGCGATCGCCCGGCGAGCGGACTCCGACGCCGGGTCGAGCCCGAGGAGCTGCAGGGTCTGCAGCGTGTGCATCGTGGCCGTCCAGGGCTGCCCCGGTTCACCGCCGGTGTAGGACGCCGGGAAGCAGGCGCCGCCCGCCCAGAGCCCGTCGGGATCCTCGAGGCCGAGGAGGCGCGCGCCCCAGCCATCGTGCTCCACCCGGGCTCGCTCGGCCGCGACGTCGTCGGGCGACGCGTTCGTGAGATCACGCAGCACCTGCCAGCGGATGGCGGGGTCGCCGTCGAGCAGCCAGTCGATCACGCTCATCTCCGCACGGTACCCCCGGCCACCGACGGCCGATTCGAACGGGGAACGCGCGCACGCGAGTTGCGTCCGGTGGGCGATTGCTACTGACCGGCGACCTCGCGCGCCGTCCGAGCGAGGATGTCGGCGACCTCGTCAGGCCGGAGCCAGTTGGGAAAGTGGTCACCCGGCAACTTGATGACATCGGTCGCGCGTGAGGCGAACAGCTCTTGCTCCATCTCGCTGTCGTTGCACGAAACGAACGTGGACGGAACAGTCCGCCATGCTGCCGTCGTGGGCACGAGCACCGAGGCGGCCAGCGCGTTGTGGCCGTAACCCGGACACGTACTCCTGCGCGTCGGCCCCTGACCAACCTCGGCTCAGGAAGTACACGATGAACGCGTCGGCGTCGAAGGCGAACGCGTCGCCCTGTACTCGCACGCACACGACGAACTCTTCCGCGAAGAGCTCCGCGAGGTCGGTTGGTTCGTCGACATCGGGCATCCACACGTCCAGGTACACGAGACGCGCCACCGACGGATGTTCGCCCGCTTCGGTGAGCACGCAACCGCCGTAGGAGTGACCGACGAGTGTCACGGGACCGCCGCACTCGTCGAGCACCGACCGGAGGAAGCCGGCATCGTCCTTGGCTGATTCAGGCAGGCAGCTCGGTAGCTGCACTGCGAGGTTCGGGATGCCGAGGTCGTCGAGGTGCGGAATGACGCGGCTCCATGCGGCGGGTGTCGCGCAGCCGCCATGGACCAACACAAGTGTCGCTGTCATCCGGCCAGACTGCACCCGATCGGGAGCGCTCGTCACGAGGGGTCGTCCGGCACGGCAATGCCGACGACAGTCTGACGGTCGTCGACAACGATGGCCGGCATGAACGTGTACCAGGTGGACCCGTCCGGACCGGTGATCGTCGACGGGCAGGGCGTCGTCGACATCATCGGCCAGACCTGGGACCAGGACGCCGATCTGCTGGTCGTCCCGGTCGAGCGGCTCGCGCCCGACTTCTTCCGGCTGTCCACCGGGCTGGCCGGCGAAGTGCTGCAGAAGTTCGTCAACTACGGCTACCAGGTGGCCATCGTCGGGGACATCGAGGCGTACCTGGCGGCGAGTTCGGCGCTGCGTGACTTCGTCCGGGAGTCCAACTCCGGTCGGCACGTGTGGTTCGTGCCGGACCGGGCCGCACTCGATGCCCGGCTCACCCGCGCGACCTGACGGATCGACATGGTGCGTCCGTCGACCTGAGTACGACCAGGGCGGTCCGAGTACCGAGCTGTACGAGTTGCCCCGGAATGGGGTCGCGATCGGCGGCCCGTCGGAGGCGCGTTGAGTAACACGCTACTCACGCCGGCACGCGACGGACGTGGTCGCATGCACCGATGGAGACGACCACGACCACCCTCTACGACCGCATCGGCGGCGCCCCTGCGGTCGAAGCCGCCGTGCGCGGGATGTACGACCGCATCCTGGCCGATCCCGAGCTGGCGCCGTTCTTCGCTCGGACGAACTTCGAGCACCTCGTCCGCCGCCAGTGCGCGTTCATCGGCGCAGCGCTGGGCGGACCAGAGGTGTACACCGGGTCGCGACATGGCGGCGGCGCACCGCCGGCATGCCATCGCCGATCACCACTTCGACCTGGTTGCCGGCCACCTGATGTCGACGCTGGAGTCCCTCGGCGTTGCGTCAGATCTGTCGGCTGCCGTCCTGGGCATCGTCGACTCGGTGCGGCCGCAGGTCGTGAACACGACGTCGGTTGCGACGCTTGCATGATTGTGCAAGTGTGATGCTTGCATGACAGCGCAAGCGTCCAGCGTGACGACGGCAGTGCTCCACGCGCTCGCCAACGACGGGCGGCGGCGAATCCTTCGGGTGATCGCTGGTCGGGGAGGCGAGATGACCTCGGGAGAGATCGCGGAGCAGTTCTCGACGGCCTGGTCGACGACCACTCGCCACCTCGCGGTCCTTCGGGACGCCGGGCTGGTGTCGGTCGAGAAGCGCGGACGCGAGCGCGTCTATCGCGCCAATCCCGCGATCGGTGACCGGGCGCTGGTGTTGGCTCGGGCCGACCTTCACCCTGGCGAGGAGCACACCATGACCAAGACGACGACGGACCTGACCCTCGACTCGGCGATGCTCTATGTCCGCTCCGTGCCAGCGAGCGTCGCCTACTACCAGAAGCTTGGCTTCGATTTCGCCGACGAGATCGAAGGCGTCGCCATCGTCGCTGCGCCCGGCGGCGGTCACCTGAAGCTGCACCCGGTACCCGAGAACGGAAGCACCTCGTCCGAGGGCATCAACCTCTACTTCGCGGTCGGCGACGTCGACGCGCACTTCGAACACGCGAGCGACGCCGGCGTGGAGTTCGACTTCCCGCCGACCACGATGTCGTGGGGCGCCCGGCACAGCTACGTGACCGATCCCGACGGTCACACCATCAGCTTCGTGCAGTCACCGGCTTGAGGCCATCGCCCCGATCTGCAGTGCGTCACGACATGCCGTCGACGACGTCGTGGACCGCATCGACGGCGGGCGCTCGGACCACGTATCGCCGGATGCCGAGCTCCCTGGCCTGGCGCTGCAGCGAGTCCCTGATCTCCTCGACGGTCCCGATCCAGACGAACGGTGCCATCAGGAGATCCTCCACAGAGGCGCCTGGCACATGATCGGCGAGCCGCTGGGCGGCTCGCCGGCGATCGTCGGTTATCTCGACGTGCTGCACCAACGCCTCGATCTGCGGACGGCGGCTTTCCCCGGTGACGCTTCCATCGACGAGCTCCACGATGCGACGCACGCCGGCGGGGCTCCAGTCGACGTCGTGGCGATGCCCGTCGGCCAGCGTGCGTCCCAAGCCGGTGATCCCCACGATGTCAGCGTGCCGGGCGGCAACCCGTAGCACCCGCGTGCCGTTGCCGCCGATGGCCAGCGGTATCCGCTGCTGGACTGGACGCGGCTCTCCCAGGAGAGCATCCGCGAGCACGAAGTGCGCGCCCTCGTGGGAGACCGGGCGGCCGGCGAGCAGCGCCTCGGTCGTCTCCACGAGCTCGATCATCCTGTCGACGCGGTCGACGGCAGACGGGAACGTCTGTCCCGTCGAGGTCCACTCTCCAGGCGTGTGGCCCGCGCCGACGCCGAGGATCGCCCGGCCACCCGACACCACGTCGAGCGTCGCCACTTCACTGGCCAGGGCCATCGGCGTCCACATCCCCGCGTTCACGACGCACGTGCCCAGCTGGATCCGCTCGGTCACCCCGGCCGCGGCGGCCAGCGCGACGAACGGGGAGGCGCCCGATCCCGGATGGTCACCCACGTACAAGCCGTCGAAGCCAACGGCCTCGACCTTCGTCGCCAGACGCACCCACGACTCGCGATCCCTCGGGTTGGCCTGGACCGACACACCTACCCTCACGGCGCTATTGCATCACGCTCCTCCCGACGCCGGGTGCCCCGTCAGGGGACGGGCGTCAGCCCGAGACGGAGCCGATCGGCTCCGCCTCGGCGGACGTGGTCCAGTCCTGCCGCGCAAGCCACTCACGCATCGACGTGAGACGGATCGGTACCCGTGCCATGACGTCGGCCATCGTCAACCTGAACGGGTTCGACTCGTTCTTGAACTCGTAGTGCTGCACGAGGTCGCGGACGTACTCCTCGCGCGACACGCCGCAGACGTCCGCGAAGATGTCGAACATCCGGTCGGCGAAGTCCCTCGGTGTGATGTACCGGAACGCGATGTCGGTGCCGACCGCCTCGCTGAGCAGGTCGGCGACGTCCTGGGGCCGAAGCTGCTCCGGTCCCCCGATGTCGAACGTCTCGCCGACGAGGTCGTCGTGAGCCAGCACCGCGACCATGAAACACGCCACGTCCTCGAGGCAGATCCAGCTCACTTGTAGGTCGGGCTTGTGCGGATACGAGAACTCGTGGTGGTCGACGATGTACGGCTTGAGCCACCGTGTGAGCAGGTTGTCCATGAACAGCGACGGCCGCACGACGGTCGCAGGCACGCCGGTCTTCCGAATTGCCTCCGTCTTGAGGAGGTGGACATCCATCGTCGGCACGCCGGTCGGCTCCTCGGGATGCCACGTCGTCGTGTTGTAGACGAACCGCTCGACGCCAGTGGCGACCGCGGCCGACGCGACGGCCCGGGCGTGCTCGACGGACCTCGACATGTCGGTGAACGTCGGCGACGTGAAGAACACCGCGTCCGCGCCCTTGCACCTGCGCAGGAGGGAGTCGGCGTCGCCGAGGTCGGCGGCGACCAGCTCGACGCCGTCCAACGCGGGGTTGCCTGCCGGCCGCCGGCTCACGGCCCGCACCTCGTAGCCCGCCTGCTTGAGCTGGCGGACCTGCGCCAGGCCAGGACGGGCACTGGCACTGAACACCGTGACGCGTTCGATGCTCATCGACGGCAAGGCAACCACGGCGCCCCCACCGTGTCAATATTTCCTCATGATCAATAGCTCGTTCTGCTGGACAGGAAAGAGATGGGCCGGCTTCTCGCCGCCCCGATGGTCCCTCCGTCCTGCTGCTTGAGGTCGGCGACGTCGAGAACTTTTCCCCGCCGGTTGTCGATTCGGGCGGTGGCGTTCGTGGAGGTGGTGAGCGGCGCATGGCGCGCCCACCTCACCGGAGAAGGAGACTCTCACCATGCCTCAGTACCTGCTGTCGGTCTGGCACGACGAGCCATACGACGACATCGACTTCACCTCACCGGACATGCAACGCCGCGTGGCGCAGGTGAGCGAGCTCAACGCCGCGCTCGAAAAGGCCGGCGCGTGGGTGTTCGGCACCGGGCTGCGCCCCGCGTCGTCGGCGACCGTGGTTCGAGCCACCGGTGACGACGTCTCGATGACCGATGGCCCCTACGCGGAGACCAAGGAACAGATGGGCGGCTTCTGGATCGTCGAAGCCCCCGACCTCGACGCTGCGCTCGACTGGGCCGCCAAGGCCGCGGCGGCCTGCGAAGGACCAGTCGAGGTCCGACCGACGGAAGATGCCTGACCCGCTCGCGGAGATCTTCCGCCGCGAGGTCGGCCGCTGCACCGCCACCTTGATCCGCGTCCTCGGCGACGTCGATCTCGCCGAGGACTCGGTGGCAGAGGCATTCGCCGTCGCCGCGGAGCAGTGGCCGATCCATGGTGTGCCGCCGAACCCGGGCGGCTGGATCACGACCACCGGCCGCAACCGCGCCATCGACCGGCTTCGACGTGAATCGACCCGTACGGACCGCCACCTCGCGGCCCACCGACTGCACCTGGACGACATGGAACCCGATCACAACCCCGAGCTCGACCACCTGGACGCTTTCGTCGACGTCGTCCCCGACGACCAGCTCCGACTCATGTTCCTCTGCTGCCACCCCGCACTGGCAGCCGACGCCCAGGTCGCGCTCACCCTGCGGCTCCTCGGTGGCCTCGACACCCCCGAGATCGCCCGCGCCTTCCTCGTCCCCGAGGCGACGCTCGCCCAACGGATCGTTCGTGCCAAGCGGAAGCTGCGCGACAACCACGCCCCCTACCGGGTGCCACGCGGTGCCGAGCTCCCCAGCCGGCTGCGCGCCGTGCTCGCCACGGTGTACCTCATCTACACCGAGGGACACACGGCCACCACGGGCGACAACCTCAACCGCGTCGAGCTCTCGGGTGAGGCGATCCGCCTCGGACGCGTGCTCACCGAGCTCATGCCCGACGAACCCGAAGCCGTCGGCCTCCTCGCGCTCATGCTGCTCACCGAAGCCAGGCAACCGGCCCGCACCGCGCCCGACGGATCGATGATCCGTCTCGCCGACCAGGACCGCACCCTGTGGGACCGCGCGCTCATCGCCGAAGGCCATGACCTCGTCCGCGCCTGCCTGCGCCGCGACCAGCCCGGGCCGTTCCAGATCCAAGCCGCCATCGCCGCTGTCCACGCCGACGCCGCCACCGCCGACGCCACCGACTGGTCCCAGATCGTCGCCCTGTACGACCAGCTCTACGCGCTGCGCCCGAACGCCGTGGTCGCCCTCAACCGGGCCATCGCCATCGCCGAGCTCCACGGCCCCGCCGACGGCCTCGCCGCCCTCCAATCACTCGAGAGCGCCCTGCTCGAGGACTACCAGCCCTACCACGCCGCACGCGCCGACGTCCTCGCACGAGCGGGCCAGCGCGACGCCGCCCGCACCGCCTACGACCGCGCCATCGAGCTCAGCGTCAACGCAGCCGAGCGACGTTTCCTCGAACAACAACGCGGCGCCCTCGTCGACGACGCGCCGTGACGCCTGACGGTCCGGACGGAGAGGACTTCAGGCAGGGTGGCGGCGAGGCGGTACTCATCGGTCAGTACACGGGAAGCGTGAAGTCGCGAAGCGCATGCATCGAGCGGGCGAACAAGGAGTCATTCGATGAGCGCTGCAACGAAGACGGCCGCCGGCCCGCTGACCGTGTCGACCAGGAACCCTCGCTACTTCACGGCGAGGTCGGGCGATCGCGCTGGAGGGGCTGTGTACCTGACGGGCTCCCACATCTGGAACAGCCTGCACGACGGCATGGTGCGTCGCCGCCGCGGACGACATCGCGGCGGACGCCGATGGTCGCGTCGAATTCGCCTCGCCGTGGCCGGCGGGTCCCGTGGTCCTGTACCTCAGCCCGGCGTCGGACGACAGTGGCGCTCGATGAGGGAGATCGCGGCTTCGTTCAGGCGTGGGCGAAGTAGGCGGTGAACGACGCGCCACCCTCGTACTGCGCGGTGAAGTCCGTGTACCAGATCGTGTTGACCCCGGCAGCCGGGTCGTTCTGGTCGAAGTACGTGCCCTCCATCGTTCCGTCGCCGTGGATGCCGGAGATCACCACGGCGTGGAAGCCGGGGTTGATGTCCTTGCACACCATGATCGGCCCGTACGACTGGAGCCAGCCGAGGAACATGCTCGGATAGCCGCACGCCCCGCCCTCGAGCGTGAGCCCGAGGTCACGGACCGCCTGCTCGAACTCCTCAGGCGAAGCGCCGATATCCATGGCGTGTTGGAGGTTCACGGCGTCGGCCACCTCCTGCGCCGACCCCTTGCCGCTGAGCATCGCCAGCGACGCCGCCCAGCAGCTCATCGACGTCGGCTGGCTCACGTAGCTCACCGACGTCGTGTAGTCCATCGGTTCACATGTCTGGTCCTCTTCACCCATGCTCCGATCCTCCACCACGGACAGCGGCGATGCGTTCCCGATCGGGCAATCTGCCCAACTGCTGCCGGCCCCTGCCCTTCGGGGCAGGGTCCAGGTGCGTCATGCCGACGGTTCGCCAGCGGCGGGTGAGGAGACAAGGTCACGGACGCGTAACGCCGTGCGCCCTCGTGGCGATGTGAGCATCACGCATCCGCGGGGGACGGCACCTCCCCCATGGAGCGAGAACGGGGCGACGAGGGGGATGTCCAGCGTCGCCCCGTTCGCCTTGTCTCAGTCAAGCGGGCGGACAGGACCGGCGTCGTGAGTTGGCGTCGGTCCTTCCGCGCCCCGCTGCCGAGTAGTTCGACCGGACGCCGAGAGCTCGCCTCCTGAGCCGCACCTGAGGAGGCACTGGTGGACATGGGATCGCTCATCGTGCTGAACGGTCCGTCGAGCGCGGGCAAGAGCACCCTCGCTGCGGCGCTCCAGCGCCGCTTCGCCGCCGAAGGCGCGTGTTGGTTCGTCTACGGGATGGACGACTACTTCGCCAAGCTGCCCTTCGACTGGGTGACCGCCGGCGTCCACGTCGGTGCCCACGCCGAGGAGGGAGTGATCCTCGAAGTCGTTGACGGCTCCTTCCAGATGCGCATGGGGCCGATCGGGCGGCGAGTTCTCGCCGCCTGGCGGGGCGCCGTCGGCAGCGCCCTGCGGGCCGGGCTCAACGTGATCGCCGACGATGTCGTGTTGACCGAGGACGACTGGCGGGGCTGGCAGCACGAGCTCGACGGTCTCGACGCCCACTGGGTGCGCGTCACGATCGCGCTCGAGGTGCTCGAGGCACGCGAGCGGGCCCGCGCCGATCGCATGCCCGGTCACGCCCGATCGCAGTACGAGGCGGCCTACCGGTACCCCACCTACGACGCCGAGGTCGACACCGGGATCCTCGATCCCGACGTCGCGGCCAGCGTCGTCCACCGTGGCTGGCATGCTCGAAACCAGCACCGGTGAGACGGGCAGCGACGATGGTGGAGGCGTCAGGAGCCGACCCTGCGGTAGGATGAGGATCGAAGTCGGCGTCGTGTAGTTGGTGAAGTCTTCTAGGCGATCTCCGGCAGCGGACCGGTGATAGTGCCAGTTCCCGTCGTTGAAGCTGAAGGGCTCGCAGTGCGCAACAAGCGCTGGGAGAATGGCTCACCCTCCCGCGAGCCTCCACTCGCCGTGCGCGGAGCTCATCTCGTAGACACGGCAGACGCCGCGCTCGTCGGAGTACAGCTGGAAGTACGTCCCGTTGGCCGCATCGCCGGTGGAGACGTTGTCGGGCGCCTCGGGAAGCTCGCCCGCGCGTGCCGACGCTCGATCAGAAGATGTGCCCCCGAGGCGTGCCACTCGAAGGTGACTTCCGCCGCGCGCGCAAGGGCTACCGCCGTGGGAACCTACCCGTGGCCGAGGCCGCCGCCGCCATACTCGCCTCGAGGGCGCCACTCGCCGACGAGCGGCTCGAGCTGGTCACCGAACCGCTGCTTCAATCCGCCGTTGGCTGGTCCCACTGCGGATCCGCGGTCAGTTCCTCCTGTGGTGCCGCTCGCGAGGTCAGCGTCGCGACCAAGCGCCGGCGGCCTGAGATCACTCTCGCAGATTCAGACGAGGCCCGCCGATGAACCTCGAACTCATCGGCGGCAGCGTCCGGCCGTTTCGGGCGCTCTGCCCGGCCGCGGAGATCACCAACGTCGGGGCAGTCTCCGGCGACCGAGCTCAGCTACAACGACGCCGGGACTCGGACCAGCGCCGCCGTCGGGACGAGCACCGGGGTCGGCAGCGCGCTCGACCGGGGTTCGAGTTCGGTTTCGACGCGGCGACGAGGACGGAACGACCAGCGGTCCACCACAAGGCCAACAAGCTCGGACCGACCGGCATCCAGTAGGTGACCAACCGGAACGTCAGGGCCGAGGCCATGGCGGTCGAGGGGTCGACACCGAGGCCGGCGAGGCCGGCTACGAGCGCCGCCTCCACCGAGCCGAGCCCCGCCACGGCGGGCGCGGCGGCGCCGACCGCGGAGCCCCCGAGGTACACGATCAGCAGGGAGCCGGCCGAGAGCCGCACGCCGCAGGCGTGGGCGGCGGTCACGAACGACAACGCGTGCGCCGCGGTCGTCCCTCCCGAACCGACCAGGAGCCCGAGGATGCGGCCGGGGCTCCGGCGCACACCACTGACCGACGACCAGGCGCCCCGCGCCGATTCGAGCAGGTCACGTCGGCGCCGCGCGGCGAACGCGCCCGCGACCGGGATCGCGCCAAGGACCAGGAGGATCTGCGCCGGCGCCAGGTGCACGACGGCGTCCAGGCCGGAGTGGCCGGCCACGACGACGACCGCGATCGCGGTCGCCAGCCGGACGAGGAAGGTCACGACGCCGCTCAGCCCGATGGCAGCCAGCCCCTCGGCGCGCGAGGCGCCGCTCTCCTCGAGGTAGCGGAGGTTCACGCCCATGGCCCCGAGCCCGGCGGGCGTCACCCGGTTGGCGCACACCCCCGAGAGCTGCGTGAGCGCAGTCCGGCCGAGGGGCAGCGGCCGTCCCGAAGCCGCCGCCAACGAGACGGCCGCGAAGACGTAGGTCGATCCGACGAGGACCGCCGTGGCCAGGACGCCGCTGGCATCGGCGTCGGCCATGGCGCGGACGCCGGCCACGAGCACCTCCTGATGGCGAACGAGCACGACCAGCAGGGCCACGAGGAAGACGACACGGACCAGCGCCGGACCCCCGCGCGATCGCACCACCCCCTTCGCTCTTGCACGCCCACTCCCCAGCTCGCCGATCGATGTTCCCCCACCATCGACATTCCTGGGCCCCCGCGTGAGCGCTCGCCGCGAGTTTCCCAGAGGTTTTGCCGTGGCCGAGCAGACAGGGTGCGAGACTGGCGGCCGTGGCGGGAGAGCCCACCCTCCGGTTCGGGCACATCAACGTGAACGGATGGGTGGCGCACCTGCAGGAGACGCTCGCCGGCGTCGGGTTCGATCCCGGGCCCATCGACGGCATGTTCTTCGAGCGAACCCACGCGGCCGTGCTCGGCTTCCAGGAGTCGCGAGCCCCTGGTGGTCGACGGTGTCGTGGGCCAGCAGACCTGGGGGGCGCTGAACGCCGCTGCTCCCGCAGTGCCTCCCGCCTCCACCCTGCCCGCCGGTGGCGGCGGCGGTCCGGTCGGGTCCGGCGTACGGTTCCTGCAGGGCCCCGACTTCGACGAGCCCAGCGGTGGGATCTTCTACGTCGCCGAGAACGCCGGGCCGACGGCGCGGGCGGCCTTCGGCGTCCACGACACCATCACCGTGTCCGGGCCCGACGGTTCCGTCCTCTTCGAGCAGGACTTCCTCAACGGGGACGAACTCGCCGCAGGGGGCAGCTACGGCAACCAGAGCATCAAGGTCCACAACGACGAGCCCGGCCCCCATCAGGTGTTCGTGATGCTCGACGAGGGGCGAGGCGAGAACGTGAGCTTCGAGTTCACGATCGGCGGGCCTGTCGGCCTGAGCATCGAGTTCGTCCAAGGGCCCGATCTCAACCGACCGACGGGCGGGGTGTTCTACGCAGCCGAGAACCACGGCACGGGGACGGCGGCGGCGGGGAGATCGAGGATCGGGTGGTCGTGGTCGGCCCCGACGGTTCGACCACGCTCGACCAGTTCTTCTTCAACGAGAGCGAGGTGGGGCCCCAAGGCAACTACGGCAACGAGTCGGGCCCCGCCCATGACGGCACGCCGGCACGTACGTCGGCACGGTAACCCTCGACAGCGGGCGCGGCGACAGCCGGACGTTCAGCTTCGACATCGGCAGCGACGAGACCGCGCCATCCGACGTCGACGTGCCGATCGACACCTCGACAAGGTCAGGGGCTTCTTCGAGCTCCCTGAGACGCCGAGGTCGACCCTTGTAAGGCGGCTCGGCCTCTCAGAACTCCGCACGACCCGCTGTCCTTCTGCCCAGAAGGGCTACGAGTCGTGCCCCGGCGCGGTGGATCGTCGTCTGTTGCGCCGGGGCGCCGTCGTCCCGACAATCAGCGGGCGCGAGCCACACCGCAGGAGGCACACATGGTCGCACTCGAAGAGCCCAGATGCGGGCGTCGTCATCCACGAGGGGTCCGGCCATGGCAGGTCGAGCCTGATCTTGTGCAGGCCTCCACGGATGCCGAGACGCAGCGGCTAAGTGACGTATCTGCAGCAGTGCCTCGCCGGTTACTACACGGGCGCGATCGATGGCATCTTCGGTGCGATCACCGACGGTGCCGTTCGTCAGTACAAGCAGGACCAAGGCATCACGGTCGACGGCTGGGCTTGCTCCATCACCGGGCAAGCTCAGCGGCGAGGGCGGCGGCGAGAGCGAAGCCGAGAGCGGCGCCGTCGTCATCAGCCTGGCGGATGGCCCCGCGATCCAGCGGCTGCTCGGCAGCCAGGGTGCCGTGAACGCCTAGCCGGTGGCGCTCAACGTCAACACCGACGGCCACGACGACGACGACACGGCGTACCGAGCTGAGTAAGCGGGAGGTATCGACGACGGCTTGTTTCGGTGCCAAGGTCGCTGGATCACGGCGTTTCGCTGGCGGCCGTGGCCGCAGCTGCGGTCGCCACCATCCTCGCGGCCCCCTCTGTCGTCGGCGAGGTCGCGGGGATCTCCGCCTTCCTCGCTGCGGGAGCCGCTCACATCGCGGCGGCCATGGCGTCGCTCGTGGAGCGTCTCGAGGAAGCCGGGCGGGTCGAGGACGGCGCCGGGCTTCGTCAAGAGAACGACGAGCTGCGGTCGCCATCATGGACCTCCTCCGGGAGCTGACGGGAGCTCGAGTAGAAACGACCTGAGCGTCAGCTCAGGCCAGGCACTGCTGCTGCGAGCAGCAGGACGCCGTACTCGCGCCGGCACTCGATCGAGATCTGACGGCGCGGAGGTACGACCAGTAGGACGGCATGCGCAGAGCGGGACGCCGATACCGGTCTCGACGGTCGGCAAAGCTCGCACCGTCACGGCCCGCGGCGAGGACGCCGCGAAGCACGAACCAGGCGGCCATCGATCTCGCCGTCCGACGTGCGACCGCGACCAACGCGCCGAGGTCGTCGCTGAAGGCGGTCGGCGACCGCCGCAACGTGCGGTCGGGACGAGCCCGGCGGCAAGGGCCTCATCGCCCCATGTCCTGGGGTGTCGCCATGGCAACATCTCGAGATCGGGGGCCGGCTCCGGCGGCGCACGGTCGTTACCTCGACGGGCACCGGCGAGGGGCATGGATCGAGGCCCCATGACACCGGTAGGTGCTCGCCGCGCCAGCGGGTCAGCGCAGCACGCCTGCCAGCGCGGCTTCCGCCGCGTGCATGCCGCACATGCCGTGCACCCCGCCGCCGGGCGGGGTCGACGCCGAGCAGAGGAACAGCGTCGGGTTCGGCGTGCGGTACGGCACGCGGTCGCGATCACGGCCGGAAGAACAGCTGGAGCCCGCCGTGCGAACCGCCGGCGATGTCGCCGCCGACGTTGTTCGCGTTGTTGGACTCGATGCCGCGACGAGTCGGCGCTGTGGCGGGCGAGCACGACGTCGCGGAAGCCCGGCGCGAAGCGCTCGAGCTGCGCCTCGATGCGCTCGGTCATGTCGACGGCCGCCGCCGTTCGGCACGTGGCAGTAGGCCCACAGCGTGTGCCGGCCTGCGGGCGCACGCGTCGGGTCGAAGAGGCTCTGCTGGGCGACCAGGACGAAGGGTCGCTCGGGGTGCTCGCCGGCCGCCACGCGCGGCCTCGGCCGCCGCCATCTCCTCGAGCGTGCCGCCGAGGTGGACGGTGCCCGCGCGACGGCAGGCCTCGTTGGTCCACGGGACCGGGCTCGGACAGCGCGTAGTCGACCTTGAAGACCCCGGGCCCGTAGCGGAAGCGACCGAGCCGCGCGCCGGTACCGCGCGGGAGCGCATCGCCGCGATGCTCGAGGAGCTGCCGTGGCGTCACGTCGAAGAGCACGGCCTTCGACGGGGGGAGGTCGGCGAGGGACCGAACCGGACGGCCGGTCTCGATCGTCCCGCCGTGCTCGCCGAGGAGCCCGACCATGGCGCGTCGGCGATGGACGCGAGCCGCCCTTGGCGGCCGGCCAGCCGGCGACGTGCGCCGAGGCGAGCAACATGAGCCCGAACGACGACGTGAGCGGCTGTCGGAGCGGGAGGAAGGCGTGGGCGGCCGCGCCCGCGAAGAGCGCCTGCGCCTCGGCCGTCGAGAAGCGACGGGCGAGCGCCGTCGCCGGCAGCAGCGCCCGCAGCCCGAAGCGCGGCCAAGGTGAGGGGGTGACGGGGGAGACGCAGGATCGGGCCGAGCGTCGCCGGCGCCAGCGCGTCCCACCGCCGGCTGACCCAGCCGACGTGCCGGTCCCAGGTGCGCCCGTCGGCGCCGAGGGCCGCGCAGGGTCGTCGCCGAGCGCCCGATGGAGCACACCGGCGCGGCCGCCGTCGAGCGGATGGGCGAGCGCCACCTCCGGGTGCACGAGCTCCAGGCCGTGACGGTCCGAGCCCGGCCGCCGGCGAAGAAGGGTGAGACGGCGGCGAGCGGGTGGATCGCGGAGCAGACGTCGTGGACGAAGCCCGGGAGGGTGAGCTCGGCCGAACGCACGCCGCCGCCGGCGGAGTCCTGGGCCTCGAGCACGACGACCGAGCGGCCGGCCCGGGCGAGGGTGATGGCGGCGGCGAGGCCGTTCGGGCCGGCCCCGACGACGACGGCGTCGACGGCCTCACCCACGAGTGCGTCGGCCGGTGGGTGCCACGCAACGCAACCTAGGCGCTCTGGCCCCCGACCGAGCTCAGATCGGGGGAGGTGCCGACGGTTCCCGCCGAGCCGAGCTGGAGCACGATCTCGTCGAAGGCGGCGGCGTCGGGAGCCACGAACCGCTCCGCATCGGGGACCGACGCCAGGATCTCGAGGAACTGGTCGACCCGGCCCGTGGCGGGCGGAAGGTGAGACGGCAGGATCCGGGTCGGGTCCATGCGGCGGACGTCGTCCAGTGCGGCGCCGAACGAGGACCGCTGGGTGATGTGCGTCCACGGCGAGTCGAACGTCGTCCACGCGACCATGCCCCCGACGAGCTCGTCTTCGGCGATGTCGTCGACCTCGTCGGCCGCGCCTGGCGAGGATCGCCCCGAACGAGTCGACGGAGAACAGGGCGCCGGTGCGTTCGTCGAGGATGCCGGTCGACATCGGGTTGTCGAAGGTCGGCGGGCGCACGGCGAGCAGCGTGCGGTCGCCGACATCGAGGCGGTCACCGAGGGCCAGTGCGTGCACCCGATCGAGCGGCAGCGGCCACATCGTGCTGATGCGCAGCGCGCCGAGGCCGTGGGTCGCCAGCCGTGCCTGGGGCGCCAGCGTCCATGATCTGCTGCAGGTTCCCGGTGTGATCGCCATCGTCGTGGGTGAGCCAGATCCACCGCAGTTCCGCCGGATCGATCACGCGCCCGGAGCGCGTCGACGAACGCCGGCGCGTCGGTGCCGAGCCCGGTGTCGACGAGCACAGGTTGCGCCGCGTGGACGACGAACGCGTTCACGACGAGGATGCCGACACCCGGGACGTCGAGGTGGCTCGGCAGCACGCTGACGTCGTCGCCGACGCGATACGACTGGTCCATTGGCCCTCCCTCGCCCGGCCGGGAACGCCGATGATGGTCGCCCGCAGCCGGCGCGACACGCGAGCCGTCGTCAGCCGCTCGGCGCGGCCTCGTCCAGAGCGTCGAGATAGGTCGAGGCGCGCCCCGGCCGCGAGCGCCTCGTCGAAGGCCGGTGCGCCGAGCGTCGCCCGCAGGCGCTCGAGGAATGCCTGGCGCCGGCCGAGCTGGCTGCCCCAGACCGGTACGCCGATCGACTCGCGGAGATGGTCGGCGGCACCGAGCGAGCAGCGCCGCCGTCCGCTGATCCCCACGGCGGCCGGCCAGCCGAGCGGCGGCGTCGAGCATGTAGGCCGTCGAGTAGGTCGACCGCAGGGCCCGATAGCGGCGGGCGCTCGACGTCAGCAGCGCGTCCGCCGCGTCGAGATCGCCGTCGTGGATCCAGTACTCGGCCAGGTTGACCTCGGCCATGGCGGCGAGGTGCTCGTCGCCCGAGGCGAGCGCCGCCGACGACCGTCGCCTCGAGCACGGGTCTGGTGCCGTCGAACCGGTCGCGGGCGACGTAGAGCCAACCGAGCACGTTCAGCGCGGCGCCCTCGCCCCACCGGTCGCCCAGCCTGCGGCAGAGCTCGACGCCCTCCTCGGCGAGCTCCTCGGCGCGGTCCTCGCCTTCCAGGGGACCCGCCACCATGGCCGACGCGATGATGGCGTAGGCGGCGACCTCGTCGTCGCCCAGCGCCCGGCCGAGGTCGAGGGCCTCGAGCAGCGTCGGGACGGCGTCGAGGTGCTCGCCCTTCCACAGGTCGAACATCCCGGCGATGACGAGCAGCCGCGCCCGCGACCGATCCGACATCGCCGCGCCGGCGCCGAGCGCGCCGCGGGCGAGGCGTTGCCCCTCGTCGATCCGACCGGTGAGCCAGGCCGGCATCCAGAGCCCCCATGCGGCCTCGGCGAAGTCGTCCATGCGCCGGTGCGCGGCGAACCAGGCGAGCGCGGCCCGGAAGTTGTCGCCCTCGCCGCCGCCTTCCCCGCTGAGGCGCTGCAGCCATCGGAGTTGATCGGGTCCCCGGACGCCTCGACCGAGGGCACGGCTGAGGTCTCGGTAGAACTCGGCGTGACGCTCGTCGATCGACTCGGCCGCGCCGCTCTCGTCCAGACGCTCGCGGGCGAACTCGCGGATCATCTCGAGCATCCGGAAACGGGGTTCGCCGGCGGCCGCCTCGGCGCGCACGAGGCTCTTGTCGACCAACGACGCCAGGAGCTCGAGGACGTCGGGCGCCTCCGACCCGGCGTGGACCGCCTCCACGGCGGCGAGCGAGAAGCTGCCCACGAAGGCGCCGAGGGTGGCGAAGAGGCGGCACTCGTCGGCGTCGAGCAGGTCGTAGCTCCACTGGATCGTGGTGCGCAGCGCCTGCTGCCGGTCCGGGAGGTCGCGGGCGCCGGCGACGAGGAAGTCGAGGCGGCGGTCGAGGCGCTCGAGCAGCGCCTCTGCCGAGAGCAGCCGGGCCCGCGCCGCGGCGAGCTCGATCGCCAGGGGCACGTGCTCCAGTCGATCGCAGATGGCGGCGATCGTCGTCGCGTTCGCCTCGTCGACTTCGAAGCCGTGCCGGACCGCTGCTGCCCGCACGTCGAAGAGGTGCACGCTGTCGGCCGGGGCGAGCGGCTGCACCGCGTACTCGTGCTCGGCGCGCACCCGCAGCGCCTCGCGACCCGTCACCACCAGCTTCATCCGCGTGGTGGCGCCGAGCAGATCGGTGAGCAGGTCGGCGGTGGTGGGGAGGAGGTGCTCGACGTTGTCGACGACGAGCAGCAGCGACCGATCGGCGAGATCGTCCCGGAGCGCGTCGCGCATCGGTTCGCTGCCGGCGTCTCGCAGGCCGACCGCGTCGGCGATGGCGGACGGCACCAGCTCGGCGTCCCGCAGCGAGGCGATGGAGACGAACGCAGCGCCGTCGGCGAAGTCCGGTGCGGCATCGGTCGCCAGCCGCAGCGCCAGCCGCGTCTTGCCGATGCCCCCGGGACCGGTCAGCGTGACCAGTCGCACGTCGTCCCGTGCCAGGAGGGCGCGGAGTCCAGCGAGGTCGTCGGTGCGGCCGACGAAAGTGGTCGTGTCGGCGGGCAGGCTGAGCCGCGGGCGGCCGGCCGGTTCCGGCGTGATGAGGAAGGCCTCGCTGAGCAGCTGGGCGAGGTCCTCGGCGACGAGGCGCTCGAGGTCGTCGTCGGTCGAGAACGCCTTGTACGACACGTCGTCGTTCGAGCGGATCCGGTCGAGCAGGCCGTCCAGTCGATCCTCCCGCTCCGGCGGCGGGACGCTTGACGTAGATGAGCTTCGGCTTTGCCGCCGGCCAGCAGGTACTCGTCCTCGAGGCCCGACACGTCCATGCCCGGCGCCACCCATCCGTAGCGCTGCCAGTAGATGCCGAGGAACACGTGGCTCTGCTCGAGGTAGGACCGGTAGAGGCTCCGGGGTGGATGGGCCCTCGCCCCGAGCTCGAACAGGACCGGTGAGAGGCGCAGGTCCTCGATGGCGCGCCGGACGGCCGATCGCTCGGCGGCCAGCTCCTCCATGGTCGAGGAGACGAAGACCCGCACCCGCTGATCGGGTGTGAGGATCAGTCCGTCGCGGCCCGGGCCGGCGACGGTGCTCCCACCCGGCACACCCGTCATCTGCTCATTCTGGTCCGGTCCAGCCGTTCCGATGGTCTTCTCCGTCGACGGGGCCCTCGACTTCGGCCCCGGCGACGGGGAACACGCGTCACACGCGGCCAGCAGGCCGCTGATGGCACCGGCCGCCGGACCGGTGACATGCTCGCAGTTGTCGATGACGAGCAACGCCGGTTGGAGCACCGACGCCTGGAGGGGCCATGCCCACGTACCGCGACCACCTGCCGCAGCTCGACGCCGAAGTGTTCCTCACCGACGGCGGCATCGAGACGACGCTCATCTTCGACGACGGCTTGGAGCTGCCCGACTTCGCCGCCTTCCCGCTGCTCGATGACGACGCCGGGCGGGCCGCCCTCGTGCGCTACTTCGAGCCCTACATCGCCGTGGCCGTGCGCGACGGTGTCGGCATCGTGCTCGAGACCCCGACGTGGCGGGCGAGTGCCGATTGGGCGGCTCGGCTCGGCTACACCATCGACCAGCTCGAGGACGCCAACCGTGAGTCCGTGGCGTTCCTCGCCGAGCTCCGGCAGCGACACGAGACGGCGTCGACGCCGATCGTGCTGAGCGGCTGCATCGGTCCACGAGGCGACGGCTACCAGGTGGGAGCGGCCATGAGCGCCGACGAGGCTCGGACCTACCACGCCCTCCAGGCCCGTGCCTTCGCCAGGGCCGGCGCCGACCTCGTCACCGCCATCACCATGACCTACGCCGAAGAGGCGATCGGGCTGGCGGAGGCGGCACGCGACGCCGGGATGCCGGTGGTGATCTCCTTCACGGTGGAGACCGACGGGCGCCTGCCGTCGGGCCAGCCCCTCGGCGAAGCGATCGCGGCCGTCGACGCGGCCACCGGGTCGTACCCCGCGTACTACATGGTGAACTGCGCTCATCCGAGCCACTTCGCACACCTGCTGGAAGGGTCACCGGCCTGGGCCAGCCGCCTCGGCGGCGTGCGCGCCAACGCATCGAGGCTCAGCCATGCCGAGCTCGACGAGGCCGAGGAGCTCGACACCGGTGACCCCGTCGAGCTCGCCACGGACTACCGCCGGCTTCGTCAGCTGGCACCGGCACTCCGGGTGCTCGGCGGGTGTTGCGGCACCGACCACCGCCACATCGACGCGATCAGCAGCGCCGTCGTCGGCGAGGGTCGGTAGTCGCGAGCTTGTCCTCGGTCACCAAGCACTCCAGCCACCGGATGCCGGGCCGAGATGCCTACCAAGGGTACGAGGAGGTGTCGGCGCTGATGACCCGCCTCCTGTCGATCCTGCGCATCGAGGCTGACCCCGCCGTTCAGTGAGCGCGGACGAGCGCGCCGACGTGCCGCCCGAGACCGTGGCCCGGCTGCGGTCGGTGTGCCTGGCGTTCCCCGAAGTGCAGGAGGAGCAGGCCTGGGTGGGGACCCGCTGGTGTGTCCGCACGCGGACCTTCGCCCACGTCCTGGTGGTCGACGACGGATGGCCCCCGGCGTACGCCCGGGCCGCAGGCTCCGACGGCCCGATGGTCGTGCTGATGTTCCGGTCGTCGGCCGGCGAGCTCGAGGCCCTCCGAAATGCCGGGCCTCCGTTCTTCGCGCCGCCGTGGCGGGCCGACGAGGTGGGGCTGATGCTCGACGACGACGTCGACTGGGATGAGATCATCGAGCTGGTGACCGAGAGCTACTGCCGGCAGGCCCCGAAGGCCCTCCGCGCACGAATCGACCGGCCCGAGGGCTGAGCGGCGCGCGATGAGTTCGGGCCCGCACCTGCGTCCGACGGATGGCCGCACACGAGGAGGGCGACGATGACCACGCTGAGCAAGCAATTCACCGCCACGCTGCAGAAGAGCCCCAACAAGGGAGGCTGGACCTACGTCGTGATGCCGGGTTCCGCCGAGTACTTCGGCACGCGAGGGCTCGTGAAGGTCAGCGGCACCGTCGACGGTCACCCGTTCCGCAGCTCGTTCATGGCCCTCGGCGACGGCACCCACAAGCTGCCCATCAAGGCCGAGGTCCGCAAGGCCATCTCGAAGCAGGCGGGTGACGCGGTGACGGTCCACCTCGAGGAGCGGCTCGAGGACTGAACGACGGCTCGGCCCAGCGGGCCAAGCTGGTGGGATGTCGAGCTCCGGGGACGCCGTCGCCGCCAGGCTCCCCATCGCCGACCCGTGGTTCACGAGCCGCACGGTCGGCGACGGCGTCACGCTGCTCACCGAGCCGCACGTGCACCCGCTGCTGCGGTGCAACGTGTGGCACGTCCGCGGCCGTGACCGCGATCTCGTGATCGACACGGCCCTGGGCCTGGCGCCGCTCGGGCACCTCGTCGAGCGCGCCCTCGGGCATCCGGTGCTGGCCGTGGCGACCCACGGCCACGCCGACCACGTCGGGGGCCACCACGAGTTCGACGAGCGCGCCATCCACCGGGCCGAGGCCGGCGCGCTGGCGTCGGGCGCACCTTCGAGCCTGGCCTCGGCGCACTTCGGCGACACGGTGCTCGGTCCGTACCGCGCCGCGGGGTACGACATCCCGGAGCTCTTCGTCGACGCCATCCCCGCGGGCGGCCTCCGGTCGGTCATCAGTACGACGGCGCCGTCGCCGGCGACGAGGCTCCTCGACGACGGCGACGTGGTCGACTGCGGCGACCGCGCCTTCGAGGTGCTCCACCTGCCGGGCCACTCGCCCGGCAGCATCGGTCTGTGGGAGCCGGCGACGGGGATCCTCTTCTCCGGCGACGCCGTCTACGACGGGCCGCTGCTCGACGAGCTCGACGGATCCGACCTCGACGACTACGTCACGACGATGCGCCGGCTGCGCGACCTCCCCGTCACGACCGTGCACGGCGGGCACGAGCCGAGCTTCGACCGTCGCCGGCTGGTCGAGATCTGCGACGCCTACCTCGTCGCCCGCGCCGCCGGGCGCTGACGCACTGCGCCTAACGGTCGCCTCGCCCATCGGGGCGGCCGCTCGGCACCCGCTCGCCGCCCTTCCACACCTCCTCGACCCGGTCCCCGATGCCGTCGAGGTCCTCGATGCCGCCACGGAGGACGACGAGGTCGGCGAGCTTGCCGGGCTCGACGGTCCCACGCTCGTCGTCGACGCCCAGCAGGCGCGCGCCCTCGAGCGTCGTGGCCCGCAGCACCTCGGCGGGCTTCATGCCCCCGGCCGCCATGAGCGCCAGCTCCCGCAGGTTGTCCCCGTGCGGCCCGACGCCGGCGTCGGTGCCCATGGCGATCTTGACCCCCGCCTCGACCGCACGCTGGAACGAGCCGGCGTGGACCTCGGACACCTCGTGCACCTTGCGGATCGACGCGTCGGACAACGTGGCTCCGGCGTCGAGGGACTCGAGCACCCACACGGGGGCGATGAGTGTCGGCACCAGCCAGGTGCCTCGCTCCAGCATCAGCTCGATCGCCTCGTCGTCGAGGTAGATGCCGTGCTCGATCGACCGGATCCCGGCGCGCACCGCGTTCTTGATGCCGTCGCTGGCCTGGGCGTGGGCCATGACGAAGCGGCCGGCGGCGGTCGCCTCCTCGACGAGCACCTCGAGCTCGACCGGGCGCAGCTGGGCCCGTCGCGGGTCGCTGCCCGGGCTGAGCACGCCGCCGCTCGTCGCCACCTTGAGGACGTCGGCGCCGGCGCGCACCAGCTCGCGCACGGCTCGTCGCATCGCGTCGGGCCCGTCGACGATGGTCGACGGCTTCCCCGGGTACGACGGGCTGAGGATCGGCACCGTGCAGCCGCACGGGTAGTGCTCGTCGCCGTGACCACCGGTCTGGCTCAGGATGTCGATCGAGATCTGCAGGCGCGGTCCGGGCACGAGGCCGTCCTCGACGGCGCGCTTCACGCCGGCGTCGGCCCCCGCGGCATCGCGCACGCTCGTGATGCCGGCCCGCAGCGTCGCCTCGAGGTTCCGTGCCGCCAGGAAGAACCGGTAGGAGAACGGCCGCTGCAGGTCACGCAGGAGGTCGAGCCCGGAGAAGACGACGTGCACGTGGCAGTCGAAGAGGCCGGGGAGGAGGGTCCGGCCGTCCAGGTCGACGTCGGCGTCACCGTCGAGGGATCCCGGCGCGCCGACGTCGACGATCCTGTCGTCCTCGACGACGACGTCGGCCGGCGCCGGGTCGGCGCCGGTGCCGTCGAAGAGATCGCCGCCGTGGAAAAGGGTGCGGGTCACGAACGTGCGGCGCGGGTCCGCGCGGCGTCGGCGAACGGGCTCCACAGGAACCAACGCGGGAACGACCGCACGAGGGCGGGGGGACCGTCGACGCGTATGCGGTCGTCGGACACGGCGTGCGACCACGAGTCGTAGCCCTGGAACACCTCGGCGAGCGCCGGCGTCGTGGTGGTCACGATCACGTCGGGCTCGAAACCGGGGTGCTGGATGCAGACCGACGCCTCACCCCGCTCGAGCACCATCCAGATGGCCTGCCGGTCGGGTGCGGTGTAGTCGAACTCGATGACGACCCTCCCGGGCGGGAGTCGTTCGGCATCGATGCGCCGGTGCATCCACCAGGTGAGCGTCACCGGGTCGACCTCTTGCGGGTGGAGATCGTCGAACAGCCACTCCACGGCCCACCGGCCCAGGGCGTCGATCACACCCTCGAGGTCCTTGCCCGCCGGGGTGAGGTGGTACTCGTTGCCCTTGCCCGTCGGTGACGGCCAGAGCTGGACCACGCCCTTGCGCTCGAGGTGGCGCAGCCGTTGGACGAGGAGCGACCGGGAGATGCCAGGGAGGCCCCGGGCGATGTCGTTGAACCGGGTGTTGCCGAGGACCAGCTCCCGGATGATGAGCGGTGTCCACCGATCGGCGAGCACGTCGGTGGCGAGGGAGACGGGGCAGAACCGGCCGTAGTCGGGCACGGCCGCATCGTCGCGCGAGCGCCGGCGCCGGGGTAGTCCAGAATCTGTACCAGCGAGGTCCAGATCGCGGACTAGGGCCGTCGAGGCATCGGCCGTACGGTCGACCGATGTCCACCATCGAGTTGCACACCGAGCAGGAACTGATCGAGCGCGCTGCCGCTGTCGGCGTCGAGATCGCCGGGTACGCCGCCCGCCACGACCGCGAGGGCTCCTTCGTCGAGGAAGGGCTCCACTGCCTCCGTGACGCGGGGTTGCTGGCGTTGGGCGTTCCGGCCGAGCTCGGCGGGTCGGGGGCGACGATCCGTCAGGTGGCGATGGTCCAGCGCGAGCTGGCCTTCCACTGCGGTTCCACCGCGTTGGCCACCGCCATGCACCAGCACGTCGTGTCGTTCACGGCGTGGCGGTACCGGCGCGACATGCCCGGCGCCGAGGCGACCTTGCGCAGAGTGGCCCAGGAGGGCATCGTCCTCGTGTCGACGGGCGGAGCCGACTTCACCCACCCCCGGGGCGAGGCGCTCAAGGTCGACGGCGGCTACCGCGTGTCGGGGCGCAAGGTGTTCGCCAGCCAGTCGTCTCACGGCAGCGGTCCTGTCGACGATGTTCGCCTTCGACGACCCCGAGCAGGGCCGGCGCGTGCTCAACATGGCCGTGCCCGTCGCCAGCGAGGGCGTGACCGTCCTCGACAACTGGGACACCCTCGGGATGCGCGGCACCGCCAGCAACGACATCGTCCTCGACGACGTCTTCGTGCCCGACGAGCGGGTGCTCGCCAACCGGCCCTTCGGCGTGATCGACCCGCCGTTGCAGGTCATCGTCAGCATCGCCATGCCGATCATCTCCGCGGTCTACCTCGGTGTCGCCGAAGCGGCGTACGCAGCCGCGGTCGACGCGGCGATGGCGAAGGCCGACGACGTCGTCGTGCAGCGGCAGGTGGGGCTGATGTCGCACCGGCTGCAGGTCGCCTCGTGGGCGCTCGATCGGGCGCTCGACGAGGTCGGCGAGGACCCGGCCCCGTCGGTCCACCGCGTGGCCGCGGTCATGGCGGCCAAGCGCGAGATCGCCCTCGCCGGGCTCGAGGTGTGCGATGTCGCCATGGAGATCGGTGGCGGTGCCGCCTTCTTCAAGGGCTCGACGATCGAGCGGGCCTACCGCGACATCCGTGCCGCCAAGTTCCACCCGCTGACACCGGAGCTGACGTTGATCCACGCCGGACGCCTCGCCCTCGGGCTGCCGGTCGACGACCTCTGACACCGACGCCGTTCGCGCCGGCCCGCACCGCTCAGGCGGCGCCGGTGCTGCGGATCACGGAGCTGATGGCGATCAACTGGCAGACCACGGCGGCCACGACGAGCAGGTGCCAGACCTCGTGGTAGCCGAACACCTTCGGGAACGGATCGGGCCAGTGCGTCGCCAGGAACACGGCGCCGACGGTGAAGAGGAGCCCGCCCACCGCGATCAGCACCAGCTCCGCCGGCGCCAGGTGGGTGACGAGCTGCGGGGCGGCGATGATCGCCACCCAGCCCAGGACGATGTAGAGGGCGAAGCGGACGACCGAGCTGCGCCGGCCGGCGTGCCACGCCAGCACGGCGCCGGCGCAGGCGCCGACCCATGCCGTCGCCAGCATGGCGACGGCGATCCAGCCGCGGAGGACGAGCAGGCACAGCGGCGTGTAGCTGCCCGCGATCATCACGAAGATCGTCGTGTGGTCGAGGCGCTGCATCCGCTGCCGCCAGCGCGGCTGCCACCGGCCGCGGTGGTACAGCCCGCTGACACCGAACAAGGCGACGAGCCCCACGGCATACACGGCCGCGCCGACCCTGGCCTTGGGGGAGGCGGCCTCGACGACGACCCAGACCCCGACCGGCAGGGCGAGGAAGAAGCAGACGAAGTGGAGCCACCCCCGCAGGAGCGGCCTGGTATCCGTGCCGGCGTTCGACGGCGGCGCCTCGGGGCCCACCGCGGAACTCTACGGCACCATGGCCGCCAGCAGGTCGGTGAGCCGGACGGTGGCGAAGCCGATGCTGGCGTCGCCGACGCCGAAGGGGATCATGAGGATCCCGTCGTGGCGCAGGGCGCCGCAGGAGTAGACGACGTTCGGCACGTAGCCGTCCTGCTCGTCGAGCTGCGGGCTGAGCAACGGCTGATCGAGCCGACCGATGATCGTCGTGGGGTCGTCGAGGTCGAGGAGCCACGCGCCGATCGAGTAGGTCCGCATCGGACCGACGCCGTGGGTGAGCACGAGCCAGCCTTCGGCGGTCTCGATGGGTGAACCGCAGTTGCCGACCTGGACGGCCTCCCACGGCGCGGTGGTCGCCACGAAGGGGACGGCGGTGGGCCACTGCAGGAGGTTGTCGGAGAAGGCGATGGCGTTGCTCGCCCCGTCGTAGCGCGACAACGCGGCGAACCGGCCGTCGATGCGGCGCGGGAACAACGCCATGCCCTTGTTCTCGGCGGCGGCTCCGAGCAAGGGCGACACGCCGAAGGTCAGGAAGTCGGTCGTGGTGAGGAGCTGCTGCGCGATGGCGACGCCGTCGTAGGCCGTGTAGGTGGCGTGGTGGGAGACCGTTCCGTCGTCGTCGACGAAGCGCACGAACCGAGCGTCCTCGATGCCGTTCGCCTCGACGGCGTTGGTGGGGTAGAGCACCCGCTCCGAGAGCTCCGACAACGCCGGGAACTGGGTCGTGTAGGTGCGGACGGCGAGGTCGCGGAAGCGGCGCACCGTCTCGATGACGTTGCTGCGGGTGTCGTGCTGCGCCTCGAGCTGCGTGAGTCGAGTCTCGAGCTCGGCGATCGTGAAGTTCGGCTCGAGGCCGTCGAGCACCCACGCCGTGGCCTCGGTGTCGTCGTCGACGCGCCGGGCCGAGCGTCGGAAGGCGTCTCCGGCGAGCGGGCTCGTCCCCGTCGTGCCTGCGGTCGCGAACGGGCCCGGCTCGTCGATGGTCACGTCGCCGCTGCCCTCGAGGAGCCCGGTGCGGAAGCCGATCGACGATCGATGGCCCTCGCCGATCTGGCGGACGCTCATCACGAAGCGCAGGGATCCGGCTGGAGTCTCGGACTGGTCGGGATGTGCCACCGCTGACGGATTGCAGAGCGCGGCGGCGTCGACGGCGTACTCGTGGGTGAACGTCGCTCCGAGGAGGAGCCATCGCTCCTCGGACAGCTCCGCTTCGGGATCGAGGCGGTTGCCGACGCGCTCGGCGTGGTTGCTGAGGATCTGCGTGAGGTCGCGGTGACGGCTCCCGAAGCGCGCCAGGACGACGTCGAGGGTCTCGGCCACGTCGAGGTCGTCGAGGGCGAGGATGTGGTCGATGACACCCGAGACCCGGCCCTCGTAGGTTCCGGCCAAGCCGGGGACGAAGAGGCGAGCGATGACGCGGGACGGATCCGGGACGAGGCGTCCCGGTCGACGCGTGGCCAGGCAGTCGGAGGTCACCCGATCGCCGGTGACAACCGGCGTGCGTGCTGCAGCGTGGAGATCAGGGCGAGGGTGGACTCGGCGCCCTCGTTGAGGTTCGGGCCGGCCGCCTGCAAACCGTCGAAGCCGCCGCCCGTCGACGGGATCCCACATGACGGCGTTCGAGTCGTTGTCGCCGGTGAACCATCGGGCGGCGAGCTCCGTCCCTCGCTGCCATTCGGTCCCACCGGTGATGGCCGCGGCACGGGCGCACGCGTCGGCCATCGCCGCCACCTCGATCGGCTGTTGATCGAAGGCGGGCACGTGACCGCCGTGGCCGGCACCACCCACCGGCGTCGGCGAGAGGTGGCCGTCGGTCGTCTCCCGGTCGAGGAGCCACCGCAGCAACGTGAGCCCGTCCTCGATGACGTCGTCCCGGCCGAGGCGATCACCGGCAGCAAGGAGCGCCTCGGGCAGGACCGCGTTGGCGTAGCTGAGGCGGGGTTCGGGCCAGGGCCAGTCGGCGTCGTCGCCCAGGGGGCCGATCGTCGTGACCGCGTCGACGAGGAGCAGGCGGGCTCGCAGCTCGCGGGGATCCACGGCGAGCACCTCGGCGGCACCGAGGGCGGCGAACGCCATCGAGCGACGCCACGGCGAACGCTGCTCGACGCCGCGGCCGAAGTACGAGAGTGCGCTCTCACGCATCCAGGCCTCGGGGGCTGTCCGGTGCGGCGGAACCGAAGGCCCAGACGCTTCGACCCCAGCAGTCCTCGACACCGCGACGACCCTGCCAGCGGCCGCGAGCCGGTCCGCCGGTTCCGGATGTGCCCGGCCACGCCCTGGGCGTCGGCGAGGAACCGGAACGCGGTCCGGGCGAGCTCCATGACCGCCCGCGTCGGCTGCGGCTCCCGAACGGCGACGACGAGGAGCCTGGCCATGTCGTCGGTGCAGTAGCCGTGCTCACGGCGGGGCTGGGTGTGGTCGGCGTGCTCGAACGTACCGATGTCGTCGGTCATCGCGTCGATGTGGTCGAACGAGGGGAGGGGGAAGGTGTTCACGCTCGCACCCGATCGCGGCGTCACCAGCCGCGCCGGCCAGCTCGTCGTACTGGCTGGCGACGGCGTTCCAGGACAGGTCAGGGGCGAGGCGGCGGGCCTCGGTGGCCATGTCGGCGGCCAGGTCCGGGTCGGTCAGTACGGAGCGGATCGCGGCCGCCAGGGCAACCGGGTCCCGTTGCGGGACCACGATGCCGGCGCCGGTGCCGAGGAGCTCGACGGCGTGCGGGAAGGCCGTCGAGACGACGGGGCGGCCGGCGGCGACGGCGTCGACGAGCACGCCCGAGGTGACCTGGTCCTGGGAGTCGTACGGCAGCACGACCAGCTCGGCGGAGCGGATCAGCTCGGTGAGCGAGGCCAGGTCGCGATAGGTGTCGTCGAACGACACGCACGCGGCGGCCCCCGAGCTCCAGGCCCGACCGATCAGCATCTCCCGGTAGGCCTCGCCGGAACGGGCGAGGACCTTGGGGTGCGTGGCGCCGGCGATGACGTAGGTCGGGCGCGGGCGCACGTCGACGAGGGTGGCGACGGCGTCGATGGCCCACTCGATGCCCTTGCCCGGCCCGAGCAGGCCCCACGTGAGGAGCCGGGGTCCGGGCCGGGACCGTCGGTGGTCGTCGGGTGACGCCGCATCGAGGCGGCGTGGCCGCACCGTGGGGGATCGTGAAGACCTTCGCCGGGTCCACGTCGAACCCGTCGATCAGCCGGGCGCTGGCGCTCTCGGTCATCACCACGACGGCGTCGACGGCGTCGCACACCTGCTCGAGCACGGCGCGTTGGCTGCGCGACGGCGAGCGCACGACGGTGTGGGCGACCACGATCGACGGCACGACGATGGCGTCGAGCACGTCGAGCACCGCGTCGCCGTCGGTGCCGTCGTAGAGGCCGTACTCGTGCTGGACGATGGCGACGTCGGTGCGGTTGAGCACGTCGACGGCAGCGACGAGGCCGTCGGCCGATCTGTCGTCGAGCGACGCCAGGACCAGCGGGTCCTCCATCTCCGGCGTCGCGCCGCAGCGGACGACGTCGACGGTCCCGCCGTTGGCGACGAGCCCGGCCGCCAAGCGCGGCCGAGAAGGTCGCGATGCCGCACGCCGTCGGAGGGAAGCTCGAGAGGATGCCGAACGAGCGAGCCGTGCCGTCCGCCTCGGGCGCGAACGGGACAACAGGGATTCGGCTGGGCACGACGGCGAGCTCCTGACTTCGGCTCGGTCGAGACGTCGAGCCTGCGAAGGGCGACGAAGCCGATGTGGCCGTCCAGCCCAAGCGGGGCGACTCTCCCAAGAGGGTGTCCGTGGACCCTACCCGGCCCGGTCCGCGACGATCCGGCCGGTAACCTCGACGTGTTCCTCGCTTCCTCGCGAGCCCGTCACGACGCCGGCCCGCTGCGCAAGATCGCCGTGCTGGCGCCGATCGCGTGGCGGACACCGCCGCGCCACTACGGCCCGTGGGAGCTCTTCGCCTCGCTGCTCGCCGACGGCCTCGTGGCGCTCGGCCACGACGTGACCCTGTTCGCCACCGCCGACTCCGTGACCACCGCCACGCTCCGCGGCACGGCGGTGCACGGGCTGGTCGGAGGACGAGACGATCGATCCGAAGGTCGCCGAGTGCATCCACATCGCCGAGGTGTTCGAGCACGCCGACGAGTTCGACATCATCCACAACGGCTTCGACTTCCTGCCGCTCACGTACAGCGGCCTGGTCACCACGCCCGTCGTGACGACGATCCACGGGTTCTCGTCGCCGCGGATCGTCCCCGTGTACGAGCGCTACGACGCCACCACGACCTACGTCGCCATCAGCGACGCCGACCGGCATCCGCGCCTGCACTACGCCGCCACGATCCACCACGGCATCGACGTCGACGCGTTCGCGCTGCACCGCCAGCCCCGGCGAGCACCTCCTCTTCTTCGGCCGCATCCACCCCGACAAGGGCACTGCCGAGGCCATCGAGGTCGCTCGACGCGCCGGGCGGCGGCTCGTCATCGCCGGCATCGTCCAGGACGAGCGCTACTTCCGAGACGAGGTCGTGCCGCACATCGACGGTGACCGTGTTCGCTATCGTCGGCCCCGTCGTCGCCGCCGAGCGCGCCGAGGTCCTCGGCGGCGCCCACGCCCTCCTGCACCTCATCGACTTCGACGAGCCCTTCGGCTACAGCGTCGTCGAAGCAATGGCGTGCGGCACGCCGGTGATCGCCTACGCCCGGGGATCCATGGCCGAGCTGATCGACGAAGGGACGACCGGGTTCCTCGTCGGCGACGTCGACGGGGCCGCCGATGCCGTCGGGCGCGTCGAACGGCTCGACCGTGACGGCATCCGGGCCTCCGCCGTCAAGCGGTTCGACCGGGCGACGATGGTCGAGCAGTACGTCGCCGTCTACGACGCCGTCCTGGCCGGGCGGGCAGGCTGAGACCGTGCACGGCGACGCCACCTCCGCCGACGACTACGTGGCCGGCCTTCCCGACGACCGCCGGGCAGCCATCGGCCGCGTTCGCCAACTGATCCTCGAGCACCTCCCCGCCGGTTTCGAGGAGGTCATGCAGTACGGGATGATCAGCTACGTCGTGCCGCTCGAGCGGTATCCGAACACCTACAACGGTCAGGCCCTGGCCGTGGCCGCGCTGGCCAACCAGAAGCGCTACATGTCTGTCTACCTGACGAGCGTCTACAGCGACGACGGGTCGCGGGAATGGTTCAGGGAGCGGTGGGCGGCGACGGGCAAGCGGCTCGACATGGGCAAGAGCTGCCTTCGCTTCAAGCGCCTCGACGACCTCGCGCTCGATGTGCTCGCTGAAGCGATCGCCCGGGCCCCGGTCGAGGAGTTCCTGGCGGCGTACGAGCGGTCACGAGCCCGGTCGTGATGCTCGCCAGGACTCGACCGCGGCTTCGACGTCCAGCGGCATGAGGTGCGTCGGCGGGCCCGCCGTTGCCCTGCGGTTGGCGTCGAGGATGCGGGCGTTGATGGCGGCGACGATCTCGCGGACGGCCGCCTCGCTCGGCGCGCTCTCGATCTGCGCCCGCGCCTCCTCGACCTGACGGCGCAGCTCGAGGGTCGGCGGCAGCGCCGAGACCTGCTCGCGTCGGAGCAGCTGCTTGACCCACCACAGCTCGTCGTGCGGGTCGTCGATGCCGGGCAGCGGCTTGCCCTTGCCGGCCAGGTCGTCGAACTCGCCGCGTTCCTCCGCCTCGCGGAACTGGCGCTCGACGTGGGACTCCCAACTGACGCCGGGAGGCTTGCGCTCGGTCACGGCCGGCCCAGGCGCCCGAACTTCGGCGGGCGCTTCTCGAGGAACGACGACACGCCCTCGGCGAAGTCGGGGCGGCCGAAGCTCTCGACCATGAGGCGCTGCGACTCCCGCTCGGCCGGGCCGAGCCCGTCGTGCAGCTGCGCGTACACCTGGCGCTTCATGATCGCCATCGACGTCGGCGAGCAGCGGTCGGCGAGGTCCTCGATGTAGCGGCGGCTGTGGTCGAGGACCTCGTCGGCCGGGCATCGGCCGCGTTCACGAGGCCGAGGGCGGCCGCCTCGGTGCCGCTCACCCTGCGCGACGACAGCAGCAGGTCGAGGGCGACCGACGGGGCCGACGAGCCGGGGGAGGAGCCAGCTCAGGCCCCACTCGGCGATGAGCCCCCGCTGGGCGAAGGCGGTCAGCATCGGCGGCGTCGTCGGCCATGAACCGCAGGTCGCAGCAGAAGCGCGATCGGCACGGCCATCCCGGCGATGGCGCCGTTGATGGCGGCGATGATCGGCTTCGGGCAGGCCAGGAGGTACGTGTACTCGCCGTCGAGATCGGTCGGGTCGGTCGGGATCGGGCGGCGACCGGCGAGCTCGTCGGCGGATGTCGGTGTCGAGCGCAGCCGCCCTGGGTGATGGTGGTGAGCGTCGTCCATGTCGGCTCCGGCGCAGAACGCCCGGCCGGCACCGGTGATCACGATGCCGACGACGGCGGGGTCGGCCTCGGCGCGCGTCCACGGCGTGGCGCACCTCGGCGCCCATGCGGGTGGTCCAGGCGTTGAGCGCCTCGGGCCGGTCGAGCGTGATGGTGGCGACCGGGTCGGCGACCTCGTAGCGGATCTCGGTCGTACATGGCGCCTCCAGTCAACGACCCCGGAACTCGGGCTCGCGCTTCTCGAGGAAGGCGGCGACGCCCTCGCGGTGGTCGCTCGGTGCGGAACAGCTCGGCGAGGCTGGTGCTCACCCAGGCGCCGAGCTCGTGCCCAGTCGGGATCGAGGGCGCGGCGCAGGCCCCGCTTCAGCCGCTGCACGGCGAGCGGCGGGTTGGCGGCGACTGTCGGCGGCGAGCTCCAGGGCGGCGGGCAGCAGCTCGTCGTGGGGCACGACGCGCGACACCAGGCCGATGGCGGCGGCCTCCTCGGCGTCGACGATCCGTCCGGTGAACAGCAGCTCGGCCGCGCGCTCGCGCCCGACGAGCTGGGCCAGCCGGCCGAGCCCGGCGCACGTCGCAGCACAGCCCCCGCTTCACGAACAGCTCGCCGAAGCGGGCCCGCTCCGACGCGACCCGGAGGTCGGCCATCAGCGCCAGCTCCATCCCCCAGCCGACGGCGGCGCCGTTGACCGCCGCGATCACCGGGACGTCGGTGTGGAGCAGGGCGTCGGCGGCCGGCGTCAGCCGCGGCGCGACCGCCGAGGCCGCTGGCGACCCGGTCGCCGGCGCCCGCCATGATCTGCTTCACGTCGTCGCCGGAGCAGAACGCCGGGTCGGCGCCGGTGATCACGAGGCAGCGCGCCGTCGTCGTGCGCACGGCCTCCTCGAGCTCGGCGTAGGTCGTGTGCGTGAGGGCGTTGCGGGCCTCGGGCCGCTGGAGGGTGATGACCCCGACATCGTCCTGCTCCTCGTAGGGCAGCTCCGTGGGCACGGCCCCGTCTACTAGCACTTCGGGGATGGACTTCGACATCCCGCCCGAGATCCAGGCGACGCTCGACGCGCTCGACGCGTTCATCGAGCGCGAGATCAAGCCGCTCGAGGCAGCCAGGACGACAACATCCGCTTCTTCGACCACCGGCGGGAGTACGCCGCGCACCGACTTCGAGGACGGCGGCGTGCCCCGGGCCGAGTGGGAGGAGCTGCTCGCGCGAGATGCGCCGCCGCGCCGACGCCGCCGGGTGGCTGCGGCTGCGCGCTGCCCGACGGAGTACGGCGGCCACGACGCGAGCAACCTCGAGATGGCGATCATCCGCGAGCACCTGGCCACCAAGGGCCTCGGGCTGCACAACGACCTGCAGAACGAGAGCTCGATCGTCGGCAACTTCCCGACCGTGCTGATGATGCGCGACTTCGGCACCGACGAGCAGCGGCGCCGAGTGGATGCCGGGCTTCCTCGACGGCACCCGCCGGCTCGCCTTCGGGCTCACCGAGCCGAACCACGGCTCCGACGCCACGTACCTCGAGACGACCGCGGTGCGCCGACGGCGACGAGTGGGTCATCAACGGCCACAAGCGGTTCAACTCGGGCCTGCACCACGCCACCCACGACATCGTCTTCGCCCGCACGTCGGGCGAGCCCGGCTCGCCGGTCGGCATCACCGCCTTCCTCGTGCCGACCGACGCGCCGGGCTTCAGCGTCGACTTCTTCTGGTGGACGTTCAACATGCCGACCGACCACGCCGAGGTCACGCTGACGCGACGTGCGGGTGCCGGCCTCGGCGCTGTTCGGCGACGTCGACCACGGCCTCGAGCTCGCCCAGCACTTCGTGCACGAGAACCGGATCCGCCAGGCGGCGTCGTCGCTCGGCGCCGCGCCAGTTCTGCATCGACGAGGCGGTCGCCTACGCCAACGGGCGCACGACCTGGGGCAAGCCGCTGTCGACGAACCAGGCGATCCAGTTCCCGCTCGTCGAGCTGCACACCGAGGCGGCCATGCTCCGCCAGCTCATCCGCTTCACGGCGTGGTCAGCTCGACCGGCGCCACCACATGGAGGTCACCCACCTCGTCGCGATGTGCAACTACCGGGCCAACCGCCTCGCCTGCGACGCCGCCGACCGCGCCATGCAGACCTGCGGCGGCATCGGCTACAGCCGGCACATGCCGTTCGAGCACATCTACCGGCACCACCGCCGCTACCGCATCACCGAAGGGTGCCGAGGAGATCCAGATGCGCAAGGTCGGCCAGCAGCTCTTCGGCTTCGGGCGCTCCTGAGCTCGGCTCAGCGCACCGAGAGGGTGCGGCCGAGCCGTCGGCGCTTGGCGCTGACTCCGGACGCCAGCTGGTCGCGCACGGCGGCCTCGGTGTTCGGGGTGAGCTTGGCGCCCTTCTCGTCGGTCACCTCGAATCGGTCGACGACGTCGTCGCCGTCGATGGTGACGTTGGCGGCGGCCACGCGCACCCCGGCGGCGAAGAACGCAGCGGCGATGGCGTGAAGGAGGCCGGCGCGGTCGGGGGAGCGGATCTCGCAGACGGTGTGCCACGGCGACGCGTTGCCGTCGAAGGTCGCCGTCACCTCCGGTGCCGGCGCGGTTTCGAGCCGGCCGGAGGCGAGCGCCGCTTGGATGGCCGCGGCGAGGCTCGCGGCGTCCGGTGGTTCTTGGACGCGCACCCGGAACGACTCGATGGCGGCACCGTCGTCCCATACGGCCACGACGGCGTCCTCGACCGAGATGCCGGTGGCGGCGAGGGCACCGGTGACCGAAGCCAGGGACCCGGGCCGGTCACGAACGGCGACGTCGACGAACCATCGCCCCTCGGGCGCCTTGGTCACGACGACGCGGCGCGTCGTTGCGCCCGGGGACCGGGTCGAGGAGCGTGGCGTGGCGGGCGATGGCAGCGGCGGGTTGTCGGAGCAGGTACGCCCGTGGCGCGTGGTGGACGTGGGCGGCCGTGGCCCGGTCACCATTCATCACGGCGAGCGCGCTCGGTGACGGCGGAGGTCGATGACGCTCGTGGCGTCAGTGCCCGTGAGCTGGGGGTCGTTCAGTGCGACCTGCACGAGGTCGTGGAGGTGACGGAGGCGCTCGAGCTCCCAGCGGGCCCGGCCGTCGCTCCGGAGGGCGCTCATCGCATAGAGCGCCCGAGCCCGTTCCGGCGTCTCGAGGTGCGAGGCGAGTTGCAGAACCGGCTCCTCGCTCAGGCCTCCGGGACGGTGCGCGGCCGACCACTGGAGGTCGCGGTCGGCGACGAGCGCCGACACGAACTCCTCGGCGTCGTAGCCGAGGCCCAGGCGCCGCACGGTGTTCCGCGCCTTGGTGGCGGGGTCGCGCTCGTCTTCGAACGCCTCGGCGAGCAGCGTGGCGAGAAGCACCCAGTCGAGGTGGTCGAGGGCGCGGAGTTCTTCCGCGATGGGGTCGTCGCCGTCGAGGGCGCGCAGGCGCTCCATGCTCGGGAACCGGTGGGACTGGATCGGGTCGATGGTGAACGGATCCGAGCCGCGATGGCGGAGCGCGGCGGCGAGCTCGGGCAGGGCCCGGTCGAGGATCCCGGTGGTCTCGAGGAACCGCCAGGAGCGGGCGTTCCCGCGTTCGATGACGTCGAAGAGGCGCTCGGTCGTGAGCTCGTCCCACGGCAGTGGGCCATCGGGGAGCTCGGCGAGCCAGTCGAGCAGATCGCTGCCGGGACGGAACCGCCCGACGAGTATCGCGGCCTCGAGCGCGAGTGGGAGAGCGAGCGCGTCCGGCGGGCGGGCGCGCAGGCGCACCTCGCCGTCAGCGGTGACCAACCAGCCGCCGTCGGGCGGCTTCGCGTCAGCCGGGACAGTGGGCCGTGCCGAACAACACCAACTGAACGAAGCAACAGGCACAT
>CAWIZW010000011.1:0-144162 GCA_963840695.1 uncultured Acidimicrobiia bacterium
TACGCCGTGCAAGAAAATCTACCTGATGGTGCAGCTCATGTACCTGGCATGCGTACCTACACGGCACCATCAACTGTATTTCGATCTCGTCACCGAGATCCTCGGCGCGGCCCCAGACGCGCCCGTATTTCGACACTATCAATAATTCCCTATTAACCGGCCGGCACTACAAGGCATTGAAGGATACTCGGCGGTTAATGAGTACGAGCAGGAACTCCTCGAGCATGCGAACGGCGGCGCAGACTTACGCTGAGACCGCCCAGGCCACCGGGAATCCGCGTGAACTCGAGGCGCAGCTCCTGATGCGCGCCGCAGCCAAGCTGCAAGAGGTGCGGGCAGGCAAGTCGGATCGCGAGATCGCGTCGGCGGTGCGCTATAATCGTCGTCTCTGGCTCATCTTTGCCGGCGCCATCGCGCGACCGAGAACCCGCTGCCCCGCGAGATCAAGCAGAACGTGGCAAATCTCGCGTTGTTTGTAGTCAAGCACTCGATGAGCCTTGAAACTTCGACGGCGCCGGCGCTGGAACGTCTCGGAGTGTGATCACCATCAATCGCGAACTCGCGGCTGGCCTGCGCACAGCTGCTTAAATCTTGCTCGATGAGCAAAGCCACTAGTCGCGAAATTCACTGCGGCTCTTTAGGCCCGACTAGATGTAATTCAGCAGATTGAACTGCGAAAGCATTGCCGTCGTCTGTAGCGTAGCCTGAAACCGCGTGTTGAGCTGAAGCAACATTGCGCCGACTTCTTCCAGCGGAACGCTCTCGATTGCGTCGACCATTCCCTGCAGCACCGGCTTTCGGTCGGCCAATCGCTCACCAGCAGCGTCGGCGGCGAGTTTTGCACCGGCAATTTCCGTCTGGATTGCCTCAAGCCGTTGCACACCGCTCGGGGGACTGAGCGCCGTGCCGACACGGTTGAGCAGGGCGGAGTACTCATCGCGCGCATCGGGATCGCTCGACGAAAACGTCATCGCTGCGAAGACGGCGATGTTTTGCACCGTATGACGGATTCCTTCTTCATTCGCGCGCGCGCCGTAACCAATCGTGATCGCATCGTCCACGCGCGCGATCGAGGTCATACGAGCATTGTCGGTTGCGTCGTCGCCGATATACCAAAACACCGTATCCGCTTCCGTGCCATCAATCATTGCGGTTGCGAAGTCGAAGGGTGGACCATCGATACGCTGCGGTGGATTGTCTGCATCAGTCGCAAAAAAATCGTGTCCTGCTTGCATCGCCGAAGCAGCAACAAGGTCGGTGCGTGCAAGAGTTGAAATCGACTGATCGACTGCCGCGGCAAGATTCTGAGCCGTGTCGTCTACGGTCGCTCCAATCGCGAATTTTCCGGTGGGGACGGGGACATTGCTGGTCGCCTGGAGCTCGATGTTCGCGAAAGAGCCGTCAGGCAATGCTAGCCGTACGCTTACGCGACCGCCTTCCGGCGGATTGGTTGCGCCGAGGTCGATCTGCATTGTAGCCGGTGCCCCCGCAGGCCCGACAATAGTTGCGCCGAAATCGGTGGTCGCAGAGGCCAGCTTGAATTCCGAACGGATGACTGCCGTCCTCGTCCAGCGTGACCACGCTACCTGCTGCTGCCGGAGTCACAGCCGCCCGCGAAGATCCGCACCTTGATCCGCCTGGAGTCGTTCCGCAATCAGCTGCCTGAGACCCGCTCGCGCGCCTTCGCCGTTGAGAATCCTGCCGGAAGTCTCGACGGCAGGCCGATCACCGGCGCGGCCCGAGAAAAGATAGCGCTCACCCGCCTTCTCATTGAGAAGGCTGAGCGCCTCTCCAAATGGGACTCCCGCAGAACGCTGAGCGACGGTTTGCCCATCGGCCACCAGTTCGAACGCCAGCGGCGATCTCGCGTCGACGCGCGTTTCTGTGGCGAGCTCCCGAAGGCGCTCCAGTGCCGTATTCAACAGATTTACCCGCAGATCCACAATCTGAATTGAGGTCTGATAATTCTCCACACGCGACAAGCGCAAACGCAGCTCGACGTCGAGGCCGCGCTCAATTCCGAGGCCGGCATATGTGGTGGATTTTTTTCCGGTTGCGAGTTGGCGCTGCAGTTCGTCGAGCTGTTGCCGCATATCGGTAATCAACAGCGAGGTCAGGGCGGCTCGATTGGCAAATGCTGGAATTGTTGCCATGGCGTGCGTCAGATCTTCATCAGCATGTCGATCATTTCCTTGACGGCGGAAAATACTCGAGCGTTGGCTCCGTACGCGGTCTGAAGCTGGAGCAGGCGCGCCATCTCCGCGTCGATGTTGACGCTTGAGCGTTCGGAGTACCGCTCTTGCAGCGCATTCAGCACGATATCCTGTCCCTCCTTCAGCCGTTCCGCGTTTTCGGCGGCTGATCCCTGCATGGAGATGGCCTGTCGAATGAAATCATTGAGAGCGCCTTCATATGGCTGGGTGTCCGTTCCGATTCCGCTCTCCGGAGAAAACAATCGTGCGGCGGCGGAAAGTTGTTGGTCGAGGAATTGCGGTCGTGCCGGATCGCCTCCTTGCGTGCCCGGGGCATAGAGGACGAGCCTCGAGAAATCTGCCTTCAACTCTGGATTGACAGCGATGCGGGCGGCAAAACCGAGTTTTTGTGATCCGGTCGCTGTAATGAAGTTCGTGTACGGCGAATTCGATCCGCCGTCGGCAAAAAACGGGAGCGACAAGTCGCCAACGTTGAATGCTGAAGCGGTAATCGAAGCGCTAAACTCGTTCACGTCCACGAGATCCGGCGCGCCGTCATCGAGTACGCGGAGGATGTCGCCGGACGGATTGTCGAATGAAAGACCCGTAGTCCCAAGTGCCGTGTTGAGCGCCGTAACGACCGCGGCCATTCCGCCAGAAAAATCCACGCCGATCACGGTGTCGTTCGGATCTGCTGTAATTCGCCGTCGAGCGGCAGCGCGCCGGCGTCGTCGACGCGGACGATCGTTATCCGCTGCTGCTGTCCGCCGACGTTGTCGGTGTAGGCAAGACTGATCTCGTTGCCGTTCTTTAGATCCGCGAGATCAAGTTGAAAGCCCGCCGCCGCCCCACTTGTAGCGGCATCACCAGTTACGGTGCTGTTCGACAGCGCCAAAGCAAGAGCGTGAGCAATTTCGTCGAGTTGCGCTTGCGCCTGCACCAGGATTCGATCGCGCATTTCCAGATTTGCCGCGATCTCGCCCGACCGGATCGCTTTGTCAGCAACTAGGTCAAGTTGATAGCCGCTGGGCGTCACAAGCTTGATGGTCCCGACTTGCCGCAAGTCGGGGTCGATATTCCACAACGACTGCGGGCCAATGGTATCGCGTCCATCGAACGCGAGGTGTGCGGCTTTGTGGTTGAACAGGCTCACCCCGGAATTGGTAAAGATCGAGATTTGCCCGCGCTCAAGCTCCACGACGCGCACGTCGATCAGTTTGGAAAGCTCTGCGATCAAGGTGTCGCGAGTATCAAGCAAGTTGGCAACCTCGGCGCTCGCAGGTGTCGCCGAAACTAGTTGGGCCGAGATCCTTTCAATGCTTTGCAAAATTTCATTGACCCGGTCGACGGCGGCGTCAATCGAAATCTCGGCCTGGGTGCGCAACTCCTGGATGTCACCGGACATCGCGTTGAGCTGTTGAGCGAGTACGGCCGCCTGGTTGAGAACATCAGTCCGCATTGCGATCAACTCGGGCTCGTCATCAGCGATCGCAGTGAATTGGAGAAATTGTTATACAGCGTGTCGAGCGCGTTCAGTCCACCCGGCTGCCCGTAGATTTGTGCGATGCGCTGGAAGTAGTCGTTCACTTTGCCTGCGTAAGAAGCGCCAGCAAGTTCCGCTCGCAACTGTCGCTGCACGAAGATGTCGAGTTCGCGCGTAACGCCGAGAAGCTGCACGCCACCGGCGTTAGACGCGGCACCGCTCTGAAGCACCGACTTACGGACGTGGCCGGGCGTTTCTGCGTTGGCTATGTTGTCGGCGACCAGGCCGACGCCGGCCTGAGTGAGCTTCAGCCAGGAGAGCGCAGCCGAGATCGCGTTCGAAAAACTCATAAGAAGTCCTCAGGCAGCCGGGCCAGCAGAGCGACGATCAGCGGACCATGTTCAAGGTTTCTTGCGGCATCTGATCGCTCGTCGTCACGATCCGCGTGTTGGCGGCGTAGGCCTGCTGCGTGACGATGAGCTTCGTGAACTCGTCCGCGATGTCCGTATTCGATCCTTCGAGCGATTTGCCAATGATCTTGCCGGAGGCGCCGTACTGTGGTGGTCCCGATTCCGATGTTGCTTCGAAGGCGCCACCGTCAAGCCGCTTTAGTGCGTTGTCGGCGTTGAAGCTGGCCAGCACGATTTCGGCCATCTCCAGTGTGCGCCCGTTCGAATAGCTCGCGATGACGCGACCCTTCTCATTGACCGAGATGGACTGCAGCTCGCCCGCCGGGTAGCCGTTCTGCCGCAACAGGTTGACCTGCGCATTGCCGTTCACATCGGCGAATTGCGTTATTCCGTTTGCTCCGTGCGAAAGGGTCGTGTCCTCAAGCGGGACACCATTCACAGTGACGCCGGTCAGCGTCACGCTTGTGATCGGCGGAGTCAGCTGCCCGCTGGCGTCAAAACTGTAGGTTACGCCAGCATTGCGCCAGGCCACCGCCGCTCCGGTCGCGTTCGAATCCTCGAGATAGAAAAGCTCCCAGTCGTCGGCACCACCGTAGGTGGCCGCATCGGTCTTGGCCCAACGCAACTGAACGTTCACCGGCGATCCCAATGACGTAAAGGCCGTGATTGCGCCGCCGGAAATCGACTGCTGCAGAAACGTCGCCGCATCATCCGCAATAACGGTGCCAGTACCCGCAACCGTGGGATCGGCTGTATAGTCGGCCGGATCGAGCAATTCACTTTGTGGTGTGTCTGGATCCGACTGGCCAGTTCGAGGATAACTTGCCAAGTTGGCCCGGTACTCGATCAAGGTAGTCGGCTGCGCTGGTAGGAAATCGTTGGAGAATTGCATCACTTCAGGGATGCTCCCGATGACGTTGCCCGTAGCTCCGTCAACGCGCAAGACCTTGAGGTAGTACCCGGTGCCGTTGACGAGGTACCCGTCCTTGTCGAGTTGAAAGTCCCCACGGCGACTAAACAGGTCGACGCCGGTGAACACGGGTTGGCCATCGGGGAACGCGGACGGCTTCTGCACGACAAAATAGCCGTCGCCGTTGATGGCCATGAACGTGTCGACCGACGCGTTCTGGATGTCGCCTTGCACGTTGTTCGTGCCGCGCGAGCGCGCGATCACGCCGCCGGCGAGTTGAAGCTGGGGTGCCGAGTCCGGCACGAGATCGGAGAAGCTCGTATCGACCCGCTTGAAGCCGGTCGTCTGTGAATTCGCGATATTGCCCGAAACGTTTTCCAGCGCGAACGCTTGCGCGCGCAGACCGCCGACCGCGGTCGTCATTGCACCGAAAAGACCCATTACACCCTCCATCATCGGCAGCGCCTGCGCGAACGCGCACGCTGCGGCCCGCCGCGGATGTGGCAAGCCGCGTGCCACGAAATTCGTCGAGTCGCCTCAATGAGTTAGCGGAACGCCGGCGGGAAACGGCCGGTGCGCTTCTGCCGGGCGGCGGCAAGTTTTGCCGGGCGGGTGAGAATTCTACGATCCGCTTGCCGGAAGGAAATTCAATGCGACACCGTTCATGCAGTAGCGCAACCCGGTCGGCGGCGGCCCGTCCTTGAATACATGGCCCAGGTGCCCTCCGCAGCGACGGCAATGCACTTCCGTCCGCGGCACGATCAGCCTGTAGTCGGTCGAAGAGCCGATGGCGTTCGGCAACGGGGCGTAGAAGCTCGGCCAGCCGGTCCCGCTGTCGAACTTCGTCTCCGACGAGAACAGCTCGAGCCCGCAACCTGCACAGGCGAATAAGCCCGCGCGTTTCTCGCGGTCGAGCGGACTTGTAAACGCCCGCTCAGTGCCGTGACCGCGCAGCACGTCGAATTGCGCAGAGGTGAGCCGCGCGCGCCATTCGGCGTCGGTGCGCGTCACTTCGAACGCTTTGGCTTCCGCATCGCTGCCCGTCCACCAGCGCAACGCGGACGCGCCGGCGATCACGGAAGCAACGGCCGCAAACAATGCCCGTCTCGTCATGAAAACTCCATTGGATTCGATTCTAATACGCACGCGCGCGTCTTCCGTTACACATGCTCGACCCTTACTCACAATCGCGCGACCGCGCGCTACCGGCGCAATTGCGGCGGTTCCATCGGCGAATGAAACGCTTCTCAAAGCGGATTCGAGGCGTAGACTTGCGATCGCACTGGGGGGCCGCGGCTGTTCCGCTGGCCGGCAGGTGCCTGCCTCTGGCCGCGGCCGCGTTGGCACGCAAGCTGGAGGCATGACCCGATGGCTCGAAATTCCGCGATCGCCCAAGCCGCCCCGACGGCTGCGTTGCCTGAAGTTCGCACGATACGGCCCGCTGACCTCTACGACGTCCTTGCCAGGGGTCTTGATGATTTCCGGGCCATGCCAAGCCACGTCGTCTTCCTCAGCTTGATCTATCCCGTAATTGGATTGCTCCTTGCCCGGTTCGCGTTCGGTTACGACCTGCTGCCGATCCTGTTTCCGTTGATCGCCGGCTTTGCCCTGATCGGTCCGCTCGCCGCGATCGGGCTTTATGAGCTCAGCAGGAGGCGCGAGCTCGGCCTCAGCACGTCCTGGAAGGACGCTTTTGGCGTGCTTCGCTCCCAATCGATTCCGGCAATTGTCACACTCGGCTCACTGCTGATGGCGATTTTTCTAACCTGGCTGCTCGTCGCCGAGCTGATTTATGCCGCGACTTTCGGCGGTGCTCGTCCGGTGTCGATCGGGGGATTCATCGAGGACGTGTTGACCACCCGACAGGGTTGGATGCTGATCCTGGTCGGCAATGCGGTCGGCTTCCTGTTTGCGTTGGTCGCCTTCACGATCAGCGTCGTGTCCTTTCCGCTGCTACTTGATCGCGACGTTGGATTCGCGGCCGCAGTGGCCACGTCCGTGCGCGCGGTGGCGGCCAACCCCATTCCGATGGCGATGTGGGGACTGATCGTCGCGGCTTTGCTGGCGCTCGGCTCGCTTCCGTTTCTGATGGGCCTCGCGATTGCATTCCCGGTTCTCGGGCACGCGACCTGGCATCTGTATCGCAAGGTCGTCGAACCTGGAGCCACGCCGCGACCCGGCTATCGAGCGCCGCCAAAAGGAAAACGCTACGCCGCCGACTTCCCGTCGGCACTCTTTCCATGGTCGAGAGACGACCGGCCCTAGGTCATTCGAAGTACCCAGCGGCGCGCGAACTCAGCCTCGGCCCGCAAACATGCGTTTGTAATGGCGATACCAGTCGCTCTGAAACACCTCGCTCGGGTCGTATTTCCGCTTGAGCTTTAAGAACTCGGCCATTTGCGGATAGCACTTCTCCACTTGCTGCCGCGTGGCCCAGCGGTGATAGGTGAGGAAGTAACTCCCGCCCTGCTCGATTGCCCGGTCGATCAGCCGCCGGAAATCCCGCTCGGCTTTGCGCAAGCCCTCGCGGCTGTGCTCAACATGCAGGTTCATCACCGTGCAAACCCACGGTTCACGCGCCCAGGCAAGGAAACTCTCGTTATCGCGTTCGATCAGGCGGATCGTGCCGTAGATCACCTGCACGCCATGCTGCCGGAAATCCGCCCGCACAGTGTCGAGGAACGCCGGCAGGGCCGGCCGCGGCACGTAGAGCTCGGTGATCATCTCACTGCCCTTGTGTTTCGCGCCGAGCTTGCGATCGAGTTCCTCGTGATAGTTGTCGATATAGACGCTGAGCTGGTTGGTATCCGACCAGTAGCGCTGACCTGACGTGGAGAGATAGTACGAGGTGTACGCTTCGTAGGCACGCTTCGTGTCCGTATGCGAAAGGAGATAGAGATCACGCCAGTTGCCCTCGCCGAGCTCCTTCTCGCTCGACGGCATCTCTGCATCGGCCGGCAGCGGTCGGTAGCAGGAGAAAACGCCGGTGCGCAGGAAAGTCTCGGACTGCGTATCGGTCGAGAACTGGCAGTCGCCGTAGAGATAACCTTCCTTGATCCGCGCCTCGAACGCTGACATCAGCTTATCGACATTTATGATCTGCACATTTCGTTCGAGCTTTGTGCGCGGCATCAGCCGCAACCGCACGCGCGTCACTACGCCGAACAATCCATAGCCACCGATGACGAGGCGGTACAGCTCGCTGTTCTCGGTGCGGCTGCATTCGAGGGTGCGCCCCGTACTGTCCATCAGGGAGAAAGACTTCGACCTGCTCGACGATCGGCTTGAGCGTAAGACCGCGACCGTGGATGTTCGCCCCGAGCGCGCCGCCGAGGGTCAGGCGGTCGGCGCCGGTCTGTTTCTGCACGATGCCCCACGGTTTCGCATCGCCGGCCTGCATATCGATCAAGCCCTGGATGAGCTGCGGCCATTGGATGCCCGCCTCGACTTCGACGATGCCCTTCGCGCGATCCAGGCCGACGACCTTCTGCATGGCGCGCGTGTCGAGTAGCACCGAATTTTGCGCAAACTGCTGCCCACCCATCGCATGGCGCCCGCCGGCGATACTGATCGCCCGCCCCTCATTGCGTGCTTGCCCGATCGCTTTCCGGAGGGTCGCTTCAGAGTTTACGCGGACGACGCGCTCGACGAGGGTCCGGTTGAGCTGCGAATGAATGTCGTTGACAACGGTCGCGGCTTCCGCGCGTCCCGAGACGAACGGCGAGAGCGCGATGCCACCGCCAATTCGCGCTGCCAATTGAAGAGCTTCCCGCCGTGTTCGCATGCCTGCGCCCCTCACGCCCACGCCTTTCGGCGTAAAATTCCTCGCGCCGCCCAAAAAATCAGGAAGAAGGCGACCGCCTGAACGATGTGATAGGCGGTATTATGATTGAGATCGAGGAAGTGTAGTCCGAGTACACCCTGCTGCACCCCCGCCGCCACGAAAGTCAGAATCACGCCAGCCGCGCCCGCTAGGAGAGCATTGTCACCGCGCTGCCGGTAAGCAATCGAAAAAGCAGCAAGCAGAAAGATGGCAGCCGGAAGATAATAGACGATCACTACGACATAGGACTGACTTAAGAAAGACTATCACGACGAGGTAGAATCGCAAACATTACCCCCGCCAGCGGAATGACGATCCGCTCAACCTGGTCCGACGCTATCATCCGCACGCCGATGATCCAGCTCGCAAAGCCGGCAACGCCGATCGACGCGATGCTGGTTCTGGCGGGCTTCCTGTTCGGCCTGGCCATCTTCGCCAGACCGTTCGACGCGGTGCTCTTCTCGCTTCCCTTCTTCGCCTTGCTGGCGTGGAACTTCCGAAACCGGCTGCAAGCCGGCGTTCGGGGCGGCGCATGGCTCGTGATCGGAGCATCGGCGCCGCTCACGGCGATGGCGCTCTACTTCCAACGCACGACCGGCAGTGTCTCCGAGCTTCCGTTCCAGGTGCTGGATCCCGCCGACACTGTCGGGTTCGGCAGTCGGCGGATCTTCCCCGGTGCACCGTACGTCGACTTCGACTTCTCGCTCGCGGTCGACGCCCTCCTCGCACAGCTTCATCTGCTCGTCGTGTGGTCCTGTGGCGGCGTACTCCTGGTGGCGCTGGCAGTACGTGCGATGCGCCGGCCACGCCGCGGGGCCATGGTCGCGACCGCGGCTGCCGCAGCGACGACCGTGGGCGGCTACTTCTTCTTCTGGGGCGGGGTCAACGCCTTGTCGTGGGGCGGGCTGTTTCAGCTGGGCCCTTGGTACACGATGCCGGCGCTGGTGCCGCTGTGCGTACTGGGCGCGCGCGGCTTGCAAGCAACTGGCTGCGCTCAGCCGCCGAAACGCCACGCTGGCGGGCGGCTTCATGGCCGCCTTCTCCGTCGTCGTGTTCTCGGTCGCCGCCGGTGACGCCGCCGAGAGCGCGGCGGCGGAGCGCGAGGTCTGGAGCCTGATCGGCGACGCCGACCTCGACGAGGCGATCGTGTTCGTGGGTTCCAACGGCCTTGGCAATCCACTTCAGGACGCGGTCAACGGCGCTCATCTCGGGGGCCCGATCATCTGGGCGCTGGATCGGGGAGACTGCGGCAACGCGAGCGTCGGCCGCCGCTTCCCAGACCGCCGGATGTATCGGCTCGAGCTGCCCGCGTTCTGGCAGTCGGGAGACGTCCCCCTCGAGCTCGAGGAGATTCTCCATCCCCTCGAGACGGACTGCGCTGCCTGGGAGCACGACCCCGAGGGCCGGGCGCTCTTGCCCACCCACGACGCGTCGGGTTCCCCCGCCGAGATCGTCACCCCCGACGACGATGTTCCCAACCCCTTCGTGCTGGTCGAGGACGGGCGCTACTTCATGTACTCGACGCAGACCTTCCTCACTCCCAACGTGCCCGTTCGAGTCAGCGACGACCGCCACACCTGGAGTGAACCGATCGACGCTTTGCCCAACCTCCCGGAGTGGGCGGCCCCTGGTTTCACTTGGGCTCCCGACGTCATTCGCGTCGCCGACTCCACCTACGTCATGTGGTTCACGGCCGGTGTACGTGACAGCAGGCCGGTGGGAGCGCATCCCACGATGTGCATCGGGGTTGCCGTTTCGGCGTCGCCGACGGGGCCGTTCGAACCCTTGGGTGATGGCCCGACGATCTGTCAGAGGGAGCGTTGGGGCTCCATTGATCCTCGGACGTTCCGATCATCTGACGGCCGCCTGTGGCTGCACTGGAAGTCTGATGACAACGCGGACGTCGAAGGCGAGTCGCGCTCGAGCATCTACGCGCAGGAGCTCGCCCCCGACGGCGTGACGCTCGTCGGCGAGGCCCGTCGAATTCTCGAAGTGGACTCGCCGTGGGAGGGACGGATCGTGGAAGCGCCCCACATGGTCGAGGTCGACGGGCAGCACTGGCTGTTCTACTCCGGCAACTGGTTCAACCAGGCCGCCTACGCGATCGGACTCGCGACCTGCGACGGCCCGATGGGACCATGCACGAAGGCGTCTGAGCTGCCCTGGCTGGCGTCGAATGCGCAGGGCTTCGGCCCGGGCGAGGGGTCGTTGTTCAGGGACGGCGCGGGCTGGTGGATCGTGTACTCACCCACTGCTCGGTTCGAGCCGTATGGGAATCCGAGACCCGTCGCCTTGGCCGCAGTGGACTTCGGCCCGGAGGGCCCGTTCCTGACCGCAAACCGAGGTTGACTGCTGCGATCGACAAGGTGATGCCCCTGGTCACACCCGGTGCGGGACCTTCGGCATCGACAGCGTCGCCTTCTGGCCCTAGGGCGCGGCGCTCCTGATCCGCACGATCGAGGCATGGGCGAACGCCTTCGTCCGTCTGCGGTTGATGGCCAGAACGGGAGCAACCGATGACCCCCCTCGAAAGACCTCAACCTCGCCACTCTCGATGGCCGTGGCTCGCGGCAGGACTCGGTGCGGTGGTGGCGATCGCGATCGGAGTCGGTATCGCAGGCCGGAACAACGCCGACACCGTCGACACGCGGGAGCGCCGACGAGCCTCGACGCCACTACGACGACCCCTTCGACGACAGCGACCCCTCCTACGAGGCAATCCCGACTCGCCGACCGGAGAGTCGGCGACGGTGGTCTGGCCTGCACCCGATGGGACCCTCCGTTTCACCGACCCGGTCGAGGCCGCGCGGAGCTTCGCTGCCGACATGGTGGGGTTCGCGAATCCGATCGTCGGAGACTTCCGCCAGGGCGACGCTCGTTCCGGTGAGGTCGAGGTCCGCGCCGTTGCTGACGGGCCCACCACCACGGTGCTCGTCCGGCAGATGAGCGACGGTGCATGGTGGGTCGTCGGAGCGATGACGGCTGAGGTGCAGCTCGACGATCCCGTTCCCGGCATGGCGATCGACAACCCCTTGTTGCTCGCGGGCCGGGCCATCGCGATGGAGTCCAACGTCAACGTGGCGATCTTCCGGCGTGGGTCCCTCGATCCGCTCGGTACGGGCTCTGCGATCGGTGGCGGAACCACAGCGCTCCTCCCGTTCACGGGCGAAGTACGGTGGGCGAACCCGGGCGGTGGATGGGGCACGGTCGTCGTCTTCACGACCAACCAGGATGGGCGCGTGCTGCAAGCGGCGGCGATCCCGGTCGGGTTCATCGGCGGCGACTGATCGGCTCGCGCCCGCTCGCCATCGGCCGCTACGTGCAGCCAGGCCGAAGCCTCTAACTTCATCTGCTGGCGCGCCCGACTGTCCCTACAAAACGACGAGCCAGACGACCTTCGACCGGGCCTCACGGGCTGTCGATAACGCTCCCGAGCGGGCAATCGGCGCCATCTGACAGCCGCTCGTGCATTCGGTGAGTCGTTCAACGCGACGACACCGCGCCGTAGCGTGGCGACCATGGATCAGACCGATGTCTCGCATCTGCGACGTTGCGTCGAGCTTGCTCGAACCGCTCGCCAGGCCGGCAATGAACCGTTCGGATCGTTGCTCGTCGGTGGCGACGGGAGCGTTCTCGTCGAGCTGATGAACACCACTGGCAACGGCGACGTGACCGGTCACCCCGAGCTCGCCCTGGCCGCATGGGCGTCGCTCAACCTGACCGCCGACGAACGCGCGGCGGCCACGCTCTACACGAGCTGCGAGAGCTGTGCGATGTGCGCTGGTGGCCAGTACTGGTCGGGCATCGGGCGCCTCGTGTTCGCAGTATCGGGTGACCAGCTCAACGCGATCCTGCCCATCGGCGTGCCGAGGCTCGACTTGTCGAGTCGCGATGTCTTCGACCGCGGCAACGTCGACGTCAACGTCGAGGGGCCGTGCGAGGAGCTCAGCGACGAGGCGCTCGCCGTGTTCGACGGCTTCTGGACGGTTCGCTAGATCCCGCGCCAGATCCGATGCGATGAAGGAGCGGGCCTCCGCTCCCCGTGGGATCCGAGTCGTTGGAGACTCGGGCTTCTCACGGCACCCCTCGAAGATGGGACGTTCGAGGAGCTGACTGACGACAAATCGCGCTCTGCGACATCGCTCTGGATCGCCTCGGGTTCACCGGCTCGCGATCGGACGCGTTGCTCATCGACAATCGTCGGGACCTCGTCAACACGTGGAGAGACGCCGGTGGCACCGGCTACTGGTTCCAGAACGATCAGCAACTCCGAGCGGACCTGCCGTCCCTGCTCCTCCCAAGGCCCCTCATGACGTCGGGTCGAGGAGCGGCGCTCTGTGCGCTCGGTCTGAGCCCCCACTGCTACGGCTTCCGCACGACCGCTATGTGCTTCGTCCCATCGCACCGCTGACGCGGGCGACAAGCTCGTCAAGGTCGTACGTGTAGGTCGTGTCGACCTCGATGAGTACTCCGCCGAGCCGTAGCGGCTCGACCGCGGCGACCGTCGCGGCGAGAGCCTCGATGATCGCCGGATTGATCACATCGCGATGGATCGGATGGCGCTCGAGACCGAGGCGGTCGGCCGCTCGCTGCTGAGCGACAGCGGGATCGCAGCGGCTGAAGACCTCGATGCATCCGTGGAACTCCTCAAGAGCTCGAGCTCGTCGGTCGCGACGCCACCAACCTTCGGCGACGCACCCCGGAAAGGACTTCGCAAGCCGGAAGACCACCTCCGCTGCTGCGTCGCCCACGCGGTTCGACCAGAGTTCGTCGCCGAACCCGAGGACGTCTGCGAGAGCCTCCTTGATGTGGTCAAGGCTCAACAGTGGAAGCTGAAGGCCGTCCGCGAGGGCCGACGCCAGCGTCGACTTCCCCGTACCGGGCGCGCCCGACACGACCACAGTGCGAACGTTCGGCACCCGAACAGGATGCCCGCGCCGCACCGAGCGCGGTTCGTTGAAGCCAGGCTGATCGCGCTGGTGAGCAGATCCGGCTGGTCGCTCCCCGCGGGAGGGGGGTCACGCCCCGGATGCCATCGGCTCTCGCGCTTCGCGGGCCGGCGATGGCTCTTCGAGTGCCGGTCGGTCGCCGCCGTGCGGCGCGAGCACGGCGTTGATCAGCCCGCCAATGAACACGCCGAGCCCGATCCCACCGACCACATCGAGCGGGTTGTGCGCGCCCACATAGATCCGGGCGATGCCGTTCAGCAGGACGAAGACCCAGGGGAGCAGTCGCCAGCGGCCCGGGAGCACCGGCATGAGGACCGTCGCCACGGCGGCCCCGAGCACCGCATGGCCGGACACGAAGCTCAGTCCGACCGCCGATCGACGTGGCCGCCGCGCAGCACGACGTCGCCGATCGAGGTGCCGGGACGTTGGCGTTCGACGACCTGCTTGACGACCCGCTCAACGCGAGCTTGAGGCCGACAAGGGCGACGGCCGCGATGGCGAGCTTCGGCCTGCGCAGCACGATCGCGACGAGGAGCACGACCAGCGAACGCGACGATGAGGTTGCCGGCCTGCTGGAACAACCACATCGGGCGGTAGATCCACTCCGGCCAGTCGTTGATCCAGCGGAACACGCGTCGCTCGGCCGCGCCGACCTCGCCGCTGCGGGCAGCCAGTCCGCACAGGACGAGGACCGCCAGTCCGATGAGGGCGAAGACCAGGTGTTGCGTCGCGTGTCCAGGGTGCCATGCGCCGCTCCGCAGCCCGCATGGCGAGGGTCTTGCGCCGAGCCGACGTGGCGGCGGCCGAGCCGGGTACGTATTCCTCGACGGACTCGGCCGTGAACCTCGGGTCGAGCGGGGGCGCCGAGTCGAGCCAGGACTTGTTCCGCCTCCAGTACACGTAGGTGCACAGCCCGAAGGGGATCGGGATCACGTACGTCAGCACGCGGAAGACGAGCACCGAGGCGACCACTTGCGCGTCGGCTCCGCCCGCGGCCGTCAACCCGCTGATCAACGCCACCTCGACGATGCCGAGCCCACCCGGCGTCAAGGGGATCGCGGTGAGCAGTCGCGCGAACGCGAACACCGCGAGGATCTCGGCCCACCCGACCTCGTCGTCCGAGACGCCGACTTGGCGCAGTGTCACGACGAGCACGGCGTACAGCGAGAGGTGCCCCACGACGGAAGGCGGAGGGTGGCAAGGGACGAACTCGCTCCGTACCTCGAGCCCCATGAAAGGAGACCGAGGCGACCTGACGGTTCAGGTTCGTGTGAGCGGGGCGGCCATGTCGAGCCCGGCCAGCTTGTGGGGGTTGCGGATGGCGTAGATGCGTGTGACGCGACCGTGCTCGATCGCAAGGCCGAGCGCGGTGTCGAGCTCACCGCCGATGTCGATCCGGACGGCGGGTGACCCGTTGAGCCAAATGGCCCTCGCGTCGAAGTCCAGTCTGCGGGCAGCGCCGGTCAGCAAGGCGACGACCGCCTCCGCGCCTTCGATCGGGTGACGAGCTGCGGCGACCAGGCCACCGCCGTCGGCGATGAGGATGACGTCGGGGGCGAGGACGTCGAGGAGGCCTTGCAGGTCGCCGTGTCGGACCGCGGCGAGGAACCTGTCGACGGCCTCCTGCTGCTCGATGTGGCTGACTGGCATCCGCGGTCGCCGAGCCGCGACATGATCGCGGGCTCGATGGGCGATCTGCCGGACGGCAGCGGATGACTTGCCGATGGCTTCGGCGATCTCGTCGTAGGGGACGTCGAAGACCTCGCGAAGGACGAAGACCGCGCGCTCCGCCGGACCGAGGGTCTCGAGCACGGTGAGCATCGCGATGGAGACGCTGTCGGCGAGCTCGACGTCGGCGGCGACGTCGGGGCTCGTCAGCAGCGGTTCGGGCAGCCATTCGCCCACGTAGTCCTCGCGCCGTCGCGCCAGGGTTCGCAGCCGGTTCAGCGCCTGACGAGTGACGATGCGGACCAGGTAGGCGCGCGCGTCGCGCACCACCGCATGGTCGACGCCGGCCCACCGCAGCCAGGTCTCTTGCACGACGTCCTCGGCGTCGGACGCGGAGCCGAGCATCTCGTACGCGATGGTGAAGAGCAGGTTGCGGTGGCGCGCGAACGCGTCGTCGTTCATGCCGTGGTCGCGTACCTGGGCGAGGGCTGGGCGAGCGGCACCTTGCACGCCTTGGAGAACTCTTGTGACTCGATCCCCATCGCCGTGTTGCACCTCGTGGTCAGGTTCGCGAAGCCGACGGAGGCCGTGAGCTCCACCATGGCCGGCGCGCCGAGCTGCTCGAGCAGCCGGGCCGACAGATCGTCGGTGACCCGCGGCGGCGTTTCGCTCATCGCCTCGGCGTACTCCATGACGTCACGCTCCAGCGACGTGAACACCGGCGACTCGCGCCACCGTGGCACCTCGCTGGCCTTGGCCTCGTCGAGCCCCGCGTTGTGGGTGTGGAAGTAGTTGAGGTCGAGGCACCACGAGCAGCCGACGAGCGCGGCGACCGCCATGTGTGCGAACGACTTGAGGTTCGGGTCGAGCTGGTCCCACTCTTGGACCTCGCCCCCGAAGCGGGTCATGCTCGTGAGCACCGCCGGGTGGTGCCACATCACCTCGAACGGCTCGGGGACCACACCGAGGTGCCCGAAGGCGCCCATGATCTCCGCCTCGGGAATGTCGGCCTTGGGGATGCGCGTCGTACTGGTCATGTTTGCTTCTCCTGTCTGTGCGACGGGCATCAAGACACCATCGGGACGCGATCTGTGACACCCGCCGGCATCGGAGAAGGGCCAGGAGGGCGGCGAGATGCCGCGAGCCGCTGCTCAGGGGTGCGACTGCCGCAACCGCTCGGCGTTGGTGAGGGCCGGCTCCATGTACTCGAACCAGCGACCCAGTGCCGCCTGCACGCGGGGGTCGTCCATGTGGTCGTTCATGCCGCGGGTCGTGTTCAGCCGGCAGGTCCCCAGCCACTCGGCGAGGTCGGGCTCCTGAAGCATCTGTGTGATGACGCGGAATCCGCGCTCGAAGACGCTGATCCAATCGATCGACTTGCTGGGATAGCTCGTCGGCGGGCAGAGCCGGTTCTTGTCGACGTCGCCGTCCCGAGCCGCCTCGATGAAGCCGACCACGGCGGCGTTGAAGGTGGTGAAGCCCCCCATGAGTGACTGCGGGGTGATGCGTCCCCTGTCGAAGATGGGCCGAGGCGGCGTATCACGTAGCCCGTACGCCGTGCAGTCGACGTGGACGGTGCCTCGGTCGGTCGGGACCTCGCCCTCGTCGAGCACGATCCGGTCGGTGTCGACGCGGCGGACCCGTCCGTGCCGTACGACTCGCTCGATCCGCTGGAGGCCGTCGAGCTCCGCCGAGCTCACGATGGCGCCGCGGAACATCGATGGGTCCACCGCGGAGTCGAGGCGAAGGACCTCGCCATCGGCTTCGAGCCGGCGGAAGAGATCGTCGAGGTTCTCGGCTTCAGCGAGGCACTGCAGGTCGACGCGAGAGACTCTCGACGGTCGTTGCGACCAGATCGAGCGGTTGGAAGGACGACCGGTTCATCAGCCAGGCGTCCCGCGGTCGGACCCATCGGATCTTCTCAGGGTCGACCTGGTTGTCGAGCAGGAAGTTGCACGCGTCCATGGCCGTCTTCCCGGCGCCGAGCACGGTGAACCCAGCGGGCGGTTCGGTGACGTGGACGAGCTCGCCGACCGGGATGACCTTGGTGCCCTCGCCGATCGTGAACCCCGGCGTGTGCGTCGCGGGCACCGACGTCTCGAGGTAGGTGGCATCGACCACCTTCCGGCGCACCCGTACCGTCGTCGTCTCGCCGGTGAGCTGCGAACTGGAGCGTGTGCTCGTCCGAGCCGTGGCCGACGTACTCGGCACTGCCCGAAGAAGCGGACCTGACCCGAGCCCAGGAGTTGCTCCTCGAGCACCCGCCGGTAGTAGTCACAGATCTCCACGCCGGTGGCTCGCTCGTAGAACCCGGCGTTGGGTCCGGTCGCATCGATCGTCTCGGTGCCCAACGGTCGCGAGTTGACGCCGTACGTCGCCGACGGCTGGTGGAGGCGAACGAAGGGATAGGCGTCGTTCCAGTGCCCGCCTGGGCCATGGCGCCGGTCGACCATGACGACCTCGACGTCGATCGGGGTTCGGCGATCAGCGAGTCGGTGAACGCCATGCCCGAGGCGCCGGCCCCGATCACGAGGTAGTCGGTCTCGATGTCGGCCACACCCGCCCTCCCGTGTCAGCGAGGCATCCTTGCGCATTCCGTCGAGACGAGTTCGCCAGGACCGGGTAGCTGGAGGCCTGGCTGAAACCCATTTCGCCTCCAAGGTCATCACGCAGGATCACCCCGCGTCGGCGTGCGGCCTCGTCAGCGCAGCAGTGCCTCGAGGCGTTGTCGAGCACTGTCACCCGGTGGGGCGACACAGACGACGCCCGTCCCGTCTTCGGCGACCTCGACCGCCCGCAGGTGTTCGCACGCCGTGCACTCGCCGACGTCGACCTCCTCCAGGCGCAGCGGGCAGAGGAGCCGTTCGTCGTAGACGTAGAACTTCCAGTGTTCGGTGGTGGGCATGGCTCGCTCCTCGCGTGCTCGTCGTCGCGTACCTCGAGGATGAGCTCCTGACCGGGCTGCGCTCAGAGCCGAACGGCCCGTCGCCGCGGGTCGTTTGGCAGAACGGGCCGTTACTCGTCTGGCAGCAGCGTCCGCTTCAGCGTGTCCGACAGCCACCGAGCGTGCTGGGTCTCGGTCCAACCGAGCTCGTCGCAGAGCATGCGGGCGACGTCCGGGCTGGCGATGGCCCAGATGATCTCGCCCGCTCGTCTCGTGCTGACGCGCAGTGGCCCGCGGGCGGCGATCCACTTGGCGTAGGTCTGCATGTTCATCATGCGGAACCGATCCATCTCCTCGAAGACGCTCGCCATCTCGGGCTCGACGGCTGACGCCGTGCGCAGGATCTCGAAGACCGGTCGCAGCTGGGTCGAGATGCCGGTGATGAACTCGGCGAACAGCTCGATCTGCTTGCGTTGGTCGACCTCGTTCTTGATCGCCAGCGCGTCAGGTCGTTCCCTGACGCTGGCGACCGACCCGTCGGGCACCAAGCGCAGGTCGATGAGCGCGGTCAGCACCCCGGCCTTGCTGCCGAAGACGGCGTGGACGGTGTCGCGCGCGACGCCGGCGAGGTCGGCGATGTCCTTCATCGTGGTGCGGGCGTAGCCGCGCTCGAGGAAGAGCTCCGACGCGGCATCGAGGATGCGCGTACCGGGTGCGGGCGGCTTGCTCGTCGCGCACCGACGAGGAGTACTTGCGGGAGCCCTTGACGTCGACCACGAGTTCATCCTACATTCTCCGTATTCATCCGACATAGCGTCGGATGATTATGGGAGGCAGCGATGGTCGAGCTGCTCAGCCAGCCACCGCCGATGGACGTGATCGCCAGGATGACGGCGATCGAAGGAGTGCGAATCGCCCCGACGGTGCTTGCGACACAGCGGGGGCCTGACGGTCACCTCGGCCCCGAAGCGGCCGGTGCGGTGCTCATCCTGCAAGCGACGTTCGTCGATGAGGAACGCGCTGCCGGGTTCTGGCTGACAGCCGCGGGGCTGATGGAGCTCCTCGCGGAGGCGCCCGGCTTCATCCGCCGCTTCAACTTCACCGACGGTCCGCACTACACCTTGGTCGCTCTGTGGCGCACGGTCGCGGACGCCCACGCCTTCTTCTCGACCGATGAGCATCAGGCGGCGATGCGCGAGCTGTTCCGCCATCGTTGGCAGTACAGCCACTTCGCTGGGCTGTGGGAGATGACCACTCCACGCCAGCGCGTCATCTTCTGCCAGCAGTGTGACGGTGTGACACCGACGACCGAGCGCCTGTGCGTCGGCTGTGGCAACGAGCTGTTCGATCCCTTCAGGACGCCGAGCCATGCCGACCACTGAGTTCGAGACGTTCCTCGAGTCGACGTTGGGCGACCAGATCCGAGCGGAGCGGGCGCTGCACAACGGCGACGTCGTGCCGCGCCTCTCGACGTGGTCGCACCACGATCCCGGATGTTCGAAGAGCGTGCCGCGATCGCCCCGGCTGGAAGGAAACCCGCGAATCGCCACGGGGACACATGCCGGCGGATGCGCTTGCTGTTCCCGGCTCCACTACGGCTTGAGGTCCTTGTTCTCGGGCACGAACTGGCTCGCGATGAACGTCGCCCCTTGTGGGTCCTGGATCACCGCCATCCTCGTCCACGGTGCGTCGAACGGGCCGGCGACGACGACGCCCCCGAGCTCCGCCACCTGGGCCGCCGCCTTGTCGGCATCGTCGACTGCGAACGTCACGTTCCAGTGCGGCGGCGTCCCCGTGTCGTCGGAGGCGATCGGGTTCAGCGCAGCGACGACGTCGATGAAGCCGTCAGGCGCGCCCATCTGTGCCATCTGCTCGCGCAAGCCGGGGGTGGTCTCCTCGAGGTGATCGCCGTAACCGGGAAGCGTCCACATCGCGCCGGAGGGGAGGTCGAGCACCGTCCAACCGAACACCGCCCCGTAGAACGCCTTCGCCGCTTCCAGGTCGCGCGTGGCCAGGCCGTTGAAGTTCAGCGAGCCGTGCTCGTTGACGACCTTCGCGCCCTTGTTGCCCTTCGCCTGCCAGACGGAGAACACCGCGCCCTCGGGGTCGGCGAGGACGGCCATGCGGCCCGCGTCCATGACGTCGAAGGGCTCCGCCAGCACGGCGCCGCCCGCGTCGCGGGCCTTCGACGCGGTGTCGTCGGCGCTCGCGACCCAGATGTAGGTGTTCCAGACCGCAATCGGCGGTCCGCCGTCCGGGATGGAGCCGAGGGCGGCGACGTCACCGCCTCGGATGCGGCCGATGAAGTACGCGCCGGACCCCTCGGGCATCACGTTCTCGAAGTCCCACCCGAACAGGCCGCGGTAGAAGGCGAGGGAAGCTTCGGGGTCGGGCTGGCTGCTGTCGATCCAGCAAGGGACGCCGGGGATGTATCCGTCTCGCTCGGCCATGTCGGTCTCCGTTCGGGTTCGTCTCCTCCGACCCTACGGAGGAGAACTCGACAGCTGCTGACAGGCTTGGGGCTCGACGCGTCGCCGTGGTGACCGGTTCGGCGTGAACCGGTCACCAACCGAATCGGCGATCAGGCGAGGTCGAAGCGATCGAGGTTCATGACCTTGTCCCACGCCGCCACGAAGTCACGAACGAACTTCTCCTTCGAGTCGTCACATGCGTAGACCTCCGAGATCGCTCGGAGCTGGGAGTTCGAACCGAAGACGAGGTCGACGGCGGTGGCGGTCCGCTTGACCTCGCCCGTGGCCCGAGCGCGACCCTCGTACACGTTCTCCTCCGAGGCGGATGGCTTCCACTCCGTGCTCATGTCGAGCAGGTTCACGAAGAAGTCGTTGGTCAACGTCTCGGGCCGGTCGGTGAAGACGCCGTGCGCGGCCTGCCCGACGTTGGCGTTCAGGGCGCGCATACCGCCGACGAGGACCGTCATCTCGGGAGCGGTCAGCGTCAACAGGTTGGCCCGGTCCAGCAGCAGGGTCTCGGGCGGCAACTTCTCTCCGGCCCGGAGGTAGTTGCGGAACCCGTCTTCCCTCGGTTCGAGCACGGCGAACGTCTCCACGTCGGTCTGCTCCTGCGTGGCGTCCGTGCGGCCCGGGGCGAACGGGACCGTGATGTTGTGCCCGGCGTTCTTCGCCGCCTGCTCGACGGCCGCGCATCCGCCGAGGACGATCAGATCAGCGAGCGAGACCTTCTTCCCGCCGGACTGTGAGCCGTTGAAGTCCCGCTGGATCTGTTCGAGCGTCTGCAGCACCGTGGCCAGGTCGGCCGCTTGATTGATCTCCCAGTCTCTTTGCGGCGCAAGGCGAATCCGGGCCCCGTTGGCCCCGCCCCGCTTGTCGGTGAAGCGGAAGGTGGCCGCCGACGCCCACGCCGTGGAGACCAGCTGGGAGATGGACAGTCCCGACTCGAGGAGCTTGCCCTTGAGGGCGGCGATGTCCGCGTCCCCGATCAGTTCGTGATCGACGGCCGGGACGGGGTCCTGCCACAGCTGTGGCTCTGGGACCCACGGGCCGAGGTAGCGCGACACGGGCCCCATGTCGCGGTGCAACAGCTTGAACCACGCCTTGCCGAACGCGTCGGCGAGCTCGTCGGGGTTCTCGTGGAAGCGCTTCGCGATCGGCGCCGTAGATCGGGTCGACCTTCAGCGCGAGGTCCGTCGTCAGCATCATGGGAGCGTGTCGCTTCGACGGGTCGTGCGCGTCGGGCACGGTGCCCTGCGCCGCGGCATCCTTCGGAGTCCACTGGTTCGCACCGGCGGGGCTCGTCGTCAGCTCGTAGTCGTAGTTGAACAGGTTGTCCAGGTACCCGTTGTCCCACTTGATCGGGTCGTTGGTCCATGCGCCCTCGATCCCACTGGTGATCGTGTCGGCGCCCTTGCCGCTGCCGAAGCTGCTGACCCAACCGATGCCTTGGTGCTCGACGGGGCAACCCTCGGGTTCCGGACCGACGAGCTCGGGATCGCCTGCACCATGGCACTTGCCGAAGGTGTGGCCGCCGACGATGAGGGCGACGGTCTCCTCGTCGTTCATCGCCATGCGGGCGAAGGTCTCGCGGATGTCCCGGGCGGCGGCAACCGGATCCGGGTTGCCGTTCGGCCCCTCCGGGTTCACGTAGATCAGGCCCATCTGCACCGCGCCGAACGGACCGGTCAGCTCCCGGTCGCCGGTGTAGCGCTCGTCGCCGAGCCACGTGTCCTCGGGGCCCCAGAAGATCTCCTCGGGCTCCCAGATGTCCTCTCGTCCGAAGCCCATGCCGAACGTCTTGAAACCCATCGACTCCATGGCGACGTTGCCGGCGTAGACCAGGAGATCGGCCCAGGAGATCTTCCGGCCGTACTTCTGCTTGACCGGCCAGAGCAACCGGCGCGCCTTGTCGAGGTTGGCGTTGTCGGGCCAGCTGTTGAGGGGGGCGAAGCGTTGGCCGCCGTCGCCACCACCGCCCCGCCCGTCGGCGATGCGGTACGTGCCGGCCTGGTGCCACGTCAACCGGATGAAGAGCGGCCCGTAGTGGCCGTAGTCGGCCGGCCACCAGTCCTGCGACGTCGTCATCACCTCGACGAGGTCCCGCTTCAGCGCGTCGAGGTCGAGGGTCTTGAACTCCTCTGCGTAGTCGAAGTCCTCGTCCATCGGGTTGGACACGGGCGTGTGCTGGTGGAGAACGGAGAGGTCCAGCTGATTCGGCCACCAGTCCCGGTTCGACATGGGCCGATGCGGCTTGGGAGTGGGGGCGTCGATGACTGGGTTCTCGCTGTCGCTGCCTCGGTCAGACACGTCGGTTCTTCTCCTGTTTCGCTGCTTGCTTCCGATGACTCATTGCTTTCGATCCTGCGCGACACACTCGGGACATCGACCCCAGTAGATGACCTCGGCCTCGTCGACCTCGTAGCCGGAGTCGTCGGCGGCCGTCAGGCAGGGGGTGTCGCCGACCGCACAGTCCACGTCGACCATCGTGTTGCAGGTCCGACAGATGAGGTGGTGGTGGTTGTCGCCGACCCGGTTCTCGTAACGGGCCGGCGACCCGGCGGGCTGGATGCGCCGGATCAGACCCTTGTCGGTGAGGACCGCGAGGGCGTCGTACACCGCCTGACGGGAGATGGCACCGATCTCGGCCCGAACGTCGCTGTAGATGTCGTCCGCGGTGCTGTGCGGTCGGTCGGCCATCGCCCGCAGAACCGCCAGGCGCTGGGCCGTGATCCGCAGGCCGTGCCTGCGCAGCAGCGCGTCGTCGTCGGCGGAGGTCGCTCTGGCTATGAGCGGGGACCCTAACTCCCACACTGGAGTGAGTCCAGATCTGGCTGCATGCCAGTTCCCGACTCGATCGTCACCCCGTCGACAGGGGCGCTTGGCGCGTGAGAGAGGCACGAAGTCCCTACCGGCCCCACCTGCCGGCCGGTTCACTGGATGCCGAGGTGAGCCCGATGACGAACTCCGCCGTGCCCGTTCGGGATGACACGAAACTGCACCCCGGGCTGGATCTGTACTGGATCCCGCTCGGGGCTGGCGCCCACGTGGTGCGGACGAGCGGCAAGGTGTACGAACGAATCGTCGCGTTCACGGCGCGACGGCGTCCGTGCGACTTGTACCACTCCGCGCTGATCGCCACCGCCGCCCGCGAGCGGGTCGTCATCGAGATGGCACCGGTGTTCGACGACCGCGGTCACACCGATCGCGGTGTCGTCGCCGAAGGTGCGGTGGGCAGCCGGTCGCTCGCGCGATGGCGCGTGTTCCGCTATGAGGTTCGTCGATGGCGCGACGGCGACATCCCGGATCTGGCCTACGCAGTGGCGAGCCCGGTCCGTCTCACCGACGACGCCGACGTCGTCGAGGCCGTTCTCGATCTCGTTCCGCGCGTGCCGACACCTGTGTGGGGCCGAGACGAACGCCGCCTCGGTGAGATGTGGAACTCCAACTCCGTCACGTCGTGGCTCCTCGGGCGTGCTGGTCTCCTCGCCGCCGCGGGTGGGCCTCCCGACGACGGTCGAGCACCGGGGTGGGACGCCGGCATCGCAGCGGCGCGATGGCCATCGCAATCGTCCGACTCGGGTCACCCGGCGTCGCCGACGTCGCCGCGACGTTGATCAACCGCCAAGGAGGTAGCGCTCGCGAGCGCGGCGGTCGTCCGCTTCGGGAGGGCGCCGGCGGCGAGGAGGTCCTCGAGGGTGATCGCGTCGAAGGTCGACCGGTCGACCAGGAGGTCCCGGTAGCGGGCGCACGCGTCGACGACGGCGGCGTTGCCGGCGGGGTGGACGACGACGTAGCGGCCCCACGTCCACTGGCCGCTCGGGTGCTGGAGCATCGACAGCAGCAGCAGGTGCTCGAGCCACGTCACGGCCAGCTCCGACCGGGTCGTGGCCAGCTCGAGCGCCTGCGGCTCGAAGACGCCCGAGCGCAGGGCGACCTCGAGGTTTCGGGACAGGTTGCTCGGCTTCGGGGATCTCGAGCTTCATCCGTTCGTGGTACTTCGTGTCGACGGCCACGATCCCGCGGGTGCCGTCGTCGAGGTCGAGGACGAAGGCGGCGTCGAACGACCGGAGGCTGTTGAGGTACGAGGGGTCGAACCGGCCGGGCGAGTGGGCGAACCGCACCTCGGCCACGGTCCCCGGTGCGTCCGGCCACCAGGTGTGCACGGCCCGGTCGGCTCGTGCGAGGTCGGCGGCCAGGTCGCCGAACAGGTTGAACGCCAGCGTCGGCGACCACAGCAGGTCGGCCCACAGCCGTTGGTGGTCGAAGCTCTGGTGCCGCTCGACGCATCGTCGGCCCGGGCCTTCGCCGCTGCCAACGCCCCGGAGGTCACGAGGTTGGCCCCGGTCTCGACGGCGTAGTCGAAGGCCAGCCGGCTCCCGACCGGCCGCGCCGCCCGTCCGTCGGTCGGCGGCTTGATCGGCTGCGACCCGATCGGATGCCCCTTCGCCTCCCGCCACCGCGCCTGGTGCAACCGCGCCGCCCGCCGGAACGCCGTGACGTCGGGCCGCCCCGGCACGTGGTCCTCTCGCTCCCAGCAGATACGCCGCCTCGAGCTCCCCGCGGCTCGGCCCCTCGCCCCTCCCCGGCATGGTAGGAGCCTTCCACCCGGCGGCGGTCCTCGGCAGGTGCGATGGCACGGAATCCCCTGACCCCGCCAACCGGCTCGGGAACCCGGTTGACACACCGCGTCGCGAGGCGCAGAGTCATCGTTCCTATGGCACGCATCCGCACCGCCGAACGAACGCTCCAGGGTCGATCCCTGTCGAGCTTCGGCGCGCTCGCGTGCACACCCGGCCACGACCTCGATCAAGAGGATCAGCCGGGACGACGGGAACTTGCCGATGCCGGCAGGCCCGTCGTGCGCTGGTAGCTCTGACGCCTTCCGTCGATCTCCAGCGCTTCTCCGCATCACGCGCACAACGTCATGCGCGTACTTCCTTTGGGCTCGAGCCAGTGGTGGCGCCGCGGTCTCCAACACCGACGGCCGGGGGTTCGACACCTTCCGAGCCTGCTCGCGCGCCGGGCAACCAGTCCGGCCACCAGCACCTTGACAACTGCAGAGACATCGTCGTCGAGGCCAGCGCCACCTGGCTTCGACATGGGTCGGTCGCGCCATGGGGCGCAGCTGGCTGTAGACCAGCCGTCTTCCGACACAGGGGGTTCGATTCCCTCCCGGCCCACCACGCGCGTCACGCCTGACTGGTAGGGCACCGGGCTCTTACCCCGGACGAGACTGGGTTCGAGGCCCAGGGCGCGCACCACGCCGCCGTAGCTCAGCCGGTGGAGCGCCGGCCTGTCAAGCCGGAGGTCGCGGGTTCGAGTCCCGTCGGTCGGCGCCACGTCGACGTGGCCGAATGGAGAAGGCACCGGTCTACGAAACCGGAGAGTGCAGGTTCGACCCCTGCCGTCGACGCTCAACTCGCCGTAGCTCAGTGGACGAGAGCACCGCCCTCCGAAGGCGGGGGTCGCACGTTCGAGTCGTGCCGGCGAGGCCAGGCCCTTGTAGCTCAGCGAGCAGAGCACGTCCCCGGTACGGACGAGGTCGTGGGTGCGACTCCCACCGAGGGCTCCACGTGGAAGCGATCCGGCCAGATGAGGGGCCTGTCCCGAAAACAGGTAGGGGTCCGCGAGGCCCTTGTGCGTGCGAGTCGCCACCGCTTCCTCCACACGCCGCGGTGGTCCAACGGTCACGACGCCGGGCCCTCAACCCGGAGGCCGGGGTTCGACTCCCCGTCGCGGTACCCAATGCCAGATCGTCCAACCGGAAGGACGTCCGACTGTTACTCCGACTATGGGGGTTCGAGTCCTCCTCTGGCAGCGCATCGCCCGGTCGGATCGTCGTGCAACGGATCGAGGTACGTCCGGCGTAGCACGTCCACGCGTGCGCACGGGGATGCGGGTTCGACTCCCGCCGGCCACACCACACCGACACGACACAGAGAGGAGGGGGTGACCATGCCCACCAACGTCAACGACAAGCTCATCTCCTGGGCGAGCGACATCGACCCGGGCACCATCCGCCAGGCCGAGAAGACGGCCCGGCTGCCGATCGTCGAGGGCCACGTCGCCCTCATGCCCGACGCCCACGTCGGCATCGGCGCAACCGTCGGCTCGGTGATCCCGACCAAGGGCGCGGTGATCCCGCCGGCCGTCGGCGTCGACATCGGCTGCGGCATGATCGCCGCCGAGCTCGACGTCACCGAGGACCAGCTGCCCGACAACCTCGAGCCGCTGCTCGGCCGCATCGCCAGGGCGATCCCCGCCGGTGTCGGCCAGGGCCACGACGTGGCCGCCCGCAACGCCGACACGTGGCTCGCCGCGCACAAGCCGGCGACCGAGCTGGCCGGCCAAGCAGGCCGCGAAGGTGGCCAAGCAGTTCGGCACGCTCGGCTCGGGCAACCACTTCTTCGAGCTGTGCGTCGACGAGCGGGGCCGGGTGTGGGTGGTGCTGCACTCGGGCAGCCGCGGCATCGGCAACCAGCTCGCGCAGATGCACATCGCCAAGGCTCGCCGCCTGGCCAAGGACCTGCAGCTGCGGCTGGAGGACCCGGACCTGGCGTACTTCGTGGAGGGCACGCCGGAGTTCGAGGCCTACATCGCCGACATGCTGTGGGCCCAGGACTACGCCCGTGCCAACCGCGACCAGATGATGGACAACGCGATGCGCGAGGTGTTCGCGTTCATCGGCCTCGGCCGTGAGACGCAGCGCATCAACTGCCATCACAACTTCACCCAGCGCGAGGTCCACGACGGCACCGAGCTGTGGATCACCCGCAAGGGTGCGATCAAGGCCGACGTCGGCGACCTCGGTGTCATCCCGGGCTCGATGGGCACGCGCAGCTACATCGTGCCGGGCAAGGGCAACGCGGCGAGCTGGACGTCGTGCTCGCACGGCGCCGGCCGCCGGCACAGCCGCACCCAGGCCAAGAAGCTCTTCACCACCGCCGACCTCGCCCAGCAGATGCAGGGCAAGGTCTGGCTCGACAAGCGGGCCGACGCGCTGGTGGACGAGATCCCCTCGGCCTACAAGGACATCGATCAGGTCATGGCCGACCAGGCCGATCTGGTCGAGGTCCTGCACACGCTGCACCAGGTCCTCAACTACAAGGGCACCTGAGGCACTGCGGACGGCCTGCTCGGTCGAAACCCGGGAGGAGGAGATTCGAGCGCTCCTGAGTCCACCAAGGGCGTGAGCCAGACGGTTACGGCACCGCGCTGATGACGCGGCACAACGTGGTTCGACTCCACGACGCCCTACCAACGCATCTGCGACGAGTAGGTCAGCGGCAGACCGCCTCCTTCACACGGAGGATGCCGGAGGTTCGACTCCTCCCTCGTCGACTGTGGCCGAGGTTGAAGTGGACGACACGCCGGGATGTGGCCCCGGAGGAAGCCGGTTCGAGTCCGGCCGGCCACCCCATCGCACTGCGGGGGATCTGGGATCAGCGAGGCCCCATACGCCTGCAGCGGGTTCGATTCCCGCTCCCGCGACCATGGGCCGGTGGCGCAACGAGGTAGCGCAGCTCCCCTGCAAGGAGAAGGTTGCGGGTTCGATTCCCGCGGTCCACCACACGCTGACGTAGCCCAATTGGGAGAGGCACGGCGCTCAGACCGCCGTCAGTGTCGGTTCGAATCCGACCGTCAGTACCACCTGGACGTGGCGCAACGGGAGCGCACCGGCTTCGGGAGCCGGGGGTTGGAGGTTCGAGCCCTCCCGTCCAGACGCCTGCCTGCGTGGCGAACGCAGTCATTGCGAGGTGGTGGAACTGGTACCACGCCTGGCTCTGAACCAGGAGGTCCGCGTTCGAACCGTGGCCTCGCAGCCATCGATGTCTCTGCCGTTGTCAGGATCACACCGGTCAGCTGCGAAGGACGGGCTTCCTTCACTTGGCATGAAGCGCCGCGAGGCGCGCCGTTTGACTCGGCACCGCTCGTGCCGCTCATCTACACCTTCGACCTGGCCGGCCGTGACGCGACGTGGCCGTTCTGACGCCGGGTAGAAACAACGGAGCAGGTCGTGTGATGCAGGCTGAACACCACTCCGGATCCGAACCGCGCCGCCCCGCGGGGGACCATCACGGCTCCCACGGCGGTCACGAGGACCACGCCGAGATGTTCCGCCGCCGGTTCTGGGTGAGCCTGGCCCTGACGGTCCCGACCGTCGTGTACAGCGGCATGGTCCAGGAGTGGCTGGGCTACACCGCGCCTGAGTTCCCCGGCAGCACCGTTCGTGCGCGCCGCTGTTCGGCACGGCCGTGTTCCTCTGGGGCGGTCCCGTCTTCCTGCGCGGCGGGTGGGACGAGCTGCGGACCCGGCAGCCGGGGATGATGCTGCTCATCTCGATGGGCCTGCTGGTGGCGTTCGGCGCGTCGGTCGCCACCGAGCTCGGCTGGATCGACGTCGACCTGTGGTTCGAGCTGTCGACGCTGGTCACCGTCATGCTCCTGGGCCACTGGCTCGAGATGCGAGCGATCGGGCAGGCGCAGGGTGCCCTCGCGGCGCTGGCCGAGCTGCTGCCCGACGAGGCCGAACGGGTCACGCCGAGCGGCGTCGAGTCGGTGCGGATCGACGAGTTGCGCGTCGGTGACGTCGTGCTCGTGCGCGCCGGGGGCCGGGTGCCGGCCGACGGGGTGATCGTCGACGGTGAGGCGGAGCTCGACGAGGCCATGATCACCGGTGAGTCCCGTCCGGTGCCCAAAGGCGGCGGCGACCGCGTCGGTGGCGGGGACCGTGTCGACCGATTCGGCCATCCGGCTGCGCGTCGACGCGGTCGGCGCCGACACCGCGCTGGCCGGCATCCAACGGCTGGTCGAGGAGGCGCAGGCGTCGCAGTCGCGGGCTCAGGCGCTCGCCGACCGGTCCGCGGCGCTGCTCTTCTACGTCGCCACCGCTTCGGGCGCGATCACGTTCGTCGTGTGGACGTCGCTGGGCGAGACCGACCAGGCGGTGGAGCGCACCGTCACCGTCCTGGTCATCGCCTGCCCCCACGCCCTCGGCCTCGCCATCCCGCTGACCATCGCCGTCTCGACCGGCATCGCGGCCCGTGCCGGGATCCTGGTCAAGAACCGTCTGGCGCTGGAGCGCATGCGCACCATCGACGCCGTGCTCTTCGACAAGACCGGCACCCTCACCACGGGCGAGCACGCGGTCAGCGGTCTCGTCGCCGACGGGCTCGACGACGACGAGCTGCTGGCACTGGCCGCCGCGGTCGAAGCCGACAGCGAACACCCGCTCGCCCGGGCCATCGTGGCTGCCGCCCAAGCCCGTGGCCTCGCGACGTCAGCGGCGACCGGCTTCCGGTCGATCACCGGGCGCGGCGTGGAGGCCAAGGTCGGCGACGACGTGGTGGCCGTGGGCGGGCCGGCCTTGCTGCGCGAGCGGCAGCTCACCGAACCGGACAGCGATCGCGGCGCGAACGGAGGGGTGGCGGGCCCGGGGCGCGTCGGTCCTGCACGTCGTGCGCAGCGGTCGCGTCGTCGGCGCCTTGGCGCTCGAGGACCAGATCCGTCCCGAGTCGCGCGCCGCAGTCGACGAACTTCACCGCCTCGGCGTCCGCGTCGTGATGATCACCGGCGACGCCCGCCAGGTCGCCGACGCGGTCGGGGACGAGCTCGGTGTCGACGAGGTCTTCGCCGAGGTCCTGCCCGAGGACAAGGACCGGGCCGTCGCCGAGCTGCAAGCCCGAGGGTTGAAGGTCGCGATGGTGGGCGACGGCGTCAACGACGCCCCTGCGCTGGCCCGCGCCGATGTCGGCATCGCCATCGGCGCCGGCACCGACGTCGCCATCGAGTCGGCCGGCGTCGTGCTCGCCTCCAGCGACCCGCGTGGCGTGATCGGCGTCATCCGCCTCTCGCGGGCCAGCTACCGCAAGATGGTCCAGAACCTCGCGTGGGGTGCGGGGTACAACCTGTTCGCCATCCCGCTCGCCGCCGGTGTGCTCGAGCCGGAGGGGATCACGCTGTCACCCGCGGTCGGCGCCATCCTGATGTCGGCTTCCACCGTCGTCGTCGCCGCCAACGCGCAACTGCTCCGTCGTCTCGACCTGCGACCGCACGACGACGTCGAACGGGGCAGCACGAACCGACCGAGCGCGCAGCCTGCCCTGCGCTGATCGCTACGACTCGGTCGTGAGGCCGGCGACCTTACTGGACCGTCGGCCGCATCCCACCACAGGGTGACGACGTCGCGCTCGGATGGCGGGGGTGTCCTGCGCAAGAGGGTCCGGAGCTCGTCGTGGCGGGAGGGTGCGAGGCAGAGCCGGCGGGCGATGCGAGCAAGCTGATCCGGTCCGGACTCGCCGATCATCTGCACGGGCCGTCGCCACCGTCGCTGGTGGACCTCGAGGCCGAGCTCCGCGAGCACCGCGGTGGCGTCGCCGGCCACCGGTCGGTCGGGTTGGACGATGCCGTGGAGCGCCTCCCAGTAGGGGCTCAGCCACGCCATCGGGTGGACGGCGGTGAGCTCGATGACGACGCGGAGCGCGGCGTGCTGCCCGAGCGCGGTGGCGAAGCCGGCGAGGTCGGCGACGTTGTACGCGACGTGGTGGCAGACGGCCACGTCCGCCCTCGGGGTGTCGGCTGCGACGTCGGGCCAGGCGCCCTTGATCGCGGTGGCTTCGACCGCGAGGCGGAGGCGCGCTCGGTGAAGGCGTCGAGCATCGCGGGACTGGGGTCGACGCCGATCACCCGCGCGGCGCCGAGACGGAGGCTGGCCGCTCCGGCGCCGACACCCACATCCAGTACGACGCCGCCCACCGGGAGCGCATCTCGGGCGACTTCGTCGGAGGGTGTGTCCTCGCCCCGCCTGGCGGCGTCGTCGGCAGCATCGATGAACACCTGCGGGTCGGAAGTAGTACGGAGGTTCGGGCGCGACCGCGACGAGGTCGTCGGGAATCGCCCAGCCGGACAGCATCTCGGCCCACCGAGCGTTGGCGCTGCCCGACTCGACCATGCCCCGCCTCCTGTTCGCGTCCACGGTAGGTCGGGGCAGTCCCTTCCTCGCCGACCGCCTCGAACGGCTGCGACAGGCCCGCCCGTGACGGTGTGGTCGCGTCGGCTAGCGGGCCGCGTCCGCGGGTAGCACCGCGAGATGGCAGAACCCAGCGAAGAAGAGCTCGAGGACCTGGGCAAGCGCATCGAGGAAGCGAAGCGGAACGCCGAGGAGGACGGGCTCCTCCCGGAAGAGGAACCCGACGAGCCCACCTATGCGGACCCGAACCCGGAAGGCCGGCAGGTCCACGAGGAGCTCATCGACGAGACCATCGTCCCTCCGGGCTGAACACATCGGCTCGTCGCACGCGCGGGGGAGATGTCCGGGGGACGTCACCACCACCTCCTCCTGACATGCCTGCCCCCTGGCCTCGGCCCTGCGGGGCTGGTTGGCTGGGAGGGGGAGGACAGGGCCATGAGGAGGATGTTCCTCACGCACAGCTGGCGGGCGCACTGGCGCGGGCTGGTCGTGCTCGCCCTCACTGTCGGTGCCGATCGGCGCGCCCGTCCTCGCGGCGGTGGCCGGGGCGCGCCGCTCGGCGACGCGCGCTCGACCGCTTCCACGAGGCCGGGCAGACGGCCGACGTGTTCGTCGCCGGCGACGTCACCACCCCTGAACCGCCGGCGCTGCTCGACCTCCTCGACGGTCCGCTCGTCGAGAGCACGAACGACCTCGTCTTCCTGTTCGTCGACTCGACGCCGTTGGCGCCGTGTTCGCGCCGACGTCCCGGCGCGGGTCTGCAGGTCGAGCAGGGGGTGCTACTGGAGGGGCGACGGGCGGATCCCGACGAGCCGGACGAGGTGGCGCTGTCGGAGACGGCGGCGAGGAACCTCGGCCTCGGGGTCGGCGACACGCTCGCCTTCGGGTCGCTCGACGTCGAGCAGGCCGAGACCCTGCTTCACCCAGGGCGAGCAGCCGACGCTCCCTCGACGGGCCGCAGCTGGAGCTGCGAGTCGTGGGGATCACCCGCAACGGCTTCGACCCGACGCCGACCGGGCGAGGCAGGCACCGCCCTGACCGTCACCACGCCGGCGTTCTGGGAGGAGTACGGCGACGAGATCGGCGTCGGCGCCCGCAGCCACATGGTCCGCCTGGTCGACGAACCTGACGCCGTCGAGCGGTTCACCACGCCGTCGAGCAGGCCTACGGGGACGAGCACCTCCCGAGCATCAACGTCGGTCGAGGGCGAGCTCCTCGCGACGGACTCGATCTCGGTGATCACCGCCGCGCTCGTGGCGGTCGCCCTCGTCATCGCCGCGGCCGGCGTCGTGTGGATCGGTTCGGCAACTGGCTCGGCAGCAGCGACTCGACGCTACCCGACGTGAGATGCTCCGCGCGCTCGGCACGCCCACGGCCGAACGGCGCGTCCTCCTCGTCGGGTGCGTCGCTCCCGGCCCTCGTCGGCGGCGCCGTGCTGGCGCCGCTCCTCGCGGTGGCGTTGTCGCCGCTGTTCCCGGTCGGCGCGGCCCGCCGGGTCGATCCGACCCGGGCGTGCACGTCGATGCCGTGGCCCTGCTGGGCGGCAGCGCGGTGCTGATGGTTGCCCTCGTGGCGATCGCCGCCGTCGGCGCTGCTCGGCTGGTCCGCCAGGGGCGGCGTCCCAGCGAGGCGCGGGTCCCGACGGTCGTCGACCGCACGCCGCGCGCTCGCTCGGACCGGCCGCCGGCACGGGCGTGCGATTCGCGCTCCATGCGCCGTCACGCGCCTCCGCGCCGGTGCGTCCGGCACTCGTAGGCGCCGTCGTTGGCGTGATCGGGCTGGTCGCCGTCGCCGTCATCGGAGCCAGCCTCCAGCGTCTCGTCGACACGCCGGAGCGCTGGGGCACGACGTGGGATGTGGCGGTCTCCGCCGGCCTGTTCGCCTCCGGCGACGCCGCTCCGACGAACGAGGCGGAGGCCGAGCCCGATCGGGAGGCGCTGCTCGCCGATTCCGACATCGAGGCCGCCGCCGTGCTGCTCTACGACGAGCAGGTCACCGTCGAGGGCGTCGAGGCCATCGCGATGACCATCGACTCCGTGAAGGGGGGCATCACGCCGACGGTCATCGAGGGCCGCGAGCCGCGCGCCGACGACGAGATCGCGGTCGCCCGCGACACGTTGCGGAGCGTCGGCGCCGACCTGGGCGTCGACCGTGACCGTGCGCTCCCGGAGCCAGGTCGAGCGCGGAGTACCGGATCGTCGGCCTCATCGCCTTCCCGACCATCGGCGATCCGACGTCGGTCGCCAGGGGCGTGTCGTTCACGGCCGGCGGCGGCGACCGACTCCTGCTCGGAGACTCCGCTGGTGGCGACGACGTCGGGACGCCGTACGTGGGGATCCGTTGGGCGCCGGGCGTCGATGGTGACGAGGCGCTGGCGAGGCGGGAACGCTCCGCGCCCTCCGGCGGGTTCGACGTGGTCGTCGCCGGGCCGACGGCCCCGCCCGAGGTCAGCGGCCTCGACGACGTGGAGCAGTTCCCGCTCCTCGCCGGCTCCGTGCTGCGTGGTGCTCGGCGTGCTCGCGGTGGGCCACGCCCTGATCGTCACCGTGCGACGGCGGAGCCTGGAGCTGGGGGTGCTCAGCGCGCTCGGGTTCACGCCGTCCCAACGACGCGCCGTGATCGTCGCCCAAGCGACCACGATCGCGGCGGTCGCCCTGGTGCTGGGCGTTCCCCTCGGTGCCGCGGTCGGTGGAGTCGTCTGGTCGGCCATCGCCAGTTCGATGGGCCTGGGGACCGACGCCTCGTCGCCGTTCGCGCTGCTCGCGGCCGGGGCGCTCGGGGTCGTGGCCGTGCTCAACATGATCGCGACCGTCCCCGCCCGAACGGCCGGGCGCCTCCGCGTCGCCGACGCCCTCCGTTCCGAGTAGCCCGGAGCGGGCGGCGCTACCTTCACGAGGTGTGGTGAACGGCGCGTGACCGACGACGGGCTCGGGATCCACCTCGTCGGCGAGGAGCTCACGGTGCCGTGCCTCGACGGCCACGAACGCCGGTACCTGTCCCTTGACGCCGCCGCGTCGACCAACGCCCTCCCCGCCGTCGCCGACCGTGTCGCCGAGTTCCTGCCGTGGTACTCGAGCGTCCATCGCGGCGCCGGCTGGAAGTCCCAGGTCGCCACGGCCGCCTACGAGGACGCCCGCGTCGCCATCGAAGCCTTCGCTGGGCGCGACGGCGCCGCGGGAGACGATGTCGCCATCATCTGCCGGAACACCACCGAGGCCATCAACCACCTCGCCTACCGGCTGCAGATCGGATCCGACGAGGTCGTCGTGACGTCCGTCGTGGAGCACCACGCCAACCTCCTGCCGTGGGCCCGCATCGCGGTACGCCGCTACGTGGAGTGCGACACCGAGGGCACGTTCGACGTCGACGCCGTCGTCGCCGCGCTCGACGACGGTCCCCGCCCCCGGCTCCTCGCCATCACCGGCGCATCGAACGTCACCGGCTGGGTCCCGCCGATCGACGACATCATCGGCGCCGCCCACGAGCGCGGCGTCGCCGTGCTCGTCGACGCAGCGCAGCTCGCGCCGCACCGGCCGCTTCCACGCGACGCCGACTTCCTGGCGTGGAGCGGCCACAAGATGTACGCGCCGTTCGGCGCCGGTGTCCTCGTCGGACCTCGAGCCACCTTCGCGACCGGCGACCCCTTCCTCGCTGGGGGCGGGGCGGTCGACCTCGTCGACCTCGACGAGGTCGTCTGGACCGATCCACCCGACCGCGAGGAGGCCGGTTCGCCCAACGTGCTCGGCGCGGTCGCGCTCCACGCCGCCATCGGCGAGATCGCGCGAAGTCGGCTGGGACGCCATCCGCGCCCACGACGACGCCATGGCGCGGCGTCTCTGCACGGGCCTCGAGCGGATCGCCGGGGTCCGGCTCCTCGGCGCCTCTGCTCGACCCGGCGGGCTCCCTGTCGCGACCTTCGTCGTCGAGGGCGTCGCCCACGCGCTCGTCGCCGCCCGCCTGAGCGCCGAGCACGCCATCGGTGTCCGTCACGGCTGCTTCTGCGCCCATCCGTACCTCCTGCGGCTGCTCGACCTGTCGGCGGCCGAGGTGCGCGACTACCAGGACGCGGTGCGGGCCGGCGATCGACGCCGGGTGCCCGGCGCCGTCCGTGCCAGCGCCGGCCTCTCCACGACCGCGTCCGACATCGATCGCTTCCTCGACGCCCTGGCCCGGGTCGTCGCCGAGCCGGCGCCGGTCCCGTACGACCAGGACCTCCACACCGGCGACTACTGGCCGCAGACCGACGACGACGCCTGGTCGAGCGCGGCGCGTCGCTTGGGCGCCTCCTGCGCACGGGGCTGATGCGGGTAGCGTCTCGTCACGGCTCTTCTGAGCCGTCACCGGGTGCGCGTGTGGATCGAGACCCCGTTGGGCGCCTCCCCCAGGCCGGCGTGGAGGCCCACCGTGCAACCTCATCGAGCGACGGCGAGCGCAGCCATGGTCGGCGCGCGTGGCCGGCGGAACTGACGTGGCCAGCGAGCGGCTGCTCCGCATCCTGCCGACTCGTCGAGGCCGGACGGGTCGACACCGCGACGAGCCGGCTGTGCGACGTGTCGGCCGAGGCGCTCGAGATGACCGGAGCCGGGATCATGCTGATGTCCGGCGACTTGCGGGTCGGCTCGGTGTGCAGCTCCAACTCGGTCAGTGCCCTGATCGAGGAGCTCCAGTACAGCCTGGGCGAGGGACCGTGCATGGACGCCTACAAGCACGAGCGCCCAGTCCTGGAACCCGACCTGGCCGAGCCCGCCGTGCCGCGCTGGGTGGCCTTCAGCCCCCTCGCCGTCCGCGCCGGTGCCCGGGCCGTGTTCGGGTTCCCGATGCAGGTCGGCGCCGTCCGCCTCGGCGCCCTCAACCTGTACCGCGACGAACGGGGAGGCCTGAGCGACGACCAGCACGCCGACGCGCTCGTCATGGCCGACCTCGCCGCGACCGAGGTGCTGGCGACCCAGGCCCACGCCCCACCGGGCGCGCTCGCGGCCGAGCTGGAGAGCGGTGCCGATCTTCGCCTCGTCGTCCACCAGGCCTCGGGGATGGTGGCCGTCCAGCTCGGAGTGCGCGTCACCGAAGCCCTGATCCGGCTGCGCTCCTACGCCTTCACCCACGATCGCTTGCTCACCGATGTCGCCCGAGATGTGGTGGCGAGGCGTCTGCGGTTCGAGCCCTGACGCGGTCAGGCCTCGTCGGCTGCTCGCTGGAGCGCCTCGATGTCGAGCTTCTTCATGCCGAGCATGGCCCCGACCGCCCGTTGTGACCGGCCGGGATCGGGGTCGCGGACGAGCTCGTCCAACACGGTGGGGACGATCTGCCACGACAGGCCGAAACGGTCCTTCAACCAACCACACGGCCCTTCCTCTCCCCCTTCGGACAGCTGCGCCCAGAACCGGTCGACCTCTTCCTGGGACTCGCAGCTCACCTGGAACGAGACCGCTTCGGTGAACGGGAACTCCGGGCCGCCGTTCAAGGCGACGAGCGGCTGACCGTCGAGCTCGAAGTCGACGGTCATCACCGTCCCCGCCGGACGCGGACCGGCCTCGCCGTAGTGGGTGACGTGCAGGATGCGGGAGTTGTCGAAGATCTCGGTGTAGAAGGCTGCGGCCTCCTCGCCCTCGGTGTCGAACCACAGGCAGGGCGTGATCCTGGTCAGTTTCGTCATGGCGTCTCCCCTACCCCGATGCCGATGTCGAGACTCGGATCGCAGCTTCGACACCCGGTTGCGCGCCGCCACGAGGGCGTCGCCGAACCAGGAAGGATGGATCCGATGCGATTCATGCTGCTGCAGAACTACGGCGAGGTCGAGTCGGACTGCCCGCCGATGACGGAGTGGACCCCGGGCGACATCAAGGCGCACATCGAGTTCCAGCAGGCGCTGAACGAGGAGCTCACCGAGAGCGGTGAACTGGTGGACGCACAGGGGCTGGCCGGCCCCGACCAGGCCAAGTTCGTCGTGTCCGACGGAGCCAGCGCGCCGGTCATCACCGACGGGCCGTTCCCCGAGTCGAAGGAGCTGCTCGCCGGCTACCGCCTGATCGACGTCGCGACCGTCGAGCGCGCCATCGAGATCGCGGCGCAGGCGTCGGCCGCGCCGGGCCCCGACGGCGTGCCGATCCGCCAGCCCATCGAGGTGCGCCAGGTGCTGAGCGCCCCCGATCCCGAGGTGTGAGCGAGGCCGAACGGACGCGCACCGAGGATCTGCTGCGTGAACTGGCGCCGCAGGTCCTCGGCGCCGTCGTCCGCCGGTACCGGCGACTTCGCCGACGCCGAGGACGCCGTGCAGGAGGCGCTCCTCGCCGCCGCCAGCACGTGGCCGGCGGACGGGCGAGCCCGACAACCCGCTCGCCTGGCTGATCACGCGTCGCATCCCGTCGCATGGCCGAGCAGTACCGGCGCGACGACGCCCGCCGGCGCCGGGAGGACCTGGCCGCCTCGTGGTCGGTCGCCCGGCCCGGACCGGCGTCGGGCCAGGACGACACGCTGATCCTCATGTTCATGTGCTGCCACCCGTCGCTCACGCCCGGCATCGGCCATCCCCCTCACCCTGCGGGCGGTCGGCGGCCTCACGACCCGTGAGATCGCCGCCGCCTTCCTCGTGCCCGAAGCGACGATGGCGCAGCGGATCAGCCGGGCCAAGGCGAGGATCAAGGCGTCGGACGAGCCGTTCACGCTCCCGGCACCCGAGGCGCGCGGCCGAGCGCCTGCGATCGGTGCTGCACGTCCTGTACCTCCTGTTCAACGAGGGCTACGCGACCAGCAGCGGCCCCGACCTGGCCCGCACCGACCTCTCGGGCGAGGCCATCCGCCTGGCCCGGCTCGTCCACGCCGCCCTGCCCGACGATCCGGAGGTCGCCGGACTGCTCGCCCTCATGCTGCTGACCGACGCCCGTCGCCCCGCCCGGACGCGACGCCGACGGCGAGCTCGTCCCGCTCGCCGAGCAGGACCGCACCGTCTGGGACCGGGACGCTCATCGGCGAGGGCGTCGCCCTCATCACCGAGGCGCTGCGACGCGGCCAGATGGGCGAGTACCAGGTCCAGGCGGCCATCGCCGCCGTCCACGACCAGGCCGCCAGCCACGACGACACCGACTGGATCGAGATCCTGGCGCTGTACAGCTTCCTCGAGCGGCTGACCGGCAACCCGATGGTGACGCTGAACCGGGCGGTCGCGGCGGCCATGGCCCACGGGCCGGACCGCGGCCTCGCGCTGCTCGACGGGCTCGACGAGCGGCTCGGCGACCACCACCGCCTCCACGCCGTGCGCGCCCACCTCCTCGAGCATGGCCGGCGACACCACGGCGGCCATCGGCGAGTTCCGCAGCCGCTGCCGCCCGCACCACCAACCTCCGCGAACAGCACTACCTCACCACCAAGGCCGCCCAGCTCTCCTCCGACCGCGGCGAGTAGGGGCGGCGCGCCGCCTACGGGTGGCGACCCGTGAACGCGATCAGCTTCGTCACCTCGCTGGCGTCGTCGGGGACCTCCACCCTGGGCCCGAAGTGCCCGCTCGTGCGGAGCGCCTCGTCCATCGGCTCCATGCCGACGAGCAGGTTGTGCACCTCGTCGGCGTCGAGGGACTCATCGAGCCCTGTCGCCCGCGCCAGGTCCCACGTGTGGACGAGCACGTCGGGCAGGCCGAAGGTGGCGACGGCGACCTCGACGGTGAATCGCCCCGGTCCCATGTCGAGCTCGCGTGCCGCGGTCTCGGGATCGTCGAGCGCGTCCTGGAGGGCGGCGTCCAGTGCCTCCCAAGCCCCGACGGGGTCCTCGTCGACCGGCGGGCCCTTCGGTGCCTCGAGGCCGGCGTTGGTCAGGAGCACGGGCATCCACTCGACCATGTGCCGGACGACGTCACGGGCGACCCAGCCGGCGCACGGCGCCGGGTTGTCCCACGCGTCGTCGGGCACCGAGCGGGCTCGCTGCGTGAAGCCGTCGGCGACGTTGCGGTACCGCGCCGAGGTCTCGGTCATCCGCGGAGCGTAGGCGGGCCTGACCCGAGCCCGTCACTACGCTCGACGGAGCATGGCCCGTTACGTCGTCACAGGGCTGTCACGGCTCGCCGTGCGGGTCACGGAGCAGTTGGCGGAGCTCGGGGCGGGCGTGACCGTCGTCGTCGAAGGCGATCACGCCGACGACCAGCTCAGTGCCGAGGTGGCGACGGTGGCCACGGTGATGAACGGCGATGGCGACCGCGCCGCCGCCCTCGCGTCGGCCGGGCTGGCCGAGGCCGACGCGCTCCTCGCGTTGGGTGACGACGACCTCGACAACCTCCGATCGGTCGCCTGCGCGGCCACCGTCGGACCCGACGTCCCGATCGTCCTGCGATCCTTCGACGCGGCCGTCGCCGATCAGCTCGAGGCCACCTCGAACGTCCGCCGAGCGTTCAGCCTCTCCGGCCTTGCCGCGCCGGCGTTCGTCGCCGCGGCTCTGGGCGACAAGACCGTCCAGACGCTGCGCCTCGGGCGGGACGAGATCCCGCTCCTGCGGGTCACGGTCGAGCCGAAGGGGTCGCTGGCAGGGAAGGAACCGACGGCGGTGCGGGCGACGAGCAACGTCGTGGTCCTGGCGCGCAAGGCCACGACCGGATGGTCAGCCTGCACCGACGACGCCGCGCCGCTCCAGCCCGGCGAGGAGGTGCTCCTGGGCGGGACGTTGGCTGACGTGTTCACCATGGCGCTCGGCAACCGCCCCGTCGAGGCGCCGCCGCCCCCCGAGGGGCCTCGGCGCCTGAAGCTGCTCGAGGATTCCGAGGACCACGTCCCGGTGAAGAGCGTGACGGCGACCCTGCTCCCCGCCACCGCCCTCGCCCTCGGGGCCCTCCTGCTCGGCGGAAGCATCGCCTTCGGGATCGCCCGGCACCTGAGCCCCCTCGAAGCGCTCTACTTCACCATCACGACGGCGTGGGGGGATCCCGGTGTCGCCGGCTCCGACGCCTGGCAGCAGCTGTTCGGGCTCGTCCTGATGGTGTCGGTCGGCGCCCTCGTCGGTGTCCTGTTCTCCCACCTGGCGGCGGTCGCCACCGAGGAGCGGATGGCGTCGCGGATGCACCGGAGGGCGGCGAAGATGCAGGGTCACGTCGTCGTGGCCGGGCTCGGCACGATCGGCTACCGGATCATCCGACTCCTGCGACAGCTGGGGATCCCCGCGGTCGCCATCGACCGTGATGCCGACTCGCGTTTCGTGGGCGCGGCGTCGTCGCACGGCCCGGTCGTGATCGGCGACGCCCGCCTGCCCGAAGACCTGGCCCGTGCCGGGATCGAGCGGGCCGCGTGCCTCCTGGCGGTGACCGGCGACGACCTCGTCAACATCACCGCCTGCCTGCAGGCCGAGGCCTTCAACCGCGCCATCCGGAGCGTGGCTCGCATCTTCGACGACGCGGTGGCCGACAGCGCCGGGTCCGCCCTCGGCATCGACTCCGTCATCAGCGCCTCCCGGGTGGCGGCCCCCGCCTTCGTCGGCGCGGCCGTGGACGACCGCGCTGCCCGCCGGATCCAGCTCGATGGGCTGCGCCTCGTCGCGGTCCGGCACACCTTCGTGGACGGTCCACCCGCCGACGCCGAGCTGGCGTCGTGGCGGGCACAGGGCGTGCAGCTCGTCGTGGTCGCGGGCGACACCGCCATCGTGGCCGGGCCCGCCGAGGCCCCGGCCATGCACCACCTGCTCGACGACTGAGCTCCCGCGGGGCGCTACGGGGTGGCGCGGACGGGCCGCCGGCGCTCGGCCGGCGGGACGCCGACGAACCGGGTGGCGACCGGCCCGGCGATCGCGGTGAGCAGGACGAACGCCGCGGAGACGGCGCCGAGATCGTCGCCGTCGGCGAGGGTGGCGCCGAGGCTGGCGATGACGATGGAGAACTCGCCGCGGGCCATCAGGGTCGTGCCGGCGCGCAGCCGGCCGGCCCGTCCGACGCCGGCCCGGCCGGCGGCGAACCAGCCGGTGGCGAGCTTGGTGGCCATGGCGACCACGGCGAGGGCGGCGGCGGGGCCGAGGGCGCCGAGGAGATCGCCGGGGCGGATCTGGAACGAGAAGAACAGGAAGAACACGGCGGCGAAGAGGTCGCGGAGCGGGCCGATCAAGGCGCCGGCTCGGTGCTGGACGGGCCCCGACAGCGCCAGCCCGACGAGGAAGGCGCCGATGGCGGCGGACACCTCGAGCTGCTGGGCCAGCCCGCCGACGAGCAAGGTGAGGCCGAAGACGGCCAGCAGCAAGCGACTCGTCGCTGCCCCCTTCCAGCAGCGCGCTCAGCTGCGTCCCGAACCGCAAGGCGACGGTCAGGATCACCAGCACGGCGGCGAGAGCCACCGCCACGGTCACGACGGTCGCGGTGGCGTCCTCGCCGGTCACCAGCGCCCCTGCGACCGGGAGGTAGACGGCCATGGCGAGGTCCTCGATCACGAGCAGGTTCAGGATCGATGGCGTCTCGCGGTTGCCGAGGCGGTCGAGATCGGCGAGGACCTTGGACACGATCCCCGACGAGCTCACCCAGCAGACGCCGCCGAGGAGCACCGCCGCCGGCAGGTCCCACCCGAGCAGCAGCCCGGCGGCGAAGCCGGGCAGGAAGTTGGCGACGGCGTCGAACAGCCCCGGCTGCAGGCCGGTCCGCAGACCGTGCCGGAGCTCGTCGCCGCTGTACTCGAGGCCCGAGCGCCAGGAGCAGCAGCAGCACACCGATCTCGGCGACGAGCGAGATGAACTCGGCGCTGACGTCGAGCGGCGCGAAGCCGCCCTCACCGACGGCCAGGCCGGCGAGCAGGTAGAAGGGGATGGCCGTGATGCCGAGCCGGCCGGCGACCCGAGCCAGGACGGCCAGCGCGAGTGCGACCGCGCCGATCTCGATGAAGGCCAGCGCCGCGTCGGAGCTCGCGGCCGCGACGATCACGAGGCGAGCAGAGTCCGCAGCTGCGACAGTCCTTCCGGCGTGCCGACGGCGACGACGACGTCGCCCGCCTCGAGCCTGGTGTCCGGGTCCGGGCGCCGGGATCGTCGTGCCGCCGCGGACGACGGCGACGATCGACGTGCCCGTCTGGGTGCGGAACCGCCCGTCGGCGATGGTCGCGCCGTCGAAGCCCGGACCGACGGTCGGCCAGTCGATGGCCAGCCCCTCGACCTGCTGCTGCACGGCGACCAGTGCCTCGCTGACCTGGCTGGCGCCGAAGAGCTCGGCGAGCGTTCGGGTGTCGTCGGGGCTCAGATGCAGGACGGTCGTGCACGCGTCGGGGTCGGCACGGTCGTAGATGGCGAGCTCCCGGCGGCCGTTGCGATGGGTCAGGACCGCAACGCGCTCGCCGCTCGACGTCGTGAACTCGTGCCGCACGCCCACGCCCGGCAACAGGGTCTCTCGAACTTCGGACACCGGCCCAACGCTAGGTGGCTAGGTGAGCGTCAGTCGGGTAGGAGCGGGACCGAGGGATGGTGGTGATGGCCGAGCAGGACGGCTCGGGTCACCGAGGCGGTGCCGAAGCGGTCGCGCACGCCGTCGAGGGCAGCGTCGAGGGCGTCTTCGCTCTGGTGGTCGAACGGCAGGATCAGCTGGACGGCGCGGTCGTCGTCGAGGTTCTGGATGGCGACCCCCACGAGGGTGACCCCACGGCGCTCGATCTCCGGCATCGCCGCCGCCAGCAGCGTCCGCACCGCCGCGAGCACCGTCGCCGTGTGAGCTGTCGCCCGCGCGAGGGTGTGGGACCGCGTCGCCTTCGAGAAGTCGTCGAAGCGCAGCCGGAGGACGACGGTCCGACCGACCCGCCGTGCCCCGCGCAGCCGACGGGTGACGCGGTCGACGATGGCGACGGCGACGGCGTCGATGTCCTCGGGAGACCGGGGTCCGCGGCCCAGCGCGTGCTGGGACCCGATCGAGCGCCGGCGCCGACCCACCTCGACCTCGCGGGGGTCGTGGTTGTGCGCGAGAGCGTGGAGGTGCCGACCCGAGGCCCGGCCGAGCATCGCCACGAGGACGTCGTCGCCGAGGCGGGCGACGTCGGCCACGGTCCGGACTCCGCGGGCGTGCAGCTTGCCGAGCCGTCACCGGCCCCACCCCCCAGAGCCGCTCCACCGGCAGCGGGTGCAGGAAGGCGAGCTCGCCCTCGGGGGGACGACGAGGAGGCCGTCGGGCTTCGCCACCCCGCTGGCCACCTTGGCCAGGAACTTGGTCCGGGCCACCCCGACGGTGATCGGTAGCCCGACGCGCTCGAGCACGTCGCGGCGCAGCCGGACGGCGATCTCCGTCGGTGTCCCCGACACCCGGCGGAGCCCGCCGACATCGAGGAACGCCTCGTCGATCGAGAGCCCCTCGACGAGGGGCGTCGTGTCCTCGAACACCGCGAACACCGCCTTGCTCGCCTCGACGTAGGCGGACATGCGGGGCTCGACCACGACGGCCTGCGGGCACAACCGCCGAGCCTGGGCGCCACCCATCGCCGTGCGGATCCCGTGGGCCTTGGCCTCGTAGCTCGCCGCCAGGACGACGCCGGATCCGACGATCACCGGGCGACCGCGGAGCTGCGGCTCGTCTCGCTGCTCGACCGATGCGTAGAAGGCATCGAGGTCGGCATGGAGGATGGTCGCCTCCGTCGCCACGAACATATGTTCGCAGAGCGCGAGAGCGCTATGTCGAGAAGTTCGGCACCGCCTGGCGGGCGTGCTCGGCGCGGCCCTTCGGCTCCTCCCACTCCTCCTGCCGGCCCGAGGGCGGTCTCGTCGAGCAGGTAGTACGAGCCGCCCATCGTCTCCAGCCCGCGGGCGTACACCGAGTACGTGTGGAACACGGTGTCGCCCTGACGCAGGAAGGCGCTGCGCCCGGGCGCCTCCATCGGTCCGCTCCCGGGCTCGAAGCCCGAGGGGCTGCCCGCCTGCTCGTGCTCCTCCGGAGTCCGGAAGTTGTAGACGACCGGCTGCACGGAGTCGTCGAGGGTGACGTGGAAGTCGTAGTTGAAGTCGCTCCGGAAGGACGAGTACCAGGGGAACGTCCAGCCCTTGCGCGCCTTGTAGTCCTCGATCTTCGCCAGCGGCGCCCGTGAGACGTAGGCGAGCGTCGTGTCGCGTGTGTGGAGGTGGTCGAGCAGGCCGTCGGCGATCTCGTCGGCACCGGCCGAGCAACTGGGGCAGCCGTCGTCCCAGCTCGGGTCGAACATGAAGTGGCCGACGACGAGCTGGGTGCGCCCTTCGAACAGGTCGAGCAGGCTGGCCTCGCCGTCGGGGCCGTCGAACACGTAGTCCTTCGTGACCTCGACCATCGGCAGCCGCCGCCGCTCGGCGTTCAACGCGTCGCGCTCGACGGGTGAGCGCCTTCTCCTTGACCAGCAGCTCCTTGCGGGCGGCCAGCCACTCGTCGGGGGAAACAACCTGCGGAAGGCTCATGGTTCGCTCCTTGGTGATCTCGCTACGACGGCCCGACGCTGCGTGACTCATCGGTGCCCGCCACGATGACTTCCGACCCGCCGCATCGTCTGCCCTGCGTGGTCGAAGGCGACGGGTCGAGGGCGGTCGTGCTCGTCGTCGTCGACGACGTCGAGGTCATGGTGTGGCGGTTCGGCCCGGGATCGCGTCCCGACCTCGGTGTCGTCGACGCCCTCGCCCGGCTGCAGCTCGCAGCCCGCCGCCGCGGCGTGGTCGATCCGGCTGCGCGACCCGTGTCCCGAGCTGCGCGGGCTGCTCGAGCTCGTCGGCCTGGCCGAGGCGCTACTGGTCGAGGCGGGCCGGGAGCCCGAAGGCGGCGAACAGCCTGGGGTAGAGGAAGTGGTGCAGCCCGGAGATCCGGCCCCCTGAGGTCTCGATGATCTGGAGGGCGAAGGGCTCCCACGACCCCGGGCCGGCCGGCTTGTAGGCGCCGAACGCGGCCGCAGCCGTTGGCGGCGGTGGCGACGAGCCGCGAGCCCTCGCAACCGATGCCCTGGCCGAGGTACCAGCGCGCCGATGTCGTCCGGGCCGCGGAGCCACAGCGCGAAGGGCGGCATGGAGAACGTGGCGTCCTCGTGGATGAGCGCCACGAGCGACGTGATGTCGTAGCGCTCGAAGGCGTCGACGTAGCGGGCCAGCAGCTCGGCCTGCTCGGCGTCGACCTGCTGGGGCTCGCCGTCGTCGACCTCGCCGGCGGCGAGGGTCGCTCGGGCCCGCTGCAGCGCGCTGTTCACGGACGCGACGCTCGTCTCGAGCAGCTCGGCCACCTCGTCGGCGTGCCAGCGCAGCACCTCGCGCAGGATGAGCACCGCTCGCTGCCGCGGCGGGAGGTGCTGGAGCGCGGCGACGAACGCGAGGCGGATCGACTCGCGGGAGGCCGCCAGCTCGGCCGGATCGCCGTCGCTCGGCACCACACGCGCGTCGGCGATCGGTTGGATCCAGGCGTGTCTCGGGCTCGACCGCGCCGAGCGCGGTGTCGGCCGGCGAGGCGGGGCCGAGGTCCATCGGCCGGGCCCGGCGCTGCGGGCCGCGCAGCATGTCGAGGCAGACGTTGGTGGCGATGCGGTAGAGCCACGACCGCAGGGCGGCGCGGCCCTCGAAGCCGTCGATGCCCTTCCAGGCCTGGACCATGGTCTCCTGCACGGCGTCCTCGGCCTCGAAGCCCGAGCCGAGCATCCGGTAGCAGTACCCGGTCAGCTCGCGGCGGTGGGCCTCGAGCTCGCGCCCCAGGGCGTCGGGCTCGAGCGGGGTGTCATCGACGGCGACGGGACGGCTGGACACGGTCGACAGCCTAGGGACGGCGCCTCCCGAGCGGGCTTGACAACTTTTCTTGTCAATGCCAGGCTGCTGCACATGCCCGATGTCGCCGTCCTCGAGGATCCTGCGGCGGCGGTCGTCGCCCTCGACCCGGTCCGCGCGCTGGTCCTCGCCTCGCTGGCGGCCGAGCCGGCTTCGGCGGCCGGTGTCGCCGCGAAGGGTCGGCCTCGCCCGTCAGAAGGTCGGATACCACCTCAACGCCCTCGCCGGGCACGGCCTCGTCGTCGAGGTCGACCAGCGGCGCCACGGCGGCCTGACCGAGCGGATCTTCGCGGCCAGCGCGGCGGCCTATGTCGTGTCGCCAGGGGCCATGGGCGCTGCGGGCGCCGACCCGGACCGCATCGCCGACCGGTTGTCGGCGTCGTATCTCATCGCCTCGGCCGCTCGCATCGTGCGGGAGGTCGGCATGTTGACGCGCCTGGCCTCCGACGCAGGGAAGCGGCTGCCCACCCTCTCCGTGGACGCTGACATCCGATTCCGTTCCGCCGCGGAACGCGCCGCCTTCGCCGAGGAGCTCGCCGCCACCGTCCGCGGTCTGGCGGCGCGGTACCACGACGAGGCCGTCCCCGATGGCCGCTGGTACCGGGTCGCCGCCTTCGCCCACCCCCGACCCCAGGAGGAGTCGTCATGACCGACAGCCGCTCGATCGATCTGTCCGTCGAGGTGCCAGGCACCCCCGAGGAGGTGTGGGACACCATCGCCACGGGACCCGGGGTTGGTTCGTGGTTCGTCCCCATGGAGGTCGACGAGCGCGTCGGCGGCGAGGTCGTCATGGACTTCGGGCCGTCCTTCGGCAAGGAGACGGCGACGGTCACCGCGTGGGAACCGCCGAACCGGTTCGCCTACCAGAGCGGCGGCGACCGCCCCTTGGCCTACGAGTGGCTCGTCGAGGCGCGCGACGGCGGCACCTGCGTCGTCCGTCTGGTCAACAGCGGGTTCGGGGCGGGCGAGGAGTGGGACGGCGACTTCGAAGGCATGTCGAACGGCTGGCGGCTGTTCCTCGACAACCTGCGGGTTCAGCTGACCCACTTCCGGAACCGGCGGGCGATGGCGATCATCCCGACGGTGATGGTGAAGGGTTCGAACGCGGCGGCGTGGTCGGCGCTCTGCGCTGCGCTCGGTGTGCCCGAGGGGCTGTCGGAGGGCGAGCGCCTTCGGGCGTCCGGCGACGACGTCCCGGTGTTGTCGGGGACCGTCGCACGCGGTCGTGCGGACGCCGGAGGTGAACGCAGTACCACCTCCTGCTCGACGAGCCGGCGGAAGGCGCCGCCTTCATCGCCACCGAGGGCGGCGGCGAGCGGGTGGCCTGCAGCGTGTACCTGTACCTGTACGGGGCCGTGGACGATGGGGTCAGGGAGGCCTGGTTCTCGTGGCTGCCCGCCACGCTCGGTGAGCCGGCGGCGGTGGAGTAGCCGCCTCGGTCGGGGCGGTCGCGCTCGCCGCACGAGTACGGTCCGGCGCCGTGCTCGACCTCGCCGACGCCGCCGGTGACGGGCTCCACACCGTCTTGCGCCGAGCGTCCGACGCCGGCGCGCTGGCGACGGAGGAGTCGACCGGCGCGGTCGTCGTGCTGCGGCACGCCGACATCGAGCGCCTGGCGCACGACCACCGCCTCGCCGGCATCGGGCTCGGGCTGTTCGACCTGACCGGCATCGGGGACGGCCCGCTGCGGCGCTGGTACGGCGGGCTCATGTTCACGAACGAAGGCGACACGCACCACCGCCTGCGGTCGCTCGTCGCCCGTGCGTTCACGCCGCGCTCGGTTCAGCGACTGCGCGACGAGGCGGCCGCGCTGGCATCGGCGAGCCTGCGACCGATGTACGCGGCCGGTGGCGGCGACCTGATCGCGGCGTTGTCGCTGGTGCCGATCCGCGTGATGTGCCGGCTGCTGGGCGTCCCCGACGACGACGTCGAGGTGTTCGGCCAGTGGGCCGACGACCTCAGCCCGGTGTTCGGGATCATGGAGCCCGAGCAGGTGCATGCCGCCGACCGCGCCATCACGGCGATGCTCGGTTACGTCTCCGAGCTCGCCGATCGCCGGCGCGGGAGCCCGGCGACGACCTCGTCTCGGGTCTGCTCGCCGCCGAGGACGACGGCAACCGCCTCAGCCACGACGAGGTGCTGGCGATGGTCGCCAACCTGCTCGTCGGCGGGCACGACACGACGGCCAGCCAGATCGGCTGCACGCTCCTGACCCTCGTCCGCCATCCCGACGAGCTGGCGCGCCTCACCGCCGAACCCGAGCTGGTCGCCAGCGCCGTGGGCGAGTCGATCAGGTTCGAGCCGAGCATCGGGTTCGTCCCCCGGACGGCGATCGAGACCGTCGAGGTGGCCGGCACCGAGCTCTCGCCCGGGACGATGGTGCTCCTGGCGACGGCAGCGGCCAACCGGGAGCCGGGCGTCTGGAAGGACCCGGACCGGTTCGACGTGACGCGGTTCCGCGACCCGGCTGCGCCGCGCCTGCTCAGCTTCGGCGCTGGTCCGCACTACTGCCTCGGCGCCAACCTGGCCCGGATGACCGTCGAGGAGACGGTCCGCGGCGTGCTCGCCCTCGGCCCGCTCGAGCCGGCCATCGACCCGTGGACCGTCGAGTGGCGCCAGGTCCTCGGCCGAGCCCCCGCGACCCTCCTGGTCCACCTCGCCTGACTGAACGGCTCGGGGTCAGCCGTGTTGCCAGACGCGTTGCGGGATCCCGCGCTTGCCGTGCAGAGCGACGGCGTCGAGCTCGGCGACCTCGGCGGCGGTCATGCGCCAGCCGAGGGCGCCGGCGTTCTCCTCGGCCTGCGGTCGGTTCTTGGCGCCGGGGATCGGCACGGCGCCCTTGGCGATGACCCACGCCAGTGCCACCTGGCTCGGCGTCCGGTCGTCGTGGGCGGCACCGATCCGGCGCAGCACGGCGACGATCTCGTCGACCTTGGCCATCGGGTGGTTCGAGAAGTTGCGGCTCGAGGGCGGCGGGTTGGCGGCGGAGTACTTCCCGGTGAGGCGGCCCTGGCCGATGGGTGAGTACGCGAGCGCGACGACGCCCAGCTCGTCGCAGCAGTCGAGGAGGCCGCTGGTCTGTGGCATCGTCCTCAGCAGCGAGAACTCGATCTGGTTGGTGGCGAGCCGCAGTCCCCGCGACCGGAGGGCGCGGTCGATCGAGCGCGTCTCCTTGGCCGAGTAGTTCGAGACGCCGACCGCGCGCACGAGTCCGGCCTCGTGGGCGGCGGCGAGCGCGTCGGCCAGGGCCCCGTGGGAGCGCAGGGAGACCGGGCCGTGGAGCTGGTAGAGGTCGATGGCGTCGATGCCGAGGCGGTCGAGCGAGGCCCGCGCGGCACCGACGAGCGCCGAGGTCACGTTGAGCTTCCAGGGCGACGGCATGAACTTCGTGGCGATGACGACCTGCGATCGCCGCGCCGGGTCCTCGGACAGCAGCCGGCCGATGATGCGCTCGCTCTCGCCGTTGCCGTAGACCTCGGCCGTGTCGAAGAACACGACACCGGCGTGCAACGACGCGTGCCAGGCCTCGTGGATCGTCGCCTCGGTGAACGACGCGTCGTACCCGCCCATGCCCCAGGTCCGCCGGTCTCCCCACGCCCAGGTCCCCACGCCGAGCGGTGGGATCGAGAGCCCCGAGTCGGCCAAGGGGATACGGTCGGAGGCCTTCGGCGCGGCGTCGGTCATGCGGAGACCTTCGCATCTCCGTAACGCCCATGGGCACCGAGGAGACAACGTCGACGGGCACTCCAAGGGGGCAGGGACATGGATCTGATCCGACCGGACGACTCGCGCTACGACGAGGCGCGGACCGTCTTCAACGCCATGATCGACAAGCGGCCGGCCGTCATCGCCCAGTGCGCGTCGGCGGCCGACGTGGTCGAGGCCTTGGACCTCGCCCGTCGTGAGGCCTACGACGTCGCCGTTCGAGCCGGCGGCCACTCCGTCGCCGGCGTGTCGGTCAACGACGACGGCATCGTCATCGACGTCCGCCCGATGAAGGGCATCGAGGTCGACGCCGAGGGACGCCAGGTCCGGGTGGGAGCCGGTGTGACCTGGGGCGAGTTCGACCGCGCCACCCAGGAGCACGGCCTGGCCACGACCGGGGGCCGGGTCTCGACGACCGGTGTCGCCGGGCTCACCCTCGGGGGCGGCTCGGGCTGGCTCGAGCGGACGCCACGGGCTCAGCTGCGACAACCTCCTGTCGGTCGACCTGGTGACGGCCGACGGGCGGACGGTGACGGCGAGCGAGGACGAGAACCCCGAGCTGTTCTGGGCGCTGCACGGTGGCGGCGGCAACTTCGGAGTGGCCACGTCGTTCGTCTTCCGTCTGCACCCGCTCGGCCCCGAGGTGACCGCCGGCCTGATGCTGTGGCCGGGCGACGCCGGCAACGAGGTCGCCCGGCGGTACCGCGACATCGCCCTCAACGCCCCCGACGAGCTCGGCACGGCGCTGGTGTTCCTGACCGGCCCGCCCGAGGAGTTCGTCCCCGAACACCTGCAGGGCACGACCCTCGCCGCCATCGCGGCACTCTGGGCCGGCGACCCCGCCGACGGCGCCGATGCCGTGGCGCCTCTCCGGGAGCTCGGCCCCGAGGTCGACCTCGTCGGACCGATGCCGTACGCCGACTTCCAGTGCATGATCGACGACCCGCCGGGCCTGCACAACTACTGGTCGGGCGACTACCACGACCAGTTCCCCGACGAGGCCGTGGACGTGTTCGTGAAGTACGGCTTCGAGCGCCAGTCGCCGTTCGCCCAGCAGATCCTCCTCCCGTGGGGCGGCGCGCTCGCGCGCGTGCCCGAGGACGCCACGCCGATGACCAAGCGGTCGTCGTCGTGGATCACGCACCCCTTCGCGCTCTGGGAGTCGCCCGCCGACTCCGACAGGAACATCGAGTGGGCCCGCTCGTTCCGGCGCGACATCGCCCGCTACGCGAACGGCGGCGTCTACCTCAACTTCATCGGGAACGAGGGCCAGGACCGCGTCCGGGCCGCCTTCGGCGAGGAGAAGTACCGCAGGCTCGCCGCCGTGAAGGGGGAGTGGGACCCGGAGAACCGCTTCCGCGGGAACCAGAACATCACGCCCGCCTGAGCCCGCACGCCTCCGCCGCCGAAGGAGGCCGGCGAGCATGAGCCCGTCCACCTACGACCCGGTCCCCGCCTCCCTGCCGCTCAGCCGACAGTCGGTGTCGTGGAAGGTGCTGGCCGAGCCGGCCGCCTTCCTCGGCGGCGGCCGCGCCGTGCTGCTTCAGGTCGCCCACCCCAAGGTCGGCGCCGGCGTCGAACAGCACTCCGGCTACGCCCGCGACCCCTGGGCTCGCCTGTTCCGTACGGTCGACGTGATGGCGAAGCTGTCCTTCGCCTCGCCCGAGGTGTCAGCGCGCCAAGCCCGCCTGCTCGAGCGCGTGCACCGACGCGTCGTGGGCACGACCGACGACGGCCAGCCCTACGAGGCGCTCGACCCGTCACTCCTGGTCTGGGTCTGGGCGACCCTCGTCGACACCGGGCTGCTCATGTACGAGCGGGTCTTCCCGCCCCTCTCCCGAGCCGAGCGCGACCAGTACTACGAGGAGTGGAAGCTCGTCGCCTACGGCTGCGGGGTGCCCGAGGGGCGGTGCCCCGAGTCGTGGGACGACTTCGAGGCCTACGTCGACACCGTCGTGCACGACGAGCTGCGGGTGACAAGGGCAGCGCGCTCGGTCGCCCATGCCACGATGGTCCCGCCACTGCCCTGGCCCCTCGGGCGGGTTGCGGCCCGACGCCTGCAGCTCGTCACGAGCGGGACCTTCCCGCCCCACCTCCGCCCCGCCTTCGGCTTCGAGTGGGACGACGGGATGGCGAAGCGGCTCGACCGGTTCTTCGCCGTGGCTCGCGGCGCTGTCCGGCTCACGCCGGCGGTCGTGCGCCAGGCCGGCTTCCGTTACGTCATCCGCCGCGACGAGGCGCTGCGCATCCCGTGGCTGCAACGACGCGGCGCGTCGATCACCGCGAAGCGCATGGCGAGCTTCGAGCCCGACGGGGGGTAACTGGTTCGCGCCGCCGCCGTCCTGGCGCGCCCACCGACCACGAACCTCCCGAGTACCTTGCGCTCCGGGGGTGGCATGGCAGCACATCGAGAGGTCGACGTCGTGGTGGTGGGGGCGGGCTTCGCCGGGCTCTACGCGCTCCACCGCCTGCGGGGCGCCGGCTTCTCGATCCACGTCTTCGAGGCCGGAAGCGGCGTCGGCGGCACCTGGTACTGGAACCGCTACCCCGGTGCCCGCTGCGACGTCGAGAGCCTGGAGTACTCCTACCAGTTCGACGAGGACCTCCAGCAGGAGTGGGAGTGGACCGAGCGCTACGCCGGCCAGGCCGAGATCCTTCGCTACCTCGAGCACGTCGCCGACCGGTTCGACCTCCGTCGCGACATCCAGTTCGACACGAGGGTGACCGGGGCATCCTTCGACGAGGGCGAGCGCCGATGGCACGTCGAGACCGACGACGGCGCGACGACCACCGCGCACCACGTCGTCATGGCGACCGGGTGCCTCTCGTCGGCCAACGTGCCGGACATCCCCGGCCTCGACACCTTCGCAGGGCCGGTGCACCACACCGGTCGCTGGCCCCACGACGGCGTCGACTTCACCGGCCGCCGCGTCGGGGTCATCGGCACCGGGTCGTCGGCCATCCAGGCCATCCCGATCATCGCCGAGCAGGCCGGACAGCTGGTCGTGTTCCAGCGGACACCGAACTACTCGGTGCCGGCGCGGAACCGGCCGCTCGATCCCGAGGAGCAGCGGGCGGTCAAGGCCGACTACGCGGGGCTCCGGGCCCGCAACCGGATGATGCCGACCGGATTCGGCTCCCGCACGAAGTTCCCGGTCATGTCGGCACTGGAGGCCGCCGAGCACGAGCGGCGCGTCGAGTACGAGGAGCGGTGGGAGCGGGGCGGCTTCGGCTTCCTGGCCGCGTACACCGACCTCACGATCGACCGGGGGTCGAACGACACGGCCGCCGACTTCGTCCGCGAGAAGATCCGTGGGATCGTCGAGGATCCGGCGGTGGCGGCCGTGCTCACGCCGAGCCAGGTGATCGGCTGCAAGCGGCTCTGTCTCGACTCCGGCTACTTCGAGACCTTCAACCGGCCGAACGTGCGCCTCGTCGACATCGCCGCCGAGCCCATCGAGGCGATCACGCCGACGGGGGTCACGGTCGGCGGCGAGGAGCACGAGCTCGACTGCCTCGTGTTCGCCACGGGGTTCGACGCCATGACCGGGACGTTGCTGTCGATGGACATCAAGGGCCGCGCCGGTCTGACCCTCGGAGAGGCGTGGCACGCCGGGCCGAGGACCTACCTCGGCCTCGGCGTGCCCGGGTTCCCGAACCTGTTCCTGATCACGGGGCCCGGGAGCCCGTCCGTGCTCACGAACATGGTCGTGTCGATCGAGCAGCACGTCGACTGGATCACCGACTGCCTCGAGCACCTCAGGGCCGAGGGGATCGAGACCATCGAGGCCGAGGAGGAGGCGGCGGCACGCTGGGTCGCCTACGTCAACAGCGTCGCCGACCTCACGCTGTTCCCGACGTGCAACTCGTGGTACCTGGGGGCGAACATCCCGGGCAAGACCCGGGTGTTCATGCCCCTGCCCGGCTTCCCGCCCTATGCCGAGCAGTGCGCCGACGTCGCCGCCAACGGTTACCGCGGCTTCGTGCTGAGCTAGCCGGCGAGGGGCTGGCCCGTCTCGAGCAGCGTCTTGAGGCCCGAGAGGATCAGGGGCCAGCCGCCCTGGACCTGCTGGTAGGTGTCGCTGTGGTCGTCGGCCGACCAGCCGTCGTGGACGACGGTGAGCAGGCACATCGACCCTTGCGCCTCGATCTCCCAGGTGACCCGGGTCGTGGGCACGTCGTCACCCTCGCCGTCCCAGTGCTTGCGCCAGCTCTGGACGAGACGGTGGGGGGCCTCGGCCTCGAGGACCTCGCCCTCGATGGCGACGTCGCCGTCGATGGCCATCGTGTACGGCGTGCCCGGCTCCCACGTCGACTCGATCGTGCTGTGGAAGAAGTACTGCAGCGTGAACTCGCTCTCGGTGATGGCGCGCCAGAGCTGGTCGGGGGTCGTGCGGATGTAGGTGCGGAGCACGTGGGCCGGCGGTGCGCCCGGCTCCGTGGCCGCGTCGGTCGTGTCGGTGGGCATGGTCGCCTCCAAGGCGTCGGTCAGGTCGGCCAGCAGGCCGGCCGCATGGCGGAACCGCCCGACCCAGCGGTCGGCCACCCGCTGGATCGGAACGGGGTTGAGGTAGTGCCGGCGTTCCCGACCGACCTTGCGGGCCGTCACCAGCCCGGCCTCCTCGAGCACCTGGAGGTGCTTGCGGACGCCGAACCGGGTCATCGACAACACCGACGTCAGCTCCGTGAGCGACTGGCCATCACGCCCACGCAGCCGATCGAGCAGGAGTCGACGCGAAGGGTCGGCGAGCGCCCGGAACACTCCCTCGTCGTCCTGCACCCGATAAAGGTGACTGAATGGTCACCTGTTGTCAAGGCATGATCGCGGTCCAGGAGGTGCCCATGACCGAGACGCCGTTCACCGCCATCCGCTACGAGGTCGACGGCCGCAAGGCCTACGTCACGCTCGCCCGGCCCGAGCGACTCAACGCCATCGACGGTCGCGATGCCGGGGGAGATCCGCGCCGCCGTGGAGCTCGCCAACGACGACCCGGCGGTCCACGTCATCGTCGTGCGGGGTGCGGGCCGGTCGTTCTGCGCCGGCTACGACCTCAAGGCCTACGCCGAGGGTGGCATCGGCACGCAGCCCACGGTGTGGGACCCGATCAAGGACTACCGCGGCATGAAGCGCAACACCGACGACTTCATGACGCTGTTCCGCTCGCTCAAGCCGACGATCTGCAAGGTCCAGGGCCACGCCGTCGCCGGCGGCAGCGACATCGCCCTCTGCTGCGACCTCGTCGTCATGGCCGACGACGCCCGCATCGGCTACATGCCGGCGCGGGTGTGGGGCTGCCCGACGACGGCGATGTGGGTGTACCGGCTCGGCGCCGAACGGGCCAAGCGCATGCTGCTCACCGGCGACACGATCGACGGTCGGCAGGCCGCCGACTGGGGTCTCGTGCTGGAGGCGGTCCCGGCCGAGGAGCTCGATGCTCGCGTCGAGGCCCTCGCCGACCGCATGGCCGGCGTGCCGGTCAACCAGCTCGTGATGCAGAAGCTGATGGTCAACCAGGCCTACGACAACATGGGCCTCAACGGCACCCAGATCCTGGCCACGATCTTCGACGGCATCACCCGGCACTCGCCCGAGGGCCGGTGGTTCCAGCAGCTGGCCGCCGACGAGGGCTTCCACGCCGCCGTCGAGTGGCGCGACTCCGGCCGCCCCATCCCCGAGGGCGGCGTCGAGCAGTAGCGTCCGGCGCGGACGAGAGGAGCTGGTGTGGAGTCGTTCGAGGGGCGCGTGGCCGTCGTGACCGGCGGGGGCACCGGGATGGGGCGTGAGCTGGTCGTGCAGCTGGCCGCCGAGGGGTGTTCGGTCGCCATGTGCGACGTGAACGCCGACAACATGGCCGAGACGGCGCTGCGGGCCGAGAAGGAGGCGCCTCCCGGGACCCGCGTCACGACCCACCTCTGCGACGTGTCCGACGAGGCGCAGGTCATGCGGTTCCGCGACGAGGTCGTCGCCCAGCACGACACGAACCACGTGAACCTGGTGTTCAACAACGCCGGCATCGGCGGTGGAGGCAGCTTCCTCATCGGCAAGCGCGACGAGTGGGACCGCACCTTCGGGGTCTGCTGGGGCGGCGTCTACAACTGCAGCCGGGCGTTCGTGCCCCTCCTCGTCGAGAGCGACGAGGGCTACCTCGTCAACACCAGCAGCGTGAACGGGTTCTGGGCCTCGCTCGGCCCCGGTCTGCCGCACACCGCGTACAGCACGGCGAAGTTCGCGGTGAAGGGCTTCTCGGAGGCGCTGCTCGAGGACTTCCGCATCAACGCCCCACACGTGAAGGTCGCCGTCGTCATGCCCGGGCACATCGGGACCGACATCGTCATCAACAGCCGGCAGATCCATGGGAACGAGGAGCCCGACCTCGTCGAGGTCCGCGCCGACCTCATCCGCCGCGGCATGCCCCTCCAGGACGTGTCCGACGACCAGCTGCGCGAACTGATCGAGATGTTCGGCGAGCTGTTCCGCGACAACGCCCCGGTCTCGGCCGCCCAGGCGGCGACGGTGATCCTCGACGGTGTCCGCGCCGGCAAGTGGCGGATCCTCGTCGGCGACGACGCCCACGCCCTCGACGAGGCGGTTCGGGGCGACCCCGAGCGCGCCTACGGCCCCGACGGACTCGACCTCGGAACAATCAGCGGGATCACCTCGGCCTGAGCCGAACCACCCTGGAGGTGGCCATGAAGCAGCTTTCCGGTCTCGACGCCTCGTTCCTCTACATGGAGACGGCCAACCAGTTCGGCCACGTGTCGAGCCTGTCCCTCTACGCCCGGCCGGAGAACGATCCCGACTACGAACCCTTCCCGGCCTGGCGAGCGCAGGTCGAGCGCCGCCTCCACCTCCTCGAGCCCCTCCGGCGCCGGCTCCGCGACGTGCCCTTCGGCCTCGACCACCCCTACTGGGTCGAGGATCCCGACTTCGACCTCGACTTCCACATCCGGCACACCGCGGTGCCCCCTCCCGGCAACGACCAGCAGATCGCCGAGCTCGTCGCCCGGATCGTCGGGCGGCCGCTCGACCGCCGCCGTCCCCTGTGGGAGTCCTACGTCATCGAGGGCCTGCCCGACGAGCAGTTCGGGATCCTGACCAAGGTCCACCACGCCACCATCGACGGCGCCTCCGGCGCCGAGCTGCTCGTTCTCATGCTCGACGGCGACCCCGAGGGCGATGCCGTCGCCGTGCCCGCGGACGGGTCTCCGACGGAGCGGGTGCCGTCTGACAGCGAGATGATCCTCCGGGCGTCGGCCAACCTGCTGCGCAAGCCGGCCCGGGCGGTCGTGCTCGGCGCCCGCACGGTGCGCGAGCTCGGCCAGGCGACCCGGAACCCGATGATGGTGGCGGCGGCGAACCAGGTGCGCGACGGCCTGCGCGGGCCGCTCGGCGCCGTGCTCAATCGGGGAAGGGAGCGCTCGCCCGAGGGCGAGGTGAGTGGCCCACTGCCGACGGCCGCGCCCCGCACTCCGTTCAACGCGGCGATCACCGCGCACCGCCGCTTCGCGTTCCGGTCGACATCGCTCGACGGCGTGAAGAGCGTCAAGAACGCGCTGGGCGCGACCGTGAACGACGTCGTCATGGCCATGTGCGCCGGCGGGCTCCGGACCTGGCTCACGGCGCACGACGCGCTGCCCGAGCTGCCCCTCGTCGCCATGGTCCCGGTGTCGATCCGCAGCGGCGAGGAGACCGAGAAGTGGACGAACCGGGTGTCGGCGATCTTCGCCACCCTGCCGACCGACGAGCCCGATCCGCTCAAGCGGGTCGCCCGCGTCCACGAGGCGATGGTCGACGCCAAGGGCCTCTTCGACGCCGTCCCGGCCGACGCACTGACCGACTTCGCCCAGTTCCCGCCGCCCGCCGTGTTCGCCCGCGCCATGCGCACGGCCACGCGGCTGACCGCATCGCGGTTCATGCCGCCGGTGAACGTCACCATCTCCAACGTCCCCGGCCCCCGGCACCCGCTCTACACCGCCGGCGCCCGCCTGCTGCACTACTACCCGGTGTCGACGATCGTCGACGGTCAAGGGCTCAACATCACCGTGCAGAGCTACCTCGACACCCTCGACTTCGGGTTGGTCTCCTGCCGCGAGCTCGTGCCCGACCTCTGGGACCTCCTCGACGCCATCATCGACGACCTCGGCGAGCTCGGGAAGGCGACCGGCGTCGACGTGAGCTGACGCCCCCGGCCGCGCTCGCTCAGCTCATCGTCGGACGCGCCTGCGCGAACGTCCAGCGGCGGCCCTCGAGGTCCTCGGCGACGTACGCCCTGAACCCGTGGTGCTTGATCGGCTCGACGATCGTCGCCCCGGATGCGCTCGCCTTGGCGAAGTGGGCCTCGAGGTCGTCGACGTACACGAACGGCTGATGAGTCACGCCGGTCGCGTCGCCGACGGCCGGATACAGCATGACGGCGCCGTTGCCCACGCGGATCTCGATCCACGTGAAGCCCTCGGCGTCGTCGTCGGGAAGCGATGTCGAGGTCTCGAACCCGAACGCATCGCACAGCCAATGGGCCGCGGCGACGGGCTTCTCGTAGTGGACGATGACGTTGAGGCGGGACAGCTCTGGCCGCGGCGCCGGCCGCCGCTGGATCCACTTCGGGAGCCATTCGGGCGTCATGCGCACGAACGACAGGCCGGCGCCGCCGATCGCGCCGTCGGGCACGACACCGTCGACGCGCACCCGGGTCCCGGCGGCGATCGGCTCGAAGGACACCTCGATGACGACGTCATCGACGGAGCTCTGCCAACAGACACGTGCGCCCGGCTCCCACACCGTCACCCGGCCGAGCTCGAGGGCGTCGTCCTGGTAGAGCTCGAGCAGCCGTCCGCCGACGCCAGGCTCCAGTCGCCGGCCGATGCAGCGCGACGAGTCCCACGCGTCGATGGGACCGTTCCCCCACCACTGGCCGAGCTCGTCGGTGAAGGCGGTGAACGCGGTCATGACGTCGACCTCGACGTCGATGGTCGAGGTGACCTTCATCGGTTCGCCGCCTCCACGTGGGCCTTGAACGAACGGAGCTGGATGTTCCACTCGGCCTGGAGCTGATCGAGGAACGCCCGCACCGCCACCAGGGACTGCGGCCGCAGCTTGAAGACGCGCACGCGGGCGTCGGCGCGGACCCGCTCGTCCTCGACGACGCCGGCGTCGAGAAGGGTCTTGAGGTGTCGACTCATGGCCGGCGGCGACATGCCGGCAGCGGCGGCGAGCTCACCGGCTCGATGCGGGCGGATGCTGAGCATCTGCACGACCTGTCGGCGCCTCGGGTCGGCGAGGGCCTCGAACACGTCCACTGGCGACAATAGTTCACGCAGACGTGAACCAGTGTCAAGCCGCACGATCCGCCGGCGCCTGCCGCGCCGTAGACCCGCCATGAACCTGGGTGGTCCTGAGCTCCTCATCGTCCTCGTCGTGGTGCTGCTGCTCTTCGGGGCGAAGAAGGTGCCCGACCTCGCCCGGAGCCTCGGCCAGGCCAAGCGGGAGTTCGAACAGGCGGGGCGTCAGGACACCGCCTGAGCCCTCGCCCGCACGCCGTCGACGAGCAGTTCGACGAGCAGTTCGAACGACGCGTCGATGTCGCCGGGGATCCCGAAGCCGCCGCTCGCCTCGAGGGAGACGAAGCCGTGGAGCGCGCTGCGGAAGCCGCGGATCACCGGGATCGTCTCGGCCGGGTCGACCCCGAGGCCGTCGAGCGCCCCCACGACGACCGCCAGGGCGTCGGCGAAGGTGGCATAGACCTCCTCGTCGACCTCAGGGCTGGGCGTGGTGAGGATCGTGGCGTAGGACCCGGGATGTTCGACGGCGAACCGGCGGTAGGCGTGGGCGAGGGCTTGCAGCGCGTCGAAGCCCTCGTGCGTCCCGACGGCCTCGGCCATCGCCTCCCCCAACTGGCGGGCGGTGTGGAGGGCCAACGCTCGCCTGAGCCCGGCGACGCCGTCGACGTGGGCGTACAGCGACGGGGAGCGAACGCCGAGCACGGCAGCCACCCTCGCGAGCGTCACCGCCTCGAGCCCCTCCTCGTCGGCGACCGTCGCCGCCGCCGCCACGACGTCGTCGACGCGGATGCCGACCTTCCGCGCCATCAGTGGCCGGCAGCGACGCTGGCCTCGGCGCGGGCCTTCAGCGCCTCGTTCATGGCCACGAAGCCGGCCCGGGTGCCACCGTCGAGCCAGCGGCCGAGCAACGGCACGAGGATGCCCGTGAACTGCTCGCGTTGCACGAACCGGGTGCCGGTCGGCGTGCGATGGAGCTCGAAGCGGTGGCGGCCGTCGAAGATGCCGCGGACGCCGAGGGTCCCGAGCCACTCGAGCGTCTCGCACGGCGCGAGCGCCGTGACGGTGGGGCGGAGCGTGGCGCCCCGACTGTTCGGCGGCTTCAGCCTGACGTGGAGCCGGCCCCCCACGGCCAGCTCGCCACGCAGTTCGGGGACGAACGGGTTCCAGTCGCCGTAGCGGTCGGTGTCGGTGAGCACGGCCCAGACGGCGGCCGGCTCGGCGTCGATCTCGATCTCGGTGTGCAGCTCCTTCATGGCCTTGTCTCCTGTCTAAGCGTCTTAGACAGTATGTCTAATCACCATAGACATGTCAAGCTCGTCGATCGAGGCCGCCCCGAGCAGGGCCATCGTCCGTCGGACGTCGGCATGGAGCAGACCGAGCACGTGGTCGACCCCCCGCTCGCCGCCGGCGGCCAGGCCGTACAGGTAGGCGCGACCGGCCATGCAGGCGTCGGCGCCGAGGGCGACCGCCTTCACGATGTCGCTTCCGCGGCGCACGCCGCCGTCGCAGATGATGGCCAGCCGTCCGCCGACGGCGTCGGCGACCGGAGCGACCAGGTCGAGCGCGGCCGGTGCGCCGTCGAGCTGGCGTCCCCCGTGGTTCGACAGGGCGATGGCCTCGACGCCCGCCTCGGCGGCGAGCTTCGCGTCGGCGACGCTCTGGATGCCCTTGATGACGATGGGCCCGTCCCAGACCGAGCGCATCCACTCGACGTCGTCCCACGACAGGTTGGCGTCGAACTGCCGGGCCACGTGGTCGGCGAGGGAGACGGCGGTGCTGCCGTCCTCGACCTCCCGACCGACGACGTTGGCGAAGCGGATCGGCTCGCTCCGAACGAAGGCCCACGTCCACGCCGGGTGCAGGGCGCCGTCGACGAGCGTTCCGAGACCCAGCTTCGGCGGCAGCGTGAAGCCGTGGCGCACGTCACGATCGCGGCGGCCGAGAACGGCGGTGTCGACGGTGAGCACGAGCGCCTCGTAGTCGGCCGCCCGGGCCCGCAGGATCATGTCCTTGACGAGGCCTCGGTCCCTCCAGACGTAGACCTGGAACCACTTGGGCCCGTCGCTCACGCCGGCGACCTCCTCGATCGACCGGGTGCTCATCGTCGAGAGCGTGTACGGGAGCCCGGCGCGGGCAGCAGAGCGGGCGACGGCCAGCTCACCCTGCGGGTCGGCGATCCGCGTGAAGCCCGTCGGCGCAAGGACGAGCGGGTAGGGCAGGGCCCGCCCGAGGAGCGTCGTCGACGTGTCGATCTTGCCCATGCTGCGGAGCACGCGTGGCACGAAGGTCCGCTCGGCGAACGCCCGCGTGTTCGCCGCCAGCGTCCGCTCGTCCTCGGCGCCGCCGTCGATGTAGTCGAACACGCCCGCCGGAAGGCGCCGCCGGGCGATGCGCCGGAGGTCGGAGACGCCGGCGGCGCGCCGGAGCCGGCGGGTGACCGGATCGAGCTCGATCGGTTCGAAGCGCAGGACCGAGCGCAGGGTGTCGTAGATGCCCATCGGGACTGCAGCCTCGCGCCGGGCGCCGCTTGGGGCACGATGCATCGATCGGCACGATCGACCTGCGGGATCCGGCGAACGACGAAGACCCGCACGCCCTGTTCCGGACCTTGCGCGACGAGGCGCCCGTGCACTGGAGCGACACGCACCGGCGTGGGTCGCGGTCTCCTACGCAGCGGTGCGCGACGGCTTCAACGAATCGTGGCTGTCGTCGGACCGCATACCGGTGTTCGAGCGGGCCGCCGCCACCCGGTCCGAGGCCTTCGCCCGCGTCGTCGACCTCCTGCGGGGCTGGATGGTGTTCCGCGACCCGCCGGCTCACACCCGCCTGCGCGACCCCGTGCGGCGGGCGTTCACGCCCCGCCGGCTCGAGGGACTGGTGCCGACGATCGAGCGGACAGCAGCGGAACTGCTCGACGCCGTCGAGGGACGTGGCGGCGGCGACCTGCGCGCGCTGTACGCCGGCCCGCTCCCTGCCCTGGTCATCGCCGACCTCCTCGGCGTTCCGCGCCAGGACAGGGACGCCTTCCAACACTGGTCCGACGACCTCGCCGGGGTCGTGTTCGCGGCGGAGTCACGGGGGCTGGCGGTCGAGGCCGCGGTCCGGGCCACCGACCGGTTCACGGCGTACTTCACCGACCTGGTCGCGGACCGGCGGCGACACCCCGGCGACGACCTCGTGAGCGCCCTCGCCCTCGCGTCGGGGCCCGGTGCGCCCGAGCCGGCCGAGCTCGTCGGCGCCTGCACGCTGCTCCTGTTCGCCGGCCACGAGACGACGGCGGGGCTGATCGCCAACGGCGTGTCCCTGCTCCTCGACGACGACGATGCCCGCCGCCGCCTGGCCGGCGACGGCACCGCGTGGCCGTCGGCGGTCGAGGAGCTGCTACGTCTCGAGGGACCGACGAAGGTCATGGTCCGCAAGGTCGCCGCCGACGCGCCCACCGACGCCCCGTGGCACGGCGTCGACACTCCGGCCGGGCGACACCGTCTTCCTCGCCGTCCTGGCGGCCGATCGCGACCCCGCCGTCTTCGTCGATCCCGATCGACTCGACGTGGCCCGGGAGCCGAACCCGCACCTCGGGTTCGGGTGGGGCCTGCACCACTGCCTCGGCGCGGCATTGGCCCGTCTGGAGGCGCGGATCGCGCTCCAGCGCCTCTTCGAGCGCTTCCCCGGCATGCGACGAACGTCCGCGGCGCGCTGGGGCGGCGGCGTCGTCGGACGCGGCGTGGCCCGCGTCGACGTCGACCTGTAACGGCCGGCCGGGCGGCGGGGACCGGACCGTGTGGAGGGGGGCACGGCGCTCAGATCGGTCCTAGTGTCCGATTTCGTGGCCGACGAGGTGGTGGGTCTCGTCGACCGGCTCCGGGGCGGCGACGAGCAGGCGTTCGTCGAGCTCGTGCGCCAATACCAGCCGAGCCTGCTGCGGTTCGCCCAGAGCCTGGTCGGCAGCCGCGCCGTCGCCGAAGAGGTCGTGCAGGACACGTGGCTCGCGGTGGTGCGAGGCGTCGACCGCTTCGAGGGCCGTTCGTCGTTCAAGACGTGGCTGTTCCGCATCCTCGTGAACCGTGCCCGTTCGGCTGAGGGGCGTGAGCAGCGCGCCGGCCGGCCCGAGGTGCTCGACGACGTCGCCGGTCGCTTCGATGCCGACGGTGCCTGGTCGACGCCGCCGGTGCCGTGGGCGGACCGGGCCGAGGACCGCATCGTCGCCCAGCGCCTGGCCGAGCGGGTGCGCAGCCTGCTCCCCGAGCTGCCCGACAACCAGCGTCAGGTCGTCGTCCTGCGCGACGTCGAGGGCCTCGGCGCAGCCGAGGTCGCCGCGCTCCTCGGGATCTCCGACGGGAACCAGCGGGTGCTGCTGCACCGGGCCCGGGCCCGGGTGCGGGGCTTGCTCGAGGCCGAGATGGGAACGGCGTGATGGTGCGTTGGTGGCGTGGCCGTCGTCGGGGCCTGGTGTGCCGCGACGCCGTGGCGCTCATGGCCGGGTACCTCGACGGCGCCCTGCCGGATCGGGACCGGGCGCGGCTCGAGGCGCACCTCGGTGCCTGCCCGCACTGCAGCGAGCACCTGGCGCAGCTGCGGGTCACGATCGAGGTCCTCGGCCGGGCCGAGCCGGAGGCCCTCCCCGACGACGCCCTGGACGACCTCGTCGCCGTCTACCGCCGCTGGCAGGCGGACTGAGCCCCTCACACGGAAACGTCGGGTCAGCGGACGTTGACGCGCACGGTGTGGTGGCCGCTGGCGCCGTTCGGAGCGGGCGCCGTGCGCTGCGCGGTCTGGACCTCGCCGGTTCCGTCGGTCGCCCTGACCTCGATCGTGTGCGGCCCCGGTGTCGCCTCCCATGCCATGCGCCCATTGGACCCAGGTGTTCGTCGACAGCGCGCCCGACAGCTCCGCCGGCTGCCAGGTTCCGTCGTCGATGCGGACCTCGACCGCCTCGATGCCACGCGTCGGTGCCCAGGCGACACCGGCGACGGCGACACGGCCCGGGGCGATCGTCCCGCCCCGCGGCACGTCGATCCGTGACTGGGTCTTGATCGGACCGTCCTTCGACCAGCCGCGAGGGATCCAGTACCCGTCGAAGGCGTCGAGCGTCGTGAGCTCGATCTCGGTGAGCCACTTCGTCGCCGACACGTAGCCGTACAGGCCCGGCACGACGAGGCGGGCCGGGAACCCGTGACGGACCGGGAGCGGCTCGCCGTTCATCGTGATGGCGACGAGGGCGGGCCGGCCGTCGTCGAGGGTCGCCGTGGGGAAGCCCGCCGTCCAGCCGTCGACCGACCGACCGACGATCTGGGTGGCCGACGGGTCGACGCCCGCAAGGTCGAGGACGTCTCGCAGCATCACTCCGGACCACAGAGCGTTGCCGACGAGGTCGCCGCCGATCTCGTTCGACACGCACGACAACGTCACGAACGCCTCGGTGCGCTCCATGGCGAGGAGGTCCTCGAAGCCCAGCGTCACCTCCCGGTCGACCATGCCGGTGATCCGCAGCGACCAACCGTCGGGTGCGACCTGTGGGACGAGCAGCGCCGTGTCGATGCGGTAGAAGTCGTCGTTCGGCGTGATGAGCGGGCTCAGCCCGGGCACCGCGCCGTCGAACGAGGCGACGCCCGCCGGCACCGTCGGCGGGGTACCGGGACCGAGCCGGGTCTGCAGCGCCGACCGCGCCTCGGCGACGTCGCGCGACCGGCGGAGGCGCCCGCCGAGGCCGCCGCCGACGACGGCCCACGCCGCCGCCGCCCCACCGGCGACGAGGAACCAGCGCCGGCCCGAAGCCGGATCGCCGTCCGGCGGTCCGTCGGGGCCGTCGAGCACCCGAGCGATCGCGGGTGGTCGGAGCACGAGGTGCAACGTCGTGACCCCCGCCCCGGCGGCGACGGCTGCGGTCACCCACGACCACCCGGTCGGCGCGCTTCGGGCGGCGGCGACGGCCCCGACCACGCCGAACGCACCGAACCCGGCGGCCGCCGAGCGCGAACCGGCGGCGGGCGAGCAGACCGAGCGCGGCGCCGACGAGCAGCGAGACGACGACGACGCCGGTGATCAGGATCCGCTTCTGGCTCGAGCCGAAGGTCTCGATCGACCAGCGCACGAGCCCGCCGGGGGCGTCGTCGACGAGCACGTCGGCGACCGCCACCACCAACGACGGCGCCGACCCGAAGAGGCCCGACAGCAGCTCGGCGGTCCCCATCGCCACGCCGGCGGCGAGCACGCCGGCGATCGCTGCTCGCAACGGGCTCATCGTCACAGTCCGACGGTACGGCGTGCGACGGATGACCAGTTGTGCGCCGGGCTCGTGCCGAACGCGTTACCGCACGTGCCGCGAGCTCGGGCTGATCACACCGCTGACTCGGCCGCGGTGGAAGGCGAGGAGGACCTGGGCCGAAGGCGCCTGACGGCGTCGCCGGTTCGGATGGTGCCCGGCTCGACGACGCGGGCGTTGATGCCACGCAGGTTCAACTCGCGGCCGGCGGGCGCGTTCACGAGCCGGGAGGCGTCCGCGGCCGAAGCGCTGCCGGAACTTGGCGCAGCCGGTGTGCGGCTCGACCGAAACCTCGACGACGGCGTCGCCGATGCCGAGTCGGCGTCCCGGCGGGCAGGTTCGCCGCGGAGATGTCGAGGTCGACGTAGAGCTGGTCGCCGGCCTCCGGCCACCGGGCCCGATCGCCGGCGAAGAGGGCGATGGCCCTGGCGTTCATGATCGTGAGCTGGCGCCCGGGCTCGGCCGAGCCGTCCTCGGTGTGGCGGCTGCCCCGTGCCCGCCAGTTGTCGCCGACCACCCCCTCGTCGAGGGAGAGCTGCGCCTCCTGGAGCACCTCGCGCTCCTCGGCGACCGGCCGGCGCACGATCAGCTCCAGCACGCCGTCGTCGCTCGGCGCCCTCCGGATCTCGTCGAGACCGGCCTCGAGCTCTTCGGCGGAGCGGTGGTCCATGACCCCATGGTGGCCGATCGAGTCCCTCCCGGCCGCCCGAGTTGGCCCCTCGGTGGGTGTCTCCGCCACCGGCACCGCGACCTGACGCTCGCGTCACCTGCGAGGGCTACGGTCGGCGCCGTGACCGAACATGACCTCGTGCTCCGGGGCGGCACGGTCGTCGACGGGACCGGGGCCGACGCCCGGACCGCCGACATCGCCGTCACCGGCGGGCTCGTCACCGACGTCGGCCGGGTGGAGGGTCGGGGACGGCGAGAGGTGGACGCCGACGGCCTGCTCGTCACGCCCGGCTTCGTCGACATCCACTGCCACTACGACGGCCAGGCGACCTGGGACGAGCGCCTCGTCCCCTCGACCTGGCACGGCGTCACGACGATCGTGTCCGGCAACTGCGGCGTCGGGTTCGCCCCGGTGCGCCCGGCCGACCACGACCGCCTGATCGAGCTCATGGAGGGCGTCGAGGACATCCCCGGCAGCGCGCTGCACGAGGGTCTGTCGTGGGCGTGGCAGTCCTTCCCCGAGTTCCTCGACGCCCTCGCCGACCGCCACTTCGACGCCGACATCGCCATGCAGGTGCCGCACGCCGCCGTTCGGTTGCACGTGATGGGCGAGCGCGGCGCCGCCGGCGAGGCCGCCACCGACGCCGACATCGCGGCCATGGGCGAGCTGGCGCGGGCGGGCGTCGAGGCCGGTGGGCTCGGTTTCACGACGTCGCGCACCCGCAACCACCGCACGAGCCGTGGCGAGTACACACCCACCCTGCGGGCCGAGGCCGCCGAGCTCGTCGGCATCGCCGCCGCCATCGGCACGTCGGGCCAGGGCGTGCTGCAGGTCGTCTCCGACTTCCTCGACCCCGACGCCGAGTTCGGCATCCTCCGCAGCATGGTCGAGGCGTCGGGCCGGCCGCTGTCGTTCTCGCTCGTGCAGTCACCGCTCCGAGCGGGCGGGAACGACGGCTACCGCCGCCTGCTCGAGCTGCTCGACAGCCGCGCGCGACGACGGGCTGGCGATCACCGCCCAGGTCGCCGCCCGCGGCATCGGGCTCCTGCTCGGCCTCCAGTGCACGCTCCACCCGTTCCGCGGCAACCCCGTCTTCGCCGAGGTCGCCGGCCTCGGGCCCGCCGAGGTGGCCCGGGCCATGGCCGAGCCCGGCTTCCGCGACCGGGTCCTCCAGGCCGACCGTGACCACCACGCCGCCAGCGGGCTCAGCCGCTTCCTCGCCTGGGAGCGGGTCTTCGAGCTGACCGATCCGCCCGACTACGAGCCACCGGTGTCGACCAGCCTCGCCGCCCGAGCGGCCGTCGCCGGGGTCGAACCGGCCGCACTCGCCTACGACCTGCTGGCCGCCGGTGCCGGCGAGGCGCTGCTGTACTCGCCGATCTTCAACTACGCCGACGGTGACCTCGACGCCGTGCGCGAGATGCTCACGCACGAGCACGCCGTGGTGGGCCTCGCCGACGGCGGCGCCCACGTCGGCACCATCTGCGACGCCAGCTTCCCCACGACGCTGCTCGCCCACTGGGGCCGCGACCGGCCCGAGGGTCGCCTGCCGCTGCCGTTCCTCGTGCAGCGCCAGACCCGCGACACGGCCCGCACCGTCGGGCTCCTCGACCGGGGCGTGCTGGCGCCGGGCTACCGCGCCGACGTGAACCTCATCGACCTCGAGCGTCTCGTCGCTCGACGGCCCGTTGCCCGTCGCGATCTCCCCGCCGGCGGGACACGGCTCGTCCAGGCGGCCGACGGCTACGTCGCCACGGTGGTCGCCGGCGAGGTCACCTACGAAGCCGGTGAGCCGACCGATGCCCTGCCCGGCCGCCTCGTGCGTGGCGCCCGGCCCGCACCCGTCGGAGGCCGCCGATGACCGACACCGAGGAGCGCGTCCTCGAACCGCTCGAGCCGGGTTGCGCGTGGCGCGCCGCCGACGTGGACGACTACTCGTGGCGCTTCGACGATGGGGAGCTGGCCGAGCTCGATGCGGCCCTCGAGCATGCCGAGGCCCACACCGACCACACCCTCGACATCACCGCCGACCTCTTCCCACTGCCGACACTCGGCCCGCGCCTCGCCGCCGTCGCCGAGGACCTCGTCAACGGACGCGGCGTCGCCCTCCTCCGCGGCGTCCCCGTCGATCGCTACGGCCCCGACCGCGCCTCGGCGGTGTACTGGGGGATCGGCACGCACCTCGGCCGGCCGTGGCCCCAGAACCACAAGGGCCACCTGCTCGGCGACGTGACCGACCAGGGACGGGCGCCGAACGACCCGCGCAGCCGGGGCAACGAGATCGGTGGCATCGCCTTCCCGTTCCACAGCGACGGCTCCGACCTCGTCGGGTTGTTCTGCCTCGACGCCGGCGCGTCCGGCGGTGCGAGCCTCGTGGCCAACGCCGTCACGATCCACAACGAGCTCGTGACCGACGCGCCGGAGCTCGCCGCGTCGCTGTACGACGACTTCGCCTACGACTTCCGAGGCGAGCAGGACGAGGGCGCCAAGCCGTGGTACCTGCTGCCGGTCTTCAGCCGGCGCCGCCACCGGCTGTTCGTGCGCTACATCCGCCCGTACATCCTCGCCGCCGCCCGCCACGCCGACGCCCCGCGGCCGTCGCCGGTCGCCGTCGAGGCGATGGACCGGGTCGACGCCCTGTGCGCCGACCCCGACCACCACCTGTCGATGCAGCTGGAGCCGGGCGACATGCAGTTCGTGAACAACTACCACGTGCTCCACGCCCGAAACGCCTACGAGGACGATCGCGCCAACGGCCGGGTCCGCCATCTGAAGCGCCTGTGGTTGGAGACCTCGGTCCTGGGCGACGACGACAAGCCCGAACCGTTCCGGCTCAACCGGACGACCACCGGCTGGTGGAGAGCGGCGGCACAGTCGCGGCGGTGAGCACCGCTGAGTTGGCGGTGGTCACCGGCGCAGACCGAAGGATCACCGCCGATGCGAAGTTCGGCAGTTGGTGACGATGGTGTCGACGACCTGGTCCCAGAGGGGCTCGGGGAGGTCGTGGCCCATGCCAGGGACGATCACGAGCTCGGCGCCGGGGATGGCCTTGGCGGTGAGCTCACCGCCGCTCGGTCGCACGAGCGGGTCGGCGTCGCCGTGGATGACGACGGTCGGCACGTCGAGCTTCCGTAACGCCTCGGTCCGGTCGCCCGAGGCCCGTATCGCCACGAGCTGGCGGGCGATGCCGGGCGGGTTGAAGCACCGGTCGTACGTCGCCGCGGCGCGTGCCCGGAGCTCGGCCTCGTCGGCCGGGTAGGCCGGCGACCCGATGACCTTCGATGCCGCCACGCTGGCCTCGATGGCGGCGTCGCGGGTCGTCGCCGGTGTGCGCAACAGGACGGCCATGGCCTCGACGGTCGGGGGCTCGGCCTCGGGATGCCCGGTCGTCGACATGATCGAGCAGAGGGTCAGCACGCGCTGCGGGATAGCCGATCGCCATCGTCTGGGCGATCATGCCGCCCATCGACGCGCCGACGACGTGGGCCGAGTCGATCCCGAGGGCGTCGAGCAGCCCCATCCCGTCGGCAGCCATGTCCTCGAGGGTGTACGAGGCGCTCGACGTGTCGCCGGCGAAGGCGGCGACGACGTTCGGCCTCGGCCCATCGGTGATCTTCGAGGAGAGGCCGACGTCGCGGTTGTCGTAGCGGACCACGTGGAAGCCCCGTCCGGCGAGCAGCTCGCAGAACCCGTCGGGCCAGGCGGTGAGCTGGGCACCGAGGCCCATCACGAGGAGCAGCGTCGGGTCGGCGGCGTCGCCGATCGTGTCGTACTCGATGGTGATCCCGTTGGCGGCGGCGTTCGGCATGGGCACGAACCTAGGCGGCATGCGAACCTGTCACCCATGCTCGACATCGCACCGCTCACGGCCACGATCGGCGCGGAGGTGGGCGGCGTCGACCTCGCCGACGATCTGGACGACGGGGTCATCGAGGAGATCCGCGAGGCGCTGCTCGAGTGGAAGGTCATCTTCTTCCGCGACCAGCTCCGCCTCGACCGCACCGCCCACGTCGCCTTCGGCCGTCGCTTCGGCGACCTCGAGATCCACCCGATCACGCCGGCCGACCAGGACCAGCCCGAGGTCTTCGTGCTCCCGGCCGGGGGTGCCTTCCGCGCTCCCGACAACTGGCACTCCGACGTGACCTGGCGGCCGGAGCCCTCCCTCGGCTCGATCCTCCGCGCCGTCGAGCTGCCGCCGCTCGGCGGCGACACGCTCTGGGCCGACATGGCCAAGGCCTACGACCTCCTCGACGACGGCACCAAGGAGCGGATCGACGGGCGCAAGGCCACCCACGACTACGCCTCGGCCTTCGGGTACGGCAAGCCGGCCGAGGTCCAGGAGAAGATGCGGCTCCAGCACCCGACCGTCGAGCACCCGATCGTCCGCACCCACCCCGAGACCGGGCGCAAGACCCTGTTCGTGAACTTCTCCTTCACCCGCTCCGTCGTCGGGATGGACGAGGCCGAGGGCCACGCGCTGCTGCAGCGGCTGTACCGGCAGGCGACCATCGTCGACGTGCAGTGCCGCTTCCGGTGGCGGCCCGGTTCGGTTGCCTTCTGGGACAACCGGGCAACGCAGCACGTCGTGTCGAACGACTTCCTCCCGGCCAAGCGGGTCATGGAGCGGGTGACCATCGTCGGCGACAAGCCGTTCTGAGGCGGGCCGTCCGCCGCGGCGGCCGATGGACCAAGAAGGGGATTAACGAAAGCCTACTCTTGCGTTATGGTGACTCAGAGAACGGAGGCACCATGAACGTGGCACTGATCACCGGAGGCTCCAAGGGGTTCGGGCGGGCGCTCGCCGCCGACCTTGCCGGCGAGGGGTGGACCGTCGTCCTCGACGGTCGTGACGCCGAGGCCCTGGCCGCCGTCGGTTCCGCCCTCGACGACGCCGGTGGGGGCGAGGTCGTCGCCATTCCCGGCGACGTGGCCGACACCGCCCATCGCGAGGCGCTGGCGGCAGCCGTCAACCGCCTGGGCCGGCTCGACCTGCTGGTCAACAACGCCAGCACGCTCGGTCCGCTCCCGATGCCCGGCCTCGACGCCTACCCGCTCGATGCCCTCGAGCAGGTGTACCGGGTCAACGTCATCGCCCCGCTCGCGCTCGTCCAGCTCGTGCTCCCGCTGCTCGAGGCGAGCGGCGGCGCCGTCGTCAACATCTCCTCCGACGCCGCCGTCGAGGGCTATGAGGGCTGGGGCGGGTACGGCTCGTCGAAGGCGGCGCTCGACCAGGTGAGCCGGGTGCTCGCCGCCGAGCACCCGGCGTTGCGGGTCTACGGGTTCGACCCGGGCGACATGCGGACCCAGATGCACCAGGACGCCTTCCCGGGCGAGGACATCTCCGATCGCCCCGAGCCCGAGACGGTCGTGCCCGCGCTGCGGCGGCTGCTCGCCGGCGCGCCCCCGAGCGGCCGCTACCGCGCCGCCGACGTCGCCTTGTCCGAGCTGACCACGACGGTCCCCGGGTCGCAGCCATGACCGGCGGGGCCGTCACGACGGCACGCCTCGACGTTCGACGTGCCGGCCGATCTCGAGGCGGGCGAACCGCCCGAGGCCCGTGGCCTGACCCGCGACGCCGTCCGGATGCTCGTCGCCCGAGGTGACGACGGCTCGCTGACCCACAGCACCTTCACGCTGCTGCCCGCCTTCCTCGAGCCGGGCGACCTCGTCGTCGTGAACACGTCGGCGACGATCCCGGCGGCCGTCTCGGCCGTCGGGGACGACGGTCGGGCCATCGTGCTGCACCTCTCCACCATGCTCGACGACGGCCGGTGGGTCGTGGAGCCCCGCCGTCCCGACGGCCGGACGACGACACGTTGGGACGGCGCGGCCGCCGCCCCGTCACCTCCTCCTCGCCGAGGACGCCCGGGCGACGGCGACGTTGCTCGAGCCCTACGGCGCCGCCGGCCGGCTGTGGGTCGCCGCCCTCGACCTGCCCGTGCCCGTCCTCACCTGGCTGGCCGTGCACGGCCGGCCCATCCGCTACGGCTACGTCGAGCGGCCGTGGCCGATCTCGGCCTACCAGAACGTCTACGCCACCGAGCCCGGGAGCGCGGAGATGCCGAGCGCGGGCCGGCCGTTCACGCCCGAGGTCATCACCCGCCTCGTCGCCAAGGGCGTCGGCGTCACCCCGATCGTGCTGCACACCGGCGTGGCCTCGCTCGAGGCCGACGAGCTGCCGTACCCCGAGCGGGTGCGCGTGCCCGCCGCCACCGCCGAGCGGGTCAACGCGACGCGATCCGCCGGTGGGCGCGTCGTCGCCGTCGGCACGACCGTCGTTCGGGCGCTCGAGAGCGCGGCCGGCGTCGACGGCGTCGTGCGCCCCTACGACGGGTGGACCGATCTCGTCGTCACCCCCGAGCGTGGCGTGCGCGTCGTCGGCGGGCTGCTCACCGGCTGGCACGAGCCGGAGGCATCGCACCTCCTGATGCTCGAGGCCGTCGCCGGTGACGACCTGCTGCGGCGGTCGTACGACGCCGGCCTCGCGGAGGGCTACCGCTGGCACGAGTTCGGCGACGTCCACCTCCTGCTGCCGTGACGGTTCGGCGCCGGCGGCCGCCGTGGTGCCACGGTGCTCGTTCGTCGCCGGCTTCAACGGAGCCATCGCGGACGCCGAGTTGCTCGCCCGCTACGAGCTCGGCTCGGCCCGAGCGATGAGTTCGGGCGCGAGGTCGGCGTCCAAGGGCCACGAGCGGTCGAGGAGATCACCATGCCCAACGACGTCGTGCGCTACCGGACCAAGCCCGAGCGGGCGGACGAGAACCAGCGGTTGGTCGAGGACGTGTTCGCCGAGCTCGAGGAGCTCGACGCCACCGGCTTCGCCTACGCCAGCTTCCGGCTCGAGGATGGCGTGTCCTTCGTGCACGTCGTCGTGGAGGATGAGGGCAAGGGCTCAGTCTCGCTGGCCGATGTGCCGGCCTTCCGCCGGTTCGTCGCGCGGCATCGAGGAGCGATGCGACGAGCAACCGGTCGCCATGGCGCGACCGTCGTCGGCGCGCACCGGATGCCGGGGCGGCCGCGCCGCTGACGGGACGCCCTCAGTCGACGAGGGCTTGGGAGACGAGCTGCTTCAACTGCGTGCGGATCGGATGGGTGCTCGACGGCAGCAGCTGCGTGAGGAACACGACGGTGATGTCCTCGACCGGGTCGACCCAGAAGGCGGTGCTGGCGGCGCCGCCCCAGGCGAACTCGCCGACCGAACCGGGTGTCTTGTTCTTCACCGGGTCGTCCACCACGGAGAAGCCGAGCCCGAAGCCGATCCCGTCGAAGGTCGTCTCCGCGAAGAGCGGCCGGCCGAAGGCCTCGAGGTCGGCGCCGCCGGGCAGGTGGTTGCTCGCCATGTACCGGACCGTGCGGCTGCCGAGCAGCCGGGTGCCGTCGAGCTCGCCGCCGCGCCGCAGCATGTCGGTGAAGCGCAGGTAGTCGGCCGCGGTGGTGACGAGGCCGCCGCCGCCGGACAGGAACGTCGGCACCCCGGTGGCGACGTCGCCGCCGCTGCTGAGCCTCATGGCCTTGCCCGTCGCCGGGTTGGGGACGTACAGCGAAGCCAGGCGGTGCCGCTGGTCCTCCGGCACGCCGAAGGCGGTGTCGACCATGCCGAGCGGTTCGAGGATCCGCTCGGCGAAGAACCGGTCGAGGCTCTGGCCCGACACGACCTCCACGACGCGGCCGAGGACGTCGGTCGCCACCGAGTAGTTCCACTCCGACCCCGGCTGGAACACCAGCGGCAGCGACGCCCAGGTCTCGCAGGCGGTCGCCAGGTCGACGCCGGCAGGCGTGCCCCACTCGTACCCGGCGGCGCGGTACATGGCGTCGACCGGGTGGCTGTAGAGGAAGCCGTAGGTCAGGCCGGCCGTGTGGCTCAGGAGGTGCCAGAGGCGCATCGGCTCGACCTGGGGCTCGAGGAGCGGGTTCTGGCTCGACCCGCTGCGGAAGACCTTCGTGCCGGCGAAGGCGGGGATGTACTCGGCCACCGGGTCCTTCAGCTCGAAGGCCCCTCCTCGTGCAGCATCATCGCCGCCACCGACGTGACCGGCTTCGTCATCGAGTAGGCCCGGAAGATCGTGTCGAGCTCGACCGGTGTGGCCGACTCGACGTCGCGGTGACCGCAGGTGGCGACGTAGGCGACCTTCCCGTGCCGCGCCACGGCGACGAGCCACCCCGGCAGGCGCCCGTCGTCCACGTAGCGGGCGAAGTGCCGCTCGATGCGAGCCAGCCGCTCGGCATCGAAGCCCACCTCGGCCGGATCGACCTCGACCTGGAGCTCACCCATGCCGCGACCCTAGAGCGCCGGGCTGGCGCGCTCGGCCGTGGGCGTCGGGAGGGCTTCGCACCGGTCAGGCCCGTGCCCTGCCCGGTAGGGTCGCTCGGCGTGTGCCGGAACATCACCGAGCTGCGGGGGCTGCAGCCCCCGGCCACCGCCGAGGAGATCGAGGCGGCGGCGGTCCAGTACGTCCGGAAGGTGAGCGGGGTGCGTCAGCCGCTGCGGAACGAAACGGCGGCGGCCGCCTTCGACGACGCCGTGCGCGACATCGCCGCCATCACCACGCGCCTGCTCGCCCTCATGCCGCAGCGGACGCGGCCGCCGGCGAGCCTGCCGCCGCTGCGCCGTCCCGAGGTCCTGGCCCGCATCGCCGCCAAGAGCGCGGGCTGATCGTGGCCGCCGTCACCGAGGTCGAACTGTCGAGCCGCGCCCGTGCGCTCGCCAGTGCCGTGGAGCCCTTCGCCGGCCAGGTCTACTTCTCAGCCGGAGTGCCACGAGGGCTACGCCGCCCTCGGGTTCTCGCCGAGCCCCTTCACCACGGAGAGCGGTGTCCAGGTGCCCGACGGCCCCGCCTACTTCACGAGCCGCGGGTCGGCGCTCGGCCAGGTGCCCGGCGAGGTCGTCGCCGCCGCCTTCGGCGTCTTCGACCCGAGGATCGTCGTCCCCGCCGTCACCCACGGGTGGTCGATCACCGACGCCACCACGATCGCCGCCGCTCGGACCGATGGCGCCATCGGCCAGCTCGCCCGGATCCTCGGCCAGGAGCCCGACGGCGCCGACCGTGCCGCCGATCTGCTCGAGCAGGCGGGCGAGGGCCTGGCGCCTGCGGGGCGGTCGTTGTTCGCCGGGACGCTCGCCCAGCCCGTGCCCGACACGGCGCTGGGCCGGGCGTGGCGGATGGCCGACCGGCTGCGGGAGTACCGGGGCGACGCCCACATCGCGGCGTGGACCGCCGCCGGGTTCGACGGCTGCTCGATCAGCCTGATGACCGAGCGGTGGTGGGGCCTGCCGCTGCGCTCCTACAGCCGCACACGGGGGTGGACCGACGACGCCTTCGACGCTGCCGCAGAACGGCTCCGAGCCGACGGGCACTTCGACGGCGACGACCTGACCGAGGCGGGACGTGCGGCACGCGAGCGACCTCGAGGCGGCGACCGACCGCCAGTGCCGGCCGATCGTGGAGTCGCTCGGCGACGAGCTCGACGAGCTCCTCGGGATCCTGCGCCGTGGGGCGCCGACATCCGCGCCGCCGGCGGCTACCTCCCGTCGGGCCCCCACGACCTGGCCCGCCGCCCTTGAGCTTCGCGGCCGACACCGCCCACCGCGCCGCAGCCGACGGGGGGTACGACGCCGACATCGCCCCGGGGTGGGACATCGGCGGCAACGCCAACGGCGGCTACCTGCTCGCCATCGCCGGGCGGGCCATGGCGGCGGCGGCCGGTCGACCCGATCCGGTGACCATCACCGCCCACTACCTGTCACCCGGCAAGCCCGGACCCGTCCACGTGGACACGTCGGTCGTGAAGGAGGGCAAGCGGTTCGCCACCGTGCAGGCGACCCTCCGCGACGCGTCGCCCGGCGGCGGGGGCAGGGCGCTCCTCGCCCTGCTGGGCACCTTCGGTGATCTCGGCCCGGCTGGTGGCACCGAGGGGTCACCGATCCGGGTCGATGCGGCGCCGCCCGACCTGCCGCCGCTCGAGGAGTGCGTTCGCATCTCGCCGCGCGAGGGCGCGCCGTTCCCGCCGCCGTTCAGCGCCACGGTCGAGGCCCGACTCCACCCCGACGACGCCGGCTTCGCCACCGGCTCCGGACCGAGCGGCGAGCCGCGGGTGCGGGGCTGGTTCCGGTTCCCGGGAGACGAGACGGTCGACACGGCCGGGCTGCTCGTCGTCGTCGACGCCTTCCCGCCGACGATCTTCAACGCCCACCTGCCGATGGCGTGGACACCCACGGTCGAGCTCACCGCACACGTCCGCGCCCGGCCCGCCCCGGGGTGGCTCCGGTGCGTGTTCACGACCCGCTTCGTCACCGGCGGGTTCCTCGAGGAGGACGGCGAGGTCTGGGACGCGACCGGCATCCTCGTCGCCCAGTCCCGTCAACTCGCCCTCGTCCCCAAGGGCTGACCGGCCCCGCCTACCAGGTGTCGATGCAGGGGCGCTTCTTGCCCGACGGCCCCCGGGGTGCGGGCGGCGGCGCCGACGCCAGCATCGAGACGATCCACCGCCGGGAGTCGGCCGGGTCGATGACGTCGTCGATCTCGAAGTACGTCGCCGTCGACACCGCCTTGCCGTGCTCGTACATGCGGTCGACCATCGTCTCGAACGTCGCCTCCCGCTCCGAAGGGTCGTCGATGGCGTCGAGCTCGCGGCGGTAGCCGAGGCGGACCGCTCCCTCGAGGCCCATCCCGCCGAACTCACCCGTGGGCCACGCCACGCAGAACAGCGGCGCCTTGAAGCTGCCGCCTGCCATGGCCTGGGCCCCGAGGCCGTAGCCCTTCCGGAGCACGATCGTCCCGAACGGGACGGTGAGGCTCGCGCCGACCACGAAGAGCCGGCTGGCGTGGCGGACGAGCGCCGTCGCCTCGGCGTCGGGCCCGACCATGATCCCCGGCGTGTCGCACAGGAACAGCACCGGCACGTCGTGGGCGTCGCACAGCTGGAGGAACCGGGCCGCCTTGTCGGCGCCGTCGGCGTCGATGGCACCGGCGAGGTGCATCGGGTTGTTGGCGACGATGCCGAGCGGCCGGCCGTCGACCCGGGTGAGCGAGGTGACCATGCCGAGGCCGAACCCTGCCCGCAGCTCGAGCACCGAGCCCGTGTCGGCAAGGGTCTCGATCACGGCGCGGACGTCGTAGACCTGTCTGCGGTTCTCGGGGATGAGGGTGCGCAGCCGGGCCTGGTCGCCGGCGACCCAGTCGTCGGTCGGACCGGTGAAGTACGACAGGTACTGGCGGGCGGCGGCGACCGCCTCGGCCTCGTCGGCCACGACGATGTCGACGACGCCGTTCGCCGTCTGCACGTCGAGTGGCCCGATGGCCTCGGGCGGGAAGACGCCGAGGCCGCCGCCTTCGATCATGGCGGGGCCGCCCATCCCGATGTTCGACCCGTGGGTGGCGATGACGACGTCGCAGCAACCGAGGATGGCGGCGTTGCCGGCGAAGCAGCGGCCCGACGTGATGCCGACCATCGGCACGAGCCCCGACAGGCGTCCCCACCACCAGAAGGCGAAGCAGTCGAGGCCCGACACGCCGTTGCCGTCGGTGTCGCCGGGACGGCCGCCGCCACCCTCGGCGAAGAAGACGACGGGGAGGCGCTGGCGTTCGATGACGTCGAACAGCCGGTCCTTCTTGCGGTGGTTCTGGAGCCCCTGGGTGCCGGCGAGCACGGTGTAGTCGTAGGACAGGACGGCCGTCGGCCGGCCTCCGACCGTGCCCACGCCGGCGACGAGACCGTCGGCCGGCGTGCGCTCGACGAGCTCCTCGACCGAGCGCCGCCGGCGCTGGGCGGCGATGACGAGCGGCCCGTACTCGACGAAGCTGCCGGGATCGAGGAGGTCCTCGACGTTCTCGCGCGCCGTGCGCTGCCGGGTGCGCCGGCGCCGATCGACGGCGTCGGGCCGGGCCGCATCGAGGGTGCGCTCGTGGCGGTCGACGACCTCGGCGAGATCAGCACGGAGGCCGTCGCTCGCCGGTGCCCGTGGCGTCCTGAGCTGGCGCATCGGCGTGGGCCACGCGGTCGGCGGCGGTGCTGTCGGCGACGGTGTCGAGCACGACGAGGAGGTCGCCGGCGTTCACGTTGTCGCCGGCCGCCACCCCGACATGGCCGACGACGCCGTCAGCCCCCGCTTCGACGGTGTGCTCCATCTTCATCGACTCGATCACGACGACGGTCGCCGTCGCCGTGACGTTCGTGCCGACGGCTGCGATCCGGATCACGGTGCCCTGCAGCGGAGCGCGGACCTCCACCGGTTCGCTCATGCCCCGGCCATGGTTGCGCACGTCGGGATGGAGTCGACGCCCAGGGCGTCGGCTCCCTGCCGGGCCGACCGGTAGCGCTCGACCGTGGTGTCCTGCGGGTGGAGCGGCAGCTCGACCTGGAACGGGGCCATGCGCGGTCGAAGCTAACCGCGGCGCCTAGTTGGCGAGGGCGGAGGGGAGGCGCCGTGCGAGGACCGACCCGGCGACGGCGACGGCGCCCGTCAAGGCGAAGGCAGCGGTGAGCGACGTCGTCACCGGCCAGTCGCGCGCCTCGCCGAGGGCGACGAGGGCACCGCTGGCGCCCGTGCCGAGCGCGACGCCGAGGACGTCGGTGAGCTGCAGGGACGAGGTGGCCTTGCCCTCGCTGCCGGGGGTCGCCGTGCCGAGCACGGTGACCGAGAGCGGGGCGTAGGCCAGGCCGGTACCGAACCCGGCGATGCTCCAGAGGGGGATGGCGATGAGCAGCGGCGCGCCGTGCATGAGGAGGAGGGCGCCGCCGGCGCCGACGGCGACGAGCGCGCAGCCGACGGCGACGAGCCGGCGGGGCCCGTCGTGGTGGATGCGGTGCTGCTGGATCCAGGCGGCGGTCGTCCAGCCGATCACGGCCGCAGTGAGGGCGAGGCCGGCGACCCAGCTCGGGTCGCCCCGGCCGTCGGTCACGGCGAGGGGCACGAAGGCATCGGTGCCGAAGAAGGCGAAGGTGAGGACACCGCGCACGGCGATCGCCGCGGGCAGGCCCGGCGCCGCCCGAGCGGTGCCGGGCGGGACGAGACGGAGGAACGCCCAGGCCGCGATCGGGAAGCCGGCGACGACGAGGACGGCGGTCAGGAACGGCGCCCCGGCGGCGAGGCCGCCCACGATGAGCCCGGCGCCGAGAGCGAGGATCACGGCGTCGCGGGGCGGGTGTCGGGCGCCGGGTCGGGCTCGCCCTCGGGACGGTCGGCGGTCCGGGCCAGGGCCGGCAGGGTCATCACGCCGGCGACGGCGACGAGCGGGAGGATGGCGAGGAAGACGGCGCGCCACGACAGCGCCTGCTCGATGGCGGTGGCGGTGGCCGGCCCGATGAGCCCGGGGACGACCCAGGCGGTCGAGAACACGGCGAAGACGCGGGGACGCAGCGCCGGCGGGTAGCCGCGACCGACGCTCGTATAGGCGATCGCCGGGATGGCACCGGCGCCGAGGCCCTGCACGACGCGGGCGGCGACCAGCACCGTCATGGTGGGTGCGGCGCCTCCGATGGCGAGGCCCACGGCGAAGAGGCCCAGACCGGCGACGAACGGGGCCGCCGTGCCCCGACGGTCGGCGGCCCGCCCGGCGAGCACGGCGCCGACCATCGTGCCGAGGAAGAACCCCGAGAAGACCCAGCCGTAGAGCTCGACGCCGCCGAGGTCGTCGGCGACGACCGGCATCACCGTCGAGATGGCGAGTGACTCGAAGGCGACCAGCGTCACCGTCAGGACGAGACCGGCGGTGAGCCGCCGGCGCTCCGGCGCCCAGACCCCACCGCCCGGGGCCAGAGGATCAGCGGCCAGGGTCACGTCCGTCACGGTCGCACAGTCTGGGTGACCAGCGCCGAATAACGCAAGCGATCTCTTGTGGAAGGCGCCGGTTCTGGGTGCGACCCCGGGGGATCGGCGCGCACCTGCGGCGGCCGTCGGTGCCTACGAGTCGAGGCCGAGGGCTCGGCGGAGGCCGGCGCGGCCGGACGTGCCGAGCTTGTCGTAGGCGCGGTGGAGGTGGTTCTCGACCGTTCGGCGGGACAGGTACAGGCGCTCGCCGATGTCCTTCGAGGTCAGCCCCTCCGCGGCGAGCAGGGCCACCTCCCGTTCCCGCTTCGACAGGGGAGCGGCGTCCTCGGTCAGCACCAGCGCCGGTGTCGCCGCGCCCTCGCACTCGGCCGCGAGCTGGCGCGCCCGGTTGGCGTGGAGGCGCGCCTCCCGGGCCGAGCCGGCTCGCTGCGCGGCGCGGGATGCGTCGGCGAAGGCCTCGGCGGCGTAGAGCCGGGCACCGCAGGTGTCGAAGCGCTGCGCGACGTCGGCGAGCGCAGCGGCGTCGTCGGCCGCCGCCGCGAGCACGTGGTCGCACCGCGCCAGCAGGAGAGCGCCTTCGACCGTGGGGCGCAGCGCCGCCGCCCGCTCCTCGGCGGCCTGCGGCTGGCCCAGCCGGGCCATCGTGTGCAGCGCGAGCGCCGTGTTCGACCGCGCTCCGGCGTCCTCGCTCGCGGCGACGGCCTCCTCGAGCAGGGCCAGGGCGTCGGTGGGCCGCCCGTCGGCCGCGGCGAGCAGCGCCCGCGCGCACAGCTCGGCGGTGCGCGTGAACCGCACGGCCGAGCCGGCCTCGGTGGCGAGGGCGATCTCGGCTCCCCTCGCCGCCTTCACGTCGCCGAGCGTCGCCCAGGCGAGGACGAGGCCGGCGAGGGGGAACCGCCGCCGTTGCCTCGGTCCGTCGCGGTCGTAGAGCGGCAGGGCCCGGCCGAACCACTTGGCGGCGGTCCGTGGCAGACCTCGCTCGGTCGCCACCAGGCCTCGTTGCAGGGCCATGGCGGCGATGGCAGGACCGCGCTGGGACTGCAGCGCCATCGCGTGCATCGCGGCCGCCAGCTTCTCGGCCTCCTCGAGCAGCCCGGCCTGCGTGAGTGCCAGCAGCTCGGAGAACACGTGCACGCTCGGGTCGGACTGGAACAGGTCCTGCTCCCACACGCCGAGGTGCGAGGCGAAGGCCTTGCGGGCCAGCTCCAGTCCCTCGAGCGGCCGGCCGTCGAAGGCGGCGGTCACGGCTCCGGCGATCGCCGCCTCGACGAAGGTGCGCACGGAGGGGCTGGCGAGGAGCGGAGCCACGACGGCCCGGGCCTCGCCGACCTCCCCGTGCAGCATCACGAGGGTGGCCCGGTGGCCGACGAGCTCGGCGCGCCAGTCGGCATCGTGCACGTCCGCCTCGGCCGCGGTCACCACCGCGACGGCCTCGTCGTAGCGGTCGATGCGGAACAGGTTCTCGCTGCGCGCCATCGCCACCAGCACGCGGTGGCGGTCGTCGAGCTCGAGCCGGCTCACCTCGGCGAGGACGGCCTCGGCGGCGTCGTGCTGGGCCAGGTGGCAGCGCAGGTGGCCGAGCAGGTGCCCGGCCGCGACCGAGCGGTCGGCCTCCCAGGCCGCCTCGGCGAGTGCCGCGGCGCGCCGCTCGTCGAGGGCGACGTAGGCCTGCCGCGCCGCGTCGAGGAGCAGCCCGGGGTCGTCGCCGTCGCCCAGCTCGAGCCGCCACAGCGCCAGCCGCAGGACGTCACCGGCGCGGTGGCCGCCGGTGGCCGCCAGCCCGTCGGCGAGCATGCGCAGCACCCGTCGCCGGCGGATCCGTGGCAGCTCCGCCCGCACGACCTCGCCGTGCAACGGGTGGGCGAGCCACACCTCCAGCCGGCGCCGGTCGGAGCGGACGTCGACGAGCTTGCGCTGCTCGAGGACCTCCACGTCGGCCGCCGAGACCATCCGGTCGAGCAGGTCGACGCCGAGCGGCTCGCCGAGGGCGACGAGCTCCAACGCGAGGCGCGGCCCGGGCTCCAACGTGCCCATGCGCTCGGACACGAGCTCGGACAGGCGTCGCGGGACGGTCAGCTCGCCAGGAGCCCGCCACACGCCGTCGTCGAGCGTCACGTCACCAGACTCGACCGCGCCGAGCAGCAGCTCACGGAGCGCGAGCGGGTTCCCGTCGGCGAGGGACCGGAGCCGGGCCGCGGTGATGTCGTCGACATCGGCGACGTCGGAACGGCCGTCGTCGCCCGGTTCCGTGGCACCGCCCACCCCGGCGAGGATCAACGCCGCCAGCTCGTCCATGTCGTCGTCGGGCAGCTCGGTCACCTCGATGCGACGCGCCAGCCCGTTGCGCCAGAGCGTCGTGACTGCGTCGGGGGTGTCCTCGCCCCGGCGGACCGTCGCCACGACGAAGACGGCCGGGTCCTCGGCGAGGTGCAGCAGGAGCGTCGCCGAGACGTCGTCGAGCAGATGGGCGTCGTCGACGAGAAGGAGGAGGCGGCGGTCGCCGGCCCGTGCCCGCAGAGCATGGCGGGCGGCCCCGAGGAGGTCGACCGAGGGCGCCCCCAGCTCCGGAAGAATGGGGGCGAAGGCGCCGAGCGGGACGTCGGCGGCCGACCGGGTCGCCGACACGCGCGCGGTCGGGTCGCCACCGGCCTCGCCGAGACGGAGGCACTCCGTGGCGAGGCGCGTCTTGCCCACGCCGCGGGGACCCACGAGGACGACGCCCTCGATGCCGGGCGTGGCGAGGGCGTCGGCGATGGCGGCCAGCTCCCGCCGTCGGCCCACGAACCCCCAACCTGGGTCAGCCACGTCGTCGATCGTTGCACGCCGGCCTGTACATCGGTTGCGTTCTTTACATTGGATGCGTTAGAAAACTGCGGTGGCCACCCAGGAGCAGCGGCGCGCCGACACCCGACGCCGCCTCCTCGACGCCGCCGCCGAGCTGTTCGCCGAGCGCGGCGTCGAGGGCGCGTCGATCGACGCCATCGCCGAGCTGGCCGATCGGACGTCGGGCGCCATCTACGACCACTTCGGGGGCAAGGAGGGGTTGCTGTTCGCCCTCCTCGAGGGGTGGGTCGACGACGTCGCCGCCGTGATCGGCGCCGAGCTGGCCACGGCCACGACGCTCGACGAGCGGTTGTCGGCGCTGTGGCGCAACGTGGCCGAGCCGCCCTCGGGCGATGGTCGGTGGATCGCCCTCGAGCACGAGCTGTGGTCGTGGGCCGCCCGCCACCCCGAGGCCCGCGAGCACCTGGCCCGTCGCTACCAGGCCGCCTTCGCCGGCGTGGAGCTGGCCGCGACCGAGTGGCTGGGCGGGCGCCCGGCACCAGGCACCGGCGCGACGGTGATCGGGCTGCTGCTCGGCCTGGAGATGATGCGGCGGATCGACGGCAGCGCGGTCGACGAACGGGTCGCGCTGGCCGCGCTGAAGGCCGCCGTGACGGGCATGCACGAGGGAGTGGCGACCGGATGAGCGAGCCCGCAGGGCGAGCGAACGATCGGCCCACGATCGACGGGCTCGACCTGCTGGCGGCGACGTGGGAGCAGGGTGTGCCCTACGACCAGTTCGACCGCCTCCGGCGGGAGGCGCCCGTCGCCTGGCACGAGGAGGCTGACGGGCCGGGGTTCTGGGTGATCTCGAAGCACGCCGACGTCAAGGCGATCAGCCACGACTCGGTCACGTTCAGCTCCGAGCTCGGCGGGACGTTCATCGACACCCAGACCGACGCCCAACTCGCCGCCATGCGCCTGTCGATCCTCAACATGGACCCGCCGAAGCACCACCGCTACCGCCGGCTCGTCAACCGCGGCTTCACGCCCCGGGCCATCCAGGCGCTGCTCGACTCGATCGACCGGCGGGCGGCCCGCATCGTCGGCGACGTCGTCGACCGGGGTGAGTGCGACTTCGTCGAGGAGATCGCCGCCCTCCTGCCCCTCGAGATGATCTGCGAGATGATCGGCCTCCCGGAGCAGGACTGGCCGCGCATGTTCGAGCTGTCGAACCGCATGGTGGGCTTCGACGATCCCGAGTACCAGGCCAGCCCCGACGACGGCATGGCCGCCGCCTTCGAGATCTTCACCTACTGCGACGCCGTCGCCGCCGACCGCAGGGAAACCCCCGCGACGACATCATGACGGCGCTCGTGCACGCCGAGGTCGACGGCGAGACCCTCACGCCCGACGAGCTCAACCTCTTCTTCGTCACCCTCGTCGTCGCCGGCAACGAGACGACCCGCAACCTGATCAACCACGCGCTGTGCGCCGTCATCGACCACCCCGACGAGGCGCAACGCCTCCGCGACGACCCCTCGCTCTGGGAGACCGCGCCCGACGAGATGCTGCGGTGGGGGACCTCGATCCACAACTTCCGGCGCACGGCGACCGTCGACACCGAGGTCCGCGGCGTGCCGATCGCCGAGGGTGACAAGGTCGTCATGTACTACCTGTCGGCCAACCGCGACGAGGAAGTCTTCGCCGACCCGTACCGCTTCGACCCCGGGCGCCGCCCCAACGACCACGTGACCTTCGGCGGCGGCGGCGTGCACTACTGCCTCGGCGCCAGCCTCGCCCGGGCCGAGATCGGGGCGCTGATGCGCCAGGTCGTCGAGCGCCTGCCCGACATCGAGCTCGCCGCCGAGCCCCGCCGGCTCCGATCCGACTTCATCAACGGCATCAAGCACATGCCCGTGACCTGGAAGAACTAGAGGAAGGCCGCCACCATGCGCACACCGATCTGCGACGAGCTCGGCATCGAGTTCCCGATCTTCGCCTTCACCCACTGCCGCGACGTCGTCGCCGCCGTGTCCAAGGCCGGCGGCTTCGGCGTGCTCGGCGCCGTCGGCTTCACGCCCCGAGCAGCTCGAGATCGAGCTCGCCTGGATCGACGAGCACGTCGGCGACAAGCCCTACGGCGTCGACATCGTCATCCCCGGCAAGTACGAGGGCATGGGCGACATGGACCCCGAGCACCTCGCCAGTCGCTGCGGGAGATGGTGCCGCAAGGCCACCTCGACTTCGCCCGCAAGCTCCTCGCCGACCGCGGCGTGCCCGAGCTGCCCGCCGAGGAGAGCAACGAGATGAAGCTCCTCGGGTGGACGGCGGCCACCGCCATGCCCCAGATCGAGGTGGCGCTCGCCCACCCCAAGGTCCGCCTCATCGCCAACGCGCTCGGCACGCCGCCGGCCGACGTGATCGAGCACATCCACGACGCCGGGCTCAAGGTGGCGGCGCTGTGCGGGTCGCCGTACCAGGCCCTGAAGCACAAGGAGGCCGGCGTCGACATCGTCATCGGCCAGGGCGGCGAGGGCGGCGGCCACACCGGCGAGGTCGGCTCGATCGTGCTGTGGCCGCAGATCGCCAAGGCCATCGCGCCCACGCCGATGCTCGCCGCCGGCGGCATCGGCTCGGGCGAGCAGATCGCCGCGGCGCTGGCCATGGGCGCCCAGGGCGTGTGGGCGGGCTCGCTGTGGCTGACCGTCGAGGAGGCCGACCTCCCGCCGGCCCAGAAGCAGCAGCTGCTCGACGCCACGTCACGCGACACCGTCCGCAGCCGGAGCTTCACCGGCAAGCCGTGCCGCATGATCCGCACCGAGTGGACCGAGGCGTGGGAGGCCCCCGACGCCCCCGAGCCGCTGCCGATGCCCCTGCAGTACATGGTCTCGGGCGACTGCGTGGCCCGCAGCCACCGCTACGCCGACAAGGCCCTCGTCGGTGATGTTCAACCCGGTCGGCCAGGTCGTCGGCCAGCTCGACCGGGTCGAGAAGACCGTCGGCCGTGATCCAGCGCCTCGTCGAGGAGTACCTCGAGGCCGTCGACCGCCTCAACGTGCTTTCCGACGTGTAGTCCGGTTCGCTCCGCGCCATCGTGGCGCTCGCTCACATGGATTCCTGTCGTGCCGGACCGCGTGCGGACTGGGGAGCGCATCCTGCGCCATGTACACTCTGCGGGTCCGGCGGCCACCGTCGCCTGACGAGGCAGGTTCGAGCGTTCGTTTCGAGTCGGCTTCCTCCCTCGAAACGAAAGTCGCACAACCTCCATGTCTTCCTCCTTCGCGGAGCTCGGCGTCCCCGCCGCGCTCGCCTCCCACCTCGCCGTCCCGCGGCATCGACGCGCCGTTCCCCATCCAGGCCGCCGCGCTGCCCGACGCCCTCGCCGGGCGCGACGTCTGCGGCCGGGCCCCGACCGGCTCCGGCAAGACCCTCGCCTTCGGCCTCGCCATCGCCGCCCGGCGCGAGGTCGCCGCCCCGCGCCGTCCCTGGGCCCTCGTGCTCGTCCCCACCCGCGAGCTGGCGGCCCAGGTGGCCGACGAGCTGGCCCATGCTCGCTCCGCGTCGCGGGCGGCACGGTGCTCGCCATCTACGGCGGCACCGGCTACGAGCAGCAGCGCCGGCCGCTCAACAAGGGCGTCGACGTCGTCGTCGCCTGCCCCGGTCGCCTCGAGGACCTCGTCGGCGAGCGGCGCCATCGAGCTCGGTGACGTCCGTGTGGCTGTCCTCGACGAGGCCGACCGCATGGCCGACATGGGCTTCCTCCCGGCCGTGAAGCGCCTGCTCGACCTGGCGCCCGACGACCGCCAGACGCTGCTGTTCTCGGCGACGCTCGACGGCGAGGTCGACGCCGTCGTGAAGCGCTACCAGCGGAACCCGGTCGCGCCACGACGTCGTCGGACGCCGACGACGCCGGTGACGTCGACCATCACTTCTGGACCGTGCACCAGGACAAGCGGCTGGCCCTCACCGCGTCCATCGTGGCGGCCCAGGGTCGTTCGATCGTGTTCTGCCGCACGCGCCACGGCGCCGACCGGGTCGCCAGGCAGCTCAAGGCCGCCGGCATCATCGCGGTCGCCCTCCACGGCAACCGCACGCAGGCCCAGCGCGACAAGGCCATCGCCGCCTTCGCCGCCGGCCGGGCCACGGCCCTCGTCGCCACCGACGTCGCCGCCCGCGGCATCCACGTCACCGACGTCGCCTGCGTCGTCCACTTCGACCCGCCCGCCGACCACAAGGACTACGTGCACCGCTCGGGGCGCACCGGCCGCGCCGGCGCCGACGGCGTCGTCGTGACGCTCGTGACCCCCGAGAAGGCCAAGGACGTCAAGGCGCTCCAACGGGCCCTCGGATCGAGCGCTGCCGTCGTGCCCGCACCGCGGCTCGACGGTCCCAAGCGAGCGCCGCGCCGCACGCACCGTGTGTCGACCCGGCCCACCGGGACGGTGAAGTTCTTCGATGCCAAACGCGGCTTCGGGTTCATCGAGCGCGAGGGCAGCACCGACCTCTTCGTGCACGTGTCCGCGGTCGAGGCCTCGGGCCTCCGCGGTCTCGAGCCCGGCCAGAGGGTCGACTTCGACCTCGAGCCCGGCCGCCGCGGTGAGGAAGCCCAACGCCTTCAACTCCTCTAGATCCGCCGCCCGCTCGTTCCGGCGGCAGCTATCGACCGCTCAGGTCCACGACTGCCGCCAGAACGGCGATGGCGGACTCGATCTGGGTGTCGGTGAGGTAGGGCGCGGGACCGAGCCGGAGCGTCGTCGCCGCGGCTGTCGGTCATGACGCCGCGGGCGGCCAGCTCGCGTTGCAGCTCGCTCGGCGTGCGGCGACGTCACCGCCAGGAACGAGCCGAACCGGTCGAGCGGCGTCTCCCGATCGCGGGTGAGGACGTCGTCGGGGAGCGCGAGCTCGTCGACCAGTCGCGCCAGCAGGTCGACCTGGCGCCGGTAGGTCACCCGGAGCCGCTCCGCTGTGAGCCCCTGGGCGGCGAAGAAGTCGAGGACCCGGGCCGCCCGGTAGTTGCTCGTCGTGTCGTAGGTGGCGGTGGCGAAGGCCGCCGCGCCGCGCGGGGTACTGGACGTCGCGCCCGCCCGGCGAGCCCGACAGGTCGGCGAACTCGGCGAACCAACCGGTGACGGCCGGGCGGAGGTGGTGGGCGTGCGGCGGCAGGCGGAGGTAGGCGTTGCCCTCGCCCCACTGCAGGTACTTGTAGCCGGCGCCGACGATCCAGGCGTCGCCCAGCCCGTGGGTGGCGAGCGGGAACGGCATGGCGCCGACGGCGTGGTAGGCGTCGACGACGAGCTCGACGTTGCGGCGCCGGCACGTGTCGGCGACGACGTCGAGGTGCGGGACGATGCGGGCGTCCTCGAAGAGGACGGCCGAGACGAGCACGCACGCCGTCGCCCCCACCACGTTCGCCGAGAGGCGCTCGGTGAGGGTCTCGACCGGCCGGGCGGGCACGGCGACGACCTCAACGCCTTCCTCGGCGAGGCGGGCGAGCTGACGTCGCGCCGAGTGGAACTCGCCGTCGGTCGTCACGATCCGCGGCCGGCCGCGCAGCTCGATGGCCGAGAGCAGCTTCACGAGGAGGTCGTGGGTGTTGGCGCCGAGCGCCACCTCCGCGCCCGGATCCTCCAACAGGCGCCCGTACGCCGTCGCGCACCCGGTCGGCCTTGGCGAAGGCGCGCTCCCACTTCTCGTCGACGTGGCGGGCGGCGTCCTCGAACGCCTCCACCATGCCGTCGAGGGCGACGTCGGGCCACGCCTGGTGGGAGTGTCCGGTCAGCAGCAGGCGATCGGCGACGCCGAAGCGCCGGTAGTGGGCGGCGAGCAGGTTCGGCGGTGCCGCGTCGGACGTCACAGCGCGCTCCGGATGGCCCACAGGTCGGGGAACACCGGGCGCAGCAGGGTCGTCCGGAGGTAGGCGGCGCCCGGCGACCCGCCCGTGCCCGGCTTGTCGCCGATCGTGCGCTCGACCATCTTCACGTGGCGGTAACGCCATTCCTGCATGCCCTCGTCGAGGTCGACGAGACGCTCGCACACCTGGGCCGGCTCGCCGTCGTCGCGGTACACCTCGAGCAGCACCGCCTGCACGTCCGCCGACGGCGTCCAGGGCTCGCGCACGTCGCGCTGCAGCGCGTCCGCCGGCACGTCGTAGCCCTGTGTCGTCAGGTAGGCCAGCAACGAGTCGAACACCGACGCCCGCTCCGCCGCGTCGGCCGTGCTCCGCTCGTCGCGCCGGCCGAGCACGGTCTCGAGGGCGCGGAACTGCACCGACTGGAAGCCGCTCGATGCCGCCAACCGATCGCGGAACGACGTGAACTGCCTCGGCGTCATCGTCTCGAGCACGTCGATCTGGGCGACGACCGTCTTGAGGATCGTCAGGATGCGGCGGGACGTCGACAGCACGTGGGCGGTGTCGCCGGCCTCGAGCCGCGCTTGGAGGTAGCCGAGCTCGTGGAGCAGCTGCTTGAACCAGAGCTCGTAGACCTGGTGCACGACGATGAACAGCATCTCGTCGTGCTCGTCCGAGCGCGGCCGTTGGGCACCGAGGAGCTCGGGGAGAGCGAGGTACGACGCGTACGTCACCGCCGGGTCGGCTTCTGCTGCCATCGGGCCCAGGATCGCACCCCTGGAGCACACCCGTTGAGGGTGCAACCATTGTGCCGATGACGGTGCGCCCGGCGACGACGGATCTGCTCGGCCAAGCGGCGTTCCCGTCGATCGCCGACTACGGGTTCCTCTCCGACTGCGAGACGACCGCCCTCGTCGCGCCGAGCGGCAACGTCGAGTGGCTGTGCCTGCCCCGCATCGACTCCCCGAGCGTGTTCGGGGCGATCCTCGACCGCGATGCCGGCGGGTTCCGCCTCGGCCCCGACGACATGCTCGTACCGACCGACCGTCGCTACCTGCCCGGCACGAACATCCTCGAGACCAGCTGGGGCACCTCGACCGGCTGGATCATCGTCCGCGACGTCCTGCTGATGGGGCCGTGGCACCACGAGGACGAGCTGTCCGGCACCCACCGGCGGGCGCCGACGGACTACGACGCCGAGCATGTCCTCCTCCGCATGATCCGGTGCGTCAACGGCGAGGTCCAGGTGTCCATGCAGTGCGAGCCGCAGTTCGACTACGGCCGCCGGGCGGCGCACTGGTCCTACACCGACCGCGGGTACCACGAGGGGCGGGCGACGGCGCCGGGGATCGACCTCCAGCTGCGCCTGACGACCGACATGCGCATCGGCTTCGAGGGGCCCAGAGCCATCGCCCGCACGCTGCTGAAGCAGGGCGACCTGCGCTACGTCGCCCTCTCGTGGAGTCAGCACGATCCGCCGTACACCTACGACGAGGCCTACGGACGCCTCGTCTGGACGGCACACCACTGGCAGCACTGGCTCGCCCGCGGCAACTTCCCCGACCACGGGTGGCGCCGCCACCTCGAGCGCAGCGCCCTCACGTTGAAGGGCCTCACGTTCGCCCCCACGGGTGCCCTCGTGGCGGCGGCGACGACGTCGCTCCCGGAGACGCCCGGCGGCGAACGCAATTGGGACTACCGCTACACGTGGATCCGCGACACGACGTTCGCGCTGTGGGCGCTGTACACGCTCGGCTTCGACTGGGAGGCCAACGACTTCTTCTGGTTCGTGGCCGACGTCGCAGAGCGCGACGAGGAGCTCCAGGTCATGTACGGCGTCGGCGGCGAGCGCGACCTCGAGGAGCGCATCCTCGAGCACCTCTCCGGGTACGGCGGCGCCCGGCCGGTGCGCATCGGGAACGGGGCGGCCGAGCAGAAGCAGCACGACGTATGGGGTGCCTTCCTCGACTCGGTCCTCATCCACACGAAGACCCGCGATCACCTCGACGACCGCATGTGGCCGATCCTCTGCCGGCAGGTCGAGGCGGCGCTCGACCACTGGCGCGAGCCCGACCGCGGCCTGTGGGAGGTGCGGGGCGAACCGAAGCACTTCACCTCCTCCAAGGTCATGTGCTGGGTCGCCGCCGACCGCGGCGCCCGGCTCGCCCGCATCCGCGACGAGCTCGACCTGGCCGCGGTGTGGCAGGCGGCGGCCGACGAGATCAAGGCCGACGTCCTCGCCCACGGCGTCGACGAGCGTGGCGTCTTCACCCAGCACTACGACACCAAGGCGCCTCGACGCCTCGGCGCTCCTCGTGCCCCTCGTCGGTTTCCTCCCTCCGGACGACCCGCGGGTCAGGGCGACGGTCCTCGCCATCGCCGACGAGCTCTGCGAGGACGGCCTCGTGTTGCGCTACCGCGTCAAGGAGACCGACGACGGGCTCTCGGGCGAGGAGGGCAGCTTCACGATCTGTTCGTTCTGGTTGGTCTCCGCCCTCGTCGAGATCGGCGAGGTCAACTGGGCGCACGGGTTGTGCGACAAGCTGCTCTCCTTCGCCAGCCCGCTCGGCCTGTACGCCGAGGAGATCGACCCCCGGAGCGGGCGGCACCTCGGCAACTTCCCCCAGGCCTTCACGCACCTGGCGCTGATCAACGCCGTCATCCGTGTCATCGAGGCGACGAGCTGATCGGGGCCGGTCAGGGTCATCCCTGATACCCACGCCGGCAGGGCGCTGGCAGACTGCGAAGCCCGTGGACGCCGCCGCCCCTCTCCTCCGCACCGACGGCCTGACCCTCCGTTACCCGGGTGGGACCACCGCGCTGGATGGGCTGACCGTCACCGTGCCCCGCGGCTCCATCGGGCTCGTCGGCGCGAACGGCGCCGGCAAGACGACGCTGTTCCGCCTCGCCCTCGGCCTGCTGCGCCCGACGGCCGGTTCGATCGAGGTCGTCGGCATCCCGGTGGCCGAGGACCCCGTCGGCGTCCGTCGCCAGCTCGGGTTCATGCCGGAGCACGACTGCCTCCCGCCCGACCAGACGGCGGCCGACGTCGTCGCCACGTTCGCCGAGCTGGCCGGACTGCCGCCGCGCTCGGCTCGCCAGCGGGCGTCGGAGGTCCTCGACCTCGTCGGCCTGGACGAGGCCCGGTTCCGCCCCACCGGAGGGTTCTCCACCGGGATGCGGCAACGGACCAAGCTGGCCCAGGCGCTCGTCGCCGATCCGCAGCTGCTCCTGCTCGACGAGCCGACGGCCGGCCTCGACCCGCTCGGCCGCGAGGAGATGCTCGCCCTCGTCGGCCGGCTGGCCGGGTTCGGGATATCCGTGATCGTCGCCACCCACCTGCTCGACGACGTGCAGCGTGTGTGCGACGAGGTCGTGTTGATCGACGGCGGCAAGCTCCTGCACGCGGGCCCGACCGACGTCCTGCTGTCACGCACGGGTTCGGTGCGGGTCGAGGTCGACGGCCGGGCCGACGAGCTCGTCGCCAGGCTGTCGGCCCGCGGCATCACCGCCGTCGCCATCGACGACGCCACCGCCGATGTCGCGTCCGACGTGCCGGAGGCGCTCGACGCCATCCGCGACACCGCCGATGACCTCGGGCTGGCGCTGCACGCCATGACCGGGCGCCGGCACTCCCTCGACGAGCTGTTCGTCGGCGACGGGGCCCGCGCATGACCGAGCTCGCACGGCGCCGTCTACGACCGCGGGTACCGCCCCTACGACGGCGAGCGCGGCGGTCGTGGCGCGTCGCGCTGGGCGCTGTGGCGCGTGTCGGTCCGCCGAGCGCTCGGGCTGCGGCGGCCGTGGCGCCAGAAGGTGTTCCCGTGGTCGCTGCTCGCCATCGCCACGATCCCGGCGATCGTCAACGTGGGCGTCGGCTACCTCACCAGGAACTCGCCGCTCGAGGGCTTCGAGTTCATCACCTACCGCGAGTACGTCGGGGTGTCGACGACGCTGCTGCTCTTCGTCGCCCTCACCGCGCCCGACGTCATGTGCCCCGACCGCCGCAACCGCGTCTTGCCGCTCATCTTCGCCCGACCGCTCGACGGCAACGACTACGCGCTCGTCAAGCTCGGTGCCATCTTCAGCATCGTCTTCGGGTTCTCGTTCATCCCGCACGTCGTGCTGTTCGTCGGCCAGATGCTCGTGACGTCCGACGGCGCCCTCGACTACCTCCGCGACAACGCCGAGGTGCTCTGGCAGGTGCCGCTCGCCGTGGCGATCCTCTCGCTCCACTTCGCCGCCATCGGCGTCGCGCTCGCAGCGACGACGTCGCGCCGCGTCGTGGGTGGTGTGGCGATCCTCGCGGTCGTGTTCGTCACGCTCGTCGTCGCCGGCGTGCTCACCGAGGTGTCGAACGAGGGGACGTCGATGTGGGCCGTCATCAGCGTCATCGACCAGCCCTTGTTCATCCGCGACCTCATCTTCCTCGGGCATCCCGGCGAGGACTCCCCGCTCGAGGGGATCGACGGGTCGGCGGCCGTCGCCATCGCCGTCGAGGTCGTCGTCGTCGCCGCCTGCCTCCTCTACCTGCTTCGCCGCTACCGCCAGGTCTCGCTGTGACCGAGGTGCTGGCCGCGCCTTTGGATCCCGCCTTCGTCGAGGCGCCGACGGTCGAGGTGCGCGACGTCTCGGTCTGGTTCGGGGCGAAGGTGGCGCTCTCGGAGGTGTCGTGCTCCTTCGGTCCTGGCGTGACGGGCCTGCTGGGGCCGAACGGGGCCGGCAAGACGACGCTGATGCGCGCCGTCTGCGGGCTCCTCCCGCCGAACCTCGGGGCCGTCCGCGTCGTCGGCCGTGATCCGCGCGTCGACCGGGCCACCCATCGGGCCGTCGCCCTCATCCCGGAGGAGGACACGGCGCCGCCCACGCTCACCGCCCGGCAGCTCGTGCGCTACCTGGCCGCCCTGCACGGGGTGACCGACCGTGCCGTACCCGACCAGTGCCTGGCCACCGTCGAGCTGCTCGACGTCGCCGACCGCCGGCTGGGCGCGTTCAGCAAGGGCATGCGCCAGCGCGCCCGCATCGCCGGCGCGCTCGTCAGCGGACCCTCGGTGCTCGTGCTCGACGAGCCCCTCAACGGCGCCGACCCCGTGCAGCGCGTGCACCTGATCGACCTCTTCCGCCGCCTCGGCGACGAGGGCCGCACCGTGATCGTGAGCTCGCACGTCCTCCACGAGGTGGAGCGGCTGGCGCGGCGCCAGGTCGTGCTCGTCAGCGGGCGCTTGGCGGCCGCCGGCGACCACCGCGCCATCCGCAACGCCATGGGCGACCGTGCCCGGCGGGTGCTCGTGCGGTCCGACTCGCCGCGGGTCCTGGGCGCCGCGCTCGTCGGGGTCGATGTCGTCGCCGCCGTCGCCTTCGACGGTGACGGGCTGGTCGTCTCCTCGACGCGGTCGCTCGAGATGGCCAGGGCGCTCCCGGGGGTCGCCCGCCGCGCCGGCGTCCGCCTGCTCGAGGTCCGACCGCTCGACGACTCCCTCGAGTCGACCTTCCGGGAGCTGCTCCGGTGAGCGAGCGCAGCGAGCGAACCATGGGCCCGGACACGCCACGGCGAAGCCGTGGCCCGCTCATCGGGCGACCGCCGAAGGCGGGCGTCGGATGAGCGCGTTTCCCGCGATGGTGGGCTACGGGCTGCGGGTCTGCGTGCCGCCGAAGCGCTGGCTGCTCCTGCTGCTCCCGGCGGCGGCCGCCGTCCTGTTCGGGCTCCTCGCCCACGTCGCCGACGAGCCCACTGCCGGCGAGCGGTTCGCGCCGATCGCCGGTGAGGCTCTGTTCGCGCTCGTCCTACCCCTCGCCTGCCTGGTCGTCGGCGACGCCGTCCTCGGGGCCGAGGTGCGCTCGGGGACCTTCAGCCTGACGTGGCTGTCGCCGGTGCCCTTCTCGCAGATCGTGCTGGCGCGGTGGCTGTCGGGCTGGCTCCTGGCCTGCGCGGTGCTCGTGCCGGCGAACGCCCTGGCCGCCATCGTCGCCGGCGTGCCCGAGGCGGTCGGCGCCATGACGGTCGCCACCGTCGCCGGCGCGGCCGCGTACATCGCGCTGTTCGTGTTCATCGGCGCGACGGTGCGGCGGGCAGCGCTGTGGTCCCTCGGCATCGTGCTGCTCGGCGAGCGGCTCCTCGGTGCCGCGCTCAGCGGGATCGCCCAGCTCTCGCCGCAGTGGGAGGCCCGTCAGATCTACGGCGAGCTCGGGCCCGACGCCGACGAGCTCCTGCGCGACGGCCTCCCCCAGGGCTGGGGCGCGGTGGTCCGCCTGGCGATCATCACCGTCGCCGCCCTGGCGCTGGCCTCCTGGCGGGTCCGCAAGCTCAAGCTCACCGGCAAGGAGGATTGACCCCGGCGTTCCAACGAACACGGGGCTCAGCCCGGGAGGAGCGCCTGGACGGACTCGATCGTGTCGGCGTCGGCGGGGGACTTGTCGTCCCGGTACCGCTTCACGCGGGCGAAGCGGAGGGCGACACCGCCGGGGTAGCGGGTCGAGCGCTGCACCCCGTCGAGGGCGATCTCCACGACGAGCTCGGGCCGGACGAAGACGACGTGGCCCTCGCGGTGGTCCTCGAGCGCGAGGAGGGCGCTCGGTCTGCCACGCCAGCAGCTCGTCGGTGAGCCCCTTGAACGTCTTGCCGACCATCACGAACCCGTCGTCGACGTCGACGGCACGGGCGCCGAGATGCAGGTTCGACAGCCAGCCCTGCCGCCGGCCGCTGCCCCACTCGACGCCGAGCACGACGAGGTCGAGCGTGCGCACCGGCTTGACCTTGCGCCACGACCCGCCGCGGCGCCCGGCGTCGTAGGTCGACGTCAGGGCCTTGACCATCACGCCCTCGTGGCCGCGCGCGAGGGCGTCGTCGGCGAACGCGGCCGCCACCTCGGCGTCGGCGGTCACGACGCGCGGGATGGCCGCCGGACCGCACACGGCGTCGAGCACCGACTGCCGCTCCGCGAGCGGACGGTCGAGCAGGTCGACGCCGTCGTGGTGGAGCACGTCGAAGAAGCGGGCGCCGAGGGCCCCGCCGGCATCGCCGGACTGCCGCGAGAACCGGCTCATGGCGTCCTGGAACAGCTCCGGCGACTCGTCTTCTGCCCAGCCCACGGCCTCGCCGTCGAGCACGAGCGTCGTCGCCGGGAACGACCGCACCAGGGCCACGATCCTCGGCAGCCGCTCGGTCACCTCGTTGAGGTTGCGGGTGAAGAGCCGCACCTCGTCGTCGCGGCGGTGGGCCTGGATGCGGGCGCCGTCGAGCTTCCACTCGACCGACGCCTCGCCGGTCAGCTCCAGCGCGTCGGCGACCGTGGGTGCCGACGCCGCCAGCATCGGCTGCACCGGGCGGCCGACCGTCAGGCCGAAGCCGCCGAGGTCGATGCCACCGAGGGCGGCGCGGGCCACGACCGGCAGCGACCCGGCGAGCATCGCCGCCCGCCGCACCTCCGCAGCGGGCAGGCCGGCGGCCGCGGCCACCGCCTCGCCGACGAGTGACTCCAGCGCGCCCTGGCGCAGCTCGCCGGTCAGCAACCGGCGCAGCAGGTCGGCCTCGATCGCCGTGGCCCGGCCGAGCAGTTCGCGCAGCACGGCATCGCGGGCCGCCACCGAACCGGGACCGCTCGTCGTCGCCAACGTGGCGAAGCCGGCCTCGACGTCGCCGACGGTGAGCGACGCCGGGCCGTCGTGCACGACGGCATCGATGAGGCCGGCGACGGTCGCCCAGCCGACGCCGAGCCGGCCCTGCCGCGTCTCCCCCGAGAGCCACGCCACGACCGGCTCCACCTCGTCGGGCTCGAGGGCGCCCAGGAGCGCGGCGAAGGCACTCACCTTGGCCTTGCGCGACCGCGTGGCGGATGCAGCGGCCGACGCGGCGGCGACATCGGCGAAGAGGGTCACGCCGGGCAGCGTGCCACGGTGCCGCCGGTCACTCGGGCGCGACGGTCACCGTGACGGGGTCGTTCGTCGCGAACGCGCCCTCGTTGTGAGCCTGTGAGCGGATGAGGACCGTGAGCGCCTCGCCGACGTGCTCGGCGAGCGACGGCGCGGTCGCTCGGAGGATCCCCTCGTCGACCACGTCGACGTCGGTGCATTCGACGGGTCCGAGGAACACCTCGGTGTCGTACTTGAAGTAGCCGCCCCGCACCGTGATGGCGCCGCCGTCGGGTCCGAGCACATCGGGCTCCACCGACAGGACGAGCAGCCCCGGTTCGGTCTCCGCCGGCCGGCCCCGGGTGGGGACCGACAGCGTGGCGGGCTGCCCGTGCGCGCCGTGCACCTCGAACACGACCTCGGCCCCAGGGTCGGCGTGGAACGCCGCCCCGATGCTGACGCGCAGGCGGCTGTCGTCGTAGCCCTCGAAGCGAAAGGCGTCGTTGCCGGACATCACCGCGATCACCGACGTCAGCCCGGACCCGATGAGCCAGTAGTCGGCGTCTTCACCGAGGACGATCTCCTCGGGCACGATGCCGGTGAGCTCCGGCACGAGGTGGTCGTCGTCGCCCCCACCGGGCGCGAGCACCTCCAGGGCCTGCGACCCGTCGACGCAGTCGCTGCGTTCGTTGCCGGCGGCGACGACGACCCAGTGGTTCCCAGGCGGGAAGTCGTCGGGGATCGTCAGGGTGACCGTCGCGTCGTCGCCCGTCCCGTCGACGCGGTGGTCGACCGCCGTGTCGCCGACCTGCGCGGCGGTGACGTGCTCGAGACCGGTCCCGTGGACGAACACGAAGTGGGTCTCGCCCCCGTGGATCCGGTGCTGCGAGAGGTCGGTGATCGACGGCGCCACGGGTCAGCCTGCCGCCTCGAACGTCGCCCTTGGTGACCCGGTGCTGTGAGAGACCTTCGATGACTGGCGTCATGCTCTGCACGCTCCCCGGCCCCGACCGGGCGCGTCAAGGTCCGATCTGAGGGTGAGCCGTCAGGCGAACCCTCCAGACGGCACAGTGCAGTGTCTCGGCCGGCCTCGCCGGCCGATAAGGATGACACCGGTAGAACGACGAGCGACCAGCGAAGAGCTACGGCAGATCGAAGGTCTCGCCGACGAGCTCCTCAGACCGGGTCCAGAGGGCCTCGGCCTTGGCGGGGTCGACGGCGTAGGCGTACACCCCGACCGCGCTGCGGGGGTCGTCGGTGACATCGGAGACGCCGCAGTCCTCGGCGTAGCGCCCGCCGACCTCGTCGGCGGCCGCGACCGCACCCGCCCACACCGACGTCGCCGCTCCCGCCGGGATCGACTTCCAGCGCAGCTCGCGGTCGCCGCGGGCCGCCTGCAGGGCGGCGAGGGTCTCGTCGGTCAGGTGGCGGCCGAGCTCGGTCATGATCCCGCCCGGATGGACGGCCGTCGCACGCACGCCCCGGTCGCGCAGTCGCCGGTCGAGGCCGACGGCGAACTGCACGTTGGCGGTCTTGGCTCGCCCGTAGGCCCGCCAGGGGTCATACGGCGTGCGCTCGAACCCGGGGTCGTCGAGGTCGACGTCGCTGAAACGGTGCCCGGCCGACGACAGCACGACCACCCGGCTCGGCGCGCCGGCGAGCAGCAGCGGCACGAGCCGGTTCACGAGCACGAAGTGGCCGAGGTGGTTGGTGCCGAACTGAGTCTCGAAACCGTCGGCGGTCGTCCCCTGCGGGCAGGCCATGACCCCGGCATTGGCGATCAGGAGGTGCAGCTCGTCGTGGTCGGCGGCGACGCCGTCGGTGAAGGCGCGGACGGAGGCGAGGTCGGCCAGGTCGACCTGGCGCAGCTCGACCTCGCCCGACCCCGCCGACGCCGAAGCCGCCGCCCGCACCGGCTCGGCGGCCGCCTCGCCCTTGGCGAGGTCGCGTACGCCGAGGATCAGCGATGCCCCGTGGGCGGCGAGGGCGCGCGCCGTCTCCTGCCCGAGCCCGGCCGATGCCCCCGTGACGAGCGCCCACCGTCCCGTCAGGTCGATGCCCTCGAGAACCTCGTCGGTCGTCGTCTCTGCTCCGAAGGCGGCCATGGACGGGCAGCCTCGCGGATCGCGCGAAGGTGCGCTGATGGACGTCGGCGTGTTCGTACCGATCGGCAACGGCAACGCGAGCTCCGAGCTCCTCCGGGCGCTCGGCCCGGCCGTCGAGGAACGGGGCTTCGAGTCGATCTGGGTGGCCGAGCACGTCGTGCTGTTCGACGAGTACGAGTCGCAGTACCCCTATGCCGAGAGCGGCCGGTTCCCGGGCGGCCCGGAGAGCGGCTTGCTCGAGCCGCTGACGGCGCTGACCTACCTGGCGGCGGTCACCGACCGTGTCCGCCTCGGCACCGGCATCTGCCTCGTGCCCCAGCGCAACCCGGTCTACACGGCGAAGCAGGTCGTCGACCTCGACGTGCTGTCGGGCGGCCGGGTCGACTTCGGCATCGGCGTCGGCTGGCTGCGCGAGGAGTTCGAAGCCGTCGCCGCGCCGTTCGAGCGCCGTGGCCTCCGGACCGACGAGTACCTCCAGGTGATGCGGTCGCTGTGGTGCGACGACGTCTCGACGTTCAAGGGCGAGACCTACGAGCTTGCCGCCGTGCCGCATGTACCCGAAGCCCGTCCAGCAGCCCCACCCGCCGATCCACGTCGGCGGCGAGAGCGACGCCGCCCTACGGCGGGTCGCCCGCTTCGGCCAGGGCTGGTACTCGTTCAACCGCCTGCCCGACCAGCTGGGCGAGCCGCTCGGCCGGCTCGACGCCCTGCTCGAGGGCGAAGGCCGCGCCCGTCGCGACATCACGCTGACGGTGTGCCCCTACTTCAACCCCGTGACGCCGCCGATGGTGTCGGCGTACGCCGAGGCCGGTGTCGACCGCCTCGTGGTGCTGCTGCTCGCCTTCGACCGCGACACCATGCTGGCGATGGCCGACCAGCTGGTCACCGACGTCGTCGAGCCGGCTCGCTCCCTCTAGCGAGCCGCCGGGAGCCAGAGGCTGAACGGCTAAGTGTCCTCGTACTTGAAGGACACGGACAGCTTCGTCCTGTACGTGAGCGAGCCGTCGTCGCCGACGTCGAGATCCTGCCGCACGACCTCGGCGACTCGAAGGTCGCGCAGCGTCTCGCGCGCCTTGCCGACGGCGGATGCCGCTGCGTCCTCCCACGACTGGGAGCTCGTCCCGATGATCTCGATGACCTTGTAGACGCTCATCACGCTTCCCTTCCGACGCCTGTGAACGGCGCCACGTCGGACCCTACGCCCGCGCCGGATCGCTCGCGCCTGGAGCGCGGACCGGCCCCGGTGGTGACCGAGGCCGGGGGAGAGCGGGTGACGGGAATCGAACCCGCGTTCTCAGCTTGGGAAGCTGATGTTCTGCCGCTGAACTACACCCGCGGGGAGCGGAGCGTCGATGTTAGCGCCGGCGCCCGTCGGCGACCGGTGTGTCGGGGATCGGCCTCGCAGAGCCGTCGAGCTGGACACACCCGGCCGCTAGGTTCGGCCGGACCATGGCTGTCCTGTCCGACCGCACCCTCCGCGAGCAGATCGCCGCCGGGCGGATCGTGCTCGAGCCGCTCGACGAATCCTGCATCCAGCCGGCATCGATCGACGTCCACCTCGACCGCTTCTTCCGGGTGTTTCTCAACCACACGATGGCCGTCATCGACGTGAAGCAGGACCTGTCCGGTCTCACCCAGGCCGTCGACGTCGAGGAGGACGGCGTCTTCGTCCTGCACCCCGGCGAGTTCGTCCTCGGCTCCACGCTCGAGCTCATCGGTGTCCCCGACGACCTCGTCGCCCGCGTCGAAGGCAAGGCGCTGGCGACGGAGACCCCGATCCCCACACCCTCCGGGTGGACCACGATGGGCGAGCTCCAGCCCGGCGACTGGGTCTTCGACCACCTCGGTCTGCCGGCGCCGGTGATCGCGGCTTCGGACGTGCTCACGGACCGCCTGTGCTACGAGCTGAAGCTCTCCGACGGGACCGCGGTCGTCGCCGACGCGGATCACCAGTGGTTCGTCCGCACCAAGCAGGATCGCGCCGGCAGGAAGCCCGGACGGATCCTGACGACGAGAGCCATCGCAGCGACCCTTCGCGTCGGTCGTGAGTGGAACCACAACATCCCCCAATGCGAGCCGCTGCGGCTTCCCAGGGTCGACCTCCCGATTGACCCGTACGTGCTCGGTGCCTGGCTCGGGGACGGGACCTCGACATCGGCGCCGGTGGCCGCGACGGGCCGGTTCGGAGCCGATGGCTCGCTGAACAGCACCCTCCGGCGTGAGGGGCTCCTCGGTCACAAGGGAGTCCCGCCCCAGTACCAGCGCGCATCGGCCGAGCAGCGGCTGGCCTTGCTGGAGGGACTGATGGATACCGACGGCTATTGCGACAAGTGGGGCCGTTGCGAGTTCACGACGGTGAGGCGCTCGCTCGCCGACGAGGTCATGGAGCTGGTCGCTGGGCTCGGCTTCAAGCCCGTCCTGGCCGAGAAGCGAGCGATGCTCAACGGACGCGACTGCGGCCCGAAGTACGACGTGACGTTCACGCCGCACCGGCCCGTGTTCCGCTTGCGAAGGAAGCTCGCCCGCCAGAAGTCGACCGACCGTGGCTTCTTCAAGATGGGAAGGGCCGTCGTCGGTGCACGCGTCGTCAGGTCGACGCCGGTCCGTTGTATCCAGGTCGGGACGGCCGACGGGATCTTCCTCGCGACGCGGGCCTTCGTGCCGACGCACAACAGCTCGCTCGGCCGGCTCGGCTTGCTGATCCACAGCACCGCCGGCTTCGTCGACGCCGGGTTCTCGGGTCACATCACCCTGGAGCTCTCCAACGTCGCCAACCTGCCGATCACGCTCTACCCGGGCATGAAGATCGGGCAGATCAGCTTCCTGGAGATGACGACGCCGGCGGAGCACCCGTACGGCTCCGGCGCCCTCGGCTCGAAGTACCAGGGCCAGCGGGGCCCCACGCCCAGCCGCTACTGGGAGAACTTCACCGACCCCGCGTCGAAGGCACCGCGCTCGAGCTGGTCGCGCCGGTAGCGAGACCGCTCCTCGTCCTCGCGGCCGAGGGCCGACGCCACCGCCGCCACGAGGGTGTCGGCGTGGAACGGGCGGGCGACGAACTCGTCGATCCCGGCCTGCCAGGAGAAGATGGCATTGGAGTTGGTGGAGCTCACGAGCACGACCCGCGTTCCGGAGATGGCCGGGTCGTGGTGGCTGCGGATGGCGTCGAGCAGCTTCAGGTTGCCGCCGACGCCGCCGACGGCCACGTCGAGCACGACGCACTCGGCCGGCCGCGGGGTCATCAGCCGGTCGGTCATCTCCAGGAAGTCGTGGGACCGGTCGACCTCGTGCCCGGCCTTGGTGAGGATGCGCACGAGCAGCTCGCAGCCGTCGGGCTCGTCGTGGACGATCAGCACGCGCGCCGGGCCGACCGGCTTGGCGGTGGCCTCGTGCTTCTTCGCCCGCCGGCGTGCCACGGGGAGCCTCAGTCCTCGGCGGTGGCGAAGGGGGAGCCGATGACGCGGGCCCGGCCGAGCCCGTCGGCGTCGACGCGCTCGAGGGCCTCGAGGACGTGCATCGAGATGTCGGCCACGCGCACCTCGTCGTCCTCCTTCCCCGCGGCCTTCACGCCGTCGTCGATCATGATGTAGCAGAACGGGCAGGCCACAGCGACGCGTGTGGCGCCCGTGTCGACGAGCTCCCTGGCCCGCACGTCGTTGACCTTGGAGCCGATCGACTCCTCCATCCACATCCGCGCGCCGCCGGCACCGCAGCACATCCCCTTCGTCCCCGACCGCGGCGCCTCGACGACCTCGACGCCACCGAGCGAACCGATCACCCGCCGGGGCGCCAGGTAGACGTCGTTGTGCCGGCCGAGGTAGCAGCTGTCGTGGTACACGACCCGTTCCTCGAGACGGGCGTCGGTCATGTCGAGCTGCCCCGACGCGATGAGCTCGTCGAGGAACTGGCTGTGGTGCACGACCTCGTAGTCGCCGCCGAGCTGGGGGTACTCGTTCAGCAGCGTGTTGAAGCAGTGGGGGCACTGCGTGACGATCTTGCGCACGCCCATGCCGTTCAACGTCTCGACGTTCTGCATGGCGAGCATCTGGAAGATGTACTCGTTGCCCGACCGGCGGGCGGGGTCGCCGGTGCACATCTCGGCCGGCCCGAGGATGGCGAAGTCGATGCCGGCTCGCTTCATCAGCTTCGCCATCGCCAGGGTGACCTTCTGGTTCTTGTCGTCGAAGCTCCCGGCGCAGCCGACCCAGTACAGGTACTCGTGCTCGAGCGGCGACGAGCCGTCGACGATGTCGATCCCTTCCAGCTTGCTGGCCCAGGCCCCCCGGTCGCCCTGGCTCATGCCCCACGGGTTGCCGCTGTTCTCCATCGACCGGTAGGCGGTGCCGAGCTCGGTGGGGAAGTTCGACTCCATGAGCGACAGGTAGCGCCGCATGTCGAGGATCTTGTCGAGGATCTCGATGTTGACCGGGCAGATCTCGTCGCAGGCCTTGCAGGACGTGCACGCCCACACCTCCTCTGGCGTGATCCGCTCGAAGAGCGAGTCGGCGCTGACCGTGATCTCCGGGTCGAGCCCGATCGGCGGCGACACCGGCGGTGTTCCGGTCAGGGCCATGACCTCGCCGGTCTTGAGCACGATCTCCCGGGGGTCGAGCGGCTTGCCGGTGGCGTGGGCGGGGCAGACCGACGTGCACCGGCCGCACATCGTGCAGCTGTCGGTGTCGAGCAGCTGCTTCCACGTGAAGTCCTCGACGGTGGAGGCGCCGAAGCTCTCGAGCTCGGTCTCCATGAGGTTGGGCATCGGCTTCATGGCGCCCTTGGGGCGCTCGCGGTCGCGCAGGTACATGTTCGTCGGCGACGTGAACATGTGGCGGAGCATGGTGACCGGCAGCATCAGCAGGAACCCCAAGAAGCAGGCCACGTGGGCGATCCACCAGACCTGGTGCCAGCCGGCGAGGTCGCCGGTCTCCTCCATGAGCAGCGACAGCGGGTAGCCGACGAAGCTGAACTTCTCGTAGTCGGGCCGGCCGGCGAGGGCGATCCGGTACGCCTCGGCCATGAAGCCCGACACGCCCAGCGCGAGGAACGTGCCGAGGATCACGGCGTGCTCGGGCTTGGACTTCGTCCGGATCCGGTAGGGCCGTTGCACGTAGCGCCGCACGATCGCCCACACGATGCCGGCGAGCAGGACGACACCGGCGCCGTCGCCGACGGCGGCGTAGGCGCGGTAGACGTCGCCGTGCAGGAACTTGGCGTCCTCGGGCATCTGGTGGTCGATCTCGAGGACGGTCGTCACCGCGAACAGCACGATGAACGAGTAGTAGATGAGGCTGTGCATGACCCCCGCCGCGGGGTCGCGCAGCAGGGTCTGCATGTAGACGCCGGCTCGGAAGTCGCCGAAGCGTCGCTTGGCGTTCTTCGGCGTCAGCGCCCGGCGGTCGGGAGCTCCCCGCTCCCAGTTGCGGAACCGATCGGCGAACTGGGTCCCGATCCACACGAAGGTGACGACGATCGCCGAGTAGAAGGCGACCTTCCACGGCGCCGGGATGTTGCCGAACACCTCGCGGCTGACCGGCGAGTCGTCGTGCCACTGGACGATCGTCGGGAGGATCCCCGATCCGGCGGCGAACAGTGCGATGCCGATCCAGAACCCGAGGATGAGGTGGTGCGGGCGGATCCGGCCGTTCATCGAGGGCGAAGCTAGTTCCGGCCGTTTCGCCGGAGCGAACAGGCGCCCATCAGGTCAGACGGGCGAAAGAAACCGTACGCCTGGCGGTCATGCGCGACACACAATCGGGAAACGTGGGCTTCGTACCGTGGGACCCGGTGGCTCATCTCGTGACCGCGATCATCAAGCCCCACCGGCTCGACGCCGTGAAGGAGGCGCTCGGCGGGGCGGGCATCGCCGGCCTGACCGTGAGCGAGGCCCAGGGCTACGGCCGGCAGGGCGGCAAGACCGAGACGTTCCGGGGCTCGGAGTACCGCGTCGAGTTCGTCCCGAAGCTGCGCATCGAGGTGCTCGTCGTCGACGCCGACCTCGACAAGGCCATCGAGCTCATCGCGTCCAGCGCCCGCACCGGCAAGATCGGCGACGGCAAGCTGTGGGCCATCGACCTCGACCGCCTCATGCGCATTCGCACGGGCGAGATGGGCGACGAAGCGGTCTGAGGCCAGGCCGCCGTCGGCTCAGCCGTAGAGCTTGGCGTCGAGGTCGCGGATGCGGCTGGCGAGGGAGCTGAGCAGCTTGTGCGAGATCCCCGGAACGTCGTCGAGGACGCCGGAGAACTCCCGGGCCCCCATGACGAGCAACGTGCACTCCGTGTCGGCGGTGACCGTCGCCGTGCGGGGACCGCGGTCGAGCAGCGACAGCTCGCCGAAGGCGGTGCCGGGTCCGAGCGTCGCCACCTTGCGCCCGTTGCGCTTCGCGGTCGCCTCGCCGCCGACGAGGATGAACATCTCCCGCCCGACCTCGCCCTGTCGGACCAGCTCGTGGCCCGCCTTCACCGTCACCTCGTCGGACGCCCGTGCGAGCCGTTGGAGCTCCTTCTTCGACAACGCGCTGAACAGCGGGACAGACGCGAGATGGTCCAGGTATGTGTCCTTGCCACCCATTCTGAAACCCCCCGATGTCCGGTTCGCGGGGCGGGACCGTACACGGCGCGGACGGTTCACGGTGGCGAAACAGTGGTGAAACAGGGCCTCCGTAGGTTCGGCTGGGCATGGATGTCGTGTTGGTGCGGTGGCCAGGGGACGAGTCGTCCCGTTCGCGGCTCCGCGACGCGGGCGTCCCTCGCCTTCTCCTCGTCGAGGAGTCGGCGTCGCCACCGGCCGTACACGACGACCTGGAGGACTGGATCCGCATCCCCGCCGACGAGGTCGACCTGCACGCTCGCGTCGAGACGCTCGACCGGAGGGCACGGGAGCGGACCGCGTCCATGCCGGAGCTCGACGAGAACGGCGTCCTGCGCGTCGGCGGCGGCTGGGTGCCGCTCCCGCCGGTCGAGGCTCGCCTCACCAGTGCGCTGCTGGATCGCTACGGGGCCGTCGTGAGCCGTGACTCCCTCGGGCGTGCCGGGTGGCCCGACGGGCCGCCAGGGCGCAACGCCCTCGACGTGCACGTGCTCCGCCTCCGGCGCCGCCTGGCCCCCCTCGGGCTGGCCATCCGCACGGTGCGCTCCCGCGGCTACCTCCTGGAGTGGTCCGGTACGAACGGCATCTCCCACTGACCCCCCTGAATTGGCGGTGGTTACCGGCGCAGAGGCCGAACAACCACCGCCAGTTCGGGTCGTATCAGCCGGCTTGGGCCGCGACCTCGGCCGCCCCGCGCGCCGCGGCCTCGGGGTCGAGGTAGCGGCCCCCGCGGTGGATCGGCCGCAAGGTCGTGTCGTCGAGCTCGTACACGAGCGGGTTGCCCGTCGGGATGTTGAGCTCGGCGATCTCGGTCTCCCCGATCCCGTCGAGGTGCTTGACCAGAGCCCGCAGTGAGTTGCCGTGGGCGGCGACGAGCACGACCAGGCCCGCCCGCAGGTCGGGCACGAGCGCGTCAGCCCAGTACGGCAGGGCTCGCGCCAGCACGTCGGCCAGGCATTCGCTCAGGGGAATGACCTCGGGCGGGAGGTCGGCATAGCGCGGATCGTCGGACACGTCGTACTCGCTGCCCCGCGCGATGGGCGGCGGCGGCACGTCGTACGAGCGCCGCCACACCTTGACCTGCTCGGCCCCGTGTTCCGCCGCGGTTTGCTTCTTGTCCTTGCCGGTCAGACCCCCGTAGTGCCGCTCGTTCAGTCGCCACGATCGCCGTACCGGGATCCAGGCCCGGCCGCAGCCCTCCAACGCCATCGTCGCGGTCCGGATCGCACGGATCTGCAGCGACGTGTGGACGACGTCGGGCAGGACGCCGGAGTCGGCGAGGAGCTCGCCGGAGCGCTGGGCCTCGGCCTCGCCCGCCGGCGACAGGTCGGCATCCCACCAGCCCGTGAACAGGTTGGCGTCGTTCCAGGTCGAGCGGCCATGGCGCAGCAGCACGAGGGTCGACGCCATCGCCGACGAGCGTACGCTCGAAGCCTCGTGGTCCCGAAGCTGGTACGTGTGGCGCTCGTGGCCACCTGCTCGACGATCGTCGTCGCCGGCGGGTGTGGCGACGACGGCGGTGATGACGACGCCGCGCTGGGCCCCGGCGCCGTCTGCCCGGTGGCCCCTGCGGCCATCGAGGACGTCCTCGAGGCCACCGTGGAGGTCGGCGACGACGCCGCCGCCGGACGCTGCACGTACTCGCTGATCGCCGACCCGCCCGCCGAGGGCGAGAGCCCGGGCCGGTTGGGCGCCCGGGTCCTCGTCGACGTCCGTCCGCTCGAGGACGGCGACTACGGGCAGGCGCTCGAGATCGTGGAGCGCCGTGCCGGCCCCACCGAGGCGCTCGGCGACGGCGAGGTCGCCGGCGCGGAGCGCGGGTGGGTCAGCACGGTCGGCCGCGCCGTCGCCGTGGGGGCGGCCGATGCGGACAGCCTCGTGCGGATCGTCGTGCTCGACCCGACCCTCGACTCGGCCACCGCCCGTGAGGCGGCGCTGCGCATCGCCGGCGAGGCCCTCCGATGAGCACCACGACGGGCACCACGACGACGACCCCTGGCACCGCCGGAACGATCCCGACGCGACGGGCCTCGCCGCCTGGGCCGCCGCGGCTGACCGACGAAGCCGGGCGCCGGCGAGCGCTCGCCGCCATGCGCCGCCGGGCGACGGGCCTGCTCATCGCCATGACCGTCGTGTTCGTCGTCGCCCGCGGCGCCGAGGAGGGCGGGGCCGCCTGGATCGGCTACGTCCGGGCGACGGCCGAGGCGGCGATGATCGGCGGTCTCGCCGACTGGTTCGCGGTCACGGCCATGTTCCGCCACCCGCTCGGCCTCCCGATCCCCCACACGGCCATCATCCCGAGCCGCAAGGACCAGATCGGCCGCAGCCTCGGCGAGTTCCTCCAGGCCAACTTCCTGTCCGGACCGGTCGTCGCCGAGCGGGTCCTCGCCTCCCGCCCCGGGGAGCGCCTGGCCGAGTGGCTCGCCCGCCCGGGCAGCGCCGAGATCGTCGCCCGCCACGCCGCCGACGCACTCGTCGCCGTCACCGGCGGCCTCGACGACGAGGAGATCAACACCGCCCTCCAGGACCTCGTCGTGGCCCGCCTCCGCGCCGCACCCGTCGCCCCGCTCGCCGGCCGGCTGCTGGGCGCGGTGACCCAGGACGGCAGCCATCAGGAGGTCTTCGACGGCCTGCTCCGGGGGATCGACCGGTACCTGGTCGAGGAGCAGCCCCACCTCCGGCAGCGCCTGGCGCAGGAGTCGCCGTGGTGGGTTCCCGAGCCGGTCGACGACCGCATCTTCGAGAAGATCTTCGGAGGCCTGCGGGCGTTCCTCGCCGAGGTCGTCGCCGATCCCCACCACGAGGTCCGGGCTCGCCTCGACGAACGGCTGGCCCAGCTCGTCGAGCGGCTCCAGGCCGACCCGGAGATGATCGCCCGCGGCGAAGACTTCAAGGAGGAGCTCCTCGCCCATCCCGCGCTGCGGGAGTGGACGTCGTCGCTGTGGGCCGACCTCAAGCGCACGATCGCCGAACAGGCCGTCGACCCGGCCTCGATGCTGCGCCAGCGCCTGGCGTCCGCGGTCACCGCGGTGGGAGAACGCCTGGCCTCCGACCCTGCCCTGCAGGCCCGGGTCGACGCCGGCCTGGCCCGCTTCGCCGCCTACGTCCTCGACGAGTACGCCGACGACCTCTCCGAGATCATCCGCCAGACGGTCGAGCGCTGGGACGCCGGGGTCGTGACCGACCAGCTCGAGATCCTGCTGGGCCGCGACCTGCAGTTCATCCGGATCAACGGCACGGTGGTCGGGGGGCTCGTCGGGCTGGTCCTCTACGCCGTCAGCGAGGCCATCGCCTAGCCGACGTCGACGGAACGAGGCTCCGGACTCAGACCTTGCGCAGGCAGTCGCCCTCGGGTTGGAAGGAGACCTCGACGTCTGTGACCAGCCTGCCGGTTCCCGGCGCCAAAGTTGCTAACAAGAGACTCAACTTCTACAGTGGCCGGACACTCACTGCAGCCCGTCCCCCCACGGAGGCCCTCCCATGCCCAAGGCCGTCGGCATCGACCTCGGCACCACGAACTCGGTCGTCTCGGTCCTCGAGGCCGGCGATCCGGTCGTCATCCCCAACAGCGAGGGCGCCCGGACGACCCCGTCGGTCGTCGCCTTCTCCAAGGGAGGTGAGGTCCTCGTCGGCGAGGTCGCCAAGCGCCAGGCGATCACGAACCCCGACCGCACGATCCGCTCGGTCAAGCGCCACATGGGCACCGACTGGACGATCGACATCGACGGCAAGACGTACACGGCCCAGGAGATCAGCGCCCGCGTCCTGCAGAAGCTCAAGCGCGACGCCGAGTCCTACCTCGGCGACACCGTGAGCCAGGCCGTCATCACCGTCCCCGCCTACTTCGACGACGCCCAGCGGACGGCCACCAAGGAAGCGGGCCAGATCGCCGGCCTCGAGGTGCTCCGCATCATCAACGAGCCCACCGCGGCCGCCCTCGCCTACGGCCTCGACAAGGGGGCCGGTGACGAGACGATCCTGGTGTTCGACCTCGGCGGCGGCACCTTCGACGTGTCGGTCCTCGAGATCGGCGACGGCGTGTTCGAGGTCAAGTCGACCCACGGCGACACCCACCTCGGTGGCGACGACTGGGACCAGCGGATCATCGACTGGCTCGTCGCCGGGTTCAAGGGCAACTACGGCGTCGACCTGTCGGCCGACAACATGGCCTTGCAGCGCCTCAAGGAGGCCGCCGAGAAGGCCAAGATCGAGCTGTCCCAGGTCCAGCAGACCCAGATCTCCCTGCCCTTCATCACGGCCAAGGACGGCAACCCCGTCCACCTCGACGAGTCCCTGTCGCGGGCCAAGTTCCAGGACCTGACCTCCGACCTCCTCGAGCGCTGCAAGACCCCCTTCGAGCAGGCGATCAAGGACGCCGGTCTCAACAAGGGCGACCTCGCCCACGTCATCCTGGTGGGTGGGTCGACCCGCATGCCGGCGGTGCAGGAGCTCGTGCAGTCGCTCACGGGGAAGGAGCCCCACAAGGGCGTCAACCCCGACGAGGTCGTCGCCATCGGCGCCGCCGTCCAGGCCGGCGTGCTCAAGGGCGACGTCAAGGACGTCCTGCTCCTCGACGTGACCCCGCTCTCCCTCGGGATCGAGACCAAGGGCGGCGTGATGACCAAGCTCATCGAGCGGAACACGACGATCCCGACCCGGCGCACCGAGGTGTTCACGACCGCGGAGGACATGCAGCCCTCGGTCGAGATCCACGTCCTCCAGGGCGAGCGCGAGATGGCGCAGTTCAACAAGACGCTCGGCAAGTTCCAGCTCGTCGAGCTGCCGCCCGCCCCTCGCGGCGTGCCGCAGATCGAGGTCACCTTCGACATCGACGCCAACGGCATCGTCCACGTGTCCGCCAAGGACCGGGCGACGAGCAAGGAGCAGTCGATGACCATCACCGGCCAGTCGTCGCTCGCCAAGGACGACATCGAGCGCATGGTGAAGGACGCCGAGGCCCACGCCGACGAGGACCGCAAGCGCCGCGAGGAGGCCGAGGTCCGCAACCAGGCCGACACGCTCGTGTACCAGACCGAGAAGCTCCTCCGGGAGCAGGGCGACAAGATCTCGGGCGAGGAGAAGGACTCCGTCGAGGCCCGCCTCGGCGACCTCAAGACTTCGCTCGCCGGCTCCGACCTCGACGCCATCAAGTCGGCCACCGACGGGCTCATGTCGGCCAGCCAGACCTTCGCCCAGAAGCTCTACGAAGCCTCGGCCGCGGAGAGCGGCGCCAACGGCTCGGGGACCTTCGACGGCGGCGGCCAGACCCCGCCGGCCGACGACGACGTGGTCGACGCCGAGATCGTCGACGACGACGCGACGAAGTAGGAGCCGGCCGTGCCCGACGACACGCCGAACGGCTCGGCGGCCGTCCCCGAGGTCGACTTCGACGAGCTCAGTGCGGCCCCGGAGTCGGGGGCGGCGCCCGCGGCGGGCGTCCGCGGTGCGCCCGATCCCGGGACCGACGCGCCCGAGCCCGAAAAGGTGGAGGTCGACCTGCCCGCCCTGCTCGCCCAGCGCGACGAGTACCTCGCGCTGGCCAAGCGGGTGCAGGCCGACTTCGAGAACTTCCGCAAGCGCACGCTCAAGCAGCAGCAGGAGGTGGCCGCCTCCGGGGCCGCCCGCCTCGTCGAGTCGCTGCTGCCGGTGCTCGACGCCTGCGACAACGCCATCATCCACGGCGCGTCCGACGTGGCGCCGATCTACAAGTCTCTGTTCGAGACGCTGACCAAGGCCGGCCTCGAGGTCGTGCCGACCGACGGCGTTCCGTTCGATCCCAACGTGCACGAGGCGGTGCTCCACGAGCCCGGCGGCGGCGGCGAGCCCCACATCGTCGACGTGCTGCGGACGGGCTACCTGTGGCAGGGCAAGGTGCTGCGCGCCGCCATGGTGAAGGTCAAGGACTAGGGCCTGCGCCGATGGCTGCGCAGCGCGAGTGGTTCGAGAAGGATTACTACGCGGTCCTGGGGGTCGCCGACAGCGCGTCGGCGAAGGAGATCAAGTCGGCGTACCGGAAGCTGTCGCGCCAGTTCCACCCCGACGCCAACGCCGGCGACGCGTCCGCAGAGGAGCGGTTCAAGGAGATCTCGGCCGCGTACGACGTCCTCGGCGACGAGGCCAAGCGCAAGGAGTACGACGAGGTCCGCCGGCTCGGTCCGATGGGCAACCCCTTCGGCGGTGGCGGCGGGCCGGGTGGGTTCCGCTTCACCGACGGGGGCGGCGACCTGGGCGACCTGTTCGGCGGCCTGTTCGGCCGCGGCCGGGCCCGCAACCGTGGGGCCGGCCGGCCGCCGGGGAGCACCGGGCCCCAGCGCGGCGCCGACCTCGAGTCCGAGCTCCAGCTCTCCTTCGAGGGGGCGGCGAGCGGTGTCGAGACGACGGTCAACCTCACCTCCGACGTCGCCTGCTCCACCTGCCACGGCTCGGGCGCCAAGCCCGGGACGACGCCACGGGTCTGCCCGGTGTGCGACGGCCGCGGCGTGACGAGCGAGGACCAGGGCTTCTTCAGCTTCAGCGCGCCCTGCCAGAACTGCCGGGGCCAGGGCTACCTCGTCGACGACCCGTGCCCGACGTGTCGGGGCACGGGAGCCGAGCGCCGCGCCCGTCAGGTCAAGGTGCGCATCCCCGCCGGCGTCAAGGACGGCCAGCGCATCCGGCTCGCCGGTCGTGGCGCGCCGGGCCGCAACGGCGGGCCCACCGGCGACCTCTACGTGGTCGTCCGGGTGGCGGGCCACCCGCTGTTCGGGCGCAAGGGCGACGACCTCACCATCGCCGTCCCGATCACCTTCCCGGAGGCGGCGCTGGGCGCGGAGATCGCCGTGCCGACCCTCGACGGCCCACCGGTGACGATCAAGGTCCCTGCGGGCACGCGGTCGGGCCGGACCTTCCGTGTACGGGGGAAGGGCATCGACACCGCCAAGCGCACCGGCGACCTCTTGGTCACCGTCGAGGTCGCCGTTCCTGCGAAGCTGTCGCGGGAGGAGCGCAAGGCCGTGGAGGCGCTCGCCGCCAGCACCACCGAGTCGCCCCGGACCCATCTGGGAGTGTGAGGTCGATGGCGAACCCCGACCACGAGCGTGTCCGGGCGGTCTACGTGATCTCCGTCGCCGCCGAGCTCGCCGGGGTCCATCCGCAGACGCTGCGCATCTACGAGCGCAAGGGACTCGTCGATCCGGCCCGCACCGCCGGCGGCAGCCGCCGCTACAGCGAGGCCGACATCGACCAGCTGCGTCGCATCCAGGAGCTGACGAACGACGGGTTGAACCTCGCCGGGGTGCAGCGCGTCATGGAGCTCGAGGCGGAGCTGGCCGACCTGCGACGCCAGATCGAGGAGCTGCGGCGCGACGCCGACAGGGCGGTCGAGGACACCGAGAAGAAGTACCGGCGCGACCTCGTCCCGCTCCAGCAGAGCATGGTCCTCTGGCGCGGCCAGGCCGCCCGCCGGCGCTGAGCCCGTCCCCCGCCCCGCCGGACACGGGGGTTGGGTCGATCTAGGTTCATCGTCGTGGCCACACCGCTCGTGATCGTCGGGGCCGGCGGCCACGGCCGGGAGGTCCTCGACGTCGTCGCCGCGTGCATCCTCGACGGGGCGCCGTACGAGTTCCTCGGCTTCCTCGACGACGGCGAGCCCGACGTGGGGCTCCTCGCCGCGCTCGGTGTCGAGCTCATCGGGACGGTGGACGATCTCTCCCGGCTCGGACCGGTCGCCGTGTTGCTCGGCCTCGGCGTCCCGGTCGTGCGACGGGAGCTGGCGCAGCGGCTGGGGCGATCGGCCGCTCGAACCGCCCGCACTCGTCCACCCGCTGGCATCGGTGGGGTCGCGCTGCACCCTCGGACCGGGGACGATCGTCGCCGCCGGTGCCCGGCTCACGACGAACATCACGACCGGCGCGCACTGCTACGTCGGCCCGAACGCGACCGTGGGCCACGACTGCGTGCTGCGCCGCTACGCCACGATCTACCCCGGCGCCGCGGTCAGTGGGCACGTGCGCATCGGCGAGGCGGCGACCGTCGGCGCCGGCGCGTCCGTGCGGCAGGGGCTCACCCTCGGCGAGGCGTGCATCGTCGGGCTCGGCGCGGCGGTCGTGCGGAGCGTGCCCGACGACGCCACGGTCGTGGGCTCGCCGGCCAAGCGGCTCCGCCGGCGTTGACCGGGCCGGCCCGCCGGCGTCGAGGGGTCGCTCGAGACCGCCCGTAGAGTGCCGCTGCCGCCTGCACCAGTCCCGAAAGGTCGTACCCGTGTCCTCCCTGCCGCTGTCGGTCCTCGACCTCGCCTGGGTCGGTCGCGGCGAGTCCGTGCGGACGAGCCTGGAGGCGAGCGTGCGGCTCGCCCAGCGGGCCGAGCAGCTCGGCTACGGCCGGGTCTGGTACGCCGAGCACCACAACATCGACTCGATCGCCTCGTCGGCCACGGCCGTGCTCATCGCCCACGTCGCCGCCCACACCGAACGGATCCGGCTCGGCTCTGGCGGGATCATGCTGCCGAACCACGCGCCGCTGACGATCGCCGAGCAGTTCGGGACGCTGGAGACCCTGCACCCCGGCCGCATCGACCTCGGCGTGGGGCGCGCCCCGGGCACCGACCAGCACACGCTGCGGGCGCTGCGGCGCGACCCGAGCGCCGCCGACGCCTTCCCGCAGGACGTGCTCGAGCTCCAGGGCTACCTCACGCGGCGACACGCGGATCCCGAGGGTGCACGCCACCCCGGGGCGGGGCACGAACGTCCCGCTCTACATCCTCGGCTCGTCGCTGTTCGGGGCCCAGCTCGCCGCCATCCTCGGCCTGCCGTACGCCTTCGCCTCCCACTTCGCGCCGGCGGCGCTGCACGAAGCGGTGGCGCTGTACCGGCAGCGCTTCGAGCCGTCGGCGCAGCTCGACCGGCCGTACGTGATCGCCGGCGTCAACGTCATCGCCGCCGACACCGAGGCCGCCGCCCACGAGCAGCTGCAGCTCACGCGGCGAGCGCGGGTGCGCCACCTGTTCGGCCGCGACGGGCGACCGATCTCCGACGATGACGCCGATCTCATCCTGCAGTCGCCGCGGGCGGCGGCCGTCGACCAGATGATGACCTACACCGCCACGGGCCTCCCGGCCGCGGTGAAGGAATTCATGGACGACTTCGCCGATCACTCCGGCGCCGACGAGCTGATCGTCGTGCCTCAGGGCGCCACCGCCGCCGACGCGCCTCCGCTCCCTCGAGCTCCTCGCCGACGTGGCCGGGCTGGTCCCGGTCTGACTTCCGGGGCGGTCGGTCAGAGCCGCTCGACGCCCGGGCCCTCGACGCAACGACGGGTGTCGAGCACGTGGGTCGCGGCAGCGGCGACGGCCGGGAGATCGAAGCGGTCGTGGTCGACGAGCACGACCACGAGGTCGGCCGCCGCGGCCTCCTCGGGGGACGCGTCCACCAGGGTCGTGCCCGGCGGGACCTGGTCCTCGCTGACGTGCGGGTCGGCCACGCGTACGTCGGCTCCGAGGTCGACGAGCTTGGCGGCGATGGGCCGCGACGGCGCTTCACGCGCGTCGCCGGTGTTGCGCTTGTAGGCCAGGCCGAGCAGGAGGATGCGCCGCGACTTCACCGCCAGGCCGCGCTCGTTGAGGTGCACGACGATCCGGCGCACGACGTAGTCGGGCATGTGCTCGTTGACGTCGTTGGCGAGCTCGACGAATCGGAACGCGGTACCGAGGCGATCGCGCACCCGCCACGAGAGGTACGACGGGTCGATCGGGAGGCAGTGGCCGCCGACGCCGGGGCCGGGCGTGAAGCGCAGGTACCCGAAGGGCTTGGTCGAGGCGGCGTCGATGGCGGCACCCAGATCGATGCCGAGGTCGTGGGCGAACATGGCCAGCTCGTTGACGAGGGCGATGTTCACGTGCCGGAAGGTGTTCTCGAGCAGCTTGGTGAGCTCGGCCTCCTTCGGTGTCGGCACCGGCACCGTCGTGTCGACCAGCCGGTCGTAGAACGACTGCACCGCGGTGAGCGACGCTTCGTCGACACCGGAGACCACCTTCGGCGTGTTCTCGAACCGCCAGACGGGGTTGCCGGGGTCGATGCGCTCGGGGGAGTAGCCGAGGTGGAAGTCGCGCCCGGCGAGGAGGCCGGAGCCGTCCTCGAGGATCGGGGCGACGAGCTCCTCGGTCGTTCCGGGGTACGTGGTCGATTCGAGGATGACCGTCGCGCCGGCGCGGAGGTGGCCGGCGAGCATGCGGGCGGCCTCCTCGATGTAGGAGAGGTCCGGCCGGTGCTCGGCGAGCGGCGTCGGCACGGAGACGACGGCGACGTCGAAGCCGTCGCACGACGCCGGGTCGGACGACGGGCGTGAAGCGGCCCGTCGCCAGCGCGGCGGCGAGGCGATCGTCGGTGATGTCCTCGACGTGGGAGCGGCCGGCGGCGATGCCCTTGATCCGGTCGGCGTCCACGTCGAGGCCGACGACCCTGAACCCGACCTCCACCGCCCGGATGGCGACGGGCAGGCCGACGTAGCCCTGCCCGACGACCACGACCTTCGTCGGATCGGCCACGTCAGCTGCTCCGCGTTCCACCGGTGACCATGATGACAGGCGCCAGCGTTACCCTTCGGCCCGTGGCCGACCGTGACTGGGATCGTGAACTGGTCGACATCGTGACACGACCGGAGCACGACGGCGGGATCGACCTGCGCGCCGGCGCGCCGGTACCCGTGCCGACGGACGCGCCGCTCGAGCTGCGCCTCGAGCGGATCGGGGCATCGGTGCTGAAGCTGGTCGACCAGCGCCTCGTGGCGCTCGGCGACGAGCTCCGCAAGCAGGCGAAGGGGACCTCGGCCATCCTGCAGGCCCACGCCCTCGACACCGAGACGCAGCTCGGCGCCCTCGAGGACGTCATCGAAGCGCTGGCGAAGCGGGTGCTCGCCGTCGAGGCCAACCTCGAGACGGTCAAGGGCCAGCTCGACGAGGTCCGCTCCGTACTCCTCCGGTGACGACCGCGCTTCCGGTGACGACCGGGACCTACGCTGGAGCGTAGGGATTCGCTACGCTCTGGCGTAGATGCAGATCGAGACCTCGCCGTTCGTGTTCGAGGGCCCGGTGCCGCCCGAGCAGCTCGCCGGGCGTGAGCGGGAGCTGGCGGCCCTGCGCGACCGCGCCATGCATGGCCGCTTCGTCCTCCTCTACGGGCCCCGGCGGTTCGGGAAGACGAGCATCATCCACCGCCTCCGCTCCGACGCCGAGCTCGACCGGGACCTCGTCGTCCTCGTCGTCGACCTCCAGGGCGTGCTGACCCTCGACGAGATCAGCCACCGCCTCACCGCCGCCTACGAGCGCCTGACCCCGACTCGGGTGCGCGACACCGTCACCCGCCTGCTGGCTGCCGTCGCCGACGCCGCCGCCCGCGGGGCCGGACGCAAGGTCGGGCTCGACCTCGGCGCCGGCATCGTCCGAGCGCCGGAGGATCCGCCGGCCTCCACCCTCGAGGCGCTCCTCGACATCCCGTACGACGCGGCGAAGCGGGCCGGCACGCGGTTCCTCGTGGTGCTCGACGAGTTCCAGGCCGTCGCCGACGTCGATCGCGCCGCCGCCGTCGTGCGCGCCCGGATCCAGCACCAGCGCGACCGGGTCTCCTACCTCTTCTCCGGTTCCGAACAGGGCGTGCTGGCCGCCCTCTTCGCCGACCGAGCCGCCCCGCTCTACGGCCAGGCCGAGCGCTTCGAGCTCGGACCGCTGCCGGCCGATGTCGCCGCCGACTACGTCGCCGGCCGCTTCGACGAGACCGAGCGGTCCGCTGGCGACGGGCTCGGGCCGCTGGTGGAGACGGCGTCGGGTCACCCGCAGCGCCTGAACCTGCTCGCCCACCACCTGTGGGGCGAGGTCGAGCCGGGCGGTTCGGCGTCGAAGGAGGACTGGGTCAGCGCTCTCGAGCTGTCCCTCGCCCATGCCCGCCCCGAGTTCGACGCCATCTGGGCCTCGCTCATCGGCAGCCAACGCCGGGCCCTGCGGTTGGCGGCGTGGGGTGAGCCGTTGCACGGGGCGGCGGCGTCGCGCCTCTCCCTCGGCGGCGGCGCCGGCACGGCAGCGAAAAAGGCACTGATCCGGGCGAGCATCCTCACCGAGGGGGCGAGGGTCATCGATCCCCTCCTCGCCGTCTGGCTCCGCCGCCAGTACCCCGCGCCCTGAGACGAACTGTCCTTGCACGACGGCGAACGGTTCGCACGGCGCTAGGGAGGGGTGACCTCCCCGGTCAGGAACCAGTGGACGGTCGCCGCGAGCCCGTCGTGCAGCGCGACGGGCTCGGCGTGGGGGAAGAGCGCACGCAGGCGGGTCTGGTCGGCCTGGGAGTGGCGGACGTCGCCGGGACGCAGCTCGAGGTGCTCGCGCTCGAGCGGACGCCCGAGCACGGCCTCGAGCTCGCCGATGAGCTCGAGCAGCGTGACCCGGCTGCCGAACGCGAGGTTCACCGGTCCCGGATGGGCGATCCGTCGCTCCACGGCCTCGGCGAGCACGCCGGCGACGCTGCCGACGTAGGTGAAGTCGCGGCTCTGCTCGCCGTCGCCGTGGATGGGGAGCGGCCGGCCGCCGAGGGCGGCTTCGACGAACGCGGGGATCACGGCGGCGTACGCGTGCCCGGCCGCCTGCAGGGGCCCGAAGACGTTGAAGAACCGGAAGGCGAGCGCGCCCATCCCGTAGCTCGCGGCCCACGCCAGCGCGTACGCCTCGGTGGCGAGCTTGCTGGCGGCGTAGGGCGACACCGGCATCGTCGCCAGTCCCTCGTGCTTCGGCAGCTCGGGGTTGGCGCCGTAGACCGAGGACGACGACGCCACCACGACGTGGCCGATCCCGCCGCGCCGGGCCGCCTCCAGCACCGAGACGGTGCCGGTCGCGTTGGCGTCGTGGCTCGCCACCGGCTCGGCGATCGAGCGGGGGACCGAGGGCCGGGCGGCGAGGTGCACGACGGAGCCGGCGCCGGCGAAGGCGTCGTCGAGGCTCGCGCCGTCGAGGATGCTCGCCTCGGCGAAGCGGACGTCGAGCCCGTCCAGGTTGGCGGCGTCGCCCGACGAGAGGTCGTCGACGACGACGACGTCGTGGCCGCGGGCGAGCAACGTTCGACAGAGGTTGGCGCCGATGAACCCGGCCCCTCCGGTCACGGCGACCCTCACGTCCCCCACACCTCCCGCACGACCCCGATCACGCGGTCCTGCTCCTCGACGGTCATGGCGCCGCCGCTGGGCAGGCACAGGCCGGTGGCGAACAGCCGGTCGCTGGTCCCGTCGAGCACGGCTCGCGCTCCGGCGAACACGGGCTGGCGGTGCATGGGCTTCCACAGCGGCCGGCTCTCGACGTCGACGGCCTCGAGCGCCAGCCGCACCGACTCCGGTGTGACGCCGCACGCGGGGTCGATGGTGATGCACGTGAGCCAGTGGTTGACCCGGTGGCGGTCGTCGTCGACGGGGTTCCAGCCGATGCCGGGCAGGTCACCGAGTCCGGCCTCGTAGCGAGCGCGGATGGCGCGGCGCCGCTCGATCCGCTCGGGGAGCGTGGCGAGCTGGGCGCGGCCGATGGCGGCGGACACGTTCGACAGCCGCTCGTTGAACCCGACCTCGACGTGCTCGTAGTGCGGGGCCGGCTCGCGGGCCTGCGTGGCGAGGTGCCGGGTCCGGGCGGCGAAGGCGGCGTCGTCGGTGACGAGCGCGCCGCCGCCGCTCGGAGGTGACGATCTTGTTCCCGTTGAACGACAGGATGGCCGACTGCCCGAACGAGCCGGCGGGGCGACCGTCGACCGTGGCGCCGATGGCCTCGGCGGCATCGTCGATCACGACGACGGGCGGTCCGCCGGACGCGGCGGCACCGAGCGCGGCGCCGATCGCGTCGTGATCGGCGCAGCGGCCGTAGAGGTCGACGGGCACGACCGCCTTCGTCCGCGGCGTCACCGCCTCCGCCAGCAACGACGGCGCCATCGTCCACGACGCGGCGTCGGCGTCGACGAACACCGGCGTCGCGCCGAGGTGGACGACGGGCCCGACCGAGCCGATGAAGGTGAGGCTGGCCACGATCACCTCGTCGCCCGGGCCGACCCCGAGCTCGCGCAGGGCGAGGAAGAGGGCGGCGGTGCCGGACGCGAGGGCGACGGCGTGGCGCCGGCCGGTGACGGCGGCGAGGTCGGCCTCGAAGGCCTCGAGCTCGGGTCCGACGGGCGCGACCCACCCGGAGTCGACCGCTGCGGTCACGGCCGGCGCGCTCGGCGGTGCCGACGTCGGGGGAGAGAGGAAGAGCCGGCCCACGAGCCGGTGACCGTACCCGGGCCTCGACCGGTGGCCGGGTACGCGATACAACGCGTCAGCGATGGCTCCGGATCCGACCTACGACGACCTCGTCCCGCTCATCGCCGCGATCGACGACAGCGGGGCCCAGCTGCTCGTCACCTTCCGCTGCCCGGTGACCGGCAACGAGGTCGTCAGGCCCGCGGCGACTGGCCCCAAGCCGGGCTCAAGGGCAAGGCCACGCGCCAGGCGTCGGCCACCGCGTCGGCGATGGTGCGTGACCGGCTCGCCAGCTCGATCCGGCGGGCGACGATGGGGTCCGGCTTCGGGGCGATGGGCGCCCACGCCGCCACCGGCGCGCTCCTCGGCAAGGGGGCGACCACGAACAAGACCCCCGACCGATCCGAGGAGGCCAAGCAGGCTGCCGTCGTCGACGCCTTCGAGTCGGTCGTCGACCTGTTCGGCTGGGACGAGGCCGGAGGGCGATGGGTGGCCGCCGAGCGCCGTGCCGGCGCCCGCGCCTGGCTCGCCGGCGGCGGCAGGTGCGTCGGGCATGAGCGGGCGCGCCGCGTTCTTCGCCCACGTGTCGGCCCACCCGATCACCGCCCCGCACGACCTCGACGTGTTCGTCCGCATGCTCGCCGCGGTCATCGCCATGGACGGCCAGATCGGCGACGACGAGCGCCAGATCTTCGCCACCCTCGTCGGCCCCGGCCACGACCTCGACGCGCTGGCGGCGCGGGGCTCGCCCGGCGAGGCCGACATGGCGGCGACCAGCGCCGGTCCGACGCGGGAGACCCTGCTCCTGCTGGCGTGGGCCGTCGCCCTCACCGACGAGGACCTCGGCGACGGCGAGAGGGCCCTCCTCGACTGGTTCGGACGTGCGCTCTACCTCCCGGCCGACCGGATCGAGGCCCTGCGGGCCCTCGCCGCCGCTCAAGTGGCGACCGAGCTAGAGAAGTTGAGTCTGGTGTTGTCAACTTTCCGGGCCCGCCAGTAGCCTTCGTCCCGTTATGGCCATGGACCCGAACCGCTGGACGATCAAGACCCAGGAGGCGTTCAACGCCGCCTCCGACCTGGCCAGGACCCGGTCGAACCCCGAGGTCACGCCCGACCACCTGCTCGCCGCCCTGCTCCGCCAGGAGGAGGGCGTCGTCCTGCCCGTGCTCACGAAGGTCGGGCGCCAGCCCCTGCAGCCTGCGCAACGCCGCCGACGAGGCCGTCGCCAAGCTGCCGCAGGCCTACGGCTCGGAGGTGCGACTGTCCACGGCGCTGCGCCAGACCTTCGACGAGGCCGACCGGGCCCGGGCCGACCTGGGCGACGAGTACGTCTCCACCGAGCACCTGCTCCTGGCCCTCGCCGACAAGATCGGCGTCGGCCGCGAGGAGCTCCTCGCGGCGCTGCAAGAGCGTCCGGGGCAGCCACCGGGTCAGCTCCCAGAACCCCGAGGAGACCTACCAGGCCCTCGAGAAGTACGGCCGCGACCTGACCGAGGCGGCCCGCACCGGCAAGCTCGACCCGGTCATCGGCCGCGACGAGGAGATCCGGCGGGTCATCCAGGTCCTGTCCCGCCGCACGAAGAACAACCCCGTCCTCATCGGCGAGCCCGGCGTCGGCAAGACCGCCATCGTCGAGGGGCTGGCCCAGCGGATCGTCGCCGGCGACATCCCCGAGGGGCTCAAGAACAAGCGGGTCATCAACCTCGACCTGGGCTCGATGGTCGCCGGCTCGAAGTACCGCGGCGAGTTCGAGGAGCGGCTGAAGGCCGTCCTCAAGGAGATCACCGACGCCGAGGGCGAGGTCATCACCTTCATCGACGAGCTCCACACGATCGTCGGCGCCGGCAAGGCCGAGGGCGCCATGGACGCCGGCAACATGATCAAGCCGATGCTCGCCCGCGGCGAGCTGCGCCTCGTCGGCGCCACCACCCTCGACGAGTACCGCCAGAACATCGAGAAGGACGCCGCCCTCGAGCGCCGGTTCCAGCCGGTGTACGTGGGCGAGCCCTCGGTGGAGGACACCATCGCCATCCTCCGGGGCCTCAAGGAGCGCTACGAGGTCCACCACGGCGTCCGGATCCAGGACGCCGCCCTGGTGGCCGCGGCCGTGCTGTCCGACCGCTACCTCACCGGCCGGTTCCTGCCCGACAAGGCGATCGACCTCGTCGACGAGTCCGCCAGCCGCCTGCGGATCGAGATCGACTCGATGCCGACCGAGATCGACGTCGTCGAGCGGCGCATCCGCCAGCTCGAGATCGAGCGGGTGGCGCTGGCCAAGGAGACCGACGCCCCGTCGAAGGAGCGCCTCGCCACCCTCGAGCGGGAGCTCGCCGAGCTCAACGAGCGCAAGGCCGGGATGGTGGCCCACTGGCAGTCCGAGAAGGAGGCGATCACCGCCATCCGCTCGCTCAAGGAGGAGCTCGAGCACCGCAGGGCCGAGGTCGAGCGCGAGACCGACCTCGAGCGGGCGGCCGAGATCCGCTACGGCGTGATCCCCGACCTCGAGCGGCGGGTCGAGGAGGCGTCGAAGCGCCTCGACGAGCTCCAGGGCGAGCACCGCATGCTCAAGGAGGAGGTCGACGAGGAGGACGTCGCCGAGGTCGTCTCCAAGTGGACCGGCGTGCCCGTCGCCCGCCTCATGGAAGGCGAGATGCAGAAGCTGCTCCGCCTGGAGACGGTGCTCGAGCAGCGCGTCGTCGGGCAGGAGGCGGCGGTCGAGGCCGTGGCCAACGCCATCCGGCGCTCCCGGGCCGGCCTGTCGGATCCGCACCGGCCGATCGGGAGCTTCCTGTTCCTGGGCCCGACCGGCGTGGGCAAGACCGAGCTCGCACGGGCGCTGGCCGAGTTCCTCTTCGACGACGAGCGGGCGATGGTCCGCGTCGACATGTCCGAGTACCAGGAGAAGCACACCGTGTCGCGCCTCATCGGCGCGCCGCCCGGCTACGTCGGCTACGACGAGGGCGGCCAGCTGACCGAGGCGATCCGGCGGCGCCCCTACGCCGTGGTCCTGCTCGACGAGATCGAGAAGGCCCACGCCGAGGTGTTCAACGTGCTCCTGCAGCTGCTCGACGACGGCCGGCTCACCGACGGCCAGGGACGCACCGTCGACTTCACCAACGTCGTGCTGATCATGACCTCGAACCTGCCGGGCGACCCGAACGACTTCTTCCGGCCCGAGTTCATCAACCGCATCGACGACATCGTGCGGTTCCGGTCCCTCAGCCGCGAGGACCTCGCTCGCATCGTCGACATCCAGCTCGGCCACCTCAGCCGGCGCCTCGCCGACCGCCGCATCACCCTCGAGGTGACCGACGCCGCCAAGGCGCGGCTCGCCGAGCTCGGCTACGACCCCGACTTCGGCGCCCGCCCGCTCAAGCGGGTGCTCCAGCGCGAGATCGCCGACCGCCTCGCCACCGCGCTCCTGGCCGGCGAGATCGGCGACGGGTCGAAGGTGGCCGTCGACGTCGGTGCCGACGGCGAGCTGACGATCACCGCCTGATACATCACTGCCCTGATACATCCCTTTCGGGCCGAGCCGTTGCCCCAACGTGCACTCTCCGTGGTGGGCATCGGGTCAGCGACCTGGGAGAACTAGGTCGTGTGACTCATTTCGCTTGGCGTTGGCCACGGAACGTGGTTCACTCCGCCGCACGGGCGCGGTGTCGGCGTCTCGGCGGACAACTGACGAAGCATCGGGGAGGCAACGATCCGTGGGCTGGATGGTCACAGCGCCCACGGGGAGCCACAGTGAAACCGGCCCCAAGCCCAGACCTTGGAGGCCACCCCCAAATGCGCAAGCGGATCCCCACCATCGCCCTCGTGGCGCTCGGCACCGTCTCGGCCTTCGTCGGCCTGACCGCGGGCCCGAGCGCGGCAGAGGACACCGAAGACCCCCGGGCGACGACCGTCCAGAGCGACAACGCCACCACGTGTGCCGTCGACGAACAGGACGCCGTCAGCTTCCCGGGCTCGACCCAGGTCGGCGCCAACAGCGACGGCGACGCCAGCGACGCCAACGTCTCCGGCGTACGCCGACGGGCAGTTCCTCGACGTCACCATCCTCAATCCGAACGTCGTGATCGACGGGATCATCGTCAAGGGCGGCAACGCCTACAACGTGTACGGCCCCGAGGATGCGCCGTTCCAGGACCTGCGGGCTCCCTTGAACGGTGGCGAAGGCATCCCGGCCATCAGCCACTGGTTCATCTGCTACCACCTCGAGACCCCGCCGCCGCCGCCGCCGCCGACCGGTGACGTCACCCTCGACAAGGCCACGACCGGCAGCACCGCCCCGGCGGCCACGACGCAGTTCACCTTCACCGTCGACTGCGAGTCCGGCACCGAGACGACGCCGGTCAACGTGGCCCCGAACGAGGCTCCCAAGCTCGTGGCGGATGACGTCGTCCAAGGCGACGACTGCACCATCACCGAGACGGCTGCCAACGGCGCCACGACGACCACCTTCGCGGTGACCGGCGGCGCGACCGTGTCGACCACGGCGAACTCCGTGACCTTCACGGTGACCAGCACCAGCGTTTCGGTCGTCGCCACCAACACCTATCCCACGCCGGTCGTCACGACGACGCCGCCGGCCCAAGTGGGCGGCGTCGTCGTGACGCCGGCCCCGGCCCCGGCGCCGGCCGTCGCCGACCCGGCCGTGCTGGCCCGGACCGGCTCGCCGGCGCCGATCTGGTACGTCCTCGCCGGCGTGGCGTTCCTGCTCGGCGGCCTGTCGCTCTTCGGCTCGACCTCGGGCCGCCTCGCCCGCATCCGGCGGTAGCGGCACAGCGCCAACATCGTCCGTGACGGGGCTCGGGTGGGGGCCCCGTCACGGATGTTCGAACGCTTTCAGCCGTCGTCGAGCTCGACGGGGACGCTCTCCTCCTCCCGGAGGAAGGCCGTGATGATGTCCTCGGCCTCGATGATCGTGACCTCCTCGACCCCGAGGCAGAGCACGTTCGCACCCCACCGGCGACGGGCGCTGCGGGCGGCCGTCACGTCCGAGGCGCACGCCGCCCGGACACCGATGTAGCGGTTGGCGAGCATCGCCACCCCGGTTCCTGACGAGGTCAGCGAGATCACGACGTCGACATGACCGGAAGCGACAGCCCGGGCGCTGGCCTCCGCGCACACGGCCCAGCTCGTGGCGACCCAGGCGTCACCGGCCAGGTCGAAGAGGCCGAAGCCGAGGGCCTGGAGGGTCCCCTCGATCCCGCGGGCCAGCCGGATCCCGGGCCGGTCGGCGATGACACCGACCGAGGCGGGTCGGCCGGCGGTCGGCACCTGGTGGCGCCACAGCTCGACCTCGGCGTTCGCCGTCGGGACCGGCGCGTCGGGCTCGGTGGCGTTGGTGTCGGTGACGGCCTCCTCGCGCTCGGCGAGGAGCCCCTCGGGCCACAGCAGGAGGACGAGCCGCCCGATCAGTGCGTCGATCCAGCGGGCGGTGTGCTCGTAGCCGGCGGGGGCACCCCCGATCGGGTCGGCGACGTCGTCGTCGGGGGCATCGCCGAACAGGTCGGTCGTCTCCCGCCCCTCGTGGAGCTTGGCCAGCCACGACGACAACGACGTGCCGGGCGGGCGGGGCCCGGCGGCCTCGGCCCGGCGTACCAGCTCGCGCAGGGTGAAGGCGCGAGCGAAGACGTCGCGGTCGAGCACGACCGCCTCCCGGACGTGCTGGCGCTCCAAGCCGAGCACCAGGTCGACCCGTTCGAGGTGCTCAGGCTCGAGCTGGCGGCTCGTGTGCCCGGCGGTGTCGAAGCCATGGGTGGCCAGCACCGCGCTGGTCTGCGGGTCTGGCCGGCCTGCCCCGCGGCGTAGAGCCCGACGCTGTGCACGACGACTCCAGGCAGCCGGTCGCGGAGGAACGCCTCGGCCATCACCGAGCGGCAGACGTTGGCGGTGCAGACGACGAGGATCTCGATGGGCGACGAGCCTACGAGTCAGCGGAGGAGCGCCGTATCGTTCGCCGCCGTGGCGAGCCTGGTGCACCCCGACGACATCGACGCCGGGTTCGTCCCGCAGGTGAAGGAGTCGGTGGCCGCGGTCGAGCTCGACGGCGAGGCGGTGCTGTACGTCGAGGACCGTCGTGAGCTCCACGTGCTCAACGCGTCGGCGACCGCCGTGTGGGCGTGCTGCGACGGGACGCAGTCGGTCGAGGAGCTCGCCGCGGAACTGGCCGAGGTGTTCGGCGCGCCCGTCGCCGACGTGCTGGCGGGCGCGCTCGACGCCGTTCGAGACTTCGCGGCCCACGACCTCATCGAAGGCGTCGTGGTGCGCGCTGACTAGCAGATGATGACGGGGCAGTTGATCTTGGACAGGTTGGTGATGCAGAGCTCCATCTCGATGAAGTTCAGCTTCTGGTTCCCGGGGATGTCCGCGGTGGTCATGTCGACGCGGGTGACGAAGCCGTCGCACGGATCGCCGGCGGAGTTGCCACAGAGCACGCCCCCGTTGAAGTACTGGAAGATCGGCGTACCGCCGAGGGCCGCCGCCGGGTCGTTGATCGAGTGAAGAGCATCGAACGGCTCGGCGTTGGTGCTCGCGGACCACAGGTAGAGCTGGCTGAAGCCCTCGTTGCAGCGCACGACGAAGCAGGCGTTCTCCGACTTGATGGCCACCTTGAACAGCCGGGTGCCCAGGTTGAACTGGAGCGCCGCCGTGTCGTCGTTCGACTCGACGTCGTCGAGGACGGTGATGATCCCGGCCTCCACGAGGCAGTCGAACTCGAGCCGCCCGATGGTCCCGGGCTGGAGGCACTGGTTCTGGCAGGTCTGGGAGTTGCCCGGCGCGAACTTGGCGTACGCCAGCGCACCGTCGCCGCAGGCACACGAGTCGGAGGTCTGGCCCCACGCCGTCCCGGTCGACAGCAGGGGTGTCGCCCAGACGACCCCACCGGCGACTGCCGCCTTCTTCATGATTTCCCGTCGCGAGACGCCGCCCATGGATTGCTCCTCGTCCGTTCCGATTCGACCGGACGCGACATCCGCCCGTGACGCACAGACTACTTCAACCACCGAGCGTGGCCAAGTGGTAGTCAATCACCCGGCACAGTTGACACAGAGTGGACAAGTTCCGTGATCTGCGTGGCCGCCGACCGCACTCCGTCGAGATCGAGGCGCCAGCACGTCACGGACCGCACCAGCTCGGCGAGGATGCCGAAGCTGCGCCGGTCACCGCCGCCACGGTCGACCACGTGGGGGAGCAGCTCGACCAGGGCGTTCGCCCTGGTCATCGGGACGAGCTCGGTCCGCACCCCTGGCGCCACGTGCGGGAACACGAGCGCGACGGGCGTCGCCGGCCCACCGACGGCATCGGCCCCCAGCCACGACGGCACGACCAGGTGGAGGTCGTCGACCAGGTCGGCGCCGGCGGGCCAGCGGCGGGGAAGCGGCGGGAGCAGCCGCCCCGCCGCCAGCTCGAGGGCGATCGGCCGAGGGTAGGGGTGGACGGTGCTCCCCGACGGGTCGACGGCGGCGACCTCGTCGGACAGGTACCGGAACCCGGCGAGCAGCGAGCGCGGTCACGAGGGTGGTCTTGCCGGCGCCCGGGCGGCCGGGGAGCAGCACGGCGCGACCGTCGAGGCTGGCCACGGCGGCGTGGACGTGGACCAGCGACGACGAGGTCTGGAGGGCGAGCGGCGTTGGTGTACCAGACCAGGGTCCGGGCCATGGCCCGGACGTCGGGCGCCGTCGAGGCCCTGGCGCCGTCGAGGTAGGAGACCCAGGTGCCGTCCCAGTCGAGGATGTCGAGCCGGGCCGAAGGATCTCTCGGCGCGGTCGGGTACGACGACAGGAGCGTCTGCAGGAACGTCCCGAGGTCGGGGTGCTCGCACCGGAGCGCGACCCTGGCCTCGAGGAGCTCGTACGGGCCGCCCCTCCAGACCCACCGCCGCCGGTCGAGGTGGTCGGTCGGGAGGTGCAGCGGCGGCCCGCCGTCCGGCGCGGCTCTGAACGTCATCGACGGCACGAGGCTCAGTCGACGCCCTGGCTGGTCACCGATCCGACGATCGATCCAGGGAACCCGAGCTCCATGGCGAACCCCGGCACCCGCTCGAAGAGCGAGCCGAGCCTCCGGATCAGCGTGGGGTCGACCCCATCCACGCCGTCGGTGATCTGCATGGCCGCTGCCCGCGCCGCCGAGGCGCGTCGACAGCGGTCCTGACAGGCCCGTGTAGTCGATGAACAACCACCGCCCGACCGGGTGCTCGTCGGCCGGCGCGACCGCCTCTGCTCGGCGGCGGCGCGCCGAGCCCCGCCGCCCGGTCGAGAGCGGAGCGGTCGAGGCCGGGAAGCGTGGGGATGGTCAGCGTCGCCGCATCGATGTCGAGCAGCGACCAGGGCGTGTCGGTCGGGAGCATGCCTCCGGTCGCGCAGTTGGCGGTCCTTGGCGAGGAGATCGTCCTGCAGCGGCGCCGGCACGAACACCGCGTCACCCCGCGGGCCCACGTAGGCGAGGGATCGAACGGCGACGAGACCCGCGGGTACGGGTGCGTTGCTGGCGACGTGGCGGACGAGGGCCTCGACGATCCGGGCGGGATCGAAGCTCCGCGCTGCTACGCAACCGCCCCAGTACAGGATGTGGGCGCCCCGCCGGTGATCGCTGAGATGCAGCGAGAAGTTGGCCGGCGCGTCGGGATCGTCGACGAGCAAGGGCGCGAACGCGTCTCGCAGCGCTTCGGTGGCGGGCGCGCTGTTGGCCCGGATGCCGATGCGCACTCCCACATCGATCGTGAACTGGTCCACCCACACGAGGTGGTCGACGGAACGCCCTCATGGCGCCGGCGGATCGGCCAGGTAGCCCGGCGTGGCCCGCCGGTTGGTGATCAGCGGGAAGGTGACGCCGCCCGGAGGGGCCACGGGCGTCGTGCGGTCGACGAGCAGACCGGCGAGGTCGAGCCGGCCGAGGAACTCCGCCAGGTCGGCCCGGACCGCCCCGGCCGGGACCTCGAAGGCGTCGGCGAGATCGCCGACCAACTCGCCGACGGTGACCTCGCCGTCGAGGAACGGCCACACGAGCGAACCGAGGCGGTCCATCTCGTGCACGGCGCCGTCGAGCGGGTTGTACACGACGAGCTCCCCATCGAGCTCCACCGCCCACACATCGGGGATCGGTCGTGGTCGCCGATCGTCGGCGGCGACGTCTTCGATCGAGCTCACGAACCGACCTGGTCCCGTCCCACCGTCGGCTTCACGGGCGTCATGCTACGGGGTCCTCCGTCGGCGCCCGGCCAGGTCGGAGAGGCCCGCGCGCCACTCCGGCGATCGGTGCTCCCGGCGGCGGGCGGCGCGGTAGGCCCGCTTCGGCGCGGCGAGGGCGGCGAGGTAGGCGACCCCGCTGCGGACGTCACGTTGGCCCAGGGTCCCGCCGAGCAGCTCCAGCGTGTTCGACCCGCCCTGGGCGCGGTAGCACCGGAGCGCGGTCCGCTCCCACCGACCGGGCTCCGACCGGAGCTCCGAGACCTCCGGCTCGTCGAGGCCGAGGACCTCGGCGGCCATGCGGAGGGCCATCGGCACCACAACCGACCCCCGGCCGGGCGGGAGGAGCGTGCAGACGCGGGGTCGAGGTCGTACCTCGACGCGATGCGGGCGACATCACGGAGCGCCACCCATCGCGGGCGCTCGTCGCCGAGCAGCAGCGTTCAGGCAGGCATGCACGAACCGCCCGTGCACGCCGAGGGCGGCCAGACGATGCCCACCCACGGCGAACGTGTCGGTCTCCTTCCACAACGCATCGGCGTCGACGGCAAACCCGAGGGGCCCGGCCGTCAGCAGCCGGTGCACGTCGACCTCGGTGCCGTCCTCGGCCCGGAGCGGCACCTCCTTGGCGAAGCGCGTGTCGAACCCCGGTCGACGTTCGGGCAGGTCGCGGCGGAACCCGAGCGCCGCGAGCTCGGCGAGCGCGGCCTCGAGCCCGGCGGAGGGAACCAGCAGGTCGAGGTCGGCGAACAGGCGCAGCATGGGATCGTCCTCGTCGAGATGGGCGATCGCCGGACCCTTGAGCACCCGGAACGGGATGCCGGCGCGCTCGAGCCGATCACCGACGCGCAGCAGGACGGCCTCGCGCCGCAAGACGGCGCGGGCGGCGCTGGCCGCCTCTGCTTCGGCCTGAGCGGCCTGCTCCTCGGTCACGTCGAGGAGGCCGATGCCGATGGCGTGGTCGAGCAGCCCAGCCGTGCGCTCGCGCTGCGTGGCCAGCACGACCTGCAGCCACGTCGCATCGTCGATGGTGCCGCCGTGATGGCGCGGTCGAGCGCCGGGCAGCCCGCAGGCGACGACGTCGCGCGCGATCGTCTCGGCGAGCGAGCGGCCGGTCACGGGCCCCCGACCTCGGCGAGCCCGGCGACGCGAGCTCGCCCAGGAGCGCGCGGAGGTCGGACTCGATCGTGGCGGCATCGACGTCGAGCACGGCCGCCAGGTCGTCGATCAGCTCACGAGCGCTCACGGGTTGTTCCAGCGCTCGCCAGACCAGCGCGGCGACGCCGGTGAGCTCCCGGACGGGCTCGTCGTCGCGACACAGACCAGCGCTCGCCTGGAGGTGAGACGCGGCTCCTGGTCGTACTTGCCCTGCGGTAGGTCGCCTCCGCGCCGCTCACCTCTCAGGTCCGCACCGTGACGGGCTCGTCGAGCAGCAACGAACGCCAGCCACCCTGCTCCCGCCGGCGGAAGGGCGGGACGCACACCAGCACGAGGATGAACGGGAAGAGCTGCACCCGCTGCCGGGTGAGGACGCCGAAGTTGGCGAACGCGGAGAAGCCGTAGACGAACAACACCGAGTAGACGACGCACATCAAGACGTACGGCGTCCGCAGGATCGACCGGATCGCGCCCACGACGTTCCGCCAGCGGACGGCGAACAGCACCGCAGGAACGCGCCCTCGAGGCTGGCGACGAGGGCGAGCGGGTTCGCCGCCTCCCACGGGAAGGGCCGGAAGAGCACGCTCGTCAGGGCGGCGGGGAAGCGGGTCGGTGACAGATCGGTGTTCTCGGTGCCCGAGTCGAACGCCGAACCACCTTCAGAGGTCTGGGACTCGGCGCGCTCGAGGGTCGTGGTGATCGCGTCCGAGTTGAACTGGTCGATCCCCAGCACTCGCTCCGCGCCGTTGACCACGAAGACGGCGGCGAGGCCGAGCGCAAGGATCCCGGCGACCTTGGCAAGGGGCGCGGTGATGCTGCGGTGGCTGGGGCTCCGGCGGAGGAGGAACGCGGCGCCGACACTGACCACGAAGAGCCCAGCCACGTGGGGACGCACGAGGTTCGCCAGCACGACGCCGACGAGCAGCAGTCGGATGCCCCACCGCCGGTGCCGGAACAGTCGGGCGGCGCCGTAGGCGGCGATCCCGAGCGCGAACGTCATCCACGCCTCCTTGCCGATGGAGGCGGGCCAGAAGAGGATCGACGGCAGGAACAGGACCAGGAGGGCATAGCGCCGGTGGTTGCCTTCGGGGCAGGCGATGGCGAAGGCCCGGACGAACAGCCACGCACCCCAGAACCCGGCGGTCGCGAACACGAGGAACCCGCCGATCTTCGACGGGCCGATGACGGCGTAGACGGCCGCCGTGGCCTGGCGCATGAAGATCGTGCCTGGAGGCCCCTCGATCACGACGTTCCAATCGCCGCCGCGGAACGCCCGGAAGAACGTGGCACCAGCCTCGTGGTAGGTCTCGGCGTCGGCGTTGCCGTCGTAGACGGCGAACACGATCGCGTAACGGACGAGCGGAGACGGCCAGCTTGGCGGCGAAGGCGAACGGGAGCAGCCGCGCCACGCCGGGGTCGCCGGCCCAGCGCATCGCCACCCGGATCAACGGGACGTGAACGGCGACGATCAGGATGCCGATCACCGCGCCCCCCAGACGTCGTAGCTGGTACGGCCCATCGGCCAGAACACCGCGAAGCTCACGACGACCACCGTGGCCAGGACGGCGACCTCGGAGCCGGTCGGCCGGCGCAGCCGAGGACCCCCGGATCAGGCCGCCGGGGCGCGTCGGCGCCTCAGGCGACGGGCGTGGGCGGGGCGGGCCGGCGTTCGATCCGACGTGTAGTACCGGGAGTACGCAGCCTCGGTGGAGCGCCCGCCGACGAGGGCGACACCCACGATGGGAGCGCGCAGGCGGGCGAGGAGCTCGCACGTCCGGCGCGCCGCCTCTCGGGTCGTCTTGCCCGCCCGGCAGAGGACGACGACGCTGTCGACGGCCGGGATGAGCTCGGTCGCGTCGTTCGTCGCGAGCATCGGTGCGGTGTCGACGAGCACGACGTCGGCGTGCGACCGGGCCCTGGTCAGCATCTGGCGACCCGCCGCGGCCACGTCGCCGAGGCTGGCGAGCTCCGAGCCGTTGGCGGCGATGCGGACGCCTTCGATCTTCGTGGGCTGCAGGATGTCGATGAGGTCCAGGCTGCCGCTGTCGGTGAAGAGGTCGGCGAGCCCGGGCCGCTCGGCGGCGCCGAGGTACTTGTGGATCTGAGGACGCCGGAAGTCGCACCCCATGACCAACACGCTTCGGCCGGTCTCGGCGAAGCCGGCGGCGAGGTTGGCGACCGACGTGGTCTTGCCATCGCCCGGCTCGGGCGATGTGATCAGGATCACACGGGGCTCGCCCCCGCCGACGACGTCGCCGTCGCGCACGCGTGGCCCCGTCGGGCCGAGCTCGAGGGTGGGCATGAGGAGCAGCGAAGCGCGGAGGCTCCGGTAGGACTCAGCCGCCGCCGACGACGGATCGGTCGAGGACACGATCGTGTGGTCGCGCTTGGGGACATCGGGGATCTCGGCGACGACCGGTAGCCCGAACGCCTCCTCGACCTGCTCACGGGTGTTGAGGCGGGGGTCGACGCGCTCGACGATGAGGATGGCGGCGCCGCCGAGGAGCAAGCCGAGCAGCGCACCGACGGACGCCCGGACGGGCCGACTGCGGGGGGCGCTGAAACCTTCGTCGACTGGCGACGCGAGCTCGGCGGTCGACGGCTCGAGCACCAGGTACCCGGCGGTCGGCGGAGGCAGATCGGCAAGCTGCTGCTGCTCGACGAGCGCGGCGCCGTACTGGCTGAGCTTCGCATCGCGCTGGGCTTCGAGCAGGTCGGTCGACTCCTCGGCGTCCTCCGCCGCTCGGATGTCGTTCTGGAGGGCGTCGATCTCGGTCTGGAGCCGGGTGACCTCGGCGTTGCTCTGCTCGGTGGCCGCCTGTTGGGTCGCCTGCGCCTGCTCGCCGAGGTACGCCAGCGTCTCCTCGGCCGCGGCGTTGGCCAGATCGGCGGCCTCCTCGGGCGAGTTCCCGATGGCGGTGACGGTGAGCGTCCCCACGACTTCGTCGAACTCGGTCTCGAGACCGCGCCCGAGGACGACGGGATTGCCCTCGAAGCCGATCCGGTCGGCGACCCGTCGGGGAACCTCACCGGTGCGCATGAACAGATCGACCGTGGCGAGCGCCTGAGGCGCAGCCGCCTGGCTGTCGCGGACGATGGTCGCGTCGGCCTCGTACTGGACGGGAGCGTCGTCGGCGCCGGTCGGCGCCGTGGCCCACGCGGCCGCGGCGGCGATGAGCACGCACGCCACCAGGAGCATCCAGCGGCGGCGGAACAGGCGGAGGTACTCGAACGGTTCCACGTCAGCCGGCGATGGTACCGAGGGGGGACCGTGCCACCTGGTCGCTCCCGACGACGGCAACCGGTCCCTCGCCGCCGGCCGCGAGCCGTTGGGCGGAGGTCGCAGGCTGCATCACCGGTACTGACTCAGCGAGCGTGGTGCAGGGTGGCGATCGAGGGCTTGTCGGCCAAGGACGCCAGGTCGAACAGCAGCGCTCGGACCTCGTCGTCGCGGGCGTGGACGGTCAGGCGATGGAGTCGATCCGCCCCCTCCGACACCGCGGCCGCATCGACCGGGCTTGGGCCGAGCCGCGAGATCGACGGGTGGACGGTCTCCTCGAGCGCCTCGGACGAGGTGTGCAGCTCCTCGCGTGAGCTTCTCGCCGGGGCGGACACCGGTGAGCACGATCTCGACGTCGGCTCCGACACGGCGGCCCGAGAGCCGGATCATGCGCTCGGCGAGGTCGTAGATGCGCACCGGCTCGCCCATGTCGAGCACGAAGAGGTCGCCGCCGTCGGCGAGGACGGTCGCCTGCAGGACGAGCTGGACGGCCTCTTCGATCGACATGAAGTAGCGAGTCATGCGCGGGTCGGTCACCGTGACCGGCCCACCGGCGGCGATCTGCCGCATGAACGTCGGGATGACGCTGCCTCGGCTCCCGAGCACGTTGCCGAACCGCACGGCGCACCACCGGCGCGTTCGTCGGAGCCATGGACCGCACGAGCTCCTCGCCGACGCGCTTCGAGGCCCCCATGACGCTCGAGGGCTCGACGGCCTTGTCGGTCGAGACGAACACGAACCGCTCGACCCCGAACGACGCGGCCGCGTCGAGCACGTTGCGCGTGCCGATGACGTTCGTCGCCGTCGCTTCGCAGGGATTCGTCTCGAGCAGGGGCACATGCTTCAGGGCGGCGGCGTGGAAGACGATCTGCGGCCGATGGGCCTGGAAGACCCGTTGGATGCGGTCGTGGCTGCGGATGTCGGCGAGCACCTGCTGGTGCGGGGTCTCGAGCGTCATCGAGACGTCGTGGAGGTGCGTCTCGTCATGATCCAGCAGCAGGAGCTCAGCGCGGGCCGCACGCCGCCACCTGGCGGGCGATCTCTGATCCGATCGATCCGCCCGCACCCGTGATGAGGACCCGCCGACCCCGAAGGAGACGGTGGACGGCATCGAGATCGGTGGCGACCTCGGTGCGCCCGAGGAGGTCGTCGATGCTCACGTCGCGGATGTCCCGAATCGAGACGCCGGCGCCCATGCGGCGCTTCATGTCGGGGAGGATCTTCAGGGCGATGCCTGCTCGCTCGGCGGCCTCGGCCGCCGACGCGACGACCTCCGGGCCGACCGAGCTCATCGCCAGGATCGCCTGGTGGGCATCGCAGGCCTCGGTGACGGCGGCGAGGTCGCCGATGTCACCGCGGATCGGGACGCTCATGACCGATCGACCGTGCAGTCGCGGATCGGGATCGACGATCGCGACGGGCCGGAACCCCATCTGCGGGTGCCGCAGCATCTCGGCGACGAGCGCAGCGCCGGCGTCTCGGCCGCCGATGACGATCACCCGCATGCCGCCGAGCTCGTCGCGGTTCCGCCGGAAGGAGAAGAGGCGGCTCTGGAACCGGACGGCGCCGCAGAAGAACAGGCCGAGCCCGGTCCCGAAGACGACCACCGAGAGCGGCGCCGTGTAGTCGGTACGGACGAGCTCGATCGCGATGAGCGTTCCGCCCGCGGTGCAGCCGGCGCCGATGAGCCGTTGCGCCTCCTTCATCGAAGCGTGTCGCCAGATCTGGCCGTAGAGGCCCCAGGCCTTGAACGACGCGAGGCACACGACCAGCGCGATCGGCAGGAAGGCGCGGAAGTCGTTCCAATGCCCCGCGGGGACGGCACCGTCGAAGCGAAGCAGCAACGTGATCGCGTAGGCCGAGGCGAGCAAGACCGCGTCGAGCGCGGCTGAGCGCGAGATCGGCGCGGGTTCGGACCGCACCCTTCGCAAGGCGCGTCCAGAGGGGGAGGTTCTTCGTCGCCTCCCGTTCCCGCTGGTCCGCCCAATCCGACATCAATCCGCCCTAACGTCCTCGCCGCTGTTCGGTGGAATACGCAGGGTAGCGCCACCCTGTGTGGTCGGTCCATGGGCAGGACGACTCAGCGCGGTCGACCCCGCCTCCCGAGGCGGCGCGCTGGCGCGTCGTACGCTCCGCCGGATGGCGCCCCGGGTTCTCTGGCTCGTGCGGGGCCTCGGTCGAGGGGGTGCGGAGGCGCTCCTCGTCGCGTTCGCGGCCAGGTCACACGGCTCGTTCGAGTACGAGGCCGCCTTCACCCGCCCCGACAAGACCGACCTTGTCGCCGACCTCGAGCGAGCCGGGGTGCCCGCGCGGCTCCTCGGCGGGAGGACCAGAGGCTCCTGGGTCTTCGCCCTCGTCGGCGCCGTGCGCCGGGGCCGCTACGACCTGGTGCACAGCCACTCCCCGTTACTGGCAGCCGTCGCTCGAATCGCAGCGCGGACGGTGCCACGGCGCCGGCGACCCCTCCTCGTCGCCACCGAACACAACGTGTGGGACGCGTACGCCGGGCCGACGAGGCTGCTCAACGCGGTGACGTTCGGTTGGGACGATGCCCACCTGGCCGTCTCCGAGGAGGTCCGTCGCTCGGTGCCGAGCCGTTGGCGGGGACAGGTCCAAGTCCTTGTGCACGGCGTGTTGCTCGACGAGGTCCGGGCCCATCGTGACGAGCGCGATGCGGTGCGATCGGAGCTCGGCATCGGCGACGAGGATGTCGTGGTTGCGACCGTTGCGAACTATCGGGTCCACAAGGCGTGGCCGGACCTCCTGGCGTGCGCGCGCATCGTCGCCGACGAGGAGCGGACGGCGCGGTTCGTCTCGGTCGGCCAGGGCCCGCTCGCCGACGACGTCCAAGCAGCGGCACGAAGCGCTCGACCTTGGCGACCGGTTCCTGCTGCTCGGACGGCGCTCCGACGCGGTCCGCATCCTCGCTGCCGCCGATGTCTTCGTCCTTGCGTCGATCCAAGAGGGTCTGCCGGTCGCGCTCATGGAAGCGCTCGCCCTCGGCCTGCCGGTCGTGGCGACGAACGTCGGCGGGGTACCGGAGGCGGTCACCGACGGTGTCGAGGCCGTCTTGGTGCCGCCGGGGCGCCCGGCGGAGCTGGCCCAGGCGGTTTTGGCGGTGGTGCGTGATCCGGCCCGCCGCCGACGCATGGCCGCCGCGGCGGCGAGACGGGGCGAGGGCTTCGACATCGGCCGCGCCGTCGAGCGCACCGAGGCGCTCTACCGCGGTCTGCTCGAGGAGCGGGCGAGCTGATGTGCGGGTTCGCCGGTCTGCTCGACCCCGACGGCCGACTCGACGAGCCCGAGCTGCTGGCCGTGGCGGACCGCATGGCCGCGACGGTCGGGCATCGGGGACCGGACGATCGTGGTTGCTGGGCGGATCCGGCCCACGGCATCGCGCTCGGGTTCCGACGTCTCGCCATCGTCGACCTGCGGCCGACGGGGCACCAGCCCATGGTCTCGCCGTCGGGCCGCTACATCGCCGTGTTCAACGGCGAGGTCTACGACCACGCCCGCCTTCGGACCGGTCTGGAGCGCAACGGCGTGCGTTTCCGTGGGTCGTCCGACACGGAGGTGCTTCTGGCGCTCGTCGATGCGCACGGCGTCGAGGGCGCCCTCGGGAGAGCGAACCTGATGTGTGGCCTCGCCGTGTGGGACAGACAGGAGGCGGCACTCACGCTCGCCCGGGACCGGCTCGGCGAGAAGCCGGTCATGTGGGGGTGGGCCGGCTCGGCGTTGGTGTTCGGTTCCGAGCTGAAGGCGCTTCGGGCCCACCCACGCTTCTGCACCGAGCTCGACCCGCACGCCATCGCCGCCTATCTGCGGCTGACGTACGTCCCCCACCCGGCGACCGTCGCCGCGCGACGCGCGGCAGCTGCCGCCTGGTTCGCTCGTCACGATCGCCGCGGCCGACCTCCGCCCCGGCCGCTGGCCGGAGCCGCGCCGGTGGTGGCGGTTCGACGACGTCGTGGATGCCGGCCGCTCGAGCCGCGCTCGCCCGCTCGACCGGACCGCCGCCGCTGACGCCGTGGCCGAGGTCCTGACCGACTCGATCGCGCTGAGACGCCAGGCCGACGTCCCTGTCGGTGCCTTCCTCTCGGGTGGGATCGACTCCTCGACGGTCGTCGCGCTGCTCCGAGCCGGAGGCGCCGACGTTCGGACGTTCTGCGTGGCGATGTCCGACGCCGGGCTCGACGAGTCCGCCGATGCGGCCGCAGTGGCGAAGCACCTCGGCACCGACCACGCGACCATCGAGCTGACCGTCGCCGACACCCTCGCCGTCGTTCCCAGGCTCCCGACGTTGTACGACGAGCCCTTCGCCGACCCGTCGGCCCTCCCGACCCACCTCGTGGCGGCCGCGGCTCGCGGTGAGGTGACGGTTGCGCTCACTGGTGACGGTGGCGACGAGATCTTCGGTGGGTACAACCGCCATTTGCTCGGGCCTTCGCTCTGGCGTCGTGCCTCGCGGCTGCCGGCGCCGGTGCGGCGGGGCGCGGCGCGGGCGATCGGGCGGGTTCCGCCGGCCCGCTGGGACGCGCTCGGGAAGGTGCTGCCACCCAGGTTCCGCGTCACATCGCCGGGCCAGAAGGCGGGCAAGTTCGTCGACATCCTCGGTGCGGACGACGATCTCGACGTCGCCCGGCGTCTCCTGACCACGTGGGAACCCTCGACGCTGCTCCACCCTGATCGGGCGACGGGCGAGGCGCCGACGATCCTCGACGCCGATCTCCCGAGCGGACTCGACCCGTACGAGCGGGTCATGTACGTCGACACGGTGCAAGGCCTCCCCGACGGGATGCTCGTGAAGGTCGACCGGGCGAGCATGGCGTGCGGCCTCGAGGTCCGGACCCCGCTGCTCGATCCCCGGCTCGTCGAGCTCGTGTGGTCGCTGCCGCGCACGGCTCGCATCGACAGGGGGCGCGGCAAGCTCGTGCTCCGTGACGTCCTCGACCGTCACGTTCCGGCGGCGCTCACGGAGCGTCCCAAGCAGGGGTTCGACCCGCCCATCGGCACCTGGCTGCGAGGACCGCTGCGCGCCTGGGCCGATGAGCTCCTCGTCCCCGAGCGGGTTGGCGCCGGTGGCTGGCTCGACCCCGAGCCCGTGCGGACGCGGTGGCACGAACACCTCGCGGGCGCCCGTCGATGGGACTACGCGCTGTGGACCGTGCTGTCGTTCGTCGCCTGGTACGAGTCGTGGACGAGCTGAGCATCCGGGCCTTCGAGCCTGCAGATCGGGGCGCCGTCCTCGATCTGCTCGCTGCGTCGCTCGGCTGGCGCTCCGACGAGCAGCACCGCGACTTCTTCGCGTGGAAGCACGAGGCGAACCCGTTCGGGCCTTCGTTGGCCTGGGTGGCGGACGATCCCGACGCCGGCATCGTCGGCTTCCGCACCCTCCTCCGGTGGCGCTTCGACCGACCCGGTGGCGGCACGGTGGAGGCGGTCCGTGCGGTCGACACCGCGACGGCCCCGTCGCACCGCGGGGCCGGGATCTTCTCCCGACTCACACGCCACGCGCTCGACGAGATCGCCGACGCGGCCGTCGGATTCGTGTTCAACACGCCGAACGACCAGAGCCGGCCCGGCTACCTCAAGCTCGGGTGGGAGGAGGTCGGGCGGCTGAGCGTCCAGATCCGGCCGGGCTCGGTCGGCGCCCTCGCCCGCATCGTCCGGGCGCGGGTCGCCGCCGAGTTGTGGTCGGAGGCGTGCAGCGCCGGTGTGTCGGCGACCGAGGCACTGTCCGACCATGAGGGCGTCGCCTCCCTGTTGGGATCGCAGCCGCTGCCGACCTCGTTACGGACGGCATTGACGCCGGAGTTCCTCCGCTGGCGGTACACCGGCTTCCCGCCTCTCGGCTATCGCGCCGTGCTCGGCGGACCGAGCGTCGCGGACGGGCTCGCGCTGTTTCGCCTACGACGACGTGGTCCGGCCTTGGAATGTGCGATCGTCGAAGTGCTGGCGCCCGATGGGAACCGCAGCGCCGCAGCCTCGCTCGCCCGTCGTGCGTTGCGGGAGAGCGGTGCCGACGACGCAGTGGCGATCGCGCCCTCGAGACGGTGGCCGGGCTTCGTCAGGACCGATCGCCTCGGCCCGATCCTGACCTGGCGCTCCGTCGGCGGATCCGCCGCCCGCGCTCCCCCTCGACCGCTGGGCGCTGACGCTCGGCGACATCGAGCTGTTCTGACGCCAGTTCATGGGCGCGCCGCGGTCAGGATGACCGGACCAGGAAGCACATGCATGATCGCCGGTCCGGAACGGCGCGACCGTGCACGCCTCGATAGATCGTGCGGTTGAGCTCCGTTCGCCGGAAGGAGTACGACCGGGGCAGGAGGTGCCACGCCCGCTCGATCGTGAACCCCACCGATTCGAGGAGTAGCTCGAACTCCTCCCGGGACCACTCCCGGATGTGCTTCGGATTCGTCGGTGGGCCGAGCGGCGATGCCCCTTCGAGGACCGCTCGGTCGGGCGTGGAGATGAGTACGTGGCCGGCCGGCCGCATCGTCGCCCTGAGCCGCGACAGGAGATCGACGGGATCGTCGACGTGCTCCACGACGTCGGCACAGATGGCGAGGGCCGGCTTCCGCTCGGCCAACTCCGTCCAGAGGGCGTCGTCGCCGAGATCGCCTCGGAGCCAGGTGCGATCCGGAAAGGCGGCTTCGGCCAGGTCGATCGCGCTGTCCTGGTCCGCACCCACGATGTCGTGGGTTCCGAGGAAGCGCACGAGCTTGCTGCCGGTACCGCAGCCGATGTCGACGACCGGCGACCAGGCGCGCCGCGCGACCAGGCGGGCGGCCACGCGGTACACCGGCACCTGCGACCGGTCATCCGCCGCCGCCGACCCCTGGTCCCAGAAGGGCGTGCCGCCCCGATCAGCCGAGCGGTTCTCGTTCTCGACGTAGCCCCACGGAAGGAAGAGCTCGCGAGCCGCTCGGCCGTCGTCGGACGGAGCCTGGCCTTGCAGTCGGATGCCGCGCGCCGTCGTGTCGTGGGTCGCGAAGTCGGCGTCGTCTCCCCCACAAGCGGCGCGAAGCAACCGGCACCGCTGCGGCGGCGACCCGGGACCAGCGGCGAAGGCGCGTCGGGTCGCTCCGCACCGACCGAGCGAAGTAGCGCCTCGCATCGGCCGATCGGCCCAGTCGAGCGGCGTTGACGCCCACGATCGCCTCGAAGTCCGCCCGCGCCCGCGCCGCCGTCGCGAACGAGACCGCGTGCCGGGCGAGCACCCAGCGGGTGCCGTCGAAGAGCATCGGGGGATTCACGATGGGTCGGTCGGTCGCGGGCCGCCGAAAGATCCTCAACAGGGGGCGGTCGTCGCTCCTGATCTGCATGCCCCGCCGGTCGGCGACACGAGAGATCCTCAAGAACAGCTCGTACTGGTGCGAGCAGCCGACGCCCTCGAGGTACCCACCGGCTTCGGCCAGTACTTCACGCCGCACCGAGAAGGTCCCGGACAGGAACTCCGCGGTGATCTCGCCGAACGGCGGCCCCAGCAGTCTTGGTCGTGCCTCGCCGATGTGTTCCCCGGCCGCGTCGACGAGCTCTGCGGCACAGGACACTGCCGCGCACTCGGGGTCGGCGTCGTGTGCCGTCAGCGCTGCGAGCCACCCGGGATTCGGAACATCGTCGTCGTCGAGAAACACCAGCCATCGCCCGGTGGCCGCCGCGATGCCGGTGTTGCGGGCCGCGCTCAGACCGCCGTTGGGTCGGCGGACCGTTCGTAGCCGATGATCGACGATCGCCGCCAGCAGGTCGGGCGTGTCGTCGGTCGATCCGTCGTCGACGACGACGAGCTCGAGGCCCTCCACGTCTTGGTCGAGCACAGCCGAGACCGCCCACGTCACGACGAGCGGAGCGGTTGAAGGTGCAGAGCACCACGGAGCAGAGGGGTTCGGCGTTCATTGCGGCAAGGTCGAGAGGCGGATGGCCTCTTCATCGAACGCGGAGCGGCGCAGCAGCGAGTCGTGGTCACCGAGGGCGGCGACCTCTCCCCGCTCGAGCACGAGGATCCGGTCGCACATCGAGAGCGTCGTGATTCGGTGGGCGACGATCACGATGGTGTGGTCGCCGTGGAGCGACTCGAGGGTCTCTCTGATCCGCTGCTCCGACGAGCGCGTCGAGCGCGCTCGTCGGCTCGTCGAGAAGGAGCAGATCCGGGTCGGTGAACAAGGCTCTCGCGATGCAGATGCGCTGGATCTGTCCTCCGGAGAGCGTGCCCGGCACGAGCATGGTCTGGTAGCCATCGGCCATCGCGACGATCTCGTCGTGCACGTGGGCGAGCCTCGCCGCTCGCTCGACGAGCGCATCGTCGCCTCCACGCAGGAAGGTGATGTTCTCGGTCACCGTCCCGCGGAGGAGCCGCCCCTCCTGCGGTACGAACGCGGACGCGTTCGTACCAGCTCTGAGCGACACCTCCGTTGCGGGCTCGCCGTCGACTCGCAGCTCGCCACGGACCGGCTCGCGCAGCCGAAGCAGCAGCTGCAGGAGGGTCGACTTGCCGGAGCCGGACAGTCCGATCACGCCCGACGGTCTCGCCGGGCCCGAACACGACCGAGACATCGCGCAGCACCCGCGGTGCGCCGGTGTAGTTGAACGACACCGCGTCGAGCTCGACTCGGCCGATGCGCTCCACCCGCCGCTCGCCGGGTGTCACCGGCCGCGGCGTGGTACTGGTGCTCCTTCGCCGGAGACGTCCTCGAGATACGGCGCGAAGTCGTTCAGCTGGTGCAGCGCCGACTGGGCCTGCTGCCCGTAGGAGAAGGCGCGGAGGAGCAGCAGAACGATGGCGCCGAGGTCGGCCAGGACGATTCCGTCTCCGGTGGCGACAAATGCGAGCGCACCGATCAGCGCGAGCATCGCGACGGATTGGTAGAGCGGCCCAGCCATCTGGAGGAGCGCCCGGCTGCGCTGGTACAGGCCGGCTTGTGCGCTGCTCTCGCGCATCACCCGGTCGAGGAGCCGGTCGGTGACGCCGAACACTCGCGCTTCCCTCGCCACGGCGACCGTCTCGGTGACCGCGCTGGCGAAGGTCCGCCCGGCGGCGGACTGCAGACGGCCGATCCGGCACGCCGCGGCGGCGACTGGTCGCAGCAGCAGTGACAGCCCGAGGGCGCCGAACGCAATCAGGCCGGCGGCCGCCGGGTTCACCGCGAGGGCGACGACGATGAGCGTGCCCACCGAGAGGATCGCCGAGATGAGCACTGTCAGCTGCAGCGTCGCGCTCGCCACCCGGTCCACATGGGTGGTCATGAGCTCCTGCAGGTCCCCGAGGCGCTCCTCTGACTGCCGCTCGAACGAGGACTCGAAGAACCCGGCGAGCAGCCGTCGCCGTGCCTCGCTGAGGGCCCACGTGGCGAGGCGAGCCGATCGACGCGCAACGGCAACGTTGCATCCGAGCTTCAGCACGACGAGCCCGGCCGCGAGAGCCAACGCCGAGGTGCGGGACATCTCGATGCCGCGCACGACGCCGAGTTGTTCGTCCCCGTCGTTGACCGCGGCGGCCACGCGAGCCAGCAACACCAGCGAAGCGGCCTCGAGAAGGCCGGCGACGAACGACAGGAGCGCGACGGCCACCACGGCGCGGCGCCGCTTCCGGGCGAAGCGGCCCACCACCCTGACCGCGTGGGGACGAGACGCCGCAGGCGCGCGGCTCGCCGGGGTCAGTCCGCTCCATCGATCTCCATCGGAATGGCCGAGTGCGATTTCAGGCTTTCGTCGGGTTGCACTCGCTTGTCGTCGCTCACGCGAGCGACCGCGCATAGAAGGCGACCATGCCTGCAGCCGCCCGCTCGAGCGTGAAGGCGTCCAGGAACCGCTGCCGGCCGGCTGCGGTGGCGCAGGGCCACGCCGCGACGCCTCGAGCGCGTCGGCGATCCCGCCGGCGAGCGATTCGGCGTCGTCGGCCGGCACGAGCCGGGCGATCGAGCGATCGCCGAGCACCTCGACGACTTCTCGCAGATCGGTGGCGACGACGGGTGCCTCCAGCGCCAGCGCCTCGATGAGCACTCCGGGTAGCCCCTCGAACCGGCTCGACAGGGCGAACACGTCGGCGGCGGACAGGAGATCGGCGACGTCGCTCGTCGGTCCGAGCAGCGTGACGGTGGCGTCGAGCGCGAGTGCCGTGGTCAGGTCGTGCAGCTCCGCAGTCGATCGCCCTTCTCGCCCGGCGATCAACAGGCACGCCGAAGGGAAGCGATCGATGACCGCCGGCCAGGCCGAAACCAGCACGTCGAAGCCCTTCTGCGGCTCGTGCCGACCGACAGCGACGACGAGGGGAGCGTCGTCGACGCCGAGGGACGCGTACGGCGGCCCGTCGCTCGGGCGTGCGTCGGCCGAGCTGGTCGGCGTCCCGGCCGCGCCAGACCACGTCGATCCGCCTCCGGGGTAGCGCCAGGCTCCGTGCCGTCGAGTCGGCGACCGCGGCGGAGACCGCGTGGAAGCGGCGGGCGAGACGCGCCGTCGCGAGGTCGCAGAGTTGGGCGCCCAGCAGTCGGTGCCGTCGCCACACGGGGTACATGGCGTACGTGGCCGTAGGTGGGGCCGACGAGGCTCGTCACGACCGGAGCATGCGCCCGCCGAGCGGCGATGCGGCCGGCGACATCCGCTTCGAAGAGGGTCGTGTGGACGAGGTCGGGCCGCACGCGCCGGATCATGCGCGTGAGCGGCCGACGGCATGGGCACGGACCGCCCCGACTGCGGGGTCGACCGTCGCCCCGGCGGACTTGAGTGCTGCCTCGACGCCGGGGCGATCGAGCAGGGGACGACGTGCAGATCGATCCCGGCGCCGATGAGCAGGGGACCACGCCAGCAGACAACCGATTCGGCACCTCCACCGACGAGACTGTCGATGACGTAGAAGACGCGCGGGCCACCATGGTAGACGTCGTCCTGTGCGATCCCCGGCTCTGCACGTCCTCCATGTGCTCGCGTCGAATCAGCGGCGCGGAGCGGAGATCTTCGCCGCCGACTGTGGACTCGCGCTCGGGGAGCACGGCATCCGGCAGACGTTCGCCTACATCCATGCGTTCG
>CAWIZW010000012.1:0-328293 GCA_963840695.1 uncultured Acidimicrobiia bacterium
GCCGACTACCTCGACGACGGCCCCGGAGTAGCTGGGCGCGGATCTGGAACCGGACCGGCCGGCGGCCGCTGCTCGCGGCCGGGGAACTCGAACGGCGATGTGCCGATGCTCGAGTTCACCCACCGCGGGCGACGGGCCGACGCTGCGGCTCCTCGTCCTCCACGACGACCCGGATCGTCAGCTTCGCGTACGCCGCTGGCGCCGAGCGGGCGCTCGAACGGGCACAAGGGCGGAGGGGTGGACGGTCGTCAGCATGAAGGACGACTGGCGAACGGTGTTCTGAGCCGGCGCGCCTGTTAGGACACGAGGTAGCAGACCTCGGTCTCGAGCTCCGCGGGATCCTCGTGCCAGTCGCCGTAGATCTCCCAGCGCATGCCGGTGAGCGCGTGGCCGTGACAGCGCACCACGCTCGGACCGCGGCGTGCGCCTCCTCGAGCCCGCCGTAGGGGCCACGGTGAACGGTGGTCGCGACTCGACCCGCCGGGAGCTCCGACGGGGCACCCGGCCGTTCGTCGAACGGGCCGCTGACCTGCACACCGACTTCGACGTTGGGCACGTCGTCGCGGTACAGCATGATGTTGTGGCCCGTCTGGTTCGCTCCGCCGCCTCGACGAACGCGTAGACCTCGTCGAGGAGGACCCGCCACAACCGCGGGAACTCGTCCCAGGTTGTCGCTGGGCGACGACCGCCGTCGGGGCCGCTGGCACGGCGCGGAAGGTGATCTCGTACTCCTCGGCGTCGGTCGTCCTCCACAGGAGCACCGACGGCTCGGGCTCCGACGGCCTCGTCGAACCCGAGGCCGCGATGTGCTGCGAAGTGCGCCCGGGTGTCCACCTCGCCCGAGGCCACGAACCCGTGACGCTCCCAGAACCGCAACCCGGCCTCGTTCTTCGCATGCGCGATGGCTCGATAGCGTGTCCGCTTGGCCCGGCAAGCGCCCCTCCGAGCCCCGTGTAGCAGGGTGGGTGCCGATGCCGGCACCCGGTCGTGCCGACCTTGACGTACAGGCGTCGGAGCTCGAGCCCCTCGGCGTCGGCACCGAAGTCCAGGAACCCGAGCAACCCGTGGGATCCCTCCGCCACCAGGAAGTGGGCATCGTGCGCCGGGTCGGCGGCGGCGATGGCGGCGCTGAACGTGGCGACGGTGCAGGTCTGGTCGATCACGGCCTCGTACACGGCGGGGTTGCGCCATCGGCGAGTAGGTCGCGGTCAGCGCCGCCCGCTCTCAGCGGCACGCCCTCGTCGGCGTCGCCAGGACGGGCTATTCCGAACGACCACCGGCAGGTCGTACCCCATGGTCGAACTCCCCGGTGCAGGCGACCGTGGGTGTCGAACGTACTGCACATCCCTGCGGGGCGAGACCGGGCCTCGCCTTTCGAGCGGGGTCGGTTCTCGTAACGCCGAGGGCGGTGCGGGCGATCGGAGTGGCAGGCGCCCAACAGGGGCGGCACAAAACCCGGCGGGGTGGGAGGCAGCCATGGCTATGAGGCTCGCCACGGAGATCGTGAGCTGGGCGCGGAGGGCGCACCGATGAGGTCGCGGTGCGCCCGCTCGGCATCTCGCCGGTCACCGGCGTCTGCTGCACCTGTGAGCAGCGCATTGAGGAGGTCGACGTCCCGAGGCACCCGGAGATTTGCCCGGGCTCCCCAGGTAGGTCAGCGAACTCGACCGGCACCGTGGCCGGATCTCTCTACGCACTGACCTGCGACCCCTCTCCACCTGACCGGCCCTCGCTATGCGGGGGTCGTTCGCTTCTAGGTATCGCGCCACAGCGGAGATTGACTGAAAGTTCATGAGCTGGGCGGGGACAGGTGAGAGACCGGACCACCCCTGCACGTACTCAGAGGTAGTCGATCGTGCTGTCGTTCACGGTCCAGGTGCGGCGCGCGCCACGGGTGAACAAGGCGACCAGCCGCTCGTTCGTCTTGCCCTGGAAGTCCCAGTACATCGTGATCTGCTCGCCCTCGGCGACGTCGCGGTTGGGGATCGATGATCTGACGGATGCGAGCCGCCTCCTGCTGGCCGCGATGTCGTGCTGGAGCGGCATCGTGCCGTTCTCCTCGTAGGACCCGTCGGCGTACATGATCCACTCCTTCATCTCGAAGGTCCCGCTGGGCACGTCGGCCCAGGCACCGGCCTGGATGTCGAAGGCGAACAGGTCCCGGTCCTCGACCTCGACCGGGCAGACGAACATGAGGGTCACGTCCGCCGGGTCGGTGACACGCTCGGCCCCGGCCGCGTCGGTCGTGTCGGCGCCGTGCTCGGCGACGACGCCGGGGGTGAGCACGGCGGCCCACACCTCGTCGTCGGTGGTGTCGCCCTCGGTCAGGCCCGCCGTGCTTCGGACGGCCCGGACGCTCGCAGCGGTTGAGTCGTCGTAGCTTCCGGTCACCTCGGGGGCGGGATCGATCCCGACCAGCACAAGGGCACGCTCGAGGTAGGTGACCCAGTCTCCGCTGTCGCCTGGTTGCAAGAATGGTTCGCCGGTCATCGGTCCTCCTGTCGAGTTCGCGGCGACACCTCATCACACCGAGCGACACATGTCGACGACGGAAGGGCCGCCCATCGGGAAGGGTCATCTGCTCCTTGTGACGGCATCCAGAACCACCAACGTGTCGGCTGAGAGTGCCGGAAACGATGACGCTCAGCCGGCACGATCGCCTCCATATCTGCCGATCGGCGCGTACCGGACCGGGCAAATCTGTCGCGTGTCTAGGTTTCGGTTGGGGCGCGCGAGCGCTCGGCGGCGGCACTAGGTTCCCGACGTGCTCGGGATTCCCGAAGTGCAGTACGTGGAGAGCCATGGTGGGCTGATCGCGTACGAGACCTTCGGTGAGGGTCCGGTGGATCTCGTGCACGTCGGAGGTTGGGGCCAGACGGTCGAGGGGATCTGGGAGCTCCCGACGGCCGAGCGGTTCTACCGTCGCCTGGCGTCCTTCGCTCGTGTCGTGCTCGTCGATCGACGCGGCATGGGACTGTCGGATCCGCTTCGGTCGCGTGTACCCGGGCGACGACTTGGGCCCGTGGATCGAGGAGGCGGTGAGCGACTTCGTCACCGTGCTCGACGCGATCGGGTCGGGACGGGCGGCGGTCGTGGCGAACGCGTACGGGGCGACGGTGGCGATCTCCCTCGCCGCAACCCACCCCGATCGAGTGGCTGCGCTCGTTCTCGTCGACCCCATCGTGCGGCTTCTGGAGGCCGAGGACTATCCGTGGGGGATGACGGTCGAGATGCAGCAGCAGCGTGGCCGATGTGAGCCGGGTCGCTTGGGGCGAAGGGATGCTTTCGGGTTTGACGCCGTCGTATCGCGGCCCGGCTGGATTCCATCGCTTCGCCACGATCCGGAAGCACACCGCTGGCTGGCCCGCTACGAGCGGGCCAGTGTTCCCCGAGGGCACATGGTGACGTGGATGAAGGACTCGGAGTTCGACGTCCGGCCGCTGCTGCACGTCGGTCCAAGCGCCCACGCTGGTCATGCGCCACGAGGGCAACGTCTTGGCGCCGCCGGCGGCGGCGGTGGAGTACGTCACCGACGGCCATCCCCGGCGCCGTCGGCCCCGTGTCGATCCCCTCCCGCGACCTGGAGCTGTGGGCCTCACAGCCACCGATGGTGGCCGATGAGATCGAGCGGTTCGTCACCGGCTCCACCCGCCAGCACTCCGACCCTGCCGAGCGGGCGTTCGCCGTCGTGCTCTACACCGACCTCGTCGGGTCCACCGGCCAGGCATCGGAGATGGGCGACCGGCGCTGGCGGGAACTCCTCGAAGTGCACAACCACACCAGCGCCCGGCAGATCGAGCGCCACCGTGGCCGCTTGGTGAAGTCCATGGGCGATGGCGTGCTCGCCGTGTTCGACGCTCCAGGGCGAGCCGTTCGCTGTGCCCAGGCCATCATGGACGACATCCACCAACTCGGCTGCCAGGCCTGTGCCGGGTTGCACGCCGGTGAGGTCGAGCTCCTCGGAGACGACATCGCCGGCATCGCGGTGCACATCGCCGCACGCGTGATGGCCTCGGCCGCCCCCGGCGAGATCCTGGTGTCCCGCACGATCAAGGACCTGCTCACCGGGTCCGGCCTGCAGTTCGAGGACCGGGGCCTCCACACGCTCCGAGGGGTTCCCGACCAGTGGCAACTCTTCGCCGCCCTCGCGTAGAAGGCCCTCCAGCAAACGCGACAGAACTGCCGATCGGTTCGGGCGCGACATACGAGACAGGCGCTGTATCGGCGCCGTGCGGGCGGGGTCAGAGGGCCAGCGCATGAGACGACCGCGGCGAGGACCGAGCGGACAACGTGAGCTGGAGCCGCCGCACAGCAGGTCCAGGTCCGGGGGCGGCTGCCCCCATGGCGTCCGCATCGCGCGACCGGCGGGGGCGAGCGCGGTGGTCTTGTGGCAGGCTGACCATCGGGACAGTCGACGTCGAAGCCGACCATTCGGGACGACCGACAGGGGGAACAGATGATGAAGGCGCTGAGGCGAGTCTCGATCCTCGCGATGGTCGCCATCCTGGCGACGGGAGGCGTGGCAGCAGCGGACGGCGCGTACCACTCCGAGCGGCTGTCGCTCTCTGGTGGGTCCGATCCTGCGTTCCATGGCCAGGTGGTGAACATCCACGCCAACGGGCCGGTCAACGGTGCCTTGGAGCGTTACCAGGTCGTGGGTGCGGCGCCGTCTACGGACTACGAGGTGTGGATCCAGTTCTGCGAAGACGGGGGCTTCGCGGACTTCACCCAGACAGCGGTCCTGGCGACGGACGCGCGCGGCAACGGACATGCCTCAGCAGCCTTCAGCGCGGCCGACCTTGCGCCGTTCTCCGGTGCGACGGTGATGATCCGGTGGGTGCTGAGGGTCGACGCGACTGACGTGTACACGACCCCGTGCACCACCGTGACCATCGACTGACCGGAGGAGCGCCCCGCAGCCGGCGGAGCCTGCACGGAGCTGTCGGCCTCCCTGAGGACCACACGAGAACGGGCAATCTCGCGCGATGGCAGGGGACGAGTGGGATGAATCGGACCCGAGGTCCTCAGAGTCGGTGACGAACGGCTCTACGGCGTGCGTCGCCCGGGCGCCATTCTGCAGTTGGAAGCGCAGAGAGGAATTCTCATGACGGGTTTGTTATGGGTCGCTGCGGCATCCATGGTCTTCGCCGCCTTCATGCTCGTTGCCGGCGCCGGTGCCCCCGCGCTCTGGATTGCCGTCATCACTGTCGGGGTCGCCGTGGTTGTCATCTCGCGCACTCGAGGCCCGAGGGTCTGCCTCGATAACAGGCCTTCACGGAGCACACGCCCGGAGGTCGGCCTCCAAGAGGTACCGATGCTGACCGACATACAGAACCGCCGATAGGCACTCCTGGTCGGGCAATCTGGCGCGGTGACGCGCCGGGGTGCGTCCTTCGACGAATTGGTGACCGAGGCCGAGGCAGCGCGGGTCGACGGCTGGGGCTTCGCCTGGCTCGACGGCCGCGCCACCGAGGAACGGCCGCCGTGGGGCTACGCCCGCATGATCGCAAGGCGCATGGCCGGAGTTGCCGCTGCACTCGACGTTCAGACCGGTGGCGGCGAGGTGTTGGCGGAGATCCCCCGGCAGCCGAGTTTGCTTGTCGCCACCGAGTCGTGGGCGCCGAACCTGGCGATCGCTCGAAGCAAGCTGCCGACCGTCGTCGCCGCCGCCGATGCCGGGCCCCTCCCGTTCCGCGACAACTGCTTCGACCTTGTCGTGAGCCGGCACCCGGTCGTCACGCCGTGGAATGAGGTCGGGCGTGTGCTGGCGCCGGGCGGAACCTTCCTCTCTCAGCAGGTCGGTGCCGGGTCGAACCGCGAGTTGATCGACGCCCTGATGGGTCGCCAGCCTGTGAGTACCGGTCGCAGCACCGAGCGGGCGGTGGCGGCGGCCGAGGCGGCCGGGCTCGCGGTCATCGACCTGCGCGAGGCGACGCTGCGGGTCGAGTTCACTGACGTCGGCGCCATCGTCTGGTTCCTGAGAAAGGTGATCTGGACGGTCCCTGACTTCACGGTCGACCGCTACCGACGGCAGCTACGGGACCTGCACGAGCGGATGCTCGACGACGGGCCGTTCGTCTGCCACGCACAACGCTTCCTCATCGAGGCCCGAAAGCCCGCGCAGGCCAATCAGCAATGATCACGACGGCACCCTTCGGAAGCAATTGAGGGATCGTCACTCATTCACCTGGGAACGAGAGGTCGACGACCCACGCCACTGCTTGGAGATTCTCGACACTGGAACGATCTGCCTGGCCTCGGAGTTGTCACCCGCAGCGAGCTGGTTTCGGCATGTAAACACTGCAGCCGTGCGCAGCTTCGGCCGCCGCTCAACTCCTCAAGGCGATCCAAGCCAGGGCTGTCCCGGTGTGGGTCGACGGCGGCTGGGGCGTCGATGCTCTCGTCGGACGTGAGACGAGGCATCACAAGGATCTCGACCTCATGGTCTCAGCTTCGGAGGTCAGTCGTCTCACCGCCGTGCTCGAGTCCAACGGCTTTCGCCTGGTGTCGGGCGTCTCGGGGAGGGGGTGTGTACGCGACGGTGAGGACAACCTTGTCGACATCGGGACCGTCTCGTTCGACGAAGAAGGGCGCGGTGTCTACCGCGGCGGCAAGGGCGGCGAGGTTCGATTCTCGTCGGATGCATTTCGGGGGCATGGCTCGATCGGTGACGTCGAAGTTCGGTGCCTGACGCCAGAGGCGCAGATGCAGGCGCATTCCGGATACGAACCGAGCCCAAAGGACGCGCATGATGTGCGACTGCTCTGCGAGGCCTTCGGCCTTACGGCGCTGCCGCCCTACCGCGATTGATGCGTTCGCTTCGACGTCGACTCGGACGCCGCGCATCGGGCCGCCGCTCGGCATGCAGGCATACGACATCGTGTGCGAGCAGGCATTGTGTGCAGGTGCGGAGCGCCCTGACCCGTTGTACCGATGCGATGAGTGACGTCGCCGACGCCCGACCGCCCTGGCCTTGATACAGATCATGAACCCCGCTGCGGTGGCCGGCGCGCTCCAGGCCATGGCCGACGATGGCTTGTCGTTGCGACGCGTCGGCCTCAAGGTCCGACCAGGACATCGACCTCGTCGCCGACGACATCGTCGCGGTTGACCGGGCGATCATTCGCTTCCGGTTCGACTAGCGCCAGAACTGCCTTGGTCTCAGGCGATCAACGCATCACCACGTCGATGATTGGTTGGGTCGATGTGGGAGGGTGCTGTGGCGACGGGGTCGAGGCTCAATGAGGAGGAGCGGGCGAGGATCGCCGAGCTGAGGACCGGCTGAGGACTGAGGCAAGCTGAGGCGATGACCGATCGACCGGGACACGTAGGTCAGGGATGACGCGGACCGTCGCCATCATCCCCCACACCCACTGGGATCGGGAGTGGTACCTGCCGTTCCAGGCGTTCCGGTTGCGGCTGGTGGAGCTGCTCGACGACCTGCTCCCCCACCTCGAGGCCGACCTCGGCTTCGCCCACTTCCTCCTCGACGGCCAGCTCGCCGTCGTCGACGACTACACCGCGGTCCGGCCCGGGGCTGAGGAGGCGATCGGCCGGCTCGTCGCCACCGGCCGGCTCTCGCTCGGGCCCTGGTACACGCTGCCCGACGAGTTCCTGGTGTCCGGCGAGACCCTCGTGCGCGACCTCCAGCTCGGCATCGAGCGCGCCCGCGGCCTCGGCGGCGCCATGCGGGTCGGGTACCTGCCCGACATGTTCGGCCACGTCGCCCAGATGCCGCAGCTGCTCAGGCTCCTCGGGATCGACGACGCCGTGGTGTGGCGCGGCGTGCCCGCCGCCATCGAGCGCACCGCGTTCCGGTGGGTCGCACCCGACGGCAGCGAGGTGCGGGCCGAGTACCTCCCCGCCGGCTACGGCAACGGCGCCCGCGTGCCGCACGACCCCGACGCCCTCGTCGAGCGGGTCGAGGAGTTCGCCGACGCGACATGCCGCGATGCTCGACGGCGGGCCGGTGCTCTGGATGAACGGCACCGACCACCTCCTCCCCCAGCCGTGGCTGGCCGAGGTCGTCGCCAAGGCGAACGCGACCCAGACCACGTGGCACCTCGAGGTCATGTCGATCGAGCGCTACCTCACCGAGGTCGCGCCGCCGCTCGACGAGCGATCGCCTCGCTGGCAGGGCGAGCTGCGCTCGGGCGCACGGGCCAACCTGCTCATGGGCGTGACCTCGAACCGCGTCGACGTGCGCGTCGCCGCGGCTCGGGCCGAGCGGGCGCTCGAGCGGCTCGCCGAGCCGGCCAGCGCCCTCTTCCTGGCGCCGGAGCAGTGGCCCGGCGCGCTGCTCGACGAGGCCTGGCTCGGCGTGATCCGCAACGCCGCCCACGACTCGGTGTGCGCCTGCTCCGACGACGAGGTCGTCGACGCCGTGCTCGTACCGGTACGCCGAGGCCCGCCAGATCGGCGAGGGCCTGGCCGACCGCGCCGTCGACGCGCTCGCGGCCTCGGTGGCGACGGCCGGGCCCGTCGTCGTCAACCTGTCGGCGCGGCCGCGCGCCGGGTTGGTCGAGCTCATCGTCGACGGCGAGACGCCCCCGCCGGGCGCGCAGGTGCTCCGCACACGGGACCGCGACGCCGTGCTCGGCGAGTTCGGCTCGGCCTCGATGGCCGCCGGCATCGTCGCCGAGCTCGAGTACCTCCAGCGCTACCACGTCGGCCCGGATCGTCGACGCCGCCACGGGCGAGGAGCGCTTCGCCGCGGCGCGGACTGGTGGCGGCCAGCTCGTGTCGCCCGACGGCCCGGGGGGTGCTCGAGGCGCTGATGGCCGACGACGGCGGCGCGGCCGGTGCGGGTCGAGGTGACCCAGCAGCCGGGCGTGAAGGTGCTGGCCCGGGTCGAGGGCGTCCCCGGCTACGGGTGGTCGGTGTGGACGGCCGGCGTAGCGCGCTGCGCTCGAGCCGGTCGAGCCCGTCGGCGACGCCGCCCTGGGCAACGGGCTCGTGCAGATCGACGCCTCGGCGCTGCGGTACGTCGACGGCGGCGACGTCGGCGACACCTACAACTGGTGCCCGCCACCGGGCGACGAGCCGGCCGAGCTCGCTCTCGTCGACGCAGCGGTGATCGAGGCGGGCCCGCTCCGCGGGCGGCTTCGGCTGCGCCACGACGCCGGCGCCGACCTGCGCGTCGAGACGGTGCTCGAGCTGCGCGCCGGCGAGCGACTCGTGCGGGTCGAGACGACGGTCGACAACCGCCGGCGTGACCACCGGCTCCGCGCCCACGTCGGCCTGCCGGCACCGACCGACCGGAGCGAGGCGGAGTGCGCCTTCGCCATCGTCGCGCGGGGTCTGACGGCCGAGGGTGGGCCGACCGAGCTGGGCCTGCCGACGTTCCCGTCGCGCCGGTTCGTGCGGGCCGGTGGGCTCACGGTCGTGCACGAGGGGCTGTGCGAGTACGAGCTCGTCGCCGTCGACGGCGGCGGCAGGGCCGGCGAGCTCGCCCTCACGCTGCTGCGCTGCACCGGGATGCTGTCGCAGGTGCCGATGACGACCCGGCCGCTGCCCGCCGGCCCGTTCCAACCGCTCGAGGGCCCGCAGCTCCAGCGTCGCCTCACGCTGCGCTGGGGCTTCGCCGTCGGCGACGGGCTCGACCCCTACGCCCTCGTCGACGACGCCTTCCTGCCCCTGCGGGCCGTCGCCCGGCGGCGGCGCCGGCGGCGACCGGCCGCGCCGTCGGGTGCGGCGCTGACCGTCGGCGGCGCCGAGGTGTCGGCCGTCCGCCGGGCGCCGGGCGGCCAGCTCGAGGTGCGCCTCTTCAACCCGACCGGCGAGCCGGCCGCCGCCGTCGCTCGCCCGGCCGCCGCGGCTGGGTCGTCGACCTCCGCGGCCGCCCCGTCGCCCCGTTCGAGGAGCAGCGTCGACCTCGACCCGTGGCAGATCGCCACCCTCCACCTCGAACCGGCGGTGGCTACCGGCGCATAGACCGAACAACCACCGCCGATTCGGGGTCGTGGTTCAGGGCAGGGCCTTCGTCACGACCTCGCCGGCGAAGGCCACGGCCTCGGGGTCGTGGCCGTCGGCGACCATGTTGACGCAGACGCCGTCGAGGCCGAGGGCGAGGAGCGCCTGGACCCGCTCGCCGACCGCGTCGGCGTCGCCGATGATGAACCGGTTGCCGAGCTGGGTCTTGAAGGCGTCGTCGAGGTCGGCCCACCTCATCCCCATGCCCGCCAGCCGCGAGTCGACCTTGGCCACCGCGTCCTCCATCGTGCGTCGCCGAGGAACAGCGACGCGAGCGGGGTCTTGTTGATCGTGGCCATGTCGCGCCCGACGTCGGCGCAGTGGCCGGCGAGCACCTCGAGCTTGCGCGGCAGCTCGTCGAAGCCGGAGGTGAAGTTCGCCATCTCGGCGTGCTCGGCCATGAGCCGGAGCGTCTTCTTCTCGCCCTGCCCGCCGATCATGATCGGCGGCCCGCCGGGTCGGATCGGCGCCGGGCTGTTGATGGCGTCCTTCACCCGGTAGTGCTTGCCCTCGATGGTCGGGCGCTCGCCGCGGAACATGCCGCGGCAGATCTGGAGCGCCTCGGTCGAGGCGCTCGAAGCGCTCCTTGACCGGTGGGAAGTCGACGCCGAGCGCCTCGTGCTCCTGTTCGTACCAGGCGGCGCCGATGCCGAGGAACGCCCGGCCACCGGAGATCACGTCGAGGGCGGTGACGATCTTGGCGAGGATCGCCGGGTTCCGGTAGGTCACGCCCGTGACGAGCGTGCCGAGGTTGACCTTCGACGTCCGGGCGGCCAAGGCCGCCAGGAGCGTGTAGCCCTCGAACATCTCGTTGTCCGGCGGCCCGAGGAGGGGCAGCTGGTAGAAGTGGTCCATCACCATGACGGTGTCGAAGCCGCTGTTCTCGGCCGCCACCGCCGACGCCGCGATCGTCTCGAAGAGCTGCTCGGCGCGATGTCGGGGTAGGTGAAGTTGGGGATCTGGAACCCGGCGCGGATCATCGGCCGGTTCTACTCCTGTTCGGCCTCCGCTGCTCCCGGCGACGCTCAACCGGCGCTCGACCAGGTCGGTCACGCGGTCGACGACCTGGCCTCGCCGGCGCCGAGCCCGCTCGGCGAAGCCCTCGGCGGCGTCGTCGGCCCGCCGCACGGCGTGGAGCTGCACGCGACCGAGGTCCTTGAGGTAGCGCGTCCGCAACGACTTCCAGGCGAAGCGCTCGTCGCCTTCGAGCGCGTCGCGGACCTCACCGGACGGCGACGACGGCGCCGGCGTAGGCGATCCCCACGATGCGGCTGGCGAGGTTCACGGTCGGGCCGAAGAGGTCGCCCTCCCGGCGGAGGACGGGACCCCAGGCGATCCCCACCCGCACGTCGGACACCGAGTCGTCGTGGTGGTAGGCGTCGGCGAGCTCGAGCGCCGAGCTCGACGCCCACGACGGGATCGTCCACCTCGAACATCACCTCGTCGCCGATCATCTTCACGATGCGCCCGCCGTGCTCGGCGACGATGTCGTAGGCCGTCGTCTCGAACCGGTCGACGACGGCGGCGAGCTGGTGGTCGTCGAGCTGCTGTGAGAGGGCGGTGAAGCCGACGAGGTCGGCGAAGCCCACCGTCACGGCCGCCTGCCCTCCGGCCGCCATGGCGTCGCGCACCATGCTGCGCCGCGCCGCGCTCTGGAGGTGGCGGCGCCAGGAGTACTCGAGCACCTTGGGGATCGTCGGCAGGAGCATGCTCGTCCGCTGCACGGCGAGCTCCTCGTCGACCAGCGACGTCGGAGTCGACGCGCGCCTCGATCGAGTCGATCTGGGACTGCGCCACCCGTTCCATCGCCGAACCGATCACGCGGGCGATCTGGAGCGCGGTGTCGTGGTCGAGGAGGTCGAGACGGATCATGGCGTCGACGAGCTGCAGCATCTCGACGTCGGTCTGGCTGAACACCCGGTCCTCGGGATCCGGATCGGGGAAGCCGAGCGCCCGCCAGAAGCGCCGCGCTTCGACGCCGAGTCCGCTGCGCGCCTCCATCTCCGCCTGCGTGTAGACGCCGGGCTCGGGGACGACCATGTGGTCGACGATCAGCAGACCCAAGGTGCCGTCGGCGACGGCCCGGTCGATCTCCTCACCGTCGATCCCCAGTCGACTCGGCCAGCGCTCGGAGCGTCTTCGGCCCGTCCGCGATCGGCTCGACCTCGGTCATCACGTGAACCCTGGTCCGTCGGCGGCGGCCTCGTCCACCGGCGTTCCGGGCTCGTCGAGGGCGGCCACGACCTTCGGGAGGCCACCGGCCGGCTCGACCGGCGACAGGAGGGCCTCGCCCCGCGACGCCTCCGTCGACCACGAGGCGTCGAGCCCGGTGCGAAGCGGGACGCCGTCGCTGCCGTCGGCGCCGTCGCGCTCCCAGAGCAGGGCCGGGCGAGCGCCGTGCCAGCGGACGGCGAAGGACAGCCGCCCCCACCGGGTGGGGGCACCGTGGACCTCGATCCCCTGCCCGAGCCACTCGTCGGGCCAGGTGGGCACGACGACGAGACCGGATGTCGGTGTCGCGACAGGAGCTGGTCGCGCCGGGCGAGCAGCCGGCCCGCCGGTGTGGCGCCGTCGCATCGCGGCGCGGCGTCGGATCCGCCGACCCTCCGCCGGCAGAGGTCGGCCGCCTCGGCCTGGCCGGCGGCGGCGAGGAGCTCGGCGGCGGCGCCGTGCACGGCCACGGATCCCTGGCGGCGGAGCCGGTGGGCGGCGGCCGCCACCGGGCCGACGGCCGCCTCGAGCAGCTCGCGATCCTCCGTGGCGCGCCAGTGCTCGACCAGAGCCACGAGCGGCATCCCGGACTCGACATGGAGCGCCTGCGCGTGGACGAGCCCCACAGGGCGCGGCCGGCCGGGTCGTGGTGGCCGAACCGTCCGAGGGCGAGGACGTCGGTCGCCCCGAGCTCCTCGGCGAGGAGGAGCTCGCTCAGGTCGGCGCGCACGGCGTCGCCCGCTGCCGGGTCGGGCAGCTCGCTGCGGAGGCCGGCACCGAGGTGGGCCAGCCATCCCGCCACGACCGCGTCGGCATCGGGCAGCTCGCCGGGGTCGGCGTCGCCACCGAGCACGAGCCGGAGACGGGCGGTGTGCGCCAGCGGGAACACGAAGGCGGACTCGGCGCGACCGCCACGCGAGCGCTGCTCGCCGGTCCACCCGGTGGCGCCCCCGTCGGCGAGCACGTCGTCGAGCGACGCCGCGGTGCGGGACGGGGGCGCGGAACGACGATGCCGATCTCGCGGTCGATGCGCACCGTTCGGTCGGCGAGGTCGATCCGGCTCGCCCCGGCGACGGCGAGGGCGACACCCAGTGGCGTCCGGCTGCGATTCTCGATCTCGACGACGGCGACGTCGACCCCGGAGGCGCTCCGGGCGCCGTCGGCGCGGTGCACGGCCTGGCCGCCGGGCACGCGCAACGACGTCTCCACGACCGACGTCCCGTCGAGCCGGCGCTGGGATCGGGACGCGGGCTTCACGCCCTCCGGCACGACCCAGCCCTCGTCGCCCCGCACGGCCCAGCGCACCGACCAGCGCCGGCCCCGGACGCCGACCCGCCCACACGGATCGACCGTCGCCCGCACCGAGCCGTCGAGCGTGCCGAGCGACACCCCCTGGTCGAGCCGGTCACTCCCGGCGGTTCGAGCGGCGGAGGAGGCCGCGGTAGGCCTCGGCCGCGGTCCGGCCCTCGTGGCAGACGCCGACGACCTCGTCGGTGATCGGCATGTCGACGCCGTACTCGTCGGCCAGCTCCTGGGCCACCCTGCAGGCCTTGACGCCCTCGGCCACCTGGCTCATCTCGGCGATGATCTGCTCGATCGACTTGCCCCGGCCGAGCTGCTCGCCCACGTAGCGGTTGCGGCTCTGGGGGCTGATGCAGGTGGCGATCAGGTCGCCCATGCCGGCGAGCCCGGCGAAGGTGCCGGGGTCGCCGCCCATGGCCACGCCGAGGCGGGAGATCTCGGCCAGGCCGCGGGTGATGACGGCGGCCTGGGTGTTGTCGCCGGCGCCGAGCCCGTCGGCCATGCCGGCGGCGATGGCGATCACGTTCTTCAGGGCCCCGCCGATCTCCGAGCCGCACACGTCCTCGTTCGAGTACACCCGGAACAGCGTCGGTGGCGAAGCAGGCCTGGAGCTCGCTCGCGATGTACTCGTCGTCCATGGCGACGACGGCCGCCGCCGCGTGCCCGGCGAGGATCTCCTTGGCCAGGTTCGGGCCGGTGAGCACGGCGACGGGGTGGCCGGGCAGCTCCTCGTGGCAGACCTGGCTCATCCGCAGCTGCGTGCCGAGCTCGAAGCCCTTGGACAGCGAGACCACCGGCACCCACGGCCGGATGTGCTTGGCGACCTCGCGGACGGTGTCGCGGAAGCCGTGCGTCGGCACGCCCATCACGATGACGTCGGCGTCGCGGACGGTCTCCTCGATGTCGGAGCTCGCCCGCAGGTCCGGGTGCAGCACGAAGCCCGGGAGGTACTGGTCGTTGTCGTGGTCGCGGTCGATCTGCTCGGCGAGGTCGGCCCGGCGGGCCCAGAGCGCCGTCGGCGCGTTGTGGGCCGCGAGGTGAGCGACGGTCGTCCCCCAGGAACCCGCCCCGACGACCGCGATCCGGATCGGCATGCCGTGGACCGTACTCGGGCGCCGCGGTCGGTGATCCCTCCATCGTGCCGTCGCCCTCATCCGCAGCATCGCCCGCGAAATCACGGTCGTGATGAACAATGGAGGGATCACCGACACCGCGCTCAACATCGTCGGCCTCGTCCTCGGCACGTTCGCGACTGAGGAGATGATGGCCAGGAGGTAAGCACCATGTCAGAGACGTACGCCGATCCGCCCCCGGCGCAGACCGGCTGGGTGGGCTGGATCGTGTTCGCCGCGGTGATGATGATCATCGCCGGCAGCTTGAACGTGTTCTACGGCATCGTCGCCGCGGTCAACGACGAGTGGGTCGGCTGGACCAACGGGGACGCCGTGTACCTGGACATCTCCCAGTGGGGATGGGTGCACATCATCCTCGGGGCCGTGGTGCTGTTGAGCGGCATCGGTCTCCTCAGCGGCAACATCCTCGCCCGGATCGGTCGCGGTCGTCGTCGCCTCGCTGAGCCTGATCGCCAACTTCTTCTTCATCCCCGCCTATCCCCTCTGGTCGCTCACCGTGATCACCATCGACGTGCTCGTCATCTGGGCCCTCACCGCGCACGGGCACGAGATGAGAACGCTCTGAGACGACCCACCGGCCGACGTCGGTAGCCTCCCGCGGGCCATGACCGCGGCCGTACTCGTCCCGATCAAGGCGTTCGCCGACGCCAAGGTCCGCCTGAGCACGGCGCTGTCCGGACCCGACCGCGACGCACTCGCCCGCCGGTTGGCGGCGCGCGTGCTCGCCGCCGCCGCTCCCCTGCCGGTCTACGTCGTGTGCGACGACGACGACGTCGCCGCCTTCGCCCGGCCCACGGCGCCGAGGTGCTGTGGACGCCGGGCCTCGGGCTCAACGGGGCCGTGCAGGACGGCGTCGCCCGACTCGCCGCGGCCGGCGTCGGGCGACGTCGTCGTGGCCCATGCCGACCTGCCGCGGGTGCACGGTCTGGCGGAGCTGGCGGAGGGCACAGAGGACGTCGTGCTCGCCCCCGACCGCAAGGACGACGGCACGAACGTGCTCGCTCTCCCGGCGGGGTCGGGTTCCGGTTCAGCTACGGCCCGGGGTCCTTCGCCCGCCACCTCGCCGAGGCCGACCGTCTCGGCCTGACGGCTCGGGTCGTGCGCGACGACCGCTTCGCGTGGGACGTCGACCTCCCGGCCGACCTGGACGGGCTCGAATGCGGCTGAACCTCCCCACGCCGGCGTCGGCGCTCGCCATCGCCGCCCATCCCGACGACGTCGAGTTCGGGTGCGGCGGCACCCTCGCCCGGTGGGCCGCCGACGGGTGCGTCGTGCACCACTTCGTGCTCACCGACGGTTCGAAGGGAACCTGGGACCTCGACGCGGACCCAGCCGAGCTCATCGCCCGGCGCCAGGACGAGCAGCACGAGGCGGCCCGGCGGCTCGGGGCGACCGGCGAGGTCCGCTTCCTCGGCCGCGTCGACGGCGAGCTCGAAGCCGGGCTGACCGACGCGGACCGCGGTCGCACGTGCCATCCGCGAGCTGCGGCCCGCAGCGGTGCTCGGCCACGACCCGTGGCGCCGCTACCGCCTGCACCCCGACCACCGGGCCGCGGGCTGGCATCGCCTGCGACGCGCGTCGTGATGGCGCGCGAGCCGCACTTCGCCGTCGACGGGCTCGCCGCCTGGCGGCCGTTGCTGCTGCTGCTGTGGGAGGCCGACGAGCCCGACCTGCTCGTCGACGTGTCGCCGTACGTCGACGCCAAGCTCGACGCGCTCCTCGCCCACGAGAGCCAGATCGATCCACGATGGCGATCACCGACGCGTCGGTCGGCGACGAGATCGAGCAGTTCCGGCGCCGCGTGCTCGACAGCCTGGCGACGTGGGGCCGCCAGGCCGGCGTCGCCCACGCCGAGGCGTTCAAGCTGGTCGACAGCGTGTGACCACGTGCGTCTACCGGCGCGTCGTCTCCGACGGCCCGCCGGCAAACGCCTGGGCGATCGCCATCCACTCCGTGGCGGCGGCGCCCGTGACCGTGAGCCCGGTGCCGTCCATGGCGCGCCGCTGCGTGACGACGAGGCAGAAGTCGAGCGCCGGGCCTTCGACGCGGTCGGCCGCCGTCTCGTCGCCCCACAGCCACGGTTCACCGCCGCCGGGAGGCTCGAGCACGACCGCCACCGGGTCGGCCGGCGCCTCCCTGCCGTGCACGGCGTAGCTCCAACCTCGGGTCACCACGCCCAGGTGCGCCACGTGGCGCAGACGGTCCGAGGCGCTCGGTGGTAGCCCGAACGCGTCGGTCACGTCGACGCCGTGCGCCCAGCACTCCATCAGGCGGGCGGTCAGTGCCGAGCGGGCGCTCATGGACGGGCCGTACCACGGCAGGCGGGCCTTGGGGTCGACGCCCACGAACGCAACGCCGAGGGCGGCGCGGCCGCGCGCCACCGCGCCAGCAGGTCGGGCACGGGCAGCGCCGCGTAGGGACCGGCGGTGTCGACGGCGTCGAGGTCGGCGAACATCGCGTCGCGACCGGCCTCGAATGCGGCCGCGTCGGTGACAGCCAGGGCCGCCTGCTCGTCGAAGTACGTGATGTGCGCCATCTGCTGGCGCACCGCCCAACCCGGCGCCGGTGTCGGGATCTCCCACTCGTCGTGGCCGCGGGCACCGACGACGGCATCGAGCGCGTCCTGCTCGGCCGCGAGGTCGTCGAGGAGAGGATCGAGCGTGTCGTCGCGCATGCCCGGAAATCATGGCTCGGGGACCGGGGTAAGGTCCGCGTCCCAGGCGGAGAGGGGGTGCGCTCGATGGCGATCGACGCGGACGGGAGCTACACCGAGCTGGCCACCGGCCACGGCTTCGCCTTCGAGCTCGAGGCGCCGTCACTCGAAGCCTGCCTGGCGCGGGCCGTCGAGGCGTTCGCCGAGTCGGTCGCCGACGTGCACCCCTGCGTCGCCACGGAGGCGCACGCGGTCGAGCTCGCCGGCGCCACGCCGTCAGCGCTCCTGCTCGGCGTGCTCGAGGAGTGCCTGCGCTGCGGCCGCGAAGGCGAGGTCGCCGTGGGCCTGCTCGGCGGCGAGGTCGTCGACGGTGTGTTGCGGGGGGTCGTCGAGACCGTCGCCGCCGGCGGCTCCGGGACGCGCGGGACCGTTCCCGCACGTCCTGTCCTGGCACGAGGTGAGCATGGACGACGACCCCGCCAGCGGAACCTGGCGGGGTCGCGTCGTGGCTCGCTAGGCGCGCCGCCTACGCCGCCTTGACGTGCTCCCGGCGCAGCGGGTGGTGCTCGCCGAGCGTCTCGTCCATCGTCGCCCGGTCGTGGGTGAACCACGCGAAGAGGGCCCGCCACGGAACGGTCATGCCGGCGATGACGAAGCCGGTCACGATCATGCCCATGTCGGCATCGCGGATGGGGATGCCCCAACCCGCGAACAACGAGTAGTCGAGGAGCCAAGCGACGCCGATCCCGGCCACGAAGGTGAGCACGGAGCGCATCTTGGAGAGGTCGCCGAGGTTGTCGGTGACGAAGTCAACGAGCTTCACCACGGCGAGGGCCAACAGGGCTACGACAGCGAAGTCGTACATGAGAGTCGACCTCCTGGGGGGTTCGGATGCTGTCGGCGTTGTGACCGTCACCGAGGTCGGGGGTGACATGACGGTTGCCGCGCTGATCCGTGACAGGCTCACGCCGTGTTGGAGGACGGGTCGTACGAGGCGCTGGTCGTCGATGTCGCGGCGGGCGTGCTCTCCTTGACGATCCTCGCCGGCGCGCACAAGGGCGCGGTGGTCGAGGTGCGGACGCCGAGCCTCCACGACGACGGCCTCGACCTGCTTGCGATGCCGTGCGTGCTCGTCGTGCAGGACGGCGAGCCGCGGGTGGTGTTCGATTGAAGGGCTACGACGCGGCGGTCGTACGGGGAGCACCTCGCCGACCAGTACGACGACGTGACAGCGGGGCGAACGGCCGCCGCCGACGTCGTCGTCCCGGTGCTCGCCGAGCTCGCGCGACGCCGGCGGTGGCCGTGCCCTCGAGCTGGGCATCGGCACGGGACGGGTCGCCCTGCCGCTCGCCGAGACGGGGGTGGAGGTCGCCGGGCTCGACGCGTCCGAGGCGATGGTGAGCGGCCTGCGCGAGAAGCCCGGGGGCGAGTCGATCCCCGTGGTCGTCGGCGACTTCGCCGACGTCCCGGTCGAGGGCACGTTCGGCCTCGTGTACGTCGTCTTCAACACGTTGTTCGTCCTCACGTCGCAGGAGGCGCAGCTCCGCTGCTTCGCCAGCGTGGCCGAGCACCTGGAGCCCGGCGGCGCGTTCGTCGTCGAGGCGTTCGTCCCCGACGTCGCCCGGTTCGACCACGGCAGCCGGCTCGGCGTCAGGGTCGAGCTCGATCGCATCGGCTTCGACCTCGTGCGCCACGACGCCCTCGCCCAGGTGCTCACCGTGCAGCGCGTCGAGATCGCGACCACCGGCATCCGCCTCGATCCGCTCGTGCTGCGCTACGCGTGGCCGGCGGAGCTCGACCTGATGGCCCGGCTCGCCGGGCTCGAGCTGCGCCACCGCTGGCGGGGCTGGGACCGCGCCGACCTGACCGCCACCGACGAGTCCCACGTCTCGGTCTGGGTCAAGCCGGGCTGAGAAATCCGACGGCCGCCGGATCCGCCGGCGCGGTCACCATGGTGCATGGCACTGGTCGACCACTGGCCGCTGTTCGGGCTCCGCGTCGGGACTCCACGCCTCGAACTGCGCCCGCCCGACGACGACATCGCGCTCGCCATGGGCGAGCTCGCCGTCAAGGGCGTGCACGACCCTGCCTTCATGCCGTTCTCGTTCCCGTGGACCGACGCGCCGGCCGACGGAGCTGCCCCGCAACACCCTCCAGCACCTCTGGCAGATGCGCGCCGAGCTGAGGCCGAACCACTGGCACGTGTCGCTGGCGGTCCTGGCCGACGGTCGAGGTCGTCGGCGGCGCCGGCCTCGGCGCCGACGACTTCGGCCTGCGACGCACCTTCGAGACCGGATCGTGGCTGGGCCAGGCGTTCCAGGGCCAGGGGCTCGGCGCCGAGCTGCGCCAGGCCTGCCTCCACCTCGGCTTCGCCGGCCTCGGCGCCGACTTCGCGACCACCGCCGCCTTCGCACGACAACGGCGCCAGCCTCGGCGTCACCCGCAAGCTCGGCTACGAACCGAACGGCGAGGACCTCGTCGTGCGGCGCGGACACCGAGCCGACGCGGCTGCTCCGGTTCCGGATGCCGCGGGCCCACTGGGAGGCGAAGGTCCGCCGCGACGACATCGAGCTCGACGGCGTCGAAGCCTGCCTCCCGCTCGCTCCGGGCCGAACCCTCAGGCGAGGGCGGCGCGTAGGCGGGCGGCGGTGTCGGCGGCCTCGGCGTCGCTCTGGTAGCGGCCCCTGGGCCAGAAGAACCCGCGGAGCCCGTCGCCCTTCGTGCGGGGGACGACGTGGACGTGGACGTGGGGCACCGACTGGCTCACCCGGTTGTTCACCGACACCCAGGAGCCACCGGCGCCGAGGCCCGCCTCGACGCGCGGCCGCCACCCGGCGGGCGGCGACGAACAGCGCGGCGAGCAGGTCGTCGTCCAGGTCGAGCATCGTGTCGTGTGCACGCGCGTGGCACGACGAGCGTGTGGCCGCGGAACACCGGTCGGGTGTCGAGGAAGGCCACCACGTCGGGCTCGTCGAGCACGAGGTGGGCGGGGGTCTCCCCCGCGGCGATGGCGCAGAACACGCAACCGGGCATGGGCTCCACGCTCCCACGATGACGGCCGGGCGAGCCCCTCGGACCATCCACCGCTGCCAACCGGCGCGGTGGTTCACTACGAATCGTTGCTGTCGACCGCACCGACACCGCCACGTGCCCACGAAACGGCAACGCCCTGGCGGCCGTCGCTGATGACCCTGTGGGGGGCTCGTTGACCTCTGCCTACGCTCCTTCGGCGCGCCCTCGATCGCGGAGCCACGACGATCGTCGCCGTACGTACGTGCTCGACACGTCGGTGCTGCTCGCCGATCCCCGGGCCCTGATGCGCTTCGACGAGCACGACGTCGTGCTGCCCGGTCGTCGTGCTGACGGAGCTGGAGGCCAAGCGCGACCACCCCGAGCTCGGTTGGGCGGCCCGCCGGGCGCTGCGGCTGCTCGAGGACTTCCGGGTCACGCACGGCTCCCTCACCGAGCCGCTGCCGGTCAACGAGCACGGCGGCACGCTGCGGGTCGAGCTCAACCACGCCGACACGTCGTGCCTGCCGGCGTCGCTCACCGCCGACAACAACGACCACCGCATCCTCGCCGTCGCCCGGAACCTGGCCGCCGAGGGCAACGCCGTCACCGTCGTCACCAAGGACCTGCCGCTGCGGCTCAAGGCGTCGATCGTCGGCCTCGACGCCGACGAGTACCGCAACGAGCTCGCCGAGGACGCCGAGCTGGACCGGCTTCGTCGAGCTCGACGTCGACGGCGAGGTGATCGACGCGCTGTTCGCCGACCGCGTCGTCGACCTCGCCGAGGGCCGCGACCTCCCGTGCAACACCGGGGTCGCCCTCGTGTCGGGATCGCAGTCGGCGCTCGGCCGGGTCCACGACGACAAGCGCATCCACCTCGTGCGGGGCGACCGGTCGGTGTTCGACGTGCACGGGCGGTCGGCCGAGCAGCGCATCGCCATCGACCTGCTCGCCGACACGTCGATCGGCATCGTGTCGATCGGCGGCCCGGCCGGCACCGGCAAGTCGGTGCTCGCCCTCGCCGCCGGCCTCGACGCCGTGCTCGAGCAGCGCACCCACAAGCGGGTCACCGTGTTCCGCCCGATCTACGCGGTCGGCGGCCAGGACCTCGGGTTCCTGCCCGGGACCGAGGCCGAGAAGATGGCACCCGTGGGCGGCGGCGGTCACCGACGCGCTCGAGGCGATCGTCGGCCAGGAGGTGATCGACGAGGTCGTCGACCGCAACCTCCTCGAGGTGCTGCCGCTCACCCACATCCGCGGCCGCAGCCTCACCGACACGTTCGTCATCATCGACGAGGCCCAGAACCTCGAGCGGCCGGTGCTGCTCACCGCGCTGTCGCGCCTCGGCGACGGCAGCCGCGTCGTGCTCACCCACGACATCGCCCAGCGCGACAACCTCCGGGTCGGCCGCCACGACGGCATCGCCTCGGTCATCGACGCCCTCCGCGGCCACCCGCTGTTCGGGCACGTCACCCTGACGCGCAGCGAGCGCAGCCCCATCGCCGCCCTCGTCACCGACCTGCTCGACAACGGGACCTAGCGTCGCAGGCGGCATCCTGCCGCGTGCCAGGATCGCAGCGTGACTCCCGACGAGACCGTGACCGAGTTCATCCGCCGCATCGAGGCGAAGGACGTCGACGGCACCTCGCGCTGTGCACCGACGACCTCGAGTACGACAACGTCCCCATGCCGACGGCCAACGGCAAGGAGGCGGCCGCACCTTCCTGGGCCCGTTCGTCGAGGGCGCCACCGCCATCGAGTGGATCGTGCACCGCCAGACCGCCGCCGGCGACGTCGTGATGAACGAGCGCACCGACCGCTTCCAGACTGGGCGACCGGTGGCTCGAGATCGCCGTGGCCGGGGTGTGGGAGCTGCGCGACGGCAAGATCGCCCTGTGGCGCGACTACTTCGACCTGGGCCAGTTCAACGAGCAGCTGGCCGGCTGACACGCACTGACCATCCACCAGCGGCACGGGGCGCGTTCGTAGCCTTCGGGGTCGCATGGGGCGGCGGCCACCGGTCTATGGGCTCGACATCGAGACCGACACGACCATCGACGGGCTCGACCCCGCGTGCGCGGCCGTCGTCACCGTCGCGCTCTCCCAACCCGGCGTCGACGAGGTGTTCACCGGGCCCGAGCCCGAGCTCCTCGACGAGCTCGACGTCCGCCTCGCCGCCCTCGAGCCCGGCATCATCGCCACGTGGAACGGCGCGATCTTCGATCTCCCGTTCCTCGCCGACCGCGCTCGCCGCGTCGGGGTGCGGCTCGGGCTCCTGCTCCGGCACGACCCGTCGATCGCGCTTGCCGCACGAGCCGCTGCCCGGGCACCCCGGCGCCTACCGCGCCGCGTGGCACGGGCACGCGCACATCGACGCCTACCGGCTCTACCGCGGCGACGTCGGGCCTGCGCTGCGGGTGTCGTGCTCGCTGAAGTCGATCGCCCGGCTCGTCGGGCTGGTGCCGGTCGAGGTCGACCGGACGCGCATCCACGACCTCAGCCGTGAGGCCCTGCACGCCTACGCGTCGAGCGACGCCAGGCTGGCCCGGGTGCTCACCGAGCGGCGATGGGCGACGGCCGCCAGGGCGGTCGACCGCGTCCGTCCTGCTGTCGCCTGACACACCCCCTGCGTAGAGTCCTCCTCGGCGCACGGGTCCGCGGTCCCCCGCCGTTCGCACTGACCTCCCGCACTGCGGATCGCCTCGCAACGGTCACACCCGTGGAGGCTCCCCGTGCCCCATCCGCCTGTCCCCACCCCGTCGGTCGAGCATCTCGCCGCGCTCGTCCACGTCCTCTCCGACGGCCTCGCCCTCCGACCCGGCGACCCGCCGCGCATCGTCCGCGTCCGCCACCTCGACGAGCCCGACGCCGACGTGGAGGTCGGTCTCCGGACCTTGGAGGCCGGCGACCACCCCCTCGACGGCCTCGTCGGGATGGCCGCCGACGACGACTGGTCCGCCGTCGGTGTCGTGGCCACCGGCCGCCTGCGCCACCTCGACCACCTCCGCCACCTCGACCACCTCGACCGGCCGGAGTCGGTGCGCACCGCGCACCTCGTCGGGCGCGACGGGTCGTGGGCGGCGCGCTGGCAACCGGTCGACGGTGGCGATCCGGTCGAGATCGCGGGCGCGCCCGGTGACGCCGACGTGCCGATGGGTCGCATCGACGACGCCCTCCGGCGCTGCCTCGGGCTGCCGACGGCACCGCCGACGACGAGCACGATCGGGTTCTGGACGGCGCTGTGGTTCGACACGGTGGTCGCCGAGGCCGCCACCGCGGCCGGGCAGCGGCGCCTGCGGCGGTGGCACGCAGTCGCCCGGCTGCACCCGGCGGTGCCGGCACTCGTGGCCGACCTCTCCGAGATCGTCACCCCCGAGCGGTTGGTCGAGCTGGGCGAGGCCTTGGCCCGGCTGCGCGACTGGGAGGAGGCGCGCCGCTCGGTGGCGGCCGGGACGCTGGTCGTGCCGGGCCTCGACGCCGAGACCGCGGCGTGGCTCGACGACGGCGCCTTCTCGCGCTGGGCCCTCGCCGGCTTCCCCGACCTGGCCGAGCTGGCCCGGGCCGTCGACTGCCTCGTGCCGCCGTCGGTGTCGTCGTCGATGTGCGACGTCCTGTCGAGCTGGACGCGCTCGGGCTAGCCGGCGAAGGCGTTCCGGATGGCGCCCCGGGCCGCGGCCACCTGGTCCCAGTAGCCGTAGGTGCCCTCGTCGCGCGAGCTCCTCGGCCGCCTCGATGAGGCCGCCGTAGGCGGCGTAGGCGAAGGCGCCGCCGACCGAGATGCGAGCGACCCCGACCGCGGCGAGCTCGTCGACGGGCGGGCACGCCGGGCAGTGGCGAGCACGTTCACGGGCCGGTCGACCGACGCGCACGACCGAGCGGATGTCGTCGAGCGTGCTGAGGCCCGGCGCGAACAGCACGTCGGCGCCGGCCTCCTGGTAGGCCTGGAGCCGGGCGATCGTGTCGGCGAGGTCGTCGTGCCGTGGATGTGGTTCTCGGCGCGGGCGGTGAGCACGAGGTGCGCCGGTCCCCGGTGCGCGGCTTCGACCGCGGCCGCCACCCGCTCGGCGGCCAGGCCGACGTCGTAGATCGGCCGTCGGGCCGGCCGGTGAAGTCCTCGATCGAGCACCCGGCCAGGCCGGTGGCGCACGCCAGCGTGCACCGTCTCCGCCACGCCGGCGGGGTCGTCGGCGAAGCCGTTCTCGGTGTCGGCCGCCACCGGCACGTCGACGGCGCGCGACGAGTGGCGCGCCGTGGCCGAGCGCCTCGTCGCGGGTCACGGAGCCGTCGAGCCGCCCGAGCGTCGCCGCGAACCCGCTGCTCGTCGTGGCGATCGCCTCGAAGCCCAGCGACGCCAGCAGCCGCGCCGACCCGACGTCCCACGCGTTGGGCTGCAGCAGCGGACGGTCGCCGTGGTGCAGGGCGAGGAAGTGTCCGGCCTTGCCTTCGAGCGTCGTCATCGCGGCAACCTACCGATGGTGCACGGCTGTACGGCTTCTGACCGGACGGGCGACCATCCGGACCGGATGGCCGGTCGCCAGTAGCGTGCGCGCCCGTGGCGCTGGTGCTGGGTGTGGGCTCATCGCGCACGACGACGGTGGCGGAGATGCGCGACGCCGACACCGGTCGCCTGGTCGGCCGTGGCTCGATCGAGCACGGCCGCCCCGACGACACCCAACAGGCGGCGGAGCACTGGTGGGACGCACTCGTCGACGCCGTGGCTGCCACCGGGGTGCGGCGTGACGTCGCCGCGCTGTCCGTCGCCGCGCAGCGCCAGGCCCTCGTGCTGCTCGATGGCGCCGGTGCCACGCTCGGACTGGCGTCGACCAGCGCCGATCAGCGCGGCGCCGCCACGGCGGCGGCGCTCGTCGAGCGGCTCGGCGCCAGCCGCCTGGCCCGCGCCACCGGGCACGTCCCGGGCCCCGACTCGCCCGTCGCCCGCCTCGCCTGGCGCTTCGCCAACGACCCGGAGGCGGCGGTCCGCACCGGCGCGGTGCTCGGTGCGCACGAGCTGCTCACCTTCCGCCTCACCGGCCGTCGCGTCACCGATCGTGGCGGCGCCTCCGCCACCGGTTGGTGGAACCCGACCAGCGGTGGGTGGCACCTCGAGCTCCTCGAGCGCGCCGTCCGGCCGCCGCCCGAGGTCGGGTGGGACGAGGCGCTGCCGGAGATCCTCGGCCCGTCGTCGCCGGCCGACTGGATGACCGCCACCATCCACGAGCTCGTCGGCCTCGCCGGCCGGCCCCTGGTCGCCGCCGGCACCGGCGACCTGATGGCGACCGCCCTCGCCGCCGCCTTGCCCGTCGGCAGCGTCGCCGCCCTCCTCGGCGACGAGCCGGCCGTGGTCTCCGTCGTCGGACGTGATGGTGCCGTGGCCGACACCACCGGTCGCGTCCGTTGCTACGCCGACGCCACCGGCCACCTCCTGCCGACGGTGCCGGTCGCACCGATCGGCCGCGCCCTCGACGCCGTCGCGCGGGTCCTCGGCACCGACGCCGCCGGGCTCGCGCTCCTCGCCCAGCGCGCCGACGCTCACGCCGCCCTCGACGCGCCGGTGCTCGTCCCCACCCGCGACGATCGCCTCGGCGCCCTCCTCGGGATCGGCGACCAATCGACGCCGGCGGCGATCGCCGTCGCCGCGCTCCACGGGTGCGCCGCCGAGATCCTCGACGCCATGCACCTCCTGTCCGACGACGGACAGCTGGCCGGCGGCGGTGCAGGCATCGGGGGCGACGAGCCGATCGTCCTCGCCGGCACCGACGCCGCCCGCCCCGGGTTGGCCCAGGCCGTCGCCGACCTCGCCGGCGAACCGGTCGTCGTCCGGAGCAGCATCGGGGCCGGGTCGGCCGAAGCGCTCGGCGCCGCGGTGCAGGCGGCGGCGGTGCTGCACGAGGAGCAGCCACAGACGGTCGCCGTGTCGTGGGGCCTCGGCGGCGGGACGACCACGGAGCCGGCGGCCCGCTTCCCCGCCGACGCCCGCCTGGCGACCATACGGCGGTGGCGGGAATACATCGACAGACATTGAAAGTCTGAACCGACCCCGGTACGCTCCGCCCGTGCGGGGCGACCCGCGCCCTCGCCGGTGCGCCGGCCGCTCGCCCGCCGAACCGGGAGCGCGCCGTGTCGCCCTCGTACCGCATCACCCGCCTGCTCGCTGCCGCGCTGCTCCTCACGCTCGGATCGGCCCGGCTGCTGCCCGGCCCCGGCGCCGCGGCCGCCGCCGTCACCCACGTCGCCGGCTACCAGGGCGAGGTCGACGGCTTCCGGTCGTGGTACGGCAGCTACGGCATGGGGGCCATCGGTACGGCGTGGTGCATCGACCACGGGATCCGGGCGCCCGACCCGGCCTACCGGTACGTGCCGGACGCCGTCGGCGACCACTCGCCGCCGACGCGGACGGCGCTGGCATGGGCCTTCGGCCGCTACGGGGTCGCCCCCGACCGGGTCACCTCGGCGGCCCTGATGCTGGTCGCCCACGACCTGATGGGCGCCCGCTACCCCTCCGGTCCGCTCGACGTCGACCAGCTCTTCTTCCCGGGCATGCAGGGATTCGGGACCGACGCCGCAGCCGTCGTCGAACGGGCCAGGCTCATCAAGGACGACGCCGTCGCCCACGGCCACCTCCTCCCGCCGTACGCCCTCACGATCGATGCTCCGGCACCCACGGCTGGGGCCGAGGGCCGGGCGACCGTGCGCCTCGTCGACGCCCACGGCTCGCCGGTGGCCGGTGTCGAGGTGCGGGCGAGCGCCGGGGCCGCGACGCTGACCGGCTCCACGGCGGCGATCACGGACTCCGACGGCGTGGCCGGGTTCGGGTTCGTCGGCGCGCTCGGCCCGTACCGGATCGACGTCGTCACCGATGCGCCCGATCTCGTGCTCCAGGCGTTCGCGTCGTCGACGACGCCGGCGCAACGGGTCGCCCGGGCCGCGACCGTGCGGCTCACCGCCATGGCCGAGGGCTTCGGCTTCGGGCGGGGAACGCTCACGATCACCAAGCGCGGCGACGCCGCGCCGTTCCTGCCCGTGACGGGCGCGCGCTTCGAGGTGTACGCGGTCCTCGGCGACGCCGAGGTCCCGAACCTCGTCGGCGATGTCGCGCTCGTGATCGGCCCGGACGGCATCGCCGGTCCGGTCGAGCTCGCCGAGGGTCGCTACGTCGTCCGGGAGGCGACGCCGCCGCCGGGCTACGCCCCGGCGGGGCCGTGGACGATCGACGTGCCGCCCGGAGGGACGATCGTGCTCGAGGTCGACGACCTCGCCGCCCGTTCGTCGCTGTCGCTCCGCAAGGTCGACGCCGTCTCGGGGGTGGCCGTCGCCGGCGCGGTCCTCGCCGTGCACCGCGACGACGACCTCGACGGCACGTACGAGACCGCGATCACCGAGATCACGACCACGCTCGAGCCGGTCGCCGTCGCCGATCTCCTCCCCGGGCGCTACCGCGTGCTCGAGGTCGCCGCCCCGCCCGGCTACCAGCTGGCGACGGCGCCGGTCGACGTCGTCCTCGACGCCGCCGCGTCCGTCGACGTCGCCGTCGCCGACCGACCGGTCCCCACGACGACCACGACCTCCACGTCCACGACCACGACCAGCACCACGACGATGCCGGACACGACGACGACCACGGCCGCGGTGGTCGTCACCACCGCAGGCGCGGCGCCGGCACCGCTCCCACCGGCGGCACCGGTTCCCCGGTCGTTGCCCCACACCGGCACCGATCGCGTCGGCCTGACGGCGACGGGTACCGGTGCCATCCTCCTCGGCGCCTCCCTGCGGCCGCGCTCGCGGCGGTACCTGACCCCGGTCTGACAGCGCGGAACGGCGTCGGTACGCTCGCCCCGATGGGTGGCGCTTCCCGTCGCCGCGGGCCGCCATCGCCCGACCGCCGCCGCGTGCTCCTCGCGCTCGGGTTCGGCGCCGTGAACGCCGCCGCCCTGAGCCAGGTCGTCGGCCGCCAGAGCACGGAGGCAACGGCCGGGGGCAGTGCCGGCACCGGCACCGGGCTCGACGCGCCGCCGAGCCTCGCCGACGCCGGTTCCGAGCCCGACCCCGCGGCCACCCACGACACCGTCATCACCGGTGGCCGCGTCATCGACCCCGACTCCGGCTTCGACGCCGTGGCCAACGTCGCCATCGACGGCGAGCGGATCGCCGCCGTGAGCCGCCAGCCGCTCCTCGGCCGGCGGACGATCGACGCCACCGACCGGGTCGTCGCTCCCGGCTTCATCGACCTCCTCAGCTACGAGCCGAACGACTACGGCATCTGGTACAAGGTCGCCGACGGGGTCACCACCAACCTCGGCATGCACGGCATCAACGCCACCGCCACCGACTTCTTCTCCCGGTTCGCCACCGAGGGCTCGCCGTGCCACTACGGCGGCGCCTACGACAACCCGTTCCACCGCGCCGCGCTCGGCCTCGATCCCGGCGACGCCGCATCGGCCGAGCAGATCGCCGCGCTCGTCGACGACTGCCGGCGCCAGCTCGGCGAGGGCTGGATCGGCATCGACCTGGAGCCCGAGTACACGCCGGGCATCGAGTACGAGGAGATGCGGCGGCTGGCCGAGGTGGCGGCCGAGGCCGGCGTCACCGTGTACGTGCACGGCCGCTACAGCGACAACACCGCGCCGGGGACGAACGCCGAGACGCTCGACGAGATCCTGCGCATGGCCCGGGACACCGGTTGCGGCATCCACGTCGAGCACTTGATCTCCACCGGCGGCACGTTCTCGATGGCGGAGTCGCTCGCCACGCTTTCGGCCGCCGCCGACGAGGGTCTCGCCGTCACGGCCTGCATGTATCCGTACGACTACTGGGCCACCTACCTCGGCTCGGCCCGCTTCGCCCCGGGCTGGCAGGAGCGGTTCGGCATCTCCTATGACGACCTGGTGGTGGCCGGCACCGGCGAGCGGGTCACCGCGGCGACGTTCCCGTCCCTGCAGGCCGACAACGTCCTCGTCGCCGCGTACGCCATCCCCGAGGACGACGTCGTCACCTGCATCCGCAGCCCGCTCGTGATGATCGGCTCCGACGGCATCCTCGAGCCCGGCGACAACAACCACCCCCGGGGTGCCGGCTGCTTCTCCCGGGTGCTGGGCCGCTACGTGCGCGAGCACGGCACCCTCGACCTGGTCGAGGGGCTCGCCAAGATGACCATCCAGCCCGCCCGCCGGCTCGAGGGGGCGGCGCCGGCCCTCGCCCGCAAGGGGCGGCTCCAGCGCGGCGCCGACGCCGACATCGTCGTGTTCGACCCGGCGACGATCGTCGACACGTCGACGGTCGCCGACCCGTCGCAGTTCGCCGTGGGCATGGACTGGGTGCTCGTGCTCGGCACCGCCGTGCAGACCCCCGGCGGGGTGCAGGTCACCGATGCCCTGGTTGGGAAGCCGATCACCGGCACCGCATAGAATCTGACGGTGCGTCAGAAACCGGATCGCAGCAAGCGCGGCCCGCTGGCCGGCGTGCGCATCGTCGAGTGCTCGATGCTCGGGCCGGGCGCGATCACGACCCACCTCGCCGACCTGGGGGCCGACGTCCTGAAGGTCGAGCCGCCCACGGGCGACTACGCCCGGGAGATGACCTGGCCCATCGTCGAGGGCGTGTCGCTGCTGCACCTGCACATCAGCAGGGGCAAGCGGTCGATCGTCCTCGACCTGCGCTCCGAGGAGGGGCGGGCGACGTTCCTCGAGCTCGTCCGCGGCGCCGACGCCGTCGTCGAAGCGATGCGCCCGGGTGGGCTCGAGCGCAGGGGCGTCGGCTACGAGGCCTGCAAGGCGGTCAACCCTCGGATCGTGTTCTGCACCATCTCCGGCTACGGCATGACCGGCCCGTACCGGGACCTGCCGAGCCACGGCATCGCCTACGACGCCTGGGCCGGCCTCGTTCCCGTCGAGGTCACCGACGACGGCTTCTGCGACATGCCGGCACACCCCAACGTCGGGATCAACGTCGGCCCGCTCTACGGCGCCCTCGGCCTCCTGGCCGGGATCTTGCACGCCCGCGCCACCGGCGAGGGGTGCGCCCTCGAGGTGGCGCAGTCCGACGCCGCCGCGGCCATGGACTGGCTGGCGCCGGAGACCTACAAGGCCTACGAGCGCCCGAGCCTCGGAGGTCACCGGCAACAAGGCCGACGGCTACGAGCGGCGCGAGCCGGGCACGGCCGGCATGCGCGGCGGCGTGCGCTACCAGTTCTACGAGAGCGCCGACGGCCACGTCCTGTTCATGGCCTCGGAGCGGGCGTTCTGGCGGAACTTCTGCGAGGGCGTCGAGCCGCGTCGACCTCTTCGAGGCGCACCCCGGGTCGACGCTACGCCTCGCACGCCCGCGGCAACACGGCCCTGCGTCGCGAGCTCCAGGGCATCTTCCGGACGAGGACGACGGCGGAGTGGGTGCAGTTCGGCATCGACACCGACGTTCCCATCGGGCCCGTCAACACCCCCGAGACGATCGCCGCCGATCCGCAGTTCGCCGACCGCCTGCCGTGGCTCGACCGGGACGTGCTCGGCTGCGAGCAGCTCCCCTTCCCGGTCCGCTTCCTCGACCTCGAGGTCGCCGATCCGACGAAGGCGCCGTCGCTCGGCGAGCACACCGACGAGGTCCTCCGGGAGGTCCTCGGCTACGACGACGAGACGATCGCGGCGAAGCGCGCCGGCGGTGCGCTGGGGTCGTAGGTTCGGCCCATGGACGACGCCGACATCATCAACCTCGTGCTACTCGTGACACGGGTCTCGGCCGGCGTCACCCTGGCCCTGCACGGCTACCAGAAGTTCTTCCTCGGTGGTCGCATCCCGGGGACGGCGGGCTGGTTCGAGAGCCTGGGCATGCGACCGGGCAGGCTCCACGCCTACCTCGCCGCCTGCACCGAGATCTCCTGCGGGATCGGGTTCGCCCTCGGGCTGCTCACGCCGCTCACCGCCGCCGGCTGCGTCGGGATCATGGTGGTCGCCGCCTGGACCCACAAGGGCCGGTTCTTCGTCTTCAAGGACGGCTGGGAGTACAACCTGATCCTCGGACTCCTGGCCGTCCTCATCGCCACCATCGGGCCCGGCCGGTGGAGCCTCGACTACGCCCTCGACCTGACCGACGACCTCTCCGGCGGAACGGGCTTGGTGCTGTCGCTCCTCGGCGTCGTGGCCGCGGTGGTGCTGCTGGCCGTGTTCTGGAAGCCGGTGCCTCAGGTCGAGCCCGAAGCGTGAGCCCCACCGCGTAGATGCGGAGCTAGGCGCGGCGACTGCGGGTGCGGATGCGGTAGGTGCACCTCGCGTCGCCGGCGAGGAGGTGTTGCTCGCGCTCGACGTCGACGTCGTCTCCGAGGGCGCTGCGGAAGGCTTCGAGCTCGCCGCGGCACAGACCCTGGCAGGCCGAGGCGGCATCGCAGACCGGGCAGTGGTGCTCGACGAGGAGCAGCCCGTCGCCGTCGGGGGCGGCGACGACCTCGGCGTCGTAGCCCTCGACCGTGCGGAGCTCGGCCAGCCGGCGAGCCCGGCGCTCCACCCCCTTGACCCGGGAGAGGTCGTCGCCGTACGCCGCGGCCTGCTTGCGGGCCCGGCTGGCGATGATGCGCTCGAGGGCGTCCTCACCGAGCTCCGAGCGCATCAGCTCGAGGAGCTCGACGGTCAGGTCGGCGTGGCGGTCGGGATAGAGCGTGCGGGCCGAGGGGGTCAGCCGCCACCGCTGCGCCGGCCGGCCCCGGCCGCCGCCGGGTGCGGGGTCGTCAGCGGCGACGAGCCCGAGGTCGGTGAGGGCGTCGAGGTGCTGACGCACGGCCGCCGCCGTGAGCTCGAGCGTGCGGGCCAGCTCCGAGGCGGTGGCGCCGTCGGCGCGGTGGAGCACGTCCACGATGCGGCGCTTCGCGTCGGTGACCACGGAGCGCACGATATTCGCAAGTGGTGGCTTTACGAAACATCCCGGTCGAGAGGTGGGCGTCGGAGGTCGGGCTCGGCGGACGATGATGCGGTGTGGCAGGCGCGTCGATGGCGGCACCGGGGCAGGGCGAGGCCCTGCTCGCGCTGTACGACCGGGCCCTGCCCGCAGGTGTTCGGCTACCTGATCACCCGGTGCGGCGACGAGGCCGTCGCCGAGGACCTGACCGCCGAGACCTTCCTCGCCGCCGTCGACGCCATCAGGCGCGACGCCGTCGAGCGCCTGACGATCGCCTGGCTCATCGGCGTCGCCCGCCACAAGCTCGCCGACCACTGGCGCCGTCGGGCCCGGGAGGAGCGCAAGCTCGCGGTGGCGGCCGCCGAGACACCGGCAGCGGAGGAGGTCCCCTGGGACGCCCGCCTCGACGCCGCCCGCGCCCACGAGGTCCTCGACGGGATGGGTGGCCACCACCGAGCGGCGCTCACGCTGCGCTACCTCGACGGGCTGGCGGTCCCCGAGGTCGCCGAGCACCTGGGCCGGACCGTCCATGCCACCGAGGCGTTGCTGGTGCGGGCCCGCCACGCGTTCCGTGTGCTCTACGAGGAAGGCGGCGACGATGGCTGACCCGCTCGACGCCCTCCAGCTGCCCATCACCCCCCTGGCCCCCCGCCGGCGGTTCGCCGACGACCTCCGTCGCCGGATCGAGTCCGCGCTGCGGGGCCCCGAACCCGAAGGAGACGCAACCGTGCCCACCGAGACCGTTCCCACGCCGGCCACGCTCGTTCCGTACCTGATCGTGGAGGGCGCCGCGGAAGCCCTCGACTGGTACGCCGCCAACCTCGGCGCCATCGAGACCTTCCGGTACGACGACGCCGGCCGCATCGGCCACGCCTCGATGATGATCGGCGAGTCGGAGTTCCACCTGGCCGACGCCTACCCCGAGCTGGGGATCGTCGCCCCCGGCGATCGCCGGTCACCGGTGTCGTTCACCCTGCAGGTCGCAGATCCGGACGCCGCCTTCGACCGCGCCGTCGCCGCCGGCGCGATGGTCGAACGTCCGGTCGAGGACCAGTTCTACGGCGCCCGGACCGGCACGTTCCGCGACCCCTTCGGCCACAGCTGGACGGTGTCCAAGCCCCTCCCCGGCGCTGCCAACCAATGACAATTCGAGGCTCGAGCCTCGGGGTCAGTAGCGGAGGCCGGGGGCCCTCGTCTTGAAGAGGTCGGTGGCCAGCTGCTGGCCGAGCTTGGTGGCGTCCCACCGCTTGCCGCCGTTGGAGATCGTGGCGCCGTCGGTCCAGCCCTGCATCCAGATGATGTTCTCGGCGACGGCGCGGATCACCTGACCGGTCACGAGCTGGCTCTCGTCGGACGCCAACCAGGCCACCAGCGGCGATGAGATGGCGGGGTCCATGCGGTTCCACTCGTCGTCGGGGATCTCGTCGGCCTCGATCACCGCCGGCGCGTTGGGCATGGTCCCGGTGATGCGGGTGGCCGCCGCCGGCCCGACGGCGTTCACGGTGACGCCGAGCTTGTACAGCTCGAGCGAGAGCGTCTGGGTGAGGCTGGCGATGGCGGCCTTCGCCGGCGCGTAGTTCGTCTGCCCGAAGTTCCCGACGAGCCCGGCGCCCGAGATCGTGTTGATGATGCGCCCGGTGAACACCTCGCCGGCCTGGGAGCGCTCGCGCCAGTGCTTGGCGGCGAAGTGGCACGGCAGCCACGTGCCGCGGAGGTGCACCTTCAGCACGGCGTCGAAGTCGGCCACCGTCATGTTCCAGATGGCGCCGTCGCGCACGATGCCGGCGTTGTTGACGAGCACGTCGAGACGGCCGAACTCGTCGACCGCCTGCTGGACCATCGCCCCGGCCTGCTCCTCGTCGGACACGTCGGCGTAGTTGGACGACGGCCTTGCCGAGCCCGCGCTCCTCGATGATCCCGACCGTGAGGTCGGCGTCGCGGCCCGAGCCCTCACCGGTGACCGAGCCACCGAGGTCGTTGACGATCACGGTGGCGCCGTGCTTGGCCAGCTCCATGGCGTGGCCCCGGCCGATGCCGTGACCGGCCCCGGTGACGATGCAGACCTTCCCGTCGAGCATTCCCATGTGACGTGCTTCTCCTGTCGCTACTTGAACCGGTCGCGCAGCTCGTACTTGAGGACCTTGCCGGTGGGGTTGCGGGGCAGGACGTCGACCACCTCGAGCTGCTCGGGCGTCTTCTGCTTGGCGAGGCCGTTGGCCACGGTGAACTCGACCAGCTCGGCCAGCGTCGGCGGCGTCTCGGCGTCGGCGGCGAGGACGACGACGGCGCACACCCGCTCGCCCGTGCGGGCGTCGGGCAGGCCGATCACGGCGGCGTCGGCCACCAGCGGGTGGGTGAAGAGCAGGTCCTCGACCTCCTTGGCCGAGATGTTCTCCATGTTGCGGATGATGATGTCCTTCACCCGGCCGGTGATGGCGACGTTGCCGGCCTCGTCGAGCCGCCCGAGGTCGCCGGTCCTGAGGTAGCCGTCGTCGTCGAAGGCGTCGGCGTCGAGGGAGGCGTCGAGGTAGCCCCGCATCACCATCGGGCCCTTGACGCGGATCTCGCCCTCCTCGCCGGACGCGGCGCGGGTGCCGTCGAGCTTCACGGCGATGAGGTCGACGCCGCTGACGGCGCGACCCTCGGTCCTCGACAGCACCTCGTCGCTGTCGCGCACCGACGCCATGGTGACGATGGGCGCCTCGGTCATGCCGTAGCCCGAGACGATGCCGACGCCGCCGAGCTCGGTCTTCACGTCGTAGTGGAGCTGCGAGCGGCTTCGGGGCGCCCCCGCCGATGTAGGCGCGGACCTCGGGGAAGATCGGGGCCTCGCTCGGGGTGGCTGCGCTGGTAGGCGAGGTAGGCCATGTGGAACGGGGTGCCGGCGCCGGCGAGCGTGACGCCGTTGCGGGCGAGGATCGGCGGCGTGGCCTCGGCGTCGAAGGCCTCGACGACGAGCATCGTGCAGCCGAAGGCGAGGGCGCTGAAGATGTAGACGGCGCCGGCGACGTGGGTGAACGGGAACACGCAGCCGATGCGGTCGGCCTCGGTGACCTCGAGCCGCTCGCACATGCCGACGGCCGCCGCCTTGATGGACGCGTCGGTGTGCTGGGCGCCCTTCGGGTCCGCCGTCGTGCCCGACGTGTAGTAGTACCAGCGGATCGGCAGGTCGTCCGGGGTCGCCGGGGCCGCGGGCGGCGGCGGCAGCGTCGAGGGGTCGCCCTGCGGGCAGGGCCTTCGTCGGCCACCAGCACCTCGAGGCCGGGCTGGCCCGCCGGCGATCTCCTTCGCCATCGCCTCGTAGTCGAAGCCCCGCCACGTGCCCGGCACGACGAGCAGGCTTGGAGCCGGCCTGGCGGGTGACGAAGCTGACCTCGCGCTGGCGGTAGATCGGCAGCATCGGGTTCTGGACGGCGCCGAGCCGGGAGAGGGCGGCCACGAGCACGAGCGACTCGAGCCACGTCGGCAGCTGCCACGACACGACGTCGCCCTCGCCGATGCCGAGCCGGGCGAGGCCGGCGGCGGCCCGCTCGGCCTCGGCCCGGTACTCGGCGAAGGTGAGGACCCGCCCGTCCTGGTCGATCGCCATCGGGGCGTCGGGCGTCGCCGCGACCCTCGCTTCGAGCAGCTCCCAGAGGTTGCCTGCGTCGAGCATCCCAGCCTCCTCGCACCAGATCTGACGGACCGTCAGAAGCTAGCCCCGGCGCCGCCGGCTCCCCGCAAGCGGCTCGAGCACCGGGAGCAGGCGGCGGCGGGCTCGCCAGGTCGCCGTGGCTTCGACGGCGGCGATGTACGCGAGTGCCTCGTCGAGCTCGTGGCGCAGCGCGTCGCGGTCGGCCGCGAGGAGCGCCCGCTCGTGGTCGGCGGACACCATTGACCGCCGACCGTACTTCGTGGCTTCAGCGGCGACGCCGCTCCGCTCGGACCCTGGTCTTCGCCTCGGTGAGGGTGGTGCCGGCGGTGTCGAGCACCTCGTGGCCGAGCTCGCGCGCCCGGTCGAGACCGCGCTCGGCGTACGGCTCTGCCGTCGTCGCGCAGCTCCTCGGCCTTGGCCTTGGCCTTCTTCGCCGCCTTCCGGGTCTCGACCTCCATGCGGTGGGCGGCGCGCCGGGCGTCGACCTCCGCCGCGTGCGCCGCCTTCCGGGCCTTCGCCGCGCTCGGCGACCGAGCTTCCCGGCCTCGGCCACGGCCCGCTCTCCCGCCGAGGGGTCGCCTGCCGGCGGCGCTTCGCCTTGGCCGAGCGGCCTTGCCCTTGGCCTTCGTGGCGCGCTTGGCCGCGGCGAGGGTCTGCAGCTCGGCGGCGACGCGGCGCTTCTCGGCCTCGCTCACCCGGCGGTCGGCCGCCTCCCGCAGCTCCTGCTCGTGCTGCAGGTCGGCGAGCGCCGCTTCGTGCGCCGAGTTCGCCCGCCGGAGCAGCTCCTTGCGGGAACGGAACGGGACGATGCCGAGGGTGGCGATGGACGCGGTCTTGCGGATGAGCCCCATGGGGGCTCCCTACCCGGCCGTCACCCTCCGGTAGCCACTTCGTGGGCCCAGGCGTAGTCGGCCTTGCCCGACGGCGAGCGGCTGCACCCGGTCGACGACGACCCAGCTGCGGGGCAGCTTGTACGCCGGCGAGCTTCTCCCGGCAGTGGGCCTCGAGGGCGTCGGCGTCGAGCGTCGGCGCCGGGCACCGGCGCGACGACGGCGGCGACCGTCTGGCCCCAGCGGGGGTCGTCGACGCCGACGACGAGCACGTCGTAGACGTCGGGGTGGCCGACGACGACGCTCTCGACCTCCTCGGGGAACACCTTCTCGCCGCCGGTGTTGATGCACATCGACCCGCGGCCGAACAGCTGGATCGATGCCGTCCTCGAGCACGGTGGCGACGTCGCCGGTGAGCACCCACCGCACGCCGTCGCGCTCGACGAACGTGCTCGCCGTCTTCTCCGGGTCGTTGTAGTAGCCGAGCGGGATGTGGCCGCGCCGGGCCACCCGTCCCTCGCGCCCCGAGCCCGCCGGGATCTCCTCGAGCGTCTCGGGGTCGAGCACGGTGGTCTCGTCGTCGTAGCTGGCGAACCGGCCGCCGCCGAGGTTGCGGGCCTGGGCGCCGGTCTCCGAGGCGCCGTAGCCGTCGTTGATGATGACGTTCGGGAACATCGCCGCCAGCTCGGCCTTGCCGGCCTCGGAGAAGGCGACGGCGCCCGACCCGAAGGAGAACAGCGTCGAGGCGTCGTACCTGCTCGCGGTTGGCGATGTACTCGTCGATCAGCGGGCGGGCGACGGCGTCGCCGATGATCGTGACGACGTTGGCGCCTGTGCTCGGTGATGAGCCGCCACACCTTGGCGTAGTCGGTGCGTCGGCCGCGACGCGGTGAGCAGGTTCTTGCCGCCGGCGAGGAACATCGAGAACGCTCGTCCACTGGGCGGCGCCGTGCATCAGCGGGGCGATGGCGAGGAACACGACCTGGTCGCCGCTGGATGCGGTCGAGGATCTGCCGCGGGCTCCTTGATCGGGTTCATGCGCATCCAGTCGCCGCCGCCGAAGCAGGCGTAGAAGGCGTCCTCCTGCCGCCACACGACGCCCTTCGGCATGCCGGTGGTGCCGCCCGTGTAGACGATGTAGTGGTCGTCGGCCGGCGCGCTGGATCTCGCGGCGCTCGGGCGACGCCGCGGCCAGGGCGTCCTCGTAGTCGCCGCCGTCGCCCGACCGACAGGGCGAGGCCGAGGTCGGGCAAGCGCGGCGCGGACGGCGTCGAGCCGGTCGGCGAACTCGGCGTCGTGCACGATGGCCTTCAGGTCGGCGTCGGCGCACAGGTAGCGCAGCTCGTCGGCGACGTACCGGTAGTTGACGTTGATCGGCACCGCCCGCAGCTTGAAGGCGGCGAGCATCGTCTCGACGTACTCGGGGCCGTTGTAGAGGTAGCAGCCGACGTGGTCGCCCGGGCCGATGCCGGCCGCCGCCAGCCGGTCGGCGAGGCGGTTGGCCCGCTCCTCGAGCTCGGCGTAGGTCGAGACGCGGTCGTCGACGACGAGGGCGACGCGGTCGGCGACCTGCGGGACGACGAGCTCCCACAGGTCGGCGAGGTTGAGGGTCGGCGTCGGGGGCACGGCAGCGTTCCTACTTGATCGCGACAGGGTTGACCGGCGCGCCGACGCCGCCGGTGAACGGGATCGGCGACGCCTCGAGCAGGAACGTGTAGCGGCCGTCGTCGGCGCAGTCGGCGGCCAGGTCCTCGAGGTCGAAGTTCTGGCCCTGGGTCAGACCGAGGTCGACGAGGTCGAGCAGGTGGACCGGGAACAGGACGGCGGCGTCCTCGCCCGGGTAGACCTCGAAGGCGAGGGTGTCGGTGGCGACGGCGGCGACGTCGTGCGCCTTGAACCAGGCGCAGCACGCCGTCGTGAGGCCCGGCTGCTCGCCCGTCGTGTACTCCGTGCGCTTGCGCTCGGCCATGAGCTGGGCGTTCCCGGTGCGGACGAGGACGACGTCGCCCGGCTCGACGTCGATGAAGGCGAGCTCGGCGGCGGCGTCGAGGTCGTCGGGGGTGATCGCCGTGGCCGGGCGCGAGCCGCTCCTCGCCCCGGGCGCGGGCGACGTCGAGCAGCACGCCGCGGGAGGTGAGGGTCCGCACCTTGTGGATGCCGAGCTTCGTCGCGCCCGCTTCGGCGGTGACCGCCGACGCCGGCACGCCGTTCCAGATCTCGCCGCCGTAGCTGACGTGGGCGAGGGCGTCCCAGTGGGTCGACGCCTGGAGGCCCATCGTGACGACGTCGTCGGACGCGCAGAAGTTGGCGGTGTCGCCGAGGTAGGGCGTGTTGATGGCGACCATCGTCCGCAGCGGGTTGACGCGCCCGGGGATCGACCCGACCTGCGGCGAGGACTGGTCGAAGCGCATGGCGAGCGAGAGGCGCCGGCCGTGGCGCACGGCGGCGGCACCACGGCGCACGGCGGCGCCGTCGATCAGGTTGAGCGTGCCGAGCTGGTCGTCGTCGCCCCACCGCCCCCACTGGCGCAGCGCGGCGGCGAGCTCGATGAACCAGTCAGGAAGGGGTGCGGGCGACACCGAGCCTCTCGGCCGCTTCGCGCCGGTAGCGGGTGGTGGAGTGCTCGGGGTCGAGTGTCGAACTGCGGGATGACGTCGCGGCCGAACAGCTCCATCGACGCCGACGACGACCTCGGTGGGCAGCGTGTTCGTCGTCGGGCTGAAGGTGAGCTGGTCGAAGCCCATGTCGATCCAGCGCTGCACGCCACGGGCGCAGTCGTCGGGATCGCCGACGATGATGTAGCCCTCGGCCGACAGCTTCTCGACCTGCTCCGGCGTGGGCTCGGGGATCTTGTTCGGCCACTCCGGGAGGTTCTTCGGCCGCGGGACGTTGTCGAGCCAGTGGTAGGCGAGCGACGAGTAGTAGTTCATGCCCATGTTGGACGCGACCTCGAAGGCCTTCTTGCGGTCCTCCATGCAGAGCATGTTGGTGACGCCCATGATGTTGTCGTTGGCGTAGTCGCCGACCGGCGTGGCGTTGGCGATGGTGGCCTTGTAGGCCTCGCACGAGCGGCTCCATGTCGGTCGGTCGGCCGATGGAGAAGCAGAACACGCCGAGGCCGAGCTCGCCGGCCTCGGTGAAGGTGCCGGGGCAGCCGCCGGCGACCCACATCGCCGGGTGCAGCGGGCCGTGGGGCTTCGGGAACACCTTGCGCTCGGGCATGCGGAAGAACGTGCCGTCGTAGCTGTACGTGGCGTCCTTCCACATCTTCGGGATCTCGCGGATCGTCTCCCGCCACATGTCCTTGGTGATGTCGACGCTCTCGATGTCGAAGCCGAGGACCTCGGTCGTGGACGAGCCCCGGCCGGTGCCGAACTCGAAGCGGTTGTGCGTGAGGTGGTCGAGCAGGGCGACGTTCTCGGCGATGCGCTGCGGCTTGTTGACCGCCGGCGTGATGTTGAAGATCGCCGAGCCGAGGTGGACCCGCTCGGTCTGGGCGGCGCAGAACGACAGGAACGCCTCGGGCCCGGGCATGTGGCTGTACTCGTCGAGGAAGTGGTGCTGCGGGCACCACACGTACTTGAAGGCGTGCTGGTCGGCGGCCTTGGCGATCTCGACGTTGCGGATGATGCGCTTGTGCTCCGCGTCCGGGTCGACGGCGCGCTCGGACGTGCGGGACGAACAGCTGGGCGAAGACGCCGAACTCCATGCAGTTCTCCTGTGGGGTGACGGCGAGCACGCCGCGGTTGAGCTTGCCGTGCGTGCAGGTCGTCGAGGGCCTGCTGGACGTCGCCGAGGTCGTAGACCTGGCTCACCATCTCGTCGAGCTGGAGGCGGCCGTCGAGGTAGAAGCCGACGAGCAGCGGGATGTCGTGGTGCGGGCGGGTCGTGCCGTAGCGGCACCCGAGGATCGCCTTGTCGTTGTAGAGGGCGTTGACGACGAAGCTCGCCTCGGTGCCGAGCTTCGGCACGCCGAGCAGCACGAGGTTGCCGCCCCAGTCGAGGAGGTCGAGTCCGGCTGCGGATGAGCGCGGGGTGGCCGACGCACTCGAAGACGTGGTCGAAGCCGTTCGGGAACCCGAGGTCCTTGACCGGTCGGCGACGATGTCGTCGACACGTCGCGGTCGGTCGATGAAGTCGGTGGCGCCGAACTGGCGGGCGACGGCCTCCTTGGCCGGGTTGGCGTCGATGGCGACGATGCGACCGGCGGCGGCGATGCGGGCGCGCCTGCACGACCGAGAGGCCGATGCCGCCGACGCCGATGACGGCGACGGTCTCGCCGGGGCGCACCTTGGCCCGGTTGAGCACGGCGCCGGTGCCGGTGACGACGGCGCAGCCGATGAGGCAGGCGGCCTCGAACGGCACCGCGCGGGTCGATCACGACCGCCTGGGTGTCGCGCACGACGGTGCGCTCGGTGAACACGCCGGCGTTGGCGAACTGGAACGCCTTCTCGCCGCCGACGGTGAACGGCCGGGGCAGGCGGCCGAAGGTGTCGCGGCAGTGGGTCGGCTCGCCGCGGTCGCAGGCGTCGCACTGGCCGCAGTTGCCGAGGGTCGTGAGCACGACGTGGTCGCCGACGGCGACCTTGCGCACGCCGACGCCGACGGCCTCGACGACGCCGGCGCCCTCGTGGCCGAGCACGACCGGCGTCGGGAACGGGATCGTGCCGTCGAGCACCGAGACGTCGGAGTGGCAGAGCCCGGCGCGCTCGATGCGGACGACGACCTCGCCGGGCCCGGGCTCGGGGTCGCGCAGCTCGACGTCGTCGCGGACCTCCAGCTCGCCGGTCCAGACGAGGCCCCTCATCGAGCTTCGAACCGCCGCGTTGGTTGGGCAGCACGTGGCCGGGGAGGCCGGCGTCGTGCTGGAGCTCGCCGTCGAGCACGATCGGCACGCCGTTCACGATCGTCGCGTGCACGCCCTCGGGCCGCGACGTCCAGCGGCCGGCGCCGTTGGGGAAGTCGTGGACGAACTCCTTGCGGTCGGGGCCGATCGTGTCGGGGTCGAAGATGAAGAGGTCGGCGGCGTAGCCGGGGAGCACGAGGCCGCGGTCGGTGAACCCGCACAGCGCCGCCGGGATGGCGGTGATCTGGCGGACGCCCTCCTCGAGCGTGAAGCCCTGCCACTCGCGCACCCAGTGGCGCAGGAAGTAGGTGTGGGCCTCGGCGCCGTCGTCGCGGTCGAGGTGGGCGCCGCCGTCGGACGTGCCGACGATCATGTGCGGGTCGGCCTGGGCGATCCTTCGTGCCCTCGATCCACTCGGGCGTCTCGGTCCTCCAGACGAACTCGACGCCGAGGTCCTCGCAGAGGGCGATGTCGAGCATGGCGTCGGTCGGGTGCACGCCGAGCTCGGCGGCGATGTCGGCGAGCGAGCGGCCGACGAACTTCTCGTTCTCGGGCTTGGTCACCTTGTTGACGTGCAGCACGTCCCAGTGCGGCGGCGGCAGCGTCGGCCCGGCGTCGGGGTCGCGGTTCGGGTTGCTCGACCGAGTCGCGGATCGCGTCGCGGAACGACGGGATCGCGCAGCAGGGCGATGCGCTCGTCGACCGTCGGCGCCTCGGTGAACATGCGGTGGAACTCGAGGGCGCCCTCGTAGAGCTTCGTGCCGGCGGCGAGGTCGAAGGTGCGGTTGAACGGCTTCGCACATCGCCATCGAGTACACGGCCGCGCCCTGGCCGCGGTGGCCTCGTCGACGAAGCGCTTGGCGTTGTCCCACCCGGCGGTCGGCGCGTCGATCTTCGAGCGGGCGCCGAGGCCCTGGATGATGACCGGCATGCGGGCCGACAGCGACAGGTCGACGAGCAGCTCCTCGTCCTCGGGCGTGATGCCGCCGACGGCCGAGCCGGGCAGGTAGGCGATCGACCCGCCGTGCCGGCGTGGCCGGCCGCGGCGACGAGCGCCTGCAGCTCGTCGAGCGACGACAGCCGGCTCGGGACCGGCCGGTCGGCGGAGTCGAAGTGCGTCGGGCGAGTGCGTCGACGAGAAGCCGGCGGCGCCGGCCGCCATGGCGTCGGCGACGATCGCCGCCATCGCGTCGATCTCGTCGGCGGTCGCCTCGCGCGCCTGGCAGTCGTCGCCCATCACGTAGCGGCGCACGGCGCAGTGCCCGACGTAGAAGGCGGCGTTGATGCCGAGCCGGCCCTCGATGTGGTCGAGGAACTCGGGGAAGGTCTCGAACCCGTCGAACGGGATGCCCTCGAGGGCCGACGGCGTCCATGCCCTCGACCCGGGCGAACAGCTGGATGAGCCACGGCGCGTCGCCGGGCCGCAGCGGGGCGACCGAGAAGCCGCAGTTGCCGGCCACGACGGTGGTGACGCCGTGGAAGCAGCACGACGTGCCGTAGGGCTCGAAGGTGAGCTGCGGGTCGTAGTGCGTGTGGGGGTCGACGATGCCCGGGCGCGACGACCACGCCCGTCGGCGTCGATCTCCCGGGCGCCGTCGCCCTCGACGAAGCCGACGTCGGCGATCCGGCCGTCCTTCACGGCCACGTCGGCCCGCCGGCGCGGCAGCCCGGTGCCGTCGACGACGATCCCGTTGCGGACGACCAGGTCGTACGTGGCCATGACGGCAAAACTAGAACACGTTCTAGTTCCGGGCAAGCCACGGGTCGCGGCCCCGGATCGGTGTGCGACGATTCGGACATGACGTACGTGTCCGGGCGGGTCGTCCACGACGCCGACGCCCACATCATGGAGACGCCGACGTGGCTGCGCGACCACGCCGATCCCGGGATCCGCGACCGGATCGCGCCGCTCAAGTTCCCCGGTGGCAACGAGCTGCGGCAGACCGGCGACGTCGAGGAGCAGAAGCGCGACCTCGACGCCGCCTTCGAGAAGCTCGCCGCCCGGCACCGCTCCGACGAGTACCGGTCGGTCGAGGAGGCCGAGATCATGGCCCGCAAGAACTTCGCCGCCACCGGTGCCGTTCCTCGCCGAGGACCGGCCCCGAGCCCTCGACCTGCTCGGGTTCTCGAGCCAGCTGGTGTTCAACACGTTCCACAACCGGCGGCTGCGCGACTGGGAGCACGCCGGCGACGCCGAGCTCGCCATCGGCGCCGCCCGCGCCCACAACCGCGGCATGGTCGAGTTCTGCTCGGTCGACGAGCGCCTGCTGCCGACCTGCTACGTCCCGCTCGTCGACATCGAGCGCGCGCCCGAGCTGGCGCACGAAGCGATCGACCTCGGCGCCGCCGCCCTGCTCGTCGCGTCCGGCTGCCCGCCCGGCCACAGCCACAGCCACGTCGGCCTCGACCCGTTGTGGGCCCGGGCCCAGGAGGCCGGCATCCCCGTCGTGTTCCACGTCGGCGGCACCGGCGACCTCATCGACGCCAACCTATTCAACAACGGGCTGCCCGATCCCGCCCGACTTCCACGGCGGCGAGGAGAACTTCCGCTCCGTCGACTACATGGGCATCCCCCACCCGCCGATGCTGGCCCTCGCCACCATGATCTTCGACGGCGTGCTCGAGCGGTTCCCGAACCTGCGCGTCGGCGTCATCGAGCAGGGCGCCATCTGGATGCCGTCGTGGATGAAGCAGATGGAGTCGGCCTTCGACGCCTTCCACCGGCACGAGGAGCGGCTGCGGGCGCTGTCGCTCCGACCGTCGGAGTACGTGCGGCGCCAGATCCGGGCGACGCCGTACCCCACCGAGGACGTCGGCTGGATCATCCAGCAGGCCGGCCCCGAGGTGTGCCTGTTCTCGTCGGACTACCCGCACGTCGAGGGCGGCCGGAAGCCGGTCGAGCGCTTCGAGGCGTCGCTGGACGCCGCCGGCACCGACGAGGGCGCCCGCCAGGCGTTCTGGTGCGAGAACTTCCTCGACCTCATGGGCACCGCCGGGAAGCACCTCGCCCGCGCCCGCGGCCTGACTCGCCCGGGATCAGTACACCTCGGGGATCCAGTTGAGCTGGTCGATCGGGGGCCGCTCGTAGCCCTCGTCGGGCGTGACCGGCGTCAGCTTCACCCGGGGATAGGCGACGCGCTCGTACGGGACGAGCGACAGCAGGTGGCTGATCGTGTTGAGCCGGGCGCGCCGCTTGTCGTCGCCGTCGACCTCCCACCAGGGCGCCTCGGGGATCGAGCTGTGCTCGATCATGATGTCCTTCGCCCGCGAGTACTCGTTCCAGCGAGCCTGCGAACGGGCATCGACGTCGGAGAACTTCCAGCGCTTGGCGGGGTCGGCGAGGCGCTCCTTGAAGCGCTTGGTCTGCACTCCGTGTGACACCGAGAACCAGTACTTGACGAGCTGGATCCCGGACCGGACGAGCATGCGCTCGAACTCGGGAACCGAGCGGATGAAGTCCCAGTACTCGGCGTCGGTGCAGTACCCGAGGACCCGTTCGACGCCGGCCCGGTTGTACCAGGACCGGTCGAACACGACCATCTCGCCGGCCGACGGCAGGTGGGCGACGTAGCGCTGGAAGTACCACTGCGTGCGCTCGCGCTCGGTCGGCTTCGGCAGCGCCACGACCTTGCAGGCGCGGGGGTTCAGCGGATCGGTCAGCCGGCTGATCGTGCTGCCCTTCCCGGCGGCGTCGCGACCTTCGAAGATGACGACCAGGCGGTGCCCGCTGTGACGGATCCACTCCAGCATCCGCACCAGTTCGAGCTGGAGTCGTTCGAGCTCCAGCTCGTACTTCGCGGTCGGAAGCTTGCCGTTCGCGGACATTCGTCGATCCGCCTTCATGTCGTCGCCCAGCCGCTCCACTGTAAGCCCGAACCGCATGCGCCGCTGACCACGCCAATTCGGTCTACGAGCCGAAGCGGGCGACGAGCCGGCGGACCCGTTCGGCGAACGGTTCCTCGTACCGCGCTCGGAACTCGTCCCAGGTGCAGAGGGTTCGCGTGTCGGTGACGCGGTCGAGGAAGACCATGCCGTCCAGATGATCGGTCTCGTGCTGGAAGGTGCCGGCCGACAGGCCGCGCACCACCTGCTCGACCGGCCCGCCCTCGCGGTCGAGGCCGGTGACCCGCACCTCGACGAACCGGTCGACGACCCCTCGGAGTCCCGGCACCGACAGGCAGCCCTCGTAGTTGGCGAAGGTCTCGTCGGTCAGCGGCTCGACGACCGGGTTGATCAGCACCGTGAGCGGGATCACCGGCTTGTAGGGGTAGCGGGGGTTGCCCGGCCGCACCTCGATGACGCACACCCGGAGGGGCACGCCGATCTGGTTGGCGGCGAGCCCGGCACCGTTGGCGGCGCGCATGGTGTCGATCAGGTCGTCGATGAGGCCCTGCACCGACTCGAGCTCAGCGGGCTCGACCCGACGAGCCTCCTCCCGGAGCACCGGGTGACCCACCTGCACGATCGCTCGCTCGCTCACTGGCGCGCGCTCACTCGGGCTCCGTGTCGACGATGAGGCCCCGCTTCACCACGGCGTGCACGGGCTCGGCGCCCAACCAGTGCAGGACCTGCGCCGGCGTCTCCGCCTCCCACACCACGAGGTCGGCTCGGGCACCGGCGGCGAGCACGCCCACCTCTCCGGCGAGCCCGAGGCGCGCGACGCGTGCTCGGTCGCACCGGCGAACGCCTCGTCGACGGTCAGGCCGAAGCGGGTGCAGGCGAGGTGCATGGCGAGGAGCAGCGACAGCAACGGCGAGGTGCCCGGGTTGCAGTCGGTGGCGACGGCCATGGGAACGCCGGCGCTCCGCAGCGCGTCGACCGGGGGCACGGCCTCGTCGCGCAGCACGTAGGCGGCGCCGGGCAGCAGCACGGCCACCGTCCCGGCGTCGGCCATCGCCGCGATGCCCTCCGGCGACGCGTGCTCGAGGTGATCGGCCGACCGGGCGCGGTGGCGGGCGGCGAGGGCGGCGCCACCGCCGTCGCTGAGCTGGTCGGCGTGCAGCTTCACCCGCAGCCCCTGGAGCGTGGCCGCCTCGAAGACCCGACCGATCTGCTCGGCGTCGAAGGCGATGCCCTCGCAGAACCCGTCGACGGCGTCGGCCAGTCCCTCGGCGGCGACGGCGGGGAGCACCTCGTCGCACACGAAGGCGATGTAGGCGTCGGCGTCGCCGTCGAACTCCGGGGGGACGGTGTGGGCGCCGAGGAACGTCGTCGACACGTCCACCGGGACCCACTCCGGCAGGCGGCGGGCGACCCGGAGCATCCGGAGCTCGGTGTCGAGGTCGAGCCCGTAACCGGACTTGACCTCGATGGTCGTGACACCGCCGGCGGCGAGCGCGGCCGCCCTTCCCGCCGCCGCCTCGAGGAGCTCCGCCTCCGACGCGGCCCGCGTGCTGGCGACCGTCGATCGGATGCCGCCCCCGGCCGCCGCGATCTCCTCGTAGGACGCGCCCGCCAGGCGCTGCTCCCACTCCCCGGACCGGTCGCCGGCGAACACCAGGTGGGTGTGGCAGTCGACGAGACCGGGCGTGACGAGCCGGCCGGCGACGTCCCAGGGCACCGCCGTGCGCCCCTCGGGCGGCACGGCGGAGGCCGGCCCGACCCACGCGATGCGGTCGCCGTCGATGGCGAGGGCTCGCCCGTCGGCGATCCCGGTGATCAGGAGGTCCCACATCAGCGGACCGCCCCGATCGCGGTCCGGAGGGCGGCGGCGACGTCGAGGGAGCGGTGGGCGCCGCCGGACACGACGTGCTCGCCCCGCACGACGACGTCGGTCACGTCGGCGGCGGTGGCGGCAGCGACGACCATCGGCACCGGGTCGTCGAGGTCGACGCCGGCGAGGCGGACGCTGTCGAGGTCGACGACGCAGAGGTCGGCTGGGGCACCGACCGCCACGGCGCCGCCTGCCGTCGCCGCCGCCAGCAGCGACGCCGGATCGTGGAGGCCGCGCCGTCCCGTCGCCAGCCGCTCGTCGAGCTCGACGGCCCGAGCCTCCTCGAACAGGTCGACGACCGCGTGCGAGTCGGTGCCGACGCGCAACGGCGATCCGGCGGCGCTCATGGCCGAGGCCCGCCCGATGCCGTCGGCGAGGTCGCGCTCGGTCGTCGGGCACAGGCACATCGCGGTGCCCGACTCGCCGAGCAGCTGGATGTCGCCGACGGCCAGGTGCGTGCCGTGGACCGCCGTGGTCGATGCGCCGAGGACACCGCGGTCGTGGGCGAGCTGCGTGGGCGTGCGACCCGTCGTCGCCAGGCAGGCCTCGTTCTCCGCCGGCTGCTCCGACAGGTGCAGGTGCAGCGGTACCTGCCGGGCCCGCGCCCAGTCCGCCACGCGCGCCATCGACGCGGCGTCGACGGCCCGCACGCTGTGGATGGCGGCACCGACGGTGACATCAGGGTTGGCGCCCGCCACCTTCTCGGCCCGGACCGCCCACCGCTCGACGTCGCCGTCGGTGAAGCGCTGCTGCACGGGATCGAGGGGGTCGTCGCCGAAGCCGGCGCGCAGGTAGCAGGTGTCGAGGAGCACGAGCCGGATGCCGGCACGGCGCGCCGCTTCGCAGACGGCGTCATCCATCCCGCTGGGCTGGTGCAGGTAGTGGAACTCGTGCACGGTCGTGATCCCGGCCAGGGCGAGCTCGGCGAAGGACGCCGTCGCCAGCGCGAGCAGCGAGTCAGGGTCGAGACGATCGACCAGCGCGTACATGCCGGCCCGCCACGCCCAGAAGTCGTCGCCGGGTGCCCGCCCTCGCAGGGCGCGATGGAAGGCGTGCGAGTGGGTGTCGACGAGGCCGGGCAGGGCGAGACCGTCGAGCACCACGGCGCCCGCCGGCGCTCGGTCGACCCCGCCTCGCACCTCCGAGAGCCGGCCGTCGTCGCCGCAGCCGAGGACCACACCTGCGCTCACGCCGGTGGGCAGCAGGGCGCGGGCCGCCCAGTACGTCGTCATGGCTGCATGGGCAGATGCATCCCGGTGTCGCGGGCAACCCGCAGCGCCTCCGGGTACCCGGCGTCGGCGTGACGGGCGACGCCGGTGCCCGGATCGTTGGTGAGCACCCGCTCGAGCTTCTCCGCCGCGAGCTCGCTGCCATCGGCCACGACGACCATGCCGGCGTGGATCGACCGGCCGATGCCGACGCCGCCGCCGTGGTGCAGCGACACCCAGCTCGCCCCGCTCGCCGTGTTGAGGAGGGCGTTGAGGAGCGGCCAGTCGGCGATGGCGTCCGACCCGTCGCGCATGGCCTCGGTCTCGCGGTACGGCGACGCCACCGACCCGGAGTCGAGGTGGTCGCGGCCGATGACGAGCGGCGCCTGCACCCGCCCGCTCGCCACGAGCTCGTTGAACCGCAGCCCCATGCGGTGGCGCTCGCCGTAGCCGAGCCAGCAGATCCGCGCCGGGAGGCCCTGGAAGGCGACCCGGTCCGATGCCAGCCGGATCCACCGGGCCAACCCCTCGTTGTCGGGGAACTCCTCGAGGACGGCCTTGTCGGTGGCACCGATGTCGGCGGGGTCGCCCGAGAGGGCCGCCCAGCGGAACGGGCCCTTCCCCTCGCAGAAGAGCGGCCGGATGTAGGCAGGGAGGAACCCGGGATAGTCGAAGGCGCGGGCGAAGCCGCCGAGCTTCGCCTCCGGCCGCAGGCTGTTGCCGTAGTCGAACACCTCGGCGCCGCGGTCGAGGAAGCCGACCATCGCCTCGCAGTGGCGGGCCATCGACTCACGGGCGCGGGCCGTGTAGCCCTCGGGGTCGCGCTCCCGCAGGGCGGCGGCCTCGTCGAGCGACAGGCCGGCGGGCACGTAGCTGAGGGGGTCGTGGGCCGGGGTCTGGTCGGTGACGATGTCGATCGGGGCGTCGCGGGCGACGAGCTCGGGGAGCACCTCGGCCACGTTGCCGAGCAACCCGATGGAGAGCGGATGGCGCTCGGCCCGCGCCGCCTCGGCCCGGGCCAGCGCGTCGTCGAGGTCGTCGGCGACGACGTCGAGGTAACGGGTCTCGAGCCGCCGCTCGATGCGGTGCGGATCGACCTCGACGACGATGGCGACGCCGCCGTTCATCGAGACCGCCAGGGGCTGGGCGCCGCCCATCCCGCCGAGGCCGGCCGTGACGGTGACGGTGCCGGCGAGGGTGCCGCCGAAGCGTCGCTCGGCGATGGCGGAGAAGCACTCGTAGGTCCCCTGCAGGATCCCCTGGGAGCCGATGTAGATCCACGACCCGGCCGTCATCTGGCCGTACATCGTGAGGCCGAGCGCCTCGAGCCGCCGGAACTCCTCCCAGTTGGCCCAGTCGGGGACGAGGTTCGAGTTGGCGATGAGGACCCGGGGCGCCCACTCGTGCGTCCGGAAGACACCGACCGGCTTGCCCGACTGCACGAGGAGCGTCTCGTCGCCGTCGAGGTCGCGCAGGCTGGCGACGATGGCGTCGAAGGCGGCCCAGCTGCGCGCGGCCCGACCCGTGCCGCCGTAGACGACGAGGTCGTCGGGACGCTCGGCCACCTCGGGGTCGAGGTTGTTCATCAGCATGCGGAGCGCGCCCTCCTGGGCCCACCCCTTGCAGGTGCGCGACGAGCCCCGAGGCGCTCGGACGGCGCGGGCGCCCTCAGCCAAGGGGGCCCACCTCCGCTTCGGCGGCCCGCACGACCGAGCCGTCGCCGACGAGCAGCGGCCGCCGCGGCGAGCTCGGGGGCGAGCAGCCGGTCGGGCCCGGGGCCGCTCACGCCGCCGGCGCGCAGGGCGTCGCGCACCGCAGCCGTCGCCCGCGCCGGCGCCAGCGGCGCCCGCAGTTCGATGCCGCGCGCCGCGGTGACGATCTCCACGGCGAGCACCATGGCCAGGTGCCCGAGCGCGGCGCGGAGCTTGCGGGCCGCCGACCACCCCATCGACACGTGGTCCTCCTGCATCGCCGAGGTGGGGATGGTGTCGGTGCTGGCCGGGACCGCGAGTCGCCGGCACTCGGCCACGAGGGCCGCCGCCGTGTACTGGGCGATCATCAGCCCGCTGTCGACGCCGGGCTCGTGGGCGAGGAAGGGCGGCAACCCGTGGCTGCGCGACGCGTCGAGGAAGCGGTCGGTGCGTCGCTCGCTCATGCTGGCGACATCGGCGACGACGATCGCCAGGAGGTCGCACGCGTGCGCCAGGGGCGCGCCGTGGAAGTTGCCGACCGACTCGACGCGGCCGTCGGGCAGCACCACCGGGTTGTCGATGGCGGCGGCCAGCTCGCGGTCGGCGCAGCTCTCGGCGAAGGCGAGGGCGTCGCGCGCCGCGCCGTGCACCTGCGGGGCACAGCGCAGGGAGTAGGCGTCCTGCACCCGCGGGTCGCCGGTGCGGTGGGAGGCGACGATGCCCGAGCCGGCGAGGAGGGCGGCGATGTTCGCCGCCGAGGCCTGCTGACCCGGATGGGGGCGGAGGCCGACGAGCTCGGCGGCGAAGGGGCGGTCGGTGCCGAGCAGCCCCTCGACGCTCATCGCGGCGGCGACGTCGGCGGCCCGGAGCAGCTGCGCCAGGTCGGCGCACGCCAGCACCAGCATCCCGAGCATGCCGTCGGTGCCGTTGATGAGCGCCAGCCCCTCCTTCGCCTCGAGGGGCAGCTCGAGGGCGGAGGCGACGTGGGCCAGCGGCGCCAGGTCGCCGCTGCAGCCCAGCGAACCGAACTCCGGGACCTCGGGCAGGGGCCCGGCGAGCAGGTCGAGCAGCGCCGCCGCCAAGGCGGGACGCGCTCCGGTGATGCCCGTGGCCAGCGTGCGGGCCCGCAGCAGGATCATGGCCCGCACGACCTCGGGCTCGACCGGCGGGCCCATGCCCGCCGCGTGCGACGCGATGAGCGAGCGCTGCAGCCGGGCCCGTTGCTCGGGCGGGATGAACGTCGTCGCCAGTCCGCCGAAACCGGTGGAGATGCCGTAGGCCGGCTCCTCCGACGCGGTGATCGCCTCGACGTGGGCGCGGGTGGCGGCCATCGCGCGGACGGCGTCGTCGCCGAGCTCGACGCTGACGCCGGCGCGGGCCACCGCCACCACGTCGTCACGGCGCAAGCCCCGTGTGCTGAGCACGACCCCCACTGCCGAGGACCGTAGTGGTCGGCGGGGCCGACAAATCATCCCCGCGGGGTGAGTCCAGGACTGCGCCCCCCGTCCTAGGTTCGAAGCATCGGCCCGAGCCTTGGAGGCACCGGTGGTCCATCGACACGAGCCCACGGCCGACGAGTTCGCGCCGGCATACGCAGGTCGACTCAGCATGCGGGCCGTCCCGAAGAACCGCATGCCGACCAGCGAGGCGCCACCGGAGGCGGTCTACCGGATGATCCACGACGAACTGCTCCTCGACGGGAGCTCGCGCCTGAACATGGCGACCTTCGTCACGACCTGGATGGACCCCGAAGCGGAACGGCTCATGGCCGAGACGTTCGACAAGAACATGATCGACAAGGACGAGTACCCGCAGACCGCCGAGATCGAGCGGCGCTGCGTGAACATCGTGGCCGACCTCTTCAACGCTCCGCCGACCGGCGACGCCGTCGGCGTCTCGACCATCGGGTCGAGCGAGGCCGTGATGCTGGGCGGGCTGGCCATGAAGTGGCGCTGGCGACAGCGCCAGGAGGCGGCAGGCCGGCCGACGGACCGGCCCAACATGGTCCTCGGTTCGAACGTCCAGGTCGTGTGGGAGAAGTTCTGCCGGTACTGGGACGTCGAACCGCGCTACGCGCCCGTCGCCCACGGCCGCTACGTCGTCGACCCCGACGAGGTGATGGCCCGGGTCGACGAGAACACGATCGGGGTCATCCCGATCCTGGGGACCACCTTCACCGGCGAGTTCGAGCCGATCGGCGAGATCCACGACCGCGTCGTCGCCTTCAACTTGGAGCACGGCCTCGACGTGCCGATCCACGTCGACGCCGCCAGCGGCGGCTTCGTCGCCCCGTTCCTCCACCCCGACCTCGAGTGGGACTTCCGGTTGCCGCAGGTGAAGTCGATCAACGTGTCGGGCCACAAGTACGGCCTCACCTACCCGGGCATCGGCTTCGTGATCTGGCGGTCACTGGACGACCTCCCCGAGGACCTCGTGTTCCACGTGAACTACCTCGGCGGTGACATGCCGACGTTCACGTTGAACTTCTCCCGCCCCGGCAACCAGATCGTGGGCCAGTACTACAACTTCGTCCGCCTCGGGCGCGACGGGTACACGCGCATCATGGAGACGCTGAGGGACATCGCGCTGCACCTCTCGGCGTCGATCGGGAAGATGGGCGTCTTCAACGTGATCAGCGACGGGAGCGCGATCCCGGTGATCGCCTTCGAGATGTCGGACCCTTCGAAGTTCACGGTCTTCCACCTCTCCGACCAGCTGCGCACGGCCGGCTGGCAGGTGCCGGCCTACACGATGCCCCCCGACGCCACCGACGTCGCCGTGCTGCGCATCGTCGTGCGGGAGGGGTTCAGCATGGACCTGGCCGACTCGCTCATCGCCGAGCTCCAGAAGGCCGTCGATCACCTCGTCGCGTTCCCACCGGCGCATCCGCCGCCCGCGGCGGGCTTCGCCCACACCTGAGCCGGAGGCGGGTGGCCGAGTGCAATGGCGGCGCCAGATCGGCTGGCACCCGCGCCTGCTCGACTGGCGCGTCGCCGCCCTGTTCATGGTCGGTTCGTTCCTCTTCGGGCTCGGGTCGTTCCCCCTGTACGCCCAGCGGGTCGACCCCGGCACGGTGGGCGTCACCTTCGTCGCCGGGTCCGTCTTCTTCACCGCCGCCGCCGCCAGCCAGCTGCTGCAGACCCAGCGCGCCGACCCGCCGGACGGGAGGCTGGTACTGGCCTGCCGCGTCCAGCTCGTCGGCACCATCCTCTTCAACCTCAACTGCGTCGACGCCATGCTGGACAGCCTCGACACCGAGCAGACGAACCGGCTCGTCTGGGCCCCGGACTTCTTCGGCTCGATCGCCTTCCTCATCGCCAGCCACCTGGCGTGGCTGGCCGTGTGCCACCGGCTCTGGTGCGTCCGCCGCGACGACGCCGAGTGGTGGGTCGCGGCCCTGAACTACGTCGGCTCGATCTTCTTCATGTTGTCGGCGATCGGCGCGTTCACGCTGACGACGACCGGCGAGGCCCTCAACACCACCCTGATCAACTCGGGCACCTTCCTGGGCGCCGTGTGCTTCTTCGCCGGCGCCTACCTGCTGCTCCCGGCGAGAGCGGAGGTCGCCCTCGCACCGTCGGCATAGGGGGTGGGGGCCCCCGCCGGGGAGCACGGCCTCACGTGAACCGGGAGATCACCTCGTCCCGCCACTCGACGAGGCGGTCGGACTGCTCGCCCGGCGACTTCCCCAACCGGACGACGATCAGGTCGAGGGCGGGGACGCAGCGGATGGACTGGCCGTCGTAGCCCGACGCCCAGAAGCCGCCACGGGCGTCGCCGGGCTCGACCCACCAGTGCGAGCCGTAGCCGCGACCGTCGGTGGGATCGGTCGAGCGGTGCGTCCGGGCCAGGTCCACCCAACCCTCGGGCAGGATGCGCCGCCCGTCCCACGTGCCGTCGCGGAGGTACAGCAGTCCGAAGCGGGCGTAGTCGCGGGCGGTGGCGTAGAGGTACGACGACCCGACGAAGGTCCCCGCACCGTCGAGCCGGGGCTGGGCCGAGGTCATGCCGATCGGCGCGAACAGGCGGTCGTGCAGGAAGTCGACCGTGTCCTGACCGCTCCCCACGGTGCGGCCGACGATGGCGGCCACGATGTTCGAGGTGCCCGACGAGTAGTTGAAGACCTCGCCGGGCGGGTGCGCCCGGGGCGCGCCTCTGCGTACGCGGCGACGTCGTGCTGGCCCGAGCCGAACAGCATGGCGATCACGTCGGAACGGTCGGCGTCCTCGTAGTCCTCGGCGAAGGCGAGGCCGTCGCGCATGGCGAGGAGGTCGTCGAGGGTGATGGCGCGCCGGGCGTCGCCGGCCCACGCGGGCACGGGCGCAGGAGCGTGGAGGTCGAGGCGGCCGTCGCCGACGAGGACGCCGACGGCGGCGTGCAGCACGGACTTGGCCATCGACCACGACAGGAGCCGGGTGGTGGGCTCCACCGGTTCGGCCTCGGCGTCCCAGTGCTCCAAGGCGCCGCCGTAGCGCTCGGCGACCAGGCGGCCGCGGTGCACGACAGCGACGGCGTAGGTCGTCCCCCACCGGTCGGTGTCCTCGAAGAGGTGGTCGACGGTGTCGTCGAGCCCGTCCGGTGCCGGGCCGGTCGGCCAGTCGTCGGTCGGCCACCGGACACCGGCGGGCTGGGATGGCAAGGGCAGCAGGGACACCGGAGCTGACGACATCTCGTTCGGGATCCTGGCCCATCCGTCGGTACCGTGCCCGTCCGTGACGTGGGCACAGGTCGGTTCGTTCGCGGCGGCGTCGATGGCGCTGCTGCTGTTCCCCGGGCCGAGCGTGCTGTTCGTCGTGTCCCGGGGCATCGCCCTCGGCCGCCGGGCGGCGCTGGCCACGGTGGCCGGCAACACCCTCGGGACCGGTGTCCACGTGCTCGCCGTGTCCGTGGGCGTCGGCGCCATCGTGGCGCGGAGCGTCGCCGTCTTCACCGCCATGAAGCTGCTCGGCGCGGCCTACCTGGTCTTCCTCGGCGTGCGGGCCATCCGCGACCGCCGGCACCTCGCCAGCGCACTCGACACCGTCGTGGTCCCGCGGTCCGACCGCCGCCTGCTGCGCGACGGCTTCGTCGTCGGCGTGTCGAACCCGAAGACGACGCTGTTCTTCCTGGCCGTGCTCCCGCAGTTCGTGCGGCCCGAGGCCGGGCACCCGAGCCTGCAGCTGCTCGCCCTCGGGCTGCTCTTCTGCGTGCTGGCCGTGCTCAACGACGGGACCTATGGCGTGGCGGCCGGCTCGGTGGGCCGCTGGCTGGAGCGCTCGCCCCGGCGCGCCGAGGTGATCGGTGGGACCAGCGGCCTCCTGCTCGTCGGCCTCGGGGTGCGCCTCGCCCTCACCGGCCGGAAGGACTGAGCGCCACCGCGCGATCAGGGCAGCCGGTGGACCACGCGGTACTCGCTCGACGCCAGGATGCCGGCGACGAGCCCGACCGTCGGGTGGCCGGCCCGCCGGAGGTCGGACCAGTAGGCGAGGCCGGCCGGTTCGGGGGCTCGTTGGAGCATCCCGACGTACAGGACCACGACGGCGGCGTCGGCGCCGGTGAGGGCCCGGTTCTCGGGTGACTCCGTGAAGGCGAGCATCAGGTCGCCACGGGCCATGCCCCGGGCCAGCCGGTCGGTCCAGTAGGCCAGTCCCTGCGGGTCCGGCGCCCGGCCGAGCAGGTTGCGGTACACGCGGTCGACGAAGGCGGCGTTGCCGAGCTCGCCGTAGGTGTCGACGAACTCGGGCGAGCGGGAGAAGGCGGCGGAGACCGCGCCCAGCCCTTGCTGGTTTCCGACCGCCATCCAGTACCGGAGGCCGGCGGGGTCGGGCAGCCGAGCGAAGTAGCCGCGGTAGAGCCGGACGACCGGCTCGCCGATCCCGGAGAACTCCGGCGAGCGAGCGAGGTGGTCGAAGGTGACGGCGGCGGTGTCGGCGCCGATGCGGATGCGGCTGGCCCAGTACAGGAGACCGGCGGGATCGGCGCCACGGGCGAGCACGTCGCGGTACGCGGCGTCGACGGCCGCCTCGGGGGTGGCGAACGGCGCGGTGGCCGGTGACAGGAGGTGCGGACCACCGGCGTCGAAGGTGACCGGTTCGATGTGCATCGCCCGCCGCCCTCCCGCGGCGTAGCCGACGACACCCGGGCGCCCACGCGTGCCACGTCGCGCGGACCCCGCCGTCGGGTCCGATGAAGAAGGCGAGCCCACCAGGACCGGACGTCAGCCCGCCGCTCGTCATCCACGGCACCGCGGTGGTCACCTTCACGCAGGGCCCGAGCGGTCCGGAGCACGAGGCGAAGCCGCTCGCGTACCGGCCGGACTCCCAGAAGTTCCCGGAGTACGCGAGCCACCACCGCCCGCCCACGCTGATCATGGCGGGCTGCTCGATCGTCGGCAGCTCCCAGGCCTGGTCGCGGGCGAGCAGGGGAAAGGCGGTACCGACGAGCGACAAGCCGTCGCCGGCGAGCGTCATGCCCCACAGCTGGGAGCTCGCCAGCCCGAGGGCGTTCTCGTCGCTCTTCCAGTAGAGGTAGGTCACGCCGTTCGCCGGGTCGCGGTAGGGATAGGGGTCGATGCTGCCGCCGAGCTCGAGCTGGCACACGAGCGGCTGCGACCCGGCCGTGAACGGGCCGTCGGGGGTCGAAGCCGAGGCGACGCCGATGCACTGCCGGTTCGACGCGGTGTGCCGGCTGGCGAAGTACAGCCGCCAGGTGCCGTCGTTCCACCGGATCACGCCCGGAGCCCAGGTGTGCCCGAACGACGCCCACCCCGGCAGGGTCGGCATGGCGTCCCACGGTGCCGACCACGCGACGAGGTCGCCCGAAGACCGGACGGGGACGTTGAGGCTGCCGACCTGGGTGCTGTAGGCGCGCCAGGTCCCGTCACCGGCCGCGACGATGTGGGGATCGGGCGCGTCGAGCTGGTCGACGCTGCTGCGCGTCGGGACATCGGCGCCTGCCGCCGCGGGGACGAGCGCGAGGGCAGCCACGACGGCGACGACCGCCACGCGCGCCTGCATCCCTACCCCCCCAGCCGATCCGATGCGCGCAGGATGCCAGATGGCGCCGGTTCGGCGCGGTCGGGCTACTGGGTGACGATCGACACGTCGGCCTCGCCCTCGGGATCGACGAACGCCTCGCCGTCGACCTCGACCACCACGAGGCGCAGCTCGCCCGTCGAAGGCGAACGGCGCGACGTAGTCGTCGCAGACGGACAGGCCGGCATCGCGTCCGCACGCCAGCCCGGCGCCGGTGAGCGAGAAGCGGGTCGGTGTGAAGCCGGGGGATGTCGCCCTCGCCGACCACGGCGCCGTCGACGAGGAGGGACGCCCGACCCGGCGTGCTCGCCGGTCCGTGCGAAGCGGAACGGCAGCTCGTGCGCGTCCGGGCGCGAGCTCGACCGGCCCGCCGCGATGCGGTGCTGCTCGGCGCCGACGCGGTTGTGCACGTACACGAGCCGCCGGCCTGCGACGAACAGCGTCCAGCCGCCGAGCCGCGAACCCTGGGCGATCAGCACGCCCTCGGCACCGCCGTCGGGAACGACGACGTCGGCCGTGACGATGTGCGACCGGTTGCGGACGTTCACGGCCACGGCTTCCGGAACCGGCGCCGTCCCCGGCCGGTACTCGTAGCGAGATCGGCCGCGGCACGGCCTCGGGGCGCTCGAGCACGCACGACGGAGAAGGCCCGGTTGTCGACGCGGCAGCACCTGGTTGCGCTCGGCCTCCTGCCACCAGCGCTCGACCATCCGCGGCCAGGCGCGCCGGCTCGGCGGCGGCGAGGTCGTCGAGCTCGGTCGGATCGGTCCGCGGAGGTCGTAGAGCTCCCAGCTCGGCCCGGTCGAGGCCCGGGCTCGTCGGCCTGGATGGGGTGGTAGCGTGACCGCCTTCCACCCGTCCTGGTACAGGGCCCGGCAGCCGAGCATCTCGTAGTACTGCACGGTGTGACGCTCGGGAGCGGCGGCGTCGTCGAAGGCGTACCGGAAGCTCGACGCCGTCCATCGGGCGTTGCTCGACGCCGCCGATGGCCGCCGGGCAGCTCGATGCCCGACGACGCTCGAGGATCGTGGGAGCGACGTCGATGGCGTGCACGTACTGGTGCCGCACCTCACCGCCGGGCCGCGATGCCTGCCGGCCAGGACACGATCAGCGGGTCGGCGACGCCGCCCTCGTGCACCTCCCGCTTCCAGCGCCGGAACGGCGTGTTGCCGGCGACGGTCCAGCCCCACGGGTAGTTGTTGTGGAGCGTCGGGCCGCCGATCTCGTCGATGCGGCCGAGCGCCTCGGCCGAGCGGCCGGCCGGCGAAGTTCCACGGTCGGTTGTCGTTGATCGAACCGGTGCGGGCCGCCCTCGCTGCTGGCGCCGTTGTCGGAGAGGACCATGACGATCGTGTTCGCCGAGGTCGCCGGTCTCCTCGAGGGCGTCGAGCAGGCGCCCGATGCAGTGATCGGTGTGGGAGAGGAAGCCGGCGAAGGCCTCCATGTACCGGGCGTAGAGGCGCCGCTCGTCGGTGGACAGCTCGTCCCAGGCCGGCACCCAGTCGGGCCGGGGCGAGAGGCGGGTGCCGGGCGGCGACGACGCCGCGCTCGACCTGGCGGGCCAGCGTCGCCTCCCGCCACGCGTCCCAGCCGTCGTCGAAGCGGCCGCGGTAGCGCTCGAGCCAGTCGGCCGGCGGTTGGTGCGGCGAGTGGCAGGCGCCGGTGCGCGAACCAGCAGAAGAACGGCTTGTCGACGTCGATGGCCCGGAGGTCGCGGACAGCCGGATCGGCCTGGTCGGCGAGGTCCTCGGTGAGGTGGTAGCCGTCGGCGATCGAGGCGCGGGGCGGGTCGATGAAGTGGTTGTCGCAGGCGAGTGCCGGCGCGAACTGGTGGGTCTCGCCCTCGAAGAAGCCGTAGAAGCGCTCGAACCCTCGGCCGAGGGGCCAACGGTCGCGGCTGGCGGCGGCTGTGCACCTCGGCCTCGGGCGTCAGGTGCCACTTCCCGACCGCCCAGGCGGCGTAGCCCGCCGGGCCGAGGATCTCGGGCAGGAAGGCGCACGACCGCGGGATGCGGCGCGTCGTAGCCGGGGAAGCCGGTGGCGAGGTCGGTGATGCGGCCCATGCCGCACGGCGTGGTGGTTGCGCCCGGTGAGCAGCGCCGCCCGCGTCGGCGAGCAGAGCGCGGTGGTGTGGAAGTTGGTGAACCGGAGGCCCGGTGGCGGCCAGCCCGTCGAAGGTCGGCGTGTCGATGTCGGAGCCGAAGCAGCCGAGCTGGGCGAAGCCGACGTCGTCGAGCACGACGACGCAGCACGTTCGGGCGCGCCCGTCCGGCGCCCGCGCCGGCGTCGGGCCACCACGGCTCGGACTCCCAGTGGTAGCGCCCGATGCGCCCCTCGAACTCCCCCGGTTCCACGTGGATCGCTGCGCGGTCTCAGCCGGGCCAGACGATCGACTGGAGCTCGCTGTAGGCGTGCAGGCCGAAGCTGCCGCCGTCGCGGCCGACGCCGGACTGCTTGAAGCCGCCGAAGGGCGCCTCGTGGTTGCGCTGGGCGGTGTTGATCCCGACGTTGCCGGTGCGCAGCTGCCGCGCCACCCGCATGCCGCGCGCGGTGTCGGCCGGTGAAGACGTAGTCGTAGAGGCCGAACTCGGTGCCGTTGGCGAGGGCGACGGCCTCGTCCTCGTCGTCGAACGGGACGCACCACGACGACGGGCCCGAAGAACTCCTCGCTGCACGGCGCGCATGCCGGGCTTGCAGCCGGCGAGCAGCGTCGGGGCGACGTAGAAGCCGGTCGGCCGATGTCGGGCCGGGCGCCACCGAGCGACGAGCTCGGCGCCCTCGTCGACGCCGGCGGCGACGAGGGCCTCGATGCGGCCGCGCTGCACGTCGGAGATCACCGGGCCGACGACGGTGTCGGGCTCGAGCGGATCGCCGACCTTGAGCCGTCCCGCGGCCTGTTGCAGGCCGGCGACGACCTGGTCGTACACGCCGCGCTGGGCGATGACCCGAGTGGGCGCCGTGCAGATCTGGCCGGAGTGGAACGCCCACACCGATGCGATCGTGCCGATGGCGGTGCGGAGGTCGGCGTCGTCGAACACGATGCCCGGCGCCCTTGCCGCCGAGCTCGAGCAGCTGGCGCTTCATGCCGCGGCCGCAGACCTCGCCGATGCGCTGGCCGACCGAGGTCGAACCCGGTGAAGGAGACCATGTCGACGTGCGGCGAGGCGACCAGCGCCTCGCCGACGTCGGCGCCGCTGCCGGTCACGACGTTCACGACGCCCGGCGGGGAAGCCCGCCGTCGCCAAGCATCTCGCCGAACACGGTGACGGCGAGCGGGTCCTGGGGCGCCGGCTTCACGACGACCGTGTTGCCCATGGCCAGGGCCGGGCCGACCTTGCCGGCCATGTTCACGATCGGGAAGTTGTACGGCGTGATGCAGGCGACGACGCCGACGGGCTGGCGCACGACCATCGCTCCCATGAGCCCGCCGGCGGCCAGCGCGGTCGACGGCATCTCGCTCGGCGGCAGCGGGATGGCGGTCGGCTCGACGGCGCCCTTGGCGTAGCGGCGGAGCCGCTCGATGCACGTCGGCACCTGCATCGTCTGGGCCACCCGGATCGTGGCGCCGGTCTCGGCCTGGACGAGCGGGACGAGCTCGTCGAGGCGGTCGCGGAGGAGGTCGGCGGCCCGGTCGAGCAGCTCGGCGCGATGCTCGGGCTTCGTGCGGCTCCACGCCGGGAAGGCGGTCGCCGCCGCCTCGGCCGCCGCTTCGGCCTGCTCGACCGACGCCTCGGGAGCCTCGCCCGACGACGCCCTCGGTCGCCGGGTTGACGATCGGGTAGGAGCCCCTCGGCCCCGGCGGCCCGCTCCCCGCCGATCAGCAGCCGGTACTCGCGTGGCCATGGCTCAAGACTAGAACACGTTCTAGTCTGGCGGTCATGACGGCCGACCTGCCCCGGATCATCTCGGTCGACGACCACGTCGTGGAGCCACCCACGCTGTGGAGCGACCGCCTCCCCGCCAAGTACGCAGACCGCGGTCCGCGGGTCGAGCGCGACCGCGCCGTCTTCAACTTCGACGGCGGCGTCTTCTCCTTCGAGAAGGGCGCACCGGGCGGCGAGTGGTGCGACTGGTGGCTCTACGACGACCTCGTGTACCCCTTCCCCAAGCTGTCGGCCGCCGTCGGCTTCGACGAGCTCGACGTCACACCGGTCACCTTCGACGAGATCCGCCCGGGCTGCTGGATCCAGTCCGAGCGCCTCGCCGACATGACGGCCAACCACGTCGACGCGTCGATCTGCTTCCCCAACACGCTCCCCCGCTTCGCCGGCCAGACCTTCGCCGAGCGGCAGGACAAGGAGCTCGCGCTGCTCTGCGTCCAGGCCTACAACGACTGGATGATCGACGAGTGGTGCGCGGGCGAGGGCAAGGGGCGGCTGATCCCGCTCACCATCGTGCCGCTGTGGGACCCCGACCTGGCCGCCGCCGAGGTTCGCCGCTGCGCCGGCAAGGGCAGCCACGCCATCGCCTTCTCCGAGAACCCCCACCCGCTGGGCCTGCCGTCGATCCACTCCGGCAAGTGGGACCCGATGTTCGAGGCCTGCCAGGAGACCGAGACCGTCGTGTGCATGCACATCGGCTCGAGCTCGCGGATGCCGGCCACGTCGCCCGACGCGCCGTTCATCGTGTCGAGCACGCTCACGTTCTCCAACGCGATGGGCTCGATGCTCGACTTCATCTTCTCCGGCACGCTGGAGCGGTTCCCGGAGATGCGCATCGCCTACAGCGAGGGCCAGGTCGGGTGGATGCCCTACGTGCTCGAGCGGGCCGACAAGCTCTGGGCCGAGCGCAGCGACAACAGCTTCGGCACGTCGCTCCCCCAGCCACCGACCCACTACATGCAGCGCATCTACGGTTGCATCTTCGACGACGAGACCGGCCTCCGGAACCGCGACGCCGTCGGCATGGACCAGATCTGCTTCGAGACCGACTACCCCCACGCCGACTCGACGTTCCCGCACTCGAAGAAGGTCGCCACCGAGATCTGTGGCAAGGCCGGGCTGTCCGACGAGGAGACCTACAAGCTCGTCCGCGGCAACGCCATCCGGGCCTTCGGTCTCGCCCGCTTCGGCATCACGAGCTGACGGCGGTGGACACCGGAGGGGAGATCAAGCTCGGTTCGGCGCTGTTCACGCTCGTCGAGCCCCATCGGGGCCACGAGGTCGCCTACAACCGCTGGTACGAGCGCGACCACTTCTACGCCGGCTGCATGGTGGGGCCGTGGCTGTACGCGGGCCGGCGGTGGGTCGCCACCCGCGACGAGAAGGCGCTGCGGGGCGGGCACCGGCCCGACCTGTTCGGCGAGTCGTCGCCGGGCACGTACCTGGCCGTCTACTTCGTGATCGCCGGCAAGCACGACGAGCACTTCGCCTGGGGCCTCGACCAGGTGAAGTGGCTCCACGCCAACGACCGCATGTTCGAGGCCCGCGACCACATCCACACGCTGCTCTACAACCTCGGCTGGACGGTCGGTCGCGACGACGACGGTGTCCCCCCCGAGCTCGCCCTCGACCACCCCTACGCCTCGCTCGTCGTCCAGTTCGTCGAACGGGCCGACGGGGTCGACTGGCGCCAGCTCGAGCCGTGGTTCGCGGAGCGACGCCGGGACACCGCCGGCATCGGGCAGACGATGTGCATGCGGGCGATCCCGCTCCCCGAAGGCGCGCCGGTGAGCCAGCCGGGGATGGACGACCTGCGCCGGCGATCGATGCTGCTGCGCTTCGCCGACGTCGCTCCGGCCGAAGCCGCCGCCGAGGCCGCGAAGCAGGCGGCGCAGCTCGAAGCCGACGGGCTCGGGCGCGTGCTCTGGTCGTCGCCGTTCCGACCGACGATCCCGGGGACCGACACCTACACCGACGCCCTGTGGTGAGCGCGGGCGCCTTCGCCCGCCTGCTGTCGCCGACGGCCATCGGGTCGCTGGAGCTGCGCAACCGCATCGCGCTCTGCCCGATGGGGGTCAACCTCGGCGAGCGCGACGGTTCGGTCGGCGACGCCCTCACGGCGTGGTTCGAGGCACGGGCCCGCGGTGGCACCGGCCTCGTGATCGTCGGCTCCGCCGGCGTCGCCTACCCGGCCGGGTCCTACGACGCCCGCCAGGTGGCGCTGAGCGACGACCGGTTCCTGCCCGGGCTCCGACGACTGACCCGTGCGGTCCACGCCCACGGCGCGGCCATCGCCGCGCAGCTCGTGCACGACGGGACGCCAGAGCCTGCTCGACGTGGCCGAGGGCCGCCCGCTCCTCGTGCCCTCGAAGCGCCGGCCACCGGCGCCCGATGAGCTGTCGACGATGCTCACCCCCGACGAGGTGGACGGGGCCATGGCGCCGTTCACGACTCCGACCTCGCGGCTCGAGTACGCCGTCGCCACCGAGGACGACCTCGTCTGGGTGATCGACCGGTTCGCCGACGCCGCAGCGCGGGCGGTCGCCGCCGGCTTCGACGGCGTCGAGCTCCACGCCGGGCACGGCTACCTCCTCGACGCCTTCCTGTCCCCGGCCACGAACAGCCGCGCCGACGCCTGGGGTGGCGACGCCCGCGGGCGGGCCCGGTTGCTGGTCGAGGTGGTGCGGGCCGTCCGAGCCGCGGTCGGACCGTCGTTCCCGGTGTGGGCCCGCATCGGGACGCGCGAGCTGCACCGGTCGCCCGCCCAGACCCTCGACGACGCGCTGGTGGCGATCGACGCCGCGGTCGACGCCGGCCTCGACGCCGTGCACGCCACCGCCTACGCGGAGCCGATGGTGGCGACCGGCATCACCGACGGGCACACGCCGCACGACCCGGGAGCGTTGCTGCCCCTGGCCGCGGCCGTGCGCGCCGCAGCGCGGGTGCCGGTGATCGCCATGGGGCGGCTGACACCCGAGGCCGCGGAGCAGGCGCTGGCCGACGGAGCTGCCGACGTGATCGCGTTCGGCCGGCCGCTGATCGCCGACCCCGACCTCCCGGCCAAGCTCGCCGCCGGGCGTCGCGACCGCGTGCGCCCGTGCGCCTACCAGTACCGGTGCATCGGGTCGATCTTCGTGGGCGACTCGCTGCGATGCACGGTGAACCCCGACGCCGGGCACGAAGCCGAAGGGCTGTCTCCTGCTCCGGGCGAGCGGCGGCGGGTCGTCGTCGTCGGGGGTGGGCCGGCGGGCTTGGAGGTGGCGCGGCGGTTGGCCGAACAGGGCCACGGGGTCGAGCTCTGGGAGGCGACGGACCGGCTCGGCGGCCTGCTGCGGCTGGCCGAGCTCGCCGACCCCGATCTCCTCGGCCTGGCCGACTGGCTCGCGGGATCCGCGGTCGACGCCGGCGTCGTGGTGCGGCCCGGCGTACCGGCCGATGCTGCGTCGGTCGCGGCGGCCGGCGTGGACCTGGTGGTGTGGGCCGCCGGAACGGCGTGGGCATCGACGCCTGGGACCAGGACGCCCTCGGAGCTCGCCGGCTTCCTCGCCGGCGACGACGGGAGCCTCGGCGCGTCGACGCTCGTGGTCGGATCGTCCAAGGCGGCGTTGAGCATCGCCCGAGCCGTCGCTCGGACCGGTCGGAGGGTCGTGCTCGCCTCCCCCGACGCAGTGGTCGCCCCGGAGCTGGGGCTGCCCGGCCGGTTCCGCGCCGTCGCCGACGCCCGTCGCGAGGGCGTCGACCTCCGGCTGTCGACACCGCTCGAGTCGGTGGACCGCTCCGGGTTCGACGACATCGTCGTCGTCGAGCAGGCGGCACCGGTCGTGCCCGATCTCGGCGACGTCCCGGTCGCGGTCCTGGGCGACGCGACCGGCGAGTTCGGTCTGCTGTCGGCCTTCGCCGGCGCCCGCACCCTCGCCCTCCCCCTCGACTTCGCCCACCACCTCGAACCGGAGCTGGTTGACTGCGGGTTCCCGACTCGAGCGGCCCCGGTTGCCGCGGTGGTGTGGTAGCCAGCGCCGGTGACCGTGCGGCTGCCCGACCCGTGCCTCGTGGTGCTCGTCGGGCCGGCCGGGTCCGGGAAGTCGACGTGGGCGCAGCGCTGGTTCCCGCCGCCGGCGGTCGTGTCCTCCGACCACCTGCGCGGCATCGTCGGTCGCCACGAGCTCGACCAGCGCGCCAGCAAGGACGCCTTCGAGGTCCTCGACCTGATCGTGACGAAGCGGCTCCGGCGCAAGCTCACGACCGTCGTGGACTCGACCGCCCTCGAGGCGCCGCACCGGGCCCGGCTGCGGGTCCTGGCCGAGACGGCCGGTGTGCCATGCGTCGCCGTCGCCTTCGCCACCCCGGACGAGGGTGAGCCGCGCCCGCAACCGCGCCAGGGAGCGGCCGGTTCCCTCGAAGGTGCTGACCGAGCAGCTCGGCGCCTTCGCCGACGCGCTCGCGGCCCTCGACGCCGAGGGGTACGCCGCCGTCCACCTCATCGACGACGGCGACACCGCGGTCGAGCTGGTCCCGCCCCGCTACCTCACCGCGCCCGAGCAGGCGCGCCGGCAACAGGAGGACGCCCGTGCCCCTGACCTTCGGTCTCCAGATCGGGCGCTTCGCCTTCCCGGGCGGCGCCACCGAGCTCGGCGCCGCGCCTCGCCGACTTCGCCCGGACCGCGGAGGACGTCGGGTTCACGAGCATCTCGCTGATGGACCACCTCGTGCAGATCCCGCAGATCGGGCCGGAGTGGGAGGACATCCCCGAGAGCTGGACGTCGCTCGGGTTCCTGGCCGGTGCCACCCGGACGGCGACGCTCGGGGCGCTCGTGACCAACGTCGGCGCTGCGGAACATCGCCCACCTCGGCAAGATCGTCGCCACCCTCGACGTCCTCTCCGGCGGCCGGGCGTGGTGCGGGCTCGGCGCCGGCTGGTTCGAGCGTGAGCACGTCCTCTACGGGCTCGAGCTTCGAACCCGCCGCGGCAGCGGCTCGACCGCCTCGAGGACGCGCTCCGGTTGCTCCCGCTGCTCTGGGGCCCGGGATCGCCACCGTTCGAGGGGCGGACGTTCGCCACGCCGGCGGCGACGTGCTACCCGCGCCCGCTGCAGGACCGGATCCCGATCGTCGTCGGCGGTGGCGGCGAGAAGCGCACCCTGCGGCTCGTCGCCGAGCTCGCCGACGCCACGAACCTGCAGGGCGAGCCGGCCGATGTCGCCGCCAAGCTCGACGTGCTCCATCGGCACTGCGCCGAGGTCGGCCGCGACCCCGCGGCCATCCGGGTCACGCACCTCAGCGAAGCGGGCGTCCTCGGCGGACGGGGCGGCGCCGCCGAGCGCTACGCCGACGTCGTCGGCACCGTCGACGAGCTCGTCGGGCGCTACCGATCCCTCGCCGACGTCGGCGTCGCGCACGCCATCGTCGGCCTCCACAACGAAGGCGACCCCGCCAACCTCGAAGCCTTCGCTCCCGTCATCGACGCCTTTCGTTAACGTCGCCGTCGACGCGGGCCGAGCAGCGGAGGTGCGGCGTGGCCGAGGACGACATCGAGGGCGTCGAGGCGACCGAGACCGAGGGCGAGGAGGAGCCGGCCGGCGAGGCTGACTTCTGCTTCGGGCCGAACGGGATCGTGATCGACAGCGAGGTCAGCCCGGTGGCGAACGAGGACGAGCCGCTGAAGGTCTCCTTCGAGGTGATCAACATCGGCACGGCGGCCGGCGAATGCCAGGTCGACATCGCCTGCGACAGCACCGTCGTCGCCGGCTGGACCTCGCGGTGGCTCGAGGTCGGCGAGCAGGACATCCCGAGCTCCGACGGCTACCTCTACGGCATCCCCGCCGTCTCCGACGGTGAGCACTTCTTCGAGGCGTGGGCCACGCCGGGCGTCACCCCGGCCGCCTACACGAGCAACAACCAGGACTTCTGAGCGGCGTCAGCCGCTGACGCGCCAGCACCCGGCGAGGTGGTCGTCGACCACGCCGGTCGCCTGCATGAAGGCGTACACGATCGTCGGCCCGACGAACTTGAAGCCGCGGGCGCTGCAGCGCCTTCGACAGCGCCTCCGCCTCTGGCGACACGGCCGGGACGTCGCCTGGCTTCCGTGGTCGGCGGTGGCGCTGCCGGTGCGTGCGACCAGACGAGGTCGCTGAGGCGTCTCGCCGGCCTCGTGCAGCGCGAGCAGGGCGCGGGCGTTGCCGATGAAGGACGCGACCTTGGCCCGGTTGCGGACGATGCCGGCGTCGGCCAGCAGCCGGGCGACGTCGGCGTCGCCGTAGGCGGCGATGCGCTCGGGGTCGAACCCCTCGAAGGCGCGCTGGTAGCCCTCGCGCTTGCGCAGGATCGTGATCCACGAGAGCCCGGCCTGGGCGCCGTCGAGGAGGAGCTTCTCGAACAGGTCCCGCTCGTCGGTGACCGGGTGCCCCCACTCGTCGTCGTGGTAGGCGACGTAGAGCGGGTCGTCGCCGCACCACCAGCACCGGGTGCGCCCGTCGGCGCCGGTGGTCAGGCCGTCGGGCATCAGATCGCGGCGACGCCGCCGTCGGGTTCGACGACGGCGCCGGTGACGAAGCTGGCGGCGTCGGAGAGGAGCCAGGCGATGGCCTCGGCGACCTCCTCCGGCTCCCCGAGACGACCCATCGGCGCCCGCCGTCCCATCGACTCGAGGGCGTCCTCGTCGCCACCGACGAACCCGCGCAGCATCGGCGTGCGGATCGTGCCCGGGCACACGCAGTTCACGCGGACGCCGCGCCGGGCCACCTCGAGTGCCGCGCTCCTCGTGAGGCCGATGACGCCGTGCTTGCTGGCCGAGTAGGCGGCGAGTCCGGGCACGCCCATGCGCCCGGCCGAGGAGGCGACGTTGACGATGGCGGTGGCCCCGGCCCGGCAGCTCGGCACGGAGGCAGAAGTAGGTGCCGTCCAGGTTGACGGCCATGGTGCGGCGCCAGCTCTCGGTGGTCGAGTCGGTGAGCTCGGCGTAGGCACCGGGGACCCCGGCGACGTTCGCGGCCAGGTCGAGGCGGCCGTGCTCGGCGACGATCCGCGCCACGAGGTCGTCGACGGCGGACTCGTCGGTGACGTCGAGCGGTTCGATGCCGGCACCGGCGGCGACGTCGGCGGCGACGACGGTGTGCCCCTGGCGCCGGAGCAGGGCGGCGGTCGCGGCCCCGATCCCGGAGGCACCGCCGGTGACGAGGGCGATCACGGGATGAACGTCTCCGGCAGCTCGGTGAACAGGACGACGAGCGCACCCATGTCGAGGAGCGCCTCCTCGTCGGGCTGCACCTTCGCCGCGTACTGCGGGGTCTCGAGGAAGGACAGGAAGCCGGCGAAGTCGTCGTAGTGCTGGATGGCGACGCCGTCGTAGGTGTCGCCGTTGCGGTAGTCGGCGGCGGCCCGGTGGTGCTGCTCGTAGCGGCGCACCATGACCCGGAAGGCGGGCTCGTCGGCGATCATCCGGCCGTGGGCGCGCCACCGCTCGTGGAACTCCTCGACGCTGAGATCGGGGTGCCGCTTCACCAGGACGGTGAACTGAAGCACTCAGCACCCGCCGAACCAGTGGCCGCAGTTGACGTGGATGGCCTGGCCGGTGACGGGCTTGGCCAGGTCGGAGGCCAGGAACAGCACCGTGCCGGCGATCTCCGACGAGTGCGGCAGGTACCCGAGGGCGGTCTCGCCGGCGACCTCGTCGTAGCGCTCCTCGAAGGTGATGCCCCGGCGCTCGGCCTGGTGCCGGAAGTAGGCCTCGACGGAGTCGCCCCAGATGTAGCCGGGGTGCACGCCGTTGACCCGGATGCCGTGCGGTCCGAGCTCGACGGCGAGCGACTTGGTGGCGGCGGCGAGGGCGGCCTTCGACGCGGTGTAGGCGCCGAAGCGGTCGCGGATGCGCACCGCCGACATCGAGTTGATCATCACGATCCGGCCGCCGCCCGCTTCCTTCATCCGGGCGGCGACGCGCTGGGTGAGCGTGAGCGTCCCCCAGAGGTTCACCTCGGTCGTGTGGCGCCAGGAGTCGAGGTCGGCGTCGAGGAACCGGGTGAAGTCGCCGTCGTGGAAGGCGTTGTTCACGAGGACGTCGATGCGTCCGAACCGCTCGACGGCGGCGTCGACGGCGGTCGTGCACGAGTCGGGGTCGGTGACGTCGAGCCGGACGGCGAGCGCCTTCGCCCCCCGGTCCTCGACCTCGGCGGCGAGCGCCTCGCAGCGCTCGAGGGTGCGGGCGCCGAGGACGAGGTCGGCGCCGTGCTCGGCGAAGAGCAGCGAGATGTCGCGCCCCATGCCCGGGCCGACACCCGACACGAAGGCGACCTTGCCGGCGAGCAGACCCTCCATCAGGCCATCACCTCCTCGGCGAACGCCGCGATCTGGTCGAGGTACTCCTCGCACGAGCGGGACCGGAACCGGACCTGCACCTGGTCGACTCCCATGGCTTCGTACTCGCGCGACCTCGGAGCGGATGCGGTCGGCACCGGCGGCCAGCGTGGCCCGGCCGACGTCCCAGCCGGGCTCGCCGACGTAGAGCGGGCGCAGGATGGCGCCGACGGTGAACGGCGCGCCGCTTCGGCCGGCGGCGTCGCGCAGCTCGGCGATGCGGGCGATGGCGGCGGGCATGTCGGCCTTCGTCGTGCCCTGCGGGAGCCAGCCGTCGCCCCGCTCGGCGGCACGGCGCAGGGCGGCGGGCGAGCTCCCGCCGACCCAGATCGGCGGCCCGGCCGGCTGGCGGGGGCGCGGGCGCTGGCCGAAGCCGGTGGCGCCGAACTCGTCGGCGAAGGCGTCGCGGATGGCGTCGAGGGCCTCGTCGGTCAGCTTCCCCCGCTGGTGGAACGGGATGCCGAGGAGGTCGAACTCGGCCTCGACGTGGCCGGCCCCGACCCCGAGGATGGCCCGGCCGCCGGAGAGCTCGTCGAGGGTGGCGAACGCCTTGGCCGTCGCCAGCGGGTGCCGGTAGGCGGGCACGTAGACATGGGAGAGCAGGCGCACGCGGTCGGTGATGCCGGCCAGCCAGCCGAGGGTGGCGACGGTGTCGTACCAGACCGTGCTCATGGCCTCGGCCCGGTCGGGCGGGATGGCGACGTGGTCGCAGACGGCGACGTAGTCGAACCCGGCGGCGTCGCAGGCTCGGGCGATGGCGGCGAGCTCGTCCCGGCCGGCGGCTGCCTCCCACGGCTCGGCGTAGTAGGTCGACTGCGACTGGACCGGGAGCTGCATCCCGTACCGCACGAGCGGCCCTCCCCCCGAATCTGACGGACCGTCAGACAGTAGTGTCGACCGCCATGTCCGACGCAGTGATCGTGGCCACCGGCCGCACCCCCATCGGCCGCGCCTTCAAGGGCTCCCTCGTCGAGTGCCGGCCCGACGACCTCGCCGCCCTCGCCATCACGCGAGGTCGTGGCGAAGGTCCCCCAGCTCGACCCGGCCGAGATCGAGGACGTGATCCTCGGCTGCGGCCAGCCCGGCGGCGAGTCCGGGTTCAACATCGCCAGGGTGGCTTCGCTCCTCGCCGGGCTCGACGCGCCCGGGTGTCACCGTGAACCGGTACTGCTCGTCGTCGCTGCAGACGATCCGCATGGCGGCCCACGCCATCAAGGCCGGCGAGGGCGACGTGTTCGTCGCCGGCGGCGTGGAGACGTCGAGCCGCTTCCAGTTCGGCATGGCCGACGACGGCCCGAAGAACCCGCTGTTCGACGAGGCCGGGCGTGCGCTCCGACAAGCGCTCCCAGGGCGGGGCCGAGCCGTGGACGCCATCGAGCGGCCTGCCCGACATCTACATCGCCATGGGCCAGACGGCGGAGAACGTCGCCGAGTACGAGAACGTGCAGCCGCGAGGAGATGGACGAGTTCGCCGCCCGCTCGCAGCAGCGGGCCGTGGCCGCCCAGGAGCGGGGCTTCTTCGATCGGGAGATCATCCCGGTGACGACGCCGTCGGGCGCGGTCGTGACGAAGGACGACGGCCCGCGGCCGGGCACGACCGTCGAGAAGCTCGCCGGCCTGCAGCCGGCGTTCCGGCCCGACGGCCGCGTGACGGCCGGCAACGCCTGCCCCCTCAACGACGGCGCCGCCGCCGTCATCGTGATGTCCGAGGCGCGGGCGTCGGCGCTCGGGCTCGAGCCGATCGGCCGGATCGTCGCGTCCGGCGTGTCGGCCCTGAACCCGGAGATCATGGGGCTGGGTCCCATCGAGGCGTCGAAGCAGGCGCTGGCCCGGGCCGGGCTGGCGATCGACGACATCGACCAGGTCGAGATCAACGAGGCCTTCGCCGCGCAGGTGCTGCCGTCGGCCAAGCACCTCGGCATCCCCCTCGAGAAGCTGAACCCGAACGGCGGGGCGATCGCCCTCGGGCACCCCTTCGGCATGACCGGCGCCCGCATCATGACGACGCTGCTCAACGGCCTCGAGGACAGCGGCGGCCGCTACGGCCTCGAGACGATGTGCGTCGGCGGCGGCCAAGGCATGGCCATGATCGTCGAGCGCCTCTGACCCTCCCTGCGTTCGGGGCGCAGCTGGTCGGGTCAGGTGCCGTAGACGGGGGCGGCGGGGCGGGCGTCGGCGAGGAGGGTGGACACGACGTCGCCGAGGTCCTCCGGCGCCCACCGGGACCCCTTGTCGATGCCGGGGCCGTGGTGCCACCCCTCCGCCAGCGCCACCTTGCCCCCCTCGACCTCGAACACCTGCCCGGTCACGTGGGCCGACAACGGTGAAGCGAGCCACGCGACGAGCGGCGCCACGTTCTCCGGCGCCATGGCGTCGAACGCGTCGGGATCGTCGGGCGCGGCCATGGTGGCGGCGAACGCCGCCTCGGTCATGCGCGTGCGGGCCGCCGGGCACAGGGCGTTGGCGGTGATCCCGTAGCGCGCCAGCTCGACCGCCTGCACCAGCGTCAGGGTGGCGATCCCCGCCTTCGCCGCCGAGTACGACGACTGCCCGACCGACCCGAGGATCCCGGCGCCCGACGACGTGTTGATGATCCGGGCGTCCACGGTCTCGCCGGCCTTGGACCGGTCGCGCCACCACCCGGCCGCGTGCCGGGCGACGCAGAAGTGGCCCTTCAGGTGGACCCGGACGACGGCGTCCCACTCCTCCTCCGAGCACGACACGAACATCCGGTCCCGCACGAAGCCGGCGTTGTTCACGACGACGTCGAGGCGCCCGAACACGTCGATCGCCGTCTGCACGAGCCGTTCCGCCCCAGCCCAGTCGGCCACGTCGTCGCCGTTGACGACGGCGGCGCCCCCGGCCGCTTCGATCTCGGCGACGACCTCCGCGGCCGGTGTGGCCGAGCCGCCGGTGCCGTCGAGCTCGGCGCCGATGTCGTTCACGACCACGGCTGCGCCCTGGCGGGCGAGCTCCAGCGCGTGGGCACGGCCGAGCCCGCGCGCCGCGCCGGTCACGATCGCCACCCGTCCCTCGCAGATCCGTGCCATCGGCCCATGATGCAACGCTTCTGACGCCGCGTCAGAATCGGACGGTGCCCACTCCGCTCCGCTACGGCGTGACCATCTTCCCGACCGACCTGTCGATCGGGATCGTCGAGCTCGCCCGCGCCGTCGAGGAGCGCGGGCTCGACTCGCTCTACGTCCCGGAGCACACCCACATCCCGGTGAGCCGGCGCACGCCGTGGCCCGTCGCACCCGATCGCCCGATCGACGAGAAGTACAAGCGGAGCCTCGATCCGCTCGTCGCCCTCGGCGCCGCCGCCGCCGTCACCACGACGCTCCGCCTCGGCACCGGCATCCTGCTCGTCGCCCAGCGCGACCCGATCACGACGGCCAAGGCCCTCGCCTCCGTCGACCACGTGAGCGGCGGTCGGGTGGTCGTCGGGATCGGCTTCGGCTGGAACGAGGACGAGATGGAGCACCACGGCGTCGAGTACCGGTCGCGCCGGGCCCAGGGGCGCGAGCACGTCCTCGCCATGCGGCGGATCTGGGAGGACGACGAGGCCGCGTTCGACGGCGACTTCGTGCACTTCGGCCCGAGCTGGACGTGGCCCAAGCCGGTCCAGCGCCCCCTCCCGGTCCTGATCGGTGGCGCCGCCGGCCCGAAGCTGTTCGACCACATCGCCGAGTACGCCCAGGGCTGGATCCCCATCGGGGGCTCGGGGCTGCGGGACAGCCTGCCCCGCCTCCAGGCCGCCGTCGCCGACGCCGGCCGTGACCCGGCCGACCTCGAGGTCGTCCCCCTCGCCGTGCGACCCGAGCCCGGCAAGCTCGACCACTACGAGACCGTCGGGGTCACCGAGGTCGTGTTCGACCTCCCTGCCGCGCCCGCCGAGGTCGTGCTCCCGATCCTCGACCGCTACGCCGCCCTCCTCGAGGGGCGGGCGCGCCAGCCCGCCTGACGCGAGCGGACCAGCCACACTGCGGCCGTGCCCGAGTCGGTCGACGATCCCGAGGACCCGCGCCTCGCCGACTACGTCGACCTCCGGGGTGGCCGGGCCGACGGGGTCGGGCCCGTCATCGTCGAGGGGTGGATCGCGGTCGAGGAGCTCCTCGCGTCGGGCCTCGAGGTCCGCTCGGTCCTCGTCACGCCGCGCAAGCTCGGCCGGCTCCCCGAGGTCCCGACCGGCACGAACGTGTACGTCGCCGAGGAGGCCGTGCTCCGTGCCACCGTCGGGTTCGACCTGCACCGGGGCGTCGTCGCCAGCGCGGTGCGACCGGCGCCCGCCGATCCGGCCACCATCCTCCGCGGCGCCGGTCGAGTCCTCGTGTGCGAGCGGATCAACGACCTGGAGAACCTCGGCTCGCTGTTCCGCAACGCCCGCGCCTTCGGCGTCGACGCCGTCCTCCTCGACCCCGAGACGACCGACCCGCTCGCCCGGCGTCCGGTCCGGGTGTCCCTCGGCCACGCCCTCCGCATCCCCTTCGCCCGGGTGACCGACTGGCCCGGCGCGCTGCCCGGTCTGCTCGGCGACGCCGGCCTGTCGTCGGTCGCCCTGGCGCCGGGCGGCGACACGGGCCTCGACGCGCTGCCCGAGCGGGCCGCCTTCCTCGTCGGCGCCGAGGGGCCGGGCCTGACCGCCGCCGCCCTCGCCGTCGCCGACCGCCGGATCCGGATCCCGATGGCAGCAGGGGTGGATTCCGTCAATGTCGCCACCGCGGCCGCGATCGCCCTGAGCGCTCATTTCGGGCAGACCGTCGCCGATGGGTGACCGGCATGTCGATCGAATCGCGGACCGACAGGCGACTGCTCCGCGCGCTCGTCGCCGAGGACGACCCCGGCATCCGCCGGCTCATCGCCGCGCTCCTCGAGATGGACGGCTGGATCGTCCGGGAAGCGGCCGACGGCGACGAGGCGGTCGCCATCGCGGCCGAGTGGCAGCCCGATGCCGTCGTGATCGACGTCATGATGCCGGGCAAGGACGGTCTGACCGCCGTGCGGGAGATCCGCGACCAACCCGGCGGCGAAGGCCGGGCCGTCGTGGTCGTGTCGGCCAAGCACGGCATCGAGGTCCAGGCCAAGGAGGCCGGCTCCGACGACTTCGTGGCGAAGCCGTTCGATCCCGACGGGCTCTCGGCCCGCACCCGTGCCGCCCTCCGCTGGCGGCCGGCCGACGACGCCGACGACGCCGACGACGGCTCGGCCGAGCCGGCCTAGCCGCCGCTGACGAGGAGCTCGGCGCCGACCGGCGGCGTCGGGTCGTCGCGGTCGTCGAGCCAGCCCTCGGGCAGCGACACCGGCCGGGGTCCCTCGGTGTGCCCCCGCTTGAGGCGCCGGGCCTCGGGCGGAAGGGTCAGCTCGGGGTCGACGCCGGTGAGCGCCTCGTCGAGCTCCGCGAGGGTCGAGGCGAGGGACAGGCGACGACGGACCTCGACGCCGACGGCGTAGCCCTGCACGTACCAGCTGGCGTGCTTGCGGAACCCGATCATCCCCCGTTGCTCGCCCTCGTCCTCGACGAGCAGGGCGGCGTGCCGGCGGATCACCTCGGCGACGCCGCCGAAGCTCCGCGGCGAGCCGGCCACCGCGACGGCGCCGCCGAACACGGTCACGAGCTCGCCGAACAGCCACGGCCGTCCGAGGCACCCGCGCCCGATCACGACACCGTCGCACCCCGTCGCCGCCAGCATCCGGGGCGCATCGTCCGCCTCCCAGATGTCACCGTTGCCGAGCACCGGAACGGTGGTGACCGTCGCCTTGAGCTCGGCGATGGCCTCCCAGTGGGCCGCGCCGGCGTAGCGCTGCTCGGCGGTCCGGGCGTGGAGGGCGACGGCGGCGGCGCCCTCGGCCTCAGCGATCAGGCCCGTCTCGAGGAAGGTGAGCACCCGGTCGTCGATGCCCATCCGGAACTTGACCGTCACCGGCACGCCGTCGCTCGACGCCGCCCGCACGGCCGCGCCGACGATGGCGGCGAGGAGCCGGCGGCGCACGGGCAGCGCAGCGCCGCCACCCTTGCGCGTCACCTTCGGGACCGGGCAGCCGAAGTTGAGGTCGACGTGCTCGACGCCGTGCTCGTCGACGAGACGGCGCACGGCCTCGAACATCGTCCCCGGGGCGGTGCCGTAGAGCTGGGCGGAGCGCGGCTGCTCGTCGACGTCGAAGCGGAGCATGCGCTTCGTCTTCTCGTTGCCCTCGACGAGGGCGCGCGCCGTCACCATCTCGTTGACGTAGAGGAGCCCGGGACCGAACTCCCGGCAGAGCCGCCGGAAGGCGCGGTTCGTGACCCCGGCCATCGGCGCGAGCACGACCGGGCTCGCCAGCCCGAGGTTCCCGATCGTCAGCGCCACAGGTCCATCACCGACAGGTCGAGCCGGCGCAGGAGCCGCCGGAACAGGGGCAGCGAGAGGCCGATGACGTTGCCGTGGTCGCCGACGATCCCGTCGACGAACGGGGCGGAGCGCCCGTCGAGGGTGAAGCTGCCGGCGACCGCGAGCGCCTCCCCGGTGCCGAGGTACGCCTCGAGCTCGTCGTCGTCGTAGTCGCCGAAGCGGACCTCGGTGGCGGCGGCGGCGCTGGCCCGGCGGTCGGTCTTCGTGTCGATCACGCAGTGGCCGGTGCGCAGGACCGCCGACCGGCCACGGAGCGCCCGCAACCGGGCGCGGGCCTCGTCGACCGAGGCGGGCTTGCCGTGGACCTCGCCGTCGACGTCGAGCAGCGAGTCGCAGGCGACGACGACGGCGCCGGCCACGTCGGGCCGGCCGGCGACCGCGCCGGCCTTCGCCTCGGCCAGGGCGACGACGAGCTCGGGCAGCGACGGGGCCGTGACGCCGTCCTCGTCGACACCGGAGACGACGACGTCGGGTTCGAAGCCGGCCTCGACCAGGAGGCGGCGCCGGGCCGGTGAGGCGGACGCGAGGACGAGGCGGCGGGTCGGCATGGGGCCGCCCAGTCTGCCCGGGTCTCAGGCGATGCCGGTGGCGTCGTAGACCCAGGACAGGTCGGCGGTGTCGAGTCGCTGGTGCCAGGCGGCGGGCGCAGCGGCCATCAGGGTCTGGAAGTCCCAGTAGTGGACTACGGCGACGTACCGGATCGAGCGATTATTCCGCACGCGAGAGCGCACGGCATATCGGCACATCGGGGACGCGGTCGGGGGTTCGCCCTGGCGTCCCATAACGGGCAGAGTGGGACGTTCGCTTCGTTCCGAACCGAGGGTCAGTGACACCCTGATTCCGTCAGCGCCACGGGTCGAGGTTCGGCGGCGAGCTGCGGCCCAACATCCAAGCCATGAGCGACCGGTCATCGGCGCGATCGCGCAGTCCAGCGATCAGCCAGGGAAGGGCCCGGTCGACGAGTTGCTGCGTCCAGTCATCCGGTGTGAGGCCGATTCCGAGATCCACAAGGTGTACCTCGACCTCCCACCACCGATGGAAGGGCAGCTGTGCAATCGGATGCTCACTGCCTTGCAACGATCGGACCTGGTGATTCCAGAGATCATCAGGCAGTGAACCGAACACGGCATCCAACCGCTGAGCCCAGTTGCGAACATCCGTGATCAACTCGTGCGCGGGCCGGTCGGCCCCGGCCTCGATCTCTGCAGCGCGTCCCCTTGCACCGCCCGGGTATTGATCAATCAGCTCGCCTCGGGTGGCCGCCTCGATCCGGCGGACCATCGCCTCAGCGTTTCGGGCAAGATGGGTGAGCACGTGTCCGACGGTCCAGTCGGGTAGGAGCGAGGGCTGCCTGACTACCGCGTCCGGCAAGTCATTGATGGCAGCGGCGAGGCGTGAGTGAGCAGCCTGGCAGCCGTCGATGTCCTCGGTGGGCCTGTCCACGCACGCCACGGTACGGCGACAACCTCCGCGCCGCCGACGGGAGCGAGCTTCACCACGTAACGGCTTACGAGGAGAGCAACGTCGACACGGAGCGGGCATAACTGCCGAAGACGAACCCCTCATCCATCGCGTGAGGGGCTCTAGCCCTCACCCAGGGCGGAACCCGGACCTTCGACTTCGACGTGAGGTGCCGCCACGGCATGCCGAGCACAAGTAAGCGCCCGTCGGAGGCTTGCGGCCGAGACGGTCCATCTCGCGCCGGACCGCTCGCAGCGCTCGCGTCGCGGCCCACTGCGTCTCGTAGAGACGTTTGGTGCATTCGGTCATCAGGACCCAACTCCAAGACTGCGGGGTGGCAGGTGGCTCATATCCACCGTCCACACCTAGAGCAGCACCTCATAGCGCTGGTCCGGAGTGCACCTCGAAGGTGCCTTGGTGCGACGGAGCATAACTGCCGGACTGCCCGGTCTTGGAGGGTGTCCCCAACGCGGCAGGCGGCGGAGCGGCTGCTCGTGCGACTAGGCAGTCACTGTGATCCGAGACGTTGCGATGTACTTCCTCAACCACCTTGTGATGGATCAGCAGGGCTGGTCCCGCTTCGAGTCGAGCATCGACCTCATGGGAAGCGATCCGCCGGTATTGCCATCTGCCGGAGGGGTCTACGTGCTGATGTCAGAGAAGACGCTGTTTACGTATCCGGCGGGAGCAACGTCGGTCTTCTACATCGGCCAAGCGTCGAACCTTCAGGCACGCCTCGCAAGCCATCGAAAGTTCAGCCAGGACGTTCGCGATGGCAAGGCGCCGAATCGCTACTACCCGCGGTACGAGTGGGCGGCGAACCATGGCGCCCTCGTCGCTGATGCCGTACGTCCCCGTGTGAATTCCGTCATCTCTCCGAAGGCGATGGAGTCCCATCTGCTCTGTGTGTTCGCAGAGGGCTTTCGCGCACAGCCTTTGGCGAACTGCGCAGAGCGCCTGGTAGCAGTCGAGGGCGCCTCAGAACGCCGCTGAGCAGCCCGTGGGCGTAGCTCGTGCATGTCTTAGGGGGCGGCAGAGCGCGGTGGCCACAGGCCCACGTCGTCAGCGCCGACCAAGCTGCCCGCCTCGATGTCTCGTGTCGAGATGGCGTGGATGACCTTTGGGCCCCGCCCTTCAACGACTGCCGTGACCCAAACTCGCATCTCGTCGAGGGTAGCGATCGCCTCAGCCAGCTCATGATCTGTCGCCCACTCGTCCTCGAGGTAGGTGGCTCGTCCGTGTTCTCGATCCAACTTGTTGAGCACATCCGCGAAGCGCACCTCCAGCGTTGCCGAGTCGTGCCCAGACGGCGTAGGTGCCTCGCACCGCGCCGTGCTTCTTGCTGCTCTCGACCAGAGCAGCGGTCAGCGGGTAATGAAGAAGCTCGGCCTTGGCGTAGTGCTCGGCGGCGTGAAACGCCGAAGTGAACGCCGATCGATTTCTGCCGACGGCGAGATCATCGTGGGCTGAGGCGAGGAACTCATCTGCCAGCCGCAGGTGGAGAAGGCGCTTCTCCGCTGCGCCGCCGAACCGGTACTCCAGCAGCCAGTTTGGAGTCGTCAAGCGTGCCCTTGATGAAGTGTGTCCGAGGTCGGTACCCCAGGCAGCTCCGTCGTGACCAGATCGGAGGGCCCAACGGCTTCCCCCGGGGCGAAGTCGCGAACAGCTTGGCACGCGACGATGCGGTGTTCGCTCCATTCAGCTGGATCGACGCCTCTCCGTTATCGAGCAGCCTGATCTCGAACTGCGTCAGGGCCGTCTCTGGCGTCCAGAGCCCCGTGCCGTTCGAGGCATGGAGCACAGGCCGCACGAAGTTGCTAAGGACGTATTCGAGTAGGCCACCCTCATCGCCAACCGCCTGGTCCGCTCCAAGGTCGTCGCTCACAGGTTGATCGTGCCAAACACGGCGGCGTCTTCTGAGCGGATATGTCGCGAACGAGGGCGAACCCTGCGCTCGGTCTCGACGCTCATGCTGATCGAGTGGGAGATGGCTCGGGGTGCAGTGCGCCATCAGGCCCTCGCAGCCAGAGGCGACCACGAAGCGTTGCGGGCCAGGCATGCGTGGACGGCCGCAAACGAGCCGACCCTACGGAAGGTCCTCGGCTCACGAAGGTGACCATCCCCTGATCGCCGACTGTGAGCAATCGCTGTCTCGATCTTCGAGCGCACGGGTGCTTGATGACGCCGTACGACGACGAGGACATTGTCACCTCGTGCGACGAAGCAGCAGGACATAGCTTGTTTCTGCTCTGGCATACTCGCGATACGCCTGAGCCGGGATGCGGGACCGGACAATGCTGCACCGGGAAGTGGGTCGACCGGGTGACCGAGCGGGCAGATCGAGCGCTGGCTAGCTCGCCGAGCAGCGGCGCGAGACCCTGGCGACACGCTCGACACCTACCGGCACATGGGGGACCCAACCGGAAGCGTAGGTTCGCTCTCGTGGGGTTTGAGGTCTCTCCGGACGCCTACGACCGGTTCATGGGCAGGTACTCCGTCCCGCTCGCTCCCGTGTTCGCGAACTTCGTCGGCGTCGCGCCCGGGCAACGGGTGGTCGACGTCGGATGTGGTCCCGGGGCGCTCACTGCCGAGCTGGTCAAGCGGCTGGGTGATGACTCGGTCGTCGCTGTCGATCCGTCGGAATCCTTCGTGGAAGCCGTCCGGGAGCGACATCCCCGAGTTGAGGTGCATCGCGCCGATGCCGAGCGGCTTCCGCTACCGAACGACACGTTCGACGCTGCGCTCGCCCAGCTGGTCGTGCACTTCATGACCGATCCGGTCGCTGGCCTTCGCGACATGAGTCGTGTCGTCAAGCCCGGCGGCGTCGTGGCGGCTTGTGTCTGGGACTTCGACGAGGGCGGGAGCCCGCTCAGCCTGTTCTGGAAGGCGGCGACGGATCTCGATGCCCAGGCGCCCGGCGAGGACTCCCTTCCGGGAACACGCCGTGGTCACCTCGCGCTGTTGCTCGGGGAAGCGGGTGTCGAGGCCATCGAGCACGCCGAGCTCGTCGTCGAGGTCGAGCACCAGACCTTCGAGGAGTGGTGGCAACCGTTCGAGCTCGGCGTCGGCCCGGCCGGCTCGTACGTCTCGGCGCTGGGCCAGCCCGAGCGGAGACGCTTGGAGGAGCGCTGCCGCGAACTCCTCCCGGAGCCACCGTTCGTCGTGACCGCCGCAGCGTGGGCAGCAAGCGGCCGGGTCACTGCCGCGATGACCTTCGCCGTCTCCCGCCGAGTCCGCGCTGCCACGTACCGCCGGATCTGCCCGCGTTATGGCGTGCCCGTCGCGTCATGGAGCCACCACAGGTCCGCCGTAGCGAGACGGTCCTTCCAGGCCTGTGGCGCTCCTTGTGTGAGAGTGAGGTAGTCCCAGTAGTCGCTGCCACACGAGGATGTGGTCGCCCTCGATCGCGCTGCACGGACACGAACGGCAGCGTCACCGACTCGCCCGGTCTCCCAGTGCCACGTCTCGGCGTGCTCGGTGATCACGAGGTTGCTCTCGGTCGGCGACGATCGGCCCTCGGCGTGGGCGTAGCCGGCGAGGCCCTCGAGGCCGAGCCGCAGGCGGGCCTCGATGCCTGTCGGGCCCTTCGCCGGCCGTGGCCGGGCCGGCCGGCACGTCCCAGTAGACCGACTCCTCGGTGAAGAACGACGCGATGCGCGGCCAGTCGCGGTCGTACAGCGCGGCCCAGAACGGCCGGCCACCGCCTGCGGTCGGCGCTGGCGTCACCGGGCGCCCCGCAGCAGCACGCCCGGGCGGGCGCCGGTGTCCTCGCCGTCGCTCGAAGGTGACCTGCGCCGCGCTTCACCGTGGCCACGTAGCCGTCGGCCCGCTGGATGAGCCGGCGGGCGCCGCCGGGCAGGTCGTCGACCAGCTCCGGGCCGGTGCAGCTGCAGCGCGGTCGTGGTCGATGACGTTGACGTCGCCCTTGATGCCCGGCGCCAGGCGGCCCCGGTCGCCCAGCCCGTAGAGCGTCGGCGGTGGCGCTGCGTCATCTTGTGCACGGCCACCTCGACCGGGAGCCGGCCCCGCTCGGCCCGGTCGCGGGCCCAGTACGACTGAGCAGGAAGGTCGTCGTGGAGGCGTCGCAGGTCTGGCCGGCGTGGGCGCCGCCGTCGCCGAGCCCGAACGCCGACGTCGGGTGCACGCAGCATCTCCCGGGTCGACGTCGAGGTTGCCGTCGCTGTAGTTGAGGACCGGGCAGTTGAGGAGCTCGCGGCCGCCGTCGACGAGCAGCAGGTCGAGGAACGTCTCCCACACGTCGGCGCCGCGGGCGGCGGCGATGCCGGCGACGCTGTCGGTCGGGGCCGGGCTCGTAGTCGGGCGGGTCGCCGAGCACGTAGCACGCGCGCCGGGCCCATGAAGCCCTGCACGATCGGGTCGTCGTCGAGCGCCTGGGCCTCGGCGACGAGCGCGTCCCGCAGCGTCGGGATCGGCCGGCGATCCGCGCCACCTGCTCGTGCCACGGCAGCAGGCCGAGGCCCGAGCTCGCCCCACGCCGGCGTGAAGGCGAACGGGTGGAACGTCTGGAAGCCGAGGAGGATCGACACGGTGCCGGCCGTGCACCTGCGGGTGCGCGACGCCGCGGCCGCCGCGGCGGCCGCACAGGTCGAGCAGCGTCCGCCACGCCGTCGGGTCGGCGTTGTTCTGGGTGAGGGCGAAGGTGACCGGCCGGCCGGTCTCGGCGGCCAGCCGCCGCATCCACGCCGACCTCCTTGCTCCGGGCGCGGCGAGGTCCTCGCCGAGGGCGCCGGCCGGCGCCAGCTCGAACACGCCGGTGCCGAGCTCGCCGAGCGCCCGGCCGATGCCGAACAGCTCGTCCTCGGCGGCGAAGGTGCCGGGCACCGGCTCGCCGTCGATGGCCCGGTGGGCGAGGGTGCGCGACTGGTCGAGAACCCGAGGGCGCCGGCGGCGATGCCCTCGCGCCACGATCGCGGCCATGGCCGCGATGTCGTCGGGCGTGGCCGGCTCGTTGCGGGCGCCCCGCTCGCCCATCACGTAGGCCGCGCACGGCGCCGTGGGGCACCTGGGTGCCGACGTCGATCGACTTGCGGCACGCCGCTCGAGCGGCGTCGAGGTACTCGGGGAAGGTCTCCCAGCCCCACTGGATGCCGGCGCGACAGGGCGGCGCCGGGGATGTCCTCGACGCCCTCCATCAGGCCGATCAGCCACTCGTGGCGGTCGGGCGCGCACCGGGGCGAAGCCGACGCCGCAGTTGCCCATCACCACGGTGGTGACGCCGTGCCAGCACGACGGCGTCAGCAGCGGGTCCCACGTGACCTGGCCGTCGTAGTGCGTGTGGACGTCGACGAAGCCCGGCGTGACGAGCGCGCCGTCGGCGTCGATCGTCTGCGTGCGCCGTGCCGTCGACCCGCCCGACCTCGGTGACGACGCCGTCGGTGATGGCGACGTCGGCCGTGCGCGCCGGCGCCCCCGTCCCGTCGACGACGGTCCCCCCCGAACCACGAGGTCGTGCATCGGCTACGCCTACAGCCGCTCGATGATCGTGACGTTGGCCTGGCCGCCGCCCTCGCACATGGTCTGGAGCCCGTAGCGGCCGCCGGTGCGCTCGAGCTCGTTGAGCAACGTCGTCATCAGCCGCACGCCGGTGGCGCCGAGCGGGTGGCCGAGGGCGATGGCGCCGCCGTTGACGTTGACCTTGGCGTGGTCGACGCCGAGGTCCTTCTCCCAGGCCAGCACGACCGAGGCGAACGCCTCGTTGATCTCGACGAGGTCGATGTCGTCCATGCGTCATGCCGGCCTTCTCGAGGGCGTGCGCGCGTGGCCGGGATGGGCGCCGACAGCATCTTCACCGGATCCTCGCCCCGCACCGACAGGTGGTGGATGCGGGCCCGCGGCGTGAGGCCGTGGGCCTGCAACGCCGCCTCGCTGAGCGATGAGCATGGCCGCCGACGCGTCGGAGATCTGCGACGCGACCGCGGCGGTGATGCGGCCGCCCTCGCGCAGCGTGCGGCAGCGAGCGGATCTTCTCCCAGTTGGGCTCGCGCGGCCCCTCGTCGCTGGGCGAGGCCGTTGACGGGCACGATCTCGCGCTCGAAGCGGCCCTCGGCGGTGGCCCGGATGGCCCGCTCGTGGGACTCGACGGCGAAGGCCTCCATGTCCTCGCGGCTGATGTCCCACTGCTCGGCGATGAGGTCGGCGCCGCGGAACTGGCTGATCTCCTGGTCGCCGTAGCGCTTCAGCCAGCCCTCGCTGCCGGCGAAGATCTCGGGCAGGCCCATGCGCCTCGGTGACCGTCATCGCCGAGCAGATCGGGATCATCGACATGTTCTGCACGCCGGCGGCGACGACGACGTCGCTGACGCCGGCCATCACCGCCTGGGCGGCGAAGTGCACCGCCTGCTGCGACGAGCCGCACTGGCGGTCGACGGTGACGCCGGGCACGTGCTCGGGCAGCCCGGCGGCGAGCCACGCGGTGCGGGCGATGTCGCCGGCCTGCGGGCCGATCGGTGTCGAGGCAGCCCATCACGACGTCCTCGACGGCGCCGGGGTCGATGCCGGTGCGGTCGACGAGGGCGTTCGAGCGTGATGGCGCCGAGGTCGGCGGGGTGGAGCTGCGACAGCGACCCGCCCCGCTTGCCGACCGGCGTGCGGACGGCGTCGACGATGTAGGCCTCGGGCATGGACGGCCCCTTTCTGACGGAGCGTCAGGTTAGGGGGAAGTGGCAGTGACCAACCAGGCGGCCGGTCAGCCCGACGCTCGGCCGGCTGCGGTCAGATGCCGAGGGCAGTGGCGACGCGGTCGGCGTGGAAGGTGCGGTCGCCCCATGCCCGCTCAGGGCCCACGACCGCTTCAGGTAGAGGTGCAGGTCGTGCTCGACCGTGTAGCCGATGGCGCCGTGGCACTGGAGCGCGGCACGGCCGGTGACGGACGGCGGCGTCGCCGGCGAGCGCCTTGGCCATCGACACGTCCCGCCCGCCGGTCGGCTACGGCGTGCGCCAGCGACCACGCGGCGCGGGCGACGGCCGGCGCGGCGAACTCGATGGCGAGGGCGGCATCGGCCAGGTGGTGCTTCACGGCCTGGAAGCTGCCGACGGGAACGCCGAACTGGTGCCGGTCGGTCACGTGGGCGACGGCGAGGTCGAGCATCCGTGCGGGCCAGGCCGACGAGCTGCGCGGCGGTGCCGAGCGCGCCGCGGTCGAAGGCCAGGGCGACCTCGGCGGGGTCGTCGGTGACGAGCGGTGGCCGTCGCGGCGTCGACGCGAGCTCACCCGTGCGCCGGGCGCGGTCGACGGTGTCCACGCGGGACGGCATCGACCGGCGCCGACCAGGACCAGCGCGCCGTCGCGCTCGACGAGGGCGGCGTCGGCGTCGACGCAGGCACGCGCGCCGAGCCCGCCGAAGCGTCGCGGTGATCAACCGGCCCGCGATGTCGACGCCCGAGCGGCGCCGCCACCATCGCCGTCTCCACGATCGGGTGCGGCGAGCGCGGCTCGTCCCGCCTCCTCGAGCACGGGCACGAGCGCGCACTCGTCGAGGCCGAGCCCGCCGTCGGCCTCGGGCACGAGCACGCGAGAGCACGCCCATGGCGTCGAGGCTCGACCAGACCCCTCGGTCGAGCCCGCCCGGAGGCGCGTCCCACGCCGCCCGCACGACCGACGGCGGGCACTCCTTGGCGAGCAGCTCCCGCACGGCGTCGCGCGAACGCGACCTGGTCGTCGGTCCACGCGAACCTCATCGCCGGGGCAGCCCGAGGAGGCGCTCGGCGGCGATGTTGCGCTGGATCTCGTTCGTGCCGGCGTAGATCGGCCCCGCCAGCGCGAACTGCCACCCCTTCGTCCACGGTCCGTCGAGCTCGGCGTCGGGACCGAGGACGTCCAGGGCGACCTCGTGCAGCTCGACGTCGAGCTCGGACCACCACAGCTTCGTCAGGCTCGCCTCGGCGCCCGGCTTGGCGCCGGCGGCCAGCTTCGTGACGGTCTGCAGCGTCTGGAGCTGGTAGGCCTCGGCGCTCATCCAGGCGTCGGCGATGCGCCGCCGCAGGAGCGGGTCGGCGTCGACCCGTGGTGCGGTACAGGTCGACGAGCCGGGCGGCGGTGGCGAGGAACCGGCCGGGCGAGCGCAACGTGAGCCCCCGCTCCGAGCCGGCCGTCGCCATGGCGACGGCCCACCCGGCGCCGGGCTCGCCGAGCACGACACCGCCCGGGACGGCGTCGTCGGCGAGGAACGCCTCGTCGAAGAAGACCTCGGCGAAGCCCTCGTCGCCGTCGAGGCGCCCGAACCCGCGCACGGTGACCCCGGGCGTGTCGAGCGGGACGAGCAGGTAGGTGAGGCCCTGGTGCCGCTCGCTCCCCGGGTCGGAGCGGAACAGGCCGAACAGGTGCGTGCAGAACGCACCGCGCGTCGTCCACGTCTTCTGCCCGTCGAGCACCCAGCCGCCGTCGACCTTCCGGGCCCGACTGGCGACGGCGGCGAGATCGCTCCCCGCGCCCGGCTCGGACCAGCCCTGGCACCACAGGTCCTCGGCCGCCGCCATGCGCGGCAGGATCCCGTCGCGCTGCTCGGCCGTGCCGAACTCGTAGATCGACGGGGCGAGGAGGAAGATGCCGTTCTGGGTCACACGCTGGGGTGCGCCGGCTCGGTGGTACTCCTCCTCGAACAGCAGCCACTCCCAGAGCGACGCGCCGCGACCACCGTGCTCCGGCGCCCACGACACGACGGCCCAGCGGGCCTCGTGGAGCCTGCGCTCCCAGTCGAGGTGCAGCTCGAAGCCCTCGCGGGTGTCACCCGACGGCAGGTCGCGGGGCACGTTCGCCTCGAGCCACTCCCGCGCGTCGGCGCGGAACGCCTCCTCGTCCGCGCTCCACGTGAGGTCCATCAGCCCGACAGCCGCTTGAGGGTCGCCTCGGCCTCGGCGCGGATCCGAGCGAGGAGGTCGGCGACGGTCGGCACCTCGTCGACGACGCCGGTCACCTGCCCCGTGGGCAGGATCCCGACCTCCGGGTCTGCCGTCGACCATCGTCGCCTTGATGAGCATCGGCGCGTTGGCCGCCAGGGCGACCTGGCTCCACGTCAGGTCCTGGTTCCGCTTCATCGCCAGACCCTCACGGACGAGGTCGCCGAGCGGCGTGCCGGTCTCCTTGCGGAACCGCAGCGCCGCGGTCAGGGCCCGTGGGAACCGGAGCAGGCGCGGGCTGCGCTCGATCCGGTCGACGACCTCGGTGCGGATGACCCGTTGCGGCGCGCCGTCGATGGCGGTGGTGACGACGGTGTCGGTCGGGGTGGCGGCGAGGTACCGCGCCTTGACCACGTCCGGGACGCGGCTCTCCTGGGTCAGCAGGAACCTCGTGCCCATCGCCACGCCGTCGGCGCCGTAGGCGAGGGCGGCGACGAGGCCGCGGCCGTCGAAGAACCCGCCGGCGGCGAGGACGGGGATCTCGGCGCCGACGGCGTCGACGACCTCGGGCAGCAGCAGCGTCGTGGGTACGGCGCCGGTGTGGCCGCCGCCCTCGCCGCCCTGCGCGATCACGGCGTCGACGCCCATGGCGAGGACCTTCTCGGCGTGGCGGCGGGCGCCGACGGTCGGCATCACCAGCACGCCGGCGTCGTGGCACCGAGCCACGGCGTCGGCCGTCGGCGCCCCGGCGAAGCTGACGAGCTTCACACCCTCGCCGACGACGAACGCGACGCGCTCGGCGAGGTCGGGCTGATCGGCGCGGAAGTTGACGCCGAAGGGCCGGTCGGTGCGGTCGCGGACCTCACCCACCTGCTGGCGCAGCTGCTCGGGCGTCATGGTGACGGCGGCCAGGATCCCGAAGCCGCCGGCCGCGCTCGTCGCCGCCGTCAGCCGGGCGCCGGACACCCAGCCCATCCCCGTCTGCACGACCGGGAGCTCGCACCCCACGAGCTCGCAGAACCGGGTGCGCAACGGATCTGACACGCCGTCAGGTTAGAGCCGGACCTCGCGACCACGAAGTCCAACCGTCGGGTCGGGGGTTCGATCCTCCTGGTCCATCGCGCGCACGCCCCGCGCCACCCCGAGGAGTTGATCAGAGCGCAGAGGGCTGTCTTCCGGTTTCACAACCGGAGCGCACGGGCACGACTCGGCGCGTTGTCGAGCCTGGGAGGCACACATGACTGAGACATGGACGGGCGGGGCCGGCGACACCGGCACCGAGACGGGGATGGCCTCGGAGGTGGCGGGCGCCGTCAAGGAACACGCCTCAGAAGTCGCGTCCGCCGGCGGCGCCGGCGTGCAACGCGTCGCCTCGACCGCGAGGGACGAGACATCCGCCGTCCTCGGCGACGTGAAGTCCCAGGCGCGCCGGGTCGTCGGTGAGGCGACGACACAGCTGCGTCAGCAGGGCGACGAGCAGCTCCACCGTCTCGCCGGCACCATCGGCGAGCTGTCCCACGAGCTACGGCGCATGAGCGATGCCGGAGGCGACGGGCCGGCGGCCGGGTTCGCCAGCGAGGCGGCTTCGTTCCTCGATGGCTTCGGTGGACGCCTGGTCGACGGTGGCCTCGACGGAACCGTGGCCGAGGTGAAGCGCTTCGCCCGGAACCGTCCGGTCGTGTTCCTGGCGGCGGCCGTCGGCGCCGGATTCCTGGCCGGCCGTCTCGTGCGCAACGTCGACACCGAGCGTCTGACCGGGTCCCGGAACGACGTGGAGACGCCGTCCCTGCCCGTGGCGACGCCGACGCCGACGCCGACGCCGACGCTGTCCGGTGCTGCTTCGAGCCCCGGCGCCCTCCCGGCGAGCCCTGCTGGCCACCGTCCCGACGCCGGGATCGGCTGATGGCGGTGGATCGGGTCGACGATCCGACCCGCCCGCTCGAGCCCGACACGTCGCTGCCGGAGCTCCTCTCGCGTCTGTCCTCCGATTTCGGCGAGCTCGTGTCGACGCAGGTCGAGCTGGCCAAGGTCGAGATCAAGGAGGAAATCGCCCGGGCCGGGAAGGGCGCCGGCCTCCTCGGCGGCGGCGCCTTCGTCGGCTACCTCGCAGTGATCCTGCTCTCGTTCGCCGCCGCCTGGGGCTTGGCCGAGATCATGCCGGAAGGCTTCGCCTTCCTGATCGTCGGCGCCGTGTACGCGGTCGTCGCCATCGTCCTCCTGAGGACCGGGCGTGAGCAGATGCGTTCCGTGCAGGCCGTGCCGGAGACGACCGAAACCTTGAAGGAGGATGTCCAGTGGGCCAAACAACAGGTGAGCTGAAGGCGCAGGTGGAGGATCAGCCGCGCCGCGCTGTCCCGAGACCTCGAGGCTGTCGGTGACCGCCTCAGCCCGGGCCGGATGGTGGAGCGCCGGCGCGCCGCGGTGCGCGAACGGTTCACGTCCGTGCGCACTGCCGTCATGGGCACGGCTGACTCCGCCACCTCGTCGGTGCGCGACACCGCCGGCTCGGCCGCGACGGCGACACGCGAGACCGCTGGATCGGTCCGAGAGGCCGCCGGGTCCACGGTCGACACGCTGCAGCAGATGCCTCGTGCCGCCGGCGAGGCCGTCGTGCAGCGGACCGAGGGCAACCCGCTCGCGGCGGGCCTCGTCGCCTTCGGCGCCGGGCTGCTCGCGGCCACCCTGCTGCCACCGTCGTCGCGGGAACGCGAACTGGCAGCCCGCGCCGAGCCCGGGCTGCGGAACGCTGTGGACGAGCTGAAGTCCGAGGCCCAGCAGGCCGTCGACGAGCTGAAGCCCGTCGCCCAGCAGGCGGTCGAGCAGGTGAAGTCCGACGTCCAGCAGGCCGCCGACTCCGTGAAGGACGAAGCCCGCTCGTCGGCGGACTCGTTCAAGGAGAAGGCGTCGGACGCGGCCGAATCCGTCAAGCAGGACGCCACCGCATCGCGAGATGAAGGCGGCGAGGTGAGCGGCTCCGCGCCCATTCCCTGACACGCCGCGTCACCGTCGAGCGCGACGCTCTCGCTCATGGACGCCATCCGCACCCAGCTCGTCTTCGACGCCGGCGACCCCACGCGCTCGCCGCGTTCTGGGCCGACGCCCTCGGCTACGAGCACGAGGACATCGACGCCGCCGTCCGCGGCATCCTCGCCGCCGGTCACACGTCCGAGGACGACACCGTCGAGATCGACGGCAAGCGGCGCTGGCGGACGATCGCGTCGATCCGCCACCCCGACGATCCCGTCCGCGACGACGGGACGAGCCTCGGGCGCCGGATCCTCTTCCAGGTCGTGCCGGAGGCGAAGACGGCGAAGAACCGCGTCCACGTCGACCTGAACGTCGGGCCCGACGCCCGGGCCGAGCACGTCGAGCGCCTCGTGGGCCTCGGCGCGACGGTGGTGCGCGAGTACGAGCTCCCCGAGGGGCGCTGGACGGCGATGCTCGACCCGGAGGGCAACGAGTTCGACGTCCAGTGACCCCGACCAACCGGGAGGGGTCAGGGGTTGGGGACCTCCCGCTCGCGGGTGGCGTCGGGGTCGATCACGTCGCGGATCAGGCGGAGCTCGTCGTCGGTCGGCAGGCGCGACTCGGTGATGTCGTCGGGCAGCGCCAGCTCGAACCCGGTGGCGGCGACGACCTCGTCGAGGGTCACGCCGGGGTGCAGCGACCGCAGGCGCATGCGGTGGTCGGGCGTCTCGAAGTCGAGCACGCACAGGTTCGTGACGACCCGACGGATCTCGTGGTACGCGCGCGGCCTCGGGCCCGAGGGCGGCAGCCCGGTCGTAGCCGATGCCGCACACGGTGTCGACGCGCTCGCAGACCACCGTCGCCGCGTGGTTCGGCACCCAGTACGACGTGACGTCGTTGATCGTGTTGCCCGGCGCACCCCGGTAGCCGAGCAGCATCGCCCGCGGCGCCGCGTAGTCGCCGATGGCGGCGATGTTCTGGTTGCCGTACCGGTCGACCTGGGTGGCGCCCATCATCACGTGACGCTTGCCGCTCCACACCCAGTCGAACATGTGCCGGTACGGGTTGAAGTGCTCGACGACGAGGGCATCGGGGTCGGGGACGGCCTCGTCGTTGGCGACGAGCTTCGCCTCGCCGTCGGTCATGGCCAGGTCGGGCTCGAAGGTGGCGCGGGCGAGCCGGCCGCCGATCATCGGGATCGTGCCGATGGGGTTGGCCAGGATCTCGCCGTCGCCGCGGAAGCACTCGGCCACCGCGACGACGCACACCTCGGCTCGGGTCGGAGCACCGAGGTCTGCCGTCACGACGCCTGTCCGCCTGGCCTGGTACTCGGCCTCGTCCAGGTCGAGCCACGCCGTGCGGAAGTCGGCCCAGGCCTCCGGCGACTTCGCCGTCGCCGCGTAGGTGCGCTGGAACGCCTCGTCGCGGTCGTAGTCGGGGACGCACGAGGTGAAGTGGGCGCCGCCGGGCGCCTCGACGACGCCGGTCACCTGCAGCCGGCTCACCAGCAGGCGCGTGAGGCCGACCTCCGGCTCGAGCTCCTCGGTCGGCACGATCCGCTCGCAGGACACGAACGCCTTGTCGGCGGCGGCGACGAAGAGGTCGTCGAAGTACGGGTCGGGGCCGAGGTAGCCGGCGTTGCCCCGGGCGTCGGCCCGGTTGAGGTGGACGAGGGCGGCGTCGAGGCGCAGGGCCGGGGCGGCGACGAGCTCCTCGCCGTCGTCGTACGGCGACATGACCGTCCGCAGGCGGGGGTTGTCGCGGAACAGGTCGGAGCCGAGCCCGACCCGGGTCGGCAGGAACGGCACCCGCCAGGCCGCCGCCTGCAGGCCGAGCAGGAAGAGGCCCTCGTCCTAGGGCTCGTCGTCGATGGCGCCGGCCTGGCGGGCGGCGCGGAAGTGCGGCTCGAGCGGGATCGAGTCGAGGGAGACGAAGGCGTACACGGCCTTGGCACCTTGCCGGCGGCGCACAGCAGGCCGAGGTCGGGACCGCCGTAGGTGACGACGGTCAGGTCGGTGAGGTCGCTGCGCAGGATGGCCCGCACGAGCGACATCGGCTTGCGCCGGCTCCCCCACCCGCCGATGCCGATCGTCATGCCCGAGCGCGAGCTCGGCGACGACCTCGTCGGGCGAGAGCCGCTTGTCGCGACTCACTTCGAGGTGTCCGTGTCGCGCTTGTCGACGAACGCGTCGCGGTGCTCGTCGGCGACGCCGGACAGGTTGAGCTCGAAGGTGAAGCCCTGCTCGTACCGGTAGCTGCGCTTCACGTCCCACAGGTCGATGCCGTTGAGCGACTCCTTGGCCGCCCGGATGACGGTCGGCGACTTCGCGGCGATGGCGGCGGCGACCTCGAAGCGCGGCGTCGCGCAGCTCGTCGGCGGAACACGACCGCGGAGCACCGAGCCGAAGTGGTGCAGCTCCTGCGGCCGTCGCGGTCGCCGACGTGTACACCATCGCCCGCATCTTGTGCTGGGGCACGAGCCGGGCGAGGTGCGTGGCCGCGCCGAGCGCACCCCGGTCGACCTCGGGGAGCCCGAAGGTGGCGTCGTCGCTGGCGATGACGATGTCGGCGTTGCCGACCAGGCCGATGCCGCCGCCGAGGCAGTAGCCGTTGACGGCGGCGATCACCGGCACGGGGCAGTCGTAGACGGCGGCGAAGGCGGCGAAGCAGCCCCGGTTGGCGCCGATGAGGGCGTCGTGGCCCTCGGTCGCCTGCATCTCCTTGATGTCGACCCCGGCGTTGAAGCCACGACCCTCGGCGCGGAGGACCACGACCCGCACCGACGGGTCGCGCCCGAGCGCGGTGATCGTGTCGGCCAGCTCGAACCAGCCCGCCACGGTGAGCGCGTTGACCGGCGGGTTGTCCATCACGACCTCGGCGATGCCGCGGTCGTCGACGGCGCTCGTGATCCCCACGGCCGTGACCGTAGCCCGACCTGACGAGGCGTCAGAAGTAGGCGACGAGGCGCCCGCCCGCTGGCGCGCCGCCTCGCACCTGGGAGAAGGTTCGGCAATGGGCGACCCCCTCGACTTCACCGGCCAGGTCGTGCTCGTCACCGGCGGCACCCGCAACATCGGCCGCGCCGATCAGCGAGCGCTTCGCCGCGGCCGGCGCCACCGTCGTCGCCTGCGGGCGCAACGATCCGGGCGACCTCGGACCGCTCGCGCTTCGTCGCCTGCGACGTCCGCGATCCCGACGCCGTCGCCGCCATGGTCGACGAGCATCGCCGACCGAACACGGGCGGCTCGACGTCGTCGTCAACAACGCCGGCGGGTCGCCGCCCGTCGCCGCCGCCGACGGCCTCGCCGCGCTTCAGCGAGACGGATCGTCGCCCTCAACCTGCTGGCGCCGATGTACGTGTCCCAGGCCGCCAACCGGGTGATGCAAGCGCCAGGACGACGGCGGCGTCATCGTCAACATCGGGTCGGTCTCGGGCATGCGGCCGACGCCGAACACCGCCGCCTACGGCGCGGCCAAGGCCGGCCTGGTCAACCTCACGCAGACGCTCGCCATGGAGTGGGCGCCGAAGGTGCGGGTGAACATGGTGACCGCCGGGCTCGTCCTCACCGCCGACACCAAGGCCTTGGTACGGCGAGGGCGAGGCGCTCGAGCGGCGTGCACGCCACCGTGCCGCTCGGGCGCATGGCCGACCCCGCCGACATCGCCGACGCCGTCCTCGCCATGGCCCGCCCGCTCTGCCGCTTACGCCAGCGGCGCCAACCTCGTCGTCGACGGCGGCGGCGAGCGCCCGCCCTACCTCGACGCCGCCGAGGAGCTGACGGTCCGTCAGGTCCAGCGCTACCGTCGGACGATGGCCAAGACCAGGGTGCCTGCCCTCGGCGCCGAGGGGTGGTTCACCGAGGACGGCGGCGCCGCGCTCGCTCGGCACGCGCTGCACGACGTGCGGCACGGTGTTCTTCCCGAAGGCCGCCTTCTTCTGCGGCAACCCGAGCTGCGCCGGGCACCGAGTTCGACGAGGTGCGGCTCTCGACGACCGGGACGGTGTGGTCGCTACACCGACGCCCGGTACCAGCCGCCGGCTCGCCGTACGTCGCCACCGACCGACCCGTACGAGCCGTTCGCCCTCGCCGCCGTCGAGCTCGACGGTGACGGCCTCGTCGTGCTCGGCCAGATGGTCGGCGGGCACCGGCATCACCGACCTGCACGTCGGTGCCGCGCGTCGAGCTCGTCGTCGACACCCTCTTCGAGGACGACGAGCACGAGTACACGATCTGGAAGTGGCGGGTGCCGGCATGAGCCGCTCCGACGACGTCGTCGTCGCCGGCGTCGGCATGACGCCGTGGGGCAAGTGGGGCCGCAACTTCGTCGAGTACGGCGTCGAGGCGGCGCGCGACGCCCTCGCCGACGCCGGCATCGAGTGGCGCGACGTCCAGTTCGTCGCCGGCGGCGAGACCGTCCGCAACGGCTACGCCGGGTACGTCGCCGGCGCGTCGATCGCCCAGGCCCTCGGCTGGACCGGTGCCCAGGTGTCCACCAGCTACGGCGCCTGCGCGTCCGGGTCCCAGGCGATCGACGCGGCCCGGGCCCGCATCCTCGCCGGCCTCTGCGACGTCGCCCTCGTCGTCGGCGCCGACACGACGCCGAAGGGCTTCCTCGCCCCGAACGCCGGCGACCGCCCCGACGATCCCGACTGGCTGCGCTTCCGGCTCCTCGGCGCGACCAACCCGACGTACTTCGCCCTCGTGGCCCGCCGCCGGATCGACCTGTACGGCGCCACGCCCGAGGACTTCGCCGCGGTCAAGGTGAAGAACGCCCGTCACGGCCTGGCCAACCCGCGGGCCCGGTACCGCAAGGAGGTGACGGTCGAGGAGGTGCTCGACTCGCCCGTCGTCGCCGATCCGCTGCACCTGCTCGACATCTGCGCCACCATCCGACGGCGGCGCCGCCGTCGTGCTCGTGTCGGCCGCCAAGGCCCGGCAGCTCGGCGTCGCCGCACCAGGTGCGCGTGCGGGCGGTCTCGACGGTCACGCCGACCTTCCCGAACACCGTCATCGAGATGCCCAACTTCGCCACCGACTCCTCGGTGTCGGTGGCGCCACCGGCGCGCACGTTCATGGACTCGATCGCCACGGAGCGCCTACGAACAGGCCGGGATCGGCCCCGAGGACCTGTCGTTCGCCGAGGTCTACGACCTCGCCACCGCCCTCGAGCTCGACTGGTACGAGCACCTCGGCCTGTGCGGGCCGGGCGAGGCCGAGAAGCTGCTGCGCGACGGCGACACCGCCATCGGCGGCCGGATCCCGGTCAACCCCAGCGGCGGGCTCGCCTGCTTCGGCGAGGCCGTGCCGGCCCAGGCCATCGCCCAGGTCTGCGAGGTCGTCTGGCAGCTGCGGGGCCAGGCCGGCGACCGCCAGGTCGAGGGCGCGCGGGTGGGCATCACGGCCAACAAGGGACTCTTCGGCCACGGCTCGTCGGTCTTGCTGAGCTCCTCATGAACCGGCCGCCCAGCGGGGGCGGCCGGTACAACGGAAGGGCAGGGACCGGTTCGAACCTGAGTACGCGCGGAGTGAAACGGTTATAGAGGCCCTGTGCGCTGGCGCCGGGGGCAGTCTTCTGAGTACGTCGACGACCGGCGCGGCCGCAGCGTCGGCGGGATCGCGGCCGGAGGCGGGGGCATCGCCGTCATCGTCGCCATCCTCTTCGCCGTGCTGGGCGGGGGCGGTGGAGGCGGCGCCGGGCTCCCCGACATCGGCGAGATCCTGGGCCAGCTGAACGCGCCGGCGAGCGGGGGCGAGGACGTCGTCGAGGGAACGGGCGGGGCGGCCGACGACGAGCTCGAGGACTTCATGCGGGCGGTGATGAACGACGTCCAGGCGGAGTGGGAGGCGCAGTTCCGGGCAGCCGGAAGCACCTACGAGCCGACCACCCTCGTCCTGTTCACCGGGGCCGTCGACACGGGATGCGGCCAGGCCACTTCCGCCGTCGGGCCCTTCTACTGCCCGCCCGACCGCCTGGCGTACATCGACTTCGAGTTCTTCCAGGAGCTCCGCAGCCGCTTCGGCGCCCCGGGCGACTTCGCCCAGGCCTACGTGATCGCCCACGAGGTCGGCCACCACGTGCAGAACCTGCTCGGCGCGACGGTCGGCGGCCGGTCGTCGAACGAGGACTCGGTGCGGATCGAGCTGCAGGCCGACTGCTACGCCGGGGTGTGGGCGCACAGCGTCTTCGCCGAGGGCGACCTCGAGGAGGGCGACCTCGAGGAGGGCCTCGGCGCCGCCGCCGCCGTGGGCGACGACCGCATCCAGGAGCAGTCGGGTGTCGACGTGAACCCCGAGACCTGGACCCACGGCTCGAGCGAGCTGCGCGTCGAGTGGTTCCGAACCGGCTACGAGTCCGGCGACCCCGACGCCTGCGACACCAGCGGCGTCGTTCTCTGACCCGCCGCCCAGCGGGGGCGGCCGGTACCGCTGAAGAGCAAAGGCAGGATGCCGCCCCGACCACGGATGTGTCGGGCACGACAGGAATCCGTGTGAGCGGAGGCGCCAGGAGGGCGCCGGAGCGAACTTGCAAGGGCGGCAACCGAGTACCGCGGCAGGATGCCGCCCCCGACCCACGCGAGCGTCGGGCTACGACAGGAATCCGTGTGAGCGGAGGCGCCAGGAGGGCGCCGGAGCGAACTTGAATTAAGGGTGCTGGCTGCTGACGCTGACGATCTCGCCGGTCATGTAGGTCGAGTAGTCCGAGGCCAGGAAGACGATGACGTTCGCCACCTCCCACGGCTCGGCGGCCCGACCGAACGCCTCGCGCCTCGTGAGCTCGTCGAGGAGGTCCTCGGTCGTGACCTTCGCCAGGAACGGGTGCATGGCGATCGACGGCGCCACGGCGTTGACCCGCACGCCGAACGACGCGGCCTCCACCGCCGCGCTGCGCGTCAGGGCCATGACCCCGGCCTTGGCCGCCGCGTAGTGCGCCTGGCCGGCCTGGGCCCGCCAGCCGAGCACGGAGGCGTTGTTGACGATCACGCCGCGGCCCTGCGGCTGCATGGCCCGCAGCGCCGCACGCGTCATGCGGAACGTCCCCGTCAGCGTGACATCGAGGACCTTGGGCCACTGCTCGTCGGTCATGTCGACGATCGCCGCCTCGCCGCCGAGCCCGGCGTTGTTCACGAGCACGTCGATGCGACCGAGCCGCTCGACCGCGCCACTCACGAGTCGTTGCACGGCGTCCTCGTCGGTCACGTCGCAGGCGATCGCCTCGACGCCGAGCGTCTCGGCCGTCTCGGCCAGGCGCCGCTCGTGGGCGTCGGACACGAGGACGGTGGCCCCCTCCTCGACGCAGCGGCGGGCCGTGGCCGAACCGATGCCGGTCCCGGCGGCCGCGGTGACGACGACGGTCTTCCCCGCCAGCAGGCCGTGGCCGGGCGGGTACGGCGGCGACCCCGACGGCGTCGTCGTCATCGGGGCTCCCGAGGCAGGCCGAGGGCGCGCTCGCCGATGATGTTGCGCTGCACCTGGTTCGAGCCTCCGTAGATCGTGTCGGCGCGGCTGAAGAGGAACAGCCGCCGGAGCCGGTCGTCAGGATCGCCGTCGCCGAGCACGTCGATGGCGAACTCGCCGAGGTCGCGGTGCAGGGAGGCCCAGAACAGCTTCGTGATCATCGCCGCCGGCGGCGTGACCGGGCCGGCCGACATCACCCGCAGCGCGTTGAGGCGCATCAGCTGCAGGCGGATCCACAGCTCGACGGCCCGCTGGCGCACGGCCGGATCGCGCGCGCGGCCGTTGCCACGGGCCCGCTCGAGGATCTCCTCGAGCTCGGCGGCGAAGGCGAGGTTCTGGCCGAGCGTCGACACGCCCCGCTCGAAGGCGAGCGTGCCCATCGCCACCGCCCATCCGTCGTCGACCCCGCCGACGACGTGGTCGACGGCGGTGCGGGCGCCGGTGAAGAAGGTCTCGTTGAACTCGCTGTCGCCGGTGATCTGCTTGATCGGCCGGAGCTCGATGCCCGGCTGGCGCATCGGGACGAGCAGGTAGGTGATGCCCTTGTGCTTCGGCGCGTCGCGGTCGGTGCGGGCGAGCACGAAGCACCAGTCGGCCCACTGGGCCAGCGACGTCCACACCTTCTGGCCGTCGATGACCCACTCGCCGGTGCCGTCGTCGAGCGCGGCCCGGGTCTTGAGGTTGGCGAGGTCGGACCCGGCGTCGGGCTCGCTGTAGCCCTGGCACCAGAGCTCGGTCGCCGACGACGATCCCGGGGCAGGAAGCGCTGCTGCTGCTCGGGCGATGCCGAAGGCGATCAGCGTCGGGCCGAGGAGCGTCTCGCCGACGTGGCCGACGCGGCCCGGCGCCCGGGCCCGGGCGTACTCCTCGTGGTAGATGACCTGCTGGTGCAGCGAGAGGCCCCGGCCGCCGTGCTCCTTCGGCCAGCCGACGCAGCGTCCAGCCGTTGGCGCCGCAGGTGTCGCTCCCACGCCCGCCGCTCGTCGAAGAGCAGCGTGCTCGTCGCCGGGACCGCCGCGGCCGCGGACGACGGCGAAGTCCCCGGCGAGGCGTCCTCGAGGAAGTCGCCGCACCTCGGCCCGGAAGGCCTCGTCCTCGGCGCTGAACCGGAGGTCCATCGCCGGCCGAGGCTAGCGACGGACCTGACGGTGATGTCAGATCCCGTGCGCTACTGCAGCAGGTTGGCGCGGAGGGCCTCGACGACGTCCGGCGCCGGCACCGATCGACGCCGCGTAGCCCTCGACCGAGCCGTGGCGCTGCGCGCAGGTCGGCGAGGAACAGCGTGCATGGCGCCGGTCGGGCGCGTCGAGGAACGCCGCGGGCTGGTCGGCCATGGTGTCGAGCCGCTCGGGGTAGGTCTGCCGGAGCCACTCGACCAGCCGGTCCATGCCGAGCCGCGACAGGCCGTAGTCGGCGGCGATGGTGTCGTCGTCGACGCCGAGGAGACGAGAGCACGAGCGCGGCGAGCACGCCGGTGCGGTCCTTGCCGGCGGCGCAGTGGAACACCGCCGGCACGGCGCTCGGGTCGGCCAGCACGCGGAGGGCCGGCGCCAGGGCGTCGGCGCCCTCGTCGAGCATCGACGAGGTAGCGGTCGGCGAGGAACCGCTCGGGGGTCGATGCCGTCGGTCGACCACTCGGGCTCCCACGTGGTGCGGAGCACGGGCAGGTGGTGCCAGTGCGACGCCGTCGACCTCGAGCGCGGCCCCGCTCGGTGATCTCGTGCTCGGTGCGGAGGTCGAGGACGGTGCGGAGCCCGAGCGCGGCGCAGTCGTCGGCCGCGAGCCGGTGGAGCGCCGTCGCCCCGGAAGACCGTCCCCCACCTCGTCGTGCGCCCGTCGGTGGTCGCGGTAGCCGCCGAGGTCGCGCAGGTTGAAGACGAGGTCGTGGGCGACGTGGCGGGTCGGTCGTCGTCGGCCGGCGGAGGCTCATCGGTAGCGCCATGTCGCCGAGCACCGTACCGATGCGGTGTGAACCGGACCTCTCAGCCGGGAGGTTTCTGGCCGGTGATCGCCCCAGTAGACCTGCCGGGCCATCGGCGTCGCGGACGTCGGCGGTCTTGATGCCCCAGAACTCGAAGCCGTAGCGGTGCTGGGCGACGTGGGCGAGCATGGCGACGAGCGGAGCCGGCGACGGCCCGCGGGTCGAGGTCGCTGCGGGTGCCGCCCCTCGTCCTGGAAGCCGACGTAGACCGTCCGCCAGCGCGTCGGTGAGCTCGGCGAGCGAACCGGGTGCGGATCTGGCGGAAGCGCTGGTCGCCCTCCTCGGTGGCCAGGTCGACGACCCGGAGCACGCGCGCGGTGCGCCTCCCAGAAGTCGAGCATGCCGTCGACGAGCTCCTCGGCCCGCTCGTAGCCCGCCCGTGCCCTTCCACGAGCCTGCGCCGACGATCGCGGGCAGCCGGGCGGCGTCGACCGCCATCTCCTCGGCGAGCACGAGGATCGCCGCCTCGACGTCGGCGAAGTACTGGTAGAAGGTCGCCGGCGACGTCCCCGCCTCGCGGGCGATGTCGATCACCTTGAGGTCGCGGTAGGAGCCGGCCTGCCGAGCATGTCGGCGGTGCACTCGAGGAGCCGCTGGCGGGTGGCCCGGCCGCGCCGGCCCGGCACCCGCCCGTCGGCCGCCCGAGATCCAGGTCCTCCGCGGTGGCCGCCATCGCCAAACCAGCGTAGGTGACGGTGTGTCAGGTCACCCGGTACCAGGTCAGGCGACCGACACTCGCGCCTACCAGACGGCCAGCAGCTCGTCGGTGGTGGTGACCGTGGCCAGCAGCGCAGAGCGTGTTGTCGATGACGGCGTCGGCGTAGTCCTTCGGCACCCCCGCCACCGCGTCGCGGGCCAGCACGAACGGTAGCCCGGCGTTCACGGCGTCCATCACGAAGTTGGTGATGGCGACGTTCACCGACACGCCGACGCCGACGATCGTCGGACGCCGAGGTTGCGCAGCACGGCATCGAGGTCGGTGCCGCCCATCGGGCCGATCCCGTGGAAGCGCTGGAAGCACGAGGTCGGTCGGCTCGGGACCGAGCTCCGGGAGCAAGGCCGCACCGGCGCTGCCCGGCGCGAGGTGGATGCCGAGCTTCCGGGTGGCGTGGAACAGGCGGGCGTTGCTGGTTCGAGCCGAGGTCGTCGGGTCGCCGCACGGCGAGGCAGTGCACGACCGGCACGCCGGCGGCGCGGGCGGCGGTGGCGAGTCGGACCATGTTCGGGCACCGCCTCGCGGTCGCCTCGTCGGCGAGCTCGCGGAGCACGGCGACGCTCACCGATCACGCCCACCTGGCACTCCTGGGTGACGAGGGCGCAGCGTCCCGGCGCCACCAGCTCCGCGAGATCGACCGGCGGCATGGCCAGGGAACCTAGTGAACCTCGCCCGCCGGTTCGCTCGGGCGCCATCCTGGCGCGGCCTTCTAGGGAACGTTGCCTGCTGGTTCGCTCCGGCGCCGTCCTGGCGCCTCCGCTCACATGGATTCCTGTCGTGCCCGACCATGTGCGGCCCGTGGGCGCCATCCTGGCGCGGCCTTCTAGGGTCCGGCCGGTGCTGCCCCTCGACGGCTGCAACGTGCTCGAGCTGGCCCCGTGGCGCCCGGGACCCCATGCCGGCCGCCTGCTCGCCGACCTCGGGGCCGATGTCGTCAAGGTCGAGCCGCCCGGCGGCGACCCGATGCGCGCCTACCCCCACCTGTTCCGGGAGCTCGCCGCGGGGAAGCGCAGCCGGGTGCTCGACCTCAAGGTGGTCGAGGACCGCACGGCGTGCCGAGAGCTCGCCGCCACCGCGCACGTCGTCCTCGACGGCTTCCGTCCCGGGGTCGCCGACCGGCTGGGCGTCGGGTACGAGGCGCTGCGAGCGGTGCAGCCCGGGATCGTGTACGTGTCGGTGTCGGGCTTCGGGACCGACGGACCGCTCGCCCACGCTCCCGGCCACGACGTCAACTACCTGGCGTGGTCGGGCGCGCTCTGGCGCCGCGGCGCCGGCGGGCCGGTCGAGCCCGCCTTCCCCGCCGCCGACCTGGCCGCCGGCACCGCCGCCGCCCTCGCCGCCGTGGCCGGGTGGGTCCGGTGGCTCCGCACCGGCGAGGGCGGTCATGTCGACCTCGCCATGACCGATGTCCTCACCACCTGGGCCGGCCTGCCGGGCGTCAACGCCTCGAGCGCCGTCGAGCGCGTCGGAGGGCTCGGACCGGTCGGACGAGGGCACCGGGCTCTGCTCCTACGGCGTGTTCGCCGTCGCCGATGGCTGGGTGGCGCTCGGCATCACGACCGAGGACCGCTTCTGGTCGGCGCTGTGCCGTGTCGTCGGGCTCGGCGACCTCGCCGCCGTCGGCTTCGCGGAGCGCCAGGCGCGGACGGCCGAGCTCCGCCCCGTGCTCGCCGCCGCGCTGGCGCCGCACGAACGGGATCCACTGGTGGCGACGCTCCTCGCCGCCGATGTCCCGGTGGCGCCGGTGCTGTCCCACGAGGAGGCGGCGGTGCTCCCGCACCTCCGGGCTCGCGGCACCGTCGTCGAGGACGGCGACGGCACGCTCGCCCTCGGCTCGGTGCTGCGCCTGCCCGGAGTCCGATCCGGTCCTCCGCCGGCGGCGCCCGACCCTCGACGAGCATCGCGGCCAGGGCTTCCACGCCCCGTTCAGGCGAGGTGCGTCGCCGCGAACGCCCTGAGGCCGGCGACGGCGTCGGACGTGCGGCGCCACGGCACGACGATCAGCCGGTCGACCCCGGCCGCCTCCCACGCGGCGACGTCGCCGGGGCCGTCGCAGGCGCCCATGCACGTGACCTCGACGGCCTCGGGACCCCGGCCGGCCTCCTCGCACAGCGCCCGGAGCCGGGCGACCTGCCGTCCGGCGGACTCGGGCGTGTGCGACATGCCGATCCACCCGTCACCGGTCGTCGCCGCGCGCCGCAGGGCCCGCTCCGACTCGCCGCCGACGTGGATCGGGACGGAGCCCTGCACCGGCTTGGGCTCGAACCACACGGGCGGGAAGCTCACGTGCTCGCCGTGGTGCTCGACGACGTCCTCGGTCCACAGCCGCCGGCAGATGTCGATGTGCTCGTCGAGCCTCGCCCCTCGCGTCCGCGGATCGAGACCCACCGCCTCCCACTCGGTCACGAGCCACCCCGCGCCGACCCCGCAGATCGCCCGGCCGGCCGACACGACGTCGAGCGTGGCGAAGGCCCGAGCCCCGATGAACGGGTGCCGGATGCCGAGCAGGTACACGAACGTGCCGAGGCGGATGTGCTCGGTGCGGGCCGCGAGGTACGAGAGGTAGGCGCAGGCGTCGAAGACAGGCGTCGACGGTGGCACCGGCGGGTGCTCCTCGCCGGGGATCAGCTGGCCCCGGATCTCGTCGGGGAAGACGAGGTGCTCGGGCAGCCACAACGACTCGAACCCGAGGTCGTCGGCGAGGACGGCCGCCTCATCCCACGCCCGCGGGTTGAGTTGCCCGAGGGTGATGGCGAACTGCACCGGCTGCCTCCCGTGTGGTTTCTGACGGTGTGTCAGGTTACGATCTGATGCTCTGTCAGGAGGGCTGATCATGGCCGTCGACGACCAGGTCGACTTCCCCCGCATCGTGAGCGTCGACGACCACGTCGTCGAGCCCGCGCACGTGTGGGACCGCTGGCTGCCCGAGAAGCACCGCGCGGCCGGCCCCCGGGTCGAGCGCCGCGGCGTCGGTTCGATGAAGCACGTCGGCGGCGGGCAGTACGAGCAGACCTTCGACCCCGACGGCCCCGAAGCCGACTGCTGGGTGTTCGAGGACCTCGTCTACATCCACAAGCGCCACGTGGCCGCCGTCGGCTTCGACCGCGACGACATGTCCATGTCACCCATCACCTACGACGAGATGCGGCCTGGCTGCTACGAGCCCAAGGCCCGGCTCGACGACATGGACCTCAACCACGTCGAGGCTTCGCTGTGCTTCCCGACCTTCCCGCGGTTCTGCGGACAGACGTTCACCGAGGCCAAGGACCGTGAGCTCGGGCTCGCCTGCATCCGGGCGTACAACGACTGGATGGTCGAGGAGTGGTGCGGTGACTCCGGCGGCCGCCTCGTCCCGCTCGCGATCATCCCGCTGTGGGACGCCGAGCTCGCCGCCGACGAGGTGCGCCGCAACGCCGAGCGCGGCGTCCACGCCGTCTGCTTCTCGGAGATCCCGGCGCACCTCGGTCTGCCGTCGATCCACTCCGGCTTCTGGGACCCGTTCTTCGCGGCCTGCGCCCAGACCGAGACGGTCGTGAGCATGCACATCGGGTCGAGCTCCCGCATGCCGGCGACGTCCGCCGACGCGCCCCCGGCAGTCGCAGCGACGCTGTCGTTCAACAACGCCATGGCGTCGATGAGCGACTTCCTGTTCTCCGGCGTGCTCGTCCGCTTCCCCGAGCTGCGCCTGGCCTACAGCGAGGGCCAGATCGGGTGGATCCCCTACATCCTCGAGCGGGCCGACACGGTGTGGCAGGAGCACCGGGCCTGGGGCGGCGTGCGCGACCTGATCCCCGAGCCGCCGAGCACCTACTACTACCGCCAGATCTACGGCTGCTTCTTCCGCGACCGCCACGGCGTCGCCAGCATCGACGTGGTCGGCGTCGACAACACGACCTTCGAGACGGACTACCCCCACACCGACTCCACGTGGCCCGACACGCTGAAGGTGGCGCGGGAGCTGACCGAGGGGCTGTCGCCCGAGGTGATCCGCAAGCTGATGCGCGGCAACGCCATCCGCATGCTGAGCCTCGACCTCGAACCCTGAGGGCTCGACGGTGACCGTCGTGGCGCGGACGTTGGTCGGCGCGGCGGGGCGGTTCGGTGAGCGGGTGGCGGTGGCGCACGTCGCCGGGTCGCGCGTCACCTATGCCCAGCTGACGCGACAGGCCGGAGCCCTCGCCGGCGGGCTGGTCGCCGCGGGCTTCGGTGAGGGCGCCGTCGTGGCGCTCGACCTGCCGTCCGACGCGAGCTGGATCGCCGCCCATGCCGCCGTGGCGTGGATCGGAGGGGTCGCCGCCGGGATCAACCCGCGACTGACACGACCCGAGCGGGCGGCGGTGCTCGATCGGCTCCAGCCCGACCTCGTGCTGACGCCCGACACGCTGCCGGATCCCGGACCGCCGCCGCCGTTGCTCCCGGCGGACCCCGATCGCGTCGCCGCCGTCGTCTTCACGTCCGGCACCGCCGGTGAGCCGAAGGGCGCCACGTTCCGGGAGCGGCACCTCGACGCCATCCGCGCCATCGACCTCGGCGCCGGTGCCGATGCCTGGGGCACCGGGGGACCCATGCTCGTCTCGACGCAGTTCTGCCACATCGGCGTGTCGACGAAGCTGTCGTGGTACCTCCGCGCCGGGACGACGTTGCACGTCCTCCGGCGCTGGCGGGCCGCCGAGGCCCTCCGAGTGATCGCCGACGAGCGGATGGCAGCGATCGGCGGTGTCGCCGCCCAGATCGGGCTCCTGCTGGCCGTGCCCGACTTCGATTCGCACGATCTCTCCGCCGTCCGAACCATCGTGGTCGGGGCCGGCCCCTCGCCCCCGGCGCTCGTCGACGAGGCCCGCCGCCGCTTCGGCGCTGCCTATTCGATCCGCTACTCGTCGACGGAGTCGGGCGGCTGCGGCACCGGCACGGCCTTCGACGCCGGCGACGAGGAGGCGCTGCACACCTGCGGCCGGCCGCGGCCCGGCGTCGAGGTGCGGATCGAGGCGAGCACGGGCGAGATCCAGTTGCGGTCGCCCGCCGTGATGGACGGCTACTGGCGCGATCCAGCGCGGACGGCCGCCGTGTTCACGACCGACGGCTGGCTCCGCACCGGTGATCTCGGCGAGCTCGACGCCGAGGGCCGGCTCCGGATCACGGGTCGGGCCACCGACATGTACATCCGCGGCGGCTACAACGTGCATCCGCTCGAGGTCGAGTCCGTGCTCCTCGACCACCCCGCGGTCCGGGCCGTGGCCGTCGTCCCGCGGCCCGACCCGGTGCTGGGCGAGCGCGGCGTCGCCGTGGTCGTGCCCGCCGGCGCGGCGCCGACGACCGAGCAGCTCCGCGACTTCGCGGCCGATCGCCTCGCCGGCTACAAGCTCCCCGATGCGGTCGTCGTCGTCGACGAGCTCCCGCTCACGACGATGGACAAGCTCGACCGCGCTGCGCTGCGTGCCATGCTCGACCCCGATGCCTGAGGGACCGCGCTGTGCCGCCTGGGCCCGCGCCGAAGGCGTCGAGCCGATCGGGACGGCGGGTTCCTACGCGGGGTTCCTCCTGGTCGAGTGGCCGCGGCCGTGGCCGAAGGACATCGGCGACGTCCCCGAGCTCGCACCGGTCGTCGCCGCCTGCCAGGCGGCCGACGTGCGGCTCCAGGGACTCGTACCGCTGTTCGCCGACCAGGAGGCCCGACGGGCGATCCTGTACCGCCGGCCCGACCCGGTCTGGTTCGCCGGGTACGAGCGGGTCGAACGCATCGTGCCCGCCAACCGCCTCGTCGACACCGCCGTGTCGCTGGCCACCACGGGCGAGGGCGACCACGAGGGTGCCCGTGACGCCGTGACCGACGACGTGCTCGTCTGCACCCACGGCAAGCGCGACGTCTGCTGCGGCTCGCAGGGCACGGCGCTCGCCAACGAGCTGTGGAGCGACCCGGCACGCTTCGGCGGCACGGCGCGCCTCTGGCGCACGAGCCACACGGGAGGGCACCGCTTCGCGCCGACGGGGATCGTGCTCCCCCAGGGGACGGTGTGGGCCTACCTCGATGCCGATGCGCTGCGCCGCGTGGTCGCCCGACACGGTCCGCTCGACGACCTCCTCCCCCGCTACCGCGGCTGCGCCGGCGTCGGCCCCGCCGCCGTGCAGGCGCTCGAGCGGGCGGCCTTCGGCGAGGTCGGCTGGGAGTGGCTCGAGTGGCGACGCCGCGGCAGCGTCGACGACCGCGGGGTCGTCCGCCTCGAGGCCATCTCGCCGAGCGGTGAGCACGTCGCCTGGACAGGGCACGCCGTCGCCGGCCGGACCCTCCCGGTCCCCGTATGCGGTCAGCCCCTCGACGCCGCCGAGAAGACCGAAGCCGAGATCGGCGTCGAGGCGGTCGCCCGCGTCGCGTCGTGACGGCGACCGGCCCCGGCTCGGCGTTCGAGGCGGCCGTGAAGCGCGTCCTCCGCGCCGTCCCGAAGGGCGATGTCGTGACCTACGGCGAGGTCGCGCTCGAGGCCGGTTACCCGGGGCTCAGCCGCGCCGTCGGGGCGCTGCTCGCCCGCGGCGACGATGCGACGCTCCCGTGGTGGCGCGTCGTGAACGCGTCGGGACGCCTCGTCCCCGACCACGAAGCCGAGCAGGCGAGGCGCCTCCGCGCCGAAGGGGTGGAGGTCGACGCGTCGACCGGCCACGTCAAGCGTCTCCGAACCTGACGGCGTAGGGTCCGGTCGTGCCCGAGACGCACGTGAGGGAGGTCGATCTTCCGTCGATCCTCGCTCCGTGGTGCGAGCGCCATGACGTCGAGCTCGTCGTCGACATCGTCGACAGCCTCCCCGGCATGCTGGACCTCGCCGGCTTCATGCTCCACCACGACGTCTCCGGTGCCGGCCAGCTCCGGGAGGTGACGACGAGGAGGATCCACGAGGGCCGGCCCGATCTGGCCGGGCCGCTCGCCAACCTCCACGTGCCCCGGAACGAGGACCCGGACCGGTCGACGATCATCGTGACCGCCCTCGGCCGGGCCCACGACTCCGGAACGGGCGACCCGAGGGTGCTGGCGGCGGTCCGCAACGACACCTTCGCTCCCGCCCCCGACGACCGCGAGGAGATCCCAGGCTCCCGCAAGGACGGCACGCCCTTCTTCCTCGACGTCGAGGTCGCCAACACCGGCACGGGCGAGGAGTACCAGCCGGGCCAGATCCACGCGACGATCGTCGCTGCCGCCGCCGTCTGCGCGCACTTCGGCTGGAACCCCCGGACCCGCGTCAAGCACCATCGCGAGTGGACCAGGCGCAAGATCGACATGAGCTACCACGGCGACCTGCTCGGCCCGATCGAGCAGCTGATCGCCGCCGGGCTCACCGGCGAGATCGAGATCGGCGACACCGAGGAGGAAGACGTGGCACCGAAGGTCACCGTCGACGCCAGCACCGCTACGGCCACCATCGAGGACTGGTTCCGCAAGGTCGCCCAACGGGAGGCCGACCAGGCGGGACTGGTCTTCTGGACCGGCGAGCTCCTCAACGAGAACCGCACTGTGGGCGAGGTCTTCAAGGCGTTCTGCGAGGCCGTCGAGCAGAAGCCCTAGGAAGGCGAGTCGTCCGCCTCAGCCGGCCACGCCTCCGGCCGATCGGCGATCGTCGCCTACCATCGCCGCATGGGCTCGTCAGGCATGAAGCGCAAAGGGCGGAGCCACCTTCCGAAGGTCGGGACCCGCCCTGCCATCGAGCGCGAGCTCCACGAACGGCGCGCGGAGGCCCTCCACCCGTTCTCCTCCGATCCGTCGCGCCGTCGCGGCGCCGGCTACGGGATCATGGCCATCCTCGTCGCCGTCGTCGTCGTGATCGGGATCATTGCCCTCATCGTCGCGACCTGACTCGGTACTGTTCGGCGACGCCGGCCCCACCGGCGCACGACACCGCCTGATCGGGGGCACACATGACGACGACTTCCTCACCACGCGCTGCGAAGTCCGTTCGAGTCCTGGCCATCCTCGTCATCGTCGCGGGGGCGGTGCTGAGCGTCGCCGGTTTCGTCACCTGGTTCGTCGTCCGTGATCAACTGGCCGACGAGAACATCACCGTCTCCGACGACGCCGACAACTTCGCCGGCGACCCCGTCGACGGCCCGTTCACCGCCTACGCCGAAGCGAACACCATCGAACGCCACGCCCTCGAAGCCAGCGACGGGCTCACCTACGCCGAGCTGCCCCAGGACGACCCACGACGGGAGACCGTCATGACCGCCTCGTTCCTGCGCTCCTCCCTGTTCACCTCGGTCGTCGCCTTCGGCGTCGCCGTCTTCGCGTTCGGCGTCGGCATCGTGCTGATCCTCATCGGCGTCGCCCTCCTCCACATCCACCGCCAACTCGACGTCACTCCGACCGTCGAATTCGCGCCACCCGCCGCCGCTTAGTTGCGTCTTCCCCCCGGCCCTCGCCTTCGGGTGAGCGCCGGTTTGCGCTCCCGGGGTCAGGCGGCTGCCGCGAACGCGCCAGAGACACCGCCGATGGCGAAGGCGAGGACTGCGAACCCGCGGCGCGTCCGAACCGTCCCTTGCTGATGCTCACGATCGCGGTGACGAACAGCCCGAGCGCGAAGACTCCCATCCAGATTGCCATGATCGTCATGCCCGGCACTCTGTCAGGTCTCGCGGGCGCTGCCGGTGATGGGAGGGCGAGATTCTCGCGTCGAGCCCTGTGCGAGGATCCTCAAGAAAGCTACGGTCCGCATCCGGCTGGCGGCCCGGCCCAGACCCTGCTCATACCGCCCCAGAGTGCAGTCTCGTTCAGCAGCGAGCGGAGCTGTGCCCGTCCTGGCGGGTCAGTGGGGAGCGCGGGGGTCGTGGCCACCATCACAGGGCCACGACCCCTCACTGGCGTTGTGGTGTTTCGAGCGCACGGTTCACTCATCAGGCGTAGGGTCGACGAAACGGCCGATGGTTGAGCCACCAGCCCCCGGCAGGCGCATCGTCCAGATCGCCCCGGGGCTGAGGCACCACCGCTCGACCGCGGGGTTTGGGCGTCGGTGCGACGCCACTCCCGCCCGTGGCGTCGCACCGGCATGCCCTGTCGTGGTCGCTGCTGCACGGCGAGGCTGACGGGGGTGGCCCCACACGAAGGGCAACCGGTCGTCACACCCCCACTGTCACGGACGTTGAACTCGAGCCGGCGCACCCGCACGGCGGCCAGCCGAGAACGCTCCCTCGACGAGGGTCGGTGCGAGGTGGGCGACGTGGTAGCCGAGCAGTCGCTGGAAGTAGCGCTGACCGGACGGGAGGACGGGGGACATCCGGTCGGCGACCAGGACGACGCGCACCCCTGACTCGATGAGCGCCTCGATCACGACGGCGTGGAGCAGCCACCTCGGCAGGTGCTCCGTCGCCGCAAGCGACCAGATCATGGCAGTTTCAGCGTCGATGCCGACGACGGCGAGCCCGACGGGCGAGCCGCCGGCATCGAGCGCGATCCAACAGTCGGCCTCGGGCTTGGCGAGGACCTGCTCCCGCCTCCAGGCATCGGCGAGCTCGGGATCAACGAGATCCATATAGGCGTGGCGATCCTCGAGGGCTTCGAGGCGACGACACGAGTAGCCCTGCTCCGTCGCACGCGTCACGTTCGTTCGCATCGCCTGACGATGGCGCCCACGGCGGTACTCCGCGAAGGTCGACGGCAGGTCGAGCACGCCCTGGGCGATCCGGTGGGTGCAGATCCCGAACCTGCGCTCCGAGAGGTACGAGGCGATCGCTCGGCCACCGGCACCGTCGGTCAAGACGACCCGCTGCACCGGGTAGCGGCCAGGCCGGGTCGCGGCCGCAGCTTTGGCCCGGCGCTTAGCCAAGAGGAGGTCGATTGTCACGGCCGTCGCTGCGACAACGTCGCCGACGAGCCGGTGAAGACTTGGGTCCCGCATCGTCTACCGGCTCATCCGACGGAAACGACTGTACGTCATTACTCGGATCTGTGGTCTGAGCAGGTCATTCCTATGACCGTAGCCGACCACCAGTACCACTGGTGTTCGTCCTCTCACAAAACGCGCGGGTGGGCATGCGGTTCTGCCCCTCATCTCGAAATCCCCCAGGACATCCGCGTGAGTCCGGGGCCTAGGTGTTCGGCGCGGGCATCCCCTCCCGAGCTGCGCTTGTGTCCTTGCGCAGCTCGTTCGGGAGGCAGATGTCGGTGCGACCTGGCGGGTTGTGACATCGATTTCGGGCTGCGAATCGGGTTCTGGATTGGGATTCTTCACTTCGGCCTCGGCGTTCGACCGCGACGCCGCGTGTCACGGGCGTGTCACACGGGTTGTCAGCTAGCGCTCGATATCGGCGCTGACCTGCCCGTTCGGCGTGAACTCGGCCTGCAGGTGCTTGATGCCGTGGATGAAGTTCGACTGGAGCCAGTCGGGATCGCTCACGGTGTGGATGTCGGGCAGCACGCGGAAGAGCTCCTCGAACAGCACCCGGATCTCGCGGCGGGCGAGGTTGGCGCCGAGGCAGAAGTGCGGGCCGCCGGCGCCGAAGCCGACGTGCTCGTTCGGTGACCGCGTGATGTCGAAGCGGTCGGGCTCGTCGAAGGCGTCCTCGTCGCGGTTCGCCGAGTTGTACCAGAGCACGACCTTCTCACCGGCCTTGAAGGCGTGGCGGCCCGAGGGCAGCTCGACGTCCGCGGTCGTGGTGCGGCGGAAGTGGATCACCGGCGTGCTGTAGCGCACGATCTCCTCCACCGCGTTCACCATGTGCGTCGCCGGGTCGTCGACCAGGAGCTGCCTCTGCTCGGGATGCCGGGTCAGCTGCCACAGCCCGTGGGCGATGGCGTTGCGGGTCGTCTCGTTGCCCGCGGTGCACAGCAGCACGAAGAAGGAGCCGAACTCCGACGCGGTGAGTCGCTGGCCGTCGACCTCGGCTTTCATCAGGGCGCTGAGTGATGTCGTCCTTCGGGTCGGCCAGCCGCTTCGCGCCCAGCTCCTGGGCGTAGTTCCACATGTTCCAGCCGCCCATCATCAGCTCGTCGACCGACTGGTTGTACTCGGGGTCGAGCCCGCCGAGCAGGTGGTTGGTCTGGTCGAAGATGTACTCGTTGTCCTCGCGGGGGATGCCCATCATGTCGCAGATGATCCGCAGCGGCATCGGGGCGGCGACCTCGGTGACGAAGTCGCACGAGCCCTTCGCCGCCACCTCGAGGACGACCTCCTTGGCGATGTCGTGGACGTACTCCTCGATGCGGGCGACCATCCGCGGCGTGAAGCCCTTGTTGACGAGGAGGCGCAGCTTCGTGTGCCGGGGCGCGTCCATGTTGATCATCGAGCCGAGGAGCTCGTTGATCTCCGCCGGGAAGTCCGGGATGTTGACGCCGTTGCCCGAGATGAACAGGTCGGGGTGCCGTCGACACGAACACGACGTCGTCGTACTTCGTGAGCGCTCCAGTAGCCCGGCCCGCCGGGGAAGCTCCTCGAACTCGGCCTCCTCGAAGAAGGCGACCGGCTTGCTCCCGCCGGAGGAGGGCGAAGGCGGCATCCCGCTCGTCCTCGGGCAGGAGCCAGAACTCGACGGCGGACAGGTCGATGTCGTCAGCGGAGCGCAGCACAGGACGAAACTAGACCGATTGGTCAAGTTCCGTCGAGCACTACGGTCCCGCTCCCGTGAAGGCCAAACGGGTCGCCGGTCTGCTCGCCCTGCTCGGCGCGGCGACCGCGGGCTACCTGGCGGTGAAGCGCGCCGGTGAGCGACGCGACGCCACCGGGCCGGTCTCCACCGCGACCCGGGCCGGCCGCACCATCGAGATGGCCCGCATGGGCACGACGGCGGCGTCGGGCCTCGCCGTGCACAGAGGCCCGTCGCAGCCTGGCCTCGCCCGAGCGGCGCGACGAGCTCGACGCCGAGTTCCAACTGCGCACGGCCGAGCAGGTGGCCGAGGTGCTCGGGAACATGAAGGGCGCGCTCATGAAGCTCGGCCAGATGGCGAGCTACCTCGACCAGGGCCTGCCCGAGCCCATCCGCGACGCCCTGGCCCAGCTCCAGGCCGACGCCCCGGCGATGAGCGCCGAACTCGCGGCCGAGACCGTCGAGGCCGACCTCGGCCGGCCCCTCGACTCCCTCTTCGCCGACTGGGAGCCCGCCCCGATCGCCGCCGCCTCCATCGGTCAGGTCCACCGGGCGACCCTGGCCGACGGCCGCCAGGTCGCCGTGAAGGTGCAGTACCCCGGCGTCGACCGGGCCATCAAGACCGACCTCGACAACGCCGGTCTGCTCATCCAGGTCGTCGCCATGATCTTCCCCGGGCTCGAGCCGGCGCCGATCGTCGCCGAGCTGCGCGCCCGCCTCTTCGAGGAGCTCGACTACCGGATGGAGGCGCAGAACCAGCAGCTGTTCGTCGACGCCTACCACGACCACCCCTTCATCCACGTCCCGGCCGTCGTCGCCGAGCGCAGCGGCGATCGCGTGCTCACGACCGAGCTCGCCGACGGCGCCCGCTTCGACGTGCTCCGGACGTGGAGCCAGGACGAGCGCGACGTCGCCGCCGAGGCGATCTACCGCTTCGTGTTCCGCAGCCTCTGGCGGCTCCAGGCCTTCAACGGCGACCCGCACCCGGGCAACTACCTGTTCCACCCGGGCGGCCAGGTCACGTTCCTCGACTTCGGTCTCGTGAAGCGCTTCCAGCCCGGCGAGCTCCAGCCCCTCGCCGACATGCTGATCCACGCCGTCGTGCACCCCGACCGCGCCGCCTTCCGCGAGGCGGCGCACCGGTCGGGGTTCCTGCAGCCCGGCGCCGATGTCGACGACGACGCCCTCGAGGAGTACTTCGGCCACTTCTACGAGTTCGTGCGGGAGGACCGGGTGGCGACGATCACGCCGGCGTGGTCCTCGGAGGCGGTCCGCCGCTACTTCGACCCGTCGACCGAGTTCGCCGAGGTGCAGCGCCACCTCAACGTCCCGCCGTCGTTCGTGATCCTCCAGCGCATCAACCTCGGCCTGCTCGCCGTCCTCGGCGAGCTCAACGCCACCCGCAACTGGCGCCGCATCGCCGAGGAGCTGTGGCCGTTCGTCGACGGCCCGCCGTCGACGCCGTTGGGCGAGGCCGAAGCGCGCTGGCTGGCGTCTCGGCAAACCTGACACGCGTGTCAGGTAACGTTCGCCCGTGACCCTCGACGTGTCCGGGCGCCCGGTCGAGCTGCGCGCCCTCGACCTCGATCGGTTCTTCCGCCCCGGTCGGTGCTGGTCCTGGGCGCGTCCGACAGCGCCGGCAAGCCCACGGCGGCGATGACGCGCAAGCTGCGGGCGTGGGCCGCGGCGAAGGGCGCCGACGTGCACTACGTCAACCCCAACCGCGACACCGTCGACGGCCTGCCGTGCCACCGCCGCGTCGACGACGTGCCGGCCGACACGTCGACCTCGCCGTCATCCTCACCGGCGACGCCGTCGAGGCGTTCCGAGACCGTGCAGGCGAAGGCGCCGCGCTTCGCCGTCGATCTTCGCCGCCGGCTTCGCCGAGGTCGGCGCCGAGGGCGAGGCCCGGCAGGCGCGAGCTGGCCGAGCTCGTCAACGCCTCGCCGACGCGGCTGCTCGGGCCCGAACACCAACCTCAACGCGTTCGAGATCTTCCGCGACGACCTCGACGGGCCGCGGATCGCGCTCATCACCCAGTCGGGCCACCAGGGCCGCCCGATCTTCCAGGCCCAGGACCTCGGCATCGCCCTCGGCTACTGGGCGCCGACGCGGCAACGAGGTCGACCTCGAGTTCGCCGACTTCGCCGCCTGGTTCGCCGACCAGCCCGAGGTCGGCGTGGTCGCCGCCTACATCGAGGGGTTCAAGGACGGGCGCACGCTCATGCTCGCCGCCGACCACGCCGCGCCGCGCGCGGCGTGCCGATCGTGTGCGTCAAGGTCGGGCGCACCGACGAGGGCCGGTCGATGGCCAAGAGCCACACCGGCCACCTCACCGGTGCCGACGACGTCGTGTCGGCGGTGTTCCGCCAGTACGGCGATCACCCGCGTCGACGGGCTCGACGAGCTGCAGGACACGCGCGCCGATGCTCGCCCGAGCGCCAAGCCGCCGACCGGCGACGGCGTGTGCGTGTACGCCATCTCCGGCGGCACCGGCGCCCACATGGCCGACCTGGCCGCCGAGGCGGGCCTGCGCCTGCCCGACCTGACCGCCGAGACGCCAGGCCGCGCTCCACGAGTGGATCCCGACGCTACCTGCGGGTGTCGAACCCGGTCGACAACGGCGGCGCGCCGATCGTCCGACTGGCGGGGCCGCAAGATCCTCGACACGATCGTCGCCGACCCGAACGTCGGCGTGCGTCATCGTGCCCGATCACCGGCGCGCTCGCAGTCGATGTCGATGCCGTTCGCCCGCGACCTCGTCGCCGTCGCCGAGACGACCGACAAGCCGATCTGCGTGATCTGGGGCTCGCCGATCGGCACCGAGGAGGCCCACACGCGTCCTGCGGTCGTCGTCGCAGGTCATCACGTTCCGCACCTTCGCCAACTGCGTGCAGGCGCGTGCGGGCCTGGCTCGACTGGCACGCGTTCCTGGCCGCGCTACCGGAGCCCGTTCGCGACGCCGGTCGCGGCGCCGGACGGTCGCGGTCGACGACCTGCCGTCGACGCCCGGCGACGGACGCTGAGCGAGCACGAGTCCAAGCAGCTGCTCGCCGCCTACGGCATCCCGGTGACCCGGGAGGAGGTCGTCACCTCGGCCCGCGACGCGGTGAAGGCCGCCGAGGCGATCGGCTGCCGGTCGTGCTGAAGGCGTCGTCGGCCGACCATCGCCCACAAGTCCGACCTCGGGCTCGTGCGGGTCGGGCTGGCGACGGCGCGGGAGGTCCGCGCCGCCTACGCGGAGCTCGCCGCCGCGTCGCGGCGGCGAGGTGCTCGTGTCCGAGCTGGTCGACGGCGGCACCGAGTGCGTCGTCGGCGTGAGCACCGACGAGCTGTTCGGCCCGACGGTCATGTTCGGGCTCGGCGGCGTGTTCGTCGAGGTGCTGCGCGACGTGACGTTCCGCGTGCCGCCGTTCGACCTCGCCGAAGCCCGGCGCATGATCGACGAGGTCCAGGGCGCGGCGCTGCTGCGGGGCGCCCGGGGCCGGCCGAAGGGCGACGTGCGCGCCCTGGTCGACGCGATCGTGCAGGTCCAGCGCCTGGCCCTCGACCAGTCCGACCGCGCTCGCCGAGCTCGACATCAACCCGCTCGTCGTCCGCCCGAAGGGCGTCGTCGCCCTCGACGCCCTCGCCGTCCTGCGGTGAGCGACGCGGTCGCCGTCGCCGGGGTCGGGCAGACGGCGTTCGCCAAGTCGCTCGCCGGAGTCCGAGAAGGTGCTGGCGCTGAGGCCATCCGGCCGCGCTCGACGACGCCGGGCTCGCGCCGTCGGAGGTCGACGGGCTGTTCTCGCTACACGCTCGAGACGACCGAGGAGGTCGACATCGCCCGCAACCTCGGGCTCGGCGACGTCACCTCCTTCGCCCAGGTCGGCTACGGCGGCGGCGCCGGCTGCGGCGTGGTCGGGCAGGCGGCCATGGCGGTGGCCGCCGGGCAGTGCGACGGTCGCGGTGGCCTGGCGCAGCCGCAAGCGCGGCGCCGCGGCCGGCCGGCCGTGGGCGCAACGTGAACCGGCGGCTGTCCGACGCCCGGCAGTGGACGCGCCCGTTCGGGTTGCTGCGGCCGGTCGACGAGATCGCCGTGCTGGCCCGCCGCTACCTGCACGAGTTCGGCGGCACGCGCGAGCAGCTGGCCGACGGTGGCGCTCGCCGTCCGGCAGCACGCCAACGCGCAACCCCGGCGGCGATGATGCACGCCAAGCCGCTGACGCTCGAGCGACTACCTCGGGCGCGCGCTGGATCTCCGAGCCGCTGTGCCTGTTCGACAACTGCCTCGAGTCCGACGGCGCCGGCGCGGTCGTCGTCACCGCCGTCGGAACGGGCGCGCGACCTGGCGCGCGACCCGGTCGTCGTCGCACGCGCTCGCCCAGTCGATCCCGCAGCAGCACCAGACGATGACGAACTACTTCGGCGAGGACCCGCTGCTCGGGCCCGTCGTGGGCGTGCGCCGCCGGCTGCTGTGGCCGGCGCCGACGTGTCGCCCGGCCGACGTCGACGTCGCCCAGCTGTACGACGCCTTCAGCCCGCTCGTGCCGCTGTCGCTCGAGGGCTACGGCTTCTGCGGCCGGGGCGAGGGCCTCGCGTTCGCCGCCGACGGCGGCCTGCGAGCTCGGCGGACGGCTGCCGACGAACACGAGCGGCGGCGGGCATGTCGCGAGGCCTACGTCCACGGGTTCAACCTCATCGTCGAAGGGGCTGCGCCAGCTCCGCGGCGAGTCGACGAACCAGGTCGCCGGCGCCGAGGTCGGCCTCGTCACGAGCGGCGAAGGCGTCCCGACGCAGCGCGCTGTTGCTGACGGTCGACCGGTGAGCGAGACTGATCCTGCCGGACGTCGACGACCCGGTGGCCGGGCCGTTCTGGGCCGGGTGCGCGGCCGGCGAGCTCCGCGTGCAGGCGTGCGCGTCGTGCGGCCGGCGCCGGATGCCGCCGCGGCCCATGTGCCCGTCGTGCGGCGCTCGACGCGCGGTGGGACGTGATGGCGGGCACGGGGACCGTGTGGTCGTTCGCCGTCCCCCACCCGCCGCTGCTTCCGGCGTACGGCGCGGCTCCCGTACGCCGTGGTGGTCGTGAGCTCGACGACGACCCGACGATCCGCTTCGTCGGCGACTCCGCGACCGGGTCCGACTCGCCGCCATCTGCATCGGTGGCGCCGTCGCCGTCGCCTTCGAACGGGCGGCCGACGACGTCGTCCTCCCCGATGGTCGCCTAGCGCTGGGTCGCCGCCGCCAGCGTGAGGATGGTGATGGGCGGCTCGTTCGGATCGCGAGGGGCACGGCCCGTCACCGCCCGCTCGGCGACGTCGACGTCGGTGGCCCGGGCCCGCAGCGCCCGCGACGGTGCCGCCTCCCGCGGGAGGTGGGCGAACGGGTCGTAGGAGAAGATCCGCATGGCGTTCTCGTGGGTGATCTTGTTGATCTCGTCGTCGGGCACGCCCGCCAGCGCCGGCCACAGCGCCTCCGGCGACTGCGGCCAGGTCGAGTCGGAGTGGGGGTAGTCGCACTCCCAGGTGACCATGTCGATGTTCAGGTGCTGGCGGTTCTCGAGCCCGACGGCGTCGTCGATGAAGCAGGTGACGATCCGCTCGCGGAACAGCTCGGACGGCAACCGGCCGCCGAGGTCGGCGCCGGTCCAGGCCTTGTGGTGCTGGTACACGTAGTCGGCCCGCTCGAGGAAGTACGGGATCCAGCCGATGCCGCCCTCGCGACAGCGCGATGCGGAGGTCGGGGAACTGCTGCAGCACCCGGCACCACAGCAGGTCGGCGGCGGCCTGCACGATGTTCATCGGCTGCAGCGTGATCATCACGTTGATCGGCGCGTCGGCCGACGTGATCACCAGCGACGACGACGAGCCGATGTGCAGGCACACGACCGTGCCCTCGTCGGTGCAGGCCTGCCAGAACGGGTCCCAGTGCTCGCTGTGGAAGCTCGGGTAGCCGAGCTTCTCGGGGTTCTCCGAGAACGTGACGGCGTGGCAGCCCTTCGCCGCCACCCGCCGGACCTCGGCGGCCATCTCCTCCGGGTCCCAGAGCGCGGGCAGCGACAGCGGGATGAAGCGGCCCGGGTAGGTGCCGCACCACTCGTCGATGTGCCAGTCGTTGTAGGCCTGCAGCAGCGCCTTGGCGACTCCTTGTCCGCGGTGCTTGGCCCACAGCTGCCCGCAGAAGCCCGGCATCGACGGGAAGCACAGCGAGCCGAGGACGCCGTTGGCGTCCATGTCGCGGACGCGCTGGTGGATGTCGTAGCAGCCGGGCGCGCATGTCGTCGAACGACGTCGGCTCGATCCCGTACTCCGCGGGCGGGCGCCCGGCGACGGCGTTGAGCCCGATGTTCGGCATCTGCTGGCCCTGGTACGTCCCAGACGTCGGTGCCGTCGTCCTTGCGTGACCAGCTTCGGGGCCTCGTCGCGGAACGACGGCGGCCAGGTGGTCGTCCCACATGCCCGGCGGCTCGACGACGTGGTCGTCGACCGACACGAGGATGAGATCCTCGATGCTCCATCAGCGCCTACCTCCCGTTCCACGGTCGGCCGAGCCCGAAGATGCGCACGGCGTTGCCGGCGACGATGCTGGTGCTTCTCGTCGGCGGGCACGTCGGCCATGGCGTCGTTGATCGACCTTGCGGCAGTACGGCCAGTCGTTGCCGTGGTGCGGGTAGTCGGTCGACCACATCATGTTGTCGACGCCGACGCCGTGACGGTTGGCGATGCCGCAGCGGTCGATGATGAACGTCGCCGACATGTTCCGGTACCAGTAGAAGCGACGGCGGCTCGCGTGATCGGGATGTTGCCCCACGAGCGGTTGCGCCAGTAGCGGTCGTCCATCTGCTCGAGGAAGTGCGGGATCCAGCCGACGCCCGTCTCGATCATCGCGACGTGGAGGTCCGGGAAGCGCTCGAACACGCCGGTGAAGATCAGCTGGCCGATGGTGCCCGGCACCGTGGCGAACACGCCGGCGAGCCCGCCGACCGCCTTGGCGTTGGCCTTCGACGCCTTGTCGCCGATCGCCGTAGAGCGGCGCGCGACGCGCCTGGGCCGCCGCCGCGCGGCGCGCGCTGGCGGGCGGTCCGGCCGATGAGGTTGATGTGGATGCAGACCGGCATCCCCTCGTCGGCGGCCGCCGCCCAGAACGGGTCGTCGTCGTCGGAGATGGAGTCGCCGCCCGAGGGCCAGCACGAGATGACGACGCCCTTGAAGCCCCGTCGCCTTGGCCTTGCGCAGCGTGTCGACGGCGTCGTCGACGCCGGTCGAGCCGATCTGCGCCATGCCGACGAGCCGGTCGCGGTCGGGCGCGCAGAACTCCTCCCAGAGGAAGTCGGTTGTAGGCGTCGACGCCGGCCCGCACGAAGTCGTCGTCCTCGTCGCCGAGGAAGTGGCCGATGGTGCGCTGCGGCGGGAACAGGATCTCGGCGTCGACGCCGTCGATGTCGAGGTCGCTCGAGCCGCGCGGCGCCGTCGTAGCAGCCGGGCCGGGCCTGCTCGTAGGTGACGCCGGTCCAGCGGAACTGGTCCCACGGCAGGCCCGGCGTCGTCACCAGCCCGATCGGGTCGGGCTCGGCGGACCCGGCGAACAGCCAGCCGTCGCCGCCGTCGGCGTCCTTGGCCAGCACCGGCGCCTTGTCCTGGTGCTCCTTCGGGAGCCAGGTCTCCCAGATGTGCGGCGGCTCGAGCACGTGGGCGTCGGCGGACACGATCCGGTACTCCGGCGGCATGCGCTGGAGGCGTAGCGCCGAACCTGACACGCGCGTCAGGAAACGCGAGCCGCGCGTCGGCGGAAGCTGCAGCCTCGGTCGTGCTTACGCTCGTCCCGTGGGGGAAGTGGCAGCGCCGGGTCGAGCGGGAGCCTGACCGACCGCCGCCGATCCCGCTGCGGCCGGGACCGGCATCCAACGGCGAGTTCGTACCGGCGGCACCGAGCGCCCACGACCGGCTCGTCCTGCGGGCCGCCCTCGACCGCGCCGAGCACGCCGCCGCGCGTGCCGGCGTCGACCGGCGCCGCTTCCTCCAGACCAGCGCCGGGCGTGGCGGCGTTCCTGTCGACGTTCGACCTGGCGGCCTGCAGCCGCCGCGAAGGAGCGTCGACGCCATCGTCGACGACCGGAGCGACGAGCACCACGGCGGCGTCCACGACGACGGCCGGCGGCCGCTACGAGGTGCCCGAGCCCGAGGACGTCGTCGCCTGCGAGCAGGCCCTCGCCCGGCCGGGCGGCTTCGTCTTCGACGTCCACACCCATCACGTCGTTCCCGACGGCCCGTGGCGCGACAACGCCCGCCGCATCGCCGACATGATCCGCGGCCTCGTGCCCGCCGGCTGCGTCGAGGCCGACCCGTACCGCTGCGTCGATCGCACCGCCTACCTCCACGACCTGTTCCTCGCCAGCGACACGACGATCGCGCCTGCTGTCGGACGTCCCGAACTCGGGACCGCTCGACGCGCCCCTGCCGTGGGAGGCGAAGCGGGAGACCCGCGCCCTGGCGGAAGCGCTCGCCGCGCCGGGCGCCGCCCGGGTCCTCCTGCACGACGTCATCGCGCCCAACTTCGGCGACCTGTCGATGCGCCTCGACGAGATGGCGGCGACGGTCGGGACCGGCGACGTGGCCGCGTTCAAGGTGTACACGGCGTGGGGACCCGACCGGCAGGGCTTCGCCCTCGACGACCCCGCCATCGGCATCCCCGTGGTCGAGCAGGCCCGAGCCCTCGGCGTGCGGGTCATGTGCGGGCACAAGGGCCTGCCGCTGCTGGAGTTCGACCGCCGCTTCAACGGTCCCCGCGACCTCGTCGCCCTGCGCCGCGCGCTACCCCGACATGGCCTTCGTCGTCTACCACGGCGCCTACGAGATCCAGACCGCGAGGGGCCCTACGACCGCGACCGCGCCACGGGCATCGACACCCTCGTGCGGGCCCTCGAGGACCACGGCATCGGCCCGAACGCCAACGTGTACGCCGAGCTCGGCACGACGTGGCGGGAGGTGCTCGATCGACCCCGACGAGGCGGCCCACGCCGTCGGCAAGCTGCTGCGCTACGTCGGCGAGGACAACGTGCTGTGGGGCACCGATGCCGTCTGGTACGGCTCGCCGCAGCCGCAGATCCTGGCCTTCCGGGCCTTCCAGATCACCGAGGCAGTTCCAGGCCGCGTTCGGGTACCCGGCCCTGACCGAGGAGCTCAAGGCCAAGGTGTTCGGGCGCAACGCCGCCCGGCTGTTCGGCATCGACCCCGACGAGGTGCGGTGCGCGCTCGACGCCGACGGGCTGACCGCCGCCCGGGAGGAGGCGGCCGCCCTCGTCGACCGAAGGCGCGCTGCCGGCGCCGTGGCAGCCCCGCGGCCCGGATGTCGCGCCGCCAGGTCCTCTCGTGGCTCGGCTCGGCCCGCGAGCCCTGGACGCCCGTAGGGATTCGCTGCGCCCCGCGACTGGCGGCGAGCGCTCGAGCCTTCGCTACCGCACCCGGACGACGCGGAGGACGTCGCTCGACGCGCCGGCGGCGTCGGTGGCCTGCGTCGGCACAGGGGCGCCGGCGATCACGACGACGGTGTCGCCGGTCGTGGCGACGCCGGCGTGCACCGCCCGCTCGACGACGTGCCACACCATGTCGTCGGTCGAGTCGTACACGTCGACCGGCGACGGCGTGACCCCCCACGACAGCGCCAGCTGGCGGACCGTCGCCAGGTCGGGGCTGAACCCGATCAGCGGGCACGGCGGCCGGAACCGCGCCATGGCCCGCGCCGTGAGCCCCGACCGGGTGCAGCACAGGATGGCGGCGGCGCCGAGCTCGACGGCGACCTGCCAGGCGGCGTGGGTGATGGCGGCGGTGATGGCGAGGGACTCGGGCACCTCGGCGGCCCGTTGCAGCTTGCCGAGGCGCCCGCCCCACGCGAGGTAGTCGGCCTCGGCCTCGGCCCGCTCGACGATGCGGGCCATCGTCCGCACCGCGAGCTCGGGGTCGTGGCCGATCGCCGTCTCGCCCGAGAGCATCACCGCGTCGGTGCCGTCGAACACGGCGTTGGCGACGTCGCTCGCCTCGGCCCGCGTCGGCAGGGCGCTGTGCACCATCGACTCGAGCATCTGGGTGGCGGTCACGACCGGTACGCCCCAGGCCACGCACGTGCGGATGATCCGCTTCTGGAGGTGGGGCACCTCCTCGGTCGGGCAGTCGATGCCGAGGTCGCCGCGGGCGACCATGACGGAGTCGGCGGCGTCGAGGATGGCGGGCAGGCTCCTCGCGTCGCGGCGCGGGTCTCGATCTTCGCCATGCAGCATCGGCCCGTCGTCGCCCAGCGACGTCGCGCACCTGCTGCACGTCCTCGGCGGAACGGACGAAGGAGACGGCGACGATCTCGGGGGCCGCCGGCGCGCAGGAGCTCGAGCAGGTCGAGGTCCTCGTCGGTCGGCGTCGAGAGCCGCAGCTTCTCCGACGGGAGGTGGACGCCGGGCCGGCCCTGCACCCGCCCGGCGGCGACCACGACCGCCTTCCACGGCGTCGCCGACGCGGTCCTGCGACCTCGAGGGAGATGAGGCCGTCGCCGAGGGTGACGCAGTCGCCCGGCGCGAGGTCGTCGAGCAGGGCGTCGTACTCGACCTCGATGCGATCGCCGCCGTCGAGGCGCTGGTCGCCGGGGACGAGCTCGACGGTGTCGCCCTCGGTGAGGAACACGCCGCCGTCGGGGAACGGCGCCGCCCGCACCTTGGGGCCGGGGAGATCGGCGAGCACCGGCGACCGGCTTGCCCGACGGCCTCGGCGGCGGCCCGGATCCGGGCGATGCGGTCGAGGTGCACGCGCCGGGTCGCCGTGGGCGAGGCCGAGCGCGGCAGACGTCGACGCCGGCCCGGATCAGGCCGGCGAGCTGCGTCAGGGGCGTCGCAGGCGGGCCCGATGGTGGCGACGATCTTCGTCCGGCGGGGCACGGGCCAACCGTACGACCGCCCATCGTGACGGCGCCGTGAACTCTGCCGATGGCTCGCTCCGGCGCGTCCTGCGCCTGCGCCGCCGGTTCAGCCGGCCTCGAGGTCGATGACGAAGGCGGCGCCGCCGCCGGGGACGTCCTCGTAGTGGACCGTCCCACCCATGCGGTGCACGAGGCGGTCGACGATGGCGAGGCCGAGGCCTGAGGCCTCCGGGTGGCGCTGCGGCCCCCGCCGGAACGGCTGGAACAGCGACCGCTTGGCCTCCGTCCGGCACGCCCTGCCCGTCGTCGGCGACGCGGACCTCGACCGTGCCGACCTCGGACGCCGTCGCCTGCACCGTCACCGTCGGCCCGCCGTAGCGCCAGGCGTTGGTCAGGAGGTTCACCAGCACCCGGTCGAGCGCGGCACGGTCGGCGAGGGCCGAGAGCCCTGCCGGTATGCCGCCGAGGTCGAGCGTGCGGCCCTCGGGCACCGGGGCGTTGACGGCGGCCTCGGCGACGGCGGCGGCCAGGTCGACGGGCTCGAGCAACGACGCGGACGGGCCGAGCGTCGGCCATGGCGAGGTCGACGAGGTTCGTGGTCAGCGAGCGCAGCCGCGCCGCTTGGCGGTGCAGGACGTCGAGGACCGCACGCCGATCGTCCCCCTCGACGAACTCCAGCGCCTGGACGGCCTGGGCGATGGCGGCCGCCGGCGTGCGCAGCTCGTGGGCGGCGTTGGCGATGAAGTCGGTGAGCGTCGCCGCGGCGCCGTGCTCGTCGGTCGTGTCGATGCTGACGCCGAACACCCGCGCCGCCCGCCCTTCGGGGCCGGCGAACACCCGCCCGCGGCTCCGCGTCCAGCGGATCGCGCCGTCGGACGCGCGGTGGAAGCGGTGGTCGAAGCTGTAGTCGCCGCACCGTTCGATGGCGGCGCCGATGGTGCGCTCGATCATGTCGCGGTCCTCGGGGTGGACCATCTCGAGCCACGCCTCGTACGGCACGTCGGTGCCCGGCTCGAGCCCGTACAGGCGGCACTGGCCGTCGGACCACGCCGCCGTCGCCGGGGCGAGGCCGTAGTCCCAGAAACCGACGTCGGCCAGCTGCTCGAGGTCGGCGAGCTGCCGGCGGACGGTGGCCAGCTCCTCGTCGCCCGCCATGGTCGGCGACGCTAGGACGTCGGAGGACTTCACGGAGCGGTGGATCAGGTTCATCCTCGCGGTGAGCACGAGCTCGCCCGGCGTGGTCGCGGTACTCGGTCTCGGTGACGAGGAAGGTCATCGTGCGCTCGCCGGCGGGCTTCTCGTAGAGGTCGACGACCTTGCCCTCGCTCGTGCAGGCGTCTCGCCCACGACGACCGGTCGGTGGTAGGTGAACTCCTGCTCGCCGTGCAGCACCATGCCGCCCTTCGCCATCAGCCCGCCGATGATCTCCATCGTCGGGTTGGTCGCCGGGCGTGCGCGTCGGCCGGCTGGGCCTCGGGGAACGCGCCCCAGTGCCCGGCGGCGGAGAAGAAGTAGGTCGGCGGCACCGGGATGCCGTCGAAGCCGGCGGCGGCGGCCGCGTCGGCGCCGCTGGTAGATCGGGCTGGTCTCGGTGACCGCCTCGGCGAACTGGGTGACCGGACCCCGCTCGATGGTCGACCGTCGACCGCCCGGTCGACCGGCCGACGACCTCGTCGCGGGTGACTGCCCATCTGTCCCTCCAGGTGCTAGAAACTGACACGGACGTCAGGTATTGAAGCACAGGGGGACCGATGGGGTTGCAGGACGGGCCAGGGGCTCCTCGAAGGAAAGGTGGCGATCGTCAGCGGCGCCGGCCGCGGCATCGGACGGGGCGAGGCGCTCGAGCTGGCGGCCCAGGGCGCCAAGGTCGTCGTCAACGACCTCGGCGGCTCGCACACCGGTGAGGGCAGCCGACAAGCGGCCGGCCGAGGAGGTCGTCGAGATCATCCGCGACCGCGGCGGCGAGGCTGTCGCCAACTACGACGACGTCGGCGACTGGAGCGGCGCCGAGAACCTCGTCAACGCGGCCATCGACGCCTTCGGCGCCCTCGACATCGTCGTCAACAACGCCGGCATCCTCCGCGACGCCTCGATCGTGAAGATGACCGAGGACGAGTTCGACTCCGTGCTCCGCGTCCACCTCAAGGGCACCTTCAACACGACCCACTTCGCCGGCGTCTACTGGCAGTCCGAGTCGAAGGCGGGCCGCATGCGCCGCGCCGCGATCGTCAACACCGTCAGCTCGGCCGGCCTGCAGGGCAACAAGGGCCAGGCCAACTACGGCGCGGCCAAGGCCGGCATCGCCGCCCTCACGACGATCACCGCACTCGAGATGGGCCGCTTCGGCGTGCGGGCCAACGCCATCGCGCCCGGCGGCGCCACCCGCATGGTCGCCGCCGCCATGCCCCAGATCCAGGTGACGGAGGCCGACGAGGTCGAGCGAGGGCGAGTTCGACCGGCTCAACCCCGGCAACTCCGCCCCGATGGTCGCCTGGCTCGCCTCCGACGAGGCGATGCACGTCACCGGGCAGGTGTTCCGGGCCGTCGGCGACGCGATCACGCACTACATCCCCTGGACGCTCGGCACCGAGATCAAGACGCCGAAGGGCCCGCGCAAGTGGGACCCGGCCGAGATCGGCGACGCCGTCGAACGCGTCGATCTTCCGCTGCCGGCCCGGCGGCCTGCAACTCGGGCGGCTGAGCTGCCCGTGCCCACCAAGCGGGTCGCGCATCGTCGGCGCCGCCCTGTCGGACTGCGGGCGGGTCGACGTCACCTCGCCGTTCCAGCTCCACCACCAGGCGGCCAGCCGCGGCCATCGCCGACGCCGGCCTGACCAAGGACGACGTCGACGGCTTCGCGTCGTGCGGCATGGGCCTGCTGGCGCCGGTCGAGATCGCCGAGTACCTCGGCCTGCGTCCGACCTGGGCCGACGGCACCAGCGTCGGCGGCGCCACGTGGGAGTTCATGGCTCGAGCACGCCGCCGCCGCCATCCAGGCCGGCCACGCCGAGGTCGTCGTGCTCGTGTACGGCTCGACGACGCGCGCCGACCTCAAGCGGGGCCGCCGCCTCGCCAACCTCAACTTCGGCACCCGGGGCCCGGTCCAGTTCGACGCCCCGTACGGCCACACGCTCATCGCCAAGTACGCGATGGCCGCCCACCGGCACATGTACGAGTTCGGCACGACGATCGAGCAGCTCGCCGAGATCGCGGTGTCGGCCCGCTACAACGCCGGCTTCAACCCCGACGCCTACTACCGCGACCCGATCACGATCGACGACGTGCAGTCGGCGCCGATGATCGCCGACCCGTTCACGACGCTGCACTGCTGCATCCGGTCCGACGGCGGCGGCGCCGTCGTGCTCACGACCGAGGAGCGGGCCCGCGACTGCGCCAAGGCGCCGGTGTGGGTGCTCGGCACGGGCGAGGCCACGTCGCACACGACGATGAGCGAGTGGGACGGACTTCACCGAGTCGCCGGCCGTCCGCTCCGGGCGCGCTGGCGTTCGAGCGGGCCGGGCTCACGCCCGACGACGTCGACATCTGCCAGATCTACGACGCCTTCACCGTCGATGGTGCTGCTGACGCTCGAGGCGCTCGGCTTCTGCGGCAAGGGCGAGGGCGGGGCGTTCGTGGAGGACGGCCGGCTGCGCTTGGGCGGTGCCCTGCCGACGAACACCGACGGCGGCGGCCTTTCGTGCTGCCACCCGGGCATGCGCGGGCATGTTCCTGCTCGTCGAGGCGGTGAAGCAGCTGCGGGGCGAGTGCGGCGAGCGTCAGGTCCCGAACGCCAGGATCGCGTGCGTCAACGGGACCGGCGGCTGGTTCTCGTCGGCTTCGACGGCGCTTGCTCGGTGTGTGACGCCGGCCGAAGAAGCCGCGGTGGAGCATCCCGGCGAGCTCGTCGAGCAGTGGCTCGGCGTCGAGGGCGAGCGGCCGCGACGTCACGAAGTACACGAGGCGCTCGACGGTGGCGAGGAGGATCGTGGTGGCGAGGGCGTCGTCGGCGGCCTCGCCCCCCGCCTCGGCCACCCGGTCGGCGAGGATGGCGGCGATCCCCCCGAAGGTGTCGAGGCCGAGGGTCACGACCGCGGGATCGGTCACCTGGTTCTCGGCCCACGCCCGGATCACGGGCCCGTGGCGCTCGTAGGTCTCGTAGAAGCGGCCGAGGAACTGCCGCAGCTCCGCTTCGCCGTCGGGGCCGGGCCCGATCGGGCCGAGGTCGTCGGCGAGGGCGGCCATCTCGTCGGCGGCCTCGTGGGCGAGGGCGGCGAACAGGTCCTCCTTGTTCTCGAAGTAGAGGTAGAAGGTCCCGTGGCTGGTGTCGGCGACCCGGACGATGTCGTCGACGCGGGTCGCCTGGTAGCCGCGCTCGCCGAGCACGCGCATCCCCGCCTCGAGCAGGCGCGCCCGCGTCTTCTTCCCCTGGCTCCGCAGCTCACGGGTCGCCGCCGGCATGGCGCCGACCGTAGCCCGACCCCCGCTGCCCCCCCATGCGTTCGTCGGAACCGAGCGCGCCGTTCTCGGCACGCTGAGCCCGAGAGAACCGACGACCGCTGATGCTCGCCGGCGTCGTTCGCGAGGCCGCCCGGCGTTGGGGCGACGCCGTGGCCTACGTCGCGCCGAGCGGCTGGCGCCTGACCTACTCGGCGCTCGACCGCCTCTCCGACGAGGTCGCGGCGGGCTTGGTGGCGCGCGGGGTGGGCGCCGGCGACGTCGTGGCCCTGGTGCTGCCGCCCTGGCCGGAGTTCGTGGTCGTCTACGCGGCGGCGGCGAAGGTCGGCGCCGTGACGGCAGGCATCAACGCCCGGCTCACGCCGGCGGAGCAGGCGGCCTGCCTCGACGCCGTCGACCCCGCCCTCGTCGTGGGGGGTGACCGAGGCGAGCCGGTCGAGGCGGCCGAGCACGACGGTGTCGCCCTCGCCGGGCTGCGGGTGCGCGGCGCCGGCACGCCTTCGCCCCCGACCGACGATCCCGATCGACCGGTCGCCGTCGTGTTCACGTCGGGGACGACGGGCGTCCCCAAGGCGGCGACCTACGCGGGCCGCCAGCTGACGGCGATCACCCAGGTCGACACCGGCTGGACCTGGGGCGGCGGCGGGCCGCAGCTGGCGGGCACGACCTTCGCCCACCTCGGCCCGATGACGAAGCTGCCGGGCACGCTCGTGCGCGGCGGCACGACGCACGTGCTGGAGCGGTGGCGTCCCGCCGACGCCCTCGAGGTGGTGGCCCGGGAGCGCATCGCCGGTCTCGGCGGCATCCCCACCCAGATCGCCCTCATGCTGGCCGACCCGACCTTCGCCTCCTTCGATCTGGCGTGCGTGCAAGCCGTCGTGATGGGCGGCGGTCCGTCGACCCCGGCGCTCGTACGAGCAGCCCGCGGATGGCTTCGGCGCCGCCGTCGCCGTCCGGTACTCGTGCACCGAGGCCGGGGTCGGGACGGGCACGGCCTTCACCGACCCGCCCGAGGACGCCGAGGTGTCCGTCGGTCGTCCCCAGCCGGGAGTCGACCTCATCGTGCTGGACGACGGCGACGAGCCGGTCGCTCCCGGCGCGGTCGGGCACGTCTGCCTCCGCTCGGCCGCGACGATGTCGGGCTACTGGGACGCGCCCGAGGCGACCGCGGCGGCGTCGCTCCCCGGCGGCGGCGTGCGCACCGGCGACCTCGGCTGGGTCGACGACGCCGGGCGTCTGCACCTCGTGGGCCGGGCCCGGGAGATGTACGTCCGGGGCGGCGAGAACGTGTTCCCCATGGAGGTCGAAGCCGTCCTCGCCGAAGCCCCCGGTGTCGCCGCCGTGGCCGTCGTGGCCCGCCCCGACGACACCTGGGGCGAGGTCGGCGTGGCGGTGGTCGTGGCCGCGCCCGGGACGCCGCCGCCGACGCTCGAGTCGCTGCGAGCCCACGCCGCCGGCCGGCTCGCCGCCTTCAAGCGCCCCGAGCAGGTGGTCGTCGTCGACGCCCTGCCCCTCACGCCGATGGAGAAGGTCGACAGACGAGCGCTCGCCCGGCTGGTCGCGACACACTGAGCGCCATCGACGGAGTCCCGATCATCGACGTGGCGCCGCTGCGCGACGGGCAGGACCCCGATGCCGTCGCGAGGCACATCGACGCCGCTTGTCGCGACACGGGGTTCTTCTACGTCGTCGGGCACGGCATCCCGCCGTCGGTGCAGACCGGCCTCGACGCCTCGGCGCGGGAGTTCTTCGCCCTCGACGACGAGGAGAAGGCGGCGATCGCCATGAGCCGCGGCGGCCGGGCGTGGCGCGGGTGGTTCCCGGTCGGCGGCGAGCTGACGTCGGGCCAGCCCGACATGAAGGAGGGGATCTACTTCGGCCAGGAGCTGCCGCAGGGCGATCCTCGCCCGCTGCACGGCCCGAACCTGTTCCCGGCCCGTCCGGTGGCGCTCCGCGACGCGGTCCTCGAGTACATGGAGGCGCTCACCGACCTCGGCCAGCTGCTGCTCCGTGCCATGGCCGTGGCCCTCGGGCTCGACCGGCGACTGGTTCGACCGCCACCTCACCGCCGACCCCACCGTGCTGTTCCGCATCTTCCACTACCCGCCCCTCCGCGACGGCGACGAGCGGTGGAGCGTCGGCGAGCACACCGACTACGGGCTGATCACGTTGCTCGGCCAGGACGAGTCGGGCGGCCTCGAGGTGCGGGGCCCGCGTGGCTGGGTGAGCGCGCCGCCGGTCCCGGAGTCCTTCGTCGTGAACCTCGGCGACATGCTGGAGCGGATGACCGGCGGGCGCTACCGCTCGACGCCGCACCGCGTGCGCAACACCTACGGCGTCGACCGGCTGTCGTTCCCGTTGTTCCTCGACCCCGGTTGGGACGCCGAGGTCCTGCCCGTGCCCGGCATGGAGACGGCCGCCACGGGCGTGGGCGCTGACGACCGCTGGGACGGCGCCAGCGTGCACGACTGGTCCGGGACCTACGGCGACTACCTCCTCACGAAGGTGGGTCGGGTGTTCCCCGAGCTCCGCGACGAGGTCCTGTAGCGCCGTCCGGCTACATCTCCGCCGCGGCGCCGTCGGTGCGCAACTCGGGACGCAGCGGTTCGCGCAGCTCGACGACCATCGCCGCGAAGTCGGCGGTCGCCACGACCCGGTCGCCGTCGTCGAGGACGGTGCCCTGCACGACGATGAGCGTGCGGCCCGAGCGCAGCACCCTGGCCTCGCCGCGCATCATCTCGCCCTGGGGCCGCCCGAGGTAGCGGATGTGCATGTCGGCGGTGACGAGCGTGTTCTCGCCGGGGCGGAACGAGGTTGCGCGTGACGCGGCGGAGGCGCACGAGACATCGACGAGGGTGGCGATGGCCCCGCCGTGCACGTTGCCGGTCGAGCCGAAGACGGCCGGGGTCACGGGCATGGTGACCACGGCGAGACCGGGATCGGCCGGGTCGGGCGGCAGGATGTCGAGGCCGAGCAGCGCGTGCAGCGGGGTCTCCGCGAAGCGGCGCTGCATCTCCTCGAGGATCGCCGGGTCGATGTTGCTGTACGGGAGCGCCGAGCTGCGGGGTTCGGTGCTCATGGCTTCGCTCCGTGGGCGACGAGGAGATCGACGAGGGCGGCGTTCTCGTTCAGCCGGGCCTCGTCGAGGGCGGTGTGGCCGCTCGACTGCTTCCCGCCGACGTCGGCGCCGTGCTCGAGCAGGGTGCGGATCGTCTCGACCGGCTCCGGGCCGGCGGCGGCACTGTTGATCGGGCGCACACCCATGTCGTTGCGGGAGGCGACGTCGGGGTCGGCGCCGGCGACGAGGAGCTCGCGGGCGGCGGCGGCCGACCCGAAGAAGCAGGCGTAGTGCAGGGCGGTGAAGCCGTCGTCGGTCCAGGCCGTCGCCAGGTCTGGCTCCTTCCGGAGCAGCTCGGCGACACGCTCGTGCCGGCCGGCGGCGGCGGCCTCGAAGACGTCGAGCACGGGCGGTGGGTCGGCGGCGAGCAGGGCGGCGGCATCGTCGCGCTTGCCCTGGTACAGCAACGAGAGGAGCTCGGACATGAGCGCAGTCTCCCGCGGCGTGGCGCCCGCCCGCGACATCGCGCCACGCCGATCAGACGCCGTCGATCCTCGACTGGAGCGCAGGCACCCAGTGGTCCCGGTACCGGACCTGCAGCTCGAGGTCGCGCCAGTCGTCGCTCGTCACCGCCCCGCGGCAGACCGTCGATCCGCACCGGCAGGCCATCGAGAAGCCAGGGGCGCCCGAGATCGTCCCGTAGTCGATCGTCAGCTCGTCACCGGCTCGGACGTGCCGCCGGGCGACGATCTCGTACGGGCCGGCGAGCCAGAGGTTCGGATCGCAGCTGTGGTTGGCGAAGTGCGCCGTGGTGCCGGGCGGGAAGACGAGGTGTCGGTCCTCGTCGACGGTGATCGTGTCGACGTACGGCAGCGACGGGTCGCTTTCCGCCGCGGCGATGAGCGCCTCCAGCTCGGCGGAGGACACGAGGCGACCGGCGAGGCGGATCACCATGGTGCCGGCGGCGATGGGCGCGACCGCCACCAGTCCCCTGCCCTCGATGGCGGACGGCCCGACGGCGATCCGCTCGTCGACCCAGAGCTCGCTCGGGGGTTCGGAGGGGTGCACGGCCGACAGTGTGGCCTGGTGCCGTGCAGCGGGTACCGCGGTCGTCGACGTCCTCGGGCGAAAGGAGAGCACAGGTCATGGCCGAGCTCAGCACGAAGAAGCGCGCCAAGCTCCCGGCGAGCAAGTTCGGGCTTCCCGAGAAGGCTCGCTCCACCGAGGCGAAGAAGGAGACGGGCAACTACCCGATGCCCGACAAGGAGCACGCCCGCAACGCCAAGTCCCGTGCGGCCCAGCAGTACAAGGCCGGGAACCTGACGAAGTCGCAGCTCGAGAAGATCAACCGCAAGGCCGACAAGATCCTCGCTGAGGGCTGATCGGCCGGCGTCGGGCCCACGTAGGGTCGACCCGTGGCTGTCCTCGACCACCTCATCTATGCCGTCCCCGATCTCGACGCCGCGGTCGAGGAGATCGCCAGGTCCCTCGGTGTGCGCCCGGCGGGGGGCGGTCGCCACGAGGGCTGGGGCACGCACAACGCCGTGCTCGGCCTCGGTGACGGGGCCTACGTCGAACTGCTGGCGCCCGACCCGTCGCAGCCCACGCCGCCGCGGCCTCGCCTCGCCGGCCTCGACGACCTCGCCGAGCCGCGACTGGTGGCGTGGGCAGCGCGCTCGGACGACATCGAGGCATCCCTCGAGCGGGCGCGCGCCGCCGGCTTCGACCCCGGACCGGCCACTGGCGATGAGCCGGACCCGGCCCGACGGCGTGGTGCTGACGTGGCGACTGACGCCACCGCCATCCGAGGTGCCCGCGGCGGTGCCGTTCCTCATCGACTGGGGCGACAGCCCGCACCCCTCGATCGACGCGCCCGCCGGTGCGCAGCTCGATCGCTTCGAGATCGAGCACCCCGACCCCGAGCGCACGCGCGCCAGCCTCGCGGCATTGGGCTTGGACCTTCCGGTGACAGCGGGACCGCAGGCGATGCTCCTCGCCACCTTGCGGTCCGACAGCGGCGTCGTCGAGCTCGACTTGAACGCGGTGCCGCGCGGCCGCGTCAGGGTGGTTCGTCGTCGGGTCGGACGTTGCGAAGGCGATTGTGGTGCCCGCAGCGGAGTTGGCCGTTGTCGATGCTGGTGGGTCCGCCGGCGGCGTAGGGAATCCTGTGGTCGCCCTGGCAGCGTTGGGCGGGCACGTCACAGAGCGGGTCGGTGCAGTACCGGTCCCGGACGTCGAGGACCCGGCGCAGCAGGCCGGTGAACCGGCGCTGCGGGCTGGCGGTGACGGGCCGGTCGGGCCCGGCGAAGGTGATCCGCTGGATCACGGCGTCGGGCAGGACGGCAGCGACTTCGTAAGGGGACAGGACCGTCCCGTCCAGCAGCTCACACGACCGTTCGAACCCGGCGACACCGACGAGGATGATCACCAACGGGTCGGGACGACGCCCATCGCCTCGCGAGGCCGAGCGTCGGGCCATCTCCACCAGGGCATCGGCGCGCCGCTGGGCCGGGGTCCGGTCCAGCTCACCGGGCAGCGGGTCGCGACCGAGACGGGCCTTGGCCTCGGCCCAGTCGTCCTCGAACAGACACCGCTCGCGCCGCTCGAGCTCGGCGTGCACGACGGTGCCGCGGACGGGGTCGAACCACCCGTCGGACGCCCAGCCGTCCTGGAAGGTCTGGGAGAAGTGGAACCGGCGCCGGTCGCCGCGGTCGCGGTGCGGGCCGTCGGGATCGTTGTCCTCGACCCACTCGGCGACCCTCCGGCAGAACTGGCGCCACGACTCGGTCCGGGCCCACCGGGCCAACTCGACCTCGTCGCGCAGGACAGCGGCATGGGTGCGGTCCGAATCGACCGACACGATCCGCTGCACCTGGGCCGCACCGATCGACCCCTCGACCAGCGCGGCCATCGTCTCGGGCAGACGACGCAGATGGCGACCGTGACGGACCTGGCGCGACGCCACCTCCGACGGGAGCCGCAACGTCGCCGAGAGCCAGGCGGCGCCGTTCACGCAACCGTGCCTGGCCCACACCCGGCGGGCGTCCCACACCCCGGTCACCATCGCCTTGGCCGCATCCAACCGGTTCTGCAGGACCTGGAGCTCGGACAGAGCGGCTTCCAGGCCGGCATCGGACACCGACTCCCACTCCTGGACCAGCAGCTCGTCGAGCGCCGCCTCCACGGAGACCGTCACCACCGAAGGAGCGAACATCTGTACCCCATTCTACGAAGGGGGTATGACGAGGAACTGAGCGGTCGCCGCGTCTCGCCGGGGTGTACCTACCACGCGTCGGTCAGGACACGGAGAACGGCGGGTAGTCGTCGACGAGCAGGTAGGTGTACACGCTGACGCGGACTCCGAGACGAAGCATGCCGACGATGAAGCGGCGCATGCTCTCGGGCCACCGGCCGGTGAAGAGCACCGCGAAGAAGCCGATCAGCGCGAGGACCGCAGCCGCCAGCGCCACCAGGGCGAGGAAGAGGACGATCGGGATGGCCAGGATGAACCGGAACCCGACCGTGACTCGGTTGCGGTCCTCGAGCTGCGGGCGCAGATCGACTCGGACCGGATCGCCGCCGGGGTCGGCGGGCGTCATCGAGAAGTCGAAGGGCGGATACGGCTCGTGCAGCCAGAGCACATAGCTGTAGGTCCGGGCCTGGTAGCGGATGACGAGGCACTGCAAGTTCGCCAGACCCTCGGGCAGGCGGCCGGTGAAGACGACGGCGAACCAGCTGATCAAGGCGATGATGCCGCCGAGGTTGCCCAGGACGTTCGCGATCAGCAGGTGGGGGATGGCGAGCAGCCAGTGCACCAGCGGGCGCCAGTTCGCGACTTCGTCGGGCACGTCCAGTTCGAGGTCGGCGGGGTAGTCCATGACGAGCACACTCCTGTCGACGGCGCTGGCGCGACGCTACTCCCACGCATCCGCGGGCGATGATGGGCCATGCGCGATCTCGCCGCGATCTGGCTGTACGTAGCTGACTCGTCGTGCCGCGGCTACTCACCGCTCTACGACCGCATCTGCCGTACGGTCGCCGAGAGCGACGACGTCCTCGACCTCGTGTCCGAAGCGCCCCCGCGGGGACACAATCCGGTGCTGCTCCTTGCCGTCGGTCCACTACCTGTTGCTCGGCGGCCTCGACCACACGCTGGCGGCGGTGTACGCCGGGGAGTCACACGCGGATCCGGGGCCGCTGTTCGTCGACCTGTGTCTCCACAACCGAGACGCCCTCCTGGAATTGCTCGCCACCGAGCAGGTGAACACCAACGAGGTGGGCCGGTCGGCGGTGATCGGTCCCGCGCTCACCGCCGTTGCGTCACGGCTGGCTGCACCTCTCGGTCATCTCGACGTCGGCTGCAGCGCCGGGCTCAACCTGCTCTGTGATCGCTATCGCCTCGACTACGGCCCGGCCGGCGCGACCGGCCCCGTGGACGCGCCCGTGAAGATCCAATGCGACGTCGTGGGCGGGTCACCGCCGATCGCGCCGGCCCTGCCGACGATCACGGCACGGATCGGCCTCGACCGCGCTCCGCTCGACGTGCACGATCCACAGCAGTCGAGGTGGCAGCTGGCGTGCGTGTGGCCCGATACCGGACGACTCACGCGGACCAGACTCGCGCTCGAGGAGGCCCGTCGTAGCCCGCTCACATTGGTGCGTGGCGACGCCGTCGAGGACGTCGGCGACCTGATCGCCAGCCTTCCGCTCGATGCCACTGCCGTCGTGACGACGACCTGGGTCGTGGCCTACTTCTCCCCAGAGCAGCGGACCGGGTTCCGCGACGCGCTGGCGGCGGCCGCCGAGTCTCGTCCGGTGGCGTGGATCAGCGCGGAGAGCCACGGCGTCGTCGATCTGATCCCGTGCGACGGTGCCCCGTCGGACGACAACGGCGTCGAGTGGAGCGTGCTCGGCCTCGTCACCTTCCGAGAGGGCGACGCCGATCCCGAACTACTCGGCTACGTCCACCCGCACGGCAGCGGACTCGACTGGCGAGCCGAGCGCACATAGCTCGCCCTCCGCTCGGATCGCTCCGTATCGGGCAAGATGTGTTCCGATGCTGACGTCTCGGGGGGCGGCGGCGGCGGGCAGTCGCGGGTGTGGCCAGCGGCCATCGCCATCGCCGCCTTGGTGGTCACGGCCTGCGTCGACGACCTCGAGGCTCTGCTCGGCGTGATTGAAGCCGAGCCGCCCTACGTACTGGTGGGCTTCTCGATGGGCGGCATCTTCACCCAGGTCTACGCCGCGACCCATCCCGACGACGTCGCGGGTTTGGTGCTGGTCGAGTCGAACCATCCCGACGAAGCACATCAGTTCGAAGCTCACCTCACGGCGGAGCAGATCGAGGCTGACCGGGCGGCGGCGGCGGCAAACCCTGAGGGCATCGACATCCTCGCCAGCTTCGACGAGGCGGCCGCGCCTCTCCCGGACGTGCCGCTCGTGGTCGTGACCGCGACCGAGGGTGGCGCCGACTGGCCTCCTGGTTGGGACCCTGCCGTGTTCGATCGTCTGCGTGCCGAGCAACAGGCTGACCTCGCGAGCCCGCGTGCCGAGAGGCGAGCAGATCTTCGCCGACGGCAGCGGACACCAGGTCCCGAACGAGCGGCCGGGCGTTGTCGTTGACGCCGTCGAGCTGGTGCTCGCCCAGCTCGAGGACTGGACGCGAACTACCTCGGTCCCCGGCGTTCCCTCGAGCGGACGTGGCTTCCTACAGAGGGCGGTAGCGGAGGTGTACGACGCCGTTGCTGAATCGGCGCTCGTCGAGGAGCTCGAGCTCGGCGCGCGTGTCGGTTGGCAGCGCCGGCTTGCCCCCACCGAGGACGACGGGCCAGATGAACAGCTGGCACTCGTCGACCAGCCCGGCCTTGAAAGCCTGTGCCGCGAGGTTCGGACCTCCCACGATGAGATCGCTTCTGGCCGCGGCCTTCAGGTCGTGTACTGCGCTGGGGTCGAAGCGGCGTTCGAGCCGGGTGTTGGCGGTTGACGCCGCGGCCAGGGTCGTGGAGTAGACGATCTTGTCCGCCGCCTGCCAGACGTTCGCGAAGTCGCTCATGAGGTCCGACTGCGCGGCAAGGGTGGCGTCGGTTTCCCAGACGGCCATCGTGTCGTACATGCGCCGCCCGTAGAGGTAGGTGCCGGCGGACCGCATGAGGTCGGTGATGAACGCGAACACGTCGTCGTTCGGTGGGGCCCAGTCGAAGGCGCCGCGTTCGTCCTCGGTACAGCCGTCGAGGGACATGTTCGACGCGTAGATCAGTTTGGCCATTGCCGCTCCTACATCGCCGCCGACGCATCTCGACGACCTTGTGTCCGACCGTAGTGGGCGGGGCTGCGCGAGGTTGATGGTGCGGTGGAGCGCGACGTCGAGGTCCTGGCCCGTTGAGCGGCGGGGGGTCGGGACCTAGCCGGAAGCCCAGGCGATGGCGTCGGCTCGCTCCGCCATCGGGAAGTGCTTCACATCGCCGGGCGTCATCCACCCGAACCACTCGACGCCGTTGCGCATCCAGTCCACGTCGGTGACGAGGGCGATGCGCTTCCACTTCCCCCAGTGCTCGACGCCCATCTTGAGGTCCTGCCAGAGCGCACCGCCGGAGAAGCCGTCGAACTTCGGCATCACGATCACGATGCGCACCTCCCCGGTGGCGCTGGCCTTCTGCAAGGCAGGGAGAAGCACGTCGCGGTAGTCCTCGGGAGTGAGTTCGCCGGACACCTCGAACCCGATGACGCCGTCGGGAAGGTCAGCGATCGCGTTGAGCACTTGGGTCTCCCCGTCGAAGGCAGCAGTGGCAAGCCGAATCATCGCGCCCGTTGGACAACTGGTGCCCGAGTTGCCGCGCCTCATCACAGGAATGCCGATCGGTTCAGGGGTTCGGAGGGCCTTGTCATCGTCTCGTCGGTGAGCAGACAGCTACTCGGCAAGCTGCGGACGGCGTTCCCTGAGGCCACGTTGTTCGTCGTCGAGGTCGAAGACGGGGCTCATCGACTGGACCTCGCCGGTCCCGTGATGCGTGCTCTTGACGCAGGAGCGCACGGATATCTGGTCGCCCGCTCGGTTGATGAACTCGGACAAGCGATCACACGTGCCACGACCGCCGGCGAGCAGGCACTGGCCGTCCGAGGCGCTTGCAGTTCCTGCGGCTGCAGACGATCAGCTCGATGAGGTTCTCGATGCGATCATCCGGGACCGACCGCGAGCGCAGAGCCCCGGGTCGACTAGCGCACCTCCTCGGTGGCGGAGGCTGCCGGATGACGCCACATGCGCGACACGCTTCCACGGCAGAACTGCCGCTCTGGGCGCTCGCTTCGGCGGGGGGTCAGGCGGCGGGACCGGATCTCGGCGACAGGGCCTCGGGCACTCGCCTACGGGTTGATGACGAGACTGGCGCCCGCCATCGTGTCGCCATTGGGGTCACGAAGCGACACCCAGAACGTGCCGGGCTCGAGGCTGGTGACGAAGTCGCGCTCGAGCTCCGCACCCGTCTCGAACGTCGCTCCCGGCTCAAGGGTGGTGTCCTTGATGTAGTCACTGTGGCGAATGGACCCGTCGGGGGCATCCACCGTCCAGTACCAACCGGTCGTGTCTCCGGGCTCGTCGCCCAGGTTCGCCAGCGTGCAGTGGAACGCCACCGCCTGCGGGTTGAGCGCGTCCACTTCGTCGGGAGTGACGCTGGGCGTGCTGTTCGGGTCGTTGGTGATCTGGGCTGGCATCTCGCTCCCGGGTGCCGGGCAGCGGTCGTCTCCCGCTGTAACGAGGCCGATGCTACCGGCGCCGGCCCGCCCGCATCCTGGCGCCCGCGCACAGGACTGAGCGCCGAACTTCGCTCAGTCATGCGGTCCGCGTCCTCGCAGGGATACGTTGCGCCGATGCCGGTGTTCGCGTTGTGGAGCGCACCACGAGCACGGTCGACGGCCTTCTTCCGCTCGATGCTCGAGCGCGGCGACCTGCTCGCTCTCCATGAACCGATCGAAGGCCTGATGTACTTCGGGGACACCGAAGTCGAAGGGCGGACGTTCGAGTCGCCCGTGTCGCTCCTCGCATGGCTGCGGGAGGAGACCCATGACGTCAGCGTGTTCCTGAAGGAGACGACCGACTCCCGGGTCCGTGAGGTCGTCCTCGCCGACCGGCGCTTCCTCGCCGAGGCCCGGCACGCGTTCCTCATCCGCCGTCCCGAGGAGATCGCAGCGTCCTTGTACACGCTCACAACGACGTTCGAGCAGCCGTATCGCGACATGCGCATCGAAGACATCGGGCTCGAGGCGCTGCACGAGCTGCACGCCGCAGTCCACGACGCCGGGGAAACCGCCCGGTCGTCATCGACTCCGACGACCTCGTGGCACGACCCGAAGCGACGATGGCGGCATACTGCGCGGCCGTCGAGCTGCCGTTCATCCCTCGGGCGCTCACGTGGGAGCCAGGCGAACGGCCCGAGTGGCGGCGGTCCGCACGCTGGCACGCCGACGTCAGCGCCAGCTCCGGCTTCGAGCAGCGCGAGCCTCGTTACACGCACACCGTCGAGACCTCCGACGAGCTGGCGCGGTTCGCCGCCCACCACGTGCCGTTCTACGAGCAGCTCCACGCGCACCGGCTCGACGTCGCGGCGAGGGAGCCAATGGCGGGCTCCTGACCGATCAGCCGCGTCACCCGTCCCGCTCGGTCCGGGCTCGACATACGAGATCGGGCATCATGCGGGCATTCGGTCGCGCCGCTGGCAACGTGTCGGCTGAGCGTGCCGGAAACGATCACGCTCAGCCGACACGTTCGATACCGATCTGGCGATCGGTCGCGGGCGCGCCGGCCGGTACCGGGCAGTCTCCGGCGCGGGCGAGGGAAGCGGACCTACAGTTTCGTCCGGTCCGCGATGGACGGAAGGGGCGACCGATGGGTGACGAGGACACGCATTCGTACGAGATCATGGCGGGGCAAACCGAGGACGGTGAATCGGTCACCATGTTCGATGCGCCCGGCGAGCACATGCACCACTGGCATGAGGGCACCGCTCCCGAGGGCAGCCGGATCGTCGGCGACCAGGACGGCAACATGGTGGTATGGAACGGCGAGACCGGCGAGGTCACGACGGCCATGCACGTGACCGATCCGGACCACCCTGACGATTCGATGTACCAAGTCTCGGAGACCGATCTGGAGTTCTGACGAGCGGCCCGCTGGGACGCACAAGGACGACGGACTGAATTCAGTCGATCGATACGCCTCATCGGCATACGGTCGATGCCGTGCGGCGCCCGCCTGCCCCGAACGACTTCGACGGTTGGGTCAGCCAGCTCGGCCACTCGTCCTGTCGGCAACGAGCGAGGCTCCACCTGCTGGCGTCGGGGTCGTCGGCGCTGCCGGCACTCCGCCGAGGTCTCCGCCATGCAAACGCAATTGTGCGGCGACAATGCGTGAGGATCTTCGATCAACTCGTCGACGAGGGGTCGCTGCCGGATCTGGTCCTCGCCCTGGACGACGAGGATCCGGGCGTTCGGGCCCGGGCGCTCCACGCGTTGGCGTGCGATCGCTGCAAGCAGAACGAATGTCGCCCCAGCGAGGCCGAGTGGGTGCCGAGGGCGGTCGAGCTGCTCCACCACCCCAACCCCGACCTGCGCGCGGCGGCGATCGACGCTCTCGGCAAGGTCGCACCCCGCCGACCCGAGGTCCGCACGCTCCTGCTCGCGACTGCCACGACGGAGAACGACAAGGGGCTGCGGGGCAAGGCGCGGCGACACGCCTCCCTCGCGCAGTGAGCGAGTTGGGCGGATCTGGCACGATCGCGCCGGTGACCAGCAGACCCGCCGCAGCGCAGCACCTGCGCGACCTCGCGCTGCTGCGCCGCGTTCGCGACCGGATCGACCGGGAGTACGCGCAGCCGCTGGACGTCGAGGCGCTCGCCCGCGGCGTGAACATGTCGGCCGGGCACCTCAGCCGCCAGTTCCGGCTCGCCTACGGCGAGTCGCCGTACAGCTATCTGATGACGCGCCGCATCGAGCGCGCGATGGCGCTGCTGCGTCGCGGCGACATCAGCGTCACCGAGGTCTGCTTTGCGGTCGGCTGCTCGTCGCTGGGCACGTTCAGCACCCGCTTCACCGAGTTGGTCGGTGTGCCGCCCAGCACCTACCGGCGCCAGGCGGCGCGTGCGACGGCGGGGATGCCGTCGTGCGTGGCGAAACAGGTGACCAGACCGATCAGGAATCGAGAAGCACCGGTCGCGACACGCACTTAGCGTGACCGCCATGGACATCACCATCCACCAGGCCTACCTCCCGCACGACGACCCCGACGCCGCCCTTGCCTTCTATCGCGACATCCTCGGCTTCGAGGTCCGCGGCGACGTCGGGTACGAGGGGATGCGCTGGATCACGGTTGGCCCCGCCGATCCGTCCGGCACATCCATCGTTCTGCATCCGCCGGCCGTCGACCCCGGCATCACCGACGACGAGCGCCGCACCATCGCCGAGATGATGGCCAAGGGCACCTACGCCACCATCAACCTGGCCACCAAGGACCTCGACGGCACCTTCGAGCAGCTACAGGCCAGCGGGGCCGAGGTCGTCCAGGAGCCGATCGACCAGCCCTACGGGATCCGCGACTGCGCCGTCCGCGATCCCGCGGGCAACCTGCTCCGCATCCAGGAGCTGCGCTGAGCCGTCCGGCGATCGCCGCCATGACCTGAGATGGAGCCACGATGAGCAAGGCCACGAGGACGGACAAGCAGTCGCCTGCGCTACACGTTGCCGACCGCCACGATCTGATCCGCGTGCACGGCGCGCGCGTGAACAACCTCAAGGACCTCAGCATCGAGCTCCCGAAGCGCCGGCTGACGGTGTTCACCGGCGTCTCCGGCTCGGGCAAGAGCTCGCTGGTGTTCGACACGATCGCCGCGGAGTCGCAGCGGCTGATCAACGAGACCTACAGCGCCTTCGTGCAGGGCTTCATGCCGACGCTGGCTCGGCCCGAGGTCGACGTGCTCGAAGGGCTGACGACCGCGATCCTCGTCGACCAGGAGCGGATGGGTGCCGACGCCCGCTCCACGGTCGGCACCGCCACCGACGCCAACGCGATGCTGCGCATCCTCTTCAGCCGGCTCGGCAAGCCGCACATCGGCTCGCCCCAGGCCTTCTCCTTCAACGTCGCATCGATCAGCGGCGCCGGCGCGGTCACCATCGAGCGCGGCGGCCGCACGACGAAGGAGCGGCGCAGCTTCAGCATCCTCGGCGGCATGTGCCCGCGCTGCGAAGGCCGGGGCTCGGTCACCGACTTCGACCTGTCGCAGCTGTACGACGACAGCAAGTCGCTCAACGAGGGTGCGCTCACGATCCCCGGCTACAGCATGGACGGCTGGTACGGCCGCATCTTCAGCGGCTGCGGATTCTTCGACCCGGACAAACCGATCCGTGCGTTCACCAAGAAGGAGCTGGACGACCTGCTCCACAAGGAGCCGACCAAGATCAAGGTCGACGGCATCAACCTCACGTACGAGGGTCTGATCCCGAGGATCCAGAAGTCGATGCTGTCCAAGGACGTCGACGCGATGCAGCCGCACATCCGGGCGTTCGTGGAGCGGGTGGTGACGTTCACCGCCTGTCCTGAGTGCGGCGGTACCCGGCTCAGCGAGGCGGCCCGGTCCTCCAAGATCGAGGGGACCAACATCGCCGACGCCTGCGCGATGCAGATCAGCGACCTGGCCGAGTGGGTGCGGGGTCTGGACGAGCCGTCGGTGGCGCCGCTGCTCGCCGCGCTGCAGCACACCCTCGACTCCTTCGTGGAGATCGGGCTGGGCTACCTCAGCCTCGACCGGCCGTCGGGCACGCTGTCGGGCGGCGAGGCGCAGCGCACCAAGATGATCCGCCACCTCGGCTCCTCGCTCACCGACGTCACCTACGTCTTCGACGAGCCGACGATCGGGCTGCACCCGCACGACATCGAGCGGATGAACGAACTGCTGCTGCAGCTGCGGGACAAGGGCAACACCGTGCTGGTCGTGGAGCACAAGCCGGAGACGATCGACATCGCCGACCACGTCGTCGATCTCGGCCCGCGGCGCCGGCACCGAGGGCGGCGAGGTGGTGTTCGAGGGCACCGTCGAGGGACTGCGGGCCAGCGGCACGGTGACCGGGCGGCACCTGGACGACCGGGCCTCCTTGAAGCCGTCGGTGCGGACACCGTCGGGAGTGCTGGAGGTGCGCGGCGCCAGCACCCACAACCTGCAGGACGTCGATGTCGACTTCCCGCTCGGCGTGCTGGTGGTGGTGACCGGCGTGGCCGGGTCGGGGAAGAGCTCGCTGATCCACGGCTCGGTGGCGGGTCGGGACGGCGTGGTGGCGGTCGACCAGGCCCCGATCCGCGGCTCGCGGCGGAGCAACCCGGCGACCTACACCGGACTGCTCGACCCGATCCGCAAGGCGTTCGCGAAGGCCAACGGCGTGAAGCCGGCGCTGTTCAGCGCCAACTCGGAGGGCGCCTGCCCCAACTGCAACGGCGCCGGCGTCATCTACACCGATCTGGGGATGATGGCCGGGGTCACCACCACCTGCGAGGAGTGCGAGGGGAAGCGGTTCGACGCATCGGTGCTCGAGTACAAGCTCGCCGGCAAGGACATCAGCGAGGTGCTCGCGATGCCGGTGGCGGAGGCGACGGAGTTCTTCGGGTCCGGCGAGGCCAAGAACGCTCCCGCGCACAAGATCCTCGACCGGCTCGCCGACGTCGGGCTCGGCTACGTGAGCCTCGGCCAGCCGCTCACCACGCTGTCCGGCGGCGAGCGGCAGCGGCTCAAGCTGGCCACCCAGATGGCCGAGAAGGGCGACGTCTACGTCCTCGACGAGCCGACCACCGGCCTCCACCTCGCCGACGTCGAGCAGCTGCTCGGCCTGCTCGACCGGCTCGTCGACGCCGGCAAGTCGGTCATCGTCATCGCGCACCACCAGGCCGTCATGGCGCACGCCGACTGGATCATCGACCTCGGCCCCGGCGCCGGCCACGACGGCGGCCGGATCGTCTTCGAGGGCACACCCGCCGACCTCGTCGCCGCCCGCTCCACCCTCACCGGCGAGCACCTCGCGGCCTACGTCGGCACCTGACCGAGGCCCTACTCGAGCGGCAATGCCGAACGTTCTGGGTCAGTCTGGTGGCGTGGGCTCGGTGACACCGGAGCCGTGGGAGACGGCCGAGCGGGACGCGTTCCGGGTGCGCTTCGATGAAGATCCCGATGCCTACGACCGCACCCGACCCGTCGCGCCCGATTCGGTGTTCGACGAGATCATGCAGCTCGCCGGATTGCGTCCCGGGTCGACGGTTCTGGAGATCGGCCCAGGCACCGGCCAGGCCACGCGACCATTGGCGGGGCGCGGCGTTCGCATCCTGGCGCTGGAGCTCGGCCCCCGACTCGCCGCTCGAGCGGGCCAGAACCTCGCCGCGTTTCCCGACGTCACAGTGAGAGCGACCTCATTCGAGGCGTGGGATCCCGCTCGGCGCGACGTTCGACGCCGTCTTCGCATGCAACTCCTTCCATTGGATCGACCCCGCCATCCGCTTCGTCAAGGCAGCCGCGGTGCTGGAGCCGAATGGACATCTCGTCGTGGTCTCCACCCCGGTCGTCGTCCCTGACGGACGCCAGCCAGTTCTGGTGGGATGTCCAGGACGACTGGGGCGCCGTTGGCGCCGAGCGCGTCGACCCCGCGACCGCGCACCCAGACCGGGTCGATGATCTTCGGTCAGCGGTGCGTGCGTCCGGGCTCTTCGAGGAGCCCTCGGTCACGCGCCACCGGTTCGACATCTCCCTCACTGCAGAGGAGTACACGACCAATCTGTCGACCCAGTCCGGTGTCAAGGGGCTTCCCGCCGAGGCGCGAGCCGAACTGGTCGAGCGCATCAGGCGCCGCGTGGAGGCGCACGGAGGAACGCTGACCGTCCATCACCTTGCGGTGCTGACCGTGGCGAGGTTCAGACGTCCTCGCGCCAAACGTGAGCACAACGCTCCCGACCTTGTGACCGCCGTCGACCCGGCGATGCGCCTCGACGATCTGAGCGAACGGTAGGACCGAATCGATCACCGGCTTCAGCACTCCCTCCTCGGCCAGAGACATGAGGGTTCGGTAGCCGTCGGCGGTCATCGAGGAATCGCCGGTGCTGGCGCTGATCGTGGCCTTCTGCCATGTCGCCGCGAGCATCTGCCCGAGACCGCCGATGACCATCAGGAAGCGGCCCCCCGGTTTCAGCGAGCCCTTGACCCACGCGTACGGCGCGTTGCCGTGATTGTCCATGATCACGTCATAGCGCTGTCCGTTGCGCGTGAAGTCGTCGGTCTTGTAGTCGATGACGTGGTCGGCCCCGAGGCCTCTGACCAGTTCCGCGTTGGCGCCGCTGCACACACCGGTCACCTCGGCGCCCAGGTGCTTGGCGAGTTGCACGGCCATGGTGCCGACCGCACCGGAGGCGCCGTTGATCAGCAGCGTCTCACCAGGGGCGAGCTTGCCCAGTCGGAAGAAGGTGAGAGCCGTCGTGCCGCCGAAGCAGAGAGCCACGGCATCCTGGTAGCTCAGGTTCTCGGGGATCGTGGCGATCGCTCCCTGCTCGGCCACGGTCACGTTTTCGGCGTGGCAGCCGAAGTCGAATCCGCGCGAGACGACCACCCTGTCGCCCGGCTGGAAGCGGGTGACCGCGCTGCCCACGGCCTCCACCTGCCCAGCCATCTCGAAGCCCAGGATGGGCTGCTTCGGCTTGGTGAGGCCGAGCTTCAGCCGCATCGGCAGGCGCAGTCCGCGTGGGACGCGCAGTGCCCTCACTCGGGCGTCGCCGGAATTGACCGTTGTGGCAAGCCCTTGACCAGCAGCTCGTCGTCCGCGGGCACGGGCGTGGACACGTCGGTGATCTGCACGACCTCGGGCGGCCCGTATCGTTCGCAGACTGCGGCCTTCATCGTGCAACTGAGTTCAGCACAGGAGGCGAACGGAACTTGTCACACGAGGACCGCACCCGCAGCCGCCTCAGGCCGCAGGTGCTCCGATGGCGTTCGTACCGAACGGATGGTCGCGTCTGGCTGGTCGACGACCACCACGTGGCCGGCGTCCTCGATCATGCGGAGCGACCAGCCGTGGCTCCGGCTGGCGGCTTCGGCGTGAGAGGGGTTCATCACGCGGTCCGTGCTCAGCGGCTTGACCTCATAGCCGGCCATCGGCGCAAGCTACCGGCGAGATGCGTCCCGGGCCACGGGCGCGAACGCTCCCATCACCGGTCGAGTGCCGGTTCCTTCCAACGGTTCGCGTAGGTGATCTCGTGCGCTGGGCGGCGGGGCGCCGGCGTGAAGGCGTCGCCGGTATAGAACGCGACCGGCAGCAGCGCGATCTGCGTCACGGTCGGCGGGATGCCGAGGATCTCCGCGACCTGCTGTTCGTGGACCAAGTGGAACGTCGTCCAGGCCGAGCCCAGACCACGAGCTCGGGCGGCGAGCTGGAAGCTCCAGACGCCGGGCGCCACGCTGCCGTGGTAGCCGGCCACCTCGAAGTTCGGCGCGCCCTCGCGCAGCCGGTCGAGCCGCATCGCGATGACCCACGCAGGCACCTCGGCGAGGTGCTCGACGAGGAACGCCGCTGACTCCACGACGCGCGCCTGTCGGCCCTCGACGTCCTTCCCGCCCTCGGCGAGGTAGGGCCGGCCGACGGACTGATAGAGCGGCGCGATCTCGGCCTTGACGGCCGGGTCGTCGATGATCATCCAGCGGTTGCGCTCCTGGTTGCCGCCCATCGGCGCATGGCTGGCGATGTCGATGCACTCGAGCAGCAGCTCGCGCGGCACGGGACGCGAGAGGTCGAGCCGCTTGCGCACCTGCTTGGTGGTGGTCAGCAGCAGATCGGCGTTGGCGACATCGATGGCAGGCACGCGGCGGACCCTAACCATGGACGTCTCGGAGGCGCAGCTCGATCCCGTCGAGCCGGATCTTCTGAGGGAGCATGGATGACATGCGTCTGGGCATCTCTGATCATCTCGGCTGGGCCGTTGCCGTGACGGCGTCGGCCGACCACGAGGTCGTGGACCGTCGGCGCATCGAGCTGATCGAGCCCGGCCTGACGGCAGCACCGATTCACTACGAGAGCCGGCATCTCGATGTCGCCGCCACGGCTGCGCTGGTCGCGAAGGTGCGAGCGTCGGTCGTTCGGGCGACGTCAGCCGCGCTCGACGAGATCGCAACGGCCCTGCCCGAGCCGATCCTCTCGATCTCGCTCCGCGCCTGGCCGCTGGACTTCCCCGACGACATCGCCGTCCAACGTCGCGTCCCCTATGAGGCCCGCGCCGACGCCATCATGTATCGCCAGGTGCTCTCCGAGCTCGCCCACGCCCGTGGCTGGGAAGTCCACCTCTTTGTCGCCAAGGAAGTCGTAGGCCAAGCGGTCCGCATGCTGGCTGAGCGGGCCGACGAGGTCCTGCAGGGACCTCGGGCCACGATGGGGCCGCCCTGGACGAAGGACCACCGGGTCGCGCTGGCCGCGACGATCGTGGGCGGATGAGGCGGTTGCGGTTCGGTGTCTGACGAGGGTCTCGACGAGGTGTTCGGCGCCCTGGCTGAGCGAGCCAGGAAGGACGAACGGCTGGAGCGGTACCGGGTGCGTGGCCGCGGCCGCGCACGCCCTCGACGCGTTGCCGCCGGGTTGGTTTCCATCTGGCGCTGCTGAGCGCATCGCGACAGAGGGCGGTTGGTGGCCCGGCGAGTGGGTCTTCCCGACCCTCGACAACCTGGTCGTCGAGGTGCTCAACCTCGGCGAGGGCCTCGGAGACCCGGAACCGGAGGTGCGGTGGGTGTTCGCCGGCACCGTGTGGGAGCGGGACTGCTTCTACACCCCGCTGCTCCGTCAGCGGTCCGCGTCTGCTCCTCTGTTCGGCTTCTCCTCCCAGGCGCTGTGGTCGTCGATGGTGTTCCCGAGCGAGGCGGCCCTGCTCGAGGCGTTCGTCGTCACGTACGACGAGATGGGGTTCGGCCAGCACGGACTGGTGAATCCGTTCTTCGTGGAGTGGGTGACCAGCCCCCCGGCTGCCAGTGAGCCTGAAGCAGAGGGGGCCCATCGCGTTCATCGACGATTGGCCGAGTTGTCGACGAGCTGGTCCACAACGCACCGCTGCTGGGTTCCTGGCGTGATGCCGTTGTTGAGCGAAGGCATCTGGCCAACCGAGGTCGTCGCGACCGTCCTCGGTGTCGAGCCCGCGCGTGTTCACCGACGTCTGTGACCGTTCGGCCTCGGCTCAGAGCAGCGCCCGGTGGGGCGTCGTCAGCGGGACGGCCAGGTGTCGCGGGCGTGAGCCGACCTCGTCGAGGATCGGTTGCGTGGAGTACTGGGCGACGAACGCGCGCCGCATGCATCCGGTCGTGTTCGGCCCGCTGCGATGGAAGACGGTGCTGGAGAAGCAGGCGATGCTCCCGGCGGGGAGGATCAGCGGATCGCCGGGATCGTCGCCGACGTAGCCGATCAGGTCGTTCGTCTCGGGATCGAGGACGTGCTCGACGGCTACTCGCGTCCCGGCCCGCGAGTACGGCAGGAGCCAGACGGTCCCGTTCTCTGCGTCGACGTCGTCGAGCGGGATCCAGCACGTGAGGTAGGGCTCGTGCGGGTAGCGGATGAAGCCGGAGTCCTGATGCCAGCCGAAGCGCAGGCCGCGATCGGCGGCCTTCACGACGAACTGCTCGTTGAAGAGGTGGACGGTGTCGCCGAGCGCAGCCCGGGCGAGCTCGACCATGACGCCGGAGGTCAGGAACCGCCGGAGGGCGGCGCTGGTGTCGTAGCCGTGCAGGAAGTAGCGCCGCCCGCGGTGATCGAGATCCAGCACGTCGAGGCCGAGACGATCCATCTCGGCCTCGCGTTCCACGACGAGACGCTGACACTCTCGTCGCAACAAGGCGAGATCCTCAGCCGCCAGCGCGTGCTCGACGACGAAGGAGCCCTCCTCTCGGAATCGACGGCCGTAGGCGTCCACGCCCCCATGATCGCGTACACGCCGGGTACGCCAGGAGCGAGGAGCGAGGAGCGGGCACAGTGAGTGATGTGGCCAGCTATCGCGTGAACCGCCGCGCCGTGTCCCACGCTCGCAAGCTCATCGATGCCGGCAAGTACGTCGGAGACAGTGACTGGGGAGCAGCGCAGCCCAAAGCCGATGACGAGAACGCCTTCCTGGACAGGCATTCCTGGGGCGACTACGCGCTCTGGCACCTCGGGTTGACCGAAGGCGCCAACGACGAAACCAAGGCCCGCCACGCGTTCGTCTTCGGCGACTTCAAGCGAGTGCATCGCTCCGGCCTGATCGCCTGCGTCTACCGAGCGGCCGAGTGGCGCCACAAGGAGGTCGAACGGGCGGCGTACCGGCTGCTGCAGCACCTGGACAAGGTGGCCGGCTGAATCACCGTCCCCCGGCTCGGAGGCGGCGGAGCTCCATCGTGGCGACCAGCGCCACCGCGCCGAGGCTGACGCCGGCGACGAGGGTGCTCCACCAGTGCTCGGGCACCTCGACCAGACCCCGTTCGAGGTCGTTCAGCGAGAAGCCGAAGACGACGAGCGCCAGTCCCGCCGAGATGAGGGCGACGACTCGAGCCACATCACGTTGCATGATCTCCTCCAAGTGCGCGCTCAGGGCGTGTCGAAGGACGTTGGCCGCATCGCGAGCCGGACGGTCCGAGGCCTCGAGCAGGCGACGGATCTCGTCGCCGTACCGGTCACGGATGGCAGCCGGGTACCACGCCACGAGGTGGCGGACGACGCGACTCAAGTCCATCGCACCGACCTCCGTCCGCGTTCCACGAGCCGATCGAGTCTGGCCACCTCGGCGGCGACAGCGCGACGACCGCTGCTGGTGATCCGATACGGGCGCCGCCGATCGTCCTGGGGCAGCGCTTCGATGAGGCCGGCCTGCTCGAGCCGTCGGATCGCGCCGTACAACGTGCCCGGGCCCAGCCGCTCGTCGGCAAAGCCCTCGATGTCTTGCTGGATGCCGTACCCGTGCTTGTCGCCGTCGGCCAGGCTGAGCAGGACCAGGAGGGGCGGGTCGTTCACGCGCGCGCCACACTACTACGTCGTACGTAGTAGTGGTCGAGCGCCCAGCGGAGCCCGTCCGGATCGAGCAACCTGGGTTGGTGGATGACGACGAGCGGCTGGCGCTGTTGCGACGGCACTGGGAGTTCGCCGCCACGGATCAGGACATCACCCACGAGATCTACCACGACGATGCGGTGCTCGAGTTCCCCCAGTCGGGCGAGCGCTTCGAGGGCGTTGAGAACTTCCGAGAGTGGCGTCGGGTCTATCCGACCGCTCTGGCGTTCGAGATGCGTCGGGTGCAGGGCCAAGGGGATCTGTGGATCGTCGAGAACTCGATCAAGTACGGCGACGGCGAGTGGCAGCCGACGGTGAACATCCTCGAGTTCCGCGGCGACAAGGTCGCCCGCGAGACGATCTACATCACCGAACCGTGGTCGCCGCCGGCGTGGCGCGCGCCGTGGCGAAGCGCGCCATAGCCGGCGTTCGGCCGCGCGACGCTGTTGCGCATGATCGAACCCGAGGGAGATCCGGCCTGCTGGCTCGACCGGATCTGCGAGGAGTGCGGCGGGATCCTGGCGGCCGGTCAGGAACATCGCTGCGACGATCGACGCCCACGCGAGGCGGCGGCGGATCGGGAGTCCGACACCTGAGCGCGATGCGTCGATTCGGTCGGGCCTCCACTTGGGCGCTCATGGCGGCGCTGGCGGTGGGTTGCGGCGACTCGGCCGACACGACGTCGGCTTCACCATCGCCGACAGCGCCGGCCGACACCGCGGCGGTCGAAACACCGGAGCCCGTCGGCGGCCTCCTCGCCACGATCGGGACCAACCGGCTCTACGCGCTCGACCGCGGGTTCGGGCTCGGGCTCCAGAACGTCGGCGACGAGACGGTCGCCGTTCGCGAGCTGCAGCTCGACTCGCCCCTGTTCGAGACGGTCCCGCTCGCCGCCGAGCAGGTCCAGCTCGAGCCGGGTGGCCGGCGGTTCGTGCTGCCCGTCCCGTACGGCGAGGCCCGCTGCGACGGCGAGCCCGCCGAGACCTTCGCCGCCGTGGTCGTCCTCGACGACGGCGAAGAGCTGCGGCTGCCGGTGGTCGAGGAGTACCCCGGTGCCATCGGCCGAGTCCACCGGCGCGAGTGCGCGGCCGCGGATCTGCGCGAGCGGGTCGACATCCGGTTCGGCGACCGGTGGATCAGGCACGGCGACGCCGTCAGCGGCGAGCTCATCCTCGAGCAACTCCGTCCGGGCGACCCGGTCGCCGTGGAGGACGCCAGGGGCAGCGTGATATTCACCATCAGGGTCGACGACGCCGAGCCGCCGATCCTGCGGGTGACCGACGAGGAGCCGATGGCGAGCGTGCCGATCACGATCAGCGCCGACCGCTGCGATCCTCACGCGCTGGCCGAGAGCAAGCGGACGTTCATGTTCCTCACGTGGGTGACCGTCGGGGAGGCGGAATCCGTGCCGTTGGACCTGGAGCCGATGGGCGCCGCCCGCACCGCCCTGGAGGACGTGTTCGCCACCTGCGTCGACTGAGCGAGCGCCTCTCCGGGCATCGCGCGAGTCGGTCTCGAGCACTCAGTCGACGACGCCCGGCGTGCCTAGGCTGCGACGACTTCGAGCCAGGGGGTGGCTGCGATGTTGCGGACACAGCTGTGCGAGCTCATCGGGATCGACGTACCGGTGATCCAGGCCGGGATGAGCGTCTACACGTCGCCCGAGCTGGCGGCCGCGGTGTCGGAGGCCGGCGCGCTCGGTTCGCTCGGCGTCTGGCAACGGTCCCCCGATCAGCTCCGGGCCGCCCTCGACGAGCTGCGCGAGCGCACGGACCGGCCGTTCGCGCTGAACCACGTGGTGCCGGATCTCGACGAGGAGGCCTTCGCGACTTCGCTCGCGGCGCGACCGGCCGTCGTGTCGTTCGCGCTCGACCACGCCGGGCCGCTCGTGACCCGGGCCCACGACGCAGGGAGCCTCGCCATGCAGCAGGTCTCGACCGTCGAGCAGGCGGAGCGGGCGGTCGCCGCCGGCGTCGACATCGTCGTCGCCCAGGGCGGCGAAGCCGGCGGCTTCGGCGGCGGTGTGGCCACCCTCGCACTCGTACCCCAGGTGGTCGACGCCGTCGCCCCCGTTCCCGTCGTCGCCGCCGGCGGCATCGCCGACGGCCGCGGACTCGCAGCCGCGCTGGTGCTCGGTGCCGTCGGCGTGAACCTGGGCTCCCGGTTCCTGGCCTCGGCCGAGGCTCCGGTGGGTCCGCGGTGGAAGGAGCTGCTGCGATCGACGCCGGCCGAGGACTGGGTCAAGCTCGGCTTCGTCAACGACATCAGGCCGAACCCCGGCACGGTCGGCTACGGCACGACGGTGCGCGGTCGTCGCAACGCCTTCACCGAGCACTGGGAGGCGCGCCGCGACGAGCTACGTGCCGACCCCACCCCGGCCATCGCCGAGATGCGCGAGGCGGTCGCGGCCGGGACCATCGAGGAGCTCCTCATCTTCGGCGGCCAGAGCGCCGGTCTCATCCGGGACACCCCACCCGTCGCCGACATCGTCCGCCGATTGGTCACCGACGCCGAGGAGGCCCTGCGCGGCGCGAACAGCGTCGTCACCGCGCCCACCTCGTCGTCGTGAGCCGAGGTCGCCACCGCCGCCCGCGACGACTGGTGAGCCAGGGTTGCGCGGGCCTGGACGAGGCTCCCCTCTCGGATCATGCTGGGCCCATGGCGAAGGTCGGGATGCGGCGGCGGGTGTTCATCGAGGATGCGCGCCAGAACGGGGTGTACCTGCGGACGACCTGGCACGAAGAGGCCGGGCAGTTCGTCATCAGCACCTGGAACGACGACGTGTGCACCGGCGCCGTTCGCGTCCCGGCGGCGGAGGCACCTGCGCTCATCGGCATGCTCGCCGACGGACTCGCCGACGCGATGGCGGCGGCGCCAGAGGCGTCCGCCGAGGGTCGGGCGCCGCGGCCGCGCCTGCTCGACCGGATCCGGGCCTGGATCCGCGGGCGGACGAAGGCCGACGAGCCCGCGCCCGGGCCCATCGGCCTGCGCTCCCGCAAGAGCGCGTAGCGCGCCGGTGACCGACCTCGCCACGAGCGTCACCGTCGTCGCCACCGAGGACCTGTCGGCCGCGCAACGAGCTGCGGTGATCGCCGTGTGCGTGGCGGCGAACGAGAGCGACGAGTTCGAGAAGCTGTTCAGCTACGTCCCGTCGGGCGGCCGGCACGTGCTGGGGTACCGGGGCGGCGAGGTCGTGAGCCACGCGGTGGTCACGACGCGGTGGCTGCAACCAGGCGGGCACGGCGTCCTGCGCACGGCCTTCATCGATGCCGTGGCGACGCTGCCGGCGGCGCAGCACCTCGGATGCGCGAGCGCCGTGATGCGTCGACTGGCGGCGGCGATCCCCGACTACGAGATCGGCGGCCTGCAGACCGACATCCCTGGCTTCTACGCCCGGCTCGGTTGGGAGCTCTGGCAGGGCGAACTGGCCGGGCGCGGTGACGAGGGACCGATCCCGACGCCTGACCAGCGCGGCGTCATGGTGCTGCGCCTGCCCAGCACACCTCCGCTCGATCTCGCCGCGCCGTTGAGCATCGAGGTGCAGCCCGAACGGATCTGGGGATGACCCTCGAACGCTCCGCCGTGGACGACGGGCGCACCGGCCGGTGGCGACTGCTACAACGTGGCGCCGCGTGTCCGCGACTTCAGGAGGCGAGCGATGGCGTGCTCGGACGAGAGCCTGCAGGAAGGTGCCACCGGCGAGTGCGTGACCGAGTTGCAGACGCTCCTCAAGCAGCTGAACCTGCTCATGAAGGAGGTCGACGGCACGTTCGACGGCCTCACGAAGGAAGCCGTGCGCGACTTCCAGGGCATGGAGCACCTCGAAACCACGGGCGAGGTCGATCCCGACCTCTGGAGCCGCCTCTACTACGCAGCCGGCTTGCAACCCTGAGGTCGCAGCTCGCAGCTCGCCGCTCAGATCGGCCGGCTCCAGCGGGCGCCGCAGTCCCGGCAGTGCTCGTGCTGCACGTGGGCGCCGAGGTCGATCCGGTCGAGGAAGCCACGACCGCCGCAGCCGGCGCAAGGCAGCGGGAGGCCCCCCTCGGGTGCCGGCGGTGTCCGGAGGTCGATCTCGGTCAGCGTCGGATCCTCGCTGCCGCGTTCCGCCCTGGCGGCTTCGAGCCGCTCGGTCAAGCTCATGTACTTTCCCCCCCACGTTCGGGTTCCCAGGGAACCGTCGTCAGGAGGCCGCACCGGTTGAGCGTTTCCGCCCCGGCAGGCGCGGATTTTCCGCCGCCCGAGCCGGGCATAGAGGGCAAAGCCCTTCAACCCAGCGGCGTCAGCGCTCAGTTCCAGACGACGTCGAGCCGGGGCGGGGCCCGGAAGGTCATGCCGGTGATGTAGGGCGCCGGTGCCTCGGGGTCGAGCCGGAGGCCAGGCAGCCGGTCGAGCAGCCGCTCCAGCACGACGCGCGTCTCCATCCGGGCCAGGTGCATGCCGAGGCACATGTGCACGCCCGACGCGAAGGCGACGTGCGCGTGCTGGGTCCGGTGGATGTCGAAGCGGTGGGGGTCGGGCCAGCGCGACTCGTCGTGGTTGGCCGACGCCCATGTTGATGACGACGGCGGCTCCCTCGGCGACGGGGACGCCGCACACCTCGGTGTCCTCGCGTCGCCGTCCGGATGATCATCAGCAGCGGCGGCTCCCACCGCAGCCCCTCCTCGATCGCCTGGCTCACCAGCGACCGATCGGCGCGCACGGCGTCGAGCTGGTCGGGGTGGGTGAGGAGTCCGAAGGTCAGGTTGGACGACGACCGGTACGTGGTCTCGGCGCCGGCCGGGAGCAGGAGCCGGCAGAAGGCGAGGATCTCGTCGTCGGTCAGGCGCTGGCCGTCGTGCTCGGCGCCGGCGAGCACCGAGATCATGTCGTGACCCGGCTCGTCGCGGCGCAGGTGGATGAACGGCGTGAGGTACTCGGCCAGCCGCGACCGATGCCTGCGTCGCTCGGTCCATGTCGACGCTGACCGAGATCAGCTCGACGGTGAGGCGGTGGAACAGCGGCAGATCGGCCCGGGGCAGCCCGAGGAGGCCGGCGATCACGTTCACGGGGAACGGGAAGAAGAGCTTCGACACCAGCTCCGTGCGGCCATCGCCGACGAACGCCGTCGATGAGCTCGTCGATGACGGGCTCGACGAGCTCGTGCTCCCACGTCTCCATCGCCTTGCGGGTGAAGGCCTGCTGGAGCAGCGACCGGTAGGCGTGGTGCTCGGGCTCGTCCATCTCGAGGATGGTGTGGCCCATGACCGCGCCCATGACCTCGGCGTAGCCGGACGAGGAGAAGCGCTGGCCGTCGCGCAGGACCTCCTGCACCGCCTCGTAGGAGACGGCCTGGAACAGTCGCGGCATCCCCGACGCCATGCCCGGGCCGAAGCTCGACCTCGACGAGCGGGCCCTGGCGCCGGAGCTCGACGAAGTCGGGGTACGGGTCGGTGACGACGCCTGCACCCATCGCCTTGTTGAACGCCTCGAACGGGTCATCGGTCTCGTCGACGAGATCCGTCGCGGTCACTCGCAGTCCCCCTCGAGAAAGCTGACACGAACGTCAGGTTGAACCGTAGCAGTGACTACGGTTCGCCGACTCGTGGGGGCAGGGCCGACAGGCCATCGCGGTGGCGAAGCGCTACGGCATGTTCCCGCTCGTCGTCCTCGCCTCGGGCGTCGCCCTCGAGCAGGGCGAGCGGCTCTCGCTGGCCCAGGCCCTCGACGGCATCCAGGACGAGTTCGGCGCCAGCGACACGATGCTCGGCGGCCTCGCCGCCGGCGATGGTGCTCGTCGGCGTCGTCGGGGCGTTCCCCATGGGCATCCTCGCCGACCGCTGGCGGCGGGGGACGCTGCTCGGCATCGCCATGGTGATCTGGACGGCGTGCATGGCGCTCAACGCCCTGGCTCCGACGCTCCTCCTCCTCTTCGTCACCCGCCTCGGCGTCGGCGCCGTCGAAGCCAACAGCCCCGCGTCGTACTCGCTGCTGGCCGACTACTACCCGGTCGCCAGCCGCGCCCGCATGATGGGCCGGTACCAGCTCGGCGGCGCCGTCGGCGGCCTCATCGGCGTCGCGCTGGCCGGCCCGCTCGTCGACGAGCTCGGCTGGCGGTGCGGCGTTCTGGATGTGGGTCCCCTTCGGCGTCGTCAGCGCCTACTTCCTGTTCCGCCTGCCCGAACCGGTGCGCGGCGCCCAGGACCGCGCCTTCCACCTCGAGGAACGTCAGCGCATCGACGTCGACAACGAGGCGGGGCTCCTGCCCGACTACGACCTGCCAGCCACCGCCACGCGTCGGCACGCTCGACTACGCGGCGGCGAGCTGGCGACAGGTGATGGCCGAGCTCGTCCGCATCCGGTCGATGTGGTTCGGGCTCATGTCGCTGACGATCTCGTCGTTCCTCCTCGGCGCCCTGCGCGTCTGGGGCATCGAGTTCTTCAAGCGGGTGCACGGCCTGTCGGCCACCGAGGCGGGCGTCTCCGCGCCGGTCATCGGCGCCGGCGCGGCGATCGGGATCGTCGGCGGCGGCGATCGTGGCCGACCGCTCGCTCAAGGCGGGCAACCTCAACGCGCGCGTGCACGTCACCGCCGTTGCGTCGGTCGCTCGCCACCGTCTTCCTGCGTCCCGGCCATCCTCACGACCAACCTCCTCCTGCTCCGCCGTGCTGTTCTTCTTCGGCTCGATGTGCCTGACCGCGCCGGTCGCGCCGAGCGAGGCGCTGGTGTCCGACGTCGTGCCCGGCGAGCTGCGCGGGCGGGCCGCGTCGGTGCGCTCGGTCGTCCGAGCGCTGTCGCCGCGCTCGCGCCGCTGCTCGTCGGCGCCATCTCCGACGCCCTCGACGACGACCTCCGCATCGCCCTCGCCGTCGTCACGCCGCTCTACGCCGTCGGTGGGCTCGTGATGCTCTTCGCCGCCCGCACCTACCCCGCCGACCTCGCCTTCGCCGCCGCCGAGGCCGAGCGCACCGCACCGGCCGAACCTGACGCGCGTGTCAGACTCCGCTGCCGTGAAGATCCTCGCCACCGCCCCGCTGCGCGGGCCCGGCCTCGACACGCTGCGCGGCGCTCGGCGAGCTCGTCGAGGAGCCGTGGATCACCGGGCCGACCTCGCCGATGCGCCTGCTCGGCGAGGACGCACCTCGCCGCCCGGCTCGACCGAGCTCGGCGCCGACGTCGTCATCTGCGAGGCCGACTCGGTGAAGGGGCCGGTGCTCGACCTCGGCCTCGCCGGCCATCGGCTCGACCCGGGGCGACCCGACCAACGTCGACGTCGCCGGCGCCACCGCCAAGGGCATCCCCGTGCTGCGGGCGCCGGGCCGCAACGCCGACGGCGTCGCCGAGCTCGCCGTCGCCCTGCTGCTCGCCGTGCACCCGCGGCATCGTCGCCGCCGATCGCGACGTGCGCGCCGGGCGAGGTGTTCCGCGACGGCACGATCCCCTACCAGCGCTTCCGGGCGTGGCAGGTCGCGGGCCGGACCGTCGGGCTCGTCGGGCTCGGCGCCGTCGGGCGCGCGGCCCGGTGGCGCTTCGAGGGCCTCGGCATGCGGGTCCGCGCGCTACGACCCCTTCGCCGCCGACGCCACCGACCCCGACCTCGACGAGATGCTCGCGCGAGGTCGACGTCGTGTCGATGCACGCCGCCGTGACGCCCGAGACCCTCGGCCTCATCGGCGCCGGCCGGTTCGAGCGCATGCGCGACGGCGCCGTCTTCGTCAACACCGCCCGGGCCGCGCTCCACGACCTCGACGCCCTCACCGCGGCCCTCGGCGTCCGGCCACCTCGCGGCCGCCGGCGCTCGACCACTTCGAGGGCGAGGCGCTCGCCGCCGACCACCCGCTGGCGGCGATGCCCAACGTCGTGCTGACCCCGCACATCGGCGGCGCCACCTACGACACCGAGGCCAACCACACACGCTCGATCGCCGACGGGCTCGCCGCCCTGGTCGGCCGGCGAGCGCGCCGACGAACTGCGTCAACCCGGAGGTGCTCGAGCGTGGGTGACTCGAGCCCGACGACGACGAAGGAGGAGGTGCTCGCCACGGCCAAGCAGATGCTGGCCGACGGCCTCGTCGAAGGCACCGCCGGCAACATCTCCGGCCGCCTCGACGACGACCGGGTGTGCCTCACGCCGTCGTCGGTCGCCTACGAGACGATGACGCTCGACGACCTCGTCGTCGTCGACCTCGACGGCAACGTCGTCGAGGGGCACCGCGTCCCCGACCACCGAGAAGGACCTCCACCTCTCGGTGCTGCGCGCCTATCCGGAGCTCGGCGCCGTCATCCACACCCACGCCGTCTACGCCACGATGTTCGCCCTCGCCCACGAGCCGATCCCCGCCGTGATCGAGGAGGTCGTCGTGTACCTCGGCGGCGACGTCCCGTGCTGCGACTACAAGGGCACCGGGACGCGGGAGCTCGGCGACGAGGTCGCCGTCGAAGCTCGCCGACCGCGGCGCGGCGCTGCTCGCCAACCACGGCCTCGTCACGTGCGGCCCGAACCCGGCCAAGGCCCTGCACAACGCCGCCCTCGCCGAGCGCACGGCCAAGATCGTGTGGGGCGCCCGGGCGGCGGGGCTGGCGATCGTGCCCGCTGCCGGAGAAGGTCAACGCCGACATGGCCGGCGTGTACCGGTTCATGCGCGAGAACCCCGGGCGGTGACGCCGGAAACCTGACACACCGTCAGATACGCTCGCCGGCCATGCCGTACCGCGTCGTGCAATGGTCGACCGGCCACGTCGGGATGCACGCCCTCCGGGCGATCCTCGACCACCCGGACCTCGAGCTCGTCGGCCTCTGGGTCCACTCGCCCGACAAGGTCGGGCGCGACGCCGGCGAGCTCGCCGGGCGGGCGCCGTCGGGGTCGCCGCCACCAACGACGTCGACGCCCTGCTCGACCTCGCCCCCGATGTCGTCTGCTACACGGCCACGGCCGACCTGCGCCCGCACGAGGCGGTCGCCGACATCGCCCGCATCCTCCAGGCCGGGGTCAACGTCGTGTCGAGCTCGCTCGTGCAGCTGCTGCACCCGCCGACCGCCGACCGATCGCTCGTCGAGCCCGCTCGAGGCCGCGTGCAAGGAGGGCGGCGCCTCCGTCTTCTTCAACGGCATCGATCCCGGGTTCTGCAACGACCTCCTCCCGCTCGTCCTGTCGGGCGTCAGCCAGCGCATCCGGTCGGTGCGGGTCATGGAGATCCTCAACTACGCCACCTACGACCAGGCCGAGGTGCTGTTCGACACCATGGGCTTCGGCCAGGCCCTCGACGCGCAGCCGATGCTCCTGATCCCCGGCATCCTCGGCTACGCCTGGGGCGGCGCGGTGCAGTCCATCGCCGAGGGGCTCGGCGTCGAGCTGGACGAGATCCGTCGAGATCCACGAGCGGGTGCCGTTCGACCGGCCGATCGAGGTCGCCGGGCGCACCGTCGAGCCGGGCACGACCGCCGGTCTCCGCTTCGAGGTCCAGGGCATGGTCCACGGCCGGCCGGTCGTGATCGTCGAGCACGTGACCCGGCTCCACGACGACGTCGCGCCCGAGTGGCCCGCGCAGGTGGGCCAGGGCCTCTACCGCGTCATCGTCGAGGGCGAGCCGACGATCCAGTGCGAGATCTCCTTCTGCGGCGAGGACGGCGACCACAACACCGGCGGCCTGATCGTCACGGCCGCCAAGCTGCTCAACGCCGTCCCGGCCGTCGTGGCGGCCGCGCCCGGCATGCTGTCGGCGCTCGACCTCCCGCTCGTGTCCGGGAAGAACCTGGTCGAGGGCGACTAACCTGACGTGAGCGTCAGGTTTCGAGGGGTCGAAGCATGCCGCGTCGCACGACGCACAACCGATGGCGGATCGTCCTCGGGGTGCTCGCCGCCACGCTCCTGGCCGCCTGCGGCACGCGAGCATCCGACGACGAGTTCGCCGGCGACGACGCCGAGAGCGAGCTTGACGCGACAACGGCCACGGGCGGCGCCACCGGCGAGCCAGGCGCCGGTGTCGAGACCGGCGCCAACCAGGCCTCCGACGTCGGCATCACCGAGACGACGATCCGCCTCGGCACGATCGTCGCCGAGAACGGCGTGCTCGGCGACGCCTTCGCGCCTGCGGTGTGGGGCCTGCGGGCCTGGACGGAGTGGATCAACAGCCAGGGCGGGATCAGCGGCCGGCTGGTCGAGCTGTTCACGTGCGACGACCGCGAGGACCGGGCCCGGTCGCTCGAGTGCGCCCGGCGACTCGTCGAGGAGGACGAGGTCTTCGCCCTCGTCGCCACGAACAGCCGCGCCCTCGGCGGCGCCGCGCCCTACCTGAACGAGCAGGACATCCCCGTGCTCGGCATCCCGATCACGAACAGCTTCTACCGCTACCCGCACTTCTACAGCGTGTACGGCGGCGGCTACCCGAACGACGGGACGACGGTCGGCAACGACGGACGAGCTGATGCAGTTCACGAGCAACTACCGGTGGTTCCGCGAGAACCTCGGAGCCACCAACGCCGCCGTCTTCTCCTACGACATCGCCGAGTCGAGCCAGGCCGCCGACTTCATCGAGCAGGGCCTCCGGCTCGAGGGCTACACCGACATCGCCCGGTACACCGTCTCCTTCGCCGCGCCGAGCTTCGACCAGCCCGTCGCCGACATGCAGCGCCGCGGCACACAGATCATCTTCGACGCCATGGACGACGGCGCCAACCGCCGGCTGTGCGACGCCATGGCCCGCCGTCAGTTCACCGTCGCGGCCAAGGTCACGACGATCGTCGGCTACGGCGACGAGGTCGGCACCGCCTTCAACGACGCCTGCCGGAACTCGACCTACATCCCCGGCGACTCGATCCCGTACACCACGACGTCGGTCCCGATCATCGCCGCCTTCAACGAGGCCATGGCGCAGTACCAGCCGGACAAGGCGCTGCACCAGTGGGAGCTGGAGGCGTGGGCGCTGGCGACGATGGTCCGCGACGGCGTCGGGTCGATGGGGCCGGCGCCGACCCGGGCCGGGTTCGAGGCGTGGATCCGGGCCCAGGACAACTTCACCGCCGACGGGATCATGAAGGGGATCAGCTACCTCCCCGAGGACTTCTCCCAGCCGCGCGCCCGGCACTGCTTCGCCATCGCCCGGTGGCAGGACGCCACCGGCGGCTTCAGCCTCGTGAACCCGCCGTTCCCGCAGTGCTACGAGGACTCCCAGCGCTACGGCACCCCCGCCCGCGAGAACGGCGATTAGCGGTTCGGAGCCAACTACCCTCCCGCCGACACGTGAGGCTGACGGTTGGGGGGAACGACCATGGCCGAAGTACCGGTTCGGACCGCGGACGCCACGCCGGCGTTCGTCACCGAGGCACTGCGCGAGGGGGGCGTCATCGGGCCCGACTCGCGGGTGGCCGAGGTCGACCACGACGAGATCGGTGTCGGCGTCGGCATCGTCGGCCAGCTGGCCCGCCTCGGCCTGCGCTACGACGGACACGCCGAGGGCGCGCCGGGGACGGTCATCCTGAAGCTGCCGTCGGAGTTCCCCGAGAACCGCGCCGTGGCCGACCACTTCAACTTCTACGAGCGCGAGGGCCGCTTCTACCAGCAGATCGGCGAGAAGCTCAGCGTGCGCACGCCGCGCTGCTACTGGAACCACATCGACGTCGAGCGCCAGACCTTCGGTCTCCTGCTCGAGGACCTCGGCTCGCGGACGATGATCAGCCAGGTCGCCGGCGTCGGCGCCGACCGTGCGGCCCAGGCCTTGACCGCGCTCGGCGAGCTCCACGCCACGTGGTGGTCTTCGCCCGCGCTCGACGGCCTCGACTGGATGCCTCGCCTCGACGATCCCATCAACCTGGCCGCCGGCCAGCAGTACCGCGACGCCTGGCCCCTCTTCGTCGAGCGGATCGGCGACGCCATCCCGGCCGAGGCCCTCGAGCTCGGCGAGCGGGTGCAGCACGCGATGGAGGAGCTCCTCCTGCGGGGCATCGCCGAGGCACCGATGACGATCTGTCACGGCGACTTCCGCATCGACAACCTCCTCTTCGACGACAGCACCGACGGGCACGATCACGTCGCCGTGCTCGACTGGCAGATCACCCTCCGGGGCCCCGGCGTCGGTGACGTCTGCTACTTCCTGTCGCAGTCGATGCAGCCCGACGAACGGCGCGCCGCAGAGCACGACCTCGTGCGCACCTGGTACGACGCTGTCGTCGCCGGCTCCGGGCGTGTGCTCGACGAGTACCCGTTCGAGCTGGCGTGGTCGCACTACCGCCGCGCCTTGCTCAGCGCCACCGTCTACCCGGTCACCGGCATGGGCGCCATGGATCCCGCCAACGAGCGGGGCCATCAGCTCGTGACGGAGATGGCGGTGCGCTCCTTCTCCGCCTGCCTCGAGCTCGACGCCGCCGAGCTGCTGCCGTAGCCCGCGACGGGGGGAGGATCTCAGCCTGCGAGGTAGTCGCCGGCGGCACTGCCGTGCAGCTCGCCGGGCTCGCCGCACCACGCCACGCGGCCCTTGGCGAGCACGTAGCAGAGGTCGGCCAGCCGGAGCGCATGGGTGAGGTACTGCTCGACGAGGACGATCGTGCGCCCGCCGTCGCGCAGCGCCTCGACCTGCTCGAAGATCTGGGCGACCACGAGCGGGGCGAGGCCCATCGAGAGCTCGTCGAACAGCACCACCTCCGGCGACCCGACGAGCGAGCGGCAAAGGGCGAGCATCTGCTGCTCGCCGCCGGACAACGAGCCGGCCCGCTGTCCGAGCCGCTCCCCGCAGCCGAGGGAACGTCGCGGCGACGGTGTCGAGCCAGGCGTCCCACGGGCCGGCGCCGTCGGCCGATGCGGAGCGGTGGGCGATCTGGAGGTTCTCCTCGACCGAGAGCCCGGGGAACACGCCGCGGCCCTCGGGCACGAGCACGACGCCGCGCCGGGCGATCGTCGAGGGCCGGTGGCCGTCGATCCGCCGTCCGTCGAGGCGGATGGCGCCCGAGCGGATCGGCAGCAGGCCGGAGACGGCCCGCAGCGTCGTCGTCTTCCCGGCGCCGTTCGGCCCGAGCAGGGCGACCACGCTCCCCCGGGCACGGCGAGGGACAGGCCGTGCAGGATCTCGATGCGGCCGTACCCGGCGTGCACGCCTTCGACGGAGAGCGCGGCCGGCGTCATCGCGATGCAGGGTCCTCGACGCCGAGGTAGGCGACGCGCACCTTCTCGTCCGACGCGATCTCGGCCGGCGTCCCGGCCGCGATGAGACGGCCGAAGTCGAGCACGTAGATCCACGACGACAGCGCCATCACCAGCTCGACGTCGTGCTCGACGAGCAGGATGCCGACGCCCGTCGCGGCCACCTCGCGCAGCACCGCCTGGAACGCGGCGGTCTCGCCGCGGTCGAGGCCGCTGCCGGGCTCGTCGAGCAGCAGCACGGTCGGCCTGGTGCACAGCGCCCGACCGAGCTCGACCAGTCGGAGGAGGGCGGTGGAGAGCGATCCGGCGACGCGGTCGGCGACCGGTCCGAGGCCGACGAGGTCGATGACCGCCTCGACCTCGGCCACGACGGTCGGGTCGTCGCGGTGGCGGAGCGCGAAGACCTCGGTGAAGGTGCGTCCGGGGCGAGCGGCCTCGGCGGCGACCTGGAGGTTCTCGAACACCGTCATGCCGGTGAAGACCTCGAGCCGCTGGAACGTCCGGGCCATCCCGAGCCGGGCCCGCTGGTGCGTGCCGAGGGTGGTGACGTCGCGGCCGCCGAGGCGGACCGAACCCGCGTCGGGCGGGCGCAGCCCGGTCAGGGCGTTGAACATCGTCGTCTTGCCGGCGCCGTTCGGGCCGATGAGCGAGGTGACGGCGCCGGGCGCCACCGCGAGCGACACGTCGTCGACCGCGGTCAGCCCGCCGAAGCGCACGGTGATCGACGTCGCCTCGAGCACCGGGTCGTCACCGGGGGCGGTCCCGTCAGGACCGGCGGGGAAAGTCGACGTGATCACGTCGGTTTCCCCCGCACATTCGCGGTTTCGGCGAGGAGGCGTTGGGCGAACTCGCTCGGGACCAGGCCGGCGCCGACCGGCGCCGGCGCCGCGGCCGGTGCTGCCGCGGCGCGCCACGCTCGCGTCAGGTGGCGCTCGATCCCGGCGGGAGCCGCTCGGCCAGCCCGACGAGGCCGCCCGGCATCCGCCCGAGGAGACAGCGCGGCCAGCAGGCCGAACACGCCGATGGCGCGAGGACGTCGAGGTCGGTGACCCGCGGGATGACGACGTACAGGACCGCCGCCAGGATGGCCCCGCGGATCGATGCCACCCCCGCCACGACGACGGCCACGAACCAGAACAGGCCGAAGACGGGGTTGAACGTCGTGACGTCCCAGTTCTGGTCGGCCTGGGTGAGCATGGCGCCGCCGATGCCGGCCATCGCCGAGGAGACGCCGAACACGAACAGCTTCGCCCGGCGCAGGCCGATGCCGATCGAGCGGGCCGCCGTCTCCGAGTCGCGCATGGCGGCGAGCACGCGGCCGAGGCGTCCCGTGCGCAGGTTGCGGGCCAGCAGCAAGCATGGCGCCGAGCACGACGAGCTCGTAGAACCAGAACGCCGTGTCGCCGGAGAGGTCGATCCCGAAGAGCTGGGGCCGCTCGATCACGAGCCCGCCCGGGCCGCCCGCGAACAGCTCGGCGTGTTGAACACGAACCGGTCGATGATCAGCGCCAGCGCCAGCGTCGTCAGCCCGAGGAACAGGCCCTTGCCGTTTCAGCGCCGGCTAGCCGGCGGCCAGGCCGGCGACGAGCGCGACGCCGGCGCCCGGGACCATGGCGAGGAGGACCGGCAGGTCGAAGGCGTTGGCGAACCGTGCGGTCGCGAACGCGCCGAGCCCGGCGATCGAGGCCTGCCCGAGGGTGATGTGACCGGAGAAGCCGGTGATGCACGTGATCGACACGAAGATCACGGCGAGCGCGAGGAGGTGCTGGCCGAGCCGGAGGTCGGCGCCGTCGAGGTAGGCCGGCGCGAGGACGGCGGCGAGGACCATGGCGATGGTGACGAACGACGCCGACGCGGCCCGACCGGCGGGCTCGCCCGAAGGCTCCGGTCACGAAGCCGGGGCCGCGTGGACGTGTCGCCCACCTCGTCGAGGCGGCGGAACAGGAGCAGCACCGCCAGCAGGAGGATGCTCGAGAGGTTGAGGACCGCCGCGTCGTACAGGCGGGCGGGGTCGGTGCCGGAGCCGAAGGGCTCGAAGCCGTCGAGCACGGCGCGGCGTCAGTCCCATCACGAGGAAGCCGAAGAGCGACGGCGACGGGCAGGCTCGTGAGCCGGGCGACGACGGCGACCGAGAACGTCTCGATGCCGAGGAAGATGATCTTCTGCGGCTCGAGCACCGGCGCCGCGATGAGCAGCCCCGTGAGGGCGGCGAGCGAGCAGCCGAGCGTCCACGCCACCTGCGACACGCGGTTGGCGTCGATGGCGGCCAGCTCGGCCAGCTCGCGCCGGTCGACCACGGCGCGGATGCTCGTGCCGAGGAACGTGCGGCGCAGCAGGAAGCAGAGACCGGCCGACAGGGCGAGGATGGCGAGCACGACGCCGACCTGCTCGGTGTCGAGGACGAAGCGAGCCGACCTCGAAGGTCTTGTCGGGGAAGAGGCGCGGCACCGGGTCCTCGACGCCGCCCTGCACGCCCGGACCCCAGATCCAGTTGATGAGCCCGAGGATCACCACCGTCACGCCGAGGGCGGCGACGAGCTTCTCCGAGCTGCCAGCCCGCCGCACCTGGAGCGGCCGGAACACGACCCGCTCGAGCACGAGCCCGAGCACGGGCCCGCACACGACCAGGACCACGATCACCGATGGCCACGAGCGGGACCCCGACGACGCCGTTCAGCTGCCACCCGAGGTACCCGGCGAGGAGGGCGATGGCGAAGTGGGCGATGTTGAAGACGCCTGTCGCCGTGTACGTGAGGACGATCCCCGAGGCCGACAGCGCGTAGACGCCGCCGACGATGATGCCGAGCAGCGCGTTCTCGAGGAACACCATCGGCGTCAGACCGACGCCGATGCCGGCTCGCACAGCGGGCAGGGCGAGAGCCCGCGGCTCCGGGCGATCTCGACGGTGAGCTCCTCGGCGTCCTTGCCGGCGACCATGGGGCAGCCCTGGCGGTGGAAGGTCTCGCCGCCGCGGACCGCGAGCACCGCGTCCGACGACGCGCCGTTGCCCGAGGCGTCGATGCCCGCGTCGGGTGACGGCGCGTCCGGGCGGGTGAGCAGGACGGCGTGGAGCTCCTCGACCAGGCGCTCCAGGCGGTCGAGGCGACCGCAGTCCTTGCGCAGCTCCTCGGTGCCGAGGAAGTAGGCGCCCACGATGCAGAGGAACAGGCCGCCGATGCCGCCGGAGACGAGGTACGGGATCTGCTTGGCGACGATCGCCTCCCCCGACACGCCGAGGTAGCCGAGAAGGATCAGGAGCGCGCCGAGGCCGATGGACACCCAGCCGATCCACGGGCGGATGGCGCGAACCGCCCACCGCCAGAGCATCTTCGGGTCGCGCTCGTCGCGCTCGTCGCGTTCGTCGCGCATGTCGCCTCCTCGGTTCATCGGCGCGACCCCGTCATCCCCTCGTTCGCCCCCCCGGGCCACCCAATCCTGCCGCGCCGGGCTCAGCTCCGAAGTGCGCCGGGCTCATCGAGCCACCGGTTCAGGGCGAGGTTGCGAGCGTTGCGCAGGGCGAAGGTGTGCTGCACCGCCTTCCGGATGCGCCGCTGCGCCCCGGCGGTGACGGCGACCTGCCGCAACAGGTAGTCGGCGGCGTCGCCGTGGTCGGCCTCGGCATAGGCGTGCACCTTGAAGTTCTCGACCTCGATGCCGTAGTGCTCGCGCAGGCCCTCGTACATGAGCTTGGCGTAGCCGGTGCTCGCCGCGAACCGCTCACCGGCCCAGCCGAACGCGGCCAGCCCCTCCTCGTAGCTGCGGCGCATGAAGTAGCACGACGTGAACACGAGTCCGATCGTCTCCGGCAACGGGACGTACTCGAGCAGCTCGTCGTCGGAGATGCCGAGCATCCGTGCCCACTCGACCTTCATGTCGACGTGGTTGCGGTCACCGGCGAAGCCGGTCTCGTCGGCCAGGTTCTGGCACCAGTGGATGAAGTGCTCCGACGACGCCAGGTCGAGGGCGTCGGTGTCGGGGCTGTTCGACACGAGCGAGCCGAACTCGGCCGTGTACCAGACCCCGAGGAAGTAGTACTCCTTGCAGAAGCGGCGGAGGTGCTCCTCGGAGAGCCGGCCGTCGGCGACCGCCTGCCACACCTGGTTGCGCGTCGTGACCGTCCCGGCCTGGACCGCCTCGAGCTGCGCCATGAACGCGTCGACCGGCAGCGCCTCGGCGCTCGCCGCCCGCCCCCGGACGTCGGCGAACGGCCGGGCCTGCGTAGCTGACATGCGTGTCAGGTTAGTCGGACCTGACACGCACGTCAGGGTTGCGGGCCCGAGGTCCCTTGTCGACGGCGCGCGCGCGCGTTAGGGTCCGGCGGCCGCTGGGGCGACATCGAACACAAGGGGATGAGGCATGGGGCGTGGTCGGATCGTGTGTGTGGCAGCCGCGGCGCTGGCGCTGGTGGCTGGCGGTTGCGGGGATGACTCCGACGACGGTGGCGGGGGCGAGGCCCTCGACGTCACCGCCGTCGACTTCGCCTTCCAGGACCTGCCAGAGGAGATCGACGGCGGCACGGTGACGGTCAACCTCACCAACGACGGCGAGGCCGACCACGAGATCACCTTCGTGGAGATCGGCGACACCCCGATCGACCAGTTCTTCGAGGACTTCGAACCGGTCATCACCGAAGGCGCTCCCGTTCCCCGACTACGTCGGCGACAGTCGTCGGTGCCAACGAGGCGGCCGCCGGGCGAGTCGGACACGTTCACCTACACGTTGCCCGGCGGGACCTACGCCGTGTTCTGCTGCGCTGACGGGCACCGCCGAGGATCCCGAAGGGGAGGACGGTGCCGCCGCACTTCGTCCAGGGCATGCAGCAGTCGGTCACCGTGACGGCGACGGGATCCGACGACATCGACCTGCCCGACGGCGACGGGACGATCACGGCGAGCGACTACACCTTCGACGTCGACCTGTCAGCGGGCGACACGTCATCAACTTCTCGAACGACGGCCCGAACGACCACTTCGCCGGCTTCGACCTGTACCCGGAGGGGACGACCGTGGAGGAGGCGGAGGAGGCCTTCGCCACGCTGTTGAGCCTGGAGGAGGGCGGCGAGCCACCGGAGGGCGACGCTCCTCGGCGAGGAGCTCGGCTTCAGCGGGATCGCCAGCGAGGGCGAGGCCATCCAGTTCGAGGTCGAGCGGCCCTCGAACGCCGGGACCTACCTCTTCTACTGCTTCATCAGCGACCGGGCCGGCGGGCCGCCGCACGCCGTCGGGGAGCAGATGTACAAGGCCTTCGTCATCGAGTAGCCGGACGACGGGCACGGCCTCGCCCCCCGCTATCGTTCCTGACATCGATGTCAGGTAGGGGGTGAGGCCGTGCACGTCGACCAGGTGAGGTTGGCCGGCCGCCGCCAGCGGCTGGCCGGCGGTGCCCCGATCGACCCGATCACCGCCGAGGTGATCCGGAACGTGATGGAGACGGTCTGCTACGAGATGGCGACCTACGTCTCCCGCACGGCGACGACCCCGATCCTCAACCAGTCGAACGAGCGCAACGCCACGATCCTCGACGCGCGGGGCCGGCTGGCGGCCCTCTCGGTCGGCATCCCGCAGTTCATGCTGACCTCGACGCTGCCGGTTCGCTTCGCCCTCGAATTCCTCGGCGTGGAGGAGTTCCGGCCGGGCGACGTGTTCGTGGCCAACGACCCCTACCACGGCGGCGGGCACCTCCCCGACTACAACGTCTTCGCCCCGGTGCACGTCGACGGCCGGTTGCTGCTGATCGCGTCGATCCAGTGCCACCACGGCGACACCGGCGGCGCCGTGCCCGGCGGGTACAACGTGACCGCCAACGACATCTGGGGCGAGGGGGTGCGCTGGCCCGTGGTCAAGGTGGTCGACCGCGGCGTCGAGCGCCGCGATGTCCTCTACGCCCTCCAGGCCAACAACCGGATCCCCGACTTCATCGGCGACCTCCGCGCCCAGATCGGCGCCGCCCAGCTCGCCGTGGGCCGCCTCGGCGAGCTCCTGGCCCGCCAGGGCGAGGCGGCGGTGACGGCGTCGGTCGACGCCATGATCGACTACGCCGCCCGGCGCTTCCGCGAGGAGGTCCGGGCCTGGCCCGACGGCACCTACGAGGCCGACTGCTGGGTCGACCACGACCCCCTCGGGCACCCCGACATCCACCTCCACGCCGCCATCACCGTCGACGGCGAGCACCTCGTCATCGACTTCACCGGCAGCGACACGCGCCCGGAGCTCCAGGCGTGGTCGACCTTCGGCAACACGCGCGGGTACACGATCGCCCAGATCGCCTCGATGATGGACCCGGAGATCCCGAAGAACGAGGGGTTCTTCGACTCGATCGAGCTCATCGTGCCGCCGGGGTGCGTGCTCAACCCGCCGCCCGGCAAGCCGGTGTCGGCCGGGACCCACCACCCCGGCGCCGACGTGGGCGAGGTGATCGCCCTGGCGATGGCCGACGTGCTGCCCGACAAGGCCGTCCCGCAGGTGTACAAGACCGGCATCCCGACGATCATCGTCGGCGTCGACCCCCGCACCGGCCAGCCCTTCACCGACCACTCGGCCGAGGTGTACGCCGGGTGGTGCAACGCGGCCAAGGGCATGGATGCGTGGGGCGCCCAGAACGCCGCCTTCGGCAACCTCTGGAAGGCGACGGCCGAGATCAACGAGGCGCTCTACCCCCACGTGCAGTGGAGCCGCGACTACCGCACCGACTCCGGCGGGCCGGGCCGGTGGCGGGGGCTCTGCGGCAGCCACTACGTGAAGGAGGTCAGGGTCGACGCCAAGGTGTACACGTACGTCGTCGGCATGCGGTACCCGATGCCGGGGATGTGCGGCGGAAAGCCGGGGGCGCCGAACCAGCTCACGATCCGGTACGGGTCCGACGACCCGTTCGTCGTGGCCCACACCGCCGACTGGGTCCCCATCGGCGCGGGCCAGCGCCTCTGCTACGACTACGGCGGGGGCGGCGGATGGGGCGATCCGCTCGAGCGCGAGGCGCAGGCGGTGCTCGACGACGTGCTCGACGAGTACGTGTCGGTGGACGGCGCCCGCCGTGACTACGGCGTCGTGCTCACCGGCTCGCTCGACGACCTGTCGTTGGCCGTCGACGAGGCCGCCACCGCCGAGCTCCGAGCGTCCCGGCGCGAGGCGCCGGGTACACGTTCGTGACAGCGGCAGGATGCCGCCCCCGGGCAGCGAGCCGGTCTCGCATGCCGTGTGAGCGGAGCCGCAGGACAGCGGCGGAGCGAACGATGAGGATCGCGGTGGATGTCGGCGGGACCTTCACCGACGTCGTCTGCGTGACGGCCGACGCCGAGCTGCTGCTCGACAAGGTCCCGACCACGCTCGAGGACCAGTCGATCGGTGTGATGGACGGCATCGCCCGCGTCGCCGAGCGGCTCGGGCTCGACGTGGCGTCGTTCCTCGGCGGCCTCGAGGTCGTCGTCCACGGGACGACGATCGCCGACAACACCATGATCGAGATGGACGGCGCCGCCACCGGATTGCTGGTCACCGAGGGCCATCGCGACGAGATCGAACTGCGGCGGGTCCACAAGGAGGCGATCTGGGACCCGTCGTACCCGGCGCCCATCCCCATCGCTCGTCGGCGGGCCCGCATCCCGATCCCCGAGCGGATCGACCACACCGGTGCGGTGCTGCTGCCCCTCGACGAGGAGGCCGTCCGGCGCGGCGTGCGACGGCTCCGGCAGCTCGGCGTGCGCTCGATCGCGGTCCTGTACCTCTTCTCCTACGTCGACCCGACCCACGAGCTGCGCACGCGCGAGTTGATCCTCGACGAGTACCCCGACGTCGAGCACGTGTCGCTGTCGCACGAGGTCCTCGCGGCCGGACCGGAGTTCGAGCGCACCAGCACGACGCTCGTCAACGCCTACGTGGCACCGCGGGTCGCCGCCTACACGGGCCGGCTCGTCGAACGGTTGCGGGCCGCGGGCTACGCCGGCCCGGTCCAGATCGTCCAGGCGACCGGCGGCGTGATGCCGCCCGACCACGTCGTGCGCCGCGCCGTGACGTTGCTGGGCTCGGGCCCGACCGGTGGGGTCATGGGCGCGGCCGTGGCCGCCGCGCAGCGCGTCGGCGCCCGACTTCCTCGCCGTCGACATGGGCGGCACGAGCTTCGACATGTGCCTCGTGCGGGGCGGCACCCCCGAGATCCGCACCGACCGGAACTGGCGCTACCGCTACTACATCGGCGTCCCCATGGTCGACGTCCGCTCGATCGGCGCCGGCGGTGGGTCCGTGGCGCGGGTGCGGGAAGGGGCGCTGCTCGTCGGGCCCGAGTCGGCCGGTGCCGTGCCCGGGCCCGCCTGCTACGGGCGGGGCGGCGACCGCGCCACGGTGACCGACGCCGATGCCGTGCTCGGGTTCCTGCCCGTGCAGGGCTTCGCCGGCGGGCGCATGACCCTCGACGTCGAGGCGTCGCGCGCTGCCATCGAGCGCGACGTCGCCGGTCCCCTCGGGCTCGACCTGATCGCGGCGGCATGGGGGATCGAGCGGATCGTCAACGCCAACATGGCGAACGGGATGCGCCGGGTCGCTCGCCGGCTACGGCGCCGACCCGCGCCAGCTCGCCCTCGTGGCCTACGGCGGCAGCGGCGCGCTGCGGGCCTGCGCTTTGGCCGAGGAGCTCGGCTCGGGCCGCGTGCTGGTGCCGAAGTCGGCCCCGGTGTTCTCGGCCCTCGGTTGCTTGTGCGCCGAGCCGGCGGTCGACATCGTCCGCACGTACGTGACCCCCATCAGCCAGGTCGACCTCGACCGCCTCCGGAGCCTCCTCGACGAGCTCGTGCTCGAGGCCGGCAAGGAGCTGCCGGGCGCCTTCGAGGCGACCCTCTACGTCCAGATGGCGTACTCGGGGCAGAACGCCGACACGAGCGTCCCGGTGCCGGAGGGGTCGGCGCTCGGTCCCAGCGGGCTGCTCGACCTGGCCGAGCGCTTCCACGACCTCCACGAGTCCGACCGCGGCTTCGCCTTCCGCCAGCAGCAGCCCCAGGTGCGGGGCGTCCGGCTCGTCGCCAAGGTCGCCACCGACAAGCCGGGCGCGCTGGCCGTGCTGGGGTCGGTCACCGACGCCGCCGGCGCGGCGCTCGGCACCCGTCCGGTCTGGTTCGGCGACGGGTGGGTCGAGACGCCGGTGGTCGACGGCGCCGTGCTCGGTGCGGGCTTCGCTGCCGAGGGCCCGTGCCTCGTGCAGGAGCCGTTCACCGTCGTCGCGGTGTGGCCCGGCTGGCGGGTCGCGCTGGGCGCCCACGGGAGCTACGACCTGACCCGTGGGGAGTGACGCCGAGCTGCTCCTCACCGCGGCTCACCCACTGAATTGGCGGTGGTTGTTCGGTCCATGCGCCGACAACCACCGCCAGTTCGGGATTTTCAGTCGGGGCCGAGGCCCATGAGGTCGGTGATGGCGTGGTCGCGGCCTGCGGTGTACCCGCCGTCGACGCAGAGGGCCTGACCGGACACGAACGAGGCGTCGGGCGACAGGAGGAACGCCGCCATCGCCGCCACCTCCTCGGGCCGGCCGAACCGGCGCAGCTTGTGCTCCCGGAGCATCTGCGCCGTTGGCTCCTCCATCCCGGGCATCCCGAACACGCCGCTCGTCAGGGGGGTGTCGATGAACCCGGGGCAGATGGCGTTGGCCCGGATGCCCCGGGCGCCGTAGTCGATGGCGACGTTCTTCGTCAGCATGACGACACCGCCCTTCGATGCGTTGTAGACGCTGCCCCCCGCGGTGCCCTCGATGCCCTCGACCGAGGCGAGCGTCACGATCGACCCGCGCTCGTCGTCGACCGGCGCCTGGTGGAGCATCTTCTGCACCGCGGCGCGCACGACCAGGAAGGTGCCCGTCAGGTTGACGGCGAGCACGCGGTCCCACTCGGCCGTCTCGAGCAGGTGCACCGGACCGCCGCCGGCGACGCCGGCCGCGTGCACGACACCGTCGAGCCGGCCGTCGATCCCGGCGAACAGCGCGTGCACGGCGTCCTCGTCGGTCACGTCGACCCGCTCGGCGCGGCAATCGAGGCCGTCCGCCGCGGCAACGTCGGCCGCGACGACTGACGCCCCTTCGCCGAGGAGCCGGCGGGCCGTCGCCTGACCGATCCCCGATGCCGCGCCGGTCACCACGACCGTGCGCCCTTCGAACCTGCCCATGCCCCGGCCCCCTTGACAACTCAGCGGTTTCTGTCCAACTGTCTAGCGCATCGGCGAAGCCCTCAGCACCGAGGAACGGATCCTGGACGCGGCCGTGCGCTGCCTCGGGCGGTTCGGCATCCGGCGCACCTCCATGGCCGACGTCGCCACCGCCGCCGGTCTCTCCCGCGCCACCGTCTACAACCACTTCCCCGACCGGGAGGCGCTGCTCGAGGCCGTCACCGTCCGGCTGGCGCGCGCCTTCGTGGCCGAGAGCGAGCCGGTCGTGCGGCGCCGCCGCAGCCTGGCCGCCCAGGTCGGTGAGGCGGCCGTGTTCATCCGCGCCCACCTCGGCGACCAGTCCTTCGCGCCCGCCCCACCCGGCGAGGAGGACCACCTCCTCGCCGTGCTCCTCTCGGCCCGCGCCACCCATCTCGTCGAGGCCTGGGTCGCCTTCTGGGACCCGTTCCTCGCCGCGGCCGAGGCTCGCGGTGAGATCCGCCCCGGCCTCGACCACCGCCAGGCCGGCGAGTGGATCGTCCGGCTCCTGCTGTCCTTCGCCGTCATGCCCTCGGTGACCGTCGACCTCGACGATCCCGCCGCCGTCCGCGCCTTCGTGCGTACCCACCTCGTCCCCGGACTGGAGTAACGATGCGCTTCGCCCTGTTCTACGAGATCCCGGTGCCCCGGCCGTGGGGACCCGACAGCGAGCGCCTCGCCTACGAGCACACGCTCGAGCAGGCCGTCGCCGCCGAGCGCTTCGGCTGGGACGCCTTCTGGACCGTCGAGCACCACTTCCTCGAGGAGTACTCGCACTGCTCGAACCCCGAGGTGCTCTACGGCGCCATCGCCGCCCGCACCGAGCGGATCCGCCTCGGCTACGGCGTCCGGCTGATGCCCAAGCCCTACAACCACCCGGTGCGCACCGCCGAGTCGGCGGCCGTGCTCGACCTGATCTCCGGCGGGCGGGTCGACGTCGGCACCGGGCGGTCGGCCACCCGGGCCGAGCTCGAGGGCTTCGGCATCGACCCCGCCGAGACCCGGGAGATGTGGCAGGAGGCGATCGGTCACGTCGTCGGCTGCTGGACGAACGACGAGTACGACTTCGAGGGCAAGCACTGGTCGATGCCGAACGCGGCGCGTGCTGCCGAAGCCGATGCAGAAGCCGCACCCGCCGCTGTGGGGGGCGACGAGCAGCGACGACGGCCACGCTCAGGTCGGCAGCCTCGGCCTCGGTCTGTGCTCGTTCGCCGTCGGTCTCCCGCCGGAGGAGGTCAAGGCGAAGATCGACATCTACCGGGAGGCGGTGCGGGGCTGCACGGAACCGATCGGCAAGTGGGTCCACGACGAGGCCGCCACCTTCACGATGGCCCTCTGCGCACCCGATCGCGACGAGGCGTGGGCGACGGCCCGGGAGTCCTTCGAGTGGTACCCGAAGACCGGCGCCCGCCAGATCGCCACGCTCACCGGCTACATGGCGGACCGCAAGCAGGACCTCGGGAGCTACGCCTACGCCAAGGACCTGTCGAACGTCGACGAGCAGGGCATGCTCGACCTCCTCACCCTCGAGTACCTCGCCGAGACCGGCGCCTGCGTCCTCGGCACGCCCGACGACTGCTACGACGATGTGCAAGCGCTACGAGGAGGCGGGCGTCGACCTGCTGCTGTGCCTGGTCAACCCGTACTCGATCCCGCACGAGTCGGTGCTGCAGACCATCGAGCTGCTCGGCACCGAGGTCATCCCGCGGTTCCGCTGAAGGTCAACTTGACCGACTGGTCAAGGTAGGGTCGCGAGGTGACCGCCACCTCCCGACCCGTGCGCGAGGAAGCGCAGCCGGCGACCGAGCAGGTCACCGAGCCGGTTCCCGGGATCCTGCGCCTGCAGCTGCCGCTGCGCATGCCCGGCCTCGGCCACGTCAACTGCTACGCCCTCGAGGACGACAGGGGCTGGACGGTGGTCGACCCCGGCATGCCCGGTCCGAAGCCGTGGAAGGCGATGGCGGCCCGCTTCGCGACCGCAGGGTTCGAGCCGCGTCACGTCCACACCGTCGTGGTCACCCACAGCCACATCGACCACTTCGGTGGCGCCGGCCGGCTGCGGACGACGGCCAACGCCGAGGTCGTGTCGTCGAAGAGCTTCCGCACGTGGTGGGACCCCGACGATCACGACGACCCCGACGCGTGGGAGGGCGTGGACTTCGACGGTGACGCGGCCCCGTGGGACCGCGGCACGCCGTGGGGCGGCGACCACCCCCGGCCGCCGTTCAGGGTGCGCATGAAGTACCGGCTCCTGAAGCCGATGTCGAGGCGCTTCTTCCCGACACCGAGCCCGTCGGTCCGCCTCGACGACGCGCAGCGGGTCGTCCTCGGCGGCCGCGAGTGGGTGGCCATGCACACGCCGGGGCACACGCCCGACCACCTGTGCCTCTTCGACGCCGACGGCGGCGTGCTCCTCTCGGGCGACCACGTGCTGCCGACGATCACGCCTCACATCTCCGGCGTCGACGCCGGGCCCGATCCCCTGAGCGCCTTCGAGGCGTCGCTCGACAAGGTCGCCGCCGTCCCGGGCGTGCGCCACGTGCTGCCGGCGCACGGCCACCCCTTCACCGACCTCGTCGGTCGGGTCGGCGACATCCGCCGCCACCACGACGAGCGGCTCGACCGGCTCCGCGGGTTCATGGAGGAGCTCGGGCGCGGCGACCGTCGTCGATCTGTCGCACCGGCTGTTCCGCCCGCAGGTCTGGGGCTCGATGGCCGAGAGCGAGACCTACGCCCACCTCGAGCACCTCCGCCTCGCCGGCGAGGTCAACCGGCGCGAGCTCACCCCGCCCGGCCCCGGGGGACGGTTCGAGTACTCGTTGCGCTGACCCAGGCTCCTGTCGTGCCCGACGCAGTGCGGGCTCGGGAGCGCATCCTGCGCTAGTACTGGCCGGATGCATCACGACGAGCACCTCGGCCAGCTCTGGGAGCACGGACTCGGCCTCGCCTTCGCCGCCGAGCGGGCCGGGCTCGACGCCCCGGTGCAGTCGTGCCCGGGGTGGTCGGTGGCCGACCTCGTGTGGCACATCCTCGAGGTGCAGGACTTCTGGCGCTGGGTCGTCTCCGAGGAGGCGAGCGACCCGTCGGGCTACGCCGAGCCGGAGCGCCCGGCCGACGCCGAGCTGATCCCGGCGTACCGGCGCGGCGTCGATGCCCTCCTGGCGGTGCTCCGCGACGCCGAGCCCGAGACGCCGGTGTGGAGCTGGGCGCCGCGCGGGCACACGGCCGGGTGGGTCGTCCGGCGCCAGGCGCAGGAGGCCGCCGTGCACCGCTGGGATGCGGAGGCCGCGGCCGGCACCGACTGGGCCGTCCCGGCCGACCTGGCCGTCGACGGCGTCGACGAGTTCTTCGAGCACTTCGTCGACTCGCCAGGTGCCGGCGCCGCGGCCGTGGACGGCACCGTCCACCTCCACTGCACCGACGCCGAGGGCGAGTGGCTCGTCACCGAGCCCGATGCGGCCGGGCGGCTCGCGGTCGCCACGGAGCACGCCAAGGGCGACGCCGCCGTGCGCGGCACCGCCTCCGACCTCCTGCTGCTGCTGTGGCGTCGCATCGGCCTCGACGACGAAGGCGACCGCTTCGAGGTCTTCGGCGACCGCGCCGTCCTCGACCGCCTCCTCGCCCGCACCGACCTCGGCTAGCGGGAGGGCGCTACCGCGGGAGGCCGAGGACGCGGTCGGCCAGGATCGTCTTCTGGATCTCACTGGTGCCGCCGGCGATCGACGCCGCCCGCGACCACAGCCACTGCCGCTGCCACCGCCCGACGAGGGGTGAGGCGGGGCCGACGACGTCGAGGGCGGCGGCCGAGAGGTGCTGGGTGGCGTCGGTCCACGCCAACTTGACCAGGCTCGACTCGGGCCCTGGCGCCTCGCCGCCGGCGAGCCGCGTGAGCGTCCTCCAGTTGTGCAGCCGCAGCAGCCGCACCTCGAGCCACGCCTGGGCCAGGCCATCGGCGACCTCGGTCCGCTCGAGGAGCCCTGCCGCCTCCGCCTCGGCCCACAGGGAATCGAGGAAGACCTCGTGGACGACCTGCTCCTTGAACGGGAACGCCGTCCCCCGCTCGTGGGCCAGGGTCGTGCCGGCCACCTGCCACCCGTCGTCGAGGCCGCCGACGAGGTGGTCGTCGGGCACGAACACGCCGTCGAGGAACACCTCGTTGAACTCCGACTCGCCCGTGATCTGCCGGAGGGGGCGCACCTCGATGCCGGCGTCCTCCATGTCGACGACGAAGTAGGAGATGCCCGTGCCGGTTCGGGCGAGGCAGATGCCCCAGCGGGCGAACTGGGCGTACGACGTCCACACCTTCTGGCCGGTGAGCCGCCAGCCTCCGGCGGCGTCCGTCGCGGGTGGCGGCGGTGCGCAGCGACGCCAGATCGGAGCCGGCGTCGGGCTCGCTGAAGAGCTGGCACCACAGCTCCGACGCGTCGAGGATCGGGCGCAGCCAGCGAGCCTGCTGGTCAGCCGTCCCGTGGGCGAGGAGCGTCGGGCCGGCGAGGTTGATCCCGACGCGGTTGACCGGTTGCGGTGCGCCGGCGCGGGCGTACTCGGCGTTGAACAGGGCGACCTGGACGGGACTGGCGCCGCGGCCGCCGTGCTCGACCGGCCAGTGGATGCCGACCCACCGGGCGCCGGCGAGGCGCGCCTGCCACCGGCGCCCCCAGGCGATCTCGTCGGCTGCCGACGCGAAGGACGCGGGCGACGGGTCGGCGGCGACGGCGCCAACCAGCCAGTCCCGGGCCTCGGCGGCGAACGCCTCCTCGGCGGGGGTGAACGAGAGGTCCACTACAGGTCCCAGAAGCGCCCGCGGCCGGCGGCGGTGAGCTCGGCGCGCAGGTCGGCCTCGTCGGCGGCGGAGAAGGGCCGGTACGTCTCGCGGCCCCGGTCCCGGATCCAGAGGGCGTCGGGACCGATGAGGTCGCGGCGCCACTTCTGGCGGGCCAGCTCGCGCTTCACGACCTTGTTCGTCCCGGTCGTCGGCAGCTCCGCCGCGACCCGCACATACCGGGGACGCCACTTCGGCCCGACCTCGTGCTGGGCGTCGAGCCAGCCGGCGAATGCGTCGGGGTCGAAGGCGGCGCCGGGCCGGAGGACGAGCGCCGCCATCACCTGGTCGCCGGCGTGCACGTCGGGAACGCCGTAGGCCGCCGCCAGCACGACGTCGGGGTGGCGAGCGAGGGCGTCGTCGATCGGGCCGGCCGGGAAGTTCTCGCCGTCGACGCGGATCCAGTCGCCCGCTCGCCCCGCGAAGTAGAGCCATCCCTCGGCGGTGACGTAGCCGAGGTCGCCGGACCAGTACCAGCCGCGCCGCAGGGTCCGGGCCTCGGCCTCGGGGTTGCCGTAGTAGCCCTCGAAGGGCCCGGGGCCGGCCGTGCTCACGATCTCGCCGACGCACTCCTCGGCGTTCACGAGCCACCCGGCGTCGTCGAACCGGGCGCGGGGTCGCTCGCTGCCGTCCTCGTCGACGACCTTCACCGTCTCGGTCACCATCCCGACGGCTCCTGCCGGCATCGCTGGATCACGCTGCACCGCCACCCCGCCCTCGGTGGCCCCGAAGGCGTCGACCACCTCCACGCCGAAGCGGCGACCGAACGCCTCGACCACCTCGGGCGACCCTTCGTTGCCGAAGGCGATGCGCAGCGGGTTGTCGGCGTCGTCGGGTTGCACGGGCGTGGCGACGATGTAGGAGAGGGGCTTGCCGGTGTAGTTGAACCACGTGGCGCCGTAGCGGCGGACGTCGGCGATCCATCCCGAGGCGCTGAACCGGCGAGCGAGGGCGACGGACGCTCCAGCGACGACCGCCGGCAGCCATCCCACCATGAGGGCGTTCGAGTGGAACAGCGGCATGCACACGTAGCCGACGTCGTCGGGCTGCAGTTCGAGGATCTGGCGCATCCGTTCGCCCGTGGTCAGCAGGCGCCGCTGGGAGCAGATGACCGCCTTGGGTGCCGACGACGTGCCCGAGGTGAACACCAGCACCCACGTCGTGCCGACGTCCGGCTCGAGCCGGGGGTCGACGGCCGGGTGGCGGGCGAGCTCGGCGTCGAGGCCGTCGCCGACGACGAGCACCGCAGGAAGGTCGGCGGCGATGGGCTCGAGGAGGTCGAGGTGCGCGGGCTCGGTCACGACGAGCTGGCAGTCGGTGTGGGTGACGTCACGCAGCAGGTGCTCGTCGCGGCGGGTGTGGTTCAGGCCGACGACGACCGCGCCGCTGAGCGCGGCTCCGCCGAGGGCGAAGAGGTACCCCGGAACATTGTCGAGGAGCACGGCGACGTGCGGCGGCCGTGCGGGATCGAGCCGGTCGAGGAACAACCGGGCCCACCGCGCCGATTCGGCGAGGTACTCGGCGTGGGTCCACCGCTCGTCGCCGGCGCGTACTGCGACACGGCCGGCGATGGCGGGATCGGTGGCGTTGCGGCGCAGCAGGGCGGCGGCGTTGGCGGCGGGGAGGTCGGCCTGGCCAGGCGCGGGCGCAGTTCGGCTGGCCATCTCGCCGGCGAGCCTAACCTGACATCTGCGTCAGCTCGGGCGGGTGCCCGCCTACGCTCTCGGGCAATGCGTGCATCTCCTGCAGCCGCCCGATCCGGCGCGCCGGCCGAGGGGCGGGCGCTGCGGGCCCGCGGGCAGCGGACCGTCCGCAAGCTCCTCGATGCCGGTGTCACCGTGCTCGCCGCCCGCGGCTACCACGCTGCGCGCGCGTCGACGACATCGTCAAGGCGGCGAAGACGTCGCACGGCACCTTCTACCTGTACTTCGCCAACAAGGAGGACCTCGTGCGGGCCCTCGTGCTCGACGTCGGCGAGGCCATGGCCACCCACGCCGGAACGCTCGGCGCCCTCACCCCCGACGACGCCGGCCGCGCCGCGCTCCACGAGTGGATCCGCGCCTTCGGAGATCTCTACGCCCGGTACAGCCCGGTGATCCGCAGCTGGGTCGAAGCCGAGATCGACACCCACGAGTTCGGCCAACTCGGCGCCGACGTCCTCGGGGGGTTCGCCGCCGTCCTCACCGACCGCATCGCCGCATCCGATGCCGACGTCGTCGACCCGGCCAACGCCGCCGTCGTCCTCGTCGCCATGATCGAGCGCGGCAACTACTACGCCACCGTCGGACAGATCCGGGCAGAACCGGACGAACTGGCCGCGTCGCTCGCCCGTTCCGCCCACGCGGCCCTGTTCGGCTCCCGCTGAGGGCCGTACGGTCCGTGCCATGGGGGGACACCGAAGGTTGCTGTTCGTCGTCGTCGTGCTCGTGATGGGCGCCTGCGGAGGTGACGACGGCTCGCCCACCGCCGCCGAGACGACCGCCGTGCCGACGACCGCCGTGGAGACGACCGTCGCCGCCGACCCGACGGCCGAGATCACCGCGGTGTACGAAGCGTTCTTCGACGGCACCAACACCGACATGGCGTCGAAGCTCGCCCTGCTCGAGTCGCCGGACGAGCTCGAGGACATCTTCAACCGCGCGTTCGGCGACCCAGCCTTCGCCAACCTGGTCTCCCAGGTGCAGGGCGAGGTGGTCACGGTGACGCCGACATCGGACACGACCGCCGACGTCGACTACCGGCTGCTGCTCGAGGGGGCGCCGGCCACCGAGGGCACGCTGTTCGGGCGCGCCGTCCTCGTCGACGGCGAGTGGCGCATCGCCGACGCGACGTTCTGCAACGTCGCCGGTCTCGGCAACCCGGCCTACGCCCAGGACCCCGTCTGCCTCGAAGCGACCGGGGGCTGAGCAGACTGCGGCGCATGGGGATCGAGATCCGCACGCCGACCCACGACGAGTGGCCGGCCATCTGTCGCGCCGACGACCGGATCTCGGGCGGGTGGGAGACGGAGGAGCGGATCGAGGAACGGCGAGCCGTCCACGACCTCTCGCGCTTCCGCATCGCCGTCGACGGCGACCGGATCGTCGGCATCGCCAATTCCTACGGCATGGAGGTCACGCTTCCCGGCGGCGCCATCGTCCCGATGGGCGGCGTGTCGTGGGTGTCGACGGCGACGACGCATCGCCGGCAGGGCGTCATGCGTTCCGTGCTCGAAGCCGTCCACGACGACATCGACGGTCGGGGCGAGCCGATCGCGTCCCTCTACGCGTCAGAGGGGAGCATCTACGAGCACCTCGCTTACGGCATCGCCACCCGGAGGAGGCTCACGACCATCGACCCGCGCCGGGCGCGCTTCCGTGGCGCGTACCGCTGCGATCCGGGCGCGGTGCGCTACCTCGAGGGGGACGACGTCGTCCCGGCCGTCTCCCGGATCTGGGACCGGTACCGGCGCGCTCAGCCGGGCGAGGCGGGGCGTTCGTCCGAGTTGCAGCGCTACTTCGCGATGGTGCGCGGGCGGGAGCAGGGGGGGCGGACCCCGGTCTTCTACCTCGCCCACGCCGACGGGTACGCCGCCTACCGCCTGGAGGACACCGGTGCCGAGGGTCACCCGGCCCTGACGCTGCACCTCGTGGAACTGGCGGCAGTCACCCCCGCGGCCCACGCCGCCCTGTGGCAGACGCTCCTCGCCACCGACTTCGTGACCGAGATCCGCTCGCCCAGCGTCCCGGCCGACGACCCCCTGCCCTTCCTCCTCGAGGACCAGCGCGCCGTCGCGACGGCGGAGGACACCGACGGCGTCTGGGTGAACGTCCGCGACATCTCCGCCGCCTTCGGGTCCCGCACCTACCGGACCGACGATCGGATCGTGGTCGAGGTCGACGGGCGACGGTGGGCCGTCGACGGCGGCCCGTCCGGCGGGTCGTGCCGGCCGGTGCGGACCAAACCGGACCTGGTGACGACGCACGCCTGGTTCAGCTCGTTGCTGTACGGCGGCATGCTGCCGTCGTCGCTCGTGGCCGGCCGCCGCATGACCGCGCGCGGCGACGAGGTCCTCACCCGAGCCGACCTGTTCTTCGCGACGAACCGCCCCCCGTTCTGCCAGGAGTTCTATTGAGTCACGAGGCGCTCGCGTAGGAGGCGCTTGAGGACCTTGCCGTTCGGGTCGCGCGGCAGTTCGTCGACGAGCTCCCACCGCGTCGGCACCTTGAAGTCGGCCAGCCGCGACCGGACGTGCTCGGCGAGATCGTCGGCGGCCGCCGGCGCCCGCGTCTCCACGACGGCGACGAGGACCTCGCCGTGGCGCTCGTCGGGGACGCCGAGGACGGCGCAGTCGACGACGGCGGGGTGGGTGAACAGGACCTCCTCGATCTCGCGCGGATAGACGTTGACGCCGTCGAGGAGCACGAGATCACTGACCCGGTCGGTGATGTAGAGGTAGCCGTCGGCGTCGACGTGACCGACGTCGCCGACGGTGAAAGCGCCATCGCGCCAGGCGGCGTCGGTCTTGGCGTCGTCGCGGTGGTAGTGGAACGTCGCGCCGCCCGCCGGTCGGACGTAGACGACACCGTCGGTGCCCACCGGCCGCGGCCGGCCCGACCCGTCGAGGATGCGGACCTCGACACCCGGCCACGGCGGTCCGACCGTGCCGGGCCGGGCCCGCCACTCGTCGGGGCCGACCCGGGTCGCGCCGCCCTCGCTGGCCCCGTACAGCTCCCACACCTCGGTGCCGATCGGCCCGAGCCACTCGAGCATCCGCTGCTTGATCGGCACGGGGCACGGCGCTCCGGCGTGGATCACCAACCGCAGGCTGCCGAGGTCGAAGCTCGCTCGATCGTCGGCGGGGAGCTCGAGCAGGCGGACGAAGTGCGCCGGGGTCAGGAAGGTCGTCGTGACGCGGTGCTCCTCGATGGCGGCGAGCGCGCGCCGCGGCTCCCAGGCCGGGAGCACCACGACCGCACCGCCGACGAACAGGGTCGCGAAGGCGTAGCCCGCCGGTCCGGCGTGGTACGCCGGACCGGCGAGGAGGTGCACGTCGTCAGCGGTGAGCCCCCACAGCATCGAGAGGCCGGCCTGGGCCTGGAGGAGGCGGCCGTCGTCGAGGCCGGCGTGCACGACGCCCTTCGGCCTCCCGGTCGTCCCCGACGTGTAGAAGAGGTAGGCGGGGGTGCTGAACCCGGTCCGGGCGGTTGGCTCGTGCCCGGCGATGGCGGCGTCGTACTCGGCACCGACCCAGAGCACCCTGGTGTCCGGCAGGTCGGCGACGGCGGCCTCGACGTGCTCGCGGAGGTCGGGGTGGGCCACGAGAACACGAGCCCCGGAGTCGCCGAGGATCCAGGCCAGCTCTTCGCCCTTGAGGTGCCAGTTGACGGGCAGGAGGCGGGCCTCGGCCCGGCACGCGGCCGCAGCCACCTCGATGAACGCGATCGAGTTGGGCACCATCACGGCGACCGCCCGCTCGCCCCCGGGCCGCGGCTCGAGCCCCATCTCGTCGAACGCGGCCGCCAACCGGTCGGCGCGGTCGACCAGCTCGCGGTAGGTCGACGAGGCCCCGGAGCCGGCGTCGACGACCGCGGTGCGGTGACCGTCCTGGCGGAACATCCCCTGGGCGCCCACCGGAGAATCCTGACACGCGTGTCAGCTACGCTGCGCGCTCGTGGGGGGGACGATGCCGGCGGCAGTGCTGCGCGGCCCCGGCGTGCTCGAGGTCGAGGACGTGCCGGTACCGGAGCTCGGTCCGAACGACGTGCTCGTCGAGGTCGACCGCTGCGGCGTCTGCGGCAGCGACCTCCACCTCGTGCTCGAGGGCTGGGGCCAGGTCGGGTCGATCCCGGGTCACGAGTGGACCGGCGTGGTCGCCGACGTTGGCACCGATGTCACGCGCTGGCGCGCCGGCGATGCCGTCGTAGGCGGTCCCACCGTCCGCTGCGGCCACTGCCGGCACTGCCGGGCCGGCCGCCCGTCGCTCTGCGCGGGGCGCGACACGCCCGGCGTGCACGTGTGGAAAGGCGCCTTCGCCCGGTACACCTCGGCGCCCGAGGGCGAGCTGCTCGCCCTGCCCGACGGGTTGGCCTCCCGGACGGCGGCGTTGACCGAGCCGCTGGCGGTGGCGTTGCACGGGATCACGCGGTCGGGCGCCAGGCCCGGCGACCGCGTGCTCGTGTCGGGCGCCGGTCCGATCGGTGCCCTGACGATCGCGGCGCTCCGCGCCCTCGGCGTCGACGACGTCGTCTGCGTCGAGCCCGGCGAGCAGCGGCGCCTGCTCGCCGAGGAGGCCGGGGCGACCCAGGTCAGGACGCCGGACGAGCTCGACCAGCCCACGATCGCCGAGCCCGGGCGCGTCGTCGACGACCCGTTCGACGTCGCCCTCGAGTGCTCGGGCAACAACCGGGCCATGGAGGCGGCGCTGGGCCAGCTCGAACGGGGCGGGATGCTCGTCCTCGTCGGCAACGGAATGCACCGGCCCAAGTTCGACAACAACCGGATCGTCCTCAACGAGGTCATGATCACCGGTGCCTTCACCTACGACCCCGACGGCTTCAGCCGCGCGCTCGGCGCTGCTCGCCTCGGGGCGGCTGCCGATCGACGCGCTGCTCGAACCCGACGACGTCCCGCTCGCGGGCGCACTCGAGGCCATGCGGGGGCTGGCCGAGGGCCGCCTCGCCGGCAAGGTCCTCGTGAAACCGTGAGCAAGCTCGGCCCGCGCTTCTCGAAGCCGCCGCGGCTGAACCACGTGGCGATGTCGTTGCCGGCCGACGCCCTCGACGAGTCGGGCCGGCAGGCCGTGTGCGCCTTCTACGGCGACGTGTTCGGGCTCGAGGAGTACGAGGGCCTCACCGAGGACCGTCGCCGGCTCGTGCTGCGGGCGCACACCCACGAGCAGTTCGTGTTCCTGATCGCCGACGAGGCGCACATGACCGCGCCGCGCATGGACCACTTCGGGCTGTCGGTGGCGACGAAGGAGGAGTTCGACGAGGTCGCCCGGCGGGCGGCAGCGTGGAAGGCGAAGGAGCCCGACGACGTCGACCTGGTCGAACCAACGGTCGAGGAGTACCCCGGTGCCCTCCGGCTCCACAGCTTCTACGTGCGCTACCGCCTCCCACTGATGGTGGAGACCCAGCACTTCGAGTGGCTCGCCTGAGGCGAGTCGGCCGGCTCGCGGCCCTCAGATCTGCTCGGCGACGGGCACGCCGGGGGTCACCTGCCACGTCGATGCCGTCTGGATCGGGCTGTCGGCCTGCTGCACGTCGTCGAGCACCCGGAAGCGGGCCACGAGGCGCTCGGGCTCGACCTCGACGGTGAGGTAGCCGTGCTGGTTGAGCTGCTGGCGCAGTTGCGGCGTGCGGGCGCTCACGTCGGCCGGGAACAGCGGTGAGGAGATGGCGGGGGCCATGAACTCCGGCGCGACGACCGTGCTGGTCTGGTCGAACGGCTCGAGGTGCACGTCGAGGACCATGCCGGCGTGGTAGTCGCCCGTGAGCACGACCGGGTTGTCGGCCGTCGCCAGCTGGGCGATGAGCCGGCGGCGGGCGTCGGGGAAGCCGTCCCAGGTGTCGAGGTAGTAGCGCGGGCGCGTCGGTCCCGGCATCGACCCCGGCGAGGACGACCGGGTTGCCGATCAGGTTCCAGGTCGATGCCGCCGGCGGCGAGCGACTCGGCCAGCCAGTCCTCCTGCGCCGGCGCCGAGGCGGGTGCGGTCCTCGCCCAGGCGGGCCGGGCAGTCGCCGTAGTCGGCGGCGGCGCCGGCGTCGCGGCACGGGGGGACGTCGCTGTCCTGGCGCTCGTCGAGCACGTGGATGCGGGCGAGGTCGCCGACGGTGAGGGCCTGGGTCACCACGAGGTCGGAGCCGTCGGGCGGCCCGACGCGGACGGGGAGGTGCTCCCACCAGGCTCGGTACGCCGCGGCCTTGCGGTCGCGCCCGGCCTCGACGGACGGGTCGCCGACGAGCACGTCGCCCATGTAGTTGTTGGCGACCTCGTGGTCGTCCCAGGTGACGCTGAACGGGAACCGGGCGTGCGCCGCCTGCAGGTCGGGGTCGAGCTTGTACGACGGCGTAGCGGAGCCGGTAGTCGGTGAGCGTCACGAGGGCGTTGGCCGGCTGCGGCGCACGGGGCCCGGCGATCGCCGCGTACTCGTAGATGTAGTCGCCGAGGTGGAGGACGAGATCGACCGGTTCTTCGACGAGGTGGCGGTAGGCGGCGTAGGTGCCGGTCTCGAGGTACTGGCAGTTGACGACGGCGAGACCGAACCGCGCCGGCGAGCCTTCGGGCAGGGTGCGGGTGCGCCCGACGGGGCTGGTGAACTCGCCGACGGTGAACCGGTAGTAGAGGTCGGTCGCCGGCTCGAGGCCGTCGACGTCGACATGGATCGCGTGGCCGTCCTCGGGCATCGCCGTCACCGCCCCCTGGCGGACGATGCCGGTGAAGCGGTCGTCCGTCGCCACGTCCCAGAGCACGTCGACGGGGTCGGCGGGCATGCCGCCGAGCCCGTCGGCGGCGAGGGGGTCGGGGGCGAGGCGGGTCCAGAGCACGACGCCGCCGGCGAGCGGGTCGCCGGAGGCGAGGCCGAGCGTGAAGGGATCGCCGCTCAGGCGCGCGGTGTGGACGGTGGTCGGAGGGCCGGTCGTCGTCGAGGACGGCTCGCCGGAGGTCGGCGGCGCGGCGCTGTCGCCGTCGTCACCGCTGCATCCGGTGGCGAGCCCGGCGACGGTGGCCGCCGCGCCGACGAGGAACAGGCGGCGGGACGGATCGGTCGGCGTCACGTCGGGTTGGCTTCGGTCCAGCGCTTGAGCAGGCCGCGGGCGATCACGATGCGCTGGATCTCGTTGGTGCCCTCGCCGATGATCATCAGCGGCGCGTCGCGGAAGTAGCGCTCGACCGGGAACTCCTTCGTGTAGCCGTAGCCGCCGTGGATCCGCATGGCCTCGGTGGCGAGCTCGAACGCCGTCTCCGAGCAGAACAGCTTCGCCATGCCGGCCTCGACGTCGGCCCGCTCGCCCGCCTCGAACTTCTCCGCCGCCGAGCGCACGAGCAGCCTGGAGGCCTCGAGCTTCGTGGCCATGTCGGCCAGCTTGAACTGGATCGCCTGGTGGTGGTGGATCGGGACGCCGAAGGTCTCGCGCTGGTGCACGTACCTCATGGACGCGTCGAACGCGGCACGGCGCGACGCCGACGGCACGGGCGGCGATGTTGATGCGGCCCAGCTCGAGCGAGCCGAGGACGTAGTGGAGGCCCGTGGCCGAGACCGTCGTCGCCGCCGAGGACGTTGGCCGCCGGGACCTTGTGGTCGACGTAGGTCATCTCGACGGTCTCGAGGCCCTTGTAGCCGAGCTTGTCGATCGCGGCGGCTCGTGGCGATGCCCTCGAAGGCGGGGCCGGGCTCCTTCTCGACGATGAAGCAGGTGATGCCCTCTGGGGTCCTGGCGGCGAGCGCGACGATGGCGGCGCGCTCGCCGTTGGTGACCCACATCTTCGTGCCGTTGAGGCGGTACTCGTCGCCGTCGCGCTCGGCCTTGCACCGGATGGCCTGGGTGTCGCTGCCGGCGTCGGGCTCGGACAGCGAGAACGCGCCGCGGCGCTCGCCCGTGGCGAGGTCGGGGAGCCAGCGGGCCCGCTGGTCGTCGGTCCCGAAGCGCGTGATGAGGGTGGCGGCGATGGTGTGGGTGTTGAGCACGCCGGCGAGCGACATCCAGCCGTACGACAGCTCCTCCATCAGCCGGGCGTAGGTGATGGTGTCGAGCCCCAGTCCGCCGTAGTCGCGGGATCGATGCGAGCGCCGAACAGCCCGAACGCCTTCATCTGCTCGACCCACGGCTCCGGGTACTCGTCGGCGTGCTCGTACTCCGACGCCTTGGGGATCACCTCCTTGGCGACCCAGTCGCGGATCGTCGCGACGAGCTCGTCGGCGAGCTCGGGATCGGTGGCGGCCATGACTCGACCGTACTTGTCAGTAGCGCTGCAGCTCGGGCCAGAGGTCGTCCCAGTCGAGGCGCTGGTCCCGGGCGACGAAGACGCCCCACCCGTCGTCGATCATCGGGAACGGCCCGAGCGTGGCCACGTGCTCGACGTCGGCCCAGAAGCGGTCGACGTAGGCGCGGTCGGGCGCGACGACGATCGTGGTGTCGCTCCGGCCCGGCGGCAGCTCGGCCCAGTACCAGTACGTGAGGTGGGCGCTGATCGGCCGCAGGGCGGGCGACCACAGCTCGAGGGCGCCGGCCTCGCTGTAGGTCATGGTCAGGACGGTCGCGCCCGGGTGGGCGGCGGCGACGCGCTCGATCTCGGCGACGACCTCGGGCCAGCCGAGCATCTCGCCCAGCTCGGGGTTCAGGCGGGCCAGGAACCCGGCGGTCGACCTCGGCGTCAGCGGCATCGAGAACGGTGCCATGAGGACGGCGAGGATGCCGATCGCGGCGAAGGTCGGTCCGGGCCGCCACGCCTCGGCGACGACGGCCCCGGCGCCGATGAGAGCCGGCAGCAGGACGCCGGCGTAGTACGGCTTGCCGCCGGTCGCCATCACCACGACCACGACGACGGCGAAGGCGACGACGAGCCACCGCTCGGGCGTGCGCACGAGACCGACGACTGCCAGCACCGCGGCGGGACCGGCGAACAGGAACTGGTACGGGAGCGTGAGCATCGCCTCGCCGTAGTCACGGATTCGAGCGGCGAAGGCGAACGCGGGCCAGTCATGGCTCGCCTGCCACGCCAGGTTCGGGCTCCAGAGCAGGAGCGCGACGGCGGCGCCGGCGAGGACCCACGGGGTGAACAGGACGTCGCGCGAAGGGCTGAGGAGCAGGCCGGCCACGACGGCGAGCACGAGGTAGGTGACCGTCCACTTGTTGAGCAGCGCGACGCCGACGGCGGCGCCCACCGCGAGCCACAGCCACGGGTCGGCGCCGTGGACGAGCTTCACGACGAGGAGGGTGATCACCGCGCTAGGCGAGCACCTCGAACGTGACGGTGCCGAGGAAGTGACCGGTCGTCAGGAACATCGGGCACACGGCGGCGGCGAGCGCGGCCAGCAGCTGGCCCCGCGAGCCGGCGCCGAGCTCCTTGGCGAGAAGCGCGGTGACGACGACGGTCGCGCCGTGGATCAGCGCCGGCGCCACCCGCAGGCCGACCTGGCTGGCGCCGAAGAGCAGCTCCTGGACACGGAACAGCGCAGGGGTGATCGGCGGGTGGTCGACGAACCCCCACGCCAGCCGGCGGCCGCAGGCGAGGTAGTAGAACTCGTCGCGGTGGAACCCCCACACGCCGGCGGTGGCGAGGTGGAAGGCCGCGGTGAGGCGCCGACGACGACCGCCGGCGTCACCCCTCGACCACCAACGCCGAGGCGATCATGTGCAGCACGGTGTTCCGAGCGACGTCGTCGTCGATGCGGGCGCCGTCGTGGTCGCCGAAGCGGTGCATGGCGAACCAGGCGATGGTCTCCAGGACGAAGCGGGCGGCGACGGCGGCGTCGGGCACGGGACGGAAGTGGCCGCTCTTGACCCGCCGGCTGATGTAGCGCGCCAGGTCGTCGATGAACGGTGCCCGACCCTTCTCGTAGAAGAGCTCGGCGATGGCCGGCCGGTCGAGCGCCGACCGCTCGACGATGCGGATCAGGCGGCGGTACCGGAACAGCCAGTCGTAGTGCTCGCCGACGATCGCATCGAGCTCCGCCCGCACATCACGCGGCGAGCGCCGACCGGCGAGCGCCGCCGCCAGCGCCGGCCGGCCTGACGTGCTCGCCAGGGCGGTCTGCAGCTCCGTCTCGACCGTGGCGCTCGGCGATGCCTTCGCCGGGAGGTCGCTCTCGTCGACCGGCGTTCCCACCTCGCGCAGGAGGACGAGGTGGAAGAGGGCCTCCTTGCTCTCGGCGTACTGGTAGAGGAGACCGGGCGAGATCCCGGCGACCGTCGCGATGTCGGCCATCCGGGCCCGCTGGAAGCCCACCTGCTGGAAGATCTCGACCGCGGCGTCGAGGATCTCGCCGACCCGTCCGGGCGGTCGCGTGCGAACCATGAGCGCATCATAAATGAATGACTCATTCAGTCAAGGTGAGATGGCGGAGATGCCCGGCCGGCCGGAACCCGTGTCGTTCGTAGAACCTGACCGAGCGCTCGGTCGGGTTCAGGACGAGCTGGGTGAGGCCGCCAGCGCGCCTCGCGGATCAGAGCAGCCATGAGGGCGCCGCCCACGCCGGTACCGCGGCGCTCGGACACGACGAAGAACTGGTGCACGTAGCCCCACTCGCTCGGCGGCCGCCGGGCCTCGGCATGCGGCGCATCACGACGAGGCTCACCATGCCGACGGCCGATCCGGCGTCCTCGGCGACGTACGAGCGCCGGTGACCCACCTCGGCGGCGAGCCAGTCGTCGAACCGCGCCTCGAGGTCGGGTCGTCGATCGCCTGACCAGCGTCCTCCTCGGTCCACGTGCGGCGCAGCGCCCGGAGGACGGCGACGTCGCCGGGGTCGTCAGATCAGCGGCACGGACCGAGACCGGCATCGGTGCACGGTACCGGTGGGGGTCAGGCGGGCGAGGTTCACGCCGTTGCCGCCGTCGACGAGCTCGACCCGGCGGCCGACCCACTCCTCGGCCTCCAGGGCCGCCAGCAGATCGGGGTCGCGCACCTTGGCGTAGCAGCGCGGGCCGGCCGGGCCGTCGATGTCGCACACGAGCAGGCCGTCGGTGACGGCGCCGTCGCGACCGTGGTGCACCGTGTAGGTGGCGACCGTGGCCGGGCCGTGGTGCGCGTCGACGATCGGCCGGAGCACCGCGGGGCCGGGATCGGGCGGCGGCGGCCGTAGCTCGCCCGCGCCGGGATCGGTCGACCACACCGTCGAGCTGTGCTTGGTGAGGTGCATCCCGACGCCGGTCACCATCCCGAGGGCGCCCGGGTCGCCGACCAGCCGGTCGGCCATCGCCGCCGTCGCCATCACGCAGGTAGCACGAGCCGGCGCCGCCGTAGTACGGCAGCCCGCCGGTGACGGTGAACGGCGCCCGCTCGTCGCCGGGCGCCAGCCCGAGGGCGTCGAGGGCGAGGTGCACCGACGACGGGAAGCACGAGTACAGGTCGACCACGGCGACGTCGTCGACGCCGGCGCCGGCCGCCGCCAGCGCCGTCGCGTGCACCCAGGCCATCGCCGGCGACCGCCACGGCTCGTCGTGCTCGGCGACGTACACGGGGTCGGTGGCGTAGGCCCAACCGCGCAGGTGCACCCGCCGGTCGTCCGGCACGCCCAGGGCGTCGGCGGCCGCCGCCGACGCCAGCACGAGCGCCCCGGCGATGTCGACGTCCATCACCGACATGAGCCGCTTCGTGTACGGGTAGGCGACCATCCGGTTCTCGGGCGTCGGCGTCGGCGAGCTCCTGCGGCGTGCGCTCGATCGCGGAACCAGGCGTGCGGGTTCGCCGCCGCCACCTCGGTCATCGGCGCGAACAGGTCGCCGAGCCCGCGCCGGTACGCCTCGACGCCGACGCCGACGGTGCGCCCGCCGGGCGACGTCCCAGAGGGCGAAGGTCGTGTAGGCCTGGAACACCTCGTGGGCGATCTCGGCAGGGTGGAACGGCGCCTCGAACGGGAACGGCTTGCGCTCGGGGTCCCGGTGCGACCACGCCGGCCGCTCCCCCGCCTTCTTCAGCCGCCGCACGGTGTCGAGGGCCTCGCCCCCGGCGACGACGCACACGTCGGCGTCGCCGGCGGCGATGCGGCTCGGCGGCCTCGCCGAGCAGGAGCTGCGGCGTCGTGCCGCCGATGCCCGAGTAGGCGAGCGCGCCGCGGCGAAGCGCCGACGGCCGCCCGCCAGCCGCCCGGCGGGGTCGTCGTAGGGCCAGCTCTGGCAGTAGACGACGTCGAGGGAGTCGACCCGTTCGGGCGGGACCTTCGCCGAGCGCCTCCCGGACGGCGTCGGCCCACGCCTCGAGCGGCTCGCCCGGGTGCCGGCTGACCTGCGACCACCCGATCAGGCACGGCGGCCGGTCGCCGGGCCTCACCGGCTCCTCACCGGTTCTTCCACTCCGGCGGTCGCTTCTCGGCGAAGGCCTTCGGGCCCTCCTTGGCGTCCTCGGAGGCGAACACGACCTGGGACAGCTCCTGCTCGATCGTGTACGCCTCCCGCAGCGTGACCGACAGGCCGCGGATCACGGACTCCTTCGTGGCCCGCACGGCGAGCGGGCCCGTTGGCGAGGATGCGCCCGGCCCACTCGAAGGCCCGGTCCATGAGCTCGCTCGGGCTCGACGATCTCGTTGAGCAGCCCGAGCGCCAGGGCCCGCTCGGCCGGGAACGGCCTCGGCGGTGAGCAGGAACTCCATGGCCGCCGGGAACGGGATCTGGCGGGGCAGCCGCGCCGTCGTGCCGCCGCCGGCGAACAGCCCCCGCTTGGGCTCCATCACGCCGAACGTCGCGCGCGGCGTCGCCAGGCGGATGTCGATGCCGCCGAGCATCTCCATGCCGCCGGCGACGCAGGGGCCGTCGATGGCGGCGATGATCGGCTTGTACAGCTTCGACGTTGCGCAGCACCGCTTCGGTGCCGTCGCTGAGGCGGCAGCCGTCGATCTCCTCGACCTCGCCGCTGCCGATCTCGGCGGCCAGCTTCGTGATCTGCGGGATGTAGTCCTTCAGGTCGGCGCCCGACATGAAGCAGCCGTCGACGCCGGTGACGATCGCGACCCAGAGGTCGTCGTCGTCACGGAAGTCGCGCCACGCCTTGGCCAGGTCGCGGAAGTCGTGGAGGTCGAGGGAGTTCTTGCGCTCCGGTCGGTCGATGGTGACGACCACCACGTGGTCGTGACGGGCGTCGTAGTGGATCGGCATCAGCGGTGCTCCATCGACAACTTTGGCGGTCGGACCCGGACTCGCCGCGCCCACCCCGGGCCCGACCGCCGCGGAACGCGCCGGCGGGTCAGCCCCGACTGGGCAGCGCGGCGCTGGCAGAACCCGCCACCTTGACCTCACCGTCGGCGTTGGCCAGGGCGATGTCGAGGTCGACGAGGTTCTCGCCCTCCTCCTTGCGCTTGCCGGTGACGGTGATCGAGGAGACCAGGGTCTCGCCCGGCCACGTCTGCTTCGTGAACCGGACCTTGAACGTCTTGAGGTTGCCGATGCCGACCCAGTCGGTGACGGACCGGCCGAGCAGGCCCATCGAGAACATGCCGTGGCCGAACACCGAGGGCAGGCCGGCCGCCCTGGCCTTCTCGTCGTCGTGGTGCATGGGGTTGAAGTCCCCCGAGGCCCCCGCGTACTTCACGAGGTCGGTGCGCGACAGCACATGGCGCACCTCGGGGGCGGTGTCGCCCTCGCTCACATCCTCGAAGAACAGCTTCTCCTCGGCCACCGGGCTCCCCCTGCGCTCTGTGCGAAAGGTGTGTGTGTCGCGTTTCCTGACGATCGTGTCACATTCGCGGCGGGTGGGGCGACCCCCAGGCCCGGGTGGGGGCCGGCCCGGATGCCGCCCGCGGCAGGGGTCGGCGATGGTGGACCCATGGCACCGACCCTGCTCGTCATCGGGCCCTCCGCCAGCGGGAAGTCGACGATCGTCGACGCCCTCGCCCGCAGGGGCCTGCTCACCGTCGTCCCGACCTGGACGACCCGACCCCGCCGCGCCGACGAGGGCGACGGGTCGGTGAACCACCGCTTCGTGTCCGACGTCGAGTTCGACGAGCTCGAGGCGACCGGAGCCTTCCTCGGCACCGTGTCGCTGTTCGGACTACCGCACCGGTACGCGCTCCCGCGGCTCGACCCGCCGAGCGACGGGCGGGTGCGGACGATCCTCGCCCGGGCCCACCTGCTGCCGGCGCTCGTCCCGCACGTCGGCGACCACGTGACCTACCAGATCGAGCGGCCGCTCCGGCTCTCGGTGGCCGCCCTGACCTGCCGGGCGTCGAACGGGTGCGAGCTGCACGCCCGCCTCCGCCACCTCGCCGAGGAGCGCGAGCTCGGGCGCTGCGTCGCCGACCGGGTGTTCCGCAACGAGGGCCCGGTCGAGCACACCGTCGAGGCGGTCGCGGAGGCGCTCGTCGCCGACGTGGCCCCGACCGTCGAGGTCGTGGCGTGAGGCGCGTGCTGGTCGGGATCGCCGCCGCGCTCGGTGCCGCGCTGGCGGTGATCGGCCTGTTCGCCGTCGGCTACTTCGTCGTGCTGGCGATCGCCCTCTCGCAGTGGGGCGGCAGCAAGTGAGCGCGGCCCGACGCCGCCCCTTCTCGTTCGCGGTGGCCATGGCCCGGCCGGCTGCTGCGGGAGTCGCCCTGCTGTTCGCGGCGGTCGGCAGTGCCGCCGCCGGATCCGGCGGCGCGCTGCTCCCGTTGTTCACGACGGTGCTCGTGATCGTCGGCTCCTGGTTCGCCGCCCTGGTCTGCGTGAACGACCTCGGCGACGAAGCCATCGACCGGGTCAACCTGCCCGGCGACGCCAACCGACCCCTCGTCACCGGCGCGGCATCCCGGCGGCAGGTGACGGCCATCGGTGCCGGTGCCGCCGCCCTCGCGCTCGGTGTCGCGTGGATCGAGGGCCCGATCGTCGCCGCCGTCGTCGCCGCCGGGCTCGCGCTCGGCGCCGCCTACTCACTGCCGCCGTTCCGGCTGTGCGGGCGAGGCCTCGTCGCCGCCGCCGTGCTGCCGGCCGGCTACGTCGCGGTCCCCTTCCTCGTCGGCGCCCTGAGCACCGACGCCACACCCCGCGGGACGGCGTTCGCCGTCCTGCCCGGGCTCTACCTCGTGTTCATGGGCCGCATCCTGTTGAAGGACTTCCGCGACGTCGAGGGCGACGCCCTCTTCGGCAAGCGGACCTTCCTCGTCCGCTACGGCCGGCGCGCCACCTGCTGGTTCAGCGCCGGGTGCTGGTGCGTGGGCGCCGTCGCCGTCGCGGCTGCCGTCCCGCAGCGCGCCGTCCTCGTCGTGCCGATCGCGGCGCTGCTGGCGTCGGTGCTCCACGGGCTGTCGGCGCTCGCCGCGGACGCAGGCCGCACCGAGGACGACGCCGCCATCGCCGCCATCGCCCAGACCGGGCGGGGGCTCGGTGTCCTGCTGCTCGCCCACCTCACGATGCTCGAGCAGGGCTGGGGCGCTGGTGGCCGGATCGGCGTGACCGTCGCGCTGACCTTGGTGTTCGTCGCTGGCTACGCCGACGTCGCCATCGCCAGGTCGGCGAGCCGGTCATGGTGGTGGTCGGCCGTGCCGAGCAGGTGCTCCGCGGCGAGCGCCCGCCTCAGCCACAGGTGAAGGTCGTGCTCCCACGTGTAGCCGATGCCGCCGTGCACCTGGATCGACGTCCGCACCGCGTGCGCGGCGGCTTCGGAGGCGGCGGCCTTGGCGACATGCGGCGCCCGCGTCGCGTCCCGAACCGGCAGCGTCGGGATCGTCGAGGCACATGGCCGCCCACTGCACCCCGGCCCACGCCCGTTCGACGTCGAGGGCGAGGTCGGCGAGCAGGTGCTGCACCGCCTGGAAGGAGCCGATGGGCTTGTCGAACTGGATGCGCTCGCCGGCGTAGGCGACCGCCATGTCGAGCATGGCCCGGGCCGTGCCGCACAGCTCGGCGGCGAGCACGACCGTGCCCCGCTGCAGGATCGACGCCAGCGTCGCGGCGGGCACGGCCGCAACGGGTCCGTCGCCACCGGTCAGCTCCCATGCCGTGCGGCTGAGGTCGAGCCACGTGGTGCGCCGCCCGGCCCCGGCGGCGACGACGGCGATGCCCTCGGGGAGCGCGACGACGACGTCGTCGGCCAGGTCGAGCTCGAGCACGAACGTGCGCTCCGGCTCCGAGCTCGGCGGCACCGCCCAGTCCCCCTGGGCGCCGGCCCAGGCGACCGTCGCCGCCCGCTCCCCCGCGGCGACGGCGTCGGCCAGCTCGTGCCCGGCGGCCCGCAGCAGCGGTAGCGCCAGCGCCGAGGCGACGAACCACGTCCCGGGCGCGCAGCTCCGCCCGACCCGCTCGGCGACGAGCACGTGGTCGGTGACCGGGCCGTCGCCCACCGCGACGAAGTCGGCCAGTGGGGCCAGACGGGCGGCGTCGCGATCGCCCTCGGCGACGGCCCGGACGAGAGCAGGGGGGCAGGCGCCGTCGAGCAACGCCGACACCGAGTCGACGAGGAACCGTTGATCGTCGGTGAGGGTGAAGTCCATCGCCTACGACCGCGGCAGACCGAGGATGCGGGTGGCGATGATGTTGCGCTGGATCTGGCTGGTGCCGCCGGCGATGGTCGAGGCGAAGCTGACGAAGTAGCTGTGGGCCCAGCGCCCGCCCTCCTCGCCCCGCTCGGGATCGACGACCGCGCCCCACGGACCCTGCAGCTGCATGCCGAGCTCGAACAGCTCCTTGCCCAGCTCCGACGACGCCAGCTTCAGGTAGCTGTGCTGCGGCGCCGAGCCGCCCTGGGCGAAACCGGCGAAGCCCTGGTAGCCGAGGGCCCGCAGCGAGGCGACGCGCTGCGTGGCGCGGGCGAGGGTCCGTCGCACGCCGGCGTCGTCGAGCAGGCCGCGACGTCGGGCCAGCGCCCACAGGTCGTCGACCGCGACCTGGGCCCGGGCCACGCCCTCGAGCCAGAGCCCGCCCCGCTCGTGGGCCAGCGAGCCGGTCGTGATCCGCCAGCCGTCGTTCTCGGCGCCGACGCGGTTGGCCACCGGGACCTCGACGTCGGTGAGGAACACCTCGGCGAAGTCGGCGCCGCCGGTGATGTGGCGCAGCGGCCGCACCTCGATGCCCGGGCGTGTCCATGTCGACCATGAGCGCCGAGATCCCCTTGTGCTTCGGCACGGTCGGGTCGGTGCGGACGTACAGGAAGCAGCGATCGGCGAACGACGCGTACGACGTCCACACCTTCTGGCCGTTCACGACGTACACGTCGCCGTGGCGCTCGGCGCGGGTCGAGAGCGCGGCGAGGTCGGAGCCGGCGCCCGGGCTCGCTCATCCCGACGCACCAGACGGTGTCGCCGCGGATGGCGTCGGCGGCGAGGGCCTTCTGGGCCTCGTCGCCGTACTCGAGGAGCGACGGTCCGACGATGGCGTAGCCGCCGAAGTGGAGGCTCCGCGGCACCCCTCGGCGCGCAGAGCTCCTCGAGGTAGACCATCGTCTGGGTCGGCGTGGCGTCGCGGCCGCCGAGCTCGGGTGGGTAGCCGGGCACCATCCAGCCGCTGTCGAAGAGCTTCGCCTGCCACCGGCGGGCCCACTCGGGCACGCCGTCGGTCACCTGGCCCTCGCTGAAGTCGCGCCGGACCTTCGCCTCGGGCGGGCGTGTGCTCGTCGAGGAAGGCGACGAGCTCGTCGCGGAAGGCCTCGTCGGCCGCCGACCAACCCAGCTTCATGAGGACTCGGGCTTCATGAGGACTTGGGGTTCATGCCGGACTGGGGAAGAAGAACGGAGGGATGGCGCCGTCGGACCGGGCGAGCAGCTGGGCCCTGACCGCGTCGACGGAGTCGATCGTCCACGGCTTGTCGGAGGTCGACGCGAGCAGGAGCGCCTCGGCCCGGCCGATGCCCCGGCCGGCGCCGGTCACGATGGCGACCTTCCCGTCGAACCGCCCCATGCACTCCCCCGTTTCGATGACCCTCGCCGACAAACCTGACACGAGCGTCAGGTGCGTAAGGTAGCCCGACATGCCCGACGACGCGACGTCTTCGGCGGGGGCCCCACCCCTGCGCCCAAGCCTTCGGCGGGGGCCCCCACCCCTGCGCCGATCCGCACCGAGGTCGACGACCGCGGCGTCGCCACGATCACCATCGACCGGCCCGACGCCGGCAACTCCCTCACCGCCGAGATGCGCGACTCGCTGGCCGACACCTTCGACGAGCTGTCGGCGACGCTCGGGGTGCGGGCGGTCGTGCTCACCGGCGCCGGCGACCGGCACTTCTGCACCGGCGCCGGGCTCGGCGGCAGCGCAGCCGGCCGCAGCCGGCCCGGCCCGACGGCGCCCCCGACCGCGCCCTCGGCGACGTCGCCCGCATGATCCGGCGCGGCTGGCAGCGGCTGATCGCGCTCGATCCTCGACTGCGAGAAGCCGGTGATCGCCGCGGTCAACGGCACCGCGGCCGGCGGCGGCGCCAACCTCGTGCTCGCCTGCGACCTCGTCGTGATGGCCGACACCGCCCGGCTCATCGAGGTCTTCGTGCGGCGCGGCATCATCCCCGACGCCGGCGGCTGCTACCTCCTGCCCCGCATCGTCGGCCTGCCGCGGGCCAAGGAGCTGATGTTCCTCGGCGACGACGTCTCGGCGCGCCGACTGCGAGCGCTTCGGCATCGCCAACCGCGTCGTGCCGGCGGCGGACCTGCGGCCGACGGTCGACGAGCTGGCCGGCCGGCTGGCCGGCGGCCCGTCGAAGGCGGTGGCCATGACGAAGTGGCTCGTGAACCGGAGCTTCGAGTCGGGCCGCCACACCGCCTTCGAGGAGGAGGCCTACGCCCAGGAGCTGGTCGCCGCGACGGCCGACATGGCCGAGGGCATGGCCGCCTTCGCCGAGCGCCGGGACCCGTCCTTCCGCGGTTGGTGACGGCGCGGCCCTCGTTCGGGCCGCGCTACGGCGCCCAGACCCAGGGGTCACGCGGCAGGCGGGCCGGGTCGAAGCGCTCGACGAGGTCGGCGGCCGCCACCTGCTCGCCCGGCTCCGCCAGCCCGAGCGACGCCGCGAGGCGGCTGCGGACCTCGGCGGCGCCGACCCCGCGGGCGGCCAGGTCGGCGAGCGTGACGGCGCCGTGGCGCTTGGCGAGGCGCTGACCGTCGGGGCCGACGACGAGCGGCACGTGGGCGTAGGCCGGCGCGGGGAGGTCGAGCAGCCGAGCGAGGAGGACCTGGCGCGGCGTCGAGTCGAGCAGGTCGTCGCCGCGGACCACCTCCTCGATGCCCTGGAAGGCGTCGTCGACGACGACGGCGAGGTTGTAGGCGGGGATGCCGTCGTTGCGCCGGAGCACGAGGTCGTCGACGGCGAGGGAGATCGAGCCGGCCAGGCCGTCCTCGACGGTCACCACCTCGGCGCCGGCCCGCAGCCGGAGCGCCGGCGGCCGCCCGGTCGCCTCCCGCTCGCGCCGCTCGGCCGCGGTGAGGTCGCGGCAGGTCCCGGGATAGGCGCCGGCCGGGCCGTGGGGCGCCGCCGCCGCCTCGCGGATCTCCCGCCGCGTGCAGTAGCAGGGGTAGGTGCGGCCGTCGCCGACGAGGCGCTCGATCGCCGCCTCGTGGGCCTCACGCCGCTCGGACTGGCGCACCAACGGCGGGTCCCAGTCGAGACCGATGGCGGCGAGATCGGCGAGCTGGCCACGCTCGTGCTCGGGGCGGGCGTCGGACGGGTCGAGGTCCTCGACCCGCAGCAGGAACCGGCTGCCGGCCGCCCGGGCGAACAGCCAGGCGACGAGCGCGGTCCGCAGGTTCCCGACGTGCAGCGGCCCGGTCGGGCTCGGCGCGAACCTCCCGACGGCCATCCCCCGACACTACGAACCGGGGCTGGTCGATCTCGGCCTCCCGACATCGACCAGCCCCCGTTCGAGGATCGGGTCAGGGCGTCGGGGTCGGGCACCAGTTGCCGTGGAAGCCGGCGGGGACGCGCTGCGGGAGGTGGACCCGGGCGACGGGTCCGGCGGCCACGTCCTGGGCGGCGATGACGACGAGGTCGCTCGACGCGGTCGCCGAGTCGTGCACGAGGGTGAGGAGCCAGCCGTCGTCCTCGGCGAGGGCACCGTCGCGGGGGACGAAGACGGCCTCGCCGACCGAGCTCGTCGCTCCCGGCTCCCACGCCTCGGTCGTGCCGGCGTCGAGGTCGTGCTTGTGGAGCCGCCAGCCGTCGTTGTGGAGGTCGATGGCGCTCGTGTAGCCGAAGCGGTGCTTGCGTCCGACGAGGCGCTCGTCGCAGCGGGGGAACTCCTGGGTGGCGTCGTGGAGCAGCTCCTCGCTGACCTTCCCGGCGGCGGGATCGACCGTCCAGCGCACGAGCGTGGTCGGGCCGTTGCCGGGGCCGCGGCGGTCGTCGAGATCGAAGGTCTTGTCCCACTTCACGACGTCGACGACGAGGCCGCCGTCGGGCCCTTCGCCGGGACGGAGATCAAAGGCGTTGAGCGGGTGGTACACGTAGCACTGGGGCAGCTCGCACCAGACCACCTCGTCGGGCCGGCCGCCGAGGGGGAGGACGCCGAGTCGAGCACCTTCGTCGCGCTGCCACACGTACGGGAGGCCGGACCCGGACGCGGCGAGCTCGAGGTCGAACAGGACCGGCAGGTCGAAGAGCAGCACGCGGGTCTCGGTGATGGCGGTGTCGTGCACCATCGGGCGGCGCCCCACGGGGATGGCGACCTCGTGCTGGACGCGGGCGTCGGGGCCGACGACGACGTAGCGGACGGCTTCCTCGGGCCAGAAGTACGTCATGGCGTGCAGCAGCCCGGTCGCCGGGTCGCGCTTCGGGTGGGCGGTGAACGACGCCTCGAGCGTGCCGTCGAAGGGGTTGCGGGCGATGGTGCTCAGCTCGTCGTCGAGCTCGACGGGCCAGCCGCCGGCTTCGACGATGGCGAACGTGCGGCCGCCGATGGCGATGACGTTGGTGTTGGCCGGGAAGTCCATGCCCTCGTGGATCGGACCGCCGGGATCGGGCTCGCCGAGGGCCTCGGGCACGGACCCGGCCCGCACCCACCGGTTGCGGTACCAGTCGGCCTTGCCGTCGCGCAGGCGGATGCCGTGCACCATGCCCTCGCCCGTGAACCAGTGGTACGTCGCGGCGTCGGCGCCCATGGGGTTCGGCCCGTTGCGCAGGTAGCGCCCATCGAGCTCGGCCGGCAGCGAGCCCGTGATCGGGAGGTCGAACGCCGTGACCTCCTTGTCGACGGGGGCGAGGTAGCCGGTCAGGTACGGGTTCACGGTGGTGCGGTCGACGGTCGTCATGCAGGCTCCCTACGGCGGGTCGCAGCGTTGGTGTACGCTGTCCATGTACGGTGTCCACCTAACCACGGGAGCGCTCGTTTGGCAAGACCCCGGAGCAAACGAGGTTCGGGCCAGCAGCTGCGGTCCGACCTGATCGACGCGGCCAACGCCATCCTCGACCGGACCGCCGACCCGGCCGACGTGACGGTGCGCGGCGTGGCGGCGGCGGTCGGGGTGGCGCCGAACGCGGTGTACCTGCACTTCGCCGACCGCGACACCCTCCTGACCGAGGTCGTCGTCGACCGCTTCGGCGCCTTCAAGGCCGCCCTCGCCGACGCCGTCGAGGGCGTGGACGACCCCCTCGAGCGCCTCAAGCGAGGGCACGCCGCCTACTGCGCCTTCGCCATCGAGCACCCCGGCCACTACCGGATGCTGTTCGGCAACACGGGTGTCGACCCCGCTCGCCGGGACCTGTGGAACCGCCGCCTCGAGGTCGCGTTCCCGGCGTTCGAGATCCTCGTGGAGTGCTGCCGTCGATGCATCGACGGCGGCGTGTTCGGCCCGGTCGATCCCTACGAGCTCGCCGGTGCGCTCTGGGCCTTCGAGCACGGATGGGTCGTCCTCAAGTCGGGCGGACGCGAAGGCGACGTCGTGCCGGCCGCCGGCGCCGCCCTCGACGTCCTCCTCGCCGCGCTGGGCGCGACGCGAGCGGGCTAGCGGGTCAGCAGGAGGCAGCCGGCGAGGGGGCCGCCGCCGGCGCCCACCACGGCGACCTCGGGCTCGCGGCCGCCGGGCCGCACGACCTGGCGGTCGCCGCCGGCGCCCCGCAGCTGCACGACGGCCTCGTGCAGGAAGCCGTAGCCGTGCAGGCGCCCGGCCGACAGCTGGCCGCCGTGGGTGTTCAGCGGCAGCTCGCCGTCGAGGGCGATGCGCGTGCCGCCCTCGACGAACGGGCCGCCCTCGCCCTTGCCGCAGAAGCCGAGCGCCTCGAGCCAGCAGAGCGTGATGAAGCAGAACCCGTCGTAGAGCTCGGCGACGTCGACGTCGGCCGGCGTGAGGTCGGTGGCCGCGAACAGCTGGGCCGATGCGTCGCGCAGCGCCATCGTCGTGAGGTCGTCCCACTGGTCCCACGACGGGCGCCCGTGGATGGCGGTGCCGACGGCGTCGATCCGCACCGGCGGGTGCGGCGAGGTCCGCCACCGTGTCGGCCGCCGAGACGATGACCGCGGTCGACCCGTCGCACGGCGCGTCGCAGTCGAAGAGGCAGAGCGGCTCGGAGACCATCCGGGCGGCGAGGTAGTCGTCGAGGGTCATCGGGTCGCGGTAGACGCCCTTCGGGTTGCGGGCGGCGTTGCGCCCTGCCGTTGAGGGCGATGCCGGCCAGCTGCTCGCGCGTCGTGCCGAACTCGTGGAAGTGGCGCATCGCCATCATGGCGATCCAGTTCGCCGCCGACGGCGCGCCGTAGGGCAGCACCCACTGCATGAACCCGCCCATGCGGACGCCGCGGCCGCCGCCTCCGCCACCGCCGCTCGAGGACGACCCCGGCATCACCGCGGAACGCCCGCTGTCGCCCTGGGCCGAGGCCTCGGTCACGGTGCGGAAGCACAGGACGTGCCGGGCCAGGCCGGCGGAGACGGCGAGCACGGCGTTGACGACCGAGCCGAGCTGGCCCGGCGACTCGATGCCGCCCGTGTACCAGTTGAGGTCCAGGCGCAGGGCGTCGTGGATCTCGGTCACGCCGACGCCGCCGCTGAAGCCGGGCGGCGTGTCCATGGCGCCCGGGTAGGTGGCGACGCCGTCGATGTCGCCCGGCGTCAGACCGGCATCGGCGATGGCCTCGAGGCAGGCGTCGAGCGTGAGGTCGAGGCCGGGCCGGTACAGCCGGCGGCCGACGTCGGACTGGCCGACGCCGGAGATGACGGCGGCGAGCCGCTGGCTACCCATCGGCGCCGTCGCCGTCGGGTGCGAAGAACGGGAGCCACACGTCGTCGTACTGCTCGAAGGTCACCCGCACCGGCATGCCGATGCTGACCGACGTCCGGCTCGATCGCCGACGATGCCGGCGGTGACGCGCAGGCCGGCCTGCTCGGGCAGCTCGACGATGCCGACGACGTAGGGCGGCTCGAGGCCGGGGTACCAGGGCTGGTGGTTCACCGTGTAGGTGTGCAGCGTGCCCCGGCCCGGACGTGGCCGACGGCGTCGAGGGCGCGGCCGCGGCACGACGGGCAGATCGGAGCAGGCGGGTGGACCCAGGTGCCGCAGGCGTCGCAGCGCAGGATGCGGAGCTCGCCGTGCTCGCCGCCGGTCCAGTAGTGGCGGTTGGCGTCGTCGAGCCGGGGCAGCACCCGGAACGGCTGGGCCGGCTGAGGCGGCACGGGCGGCGCCGCAGGAGTCGCCGCAGGATGCGGCTCCGCCGCCCCGGGCTCAGGTGCCTCCGTCACGAGGGGCCGCCTCGAACCCGGCTCGGGCGGCCGCCAGCGCCTGGGCGGCGGGCAGGACGCCGAAGGCCGGCGTCGTCAGCATGATCGAACCGAGGACGTCCTCCCACGTCACGCCGAGCTCGGCGGCGAGCATGGCGTGGCGCTCGATGCCCGGCGGGTTGCGGGCGATCACCTGGCACACGAGCCGGATGAGCTCGTGGGTCCGGCGGTCGGGCGCCGCGAGCGAGTCGATCGCCGACAGCCAGGCGCTCTGGGCGTCGTGCAGCGCCGGGAACACCTCGTGCACCGGCGCTTCCCAGGCGAAGGTCCACTCGTGCTCGTTCACCGCACCGTGCTAGCACGGCCGGAAGACGGGCAGCGCGAAGTCGCCGTCGTCGCGGAAGGTCACCTCGAGCGCCATCCCGATGGCGACCGCCTCGGGCTCGCAGTCGACGACGTTCGTCAGCATCCGCGGTCCCTCGCCAGGTCGACGACGGCGGCGACGTACGGCACCCGCTCGTTGAACGGCGGCAGGTCGTTCCGGCGGACGATCGAGTACGTGTAGAGCGTCGCCGCGCCGGAGGCCTCCTCCCACTCGACGTCCTCGCTCCAGCAGTGCGGGCAGAACGGCCGGGGGTAGCATGGGGCCGCCCGCAGGCGCGACAGCGCTTGATCAGCAGCTTGCCCTCCTTCGCCGCATCCCAGTAGGGCTGGGTCTCGGCGTCGGGCGTCGGCAGGTGGGCCGAGCTCATCGGGGCCCTGCTCGTCGAGGTCGCTGGGCAGGCCGAGCAGCCGCTCGGCGATGACGTTGCGCTGGATCTCGCTCGTGCCGCCGGCGATCGAGAGGCAGCGGTTGGCGAGGAAGCCGTAGAGCCAGCCGGCGGCGTCGCCGTCGTCGGCGACTGCGGCCCGGCCGAGCGAAGCCGAGGCCGACCTCCTGCGTGCGCTGGTCGTGCTCGACGCCGAGGAGCTTGCGCACGCTCGCCTCCGGGCCCGGGCCGGCAGCGGCGGCTCGGCGAGGGAGCGCAGCGTCATGCGGAGCGCCGAGGACGGCGAGGGCCTGGGCCGTCGGCGAGCAGCCCGCCGACGTGGTCGACGTCGACCGGATCGGCGGCGCCGAGGTCGGCCCAGGAGCGCCGAGGACGAGCTCGACGCCGAGGCCGAACGACGAGCCGCGAGCCCATCGACACCCGCTCGTTGGCGAGCGTCGTGCGCGCGGCCGCCCACCCGCCGCCGACGGCGCCGACGACGGCGTCGTCGGGCACGAACACGTCGGTGAGGAACACCTCGTTGAACATCGCCTGCCCGGTGAGCTCGCGCAGCGGCCGGATGCTCGATGCCGTCGGCCGCCATGTCGACGACGAAGGCGGTGATGCCGTCGTGTCGGGGCACGTCGGGTCGGTGCGGGCGAGGCAGAGGCCGCAGGTCGGCGTCGGCGGCCATCGACGTCCACACCTTCTGGCCGGTGAGGAGCCAGCCGCCGTCGACCTTCGACCGCCTTGGTCGCCAGCGACGCCAGGTCGCTGCCGGCGCCGGGCTCGCTGAACAGCTGGCACCACGACAGCTCGCCCCGCAGCGTCGGGCCGACTACCGGTCCTGCTGCTCGGCGCGTGCCGTGGGCGATGAGCGTCGGGCAGCACCCACGCGCCCGACCTGCGAGGTGGGGACGGCGGACGTGACGCGGCCGCCAGCTCCTCGTCGATCACGAGCTGCTCGAGCGGCGACGGCGTCGCGGCCCCACGGCGCGGGCCAGTGCGGGGCGATCCAGCCGCCGTCGGCGAGCAGCGCGCCGCCACTCGGACTTCGTCGTGCGCGGCGAGCTCGTCGACGCACGGCGCGGATCGGCCGCGCGGCCGGCGTCGGCCTCCGGCGGGCAGCTCGACGGTCGATGGGCCGGCGCGCGCCGGCCGCGGCCAGCTCGGCGACGCGCCGCTCGCCAGCGGTGCGGCAGGGCCGACGAGGGCGCGCGGTCGCGAGCGCCCGCTTCAGGTACAGGTGGACGTCGTGCTCCCAGGTGAACCCGATGCCGCCGAGCACCTGCACGCAGTCCTTCGCCGCCGGCGAGGAAGGCCTCGGGCGCGAGGGCGGCGGCGACGGCGGTGGCGAGGCCGCCCTCGTCGCCGTCGACGTCGGCGCGCGCAGCGCGTCCCAGGTCGCGGCCCGGGCCAGCTCGAGCGGTGCAGAGCATGTCGGCGCACCGGTGCTTGACCGCCTGGAACTGCCCGATCGGCTGGCCGAACTGCTCGCGCACGCGCGGCGTACGCGGCCGCCGTCTCGACGCACCACGCCGCGCCGCCGATGGCCTCGGCGCACCACAGCCGCACGGCGATCGACGTCGACCAGATCGTCGGGGTCGTCGAGGAGCGCAACGGCGGGAACGTGGTCGACGACGACGTCGGCGACCGGGCGGGTCTCGTCGGTCGACGGGCGGTCGCGTGCGCCTCGAACGCCATCGACGACCGCCCACCGAGCGGCGCTGACGGGCAGGAGCAGCCAGTCGGCGCCGACGGCGCCCGGGACGGCTTCGATGCGGCCGGACACGGTGCCGCCGGCGTCGGCATCGAGCGGCGCGACGTCCCACGCCAGCGCCGCCCGCCCTTCGGGGACCTCGCCACCGAGGCGTTGCACCGCGGTGACGGCCGCGGCCGTTGGCAGGAACGACCCCGGCGCGCAGGCCGCGACCGAGCTCCTCGAGCACGACGCCGAGCTCGGGGAGCCCGAAGTCGGTGCCGAGCGTGGGCCAGTCGGCGGGCACGGCCGGCTCACGGGCCCGGACGCCGCCGTCGAGCCAGGCGCGCGGCACCTCGCGCGGCACGTTGCTCTCGACCCAGCGCCGCGCCGAGTCGTGCAGCGCGGCGTGCTCGTCGCTGATCCCGAGGCGTCCGACCTTCACCAGCCGCCTCGCCGGCGGGGCGGGTCGAGGACGACCGTGCCGCGACCCTCGGAAACCGGCGGTCGATGCACACTCGTCGGCGCGGTCGAAGACGACCGTGCCGCGACCTTCGGAAACCGGCGGTCGATGCACAGTCGTCGCCGCTGACGGGCTCATGCGTCGTCGCGGTGGAGCGTGATCGACTTCGTGGGGCAGCCGTCGGCGGCGAGCTCGATCTGCTCGGGCGGGTCGCCGGCCGGGTCGACGACGATGGCGATCAGGTCGTCGTCGAGATCGAACGTGGCCGGCGCGCAGGTGGGCGCAGTTGCCCGATCCGATGCAGGTGTCCCGGTCGATCTCGATGCGCAGCCCCACGGGGCCCAACAGTAACCTGACACGGGTGTCAGTGATCGATGCCGACGCCCACGTCAACGAGGACCCGCTGGCGTGGACGAGCTCGCCGAGGCGCCACCCGGGTTGGCTCGGCGACCGGCGAAGTCGGCCGGCCGATGGGTCGCCGAGATCGACGGGAAGCTCTACCCCCGCCAGGACGGCCGGGCTGCGGCGTGCCGGTCGACGCCGTCGACCAACCCGCGCGCGTGCCGGCGCGCCGGCGACCGAGACCGGACTCGACACCCGGCTCGCCGACATGGACGCCGAGGGCATCGACGTGCAGGTGCTCTTCGGCGGGCTGGTGATCGGCGTCACCGGCTACGACGACGCCGGGTTCGCCCTCGACGTGTGCCGCGCCTACGACGACTGGCTCCTGACGAAGGTGTGCGGGCACGCCCCCGACCGGCTCAAGGGCGTCGCGGTCGTGCCCGCTGCAGGACGTCGGCCGGGCCATCGACGAGGCCGAGCGGGCGCGCGGCCTGGGCGCCGTCGCCGTGACGATCCCGCCGGTGCTGGGCGACCGCAACCTCGACGACCCGTCGCTGCTGCCGTTCTTCGAGGCGTGCGCCGCGCTCGACCTCGCCGTCGCCGTGCACTCGGCGCCGGGCATGAACCTCGCCGCTGCCCGGGGCCGGGCGGTTCGACAACTACGCGATGGTGCACGCGCTGTCGTTCCCGGTCGACCAGATGGTGGCGCTCACCGCCCTCACCCTCGGCGGGCGTGCTCGACCGGTTCCCGGCGCTGCGGGTCGCGTTCCTCGAGTCGGGCGTCGGGTGGGTGCCGTACTTCGTGCACCGCCTCCACGAGCACCACGAGAAGCTCCCCCACCTGCTCGGCGGCGACGTCGACCGACCCGCGGGCCATCCTCGAGCGGGGCCAGTGCTACTTCTGCTTCGAGGCCGAGGAGCCGCTGCTCGCGACCTACGTCGAGCACCTCGGCGACGACGTCGCTCGTCTACGCCAGCGACTACCCCCACTGGGACTCGACTTCCCCGGCACCGTCGCGGACGTCCGCCGCCAGGACCTGCCCGAGGCGACCCTCGACCGCGTGCTCGGCGACAACGCGCGCACGGCTGTACGACCTCTGAGCGACCGTAGCAAACGCCGCGAACACCGTCGAACACCGTCGGGAGTGAACCGTCGGACCCATGCGGACGGCCGAGGGGCGTCGGTATCGTTCACTCTACGTAGTTGGATGGCTACATAGCGGGATGTCCGGCGATCGGGAACGGCGGTCGAGGAGAGATGGCGAACGGCGGGCAAGCGGCGCAGGGTCCGCCGCGGCATCCACATACCCCCCGTCGCCCTCATCGGGCTCGCCGCTCGCCGGCGCCCTCGGCGGGCTCCTCGGCGGGGCCGACCGCCGCGTCGCCGCCGCCATCGCCGCCTGCGCCTCGCTGCTGACCTCACCGCCGGCCGTCGCCGGCTCGGCCACACGCTCGCCGGCATCCGCACCCGATCCTCGATCCCTTCCTCGGTCTCGGCGTCGCGACGGTGGTCCTGCTCCTCGGAGCCGGCACCCGGGCCGTCGGGACGGCATCGGCCGAAGCCAACGACGTCCTCACGATCGCCGCTCGCCCTCGCCTGGTCCAGCGCGGGCATCCTCGGCCTGCTCCGCGAGCGCCTCAGCACCCACGCCCTGGAGCTCGCCCGCGAGGCCGTGTTCGCCGGCGCCGTCGTCGGCACCGTCGTCTGGGTCGCGCTCGTCGAGAAGGCGTGGCTCCTGCACCGGTTCACCACCCTCGACGGCATCCTCTCCGTGGTGGCCCTCGGCATCGCGACGGCGGCGGCCGTGCTCGCGCTGCGGCTCGTGACGACCGTTCCCGGGCCGGTGCGGTGGTTCGCCGCCGCCCCGCTCGTCCTCGTCGTCACCGCCGTCCTCGCCTGTCGTCGCGCCACGCGGCGGCGCCGGCCGGGCTCGAGCAGGCGGGGCTGGCCGTGGCGTCGCCGCCTGTGCCCTCACCGGCGCCGCCGTCGCCCACGGGGGCCTCGCGCCGCTGCGCACCGCCGTCGCCGTGCCGCCGCCGCGCATCGGCGTGCCTGCGCCTCGCCATCGGTCCTCGGGACCGTGCTCCTCGTGCCGGCCGTCACCGTCGGCCGGCTCGTGACCGGCGACGACGATGTCGGTGCCGTCGCTCGTCGGCACCACGGCCGTCCTCTCGCGTCGCCGCCGTCGCCTACCTCGGCGGCCTCGCCCGCGACTGGGGCCAGCTCGAGCGGCGGGCCCAGCACGACGAGCTCACCGGTCTGCCCAACCGCCGCTACTTCACCGAGCGGCTCGCCGTCGCCGTCGCCGACGGCGCGACGCCGACGGCACGCGCCCGGCCGTGCTCTTCTGCGACCTCGACCGGTTCAAGGTCGTGAACGACAGCCTCGGCCACGCCGCCGGCAACCAGCTGCTCGTCGCCGTCGCCCGGCGGCTCGCCGACGCCGTCGCCCGAGACGCCCTCGCCGCCCGGCTCGTCCGGCGACGAGTTCGCCGTGCTGCTCCCCGATGCCGACGAGGAACACGGCCGTGCACGGTCGCCGCGCGACGTCATCGCCCAGCTCGGCGAGCCCGTCGAGGTGTCCGGCAGCGAGCATGCACGTCGAGCGCCAGCATCGGCGTCGCCCGCTACCCGGTCGACGGCACCGATCCCGACGCCCTCCTGCGCGCCGCCGACACCGCGATGTACCGGCGCCAAGGAGCTCGGCCGGGGCCGGGTCGTGGTGCACAGCCGACGCCTCCGCGACGCGATCGAGGGCCGCTTCGCCCTCGAGACCGACCTGCACAACGCGGTCGAGGAGTCGCCAGCTCCGGCCTCGTGTACCAGCCGCGGGTCGACCTGGCGAACGGGGCCATCGTCGGCGCCGAGGCGCTGCTGCGGTGGCACCACCCCCGGTTCGGCAACGGTGCCCCCGTCCCGCTTCATCCCCATCGCCGAGGAGACCGGCCTGATCCGCCGCGTCGGCCGCTCGCCCTGCGGGAGGCGTGCGCGCCAGCTGGCCGCGTGGGAGCGGTGCCGGCTACCCGAAGCTCGTCGTGTCGGTGAACCTGTCGGCCCGGCAGTTCGAGCTCGGAGTCGGGCCGACACCGTCGCCAGCGTGCTGCGGGAGACCGGGCGCCGACCCCACCTGGCTCGAGCTCGAGCTCACCGAGAGCCTCGCCCAGCACGACGTCGACGCAGTGTGCGCCGGACGATCGCGGAGCTCGCCGACATGGGCGTGCGCTGCTCGATCGACGACTTCGGCACCGGCTACTCGGGCCTGTCCTACCTCGGGCGGTTCCCGCTCTACGCCCTCAAGATCGACAAGGGGTTCGTGCAGGCGATCGACGCCCGGTCGCGTCCCGCGGCGGCGCGACCCGTCGGCGGTCGTCGCCGCCGTCATCGCGCTCGGCCGCTCCTTCGGCCTGCGGGTCATCGGCGAGGGCGTCGAGACGCTGGAGCAGCTCGGCGTTCCTCGTCGACAACGGCTGCGACGAGATCCAGGGCTACCTGTTCAGCCCGCCGGTCGACGTCGAGGCGTTCGAGTCGCTCCTGATGCTCGAGCGGGTGGCCATCCGGGCCCGGTCGCCTGGAGGTGCTGCTGACCGCGATCGGTGACGGCAGGGACGGCCAGGCTCGTCCACCGGCGACGATCATCGACCTCGCAGGGCGGCGGCTACGGCTCCTGGGCTGATCGCCGGTCGCGGTGGCGCGCGACCTCAGCGTTCGACCGCCGCCGCGGTCAGACCGAGGAAGCGGGCGTAGCGCTCGTCGCACGGACCGGCCCAGTCCCGGCTGGGCTCGACGGTGCGGGCCGTGCGGGCCCAGCGACGGGCGTCGGTCATGTTCGCCTCGAGCCCCGCGGTGCAGCGGGCCACGAAGGCCGCCCCCAGCGCCGCGCCCTCGGGGACGGCGACGACGTCGACCGGGAGCCCGGTCGCGTCGGCGAGGGCCTGCACCCACGCCTCGACGCGGCTGCCGCCGCCGGTGGCCACGATGCGGCGCGGCGCCAGCCCGCCGCCGCGCCGAGGTCGAGGTGGTGGCGCACGACGAAGCCGGCGGCTTCGTACGCGGCTCGACGCAGGTGCGCCGGGCCGTGGGACAGCCCGAGGCCGTGCAGCGACGCCCGCAGGTCGGTCCGGTGCAGCGGCGTCCGCTCGCCGCGCACGTACGGGCAGCCACACCGGGACGTCACCGGGATCGACGGCGGCGTCGTCGCCGCCGTCGCCGACCAGGCGCCGCGCCCAGTCGAGGAACAGCCCGCCGGCGTTCGACGGGCCGCCGACCAGGCGCCTGCCCCGGCGCCGTGTGCGGGATCGGTCCAGAGCCCGGGCACCTCGTGCCACTCGTCGACGACCCCCCAGGTGATCAACGTCGTCCCGCAGATCACCAGCACGTCGCCGGTCGGCGTCGGCGCCGGCGACCAGCTGCTCGGCGAGGGCGTCGATCGTCCCGCCGGCGACGAGCGCCCCCTCCGCCGGCAGCCCGGCCCGGACCTCGCCCGCCGCCGACGTCCCGCTGACGACCTCGGGGAGCTGGTCGGGCCGCGCGCCGGCCCCGGCGGCCAGCACCGGCGTCCCACCCCACGAAGTCGAACAGCGGATGGGCGGTCACGGCGGTCGTCGAGTCGATCGCCCCTCGCCCGCGTGAGGGCGTGGTTGGCGACCGCCTGGGCCGGCCAGAAGCCCGCCGCCTCCGGGCACGCCTCGAGCCAGCCACGCCAGGAACGCGAGCAGCTCGCCGCTGTCGCCGGGCTGGGTCGTGTCGCGATCCTCCGGCCGCGCCCCGCGGACGTCGCCGTAGAGCAGGCCGGGCCCGACGGCCCGACCGTGGGCGTCGACGGCGCCGAGGCACGGCACCATCGCGGCGACGGCCACCGCGTCGACCCGGTGGCGCAGCGGCGCGGCCACCTGACGCAGCGCCTCGCAGGACCCCGCCTCGCCACGCGTGGTCGATGTCGTGCTCGAAGGCGCCGGGGAACGGGCAGCCCGAGGGCGTGCGGGATCCGGGCCCGCGCCAGCACGACGCCGTCGTCGTCGGTGGCGACCGCCTTCACCGACGTCGTGCCGATGTCGAGGCCGACCGTCACCCCCGAACCTGACACGAGCGTCAGGGTACTGTCGCCGCCATGCCGCCGACCTACGACCCGCACTTCCTCGGACCCGAGCCGCGCGACCCGGCGCAGCCCTACTGGGACCCCGAGATGCAGACGATGCCGCGGGAGGAGCTCGAGGCGCTGCAGCTCGACCGGCTGCGCACCCTCGTCGCCCGGCTCGTCGACCGGGCGAGGCGCCGCTGTTCGGGCGCAAGCTCGCCGACGCGGGCATCGACGCACCGGAGGCGATCGGGTCGCTCGACGACATCGCCGCCATCCCGCTCACGCGCAAGCAGGAGCTGCGCGACAGCGAGGCCGAGCACGCCGCCGTTCGGCGACTACCGGTTCACCGACTGGCGAGCGTGCGTTCGCCTCGGCACGTCGACGGGCACGACGGGCACGCCGACGGTCGCCCTCTGGACCCGCAACGACATCTGGCTCGAGTACGAGTCGGCGGCCCGCAACTGGTGGCGCACGGGTTGGCGCCCGGGCCAGATCGTCACCCACGCCCACCCCGCCTACCTCTACGGCGGCGGCGCCATGCTGTCGGGCTCGCTCGAGTACTTCGGCATGCTCAACATCTGGGTGGCGCCGCCCGACACCGACGAGATCGCCGAGCAGGGCATCCGCATGTGGCAGCGCGTCCGGCCCGACGTCTCCTTCGTCGCCTTCAACCTCAACCGCTTCGTCGAGGTGGCCGCCAAGCTCGGCCTCGACGACATCGGCCTGCCCGCCTTCCAGTTCCACGGCGTCGGCAAGAAGGGCTTCCCGTTCATGACCTGTGGCGCCGAGGCCTACGCCTACGCCGGCGGGCCCGGGACCGCAGTGCACCGGCGGCCACATCCACGAGGACTGGGCCATCGTCCAGGCCGTCGACCCCGACACCGGGCTCGAGGTTCCCGAGGGCCAGTGGGGCAACCTCGTCGTCACCACGCTCGACCGCGACAACGGCCTGCTGCGCTACGACCTGGAGGAGGCGGTGTGCGAGTTCCGCGAGCCGTGCCCGTGCGGCGAGACGACGAAGCGCATGTTCTGGGGCGGCCGCTTCAAGGACTTCCTCACCGTCCAGGGCCGCTGGTTCAACGTCAACGAGGTCGAGCAGGCGCTCCGGTCGGTCGCGGCCGTCGCCGCAGCCGACGCTCGAGTACGTCGTCGTGAAGCCGACCGACGCCGACGCGCCGCTGCGCGTCCGCGTCGAGCTCGCCGACGGCGACCCGGCCGTCGTCGGCGACGAGTGCGCCGCCGTCGTCGAGAACGAGGTCGGCGTCAAGGCCGACGTCGAGGTGCTCGAGCGCGACACGCTCGCCCGCAGCGGCTACAAGGCCACCCGCCTCGTCGAGGCCTAGACGGCCGCCATGGGAGCGCTGGACGGCAAGGTGGCCGTCGTCACCGGGGCCGGCCGCGGCATCGGTCGCGGCGAGGCGCTGGCGCTGGCGGCCGAGGGCGCGGCGGTCGTCGTGAACGACGTCGACCACGACCTCGCCACCGCGGTCGTCGCCGAGATCACCGGGCCGGGCGGCGCGGCCGTCGCCGACGCGCGCGACGTGGCCGACTGGAGCGGCGCCGCCGCGCTGGTCGACGCCGCCCTGGCGTCGTTCGGACGCCTCGACGTGCTCGTCAACAACGCCGGCTTCCTGCGCGACCGGATGAGCTTCTCGATGGACGAGGCCGAGTGGGACGACGTCGTGCGTGTCCACCTCAAGGGCCACTTCGCACCGAGCCGCGCCGCCGCCGCGCACTGGCGCGAGCGAGCCAAGGCCGGCGACGCGGCCGGCCGGGCCATCGTCAACACGGTGTCGGAGGCCGGCCTCTACGGCGGCACGGGCCAGGCCAACTACGTGGCCGCCAAGGCCGGGCATCGCCGGCATGACGATCGGCCTGGCGCGGGAGCTCTCGCGCTACGACATCCGGGTCAACGCCATCGCCCCGCGGGCCCGCACGCGCATGACCGAGGACGTCCTCGGCGACTTCGCCGCGCCACCGCCCGACGGCGGCTTCGACGAGTGGGACCCCGACAACATCGGTCCGGTCGTGGCCTGGCTCGCGAGCGACGCCGCCGCCGGCGTCACCGGGCAGGTGTTCGTCGTCTTCGGCGGGCGCATCCACCTGTTCGAGGGCTGGACGATGGTGTCGGAGATCGAGCAGGGCGAGCGCTGGACGGTCGACGCCGTCGCCGCCCGGGCCGACGAGCTGTTCGGCGAGCGCCGCCGCGGCACCCCCCGATGGGCTTCGGCCGCTGACCAACCCCGAATTGGCGGTGGCTACCGGCGTATGGAGCGGACAACCACCGCCAATTCGATTCTCCCGGGTCACCAGTCGATGGCGCTGAGGAAGGTCGAGATGAGGTTGACCGTCGAGCGGGGGTTGTCGCCGGCGGCGAGGTGGCCGGCCTTCTCGACGGTGGCGAGCCGGGCGTCGGTCATCAGGTCGACGAGCTCGGTGGCGGTGTCGCCCGAGAGCACGTCGGAGGCGCCGCCGCGCAACACGAGGGTCGGGCACCGGATGGCCCGGGCGTCGTCCTCGACCCCGGCCATCACGCCGGCGACCTCGGGCACCTCCCCCCCGGCCTCCCCGACGCGACGGTTCCAGCTCCGGCCCATCCCGTGCTTCCAGATCCACCGGCCGTCGGCCCGCTGGCGGAGGTTGCGCGTCAGCGACTCGGGCCGGAACGACTTGCGGTAGGGCAGGTACTCGCCGATGAAGGCGGCGGCGTCGTCGAGGCTGGCGAAGCTCTCGTGGGCGCGCATGAACTCGATGATCTTCATGACGCCTTCGGGCTCGACCTTGTGGCCGATGTCGATCAGCACGAGCCCGGCCATGCGATCGGGATGGGCGGCCCCGAGGGCGAGCGACACCAGCCCGCCCAGCGACGCCCCCACGAAGACGGCCCGGTCGACGCCGAACTCGTCGAGGAACGGGACGGTCGCGGCGGCCAGCACCGTCCGGTCCCACATCCCCGGCGGCAGCGGATCCGAGTCGCCGTGGTTGGGCAGGTCCGGCGCCAGCAGGTGGTAGCGCCCGCGCAGGGAGGCGCCCAGCTCCTCGAACATGTAGGCCGTCTGGCCGCCGCCGTGGAGGCACAGGACGGCGGGCGCCGTCGAGCGACCCCACTCGAGGTAGTGCACCTGCCGGTCGCCCTCGACGACGACGAAGCCGCTGCGCCCGTCGATCGGGCAGTCGTGGCGGGGAACGACGTCGTCGGGATCGATAGCTGACACGCGTGTCAGTATCCCTCCGCATGGACCTGTTGCACGCCCTGACCCTCGGCGACGTGCTCCGCGAGCACCGCCGCAGCTACCCGCTCCGGACGGCGACGGTCGACGGCGACGTCCGGCTCACGTGGCCCGCGCTCGATGACCGCGTCAACCGCCTCGCCCAGGCCCTGCTCACCGCCGGCGTCGGCGAGGGCGACCGCCTCCTGTGGCTCGGCCAGAACAGCTGGCGCCTCCTCGAGGTCCTCCTCGCCGCGGCCAAGACCGGCGCCGTCTGCTGCCCGGCCAACTGGCGCAGCGCGGCCGACGAGCTGGCCTTCGTGCTCGAGGACGCCACGCCCGCGGTCGTCGTCTGGCAGGACGCCGAGATCGGCGACAACGTGCGCGCCGCGCGCGAGGCGACCGGCGGCGCCGGCCTGTGGCTCCAGCACGACGGCCCCGCCGGCGCTCCCGGAGGTGCGAGCGAGTACGAGGCCTTCCTCGCCGGGGGCGAGCCGGCCGACCCCGACCTCGTGATCGACCCGGCGTCGCCGGTCCTCATGCTCTACACGGCGGCCTTCACCGGACGGCCGAACGGGGCGCTGCTCTCGCACTGGGCCGTGCTCGTGCAGAACCTCGTGATGGGCAACCTGCAACGGGTCGACAGCTCGTACGTGTACCTGAACAGCGGACCGCTGTTCCACGTGGCCACGTTCATGACGACCCTCGCCACCCTGCACTTCGCCGGCACGAACGTCTTCACGCCGCGCTCCGACGCCGAGGAGATCTGCCGGCTGATCCAGGACGAGCGCTGCACCGGCGCGTTCGTCGTGCCGCCCACGACCGACCAGATCATCGAGTTGAACGCCGGCGGCAAGTACGACCTGTCGTCGCTGCGGACGTTCCCCGGCAAGCCCGAGTGGAACGCGATGGTGACCGTCGACGACAGCCCGTGGACGCGACGACCGGCCGGCTTCGGGCAGACCGAGTGCATGGGCATGCTGACGCTCAACGCCTGGGGCGGCGACGCCACCGGCACGAGCGGACGGCCCTCGCCGATGGTGCAGCTGCGCATCGTCGACCCCGACGGCAACGAGGTGCCGCCGGGTGAGGTCGGCGAGATCGTCGGGCGGGGCCCGACGGTCATGAACGGGTTCCTCAACCGTGCCGGTCTGAGCGAGGAGCGGCTCGCCGGGGACTGGCACCACACCAACGACCTCGGCCGGCGCGAGGAGGACGGGTCGCTCACCTGGGTCGGTCCGAAGACCCGCTTCATCAAGTCGGCCGCCGAGAACATCTACCCCGCCGAGGTCGAGGCCGCGCTCGAGAAGCACCCGGCCGTGCGCGAGGCGGCCGTGATCGGCGTGCCCGACCCGACCTGGGGCCAATCGGTGCGGGCCGTCGTCGCCCTCAAGGACGGCGAGTCGGCGACGGCCGAAGAGCTCATCGAGCACTGCCGCACGCTCATCGCGTCGTACAAGAAGCCGCGGTCCGTCGAGTTCGTGGATGCCCTGCCCCGGCTCGGCTGGCCGATCGACTACGACGCGCTCGACGAGCGGTTCGGCGGGGGCGGCTACCCCACTGGGGTCAGAGGAAGCGGATCTCGCGGCTGACGAAGCGCCACTCGCCGTCGCCGTCACGCCGGAGGCGGTCGTGGTAGCGGCCCGCCGAGGTGATCTCCCTGGCCTTGGACAGGAACAGGTAGTCGGTGACGGCGGCGGCCTCGTCGCCGTCCACGTCGACCTCCGATTGGGCGATGACGTGCTTCCCACGGGCGTCGGGGCCCTGGGACTTCTCGATGAACGCCCGGATGGCGTCCCGACCCTCGTAGGTGCGGCCCAGAACGGAGAAGGTGGCGCCGGGCTCGAACAGCTCGGACCAGGTCGCGAAGTCGCCGTCGTCGCATCGCTGGCAGTAGCGGGTCAGCGTGCGCCGGATGGCGCTCTCCGCCGCTGGATCGGTGGTCATGGATCGGAAAGTACTGTTCGACGCCATGGCGAACATCCTCGAGTTCCTCCGCGGCGTGATCACCGAGCCCGAGGCGCGGGGGGCCTTCCAAGCCGACCCCGACGGGTACATCGAGAGGGCGGGTTTCGTCGACCTGACCGGCGAGGACGTGGTCGAGGCGGTGCTCGTCCTGCGGCGCTCGCTGCCCGAGGACGTCGCCGCCCGCCTGTCGGCCTTCGAGGACGACGACGAGCTGCCGGCGGTGCGGCCGGGGCCCGAGGAGACCGAGCTCGACGCCGCGGTGCGGATGCTCCACTTCGCCATCCAGGCCGGCGGGATGGCGACCACGGCCGGGCCGTCGGGCGACCAACCGATCGACGTGGAGAACGAGCTCGACACCGACCTGGCCCCCGCGGCGCCGGCCGCCTCGACGGCCGGCGGGGTGGCGGCAAGTCCGGCGCAGACGCTCCAACGGTTCTCCGACGACGTCGACACGATCGTGGGCGACGCCGCCGAGGCGCTGGAGAAGGCCGCCGCGGCGATGCGCGACGCGGTGGCGGCGGCCGTCGGCGAGGCCGACGCCCATGCCCGGCAGATGCGAGCCGAGGCCGACGTCGAGCGGGAGAGCGCCCGCGTCGAGGCCGACGTCGAGCGGGAGAGCGCCCGCGTCGAGGCCGAGCGGATGCGCACCGAGGCCGACAACGAGCTCCAGCGCGCACGCGAACAGGCCGAGGAGTCACGGCGACGCGCCGAGGAGCTCGTCGCCTCCGCGCAGGCCGAGAGCGAAGCGACCCACGCCGAGCTGGCGGCCCGCCGCGCCGAGTTGCGCGAGGTCGAGCGCCAGCTCAAGCAGCGCCTGCACGACATCGACTCGCTGTTCCGCACCGCCCTGGGCGACGAGGGCGACGCCCCGCCGGCCTGAGGACCTCGCCGGCTCGGCTCAGGCGACCGTCCAGCCTCCGTCGGCGGCGCGCCGCCAACCGCCGGCGGCGTGGTTGCCGCCGTCGACGTGGATCGTCGAGCCGGTGACGAAGCGAGCGAGGTCCGAGGCCAGGAAGACCACGGCGCCGGCGACGTCGTCGGCCCGCCCTGCTCCGCCGAGCGGCGTCCGGACCCCCTCGAGGGCGCCGACGCCGGGGGTCACGATCACGTCGGGGGCGACGCAGTTCACCCTGATCCCGCGGTCGCCGAGCTCGAGGGCGAGGGAAGCGGTCAGGTTGACCACCGCCGCCTTCATGGCTGCGTAGAGAGCGAAGCCGGGCGCGGCCCGGTGCGCTTCGATCGAGGTGATGTTCACGACGGCGGCGCCGTCGGCGAGCAGCGGCTCGAACGCCCGGGTGACATCGGCGAGCTGGGTGAAGTTCTCCCGGATCAGGGCGTCCTGGGCCCGTAGCGAGAGGTCGGCGAAGGCGGCAGGGAACCCACCGCCGGCGTTGTTCACGAGGACGTGCACCGGCGCCCCGATGGCGGCCGCCCAGCACGACACCGCGTCGGGGTCGCGCACGTCGACCCGCTCCGTCGCACCGTCGATCGGGTCCTTGTCGCAGCCGTGCACGTCGGCGCCGAACGCCGCCAGCGCGTCGTGGACGGCGGCGCCGATGCCGCGGGCCGACCCGGTGACCACCGCCCGCCGCCCGTCCAACCGCACGTCGTCCGGCCCCACGCCCACGCCCCGGAGACGCTAGCCATCGAGTGACTCCGGCAACGGGTCGTGGTGGACGACCGTCAGGGACTGGACGGCGCGGGTGAGGGCGACGTACAGGAGCCGGAGGCCGGCGGCGACGTCGGCACCGGTCGTGGCGACGATCGCCGCCGGTTCGACGACGACGACGCCGTCGAACTCGAGGCCCTTCGCCTCGGCCGGCGCGACGAGCTGCGCCGCTCCGCCCAGCCCGGCGTCGCGAAGCGCCGCGTGGGACGCGGCGACGGCGACGACCCCGACGCTCGTGTGGCCGGCGGCGTCGAACGCCGCCACCGCCTCCACGGCCGTCGCCGATGACCGCGTCGACCTCGACGGCGACGCGACGTCGGGCTGCTGGCCGGTCGTCGCGCACCGACCGGGCCGGCACGACGCCGGGCGCCGCCTCGGCCAGGAGCCCGTTGGCCCAGTCGAGGATCGGCGGCCGGCACGCGGTAGCCGAGGGTCAGCTCGGCCAGCCGACGCCAGCGGCGGGACGCCGAGGTGCCCGATGGCCTCGTCCCACGAGCCGCTGTGCGCCCGGCGCGGTCGCCTGGGCGAGGTCGCCGAGGATCGTGAGCGAGCCCGACGGGCAGCGCCGGGCCGACGGCGCGGAACGCCATCGCCGTGAGGTCCTGGGCCTCGTCGACCACGACGTGGCCGTAGGACTGCGGCGCCCCCTCCGTCGGCCGCCCGGCCTCGTCGACCACGACCAGCTTCGGCCGCCGACCACGGCTCGTCGTCCGAGCCGCCGGGCGCCGCGCCGCAGGAGCAGGCGCTGCTCGCAGTCGATCGAGCAGCCCGTCGGCGGCGGCGGCGAGCGCCGTCCGGTTCGTGAGCAGCCGCTTCGGCCAGCGCCGCGCCCGACAGCGGCGGCCAGAGCCGGTCGAGGGCGCGGGCGAGGTCGCGCCGGCGGCCGGAGGTCGTCCTCGAGCGCCTCGGAGGTGACGATGCCGCCGCCCGGCTTCTCGGCGACCTCGAGGCGGGCCAGGCGCAGCAGGATCGTGCGCAGCGCGGTCCGCGCCACGCCGTGGGGCGACGTCGCGGCCGGCGACCTCGGCGACGGCAGCGGCGACGGCCGCCTCCGGGATCCGGAGCAGGCCCCAGGCCGAGGGGAGGTCGAGGTCGCCCTCGGGCGCCTTGATGGCGCCGCGCGATCGCCGCCTGCACGACCGCCGCCATCCGGGCGTCGCCGAGCAGCGCCGCCCGCGCGCGGCGGGTCGACGGCGGCGTCGGCCGTCGACGCCCACCAGCCCGGCCACCGTGGCCTGGCGGACGCTCGTCTCGCCGAGCGACGGCAGGACCTGGCTGATGTAGCGCAGGAACGTCGGGTTGGGGCCGACGACGAGCACGCCGACCTCGTCGAGCAGACGCCGGTGCTCGTACAGCAGGTAGGCGGCGCGGTGCAGCCCGACCGCCGTCTTGCCGGTGCCCGGTCCGCCCTGCACCACCAGGCAGCGGTCGAGCGGCGCCCGGATGACGACGTCCTGCTCGCCCTGGATGGTGGCGACGATGTCGCGCATCGTCCCGGTGCGGGCCCGTTCGAGCTCGGCCAGCAGCGGGTCGGGCACGCCGCCGTGCCCATGGGCGGCGTGGACGCAGTCGGGGTCGGCGAAGTCCTCGTCGAACAGCGCCTCGATCGCGGCTCCCTGCGGTGGCGAAGCGCCGCCGGCGGGCGAGGCCGAGCGGGTCGGCCGGCGTGGCCCGGTAGAAGGGGACGGCCGCCGGCGCCCGCCAGTCCATGACGAGGGTGCCGCCGTCGGGGTCCTCGACGTGGCGGCGCCCGATCCGGTAGTCGCCGTCGCCCTCGGAGGTCGCCCGCTCGTCGACGATGCGCCCGAAGGCCAGGCCGGGCACGTCGACCTCCAGCTCCCGCAGCCGGCGCCGCAGGTGGGCCTCGGTCGCGTAGGCGTCCATCTCGCCGCCGCGGGCGTCGGTGGCGGCGATGCCCACGGCTCGCTCGGTGCGGTCGCGCATCGCTGCCAGCGCCCGGTAGGCCCGGTCGAGGTGCGCCTGCTCGACGGCGAGGTCGTCCTCCGGGGTGTCGCGCGCGAGGTCGGGCGAGGTCTCCATGGGGGGTGGCGAGCGTAGGCCACCGAACTTCCGCGATCATGGGGATTGCATGGCTGGGTTCAAGGGTCGCCTCCTCGTCGCCACGCCGTTGCTGGGCGACCCCAACTTCGAGCGTGCCGTCGTGCTGCTGCTCGAGCACGGCGACGAGGGCGCCCTCGGCGTCGTGCTCAACCGACCCGAGCGAGCTCGAGGTCGCCGAGCCGCTGCCGGAGTGGCGCCGGTTCACCGGGACGCCCGAGGTGGTCTTCGTCGGCGGGCCCGTGAGCCGCAGCTCGGTGATCGCCCTCGCCCGCCTGGGCCGCGACCTCCCCGCCGGGGCGTGGGAGCCGGTGCTCGGCACCCTCGGCGTGCTCGACCTGACCGGCGACCCCGACGAGGTCGGCGCCGGCGTCGACGACCTCCGCGTGTTCGCCGGCTACGCCGGCTGGGGGTCGGGCCAGCTCGAGGACGAGATCGGCGAAGGGGCGTGGTACGTCGTCGATGCCGATCCCGGCGACGCCTTCACCTCGGCTCCCGACGGCCTCTGGCGCACCGTGCTCCGCCGCCAGGGCGGCGACCTCGCCAAGGTCGCGCTCGTCCCCGCCGAGCCCTACCTGAACTAGCCGTCACCCAGAGTTTCCTGACACGCGTGTCAGGTAGAGTCCACGACCCGTGGGGGAGGCTTGGCGGTTCGTGGATGCGGGGGCGGTGACGCCGTTCGAGAACGTGGCCATGATGCCCGTGCTCTCCCGCCAGGTCGCCGAGACGGGCCGGCCGGTCGTCATGACGAGCGTCTGGGGCCAGACCCACCTCAACGTCGGTTGGTTCGACGACGTCGACGCCACCCTCGACCTCGCCGCCGCCGCCGAGCGCGGCGTCGCCGTGATCCGCCGCCCGCATGTACGGCGGCGGCACCGCCTTCTACGACGCCGGCTGCGCCGTGATGTGGGGCTACCTGCTGCCCAAGGGCACCGAGTGGGACGACCTCGACGCCGCCCTCGGCCGGTTCGTCCCCGCCTTCGAGGACACGCTGGCCCGCCTCGGGCTGGCCGAGGTGCGGTTCGAAGGCAGCTCCGACCTCCGCTGGCACGGACGCAAGCTCGGCGCCATGACCGCGCAGGACGTCATCGCCTGCACGAGCGTCGGCGGTTTCCTCAACACGGCGCCACCGAACCTCGACCTCTACCTCGCCGTCGCCCGCGTCCCCGCCGAGAAGTTCGAGGACAAGGTCGTCAAGGACCTGCGCGAGTACGTCTGCACCGCCGAGGAGGTACGTGGTCGCCCGCTGCCGTACGAGGAGTTCCGCGACGCTCTCGTCGCCGGGCTGCGCGCCGCCGGGTTCGACCTCGACGACGAACCGCTCGGCGAGGGCGAGCGCGTCGGCGTCACCAAGATCGCCGCCAAGGTCGGCAGCGACGACGCCGTCCGCCGGGTCTCCTCGGAGCGGTTCACGGCCGCCGCTCCCGCGGGCAGCCGCGTCGGCTTCGCCAACCACAAGGGCCGCAAGCTCTGCCGAGCCGGCGTCGCCCTCGACGAGTCCTCGGGCGAGGTCGTCGCCGCTCTCCTCGCCGGCGACATGCACGTGTCGCCCCCCGACACGCTCGACCGCGCCGCCGCCGCCCTCGTCGGCGCGGCGGCCGACGACCGCGCCGACCTCCGCGCCCGGCTGGCGTCGGTCTTCGAGGGTGACGACGTGCACCAGGCCGAGGCGGCGATGGGCGTGACGACCGACGACCTGCTCGTCGCGGTCGAGAAGGCGGTGGCGGCGGCGTGGGCCTGAAGCTCGACGGCGCCACCGCGCTCGTCACCGGCGCCTCGTCGGGCATCGGCCGGGAGACAGCCCGTTCCCTCGCCGCCCGCGGCGCGCCGCGTGGCGGTGTCGGCCCGGCGCACCGACCGCCTCGACGCCCTCGTCGCCCAGCTGCCCGGCGAGGGCCACGTCGCCCTCGCCGCCGACCTGTCGGCGCCCGGCGCGGCCGAGGCCCTCGCCGCCGACGCCCAGGCGGCGCTCGGTCGGCTCGACGTGCTCGTCCACAACGCCGGCATCCCGAAGCGCCGCCACGTCACCGCGCTGACGATGGACGAGGTCGGCGAGACGATGTTCCTCAACTACGAGGTCCCGGTCCGGATGACCTTCGCCACCCTTCCGGGGATGCTCGAACGGGGCCGAGGCTGCCACGTGTACGTCTCGAGCCTCGGAGGCCGGCTCGGCATCGGCACCGAGGCCGCCTACTGCGCGTCGAAGTTCGCCCTCGCCGGCTGGGCCGAAGCCATGGCCATCGACCTCTGGGACACGCCGGTCGACGTCCGCCTCTGCCTCCCCGGCGCCATCGAGACCGAGATCTGGGACCAGCCCGGCAACGACGCGCCGCTGTACGACGGCCCGCTCGAGCCGGCCACGACCGTCGCCGAGGACATCGCCGACCAGATCGAGGGCGACACCTTCGAGGTCTACAGCCCCGACATGCGGGCCATCGTCGAGTGGAAGACCTCCGACCCCGGTGCCTTCCTCGCCGGCGTGGCCGAGATGGCCCGCCGCAAGCACGAGAGGTAGCGGCCCGGTGAAGGCGCTCGTCTTCGGCGAGTTCCCCGACCCGATGCCACCGCAGCCGCCCGAGGACGCGCCCCGCCTGCTGCGCCACCTCGCCTTCACGCCGATGGAGCTCCGCGACCTCCCGAGGCCCGCGCTGCGCGGACCGGACTGGGCGGTGCTGCGCACCCGCATGACCGGGATCTGCGGGAGCGACACCAAGCAGGTGCTGATGGACTTCGAGGGCGCCGAGGACTCGCCGATGACGGCGTTCATCTCCTTCCCCCAGGTGCTCGGCCACGAGGTCGTCGCGACCGTCGAGGAGGCGGGACCCGATGCCGGTGTCGAACCCGGTCAGCGGGTCGTCCTCAACCCGTGGCTCTCGTGCGAGGTCCGCGGCGTCGAGCCCGTGTGCCCGGCATGCGCCGCCGGCGACTACAGCCTGTGCTGGCACTTCCACGACGGCGCCCTGCAGCCCGGCATCCACACCGGCAACTCCGCCGACGCCACCGGCGGGTTCGCCGAGCTGCTCCCCGCCCACCGCCGCATGCTGCTCCCGGTCCCCGACGGCGTCCCCGACGAGGTCGCCGTCCTCGCCGACCCCTTCTCGGTCGCGCTGCACGCCGTGACCCGCACGCCACCCCCGAAGGGCGGGCGCGCCCTCGTCTACGGCGCCGGGGCCCTCGGCACGTGCGCCACCGCCATCCTCGGCGCCCTCTACCCCGAGACCGAGGTGGCCACGGTGGCGCGGTGGGACGCGCAGGAGGCCCTCGCCCGCCGCCTCGGCGCGACCACGTTCCGGCCCGAGCCGCGGCCCGCCCTCATCGAGGGGTTGGCGGCGTGGTCCGGCGGGGTGCTGCGGGCGCCGTGGGAGGGGCTGCCGATCGCCTGGCCGGGCGGCATCGACGTCGTCTACGACACCGTCGGTGCCCCCGACACCCTCGAGGTCGGCCTCCGGGTGCTGCGCAGCCGGGGTTCGATCGTGCAGATGGGCCTGTCGTCGATGGCCCGCTGCGAGTGGACGCCGTGGTACTTCAAGGAGGCCAGGCTCATCGGGTCGAACGCCTTCGGCATCGAGGAGGTCGACGGCGTCCGTCAGCACGCCATCGCCCACTACCTCGACCTCGTCGAAGACGGCCGCATCGACCTCGCCGGGATGCTCACCCACACCTTCGCCCTCGAGGACTGGCGCGACGCCTTCGTCACCCTCATCGAGCAGGGCGACACCGGGGCCATCAAGGTCGCGTTCGACTTCAGGGGATCGGGCGACCTCCGGGGAGCCGGTGATCTGCGAGGATCCGACCATGCGTGAACCCGACCGCACCGAGACCGTCACGGCTCGCGACGGGCAGACCTCCGATGCCTGGGTCTGGCTGCCCGCCTCGGGGAGCGGCCCGGGGATCCTCCTGCTCCAGGAGATCTTCGGGGTGAGCTCCTTCCTGCGGGCCAAGGCGTCCGACCTCGCCGATCTCGGCTACGTGGTCGCCTGTCCCGACGTGTTCTGGCGGACCGAGCGCCACGTCGACCACGACCACGACGACGCCGGACTGCAGGCCGCCTTCGCCTCGATGAGCCGCTGGGCGGCCGAGGTGCCCGAGGCGACGACGCGCGACGACCTCCTCGCCGCCCTCGACCACCTCCGGGCCCTGCCCGAGGTCGACGGCAAGGTCGCCGTCATGGGCTACTGCCTCGGCGGGCGCCTCGCCTACGAGCTCGCCGCAGCCGGCGATCCCGACGCCTGCGTCGCCTACTACGGCTCGGGCATCGGCGGGCGCCTCGACGACACCGCCGAGTCGGTCACGTGCCCGACGATCTTCCACTACGGCGGCGCCGACCCCTTCATCCCCGCTCGAGGAGGCCGAGGCCGTCGCCAAGGCGTTCGCCGGCCGCGACGGCGTCGAGCACCACGTGCACGACGGGGCCGGCCACGCCTTCGAGAACAGCGAGGCCGGGCAGTTCTTCAACGCCGCCGCAGCCGATCGCTCCTGGGAGCTCACCAAGCAGTTCCTCGCCACCAACCTCGGGTGATCGCGCCGACCCACCGGCACACGCGGGCGACGTGGTACCGCCGTCCCGGTGGGCCGTGGGACGGGCCCACCCTCGACCTCCTGCTGTCGACGGCCCGGCCGCGCGACGACCTCGTCGTCGACGGTGAGGTGCGGCTGTCCTCGGTGCAGGTCAACCACCTCGCCGCCCGGGTCGCAGCCGGACTGCGGGCCGCAGGCGTTCGCCGGCGCGACGTCGTCGCCTGGCAGCTGCCGAACCGCTGGGAGGTCGTCGTCCTGTACCGGGCGTGCTGGCGCCTGGGCGCGGTGGCGACGCCGGTGCACCACCTCGCCGGACCCGCCGACGCCGAGGCCATGCTCGCCCAGGCGCCGCCGCGCCTCGTCGTCGAGGCGGCGCGGCTCCCTGCGCTCCTCGCCGCGCCGCCGTTGCACGCGTCGGTACGGCCGGCCCGGCCGGCCGACCCGGCTGTCGTCCTGTTCACCTCCGGTTCCTCGGGCCGGCCGAAGGCCGTCGTGCACACGCACCGCGGGCTGGCCCACAAGGCGAGGCTGATGGTCGACGTGCACGGCCTCCGCCGGAAGGACGCGGTGCTGATGCCGGCGCCGCTCGCCCACGTCAGCGGCCTGCTCAACGGGGTGCTCGTCCCGGGCGCCGCCGGCATGCGAACCGTGCTCGCAGGCCCGGTGGGATCCCGACGCCGCCCTCGAGCGGATCGCCGCCGAGCGCGTGTCGTTCATGATCGGGCCGCCGACGTTCTTCCTCGGGCTGCGGGCCGCGTCGAGCTCCGACGCCGGAGAGCGTGCGCTCGCTCCGCCTGCTCTCCTGCGGCGGCGCCGGCGTGACACCGTCGTTCGTCGCCGAGACGGCCGAGGCGCTCGACGCCAAGGTGAAGCGGACCTACGGCTCCACCGAGGCGCCGACGGTCACCACCGCGCACGCCGGCGACCCGAAGCGACGGGGGCGGGAGACCGACGGGCGGCCACCGGCGAGGTCGAGCTCCGCCTCGACCCGGCCACCGGCGAGCTGCTCGTGCGGGGACCGGAGGTGTTCGCCGGGTACACCGACGCCGCCGAGACGGCGGCCGCCTTCGCCCGCGGCGGCTGGTTCCGCACCGGCGACCTCGCCACCATCGACGCCGAGGGCTGGCTGACGATCACCGGCCGCTGAAGGACGTGATCATCCGCGGCGGGGAGAACATCGCCACCGCCGAGGTCGAGGCCCACTGCGAGGCGCACCCCGCCGTCCGCCAGGCCGTCGCCGTCGGCGTGCCCGACGAGCGCCTCGGCGAGCGCGTCGCGGTCGTGCTCGTGCTCGGTCCCGGCGTGCCCGACGACGAGATCGACGTCGACGCGCTGTCGAGCGTGGTTCGAGCTGCGCGGCGTCGCCCGGTTCAAGACGCCCGAGCACGTCGTGGTCCTCGACGAGATGCCGACCCTCCCCGCCGGCAAACCGGACCGGGCTGCGGTCCGCCGGCTCGTCACACCCGGGCCGTAGCGCTTGCGCCGGCGGGTCTAGCTCTCGCCCCAGTGGCTCTGGAGCATCTGCGCAGCCTGGCCCGCCGTGCCGCTGTCGGCCGAGTCCTTCGCCTCGCGGAAGAGCGTCCGGGCGACGTCGGGGTTGTTCGCCTGCCAGGCCAGCACCGCCAGGTAGTAGGCGGCGTAACCCTTCTGCTCGTTCGTCGCGGCCGACGACGTGTGGACGGCGGTGAACCGGGACTCCGCCCCCGGCAGGTCGCTGTTGTCGTAGCGGTCGACGGCGGCCTGGAGCATCGTCGCCACCGCCTCTGCGCTGTCGAGCTGCTCGGAGGATGCGTGCTCCTGCCCGGCGCCGGTCGTCTCGTCGCCCTTGTTGTACTCGGCGAGCCGTTCGTGGGCGAGGGCGACGATGGCCGGGACGGCCAGCTCGCTGGCCTGGCGGAAGTAGTGGTAGGCGGCGTCGTGGCTGCCGGTCTCCTTGCACGACAGGCCGAGCATGTACGCCGCCTGGCCCGTCTGGCCGGCGTTGTTGATCCCCGACTCGTAGATGGCGAGGAACAGCTCGTGCGCCCGCTCACTGTCGCCGCTGTCGAGGGCTCGCTTGGCGGCCACGTAGTACTTCTCGGCTTCGGCCTCGTTCTCGGGCGGGCGCGCCGCCTCGATGGCCCCGGTCTCCTCCCCTGCCAGGAGGCGCTCGGCGGCCGCGTTGGCCTGCGTGTTCCCGAACACGCCCCCGCGCCGGTAGGCGTCGATGGCGTCGTCGACCGAGCCGTCGGCCTCGAGGGCCTGGCCGAGCACCTCATACGCGGCCCCGCACCGCGTCGCTGGCGACGTTCGACTCCCCCAACGACCGGGCCAGCGGCGCCGCTGTCGCCAGGTCGCTCTGGCCGACCGCGGCATCCATCGCCGCCTGGTACTCGTCGACGTCGTTCTGGGTCTCGGGGATGGTCGTGGGATCGGCGATCATGACGGCATTGTCCGTCGATCGAGCCGGGCGGCGGAAGGACCCTACGGACGCCCGATCGGGCAGACTCGGTGTCAGGCCGAGCCGGCGGCCACGGAGGCCAGCAGGGCGCGCGTCGCCGCCGTCTCGTCGGGGTCGGTCGGGAACTCCAGCGCGGCGAAGTCGGTCGCCCCGGCGGCGGCGAAGGTCGTCGAGCCCGGCGCGCACCTCGTCGTCGCTGCCGACGAGCGAGACGTCGGCCGGCCCGCCCGCACCCTCCGCATCCATGACCCCGCGGTAGGACGGCAGCTCGTTGTAGCCGGCGAGCAGGGCGCCGATCAGCTGGCGCACCTGGTCGGGCTTGTCGGTGACGCAGACCGGCACGCTCGCCACGATGCGCGGCTCGGGGCGCCCGGCGGCGTCGGCGGCGTCGTCGAGCGCCGGCTTGATCACCGACGCGATGGCCTTGGGACCGCCGAGCCACAGGATCGACCCGTCGGTGCGCCCGCCGGCGAGGCGGAGCATCCGCGGTCCCATCGCCGCCAGCAGCACCGCCGGGGCCTGGGCGCCGGGCGCACCCGACGAGGGCCTCGACCTCGCGCCGACCAGATGTCGCCGGTGAACGTCACCGATCGCTCACGCAGCGCCGGGAGCAGGACCGAGAGGTACTCGTCCATGTGCTTGGCCGGGTGGGCGAACGGGATCTTGAGCGTCGACTCGACGCTCACCTTGTGGGCGAGGCCGATGCCGAGGGCGAGACGGTTGCCGATCGCCTCCTGCACCGTGAGCGCCTGCGCCGCCAGCATCAGCGGGTGGCGGGGCCAGGTCGGGATCACCGCCGTGCCGATCTCGATGGTCGACGTGCGCGTGCCGATGGCGGCGATGGCCGTCAGCGCGTCGGGCACCGCCAGCTGGGCCAGCCAGTACGAGGCGAACCCGGCCGCCTCGGCGTCGGCGAGGTGGTCGGCCATCTGTCCGAGCGGCGCTCCGACGGCGATGAGGCTCGATCCGTTGATCCCGATGCGCATCGGCGCATCATGCCCCAGCTCAGGCCGAGGGCGGGAGGCGAACCCATGCGCCTCGCAGGGCCGCCGCTTCGCAGGGGTGCGAGGTTCGCTCCACGATCTCTGCGGCGACCAGAGCCAGCTTCCGGTTCTGGCGTTGCGAGGCGCGGGTGAGGATGTCGAACGCTGCGCTGGGGCTGCAGTGCTCGGCCGCCATGAGGATCCCCTTCGCCTGCTCGATCGTGGCGCGGGACTCCATCGCCCGTTGCAGACCGGCGACCTCCACGCGAAGACGGATGGCCTGGGACTCGACGTCCTCCACTCCGATCGAGGCTACCGGTCGAGGAGCCGGGCCGACGATGCCGTCAGCGACGAGGCGACGTCACCGCCTCGAGCGCGGGCGCACCATGAGGCCGGCGATGGCACCGAGCGCCGCCGAGATGGTGATGACGACCCACATCGGCGTCGAGTACTGCTCGAATTCGAGGTCGAACAGGACGTCGTCGGGGTTCGCGGCGGCCATGCCGACCACGGCGAGGACCGCCACCGTGAACACCACGGTGCGGGCGATCAGCGCCAAGGACTCGCCCCGGCCTGGTCGCTCGACGGCCACCCGCGGTCGTGCGCGTGCTCGGTGGTCGTGCTCGCGGTCGGCGACCACGGTGTGCTCGTCGCGCTCGACGGTGGCCGGGCCGCCGACCGGCGGGTCGCCCATGAGGCGCTCGTCCCCCGAGCGGTCGTCGACGCGCTCTTCGGTTCGGTCACGGTGCAACAGGGCCATCTCGTCCTCCCCAGTGGCTCGAGTGGGGAGGGCGTACCCGGGCCGGCCGCCTACAAGACCGAACCGCCGCCTCGCACCCGGTCGCGAAGCGTGCCGGCCAGGTCATCGAGATGGACCGTCGCATCACCGAAGGCCATGGCGTCGTACTGCGCCCGCTTGAGGTACAGGTGGACGTCGCACTCCCAGGTGAAGCCGATGCCGCCGTGGACCTGCAGCGCCGATTGGCACACCCGGAGCCCCGCCTCGCTGCACCACGCCTTCGCCGTCGCCGCCGCGACGCCGGCGTCGGGGTGGTCGGCGGCGATGCACCAGGCCGCCCACCACACCGCCGAGCGCATGCCTTCGACGTCGACGAGCATGTCGGCGCAGCGGTGCTTGACGGCTTGGAAGCTCCCGATCGGCTTGCCGAACTGCACCCGCTCCTTGGCGTAGGCGACCGAGGCGTCGAGCATCCGGCGGGCGCAGCCGAGGAGCTCCGCCGCGTGGGCCACCGCACCGACGCGGCGGTGCCGTCGCACGGCGGCGGGCCCCCCGAGCGTGGTACCCGTCGCCCGCCTCCGCGGGATCGAACCACGCCATGCCCCTGGTCCGGTCCATCGCCGGCTTCGGCGGCGACGGGCGACTCCTCCCACCGGACGAGCTCCTCGCCGCGGACGCCGACGACGGTGGAGGCGCCGGGGAGGCCGGCCACGACCTCGCGATCGCCGGTCCACGCGACCGCGGCCCACCGCGCCGGACAGGAGGGTGCCAGGGGCGGTGCCGGCTGCGGTCAGGGCGTCGACCGCCACGAGGGTCGGGAGGATCGGCGCCGGCGCCACATGGGCGCCGACCTCCTCGAGCAGCACGACCGCCTCGACCCAGCCGAGGCCGAGGCCGCCGCAGCGCCTCGGGCGTGGCCACGGCGGGCCAGCCCTGCTCGACCATCGCGCTCCAGAGCACCGCGTCGACGCGTTCGCCGTCGGCTCCGTCGACGACGGCCCGCACCCGCGACGGCGACGCCTGCCCGGCGAGGAGCTCGCGCGCCGCGTCGCGGAGTGCGAGCTGATCGGCATCGAGATCGAACTGCACCCGCTACCCGAGCTTCGAGCGTCCGTCGGTCGCCCACCAGTCGGCGGTGAGCTGCAGGCCCTCCACCGACGGCACGGGGGAAGAGCTCCTCGTAGGTCCGCTTGTACGCGGTGTGCCGGATGCGCCAGCCGCCGTCGGCGCCGTCCTTCACGTACCGGTCGGTGTAGAACGCCGCCCCCTGGATGGTGATGCCGTAGTCCTGGTGCACCACGACGTCCTCGAGCGCCCAGACCCCGCTCGCCTCGGCCGGGCCGAGCAGGTCGATCTCGGGGTGGTGGCAGCGGTGGCTCGTCAGCATGCCGTTCGATCCCATCGAGGTCCGCAGGAACTCCATGATCGCGTCGCGGCCGTCGAACTCGTAGGCGCCGCCGCCGTAGCTGGCGGTGCAGTCCTCCGTGAAGCAGCCCTCGAGGTCGTCCCACCGCTTCTGGTCGAGGCACCGCAGGTAGCGGTACTTCAGCCGCTCGATGGCGTGGATCTCGAGCAGGTCGGCCAGCTCCATCGTCAGGTCCCGTCCTTTCGCAGTTCGGCGATCACGGTGTCGGCGAAGCGGGAGACGGCTTCGAGCTGCACGTCGAGCGCCGTCGGGTCGCCGCCGTAGAAGAACCACGGGACGACCTGCGCCTCGGTGACGCCGAGCGCCGCCGAGCCGCACGAAGCCCTCGGCGTCGAAGACGTCGACGCACAGCGCGTTCACCTCGAACTCGGCGTCGGCGCGGCCGGCCTCCTCGCGCAGCTCGCCGAGCCGGTGGACGAGCGCGGCCACCTCGGCCTCGGTGCCGTTCGCCGAGATCCAACCGTCGCCGAGCCGGGCCGCCCGCCGGAGCGCGGCATCGCTGTGGCCGCCGACGAGGACGGGTACCGGTCGCAACGGCGCCGGGCTGATCATCAGGCGGTCGAAGTCGTAGTGAGGGCCGTGGTGCTCGACCCATCGTGGGCCCACCGCCGGCGCAGACGGCCCGCACGATCTCGATGGCCTCGTCGGTGCGCGCGCCGCGTGTCCGCTTGTCGGTCCCGCACCACGCGAACTCCTCGGGCATCCACGAGACGCCGACACCGAACCGGAACCGGTCCTCGGCGAGGGCGGCGATCGACGCCACCTGCTTCGCCACCAGGAGCGGGTTGCGCAGCGGCAGCTTCACCACGTTGGTGAGGAACGAGATCCGCTCGGTCACCGCCGCCATGGCCGGGACGGCGACGAACGGATCGACGAATGGCGTCTCGGGTTGCCACCACCGCCGGCCGTCGGCGCTGAAGGGGTAGTCGCCCGACACCTGCTCGGGGAAGAACACCGAGTCGGGCACGGCGATCGTGTCGTAACCCGCCGCCTCGGCGGCGCGGGCCAGCGGCACGAGGTGCCCCGGCGGGAGCATCGGCAGCGGGAGCGTGAACCGCACGGCGGCAGTAGAGCACGTGCCGGCGTACCTGACGTACGTGTCAGTATCGACCCGGTGGACCTGGCCCCGACCGACGCGCAGGAGGCGATGCGGGCCGAGTGCCGGTCGTGGCTCCGGGCCAACCTGCCCTGGGAGTACGGGGTGGGGCTCCCGCCGCGGTTCGACGACCTCGACGAGGAGGTCGGCTTCCTCCGCGGCGTGGCAGCGACGGCTCGCCGGCGCCGGCTACGTCGGCACCACGTGGCCGGCGCGGTTCGGCGGTCGCGACGCCGGACCGCTCGAGCACTACGTCGTCCAGGAGGAGCTGGCCCGGGCCCGCGCCCCCGAGCTCGTCGGTCGCATCGGGGTCAACCTGGTCGGACCGACGCTGCTGGCCCACGGCTCGCCCGAGCAGCAGGATCGCTGGCTCCCGCCCATCCGTGACGCGTCGGAGCTGCTGGTGCCAGCTCTTCAGCGAGCCCGGCGCCGGCTCCGATCTCGCCGGGCTCACGACGCGTGCCGTCCGCGACGAGTCCTCGGGCGGCTGGCGGCTGTCGGGGCAGAAGGTCTGGACGAGCTACGCGCAGTTCGCCGACTGGGGCCTCTGCCTCGCCCGCACGACACCGGTCGCCGACGCCGTGCCCAAGCAGCGGGGGATCACCGCCTTCGCCGTGGCCATGACCGACCCCGGCGTCGACGTCCGACCGCTGCGCCAGGCCACGGGCGACGCCGAGTTCAACGAGGTCTTCCTCGACGACGTGCTCGTCCCCGATGCCCACGTCGTCGGCCGGGTCGACGACGGCTGGCGCGTGTCGGGCTCGACGCTTTCCCACGAGCGCGGCACGAACCCGCGCCAGCTCGTGATCCATGCGCAGCTGCTCGAGGAGCTGCTCCGCCTCGCCCTCGACCGCGGCGCCCTCGACGATCCCCGCCTCCGACGGCGCGTGGCGCAGGGCTACGTCGAGGTGCGCATCTTCCAGCTCCACAACTGGCGGTCCCTGTCGCGGCTCGCGGCCGGCGAGGAGGTCGGTCCGGAGGGCTCGGCGCTTGAAGCTGTACTGGTCGGAGATGAGCCAGCGGCTCCACGCGACGGCGATGGCGGTGCTCGGCCCGGCGGCACCGCTGACCGGACCGTGGCAGCGGTCGTGGCTGTACTACCGGTCGTCGTCGATCTTCGCCGGGACGAACGAGATCCAGCGCAACGTGATCGGCGAGCGCGTCCTGGGGCTGCCCCGGTGACGCGGCCGCTGGACGGCGTGCGGGTGCTCGACCTCGGCACCCGCATCGCCGCGCCGTTCTGCGCCGGGCTCCTCGGCGAGCTCGGGGCCGACGTCATCAAGGTCGAGCAACCCGGCCGGGGCGACTTCCTGCGCGAGCTCGGGCCGTTCGTGGCGACGGAGGAGTCGGCCAGTGGCGCCGTCGGGCACTCGCTCTACTGGGCCGTCGAGGGGCGCGGGCGGCGATCGGTGACGCTCGACCTCGGGAAGCCCGAGGGCGCCGGCCTGCTGCGACGTCTGGCCGCGACCGCCGACGTCGTGTGCGAGAACTTCCGTCCCGGCACGCTCGAGCGTTGGGGCATCGGTCCCGGCGACTGCGATCCGAGCCTGGTCTGGGTGCGGATCTCGACCTACGGCCAGGACGGCCCGTACTCGCCGCGCCCCGGGCTCGACCGCGTCGGCATCGGCTTCGGCGGCCTCATGCACCTCACCGGCGAGCCCGACCGGCCACCGGTGCGGGTCGGCGTGACGATCAGCGACTACCTCACCGGCACGATGGCGGCCAACGCCGCCATCGCGGCCCTGTACGCGCGCGACGCCAGCGGCACGGGCGAGGGCGCCGTCGTCGATGCCGCGCTGTACGGCTCGGTGCTGCGCGTGCTCGAGTGGACCCTGGCCGCCTACGACCGCCTCGGGGTCGTGCGAGGGCGCGAAGGCAACCGCCTCGCCAACTCCGCCCCGCTCGACAACTACCCGACGGCCGACGGCAAGTGGGTCTGCGTCGTCGCCGGGAGCGACGCCAACTTCGCCCGGCTGTGCGAGGCCATGGAGCGGCCCGAGCTCGCCACCGACCCGGGATGGGCGACGGTCGCGGCTCGCGTCGCGAAGGTCGACGAGGTGAACGAGCTCGTGGCGGCGTGGACGAGATCGCTGACGGCGGCCGAGGTCGTCGACCGCTGCGTCGCCCACGACGTGCCCGTCGCCACCGCCCACACCGCCGCCGACATCTTCGCCGACGCCCACGTCGCGGCCCGCGGCGACCTGGTCACCGTCGAGGACCCCGTGATCGGCGCAACCCGCCAGCAGGCCCCGTTCCCCCGGTTCGTCGGCGAGCCGGTCGTCGCACCGGCGGGCGCGCCGCTGCTCGGCGCCCACACCCGGGAGGTGCTCGGCAGCCTGCTCGGCCTCGACGACGATGCCCTCGACCGCCTCGCCGCCGAGGGGATCACGTGAGCGATCCTCGGCGGGCGAACCATCTGCACAGCGCGTTGGTGGAACGGGGGGCCGACGGGTCGATCACCCTCGTCGGTGGCTACTCGCCGGCGAGCGGCCGGCACCACTTCCCCCTGGCCGAGCTCTGCCCGTACACCGGCGCAGCCGACGTCGAGCGGGTGCTGTTGCCGACCACCGGCCGGCTGTGGCTCTGGACCGCGGTCACCTCGGCACCGCCGGGCTACGAAGGCCCGGTCCCCTACGGGCTCGGCATCGTCGTCCTCGACGGGATCGACCTCCGTGTCGCCGGTCGCCTCACCGTCGCCGAGCCCGGAGCGCTCGCCGAGGGCGAACCGATGCGCCTCGTGCGCCGACCTCGACGTCTGGGCCTGGGCCCCGGCATGACCCCCCGGGATGTCGTCACGGTGGCAGGCGTGGGGATGCATCCGTTCGGGCGCTTCGAGGGCGTGTCGATCGCCGACCTCGGCGCCCATGCCGCCCGCCAGGCGCTGGCCGAGTGCGGGATCCACCCCGGCGACCGCGACGCGGTCGGCGCCGCCTTCTGTGCCACGGCGTACGGCGGCGTCGCCACCGGGCACCGCGTGCTCGGCGCCCTGGCGATGACGGGCATGCCCATCGTCGATGTCGAGGCGGGGTGCGCGTCGGGCGCCGCCGCCCTCGCCCTCGGCGCCGCCGCCGTCCGCAGCGGCGAGCACGACCGCGTGCCTCGTGCTCGGCGTCGAGAAGATGCCCAAGGGCATGATCCGCAGCTCCTTCTTCGAACCGTGGCAGGAAGCGGCGGGCCTCACGCCGGCCCCGGCGTGGTTCGCCCTCCGCGCCCAGCGCCTGCTGCGGGAGCGAGGGCTCGGCAAGGACCACCTCGCCGCCGTCGTGGTGAAGAACCGGGCCAACGGGGTCACCAACCCCGACGCCATGTACCGGGAGGCGGTGACCGCCGAGCGGGTCCTGGCGAGCAGGGTCGTGTGCGAGCCGCTGCACCTCTGGATGCTGTGCAGCCCGAACGAGGGCGCGGCCGCGGTCGTGCTCGAGCGGGGCAGGGGCGACGTGTCCCTGCGGGCGGTGAGCCTGCGTTCGCACCTGCCGGGCAGCGTGCTGGCGGAGTCGAGCCCGCTCGCCGGCATCGACGATGACGACATCCCTTCCCCGACCGCCCTCGCCGCGGGCGACGCGTTCGCCGCCGCCGGTGCCGGTCCCACCGACGTCGACGCCGTCGAGTGCCAGGACACCGACGCCGCCCGCGAGCTGCTGGCGTGGGAGGAGCTCGGCCTGTGCGCCCCCGGCGACCAGGCGGCGGCGCTGGCCGACGGCCGGTTCGGCCCCGGCGGGCCCTGCCCGGTCAACCCGAGCGGCGGCCTCCTCAGCAAGGGCGAGCCCCTCGGCGCGTCGGCGTTGGGGCAGGTCGTGAGCGTCGTGCGCCGGCTCAGGGCCGGGCAGGGACGCCTGGTCCTGACCCACACGATCGGCCGCGGCGCGAACGCCAGCGTCGCGCTGCTGTCACGCTGAGGAGTCCGGCGCGCGATGGTGGTGCACCGTGCGCGCCGCCCTCGTCGTCGTCGCCGCGTTCGCGGCGCTGGGCCTCGCCGGAGGCTGCACATCGACCGCGGCCGAGCCCGGTCAGCGCTTCACGGCCGAGGACAACCCGACGGTCCGGCCTTCGCCGCAGGCCGTCGACGCAGGGGCGGTGCTGGTCCTCGGTGACTCGCTCACCAACGGCGCCCAGCTGTTCGGCGGCCTCGGCGACCGGCTCGAGGACGCCGGCTTCGACGACGTGGCCGTGCTGGCCCAGGACGGCCGCGACACCGACTGGGGCATCCGCCAGGTCCGGCGGCGCGAGTCGGTGCCGCCCGTCGTCGTCGTGGAGCTCGGCACGAATCCCGGGCCCGACACCGAGGGCTACAAGGCGGCGGTGGCGACGATGGTCGACGAGCTCCGGTTGCGGGGGGCCGAGGAGATCGTGTGGGTCACCCCGGTGCACGGGCGCGACGACCGCTACGACGACAAGGTCGCCATCCTGCGGGCGACTCCGGGGATCGCGGTCGCCGACTGGGCGAGCATCGCCCACGACGACCCGCGCCGCCTCGCCGCCGACGGCCTGCACCCCACCCAGGACGGCTACGCCACCCTCGCCGAATTCCTCACCGACGAGCCGCGCTCGGAAGCGGCCAACCGGTAGTCGTCGGCTCCGGCCCGCCGCAGGCGCTGGGGGTCTGGGGGCGGAGCCCCCAGGAATGCGCCGCAGGCGGGTCCCCCGCCGAGGACGCCTGCGTGGCGGCCGCAGGCCGCCGCCAATGGCTCGTCGCCGAACCTCTGGTTCGGCGACGACTACGCGGTCAGGTACGAGTCCGCCACGCGGCTGCGGTGCCAGCCCTGGTAGCCGAGGAGGAGGTCGGCCTGCTTGGCCTTGCGGTAGTGGAGGTGGGCCTCGCAGTCCCAGGTGAAGCCGACGCCGCCGTGGATCTGGATGCACTCGCCGGTCACGTAGACCGCCGCCTCGGCCACGTAGCGCCTTGGCCATCGCCGCGGCCCGCGCCCGGTCGGGGGCGTCGACGTCGGACGCCCAGGCGGCGTAGTGGGTGCCCGACCCGCGACAGCTCGAGGCGGTGGAGCATGTCGGCGGCCTTGTGCTTGATCACCTGGAACGTGGCGATGGGCCGGTCGAACTGCACCCGGGCCTTGGCGTACTCGACGGCGAGCTCGTTGGCCCGCTCCATCGAACCGATCAGCTCGGCGCACACGGCGACGGCGCCGTCGTCGGCGATGCGCCGCCACGCCGCGGTGTGGTCGCCGCGGCGGCCGACCGGCTCGGCCGGGCGCTCGTCGAGGTCGAGGCGGCCGAGGCGCGCGGAACGGGTCCCACGACGGCACCGAGCTCGGCGCCGGGCGCCTCGACGAGGAAGGTCTCGATGCCGGCCTGGGTGCGGGCCGGCACCAGGCACCAGTCGGCGGTGTGGCCGTCGGGCACGACGGGCTTGACGCCGGTCGAGGTGCCAGCGGCCGCTGCGGCGCGTCGCCCGGGTGCGGATGCGGTCGACGGGGTCGCCGTGGCCCTGCTCGTCGAGGGCGATCGTGCCCCGGGTGGCGCCGGCGGCGAGCGAGCCAGCTGGTCGTCGAGGCCGAGGCGTGCGGGCGGCGAGCGTGGCGAGCACCGCCGACGAGCTGAACGGGCCCGGGAACGGCACCCGGCCCATCTCCTCGAGCACGGGCACGACGTCGACGAGCCCGGCGCCGCCGCCGCCGTGCGCCTCGGGCACGAGCAGCGAGGTCCAGCCCAGGTCGACGAGGTCGTCCCACAGCTCGTCGGTGATGCCGGCGGGGTCGTCCTCCATGGCCCTGCAGGTGGTCGCGCGTCGCGTGGCGGTCGAGCCAGCCCGCGCACGGCGCGGCGGAGCTCCTCCTGCTCGTCGCTGAAGGTGAAGTCCACTGTGCTCCTCGAACGCTCCTGCGCCGGGACCGAAACCTGACGCGCGTGTCATGTTAGGTTCGCCGCCGATGGACTTCGCCTGGCGCCCGAGGACGAGGCGTTCCGCGACGAGCTGCGCGGCTGGCTCGACGAGCAACCTGCCGAAGTTCCTCGCCGAGTGGGGCGAGCGCGAGCGAGGCCGACGGCGACGCCCGACGGCGAGACCGGCCAGCACGGGATCATGGGCGCGATGGAGCGGCGCCGGGCGTGGCAGCGCACGCCTGAACGAGGGCCGGTGGGCCGCCATCAACTGGCCCGTCGAGTGGGGCGGCCGCGAGGCGACCGTCACCCAGAACGTCATCTACTCCGAGGAGATGGCGCGGGCCCGCACGCCCGGCATCTACAACGCCAACGGCCTGTGGCAGATCGGCCCGATGATCATCCGCTGGGGCACCGACGAGCAGAAGGCGCGGTGGGTGCCCGAACATCCTCGACGCCGACGACCACTGGTGCCAGGGCTTCACCGAGCCCGAGGCCGGCAGCGACCTCGCCAACCTGCGCACCCTCGCCGTCGCGCGACGGCGACGACTACGTCGCTCAACGGCCAGAAGATCTGGATCTCCTCGGCCCACATCGCCAAGTGGGGCCTGTTCCTCGTGCGCACCGACGCCGACCGCCATCGAGCGGGGCGCCAAGCACGAGGGCATCACCGCGCTGATCGTCGACCTCGAGGCCGACGGCATCGAGTGCCGGCCCGATCCGCGACATCACCGGCGAGGAGATGTTCTGCGAGGTGTTCTTCACCGACGCCCGCGTGCCGGCAGCCTACCGGCTCGGCGACGAGGGCGCCGGCTGGCAGGTCGCCATGGGCACGCTCGGCCACGAGCGGGTCGGCACCGCCGGCCTCGCCATCACGATGCGGGCCGACCTCGACGCCATGATCGAGCCTGGCCCGCTCGCGAGAACCCCGACGCCCTCCGCGACCCCGAGCTGCGCGAGCGCATCGCCCGGGCCTACACCGACATCGAGTACACCCGGCTGCTCAACTACCGGGCCCTGTCGAAGATCCTCAAGGGCGAGCCGAACTGGCCCGAGGTGCCCGCTGGCCAAGCTCCAGTGGAGCCACCTGGCCCAGACGCCTCGCCGAGCTCGCCTGCGACCTGCTCGGGCCCGACGGCGGTGCTCGCCAAGGGCGGCCCCGACGCCGTCGACGGCGGCTCGTGGAACCGGCTCTACGTGTTCCAGCGCTACACGTCGATCGGCGCCGGCACCACCGAGGTCCAGAAGAACATCATCGCCGACAAGGCCATCAAGCTCCCGCGCAAGTAGCGGCGGTGACGGCGCCGGATGCGCCAACGCGGAGTTACAGCCGTTCGATGACGGTGGCGTTGGCCATGCCGCCGCCCTCGCACATGGTCTGGAAGCCGTAGCGGCCGCCGGTCGCCTCGAGCTGGTCGAGCAGCGTCGTCATGAGGCGCACGCCGGTCGCGCCGAGCGGGTGGCCGAGGGCGATGGCGCCGCCCCGCGGGTTGAGCCGCGACAGGTCGCCGTCGGGCAGGAACTCCGCCGCCCACATGAGGGCGATGGCGGCGAACGCCTCGTTGCACTCGATGGCGTCGAAGTCGTCGATCGTCATGCCGGAGCGGTCGAGCAGCTTGCGGGTCGCCGGGTTCGGCGCCGACAGCACGAGCACGGCGTCGTCGCCGGCCACCGACGAAGTGGCGGAAGCGCGGCGCGGACCGGCAGGCCGAGCGCCTCGGCCACGCGATCGGTCGGCGATCAGCATGGCGGCGGCGCCGTCGGACATCTGCGAGCTGTTGCCGGCGGTGATGTCGGGGGCGAGGTCGGGATCCCACGAGGCCGCCGAACCGCAGGGCGGCCAGCTTCTCGAGCGTCGTGTCGCGCCGGATGCCCTCGTCGGCGGTGAGGAGCTCGCCGGTCTCGCCGCCGTCGGCGTCGCGGATGGGCGTCGGCGACGATCTCGCCGTCGAAGCCGCCCGTGTCGGTCGTCGCCGCCGCCCGCCGGTGCGACTCGAGCGCGTAGGCGTCCATCGCCTCGCGGTCGATCCCCCACTTCGCCGGCGAGGATCTGGGCCACCTCGAACTGCGTCTTGAGCTGGCCGTCGCAGGCGGCGAGGAAGTCGGCGCTGAACGGCCCGACGCCGCCCGACGCGTTCGTCGCCATCGGCGACCGTGTCATCGACTCGACGCCGCAGGCGATGGCGATGTCGTAGGCGCCGGCGATGACGCCCTGGGCGGCGAAGTGGATCGCCTGCTGCGACGACCCGCACTGCCGGTCGACCGATGTGGCCGGCGACCGAGTGCGGGAGACCGGCCGCGACCCAGGCGTTGCGGGTGACGTTGCAGCCCTGCTCGCCGACCTGGGTGACGCAGCCGCCGACGACGTCGTCGACCCGCTCGGGGTCGACGCCGGTGCGCTCGACGAGCGCCGTCAAGGCGTGGCCGAGGAGGTCGGCCGGGTGCCAGCCGGCGAGCGCGCCCTTGCGCTTGCCGATCGGCGTGCGGACGGCGTCGACGATGACCGCTTCACGGGCTGCCATGTCGGACGAGGCTACCTGACGCCCATGTCAGGTTTTGCCTCCTCGAGCACCGAAATGGCGGTGGTTGTCCGGCCTATGCGCCGGTAGCCACCGCCAGTTCGTCGGGGTTGTCGGGGCGGCCGCCGGCGCGGCAGGGGTCGTGGCAGGGCTGGAGGACGCTGGGCTGCACCGTCGGGGTGACCGGTCGCGACCGGCGGATCGTGAGCGCGGCCACGCCGGCGCCGGCCAGGCAGAGTCCGGCGGCCATCCGCAGCGCGGTCGCGTACCCCGGCAGGCCCTCGTCCCCGCTGGCGGCGAGCTCGACCCCGGCGAGACCAGGGAGCACCGCCACGGCCAGGAGCCCGGCGAGGCGGGCGACGGCGTTGTTCGTGGCCGACCCGACGCCGAAGTGGTGTTCGTCCACGGCTGCCAGCACGGCGGCGGTCAACGGCGCGACGGTGAGCGACAGCCCCAAGCCGAAGACGGTCGCCCCGGGGAGCACGCCCGTGACGTAGGTGTCGCCCGGCGACACCCCGGAGAGCAGGACGAGACCGGCGGCCACGACGATCGGCCCGACGGTCATCGGGAGCCGAGGCCCGATCCGCTGCGCCAGCGCCCCGGCTCGCGACGACAGCAGCAGCATCAGCACCGTGACCGGCAGCAGGGCGATCCCCGCCTCCAGGGCCGAGTACCCGAGCGCGATCTGGAGGTTGACGACGACGAGGAAGAAGGCGCCACCGAGACCGGCGTACACCGCGAACGTGACCAGGTTCGCCCCGGTGAACTGCCGCGACGAGAACAGCGACGGCGGAAGCATCGGGTTCGGGCTCCGCCACTCGATCACCACGAACGCCACCAGCAGCAGCGCGCCCGCCGACGCCATGCCGACGGCGATCGACGACCACTCGTCACCCCCGGCGATGAGGCCGGCGGTGAGCAGACCGAGGCCGGCCGCGGCCGTCACCGCGCCGGGCACGTCGATGTGGGCGGGCGCGTCGCGGTCGACGCTCTCGGGCACGGCCCGCACGGTGACGAGGACCGCCGCGCTCGGCGGGCACGTTGATCAGGAACGCCCACCGCCACGACGCGGCGTCGATGAGCCAGCCCCCGAGGAGGGGCCCGACCGCGCTCGCCACACCGGTCAGCCCCGACCACGCGCCGATGGCTCGGGCGCGGTCGTCGGCGCGCATGGTCGCCGACAGCAGGGCGAGGCTGCCGGGTACGAGCAGCGCCCCGCCGACGCCCTGCAGGGCCCGGGCGGCGATGAGGGCCTCGGTCGTCGGCGCCAGCCCGCACAGGACGGAGGCCGCCGTGAAGAGCCAGACCCCGATCTCGAAGACGCGGCGCCGCCCGTAGCGGTCGCCGAGGGCGCCGCCGAGCAGGAGCAACGAGGTCAGCGTCACCAGGTAGGCGTCGAGGATCCACTGGAGCCCGGTCAGGTCGGCGTCGAGGTCCTCGCCGATGCTCGGCAGGGCGACGTTGACGATGGTGCCGTCGAGGAAGGCCATGCCCGAGCCGAGGACGGCGGCCCACAGCGCCCGACGGGCGATCGGGCTGCCCCACGGCTCGGCGGCCACCGGTTAGCCCTCGTCGAGGAGCGCGGCGAGCTTCTTCGGCGCGACGGTCCGGTAGGCGTCGGCGACGATCCCCGCCAGCTCGTCCCAGTCGGGATCGACGTCGAGGCGCACGCCCAACCACCCGCGTCCGCCGACGTACGGCGGCCGGAAGAACCGCTCCGGCTCGGTGTCGACCAACTCGCCCTGGACTCCGGGCGGGGCCGCGCACCAGATGCCCACGTTGTCGTCGCCGTGGTGGTCGTCGACGAACGACACGAAGCACGGCCCCTTCTCACGGATGAAGAAGCTCGGGCTCCCGTGCGAGAGCCGCTCGGTCACCTCGGGCAGGGCGAGGCAGGCCTCGCGCACGTGGGCCAGCACGACGTCGGGATCGAGGCGGGCGGACCGGCGACGGGGCACGGGCCGCAGTCTGTCGCGGTCAGATCTGGCGCGGGCCGATCGCCGTTGTACCGGACACGGTTCGTCTCGGCCGACGGTCGCTCATCAGGGCTTCTCGACCCCCGGCGCCGTCACCGGCGGCAGGACCGACCACGGGAAGTCGATCCACCGGTCGGTCTGACGCCAGGTGTAGTGGGGCACGACGACGGAATGCGGCTTGCAGTAGAGCACCGCCGTCCTCGCCTCGGCGACGTGCTGCGCCAGCACCTCGCGCACGAGCCGCAGGGTGTGGCCGGTGTCGGCGACGTCGTCGGCGACGAGGACCTGCAGACCGGCGACGTCGACGAGATCGAGCGCCGGCGGGATCACCACGGGCACGTCGAGTCGCTGGTCGATGCCGGTGTAGAACTCGACGTTCATGGCGCCGCAGTTCTTGACGTCGAGGGCGTAGGCGAGCGCGCCGGCGACCGTCAGCCCGCCCCGCGCCACGGCCACGACGACGTCGGGCCGGAAGCCATCGCCGTGGATCGCGGCTGCCAGCTCCCTCGTGGCCTCACCGAACAGGTCCCACGTGAGCGTCTCTCGCGGTCGGTCCATGGCGCGCATGCGTACACGACGCCGGGCTGGCAGGCTGCACGGCGATGACGACCGGCACCGACACGATCCTCGACGTCGACCTCCTCGCCTTCGAGCAGGGCAGCGCCGAACAGCGGCGGGCGGTGGTCGACGGGGTGCAGAGGAGCCTCGCCACGGGCTTCGTGTACACCAGCCACGACCTGTCGACCGACCTGCTCGACCGGGCCTACGGCATGCTCGAGGCGTTCTTCTCGCTCCCCGCCGAGACCAAGGCCCGGTGGGTCGCCCCCGGCACGAACGGCCAGACCGGCTACACGGGCCTGCTCGTCGAGACGGCGGCGACGGCCGACGTCCCCGACTGGAAGGAGATGCTCAACTGGGGCCGACCGGTTCCGCCCGGGCATCCGCTCAAGTCGAAGTTCCCCCACCGGTACCACGACCCCGTGCTCCCCGAGGCCGACGTGCCGGGGATCACCGAGACCCTCGGCGAGCTGCACGAGCGGGTGGGCAAGCTGCTCCGGCGCTTCCTGCGGATCATCGCCCTCGGCCTCGGCGCCGACGAGGGGCTGTTCGAGTCGATGACCGCCGATGCCCCCGACCTCACGCGCGCCATCCACTACCCACCGATGCCGCTGGCCCCCGGCGAGGGCCACGTGTGGGCGGGTGAGCACGGCGACATCAACCTCATCACCGCCCTCCCCCGCGCCACGACGCGGGGCCTCCAGGTGAAGACCGACGAGGGCTGGGTCGACGCCGTGCCGCCCGAGGACCACGTCGTGATCAACACCGGGATCATGCTCGACCGCCTGTCGAACGGCGTGATCCCCACGGGGATCCACCGGGTCGTCGGCGACCCCGACGAGCCGGGCGACCGGTACTCGGTCGTGCAGTTCTGCCACCCGAGCCCGTGGACGGTGCTGGCGCCGCTCGCCAGCTGCGTCACGCCCGACAACCCGCAGCGCCATCTCCCGGTCGACGCCGGGAACCTGCTCGACCAGGTGCTGTGGGAGATCAACCTCGTCGAGGACGGTCGCCGGATCGACGGTCAGGAGAGCTGACGGGCCGAGCCGCTCGGCGAGGCGGCGTCGAGCGGCGACCTACCCGCGCACCTCATGAGCATCGAGGAGGGCTTCGACCTCGGCTCTCGTCGGGGTCGCCCGCGCTCCCGGTCTCGTCACCTTCAACGTGGCGGCGGCCACCGCGAACCGGAGCGCGCGGGCCAGCTCCTGACCCTCGGCGAGGGCGACGGTGAGGGCGGCCGCGAAGCAGTCGCCGGCACCGACGGTGTCGACGACGTCGGCCGGTAGCGCCGCTACGTGGAGCTCCTCGCCCGCAGGCGTCGCCGCCCGCACCCCGGCCGGTCCTGCGGTGGCGACGACGATGGCGCCGGAGTCGGCGGCGAGCGCGGCCAGGTTGCGAGACCCGGCGACGGCGGCGGCTTCGCCCTCGTTGGCGATGACGACGTCGGCCGCGGCGACGATGCTCGGGCTGGCGGCGTCGGCGGGAGCCACGTTGAGCACCGCGAGGGCGCCGACGGCGTGGGCGCGCGCCAGGGCCGCGGCCGCCGTGTCCGCCGGGATCTCGAGTGACACCAGCACCGCGGCGGTACCGGCCGGGACGTCGATGTGGACGGGCTCGAGCCTGGCGTTGGCGCCCGCGGCCACCACGACCTGGTTGTCACCGTGCACGTCGACGCACACCGTCGCCACGCCCGTCGGCACGCCGACGACCTGTCGCACCTTGTCGATCGACACCCCGTCGTCGGCCAGCCCGCCGAGGGCGACGGCCGCAGCGGCGTCGTCGCCGACCGCGGCGATGAGGGTCGCCATCGCGCCCAGCCGGGCGGCGGCGGCCGCCTGGTTGGCGCCCTTGCCCCCCGGGAGCCAGCGGGCGCCGTCGGCGAGGACGGTCTCGCCGGCGACGGGGAGGCGCGCCAGCTCCAGGTAGAGATCGGCGTTGGCACTGCCGACGACGACGATCGGGACCTGCACCGGGCCATTCCAGCCCAATCGACCGTGGCACGCTGTCCCTGTGGCCCACGAGCACCACACCGGCGAGCACGAGGCGGGGCCAGGACCCCGGCGGCTGGCGCTGGCCGCCGCGCTCAACGGCGCCTTCGGCATCGGCCAGATCGTCGGCGGCATCGTGGTCGGGTCGGTCGCCGTGCTCGCCGACGCGGCCCATCAGGGGGCCGACGCCGTCGGTCTGCTCGTCGCCCTCGGCGCCGCCCTGCTCGCCCAGCGACCGCCCTCGGCCCGCCGGACGTTCGGTTGGGCCCGCGCCGATGCTCTGGGTGCGCAGATCTCCGGCGTCCTACTGCTGGCCGGTGTCGTGTGGCTGGTCTGGGAGTCGGTCGCGAGGCTCCGCGACCCGGTCGAGGTGGACGCGCTCGGTGTCGCCATCTTCGGTGTGCTCGGCATCGCGGTGAACGGCGGGTCCCTCGTGCTGCTCCGGCGCGGTGCGCACACCCACGGACGCACCGAAGGTGCCCTGGCCGTCCGCGCCGCCCGCCTGCACCTCCTGACCGACCTCGGCGGCTCGGTCGCCGTGCTCGTCGCCGGCGTCGGGGTCGCCGTGACCGGGTGGGAGCGGCTCGACCCCGCCATCTCCCTCGTGCTGGCGGCCGCCGCCGGCGTCGCCGCGCTCGACCTCGTGCGCCGCGCCAGCAACGTCCTGCTCGACCGGTCGCCGGCCCACCTCGACCCGACCGACGTGGCCGAGGCCCTCGGCGCCGCCCCCGGCGTCGTCGGCGTCCACCACGTCCACCTCTGGTCCCTGGGCGGCGAGGCGGTGGCCCTCTCGGCCCATGTCCAGATGGCCGGCGACCTCGCCCTGCACGACGTGCAGGAGCACACCCGCGTGCTCGAGGCGCTCGTCGCCACTCGTTTCGGCATCGGGCACACGACCCTCCAGGTCGAGTGCCACGACTGCGAGCAACCGGCCCACGGCTGAGACCACGAGACAGACTGCGGCCGTGATCGAGGAGAACGAGCCGGAGCCCCGCCGCAGGCACCCGACCCACCCGTCGCGGCTCGAGGACGTGGGCGAGCCTCCTGATCCCCGGTTCTCCCTGGCCAACGAGCGGACCTACCTGGCGTGGAACCGCACGGCGATGGCGATGGTCGTCGGTGGCGCCGCCCTGACCCAGCTCCCCGCCGAGTCCGACGCCCGGGCCGTGCTGCGCGACAGCGTCGCCGTCGTGATCCTCGTCGTCGGTGTTGCCCTGGCGTGGACGAGCCACCGCCGGTGGTACGAGGCCGAACGGGCGATGCGGCTGCGCCAGCCGCTGCCGATCCGGACGCCACGGTTCCTCTCGCTGGCGATCGCCTGCGCCGGTGTCGTCGGGCTGATCCTCTCGATCGCGACCTTCATCAGCGAGAGCTAGCGACGCCGGCGGAGCGCCATGGAGGGCGAAGAACGCGGCGACGGCGAGGCCAATCGCTCGGTGCGCTCCGGCGTGGTCAGCAACGAGTGTGCATCGACCGCCGGTTCCCGAGGGTCGATGCACGACAGTTCCCACGTCAGCCGACGAGTGTGCATCGACCGCCGGTTCCCGAGGGTCGATGCACGATCGTTTGAGCGGAGCGCCATGGCGCGGATGTGAGCAGGCGCAGGATGCGCCCCTCGATTCCGCACGCGGTCGGGCACGACAGGAATCCGCGTGAGCGGAGCGCCTGGATGGCGCGGTGGGAGCAGGCGCAGGATGCGCCCCCGAGTCCGCACGACGTCGGGCACGACAGGAATCCGCGTGAGCGGAGCGCCATGGATGGCGCGGAGCGAACCATGTCATGGAACCGGTTCCATTGACAGATCGGGGGTCTCGTCGTAGGTTCGCCAGTGGTCGTGGAACCGCTTCCATGACCGGGGGGAAGCTGTGGTCACGATCACCGACGTGGCCGCCCACGCCGGCGTGGGCGCCGGCACCGTCTCGCGGGTCCTGAACGACAGTCCCAAGGTGAGCGCCGACGACCCGGGCCCGGGTGCTCGCCGCCATCGACGGCCCTCGAGTACCGACCCAGCCCCCTGGCGCGGGCGCTGTCGCGCGGTCGGGCCCACACCATCGGCGTCGTCGTCCCCTTCTTCACCCACGCCTCGGCGGTCGAGCGGCTGCGCGGCGTCGTCGCCGAGCTGCGCGGCAGCCGCTACGACCTCGTGCTGTTCAACGTCGAGTCGCCGCTGCACCGCGACGAGCACTTCGCCAGCCCTCACTGCGCCGCGACCGGGCCGACGGGCTCCTCGATCATGTCGCTCCCACCGCCGCCGGCGGCGCTCGCTCGGCTGCGTCGCCGCCGGCGTGCCGATCGTGCTGGTCGACGCCAGCGGCGACGGGCGTGCCCGCCGTGCGTCACCGACGACGTCGAGGGCGGCCGCATCGCGACCCGCCACCTCGTCGCCCTCGGCCACGAGCGGCATCGCGTTCATCGGCGACACGCCCGAACAACCGCGTTCGGCTTCACGTCGAGCGCCTGCGCGGGAGCAGGGCTACCGGCGACGCTGCGCCGACGCCGGGCATCCGCTTCGATCGCCGCTACGTCACGCCACGGCGCCCACGAGCGCGACGTCGGCCGCCGTCTCGCCGAGCAGCTGCTGGCCCTGCGCCGACCGACCGACCGCGGTCTTCGCCGCGTCCGACGTGCAGGCCACCGGCGTGCTCGAGGCGGCCGCGAGCCGCGGACGTCGACGTGCCCGGGCGACCTGTCGGTCGTCGGCTTCGACGACATCGAGCTCTCCGGCTACGCCGGCCTCACCACGGTGCGCCAGCCGCTGTTCGAGAGCGGCTACCTCGGCGCCTCGCTGCTGCTCGACGCGCTCGCAGGACGACCGACCGCGCGGCCGCCGTCGAGCACCACCTGCCGCTCGAGCTCGTCGTGCGCTCGACGACGCCCGACCGCCCCGCCACGGCGTCCGAGCCGGAAGGCGCGAAGTGTGCCTACGATCACCGGCGTCGCATCGGGGGGAGCGCCGAATGGCTGACATCGTGCTCGACGACGTCTGGAAGGTCTACGCCGACGGCACCGAGGCGGTCCGCGCGCTCGACCTCGACATCGCCGACGGCGAGTTCATGGTGCTCGTCGGCCCGTCGGGCTGCGGCAAGACCACCGCGCTGCGGATGGTCGCCGGGCTCGAGGCGATCTCCGAAGGGCACGCTCCGCATCGGCGACCGCGTCGTGAACGACGTGCCGCCGAAGGACCGCGACATCGCCATGGTCTTCCAGAACTACGCGCTGTACCCGCACATGAGCGTGTACGACAACATGGCCTTCGGCCTCAAGCTGCAGAAGGTCCCGAAGCACGAGATCGACGCAGCGGGTGCGCGAGGCGGCCGGCATCCTCGGCCTCGACGAGCTCCTCGCCCGCAAGCCCAAGGCCCTCTCCGGCGGCCAGCGCCAGCGGGTCGCCATGGGCCGGGCCATCGTCCGCCACCCGCAGGCGTTCCTGATGGACGAGCCGCTGTCGAACCTCGACGCCAAGCTGCGCGTGCAGACGCGCGTCGGAGATCGCCCGCATCCAGAGCGACCTCGGCGTCACGACGATCTACGTCACCCACGACCAGGTCGAGGCCATGACGATGGGCGACCGGGTCGCCGTCATCCGCAAGGGCGAGCTGCAGCAGGTCGACACGCCCGCAGACGCTCTACGAGCACCCGGTCAACGTGTTCGTCGCCGGCTTCATCGGCTCGCCGGCGATGAACCTCGTCGACGGCCACGCTGTCGAGCCGCGACGGCGACGGCCTCGAGGTCAAGCTTCGCCGAGTTCCGGCTGCCCGCTCCCGCCCGAGGTCGTCGCCGCCCGACCCGCGGCTGCAGGGCTACGACGGGCCGGACGGTCGTGCTCGGCATCCGGCCCGAGGACATGGAGGACGCCGTCGCTGGTGTCCGACGCGCCGGCCGAGCGGCGCATCCGGGTCGACCGTCGAGCTGCGCGAGGCGCTCGGCTCCGACGTCGTCGTCCACTTCCGCATCGCGGCGCCGCCGGCGACTGACCGAGGACGTCAAGGAGCTGGCCGTCCGACGTCGGGCGTCGAGGCGCTCGAGCAGGTCGAGGCCGCAGGCGCGCCGGCGGCGAGTCGACGTTCGTCGCCCGGCTCAACCCGCGCACCGACGCGACCAAGGGCGAACCGATCGAGCTGGTGGTCGACACCCACCGCCTGCACTTCTTCGACCCCGCCGACGGCGCCGGCATCTACGGCACTGACCGAACACAACGAACACACCACAAGGGGGAAGTACATGCGATCCCGACGATCGAGAGCTGGCGGGCAGTGCGCTGCTCGCCACCGGGCTGCTCGTCCTCGCCGCGTGCGGCGACGACGACGACGACGGTGACGACGGCCGGCACCGACGGCCGAGCGAGGTGGCGCCGAGGGCGAGCTCGAGAACACCGGCACGGTGAACCTCATGAGCGCCGGCGAGCCCGAGGAGGTCGACGCCTACCAGGAGATCTTCGACGAGCTGATCAACGCCGAGGTCGACTACACGGTCGAGATCGAGTCGGTCGGCGACTTCGAGGAGCAGTTCCAGATCCGGGCCGAGGGCGGCACCCTCGACGTGGCCGCCGTGCCCCAGCCCGGCGTCGATCCCCGACCTCGCCGAGGCCGGGAGCATCGTCTCGCTCGAGGACATGGGCTTCGACATCGACGAGCTCGAACGACCACGCTCGGCGAGTCGTTCGTCGCCGCTCGGCGAGTACGACGGCGAGCACTACGGCATCCCGACGAACATCAACCTCAAGAGCATGGTCTGGTACCCGAAGGACGACTTCGACGCCGCCGGCTACGAGGTGCCCGAGACCTTCGACGACCTGATCGCCCTGTCCGACCAGATCGTCGCCGACGGCAGCACGCCGTGGTGCGTCGGCTTCGAGAGCGGAGGCGCCACCGGCTGGCCGGCCACCGACTGGATGGAGGACATCATGCTCCGCACCGCGGGGCCCGAGGCCTACGACCAGTGGGTCGCCCACGAGATCCCGTTCAACGACCCGGCCGTCGTGAACGCCGGCGAGGTGTTCGGCGAGGTCATGTTCGCCGACGGCTACGTGCTCGGCGGCGCCGAGAACACGCCGACATCGCCGTTCGCCGACGCCCCGCTGCCGATGTTCGACGACCCGCCCGGGTGCTGGCTGCACCGCCAGGCGAGCTTCATCGACGCCAGCTTCCCGGAGGACGCCGTGGCCGGCGACGACTACGACTGGTTCCCCTTCCCGCCCATCGACCAGGAGGGCACTCCTCTACGCGCGGCGAGCTCACCGTCGTCGGCGCCAACGGCAACCGGCCCGAGGTCGTCGACTTCCTCAAGCGGTTCATCGCCGAGGACGTGCAGTGCGCGATGGGCGGGGTGCGGGCGTCGTCGCGGATCTCGCCGAACGTGGAGGTCGGGCCGGACTGCTACGCCAACGACATCCTCGCCGACGCCTCGGAGATCCTGACCGACGGCCGTCGAGGACGGGACCGGGCGGTTCGACGCCTCCGACCTGATGCCGGCCGAGGTCGGCTCCGGGCAGCTTCTGGACCGGCATGGTCGACTACATGCAGGGCGGGCCGGACTCGCTCGCAGGGCGTCCTCGACGACATCGAGGCCGAGCTACCCGAGCTGATCCGAGCCGATTGACGGCACGACCGACGAGCCGAGGACCGAACCGCCGGCGGCGACCCGCCGCCGGCGGCGGACCGCTCCGCACCGCGACGCGGTGCGGGTCGTCCTCGGCGCTCGTCGGCGATCGTCGTCGTCGGTCCGTCATCTCGCGGGCGTTCGAGCTTCCTCCGCGACCGGCGACGCCAACCGGCTCCTCGTCGTCGCTGGTGGCCGTCGTCGCTCGGCGTCGGCGGCGTGTTCGTCCTGTTCTGGGCGATGGACCAGCTCGTCGACGCCCTGCCGCGGCGGTGGCGGGAGACGGTCCGGCCCTACGTGTTCGTCGGGCCCGGCGCTCGTCGTCCTCGCGCGTCTTCCTCATCTACCCGGTCATCAACACGATCCTCATCAGCTTCAAGGACGCGCCGGTCGCAGGACTTCGTCGGGCTCGACAACTACGAGTTCGTCTTCACCGACGAGAGCATGCTGCGGTCGATCCGCAACTCGGCGCTGTGGATCGTCCTCGTCCCGCTCGTCGCCGTCACCATCGGGCTCGTCTTCGCCACCCTGGCCGACCGGCTCCGCCGCGGCGAGGCGGTCGCCAAGTCGATGATCTTCCTGCCGATGGCGATCTCGCTTCGTCGGCGCCGCCGTCACGTGGCGGCTGATCTACAGCTTCCGGCCCGAGGGCTTCGGCACGAACATCGGCCTGCTCAACGGCGATCAGGAACGGCCTCGGCCAGGACCCGGTGCCGTGGCTGCAGGAGCAGCCGTGGAACAACTTCCTGCTCATGGTGATCATGATCTGGATGCAGACCGGGTTCGCCATGGTCGTGCTGTCGGCGGCCATCAAGGCGATCCCCGACGAGATCATCGAGGCCGCCCGCATCGACGGCGCCTCGGAGTTGCAGGTGTTCCGCCGGATCATGGTCCCGAGCATCCTGCCGACGATCGTCGTCGTGACCACCTACATGGTCATCAACGCGCTCAAGGTGTTCGACATCGTGTTCGTCATCGGCAGCGCCGAGACCAACGGCACCGAGGTGATCGCCGAGCGCATGATCGAGTGGTTCTTCATCAGCAACCACGACGGCCGCGGCGCGGCCATCGCCGTCGTGCTGTTCGTCGCCATCATCCCGGTGATGGTCTGGAACGTCCGCCAGTTCCGCGAGCAGGAGGCAGATCCGATGAGCATGGCGCCGCGTCGCCGTCGTCGCCGACGAGGTCGCCCGACGCGCCGCCGTCGCCGGCGACGGCGTCGGGCGCCAAGCGACGGCCGGCTGGTTCGTCCGCATCACCGATCCTCGTGGTCGTCGTCGCTCTGGCTGATCCCGACCCTCGGCGTGCTCGATCACGTCGTTCCGCGACCCGGACGCTGGTCAACACCACCGGCTGGTGGACGGTGCTCGCCCACCCGTGCGAGCGAGCGAGTGGACGCTCGAGAACTACCGCGACGCCCTCGACGCCGAGGGCTTCGGGAACGCCTTCCTCAACAGCGTCGCCGTCGCCGTGCCGGCCACGGTCATGCCGATCACCATCGCCGCCTTCGCCGCCTACGCCTTCTCGTGGATGCAGTTCCGCGGGCCGCGACGTGATGTTCGTGCTCGTCGTCGGGCTGATGGTCGTGCCGCTGCAGATGGCGCTCATCCCGATCCTGCGGCTCTACACCGGCGGCGCCGAGCATCGGCGGCTTCCCGGTCTTCCCCGACCTCGACCTCAACGGCACGTTCCTCGGCGTCTGGCTCGCCCACACCGCCTTCGGCCTGCCGCTGGCGACCTACCTCCTGCGCAACTACATCGGCTCGCTGCCGTCGTCGATCATCGAGTCGGCCCGCATCGACGGCGCCGACCACTTCACGATCTTCTGGCGGCTGGTCGTCCCGCTGTCGGTGCCGGCGCTCGCCGCCTTCGCCATCTTCCAGTTCCTGTGGGTGTGGAACGACCTGCTCGTCGCCTACGTGTTCCTCGGCGGCACGTCGGAGAACCGGGTGCTGACGATCGCCCTGCAGGGCCTCAACGGCGCCCACGGCGAGGACTGGCACCTGCTCACCTCGGCGGCGTTCATCACCATGGCGCTGCCGCTCGCTGGTGTTCTTCTCGCTGCAGCGCTACTTCGTGCGCGGCCTGACGGCCGGCTCGGTCAAGGGCTGAGGCGCCGCAGTGCCGCGGGGGCGCTGCCCCTGCCGGCGAAGCGGAAGTGGCAGACGATCACCGTCGGCACGCTGCTGCTCGTCCCGGCCTTCTGGTCGATGCTCGCCGGCATGGTCGCCGACGGCCAACGACGACACCGACACAGGTCTCAGAACCCGGCGGCGCTACATCGCCTTCGGGCTCTGCCTCATCCCGTTCGTGTTCATCGTCGTCGCCTTCATGTCCGAGCACCCACGCGCCGACCGCGCAGTCCTGAAGGCGATGGGCCTGTCGCTGCTCGTCGGCATCCCCGTCTCGGCGCTGGCCGGCGACGCCGTCTCCGGGCATCGTCGCCGGCGTCGGCGCCGGCGGCGCCGTGGCCCTCCGGCCGGAGCCGGGCCAGGGCCTGGCGGCCGCGGGCCATCGCGATCGCGGTCGCGACCTCTACACGTTCGTGCTCGTCCGCACGGCGCCGGTGCTGGCGCTCGTGCCGGCGCCGATCTTCCCGCTGACGGCGCTCGGGCTGGCCGACCACTACGTCGACTGGAAGCAGGACCGCGAGCGCCGAGCGCGTCGCCGTCGGCTGACCTCGACTCAGTTCAGGCCCGACTTCTCCAGGATGTGCACGCCGCAGGCGGAACCGAGGCCGATCACGTGGGCGAGCCCGACCTTGGCTCCCTCGATCTGGCGGTCGCCGGCCTCACCGCGGAGGTGGTGGCACACCTCCCAGATGTTGGCGATGCCGGTGGCGGCAATGGGGTGGCCCTTCGACTCGAGGCCGCCGGAGACGTTCACCGGGGTCGAGCCGTCGCGCCAGGTGGCGCCCGACTCGAAGAACGGCACGGCCTCCCCGGGGGCGCAGAGCATCAGGTTGTCGTAGTGGACCAGCTCGGCCGTGGCGAAGCAGTCGTGGAGCTCGACCAGGTCGAGGTCCTCGGGCGCCACCCCGGCCTGCTCGTAGGCCTTCGTCGCCGCGTTGCGGGTGAGGGTGTTGACGTTGGGGAGGATCTGGCACGCCTCCTCCCACGGGTCGGTCGTCAGGACGCTCGCCGAGACCTTGACGGCACGGCGGCGCTGGTCGGGGTCGAGGGTGGCGAGCTTGGCGTCGGACACGACGACCGCGGCCGCGGCCCCGTCGCAGTTGGCCGAGCACATGGGCCGCGTGTTCGGGTAGGCGATCATCACGTCGCCCATGATCTCCTCGAGCGACATCTTCTTCGTGTAGGCGGCCAGCGGGTTGAGCGTGGAGTGGGCGTGGTTCTTCTCGGAGATCCGGGCGAACAGCTCGAAGCTCGTGCCTCCGTACCGGTGCCCGTACTCCATGCCGATCTGGGCGAACACGCCGGGCATGGTCTCGGTCCCGATGCGGCCGTCGACCGGCGCCACCGAGCCGAAGCGGCCCTTGGGCACCCACGTGTCGTCGTCGGCCTTGGGACGCGCCGCCGCCGCCGAGCAACCCGACACCCGAGAGCTTCTCGACACCGACGGCCAGGCCCATGTCGGTCTCGCCCGCCTTCACGGCCATGATCGCCGTGCGGAGCGCCGTGGCGCCCGTCGCGCAGGCGTTGGCCACGTTGTAGACGGGGATGCCGGTCTGCCCGATCTGCTTCTGGAGCTGCTGACCGATGCCGGCGTTGGACGCCATGAGGTTGCCGGCGGCGAGCACGCCCATCTGCTTCATGGTGACCCCGCCGTCGCGGAGCGCGCCCATGGCCGCCTCGGCGGCGAGGTCGACCGTGTCCTGGTCGGGGTGCTTGCCGAACTTGGTCATGTGGATCCCGAGGATCCAGACGTCGCCGCTGCCCATCAGTTCGCTCCTTCAAGGGGCTCGAAGCCGAAGCCGACGGCCTCGGTGCCTGCCGAATCGCTGCCGATCGGGACCGTCGTGAGCCGCACCTTCATGCCGAGGGACACGTGCTCCGGATCGGGCTCGACGTTGACGATGTTGCCGCGCACGCTCGTGCCGTCGCAGTCGACGACCGAGGCCACGAACGGCACCGGGATCCCCGGCGCGGCGTAGGCGACGATCGTGAACGCCCGAACCTCGCCCTCCCTCGCCACGTCGACCTTGCGGAACGACGTCGACTCACAGGCGGCGCACGCGTTCCGGCGGTCGAAGAACCGTGCCCCGCACGCCTCGCACTCGTTCGCCACGAGATGCGGCTCCGGCTCCAACGCCAGGTAGTCCACCAACGGGATCTGGTCGGCCACGCTCCCCCTCCATCGTCCGGTGGGGAGACCCTATGCGCCTAGCCGGCCGACGTGAATTCGACGAGCTCGACGCGCTCCTCACCGCCGGTGACACCGACCTCGAGGACCAGCCCCACGCCCGCGGCGTAGTACTTCTCCTCGACCACGTCGGGCTCCAGCGGCGTCCAGTCCTCGGTGACGACGAGGTCGTCGAAGGCACCGAAGGGCACGGTCTCCGCGTCGCCGACGCGCACGACCTCGCCCATGTCCTCGGCCTCCCCGGCCAGGTACTCCTGGCGGTAGGCGTCGCCGACGGCCGGGTGCGCGAGCATCACGATGCCGGGCAGGGCGCCGTCGACGCCGGCCTCCCAGGAACCCTCGGTGTCGGCCGGTTCGCCGCCTTCGTAGGCCGTGGTGTCCTCACCGAAGTACCAGACGTTGCCGTCCTGGTCCTGGGCGAACCAGTCGTAGGTGTCCTCGATGACCTCGCCGTCGAGGGTGGCGGTGTCGCGGACCACGACGGTGGAGACGCCCATCACCTCCCGGCGCTCGTCGGTGACGACGACCTCGATGCGCTCGGTGCCCTCGTCGGTGACGCCCTCGTAGACCCAGCGCGACCCGGGGGCGAGCGGGAGCAGCGGGTTGTCCACGACATCGACGAAGTCCGCCGGGTCGATCGCCGGCGCGTAGTTCCCTCCGTCCCCCGGATCGATCACCGGCGCGCCGCGCCGTGGTCCCGGTCGTCCCGGCGGTCGAGGTCGTCGTGTCGTCGCCGCACGACGCCAGGCCGGCGAGGCCGGCGACGAGCACGGCGAGGAGGCGACGGGTGGCGATCACCTCCGCATGGTGCCCACCTCCGACCTGACACCGAGCTGAACTCCGACTACGGGCGTTTCCGCTTGGCGGCGTCCTTGACGATGCGGCCGAAGCTGCGCTCGTAGGCGTGGCGCTCGTGCGGGTTGGCCCGCCGGGCGGCGGCGATGGCCTCCCGTTGGAACGCGCCCCATGCCTCGAGGCGGGCGGAGGCGAGGGTGCCGGCCTCGACGGCGGCGCGGACCGCGCAACCGGGCTCGGTGTCGTGGGCGCAGTCGGCGAAGCGACAGCCCGCGGCCAGCTCCTCGATGTCGTCGAAGCTGGCGCTGACCGCGTCGGGGTCGATCCACAGGCCCACCGAACGGATGCCCGGGGTGTCGACGAGCACGCCGCCGCCGGGGAGCGGGTGGAGCTGCCGTGCGGTGGTCGTGTGCCGGCCCTTCGAGTCGCCCGCTCGCACCTCCCCCGTCGCCGCGATCTCCTCGCCGACGAGGGCGTTGGCGAGGGTGGACTTGCCGGAACCGGACTCGCCCAGGAGCAGGATCGTCCGGCCCGCGGCGCGGTCCCGCAGCTCGTCGACGCCGGCACCGGTGACCGTCGACGCCAGGATGACGTCGACGCCCGGCGTGGCCGCGGCGACGTCGTCGGCGATGGCGCCGGCGTCGGCCCGTAGATCGGACTTCGTCAGGACGACCATCGGCACCGCGCCGGCGTCCCACGCGAGGGCGACGGAGCGCTGGATCCGCCCGGACTTCACGGGGCGATCGAGCCCGCACACCACGAGCAGCGCGTCGATGTTGGCCGCGATCGGCTGCTCGCCTCCGCCGGGGTCCTCCCGGCGCAGCAGCCCCGACCGCGGGAGGACGGCCACGACGAGATCGTCCCCGGACACGACGACGAAGTCGCCCACCACCGGGGCGGGGTCCACGGAACCGTGCACCGGAACGGAGACCGTGCCCGACTCCGTGGCGACCAGGACCGCCACGCCGTCGTGGCGGACGACCCGGCCCGGCCGGGCGCCGGCGACCCCGACCGCAGCGTCGGCGTACAGCGCCGGCCAGCGACCGCCCCACCCCATCGCCTCCAAGTCGCCGGTCACGTCCCCATCGTCGCGTCTGCCGCTTCTGCACGAACGGACAGCGCGCCGGGGCACGACAGCGCGGCGCAGATTTGTGAGGGTCTCCCCATGCCTCCCACGCTGGAAGAAGGAACGTACAACGACGAGTGGGTCCGGGTGCTGCAGGAGATGCTCACCGAGCGCGGGATCCCCACCACCGCCGACGCCGACTTCGGGCCTCTGACCAAGGAAGCCGTCCGCGACTTCCAGGGTCCGGCCGGCCTCACCGTCGACGGCATCTGCGGGCCGCAGACCTGGGCCGCCCTCGGGGTCACCGACGGCGACGGCTCTGGCGTCGTCGACATGCCCGAAGAGGTCATCTACGGGGACCCGAACGCCCCGGACCCCGACCAGTAGCCCGATCAGTAGCAAATCGGCTCCGCCGCCGCCATGCTCTGCGGGCGGCGGTGGAGGTCCGATGCCGGAAACCGAGCTCACGATCACGGACGTGCTGGCCGACCTCGCCTCCCGCGGCTTCGTCGCCGACTTCCGCGTCGGCGGTCCGCCCGCGGCCCTGATCTGCGGCGCCTGCGGTCATCACACCGACCCGCACGACGCCGAAGTCGTCGAGCTCTTCCGCTTCGAAGGCGCCAGCGACCCGTCCGACGAGGCCGTCGTCGTCGCCATCCGCTGCCAGGTGTGCGGTGCGCTCGGCACGCTCGTCGCCGCCTACGGCTCGCTCGCCGACGGCGACGAGGCCGACGTCCTCGCCGCGCTCGTCGACCGCCGGCCCGGTCGGGGCGCCACGGGCTGATGGCCAGGGGCTGATGGCCGGCTACCTCCTACCCACCGACAGCATCGACTCCCTCGACGCCTACCTCGCCACCGAGACGGGAGGCCGGGGCCTCGAACGTGCCGTCGAGCTCGGTGCCACGGCGACGATCGCCGAGGTGAGTCGCTCCGGGCTTGCGGGGACGAGGTGGCGCCGGGTTCCCCACCGGCCGCAAGTGGCAGTCGATCGTCTCCGACGGCGGCGGGACGACCTACGTCGTCTGCAACGGCGCCGAGGGCGAGCCGGGCACGTTCAAGGACCGCGCCCTCATGCGGGCGAACCCGTACCAGCTCGTCGAGGGCGTGCTCATCGCCGCCTTCGCCGTCGGGGCCCGCGAGTCGTTCATCGCCCTCAAGGCGAGCTTCGGCGAGCAGATCGAGCGGGTGACGAAGGCGGTCGCCGAGATGCAGGCGGCCGGCATGTGCGCGCTCTGCACCGTCAACATCGTCCACGGCCCCGACGAGTACCTCTTCGGCGAGGAGAAGGCGCTGCTCGAGGTCATCGAGGGCAAGCCGCCGCTCCCGCGGCTCCTCCCGCCCTACGAGCACGGCCTGTTCGCCTCCGACGTCGTCACCGGCTGGGAGCCCGCTCCCGGCCAACCGTCGCCCAACCCGACGCTCGTGAACAACGTCGAAACGCTGTCGTCGGTCCCCCACATCCTCGCCCGCGGTGCCGACTGGTACCGCTCGATGGGGACGGACGAGTCGCCCGGCAACCTGGTCTGCACGGTCGTCGGCGACGTGGTGGCGCCCGATGTCGGCGAGATCGAGCTCGGCACGCCGCTCGGCGCCGTGATCGACGCCGTCGGCTCTGGGCTGCTGCCGGGCCGCACGATCAAGGCGGTGATCTCCGGCATCGCCAACCCGGTGCTCACCGACCTCTCGACCCCGGTCTCCTACGAGGGCTTCGCGGCCGCCGGCTCGGGCCTCGGCGCCGGTGGGTTCGTCGTGTTCGACGACACGACCTGCATGGTCGAGGCGGCGCGGGTCATGTCGCGGTTCCTCTACGTCGAGTCCTGTGGGCAGTGCCCGCCCTGCAAGCTGGGGACCGGCGCCATCACCGACGTGCTCGAGCGGATCGAGGGCGGCAACGGCGACATCCGCGACATCGAGGAGCTCGAGTCGTGGCTCGCCAAGGTGACCGACGGCAACCGCTGCTACCTGCCGGTGCAGGAGCGACTCGTCGTCGGCTCGATCCTGGCGCGCCTTCGCCGACGAGTTCACCGAGCACTGGGCGGCGGGGCGGTGCCCCCGGCCGAGGACCGTGTCGCTGGCCAAGCTCGTCGAGCTCCGCGACGGCGTCGCCACCCTCGACGAGCGGTGGTGGAGCAAGCAGCCCGACTGGACGTACGCGACCGGCTGATCAGGTCGGCAGCAGGACGTCGTCGACGCCGACGCTCGCCAGCGTCGCCCTCAGCCGGTCGGACGCCGGCTGGATCCGGACCTGACCGCCCACCGCGGTGCACCTCGCGTACACGGCCATGAGCACGCTGACGCCCACCGAATCGATGAACGTGACCTCCGAGCCGTCAAGGCGGAGATCGACCTCACCGCGGGCGATCCGGTCGAGGAGCTGGGACCGGACATGGGGGGCATGTTCGAGGTCGAGCTCGGCCGGGAGCCGCACGATCCCGGTCGTGCCGGAGTTCGCCGGCGCGCCGTCGCCGGCGTCGTCGGCGCTGTCGGCGTGGCGGGCGCGCCAGTTGCGCCATGACGTCGGCGCCGCCCCTTCCACCTGGTCGACGAACTGGCCCAGCAGCCACCGGCGATAGGCGACGCTCTCGGGCGGAGACGCCAGCGTGAGGAGATGGGCCCCTGCTCGGCAGAACTCGTCGGCTTCGTCGAGGAGCTCGTCGAGCTCGTGCGGCGGCCGGGCCGACCTCCGGCGGCATGCGGTACTCGAGGTCGACCGTGGCGGCACCGCTGGCGAGGGCGGAGGCGAGCTCCTCACCGGCGTCGTCGGCCATCCCGGCGAAGCGCTCGGAGAGCTCGGCGCTCAACGTGATCAACCGGGCCGGCACCGACCGGTCGTCGGGGTCGGCGGCGGCGAGGAGCGCGAACTCCCGGGCGAGGGCGGCATGGTGCTCGGACGCCTCACGATGCAGGTCGAGGGGCAGCCCGATGATCCGGATGTCGCGTGCCGTGGCCAGGCTCACGCCGGTTCCTCCACGGGTTCCTTGACCGCGACCTCGAACCAGACCGTCTTGGCGCCGTCGTGGCGCTCGACGCCCCAGGCGTCGCTGCATCCGGCGAGGATGTGCAGCCCGCGGCCCGTCGGCGCCGTCCTCGAGAACTCCCGCTGCACGGGCAGGTGATCCGGGGCGAAGTCGCGGACGCTGATCCTCACCCGCTCGTCGGAGAACTCGATGGCGAGCACACACGGCGTCCCTGCATGCAGCACCGCGTTGGTGACCAGCTCGCTGACGCACAGCAGGGCGCTCTCGACGTCGCCCACGCGGCCGTCCACCATCGGGCGGACCCAACGCCGCGCCGCGGACGGGCTCGATCGCTCGGCCGGGAGCTCGAGCACCGGCGCTCGGCGTCATCCCGGCACCTTCGCGACCAGGAGGGCGATGTCGTCGGTTCGAGCCCGGCGGGGCCGGATCCGCTCGAGAGCGGCGCCGATCCCCGTCGCGATCTCGTCGGCATCCCCGGTGGCGGCGTCGGCGACGAGCGCACGGAGCTCGTCGGTCGTGAGGGCGCCCTCGCCCGGGACGTCGGTCACCCCGTCGGTGTACAGGATCAGCGTGTCGCCGGGACCGAGATCGAAGGTGACCACCGGTGCGGCACGGTAGACGGGTAGTCCCGGCGCCGTCCCGCCCGGTTCGAGCAGTTCCGTGCTCCCTCCGGCTCGGACGATCAGCGGCCGGGGGTGCCCACCGATGGCCGTCTGGCCCCGAACCGTGCCGTCCGGCCCCGGTCGGAGCCGCACGACCGCCGCCGTAACGAAGGAATCCGGCACCTGCGAGCGGAACGAGTCGTGCAGCCAGCTCAGCGCGACGACCGGATCGCCGATGTGGTTCATGGCAGTTCGCAGCGTGTGGCGGGCGAGAGCGGTCAGCGAGGCCGCTTCGATCCCCTTGCCGCACACGTCGCCGATCAGCAGGGTCACCTCCTCGCGACCGAGCAGGCTGTCGTAGAAGTCGCCCCCGACCTCCGTGCCGGTGCCCGGGACCCAGTAGCGACCGGCGAGCTGGACCCAGCTCAGCGACGGCAGCGTCTCGGGGACGAGGCTGCGCTGCAGGGTGTCGGCGATCGACCGCTGCTGGCAGAACAGCGTGGCGTTGTCGAAGCAGAGGGCGGCCCGCGCCGCCAGCTCCGCCGCCGCCGTCACCACCTCGCCGTCGAGGCGGCGGCCGCTCGGCCCGACACCGAGGGCGAGGGCGCCGATGACGTCACCCCGCACCGTCATGGGGACGATGACGGCCTCGGTGATGCCGAAGCTGGACGAGGTCGTGTCGTCACTGGCGGGACCGAACGCCGACTCGGGCGACCCCTCGCCGGCGTCGAGGCGGAGCGTCCGTCCCGTGCGCAGCACCTTGGCGATGGGGTGGTCGTCAGTGAGGTAGGCCCGATTCCGTTCCCGGCGGCGGATCCGCTCGGGGTCGACCCCCTCGGCCCTGACCATGCGGCGGAGGCCGCCGTGCTCGACGAGCACGACCTCGCAGCCGTCGGCGAGCGCGGGCACGACGAGGTCGAGAAGCCGGCGGACGACCTGCTCGGGGTCGAGGGTGGCCGCCAGCACGACGCCGGCGTCGGCGACGAGCTGCGAGTACCTCGCCAGGCGCTCGGCCCGCAGGCGGGCCGCCTCGCGGTCGGTGCAGTCGAGGGTCACGCCGCGCAGCCCGATCACGGAGCCGTCGTCGCCGAGGATCACGTCGGCCCGGCCGTCGAGGTGGCGTACCGAACCATCCGGGAGGACGACGCGGTGGACGAGGTCGTAGCCCTTCCCGGCCTCCATCGCCACGGTGGCGGTTTGTCGCGACCGTTCGCGGTCGTCGGGGTGCAGGCACGCGAGCCATTCGTCGAAGTCGGCCGGGGCGTGATCGAGCCCGAAGAGCGCGCACATCACGTCGTCCCAGATCACCTCGTCGGTGGCGAGGTCCCAGGACCAGATGCCCATCCGGCCGGTCTGGAGGGCCAGCTGCAACGCCTCGCGGACAACGCGCAGTTCGCGCTCGAGAGCGGCGAACCGGTTGCCGTCGTCGTCGTCGCCGGGCGCCGTGCCGCTGTCCGCCACCGGCGTCGAATTTACTTCGCGCCGGCGAAGGCCAAGTGACCACCTGCTGCCGCTCCGGCCGTCGCCGCCGCGGCGCCGGCCCAGGCCAGGGCGATGCCCCGTGCCCGTTGGTTCCGGAGCCGGGCCGCCAGCGACGCGGTGTAGAGCAGGGTCGCGGCGCTGTTGGCGGCCAGGTGCGCGAGACCGAGGCGCCGATCGGGCCGGTCCCGGTCGGCCCAGTCGGCGAGGCCGGCGAGCGCCGTGGGCACCGCCGCCAGCAGACCGGCGGCGAGCATCGCGTCCGACGTGCGCCGCGTCCGCCGCCCCCCGAAGTCGAGGAGCCACGACGAGGTCCAGAAGCCGATCGGCAGGTCGGTGAGCGCAGGGTGCAGCGGGTGCCCGAGCCACTCCCCGCGCAGCACCGGGCCGAGGGGCTCGGTGCCCAACGAGCGCTGCACCGCCCGTTGCAGCGGATCGCCGACACGGTCGAGGGCCTCGAACCCGGCGATCCGCTCCACGGCGCCGGCGACGCCCACTCCGATGCGATCGAGGACTGTCAACGTGGCCACGGTCCACCTCCGGCGGGAATGTTCCCCATCACACCCGAAATCAGGCGTAGGTGCGGACGAGCTCGAGCACGGCGTCGGCGTCGGGGCCCTCACCGACCAGGCTGGTGGCGCTCGGCTCGAGGCGCCGGGCGGCGACGAGGCACAGCTCGACGCCGTCGCCCCGGATGGTGGTGACCGGTGCCGCGTCGGGCCGGAGGTCCCAGCGCTGCCCCCGGGGCCCGTCCAGCTCGAAGGCGACCGGCCCGGCGAGCTCGCGGCCGGCTCGGGCAAAGGCGTAGGGCAGGGTGCGCCAGGCGAGGCGGGCGACGTGCGCGAGCCGGTCGCCGGGCGTGAGGCGACGCCGAGGCCCTCGGCGACGTCGCCGGTGTGGATCCACGTCTCGGCCAGCCGCGTCGTCGCCAGCGTCCGGGCCGAGAGCTCGCCGGCGACCCACACGACGCGCGTGCTCGGGTCGACGGCGTCCAGGGCCGCCCGCAACGCCGACGTGCTGGCCTCCCAGCGCTCTCGGACGGCGGCCGTCGACAGGCCGCGGTCGCGGGCGACCATGAGGTCGGCGCCCTCGTCGACGTCGCCGGCCGGCCCGACACCGGCGGTCAGCTCGGCGAGCGCCTCGGCGAAGCGCCCGCGGGCGCTACCGACGGCCATCTCGTTCGTCTGCGCCAGGTGGATCACGACGTCGGCGACCGTCCATCCCTCGCAGCGCGACGGCGTCCGCCACCCCTGTTCGTCGAGCCCCGACAGGATCTCGGACAGCTCGTCCTGCTGCTCGGCCAGTGCCTCGGACACGTCCATCTCGGCCATCATGCTCGGATGCACGAGATCGAAGCGGCGGTGCGCAGAGCGCTCGAGGCGACCGACCTCCCCTACGAGGCCCTCGCCTGCGATCCCGAGTTCGCCGACACGGCCGCCTTCTGCGAGCGGTACGGCGTGGCCCCCCAGGACTCCGCCAACGCCATCGTCGTGGTCGGCAAGGGCGAGCCCCGTCGCTACGCCTGCTGCGTCGTGCTCGCCACGACGAAGCTCGACGTGAACGGAGCCGTCCGTCGCCGGTTCGAGGTGCGCAAGGCGTCCTTCGCCTCCGCCGAGGAGACCAGGGAGCTGACGGGCATGCTGATCGGTGGCGTCACCCCGCTCGCCCTCCCCGCCGACCTCCCCGTGTGGGTCGACGACCGGGTCATGCGGCGGGTGTCGGTCGTCCTCGGCGGCGGCAGCCGCTCGCAGAAGATCCGGGTGTCGCCCGAGCTGTTCCGCCGGATGCCGACCGCCGAGATCGTCCCCGATCTCGCCATCCCGGCAGAGCCGTCATAGTGCTGCACCACCTCACGCTGTGGGTCCCCGACCTCGAGCGGGCCGGACCGTCGTGGCGGTGGCTGCTGGGCGAGCTGGGCTACACCGTCGACCGCTCGTTCGAGACGATGCTCCTGTTCCGGCACGGCACGGGGTTCGCCTTCGTGCTCGAGCAGTCCGCCGACATGGTCCCGGGCATGCTCCACAGCCGGCTGCGGCCGGGGCTCAACCACGTGGCCTTCACGCTCGACTCGGCGGAAGCGCTGGCGACCATGGTCGCCCAGTCCGCCGACCACGGTTGGAGTGCGCTGCCGGGCAACCGCCACGGCATCGCCGGCGGCGCCGCCGTCGCCTACCTCGAGGACCGCGACGGCTTCGAGGTCGAGCTGGTCGCACCATTTTGATGGTTCGCTCCGCGCCTTCCTGGCGCTCCGCTCACACGGATTCCTGTCGTGCCCGACCGTGTGCAGACCCGGGGGCGCATCCTGGCGCTGGCCACGGCAGCGCCTTCCTGGCGCTCTGCTCACATGGATTCCTGTCGTGCCCGACCGTGTGCAGACCCGGGGGCGCCATCCTGGCGCTGGCCACGGCAGCGCCTTCCTTGGCGCTCCGCTCACACGGATTCCTGTCGTGCCCGACCGTGTGCAGACCCGGGGGGCGCCATCCTGGCGCTCGCCACCGCCGGCGCCATCCTGGCGCTCCGCTCTGTCGCTGGGCGTCAGCCGATGCGGCGGTCGACGCCGGCCCAGTAGGGCTCGCGCAGCTCGCGCTTGAGGAGCTTGCCGGAGGGGTTCCGGGGCAGCACCTCGGCGAAGTCGACCGACTTGGGGAGCTTGTAGCCGGCGAGGTGCTCGCGGCAGAAGGTGATCAGGTCGTCGGCGGTCGCCGTCGCGCCGGCGGCCGGCACCACGATGGCCTTCACCGCTTCGCCCCACTTCTCGTCGGGGACGCCGATGACGGCGACGTCGGCCACCTCGGGATGCTTCATCAGCACGTTCTCGACCTCGGCGGGGTACACGTTCTCGCCGCCGGAGACGATCATGTCCTTGACCCGATCGTGGAGGTAGATGAACCCCTCCTCGTCGAGGAAGCCGGCGTCGCCGGTCTTGAACCAACCGTCGGGCGTCACCGCCTCGGCGGTCGCGGCCTCGTTGCGCCAGTAGCCGGCCATGTTCTGGTGCGAACGGGTCCAGAGCTCGCCGACCTCGCCGACGGGCTTGTCCTCGCCGGTGGCGGCGTCGACGACGCGCAGCTCGACCCACGGGTAGGGCTTGCCGCAGGACCGGAGCAGCTCGGGCCGGCCCTCGGGGTCGTGGTCGACCCCCTCGAGCTGGGTGATGGCGCCGGTCGTCTCGGTGAGCCCGTAGACCTGGATGAACTCGCAGCCGAAGGTCGCCATCCCCTGCACGAGCACCTTGTCGGTGATCGGCGAGGCGCCGTAGACGAGCGCCCGGAGCGTCGAGAAGTCGGTGGACTCGACGCCCGGCGTGACCAGCAGGAACTGGATCACGGCCGGCACCATGAAGGCGTTCGTGATCCCGAACTCCGGGATCACCTCGAGGATCTTCGCCGGATCGACGTCGCGGAGCACGACCGTGCGGCAGCCGTGGTAGAGGCCGACCATCGACCAGCCGGCGCCGGCGATGTGGAACATCGGCATCATGGCGAGGTTCACGGAGTCGGCGGTGAACCGCCACTGCTCGGAGATGCCCGACGACGCCCTTGAAGAAGTTGTCGTTGGTGAGCATCACGCCCTTGGGCAGCCCGGTGGTGCCCGACGTGTAGAGCTGGAAGGCGACGCCGCTGCCGGCCGATGCGACCCCGGGGTCGTCGGCCGGGTGCGGATCGACCCAGCCGGCGTAGTCGGTCCACCGGTCGTGGCCGCCGATGGCGACGATCGTGTGGACCCGGCTCAGCTCCGACTCGATCTTCTCGACGTGCGGCACGAACTCCTGGCCGACGATCACGACCTCGGCCTCGGGCGTCGTCGATGATCTGCGCCATCTCCGCCGGCGCCAGGCGCCAGTTGACCGACACGTTGACGGCGTCGAGCTTCGCCAGGCCGAAGGTGACCTCGAACCACTCGAGGCCGTTCTTCTCGATGTAGGCGACGCGGTCGCCGGCTTCGACGCCGGAGGCCCGCAGGGCCTGCGCGACCTGGCTCGACCGCGCGGTCGAGCTCGCCGAAGGTCATGGAGCGACCGTCGAACTCGAGCGCCGGCGCGTCGGGCCGATCGGCACCGTGGGTGCGGATGATGTCGGCGATGGTGGCGATGGCCATGGTCGTGCCCCTTCAGGTCCGGGTGCGCGGGGTCCGCCGGCGCACCTTGCGGGAGAGACCGGGCGGCTGCCAGCCGGAGTCGGCCTCGTTCACGTTGGTGCCGGGCGGCACCAGCTCGTCGATGCGGTCGAGCACCTCGTTCGAGAGCCGGACGTCGGCGCCGTCGAGGACGTCGGTGAGCTGCTCCATGGTGCGGGGCCCGATGATGGCCGAGGTGACGCCCGGGTGCTCGAGGACGAAGGCCATGGCGAGGTGCGTGAGCGAGACCCCGGCGTCGCTGGCCAGCTTCAGCAGCTCCTCGACCAGATCGAGCTTCCGCTGGTTCTCCGGCTTGGCGAAGTCGAACCGGTCGGGGATGCGGGCCGCCCGCCCGGACGTCGGGGTCGGGTCGCCCTTGCGGTACTTGCCGGTGAGCCACCCACCGGCCAGGGGGCTCCACGGGATGACGCCCATCCCGTAGCGCTGGCAGGTCGGCAGCACCGCGGTCTCGATGCCACGGGCGAGGATCGAGTACGGCGGCTGCTCGCACTGGAAGCGCTCCCGCCCGCGGCGCTCGGCCACCCACTGCGCCTCGACGATGAGCTCGGCCGGGTAGGTCGAGGACCCGAGCACCCGCACCTTGCCCTGGTGCACGAGGTCGGACAGCGCCGCCGAGCGTCTCGTCGACGTCGACGCGTCGGGTCGGGCCGGTGGGCCTGGTACAGGTCGATGTGGTCGGTGCCGAGGCGGCGGAGGCTGTTCTCGACCTCCTGCATGATCCACCGCCGCGACGCGCCCCGGTGGTTCGGATCCTCGTCCATGGGCGCGACGAACTTGGTGGCGAGCACGACGTCGTCGCGCCGGCCCTTGATCGCCTTGGCCGACGATCTCCTCGGACTCGCCGGCGGAGTACACGTCGGCGGTGTCGATGAAGTTGATGCCGGCGTCGAGGGCGGCGTGGATGATGCGCACGCAGTCGTCGTGGTCGCGGTTGCCCCACGCCCCGAACATCATGGCCCCGAGGCAGTAGCCGGCTGACGTTGATGCCCGTGCGACCGAGCGTGGTGCGTTCCATGCCCGCATTCTGGTCGTGCCGCCCAGCCGGCGCGCCCGTGCAGGGCGCGCCGGCGTGGCCCGCCGGACTACGGTCGTGATCGAGACGAACGTGCCGCCGAACTCGTCGACGCCGTCGCTGTAGCGGACGATGCCGAGGTACCGGGTGTCCGGCGCAGCGGTCAGAGGCCGGACTCCAGGTCGAGGGTGATCGTCGCCGTCTCGCCGACGACCGCCGTCGGCGTGCTCGGCGACCGCCGTGAGGTTGCCGGCGTCGGCGTCGCCGACGAGCCAGGTGAACAGGTCGTAGACGGCGTCGGCGCCGTCGGTCTCCCAGCCGTGGACGACGAGCGTCCAGTCGCCCACCTCCGGGGCCGGCGACGTCGATCTGCTCCTCGGCCGTGCCGCCGCCGCTGACGGCGACGAATCGCCGCCGTTGAGGGGATCGTCGCCGGGCGGAACAGGTAGAGGTCGAGGTCGTCGCGGCGCCGTCGACCTCTCGTCGAACAGCGAGGTCCGCAGGTGCCGCGTCCCGGCCGGGACGGTGATCGTGTGGACGTCGATGCCGACCCCGGTCTCGAGGGCGACGTTGATGTCGTCGGCCGGGTCGTCGACGACGGTGCCGGTCGTCGACCGTCGCCGGCGACGAGCCCGTGACCGGGGTCGTCGAAGTCGCCGTTGTACCCGAAGGTGACGTCGTAGCTCGCGGTGCCGGCGGTGCCCGTCACCGCTGACCTCGTCGGGCGCGGAGATCGGGACCGGCCTGATGGCGATCGGGCTGCGGACGTCGTGGCCGCGCCGTCGCTCCACGTGAGCGAGCCGAAGGTCCACTCGTCGAACGTGGCGCCGTCGTCGCTGGTGAACGTGACCGTGTAGGTCGGCGGTCGCGCCGGCGGCGATGGTCGAGCGATCGGCGGGTCGACGGCGACGGTCGACGCCCGGCGGGGCGTCGACGGTCGACGGTGTACGTCGCCGGCCGGACCGACGTTCGTCACCGTGCGGGTGACCGTCTGGACGCCGGCGAGCTCGCCGATGCCGATCGTGGCCAGGTTGAGGTCGCTCGGGTCGATCGACCCGACTCGGCCGTGCACGTCGCCGCCGGTCGGGTTGAGGTCGCCGGTGCCGCAGAGGAACGCGAGGTAGTCGTCGAAGCCCGGCGTCGTACACGAGGCCCGGGGTCGTTCGCCGGCAGCGGCTCGATGTGGCCGCCACCGAAGTCGAACGGGTCGGCCGGGCGTCGTGCCGTCCTCCTTGTCGACGTCCTGGCGATGCCGGTCGTCGTGAGCGCCGACCGGACCATCGCCGGCGTCCAGTCGGGATGCGCGCCGGCGAGCAGCGCGCCGATGCCGGCGACGTGCGGGCTCGACATCGACGTGCCCTGGATCGCCTGGAACAGCTGACCGGGTGCGCCGAGGAACGGCGTCGGGCTGTTGCCGGCGAGGATCTGCACGCCGGGCGCGGTCACGTCGGGCTTGATGATGTCGGCGGCCGCGCCGTTCGGGCCGCGCGACGGAGAACACGGCCATCTCCGGTCCGCGTCGTCCGGTCGGCGCGGCGATCCCGGCCGTGAACGTGGCGGTGGCGCCGGCGCCGGCGGCCTCGATGTAGGCGGCGATCGCCGCGCCGTCGGGCCCGCGACACGTGCGAGGTCGGGCAGCACGTGGTTGTCGGTCGGCGTGACGTTCACCTGCGGCGGGTCGTACAGGATCATGCCGACGCCGCCGGCGGCGGCAACGCCGGCGCCGTGCGCGACCCGGGCGATGCCGGTGACGCGGAGGCACAGGACGATGGCGCCGGCTGACCTCGGCGCCGGGTTCGAGGCCCGTCGGGGCAGTCGTCGCCGCCGTCGACGAGCGGCGCCGGCCCGACGCCGTGGGTGACGCTGCCGCCGATGTACGGTGGCGCCGTTGCCGAGGGTGACGGTGTTCTGGAACACGCGGCTGTGGGTGCTGGCGCCGACCGCGGTCACCCAGGGCGCATCGGCCGGCGAGCCGACCGTCGCCGCGCCGGGCCGGCGTTGCCGGCCGAGGTGGCGACGAACACGCCGGCCTCGCGCGGCGAACAGGAACGCGACGGCGTCGGCGTCGACAGCGAGCGCGACGGCGCGTCGGAGCCGATCGAGTAGTTGATGACGTCGACGCCGTCGGCGACGGCGGTGTCGATGGCGGCGACGAGGTCGCTGAGGACGCAGCCGGCCTCGCCGAAGCAGCCCTTGTAGGCGGCGATGCGGGCGCGCGGCGCCATGCCCGGAGATCGTGTCGACGCCGAGGTCGCGGCCGAAGATCCGCGAAGGCTCGGGATCGGGACGCCGCCGTTGCCGCCCGCCGTGGAGGCGGTGTGCGTGCCGTGGCCGTCGTGGTCGCGGGGCGACGCGTAGTCGCCCTCGAGCTGGGCGCCGGCCAGGTCAGGCCGCTCGAGAACCAGCGGGCGCCGATCAGCTTGTTGTTGCAGTCTGCTGGGAGAACTGCTCACCGGCCTCGCAGCTGCCGTGCCAGGTCGCCGGCGGCGGGCCGTACGCGAGATCGCGATCGACGTTCGGCCGGATCGTGAACGAGGTCGGCCTGGTCGGAGAAGCTCGGGTGCTCGGGCCAGATGCCGGTGTCGATGACGCCGATGATGACGTCCTCGCCGACGGTGCCGTCGCGCCGCTGCGCCCAGAGGCCGCTCGGGCCGGTGAGCCCGAGCTCGACCGGGGTGTTGTCGGTCAGCGGCTGGCGCCGCTCGTCGGGGCTCACCGACGACGACGTTCGGGTGCTGCGCGAGCCGCGCCGCCTGCGCCGGCGTGAGCTCTGCGGCGAAGCCGTTGAAGGAGAACGTGTAGTCGTAGAACTTCGCGTCCGCCGGCGCGCCGGCGGCGCGCAGCGCGTCGGCGTGGCGTCGGTCGAGGAAGTCCTGGTAGCGCCGGACGTGGGCGCTGTTCGGGTTGACGTGCTCGCCGGGCCGCGGCCGGTCGCCGCGTAGTCCGGGCTCGCCGCCGTCGTAGGCGACGACCGGGGCCTCGGCCATCTGGACGATGTAGACGGAGGTCGCACCGGCGCTCGGACCCGGCCTGCCGGCCTCCTCCCCCCGACGGTGCACTGCCGGCGGGGACGCTGAGCCCCACCAGAGCACGGCGACGAGCGCGAACGCGCTCAGCAGACCCTTGCCAACCACGCCCCGGCGTGTTCGGACCATTCGTGCCTCCCCGAATTCTCCCCAGCAGAGCCACCGGCACCATGGCTCCGGTTTCATGAGCGGCGAGGATCCTGCCACATCGTCCGTCGGTTCGCGCAGGAACCACCCGATGCGGTGACCGATCTGGCCGTAGACGACTCCAAAGGGGTGCACTTCGTAGGTTTGACGCTTCGACCGTTCTGGCCGGTTGTGTGCCCGTCTGGCTGCCCGATCGGGTGGGACGCGGCACCGCTCTCCGCGGTCAGCTGGTGACATGCCTCGACCCACGGTACGCAACGGTGACAAGGACAACCGCGACGTGCGTCTGCTCCAGCAGATGCTCCGCGACATGGGCTACGCGGTCGGCAACATCGACGGGGACTTCGGACCCATCACCGAAGCCGCCCTCATCGCCTACCAGACCGACCACGCCATCGGCGATCCCCCGGGCGTCTGCGACGTCAACACGTGGGCCGCGCTCGAAGCCCAGTTCGGCGACCTCGAAGGGCTGCGGTCCGACGACAGCGTGCGGGAGTACGTCGAGGAGACCTACGGCACCGCCCACAGCTCGATGGACCCCGACGAGCAGCTGGCGACGCTCGCAGCCGCCTCGAACGCGCAGCTGGCCGAGGTGGGTGTTCCCTACGTCCCGATCGACTTCGGCGACGCCCACGGGAACTGGGCCGAGTTCGACTGGTCGACCTGGAGCGTTGCTGTCGACCGGACGATGTACGTGAACGCCCAGGAGGCGGGCAACGCCGCCGAGAACATGGACACGATCTACCACGAGTCCCGCCATGCCGAGCAGTGGTGGACGATCGCCCGGCTCATGGCCGGCCTGTACGAGATGGACGGCGCCGCCATCAACGCCCAGACGAGTCTGAAGCAGGACATCGCCGACGCCGCCGTCCTCGACCCGATCCTGCAGTCCAACGCCCAGACCGACGCGGCGCTCGCCTGGTACAACCAGACCTACGGCGGGTCACCGCTGCCGGCCGGGGTCGACCGCCCCCGTGAGGCCGACGCCGGCGGGGCCGGCGGGAGCGTCAAGCGGGCGGTGCGCGAGTACGTCGAGGGCGGCGCCTGCCGCCGGGCGGATCGTGCTGCGTCGCGACAGCGAGGAGGCGAGCGAGATCCGCTACCTCCAGGAGCTGCTCCAGTTCCGGAACTTCAGCCCGGGCGCCATCGACGGCAGCTTCGGACCGAAGACCGAGAGCGCGGTCGAGACCTTCCAGGCCAACCGCGGCCTGAAGGTCGACGGCGTCGTCGGCAAGGAGACCTGGGAGGCGTTGCTCCCCTAGGTCACTCGGTGCGGAAGGTCCGGTCGAGGCCGGTCATCAACAGGAGGTCGTGGACCCGCCTCGGTACCGACCGCAGCACCAACGTCCGGTCGGCGGCGACGGTCGCCCGTTGCGCGTCGACGAGGGCGGCGAGGCCGCTGGAGTCGATGAACCGCACCCCGCCGAGCGCGAGCGCGATCGTCGTCGCTCCGGCGTCGAGCACCGTGGCCACGCACTCGCCCACGACCGGTGCTGCCGCCAGATCGAGATCCCCTTCGAGGGTGATCACGAGCACGCCGTCGTCGCCCTTGGCGACTGCCGTTCGCAGCTCGAGTAGCGACACCTGTCCCCCTTGGGCCGCCCACGCAAGTTGGCTGTCCCGAGGGCGTCAACCGTAGCCCCAGGATCGCGGGATGGTGGGGAAAATTCACCCGGAAGTGGCACCCCGTACGGGATTCGAACCCGTGTTGCCGGCGTGAGAGGCCGGTGTCCTAGGCCACTAGACGAACGGGGCTGGGCGGGTCGAGGACTGTAGCAACCAGGGCCGCTGACCCACGAGTCCGACCGACCGGCTCGTACGTGCGATCGTGTCGCGGTGCGAAGGGGCACCGCCGCCATCGCCGGCGCCGCGCTCGTGCTGGCGATGGTGCTGGTCGCCGGCCCGGTCTACGTCGCGTCGGTCGGATCGGCAGCCGTGCAGCGCCAGTTCGACGAACGGTGCCCGGGCCGGATCGCGCTGTCGCTGCCGGGTTCGCCGGGCTTCGACCCGGACCGGATGGCCCGTGCCGTCGAGCCCGTCGTGGCCGGTGTCCCGACGATCGGGGCCCGGACCCGGATGACCTTCACGGGCGCCCCGTTGCGCCTCCAGGGGATCGCCGCCGAGGTCGACGACCGGTTCTGGCTGGTCCACCGACCGGGCGCCCTCGAGAACGTCGAGGTGGTGGACGGACCGGCCGGGACCGGCGTCTGGCTTCCGGCCGCGTGGGCGGCGACCGCCGGCCTCGGCCCCGGCGACACGATCACCTTCCCGGACCTCACCGGCGCCACCACGCTCCCCGTGGCGGGCACGTACCGGGACCTCGTGTCGGTCACGCCGCCTCGGGCCTTCTGCACCCTGATCGACTTCGTCCGCCCGAACCCGTTCGGCGATGCTCCGCCACCGCTCCTCCTCCTCGACGACGTCACGTTCGCCTCGCTCCCCCGCGCCGTCGAGGTGGCGATGTCGGTCACCGACGAGCTGCCGGTGCGCCGCGAGGGGCTGACGCTGCCGGGGGCCGACCGCCTGGCCGCCACGTTCGCGGCTGCGGTCGACGCCCACGCCCTCCAGGCCGCGCTGTCGGCCGGCCCCACGACCCCGCGGCCGAACGTGCCGGCGGCCACGACCGACCTCCCGTTCGTCGTGCGCCGTGCCCACGGGATCGTGGACCTCGTCGAGGCGAACGTCGTGCCCGTGCGCACCGCCGGTGGTCTCGCCGGTGCCGCCCTCGCCCTTGCCGCCGGCGCGCTGGCCACCCGCCGTCGCCACGACGAGTTGCGCACGCGGGCGACGCGGGGCGAGGGACCGGCCTTGCTCGGTGCCCGCGTCGCCGGCGAGGCGGTCCCCGCCGCCCTGATCGGCGCCGCCGCGGGCGCGGTCGCCGCCGTCGTCACGGTGCACACGCTGGGGCCCTCGAGCGACCTCGGACCCATCCGGACCGTGACGCTGGCCTGGGCCGCCGTCGCCGCCGCCGTGACCGTCGCCGCCACCGGGTTCGCGGCCGGGATCGACGCCCGCAGCCTCGTCGACCCCCCGGTGCGACGGCCCCTCCCGCGGTGGCTGCGCGGCGTTCCGTGGGAGGTCGTGCCGCTGGTCGCCGTCGCCATCGCCGGGGTGCGTCTCGTCGCGGTGGGGGGCGCCGAGTTCGTCGGCGACGAGACGACCGGTAGCGACCTCGTGGCCCTGAGCTTCCCGGTGCTGGCCGCGGCGGAGTCGCGCTCGTGCTGTTCCGGCCCGCCGCCAAGGTCGCCGCCGCCCTCCGGCACCGGCCGCGTGACGCCGATCCCGCGGTCGTCCTCGGGGCGCGCCGACTGGCCCACGATCCGGCCGGCGCCGCCGGGATCGCCGCAGCCATCGCCCTCGCCAGCGCGACGACGGTGCTCGGGTCGAGCTTCGCCGACAGCGCCGAGGCGGCCCTGCGGGCGAAGGCGACGACGTTCGTCGGCAGCGACGTCGCCGTAGCGATCGCCGGCCCCGATCGTTCCCTCCCGCCGGAGCTCGCCGGACGGGCGACGGTCGTCGACCGGCTCGTGGCCCACAGCGGAGACGAGCGGGTGAACGTCCTCGCCGTCGACCCCGAGACCTTCGCCGTCGGATCCGGAGCGACCACGGCGCAGGCCGATCTCGTCGACCGTCTCGGTGCGCCGGATCCGAGCGGCAGGGTTCCGGCGATCGTCGTCGGTGAGCTCCCGAGCACCGAACTGGCCTTGATCGGCGACCTCAGCCTTCTCGTCGATCCCGTCGCTCGCCCGTCGCAGTTCCCGACGCTCAAGCGGGGCTCGACCCTCGTCGTCGTCCGCAGCGACGCCCTGCCGGCGCGCGCCGCCGGCTTCGCCACGGCCAGGGTCGTGCTCGCTCGCGGCGACCCCGAGGCGGTCGTGGCCGCGCTCAGCACCGACGGCCGCATCGTCACCAACGTCACCACGCCCGGCGAGGTCATCTCCGCCACGTCCTTCGCCGCCGTCGGTTGGGCCTACGGCGCCTTGCGGGCCCTCGGCGCGCTCGTCGTCGTCGTCCTCGTCGGCGTGCAGCTCACGACCGCATCGGCCCGGGCTCCCCGGCGGCGGGTGGCCGAGGTCCTGACCGCCGCCTTCGGGCTCGGCCGGGGGCGGGCGTTCCTCGCCGTGGCCCTGGAGCACGGCGCGCCGCTCGCCGTGGGAGCAGCAGCCGGGCTGGCCTCCGCCCGGGCCATCGCGCTCGTCGCGGTCCCCCGCATCGACAGCGCCCGCTCCATCCCGCCCACCGCCACCACGGTCACGCCCACGTCCGTCTTGCTGGCGGTGGCGCTCCTCGGGATCGCCGCCGTGGCCGTGGCGACCTTCGCCAGCCGCCGCCTGGCGACACGGGCCCGGCCCGTCGAGGTGCTCCGCGGTGGCTGAGATCGTCGTCGGCCGAGGGCTGACCCGTGTGTACCCGAGCGCCGCCGGCGACGTCGTCGCGCTCGACGGGGTGGCGCTCGTCGCCCGCGACGGCGAGCTCACGGCGGTGGCCGGACCGTCGGGTTCCGGCAAGTCGACGCTCGCCCGGCTGCTGGGTTGCGTCGAGCGTCCCGACGCCGGCGAGGTCCTCGTCGGGGGGGAGGCGATGCACGTCGCCACCGCACGTCGACGACGCGCGCTGCGCCGCCACCAGCTCTCCCTGCTCGCCCCCGAGCCGCTCGCCAACCTCCTGCCCGCACTCGACGCCGGCGGCAACCTGCGGGCGATGGCCCGCTGGCGCGGGGTGGCCGTCGACGTCGAGGCCGCCCTGGCCGAGGTCGGGCTCAACGGGCGCGCCAGTGCCGCCATCGCCGAGCTCTCCGGCGGCGAGCAGCAACGCCTCGGGGTGGCGGTGGCGGCCGTCGGGCGACCCGTCGCCCTCGTCGCCGACGAGCCGAGCGCCGAGCTCGACGTCGACTCCGGCGCCCTCGTGATCGCCGCGCTGGCGCGGCTCGCCTCCACGGGCACGGCGGTGCTGGTCGCAACCCACGACCCCGGTGTGCTCGCAGTCGCATCGACGATCGTCCACCTCGATCACGGGCGGATGGCGTCATGACCGTCGTCGACACCCGGTCCCTCGTACGGCTCGACGGGGTGAGCGTCCGCATCGGGCCCACCGTCGCCCTCGCGCCGGTCGACCTGCACGTCGTCGGGGGCGAGGTGCTCGTCGTGCACGGCCGGTCGGGCATGGGCAAGTCCACGCTGCTGGCCGTGCTCGCCGGCTGGCTCGACCCGTCCGCCGGCGCCATCGAGTGGTCAGAGCCGCTCGACGGCGGTGATCGGCGACGCTGGCATCGCACGGCGTTCGTGCCCCAGTCGCTGGCCCTCCTCGAGGAGCTCTCGCTCACCGAGAACGTCGCGTTGGCCGCGGTGCTCCACGACGCCTCGTGGAGCGAAGCGTGCGCTGGTCGCCGCCGCTCGCCTCCACGCTCTCGGCATCGGCGACCTCGGCGAGCGCCGTCCGGCGGAGGTGTCCCTCGGTCAGCAGCAGCGCTGCGCCCTCGCCAGAGCGCTCGTCCTCGAGCCGTCGCTGGTGCTCGCCGACGAGCCCACCGCGCACCTCGATGCCGCCAGCGCCGCACTCGTCATCACCGAGCTTCGGCGGGCGGCGGCGGCCGGGTGCGCCGTCGTCGCCGCCACGCACGACCCCGCGTTGCGCGCCGCCGCGGACCGAGCCATCGGGCTCGTGCGCTGACGGTTCGCCGGCCTACACGGGTGCGGCGACGGCGTGGATCGGGGTGATGGCGACGGCGGCGCCGGTGCGGAGCCGCATCAGGTGCTCGACCAGCCCGAGGAGGATGCTCGCGCCGAGCACGGGCGTCGACAGCTGCTCCAGCCACGTCTGCTCGGCGAGGAGGCTCACGACGAAGCCGAGCAGCCCGACGTTCATGCCGACGAACACGACGCGTGGTCGACGCCGGGCCAGCCGTTCGTCGCCGGCCGGTCGCCGTGACCAGCAGGGCGAAGATGGCGTTCGTGAGGACGCCGACGAACATCATGTGGTCGAGGGCGAGGATCTGGCGCGTGGGACGAGGTCGAAGTCGCCCTCGTTGGCGGCCGCCAGGTAGTTGATGAAGACGATGTTGGCGATGATCGCCAACGACGACGCCGCCGCGAAGCGAGCCGGCGTCCGCCGGCCCCAGTCGACGCCTGCGGACGTCCGGGCCACAGGCGCTTGCAGAAGATCACGACGCCGACGAGCTCGATGAGCGCGGCGAGCGGCGGCAGCGGGTCGATGTCGAGCAGCAGGCCGATCATCAGGAGCACGCCGCCGAGGAAGGGCAGGCCGATCTGCGCCGTGCCGAGCCGGCCCGCCGGCGCGGAGCGTCCGAGCCGCGCAGGCCCCACTCCGCCAGCGCCATGCCGACGGGGATGAGGAAGCCGACGACCATCGTCGCCGGGTGGGCGTCCTCGCCGCCGGCGGGGATCACGTCGCGGCCGGTGGCGATCTTCGTGGCGAGCAGCACACCGAGGACGCCGCCCACGACCGACGTGGCGACGGCGGCGAGGAAGCCGAGGTGCACGGTGGTCAGCTCGACCTGTCGGGCCCGGGCGACGACCCAGGCGAAGAAGCCGACGATGCGTGCCAGGGCGAGCGGTCCCGATGATCGCCCTGCGGCTCCTCGATAGGTGAACGCGAACGTGAAGGCGAAGAGCGGAAGGATGACGACCGCCGCCGCCGTCAGCCATCGCGCCGTGCGGACCTCGCCCGGCGTGGCGGTCTCGCCGAACAGCCAGAGCGACGCGGCGAACACGCTGGTGGTGATCCAGCCGAGGGTGCCGGCGTGCACGTGCGAGAGCACCACCTTCTGGCTGAAGTCGACGAGGTCGGTGCCGTTGAGGATCCCGATGCCGACGGTCCAGACGAACACGACCATCGCCACCTGGAGCAGGAGGATCACCTCCCGGCGCAGCGGGTGACCTTCGACGCCCATCCCTGAGTCGCTCATGGGTACGAGCTTCGCACGGACCGCCATCACGTCCGTGACATTCGATGGGGCCGCGCCGCGCCGGTCGGCTTGCTAGGACGGTGCCGTGCGCATCCTCGTGACCAACGACGACGGCATCGACGCCGTCGGCCTCCACGTCCTCGCCCGCCGGCTGGTGCCGCTCGGCGACGTCGTCGTGGCCGCCCCCGACCGCGAGTACTCGGGCGCCAGCGCGGCCCTCGGCACGCTGCACCTCATCCGGCCCGAGGTGCGCAGGGTCGAGCTCGACGGCGTGCCCGAGGCGTGGTCGGTGACGGGCCCGCCGGCGCTGTGCGTCATGTTCGCCCGGCTCGGCGTGTTCGGCGGGCCGTTCGACCTCGTCGTCTCCGGCATCAACCCTGGCGCCAACGTCGGCCGGGCCGTCTACCACTCCGGGACCGTCGGCGCCGCCCTCACCGCCCGCAACGGCGGCGTGTCCGGGCTCGCCGTCAGCCAGGCCGTCGACGGGTTCGGCGTCGAGGGCCAGGGCTGGGACGAGATGCTCGCCCACCAGCACTGGGACGTGGCCGCTGAGGTCGGCGCCCGGGTCGCTCGGGCGATGCTCGCGACCTCCCCGAGGATCCGGTCGTGGTCAACGTGAACGTCCCGAACCGCCCGCTCGACGAGATCGCCGGGTGGCGGCGCACCGAGGTGGCCCGCCTGCCGCCCCGGACCCTGGCGTCGGCCGAGCTCACCGCCAAGGCCGGCCACGACGGCGCCTTCGACGTGCAGATGCACTGGGGCGACCCGATCGACCTCCCCGTCGAGTGCGACGGCGGTGCGGTCGAGGCCGGCTACGTGTCGGTCACCGCCCTCACCCGCCTCGGCGACGACGCCGGCGTCGACCTCGCCTTCCTCGCCGCCCCTGACACGTCGCTGACATAGACAATACGATATACTCGCGTCCGTGACCCCGGGCGAGCTGATCAGGGCGGCACGACGGCGATCCGGTCTCACCCAGGCGGAACTGGCCGAGCGGGCCGGTACCTCGCAACCGGTCGTCTCGGCCTACGAGCGTGAGCGCCGCGACCCGACCTTTGGGACGCTGCGCAAGCTCGTGGAGGCCAGCGGCGCGCGGCTGCGTCTCGATGCCGTCCCGGAGCCGCCCGACGTGCCGCCGGCGACGACGCCCCGACGAGCACGCCCGCCGTCTGGTCGACGTCTTGTCCGTCGCCGATGCGATCCCGCCACGCCGTCGGAGCGCACGGCTCCGCGCGCCCGACTCGTTTCGTCGTGACGGCTCTGTCGCTCGCACAGCGCATCGTGGCCCTCGACGAGGCGCTCGCCACCATCCCCCACGCCTTCGGTGGCGCACTGGCGCTCGCCTACTACGCCGAGCCGCGCGCCACGATCGACATCGACCTGAACCTCTTCGTCGGAGCCGAACGGTTTCCCGACGTGGCCGAACGCCTCGTCGCGCTCGGCGCCGCGGCCGACGACCCGGCGGCCGCCGAGCTCGTACGGCTCGACGGGCAGGCCCGCGTGCTGTGGGACACGACACCGGTCGACCTCTTCTTCGCCTACGACCCCTTCCACCACGCGGGCAGGCCGAGCACGCCGCACCGTGCCCTTCGCCGAGACCTCGATCCCGATCCTCGCTCCCGAGCACCTCGTCGTGTGCAAGGTCGTGTTCAACCGGGCGAAGGACTGGGTCGACATCGATGCGATGGTCGCTGGCGGAGACTCGCGGTCGATGTCGCCGAGGTGCTCCGGTGGGTCGGCCGCATCGCCGGCGACGACGACCCGCGCTTCGAGCGCATCGCCTCGGTCCTGACGCGCCGCTGACGGCGGGCGTGGCGGCCTGGCTCTCAGCCGATGCGGATGGGCAGCGTGCGCGGGCCGCGGACCTGGCCGCCCGACCAGCGCACGGCGTCGGGGTCGGCGAGGTGGAAGGTCGGGAAGGCGTCGAGCCAGACCTCGAGGGCGACCCGCAGCTCCATGCGGGCCAGGTGCGACCCGGCGCAGCGGTGGATGCCGAGGCCGAAGGCGGCGTGGCGGTTGATCTCGCGGTCGATGATGCACCTCGTCGGCGTCGGTCGAACGCCTCGGGGTCGCGGTTGGCGGCCGGGAACGGCAGCAGGACCCAGTCGTCGGCCTTCATCGGGCAGCCGTTCCAGTCCATGTCCTCGCGCACGAGGCGGGCCATCGTCACCGGCGCGTAGGCCCGCAGCAGCTCCTCCATCGCGGTCGGCAGCAGCTCGGGCTCGGCGACCAGGCGCTCGCGGTCGTCGGGGTGGCCGGCGAGGTGCCAGATCGAGGCGCCGATCGCGCTCCACGTCGTGTCGATGCCGGCGATGAGCAGCAGCGCGATCGTGCGCCCGACGTGGTACGGGTCGAGCGGCTCGCCGTCGAGCTCGGCGTCGAGCAGGTAGGAGGTGAGGTCGTCGCGCGGGTTGGCGACGTGGTCCTCGACCTGGGTCTGCGAGGTAGCCGAACAGCTCCATCATCCCGGCGGCCCGCTCCTCGAGCGGCTTGTCGACGCCTTCGAGCACGTGGTTCACGAAGGCGCGGAACAGGTCGGCGTCCTCCTCCGGGAAGCCGAGCATGTAGGCGATGACCCGCACCGGGATGTGCTGGGCGTAGTCCTCGGCCGCGTCGACGACGTCGTGGCCCTGCAGGGCGTCGACCAGCTCCTCGCAGTAGGCCCGCGTCGACGGCTCCAGCTTGTCGATCGCCTGCGGCGAGAACGCCGGCAGCAGCAGCCGGCGGGCGCCGTGGTGGAACGGCGGGTCGGACGAGATGGGCGGGGCGATGCCCTGCGGGGCCATCTCGAGGGGTGGGCGGAACGTCGGTCACGACGATGCTGCGCGACGTGAAGTGCTCGGTGTCGTAGGCGATGGCGGAGACGTCCTCGTGGCGGGTCGGCAGCCACACGCCGCCGTAGCGGTCGGTGTGGGCGACGGGGCAGGTCTGGCGCAGCTCGTCCCAGATCGGGAACGGGTCGGCGGCCCACGCCTCGTCGGTGTGGTCGAAGTCGGTCGCCCAGTCCGACGACCGGCTCGTGCAGGCCCATCAGGACGCCCTCGACGATGTGATCGCCTGCTCCGGGCAGTTGGCCGACGGCGAGCTCGGCCTTGGCCTCCATGCCCGCGGGCACGGTGCCGTCGCCGATCTCGTGGCCGTTGCCGATGTCGTCGGGCTCGAACAGCTCGGGTGCGAGCGCGTAGCAGCGGCCGTGGCCCTCGCACCGCTCGGTGTCGACGTGCAGGTGGGCTCCGGCGCTACGGGCGGAGGACGCAACTGTCCTAGCTTGGTGACCGGGGTGTGTGGGATCGGCCCGACTCGAGCGTGCACCGACTGGAACTAAAGGACGGAACCGCCCGCGCAGCGAGACGGTCCCGGGGAGCCGTCTCGCTGGGTCAGAGCCGGTTCTCACTCGGCGACGGAAGCTGCCGTGACGGCCTGAACCACGTCTGCTGGGTGGGTGATCTCGACCTTGCGGGGCTTGGCCTCCTCGGCTACGGGGATGGTGAGCGTGAGCACGCCGTTCTCGTAGGTGGCGGTGATGTGGTCACGGTCCAGACCCTCCCCCAGGAACAACTGACGGCTGAACTCGCCCTGGGCTCGCTCCGCGATCTGGATCTGATCGCCCTCGGCCCGGACCCAGGCACGCGTCGCCCGCACGGTGAGGAGATCCTTCTCGACGGTCAGCTCGATGAACCGGGAATCCACGCCGGGGAGGTCGAGATGAGCCTTGAACTCGTTGCCCCGACGGTACGCGTCCACAGGGATCTGGCGCATTCGGCGTTCGTTCAGCATCTCCTCGGCCATCCGGTCGAATTCCCGGAACGGCTCGAATCGCATCAACATGACGGATCCTTTCGGTCACCCCCGAGCAGCTGGCGGTCGGCGACCGGCGAACCCTCGGGGATGTAGCCCGATCCTAGTCCGGCAGAGAGAAACTAGCAATATATTTCTAGAAACCCTCAGCTAGATTGTCCGCTGATGGCCGAATGGAGCTTCCTCACCAACCACGCCCGGGCCCTGCTGTGCATCGCCCACGACCCCGGGGTGCGCCTGCGCGACATCGCCACCACCGTGGGCATCACCGAACGCACCGCCTACGGCCTCATCATCGACCTCACCCGACACTGGCAAGCGACTTCTAGAATCAGGCTGCCATCGTGGGTACATGCGTGAATGGGGCTTCCTGACCAATCACGGCCGGGCGCTGCTGTGCATCGCCCAGGACCCTGATGCCCGGCTGCGTGATCTCGCCGCCGCCCTCGACATCACCGAGCGCACCGCCTACGGCATCGTCGTCCGACCTCACCGACAGCCGGCTACGTGGTCAAGGAAAAGGCCGGTCGTCGCAACCGCTACCACATCCAGGAACACCTGCCTTTGCGCGAGTCGATCAGCCGGGAACGGACCATCGGCGAGGTGCTCGACCTGCTCGTCGACGCCAAACCTCGCCGAGCGCAGCGAGGTTGCACTCGGCCTCCCAGCGCTCGGGTCATCGACTCCCCAGGCCGTCCCTGACACTCAAGCCAAAGGGTGTGAGGTCGCGCGGGTGTACGGTGCGGGTGACACGACAGAAGCCCTACGTGTCGGGCCAGCCTCGGCTGGTTCGGGAGCGAGGCTCCGGACCCTGGTAGCGCATCTTCTTGAAGCGCCTGATGCCAGGAGAACGCCATGGCTCGAACGAGGACCTCGTCAGTGTCCGTTTCCCCTCGTGGCCCGCGGGCGGCGCGACGTCGATCTCTGCGTCGTGTGGCTTCGAGGCGAGCACGACATCGTGACGGTGTCCAAGCTCGCTCGGACCCTGGCTCGGGCATCGCGCTCGACGACGGCCGATGTCGTGGTCGACCTGAGCGGCGTGCGGTTCATGGGGGCGGAGACGGTCGGCGCCATCGTCCGATGCCCGCGAGCCCAGCTCCGTCGCGGTCGCGGTCGTTGACGCTGCGGTCCCCTTCGACATGCGGCACGGCGCGTCCTCGAGCTGCGTTTGGCCTCCCCGATCTGATCGATCCACCGACCGGTCGACGCACGCCTCCGCTTCGGGAGCAGTACCGGTGCGCTCGACTGGGTGGCGTGTGCCGGTGACCGCTGGCGACGCCGATGCGTCACGTCGGCCCTCCACGTCGAGCGGTGCGTCAGTCGACGAGACGTAGCCGGTCCGCGGGAGGACGGCCTGAGCGGTGTCGTGGGTGGCGGTGAACGGCGACTTCGGATTCTCGGCCGGCTCGTCGGCGCCGGGGCTCCCGAGCTGGAGACGAAGCGGCTGTGCGAGGTGTGCGCCGAGGTCACCGGGATGAGCGGCGCGGGGATCATGCTGATGTCCGGTGACGTGCCCCGCGGCTCGGTGTGCACCACCAACGAGGTGAGCGCCCTGATCGAGCAGCTGCAGTACGACGCTCGGGCGAGGGCCCGTGCGTGGACGCCTACCACCAGGACCGGCCGGTGCTCGAACCCGACCTGGCCGACCCGGCGACGCCCCGGTGGCTCGCCTTCACCGGGCCGGCGATCGACGGCCGGCGTGCGGGCCGTCTTCGGCTTCCCGCTCCAAGTGGGAGCGGTCCGCCTCGGGGCGCTCAACCTGTACTGCGACCGACCGGGCCCGCTCACCGACGAACAGCATGCCGACGCGCTGGTCATGGCCGACGTCGCCGCCCAGGCCGTGCTCGTGATGCAGGCCGAACGCGCCGCCCGGGCCAGCTGGCCGCCGAGCTGGAGGCGGGCGCCGACTTCCAGTACGTCGTGCACCAGGCCTCGGGCATGGTCGCCGCCCAGCTCGACGTCAGCGTCGGCCAAGCCCTCATCCGGCTGCGGGCGTACGCCTTCGGCAACGACCGACCCCTCACCGAGGTGGCCCAGGACGTGGTGGCCAGAGGCTGCGCTTCGACGCCCAGAGCGGCGAGAAGGACCCAGGGCCGTGAGGCGCTGCCCGCCAGGTTCGGCATCAGCCGGCGCAGCGGCGGTCGTACGATTGCGTCGGGTCGCGCTCCGGCCTGGGACGGCCACATGGCCGAGCCGACGGTGACTGGAGATCCGATGCCCAGAGAAGCGACTGCTCGCCCGGACGCTCGTGGAGCTGGCCGACACGCTCGTCGACGACTTCGACGTCGTGGAGCTGCTGACCCTGCTCGCCGACCGTTGCGTCGACGTGCTCGACGTCGCCGCCGCCGGCCTCATGCTCGTCGCACCCGACGGCGACCTGCGGGTGATGGCCTCCTCCAGCGAGGCGATGCGCGTGCTGGAGCTGTTCGAGCTGCAAGCCCAGGAAGGCCCGTGCCTCGACTGCTACCGCACCGGCCAGCCGGTCGTGAACCAGGACCTGGCCGCGGTCAACGGCCGCTGGCCCCGGTTCGCGGCCGAGGCGCTCGAAGCCGGCTTCCATTCGGTGCACGCCCTGCCCATGCGCCTGCGCGGCACCGTCATCGGCGCCCTCAACCTGTTCCACACCGAGCCGGGCGAGATGCGACAGGCCGACGTCGACGCCGCCCAGGCCCTCGCCGACGTCGCCACCATCGCCATCCTGCAGCACCGCGCCGCGCTCGAGGCGCCAGGTCGTCAACGAGCAGCTCAACCACGCGCTCAACAGCCGCATCGTCATCGAGCAGGCCAAAGGCATGGTGGCCGAGCGAGAGGGCCTCGACATGGAGCAGGCGTTCACCAGGCTGCGCAGCCACGCCCGCAACCACAACCTTCGGCTGGTCGACGTCGCCCACGACGTCATCGACGGCACCCTCGCCGCGTCCGCGCTCGACGGGCCGAGCCGATCGCAATCAACCTGAGGGAGGGGGATCGTTACAGCCCCGCCTTGGCCGCAGCCGTGTATCCCTCGGTTACTTCCGTCTTGTGCGCCGAGAACGCCGCCAGCACTTCCTCCTTCTCCTGCTGGGGAACCTTGAAGAAGTCGAGGGTGCGCGCCAGTTCGGCCGCGACTTCGTCGAACTCGTCGGGAGAAATTTCGAGTTCGCGGTGGGCCTCCTCCAAGCCGAGGGCGGTGCTCCCTCGTTTCGTCGCCGCGTACTGGAAGGGTCCGCCGGCAACGTTGCACACCCACAGAGTGCGCATGAATTTGAGGCCCGGCAGTCTGCCGAGACTGTTCGTGTGCCAGTCGCGGAGGGCCGGGTTCTTCGACTCCTGACCGACGATCGGGTTCTGCACAACCGCATCGCTGAAATGGTCCACGACTGCTGCGATGGCGAAGACGCCACCGAGCCTTTCGTACAGACTTGACTCAGGCATGGCTCAACGACCCTCCGTCATGGGTGTCTCGTCGGGGCTCGCTGCGATAACCCAGGCGTAGGTACGTTTCGAGCACCGATCGAGGTTCAACTGGGCGATGCGTCGCGGCACACGGGCAGCGGCTTGGACAGGCACGTCGGCGTTCAGCGCGGCTAGTGCGGCTGGGGACGTCACGCTCCCGCACGATGGTGGTCGTGTTCCGCCTGAACCCGCCCGACTCGCCCAGTTGACGATGGACAGGACGGCGCCGACGGCACCGACAATCCGCTCCCGGCAACCTCTACGTCCTGCCGGTCATCGCAGACCGTCGTGGCGTGAGTTGGCGCGGGACGACGTCCAGCTGCTCCTCGACACGGCAACGACCGCCTGAGTCGCCCACGTCGACGCGGCGCCTCATGGGCCGTTGCGCCGGACTGGCGGAAGACCACGTGCTCGCCCGCCAAGCCCTGTTCGCGCGGCGTCCGCTGGCACGACGCACCCGACAAGGCGTGGTCGACATCATGCACGGTTAGGCCGTCCTCGTTGCGGCGTGACCGCCGTGCGGGCTGCCCTGGCGAGGTGAGCCACGCCCAGGCCTCAGCCAGGTCGCGCACTCGCTCTGCCTCGTCGAGCTTCGCTTCCGCGATCAGCTTGAGCAGGTTCTCAGCTGCTGTCTTCCTCGGGTCTTGGTCTGGTTCTGCCTGCCTCACAGCTTCCTTTGGTTGTTCCCGCATCGTCTCTTGGTCTGGCTCTGCCATGGATGTCGCAGGGTACCCGCGGCCGCCTGCTCGGTGGCTGTGTGCTCGGTAACAAGCTGGTCAGCGGCCGTCTGCCCCATGTGTTGGTCTGGTTCTGCCATGGACTCGACCGTAGGACCGTTCCGCCGGACTCCGCTTGGGAGGGGTGTGCGGTTGACCGCTGTGTGACGGTGGATCTCGCCGGTCACCTCGAGCAGCACCGAGATGAGCCCGTAGAACGCCAGGGCCGCCGAGTAGGGAAGACGTCATCGGCGCGGGCCGCGCTGATGGCCCGACGACCGCCGCGCACGATCTCACCGACTCTTCGCTCGCCGCGGGCTCTTCCGTTCGGAAGGCGGGTCATCGTGGTCCGGAGCAACTCGTCAGGTTCTCGCGGCCGGGCGTTGCCACGGCCAGCCTGCACGCAAGGTCCGGACCGCGACGCCGTCATGTTGCGCACCTGTCCGCTTTCCGTCGATGGGGTGTACGGTGCTGGTGACACGACAAGAGCCCTGACGTGTTGAGCCCGGCGGATGTGGCTGGCTCAGGGAGCGATGCTCCGGACCCTGGTAGCGCCAACGGCGACTCCGGAGGTCTGTCATGAAGGCGCTCGTGTACCACGGTCCCGGCCACAAGGCATGGGAAGACGTACCCGAACCCGACGATCGTGCGACGACACCGACGCCATCGTCCGGGTCGACGCCGTCACCATCTGCGGCACCGACCTGCACATCCTCAAGGGCGACGTTCCCGCCGTGACCGACGGGCGGATCCTCGGCCACGAGGCCGTCGGCACCGTCGAGGCCGTCGGCGCCGGCGTCAAGACGGTCAAGGTCGGCGACCGGGTGCTCGTGTCGTGCATCACGTCCTGCGGCGCGTGCCGGTTCTGCCGGGAGGGCCGCTACGGCCAGTGCCTCGGCGGCGGCGGCTGGATCCTCGGCCACACGATCGACGGCACCCAGGCCGAGTACGTCCGGGTCCCGTTCGCCGACACCTCCACCTACCCGGTGCCCGCCGGCGTCGACCGACGAGCAGATCCTGATGCTGGCCGACATCCTGCCCACCGGCTACGAGGTCGGCGTCCTCAACGGCAAGGTGCAGCCCGGCGACGTCGTCGCCGTCGTCGGCGCCGGGCCCGATCGGCCTCGCCGCCATCATGGGCGCCCGGCTCTTCAGCCCGAGCCACATCGTGGCCATCGACCTCGCCGACAGCCGGCTGGACGCGGCCAAGCAGTTCGGCGCCGACATCGTCGTCAACAACTCCCGCGAGGACGCCGACGCGGTCGTCGCCGAGCTCACCGGCGGCCTCGGCGCCGACGTGGCCATCGAAGCCGTCGGCATGCCCGCCACCTTCGAGCTGGCCGTCCGGCTGGCCCGGCCCGGCGGGCACATCGCCAACATCGGCGTGCACGGCGAGCCGGCGACGCTGCACCTCGAGGACCTGTGGAGCCGCGACGTCACCATCACCACCGGCCTCGTCGACACCTACACGACGCCGACGCTGCTCCGTCTCGTGATCAGCCAGCAGCTCGACGCCGCCCGGTTCGTCACCCACCACTTCACGCTCGACCAGTTCGAGGAGGCCTACGACGTGTTCGCCCGAGCCGGCGACACCGGCGCGCTCAAGGTCGTCCTCACCCGCAGCTGATCTACCTCGCTCGCAGGATCGCCGTCGGCGACCCGCATGGAACGAACCACACAAGGAGAAGAACGATGAAGCGCAGAACCCTCGACATCCTCTTCAGCGCAGGCGGGCATCGCCCTCGCGGGTCTGCTGCTCGTGCTCGGGCTCGTCATGACCAGCAACGCCAACTTCGCCCAGGACTACGTGCGGGACCAGCTCGAGCCAGCAGAACATCACCTTCACGCCCGCCGACGAGCTCACGAGGAAGAGAAGCAGTCGGCGTGCCTCGTCGCGTACGCCGGCCAGCCGCTCACCACCGGCAAGCAGGCCGAGTGCTACGCCAACGACTACATCGGTCTCCACCTCAAGACGCCGCCGACGGCCAGACCTACGCCGACCTCGGCGACCCCAGAGCGCACTGCGAGCCGAGGTCGCCGCGGCCGAGGAGTCCAACGACCCCGGCCTCGCCGACCTGCAGAAGCCACCTCGACGGCCGTCACCGCACAACGTGAGACGCTCTTCAAGGGTGAGACCCTCCGCGGGCTGCTGCTCACCTCGTTCGGGTTCAGCGTCTTCGGCGTCAAGGGCGAGCAGGTCGCCACCGTCGCCTTCATCGCCGCCGGGCTGCTGGCGCTGCTGTCGATCGCCGGCTTCATCCACGCATTCCGGACCCCCAAGGACAAGGCCTTCGCCGCCCCGAGCACTCGAACGGCAAGGTCGCCGACAAGGATCTCGTCGCCGTCTGACTGGTTGATGGGGGGGCCTCGACCATCAGGTCGAACACCACTTGGCACCAAGGCTCCCCCACACGATCTACCCGCTGCTCGCCGGTCGACTCCGACCGATCTGCGCCGAACGGGGGATCGTGTACCGTGTCCATCCGAGCCTCTGGGCCGCGCCCCCGCAAACCCACGCCCGCTGGCTCAAACGCTGGTCCTCGGGCGATTGAGACGACGAGATCGCGGCATTCTGTAGGAGAAGGAGCGCGCCCATGTCGTCTGGCCAGCACCAAGTCGTCTTCGGCGCCGGCCAGGTGGGTCGCGCACTCGCGGCCCGGCTGGCCGAGGGCGAAGGTCCCGTCCGGGTCGTTTCGCTGCACGAGCCTTCGGGTCGTCCCGCCGGGGTGGAGTGGAGGGCTGCCGATGTCAGCGACCCGGCGGCCGCGACGGAGGCGGCGGCGGGGGCAGCGGTCATCTACCAGTGCCTCAACGCCCCATACACCAACTGGCCCGCGTTGTTCCCGCCGTTGCAGCGCGCGGCGTGCTCGATGCCGCTGAGCGAACGGGCGCGCTGCTGGTCACCCTGGAGAACGTCTACGGATACGGACCCACCGGCGGACAACCGCTGACCGAGGATCTCCCATTGGCGGCCGAGACCGTGAAGGGTCGGACCCGGGCGGCGATGACCGGCGAGCTGCAGGCCGCAGCCGACGCCGGCCGCGTGCGCATCGCCATCGGTCGGGCGTCGGACTTCTTCGGGCCTCGAGTGACGAGCTCGGCTCTAGGCGAACGGTTCTTCGGCCACGCCGTCGCCGGCAAGAAGGCGGACTTCCTCGGCAACCCGGATCTGCTCCACACCTACAGCTACGTCCCCGACATCGCCCACGGACTCGCCACCCTCGGGACCGACGAGCGCGCCGTCGGTCAGGTGTGGCATCTCCCCGGTCCCGAGACCATCACCACCCGTGAGCTCGCGGCGGTGGTCGCCGACGAGCTCGGCCAGCCCGTGAGCCTTCGCACCATGCCCAAACCGCTCCTGGCGATGCTCGCCGTGGTGAGCCCCATGATGAAGGCCCTCAAAGAGATGGCCTACGAATTCGAAGAACCCTTCGTTCTCGACACGACGAAGTACGAGTCGACCTTCGGCGGCCAGCGCACTCCGTTGCGCACCGCGGTGGCCGACACCATGTCCTGGTACCGGAGCCGCACCACCTGACCGGTCTCCCAGATCTCCAAGACGTGGTCGGCGGGCACGAAGACGTCCTCCCCGGATGTGAACACCCAGAAGGTCTTGGCGCGGCGCCGAGGTACCGAGACGAGCTGGCAATCGTCGTATCGGCGACCGCACTCACATGCTCTTTCGATCCCGAGAACACCGAAGCCCCAGGCCGACGACCTGGGGCTTCGCCCGCTCTACTCGGTTCTTGAGCGCTCGGGGGGGAGGACTCGAACCCCCAATAACTGGACCAGAACCAGTTGTGTTGCCGATTACACCACCCCCGAAAGGTGGACCAGTGACGTTAGCGGTCGCCCTCGCGAGGACGCACGCCGGCCGTGCAGCCGGCGCAGCCCGCGCTCTCTCCACGCGCTCGTCGATCCTGACGAGGCGGTCGTAGCCGATGATCCGGCCGATCGAGACGGCGACGGTCTCCCGCAGCAGGTCGCCGAGCGACGACGGCGTGTCGGCCGGTGAGACCGAGGCGTCGAGGCCGAGCTCGTCGGCGATCCCGGCGATGCGCATGGCGTGGTAGGGGTCCGACACCAGCACGACCCTGGTGATCCCGTCCTCGCGCAGGAACCGGGCGGCCGAGGCGAGCGACTCCCAGGAGCTGTCGCCCGTCGTCTCCCGCTCGATGGCGTCGCCGGGGACGCCGAGCGACTCGAGGTAGGCCGCCCCGGCGCCGGCCTCGGTGAACCGGTCGCCGGGCTGGCTGCCCCCGGTGACCACGATGAGCGGCGCGATGCCGGCCTCGTAGAGCTCGGCGGCGTGGTCGAGCCGGCCGGCGAGGACCGGTGAGGGCGTGCCGTCGTACTGCGCGGCGCCGAGCACGATGATGGCGTCGGCCGGCCTGGCGCCGTCTCGGTTCGAGGCCCGCCAGACCTGGACGAAGGTCACGACCCCGTACAGCACGACCGACGGCGGCGACGATGGCGACGATCCGGAGCGCCAGGCGCGCGACCCGGCGCGGGCGTCGCTCCACCCGAGGCGGGCGCTCGGCGGCGAGGACGCCGGTCACAGCTTCGCCCTGCGCCTCCTGGAGGCGGGCGATGGTGGCGTCACGCCCGAGGACGACGACGGACTCGAACAGCGGCGGGCCGACGGCTCGGCCGGTCAGCGCCACCCGGACCGGCGCCTGCGCCTTCGCCAGCTGCGGGCCGCCCTCGGCGTTGACGAACCCGGCGGCCAAGGCGGCGCGCTCCATGCCGGCCTTCAGCGAGTCGGCGTCCCAGGCGCTCGTCGTCCACTCGTCGATGGTCTCGTCGAGCATGCCGCGGCGCCCGGTCGTCCTTGGCGACCTTCTGCCACGCCGCCTCGTCGACGACGGGCTCGTCGAGCCACAGGAAGTCGACCATCGGCTCGACCTCGCCGAGCGTCCTGACGCGCGTCTGGATCTCGGGCCCGAGCACCCGGACCACGGGCGCGGCGCGGTCGTGGTGCTCGAGGTAGAGCTCGGCGCGCGCCACGAACTCCTCGACGGGCAGCGCCCGGATGTACTCGCCGTTGATGGCCTCGAGCTTCTTGACGTCGAAGAAGGCCGGCGACGGCGTTGACGTCCTCGAGCCGGAACAGCTCGACGATCTCGTCGAGGGGTCGGATCTCGACGTCGTCGGGCGGGCCCCACCCGAGAAGCGCCAGGTAGTTCACCATCGCCTCGGGCAGGATGCCTCGGGCGCGGAAGTCGGCGACGGCGACGGCGTGCTTGCGCTTGGAGAGCTTCTTGCGCTGCTCGTCGACGAGGATCGAGAGGTGGGCGAAGGCCTGCGGCGTGTGCGCACCCATCGCCTGCTGGATGAGGAGCGTCTTCGGCGTCGTGCTGGTGAGGTGCTCCTCCCCTCGCAGCACGTGGGTGATGGCCATGTCGGCGTCGTCGACGGCGTTGGCGAGGTAGAAGCTCGGCTCGCCGTTGGACCGCACGAGCACGAAGTCCTCGATGTCGGCGTTGGCGAGCACGACGTCGCCGCGGACGAGGTCGGCGCACCGTCGTCTCACCCGTCGTCGGGAACCCGGAAGCGCAGGGCCCGACCCTCGCCGGGGCCGAGGCCGGCGTCGCGATCGGCGGCCCTGCGCTCGGGCGGGCCGCCTCCCGGCGGGTCCGTCCGCTGCCACCCCGACCAGAACGCGTGGCCGGAGGCGACCAGGGCGTCGGCGACCTCGACGTGGCGGGCCCGGAAGTCGGACTGGTGCAGCGGCTCGCCGTGCCAGCCGAGGCCGAGCCACTCGATCGAGTCGAGGATGTCGGCGGTCAGCTCCGGGCGGTTGCGCTCGGTGTCGGTGTCCTCGATGCGGAGGAGGAACTCGGCGCCGGTGCGCCGGGCGAACAGCCAGTTGAAGAGCACCGTGCGGGCGCCGCCCACGTGCAGGTAGCCCGTCGGTGAGGGCGCGAACCGGCAACGCAGGCGTTCGGACACGGCGGAGCAGGCTAGTGGGGTGCCGATCGGTCAGAACCGGCGGTGCCTTTCGACGGGATCAGATCGATTCGGCCTGCACGTTCGGTTTGAGGACATCGTCGGGGACGGCGTCGACGATCCGCCGGGCTTCGGCGTAGTGGTGGGGGTGGGACACGCCGGCGAACCACTCCTCCCGCTTGGCGACGAGCTCCGGGTCGGGCGAGTCGTCGAGGAAGCCCCAGAACGTGAACGCCACCCGCCAGTCCTCGGCGACGGGGGCCCGGCCGTACAGCGCCGCCCGCTTCAGGGCGATGCCGAGGCAGCCGGCGATGGCGTCCTCCGCGCTCACCCGGCCCAGCTTCAGCAGGGGGCGGAACACGACGTTGGCGAGCTTCAGGGCATAGCCCTGGTCGGGGCCCTGGACGCCGAAGCCCTCGCCCTCGGGCTGGCCGCCCTCGAAGTCGCCGGGACGCACGGACAGCCACGAGTCGGGCCGGCGCGGCGGGGACTCGTAGGTCCGCACCTCCGCGAGCGGAGGGACGGGCACGTACTCCGGGGCGGCCATCGGGTCGAACCTAACGCTCGGCCCGGAGGAGGCCGAAGACGAGGGCGTCGGTGAGCGCCATGCCACGACGCCTCGATGATGTTCGTCGACACCCCGACCGTGGTCCACACCTCGTCGCCGTCGGTCGACTCGATGAGGACCCGGACGACCGCGTCGGTGTCGGCGTTGTCGTCGAGGATGCGCACCTTGTAGTCGGTGAGGTGGACGTGCTCGAGCACGGGGTAGGACCCGTTCAGCGCCAGCCGGAGGGCGGCGTCGAGGGCGTTGACCGGACCGTTGCCCTCGCCCACGGCGATGCGGCGGGCGTCGCCCACCCACACCTTGACCGTCGCTTCGGTCTCGCACCGTCGTCGCCACGGTGGTAGGTCGTCACCCGGTAGCCCTCGACGCGAGAAGTACGGCGGCGCCCACCCGCCGGCCTTGCGCATCAGGAGCTCGAGCGAGGCGTCGGCGGCCTCGAAGACCCAGCCCTCGGCCTCGAGACGCTTGAGCTCCTCGGTGAGCTCGACCGCGGCGCGGTCGTCGAGGTCGACGCCGAACTCCTTGGCCTTCATCGCCATGCCGGCCCGGCCGCCGAGGTCGGAGACGAGCACCCGCGTGTGGTTGCCGACGACGCCGGGGTCGACGTGCTCGTAGGTGGCGCCGCCGGCCGTGCCCGAGGGCGGAGGTGTGCAGCCCGCCCTTGTGGGCGAACGCCGACGCGCCGACGTAGGGGTCGGCGTCGTGGGGCGGCAGGTTGACGAGCTCGGCCACGTGGCGGCTCACGGCCGTCAGCCGCTCGAGGCGGCCCTCGGGCAGGCACCGGATCCCGAGCTTGAGCTCGAGGTTCGGGATGCACGTCATCAGGTTGGCGTTGCCGGTGCGCTCGCCGTAGCCGTTGACCGTGCCCTGGAGCTGGGTGGCGCCGGCGACGACGGCGGCGATCGAGTTGCCGACCGCGCACCCGGTGTCGTTCTGGGTGTGGATGCCGATCGGTCTGGTCGGGACCGAAGTAGGCGTGGACCTCGCCGACGATCCGCTGCACCTCGTGCGGCAGCGAGCCGCCGTTGGTGTCGCACAGCACGAGGACCTCTGCACCCTCGGTGGCGGCGGCCTCGAGCACGCGGAGGGCGTACTCGGGGTTGGCCTTGTAGCCGTCGAAGAAGTGCTCGGCGTCGAAGAAGACGCGCAGGCCCTCGCCGCGCAGGAACCGGACGGAGTCGCCGACCATGGCGACGCCCTCGTCGAGGGTCGTGCGCAGCGCCTCGAGTGACGTGGAAGTCCCACGACTTGCCGACGATGCACGCGATCGGCGCCCCCGCGTTCACGAGGGCGGCGAGGGTCGGGTCGACGTCGACCTTGCCGGCCGGGCGTCGGGTCGAGCCGAAGGCGACGAGCTCGGCCGTCTCGAAGCGCAGCTCCGTGACGCGCCCGGCGGAAGAACTCCTCGTCCTTCGGGTTGGCCTGCGGGTAGCCGCCCTCGACGTAGCGGACGCCGAGCCAGTCGAGCTGCTCGGCGATGCGCAGCTTGTCGTCGACCGACAGCGAGATGCCCTCGAACTGGGCGCCGTCGCGGAGGGTCGTGTCGAAGATGTCGACCGCACGGTCCGGGCGAGCGTACGGCGTCAGGTGACATGCTCCACCCAGTCCTTGTACTTGTCGACCTGGCCGCGGACGGTCTTGGCGTACTCGTCGGCGATGGCCGGCGTCATCGGGCCGGGGCACGGGATCTCCCGGTCGTCGACGGAGTTCACGGCCGACACCTCGGCGGCGGTGCCGCACACGAACAGCTCCTCGGCGACGTAGAGGTCGGAGCGCGTCAGCTCGCCCACGACGCACTCGAAGCCGAGGTCGGCGGCGATGGTCATCACCGTGTGCTGGGTGATGCCCTCGAGGGCGCCCGACGGCGATGGGCGGGGTGATCAACTTGCCGCCGCGCGCGCAGAAGATGTTCTCGCCGGTGCACTCCGACACGAGCCCGGCGGCGTTGAGGATGATGGCCTCCTCGTAGCCGGCCTTGAGCGCCTCGACCTTGGCGAGCGAGCTGTTGACGTAGTTGCCCGTCGTCTTCGACGCCGGCGGCATGGCGTTGTGGTCGGGCCGGACCCACGACGAGATCTTCATGCGGACGCCCTTGGTCACCGCGTCGTCGCCGAGGTAGGCGCCCCACGGCCAGCAGGCGATGGCGACGTCGACGCTGCACGGCAGCGTGTTGAGCCCCATCTCGCCGTAGCCGTAGTAGGCGATCGGGCGGATGTAGCACGAGGGCAGGCCCGTCTCGCGCACCGTCAGCTTCGTCGCCTCGATGAGCTCCTCGACCGAGTACGGCAGGGGCATCATCAGGATCTTGCGCCGAGCTTGTGCAGCCGCTCGATGTGGTCGGTGAGCCGGAAGACGGCGGGGCCGTCGGTCGGTCTCGTAGGCGCGGATGCCCTCGAACACGCCCATGCCGTAGTGGAGCGAGTGCGTGAGGATGTGGATCGTTGGCGTCCTCCCAGGCGACGAGCTCGCCGTTCATCCAGATCTTCTCGGTCGGCGTGATGGGCATGTCGGTCAGTCCCCTTGAACTCGTGCGGCGACGCGTCGCCGATCTCGGTGGTGGAGCCGCTGATCGACGCCGGGTCGGCGCAGGCGGCACGGATGCGGGCGGCGGCGTCGGCCTCGCCCAGGAAGTCGAGCATCATCGCCGCGCTCAGCACGGCGGCGGTCGGGTTGGCCTTGTTCTGGCCGGCGATGTCGGGTGCCGAGCCGTGGACCGGCTCGAACATCGACGGGCCGGTGCGGTCGGGGTTCAGGTTGGCCGAGGCGGCGAAGCCGATGCCGCCGGAACCGCGCCGCCGAGGTCGGTGAGGATGTCGCCGAAGAGGTTGTCGGTGACGATCGACGTCGTAGTCGGCGGGACGCTGCACGAAGTAGATGCAGGCGGCGTCGACGTGGTTGTAGTCGGTGCTCACGTCGGGGTACTCGGCGCCGACCTCGTCGAAGGTCCGCTGCCAGAGGTCGCCGGCGAAGGTGAGCACGTTCGTCTTGTGCACGAGGGTGAGGTGCCTGCGCGGTCGCGGCTGCGGGCGAGCTCGAAGGCGTAGCGGACGCACCGCTCGACGCCGAGGCGGGTGTTCACCGAGCCCTGGGTGGCGACCTCGTGCGGGGTGCCCTTGCGGAGCACGCCGCCCTCGCCCACGTAGGGGCCCTCGGTGTTCTCCCGGATCACGACCATGTCGATGCCGGCGTCGGGCCAGGTGAACGGGCGCTGGTTGACGTAGAGGTCGAGGTCGAAGCGCATCTTGAGCAGCAGCCCGCGCTCGATCACCCCGGGCGGCACACCGGGCGTGCCGACCGCGCCGAGCAGGAGGGCGTCGAGCTGGCGCCACTCGTCGAGCACCTCGTCGGGCAGGATCGTGCCGTCGCGCAGGTAGCGGGCGCCGCCGAGGTCGTAGTCGACGGTCGTCGAGGTCGACGCCGGCCGCGGCGACGACCTTGCAGCGCCTCGGCCACCACCTCGGGGCCGATGCCGTCGCCGCCGATCACCCCGACCTTGTGTCCCACTCCTGCTCCTCGCTTGTGCTCGAAAACCAAAGGACCGCCCACCTCGGTGGACGGTCGAACTGCGCACGCGAACGGCCGCGTGCGCTACGGAATGATCACCTACGGGCTGCGAAGTCGATACGCACGGGCACCGAACAGTAGCGTGGACCGCTCTATGGCCGACACCCATCATCTCTCGCGGGCCGCGTACGACACGCCTCGAGGAGGAGCTCGCCGACCTGACGACCCGCGGCCGGGTCGAGATCGCCCGGAAGATCGAGACCGCCCGCGAGCTGGGCGACCTCTCCGAGAACGGCGACTACCACGCCGCCAAGGAGGAGCAGGGGAAGATGGAGGGGCGCATCCGCCACATCCAGGCCCTGCTCGAGCGAGCCGAGATCGTCGAGGACGCCTCCGGGGCCGGCGAGGTGCGCGCCGGGAGCGTGGTCACGATCCGCTACGACGGCGACGACGACGAGACCCGCTACCTCATCGGCTCGATCGAGGAGCGCCACGACGAGCTCGAGGTGATCTCCCCGGGATCGCCCCTGGGCCAGGCCCTGCTCGGAGCCGCCCCCGGCGACACCGTCGCCTTCGAAGCCCCGTCAGGCGCCACCCTCCAGGTCGACGTCGTCGACGTCGAGTAGCGGTCTGTTCGGTGCCGGAAACCGCATCGGTCGACGCGATCGTGCGTCGGCGGCTCGGAGGACGGCGTCGCCGTAGCGGGCGCCGGGTTCACGGGTGGTGCGGCCGACGGGGCCGCTCACGCTGACGGCGGCGACGACGGTGCCGTCCGGGCCGCGCACCGGGGCGCTGACCGACGCGACGCCGGGCTCGCGCTCCTCGACGCTCTCGACCCAACGCTGCCCGTCGGCCGGGGCCGTGAGGATCCGGCCCGGCCGAGCCCCGGTCGAGGGGCAGCAGGGCGCCGACGGGGACGATCGTGCGGAGCTCGTTGGGCGAGTCGAGGGAGGCGATGCACCGTCGCCGGTCGCCGTCGCGCACGTACAGCTGCACCGATTCGCCCGTCTGCTCACGGAGGCGCTCCAGGGCGGGGCGGGCCAGCTCGGCCAGCGGGAACGCGCCCGCCGCCGCCCGTCCGAGCACCACGAGCCGGTGACCGAGCCGGAACCGGCCCGCCTCGTCGCGGGCGATCATGCCGTGCGCTTCCAGCGCCACCGCCAGCCGGTGGGCGGTCGCCCGCGGGATGCCGGTGGCGGTGACGAGGTCGCCGAGGCCCTTCGGCCCCTCGGCGAGCGCGTCCAGCACCGCCACGGCCTTGTCGAGCACGCCGACGTCGCTTACCCTCGTGTCCACTGATCAGAACATCTATCTCAGGATGTGAGATGATGCAAGCACCGAAGACGCTGAGCCAGAAGGTGTGGGACGCCCACCTGGTCCGCCGCGAGGCCGGCCAGCCCGACCTCCTGTACATCGACCTGCACCTCGTGCACGAGGTGACCAGCCCGCAGGCCTTCGACGGACTCCGCATCTCGGGCCGGCGGGTCCGGCGCCCGGACCTCACGGTCTGCACCGAGGACCACAACGTCCCGACCGAGAACACCGACCAGCCCATCGCCGACCCGATCAGCCGCAAGCAGGTCGAGGTGCTGCGGGCCAACGCCGCCGAGTTCGACCTCGTGAACTTCCCGATGCGGGACCCCGGTCAGGGCATCGTCCACGTGATCGGCCCGGAGCAGGGGCGCACGCTGCCGGGCATGACGATCGTGTGCGGCGACTCGCACACCTCGACCCACGGCGCCTTCGGGGCCCTCGCCTTCGGCATCGGCACCAGCGAGGTCGAGCACGTCCTCGCCACGCAGACCCTGCCGCAGAACCCGGCCAGGACCCTCGCCGTCACCGTCGACGGCGAGCTGCCCGCCGGGATCGACGGCCAAGGACGTGATCCTCGCCATCCTCGGCCGGATCGGCACCGGCGGCGGCATGGGCCACGTCGCCGAGTACCGCGGGTCGACCATCCGGGGCCTGTCGATGGAGGGCCGGATGACGGTCTGCAACATGTCCATCGAGGCGGGGGCGAAGGCCGGCATGATCGCCCCCGACGAGACCACCTTCGCCTACCTCGAGGGCCGCGGCCACGCCCCGACCGGGAGCGCGTGGGACGACGCCGTCGCCTACTGGCGCACCCTCGCCACCGACGACGACGCCGTGTTCGACAAGGAGGTCGCCCTCGACGCCGCCGACATCCGGCCCCACGTCTCCTGGGGGACCAACCCGGGACAGGTGAGCTCCATCGACGAGCGCGTCCCCGACCCGGCGACGATCGCCGACCCCGTCGAGCGGTCGGCGGCCGAGCGGGCGCTCGTCTACATGGGCCTCACGGCCGGGACGCCGATCCGCGAGATCGGCGTCGACACCGTGTTCATCGGATCGTGCACGAACAGCCGGATCGAGGACCTCAGGCTGGCGGCCGGGGTGGCCCGGGGGCGCCGGGTCGCCTCCGGCGTCCGGACCCTCGTGGTTCCCGGTTCCTGGGCGGTCAAGGCCCAGGCCGAGGCCGAGGGGCTCGACGTCGTGCTCCGCGACGCCGGCTTCGACTGGCGCGACCCCGGCTGCTCGATGTGCCTGGCGATGAACCCCGACAAGCTGGCGCCCGGCGAGCGCTGCGCGTCGACGTCGAACCGGAACTTCGAGGGCCGCCAGGGCCGCGGCGGGCGCACGCACCTCGTCTCCCCCGCCGTCGCCGCCGCCACCGCCATCGCCGGCCACTTCACCACCCCAGAGGAGCTCTGATGGAGCCCGTCCGCATCGTCGCAGGGGACGGCGGTCCCCCTCGACCGCTCCGACGTCGACACCGACCAGATCATCCCGAGCGACTGGCTGAAGCAGGTCGAGCGGACCGGGTTCGAGAAGGGCCTGTTCGGCGAGTGGCGCGACGACCCTGCCTTCGTGCTGAACAAGCAGGAGCACGCCGGTGCCAGCATCCTCGTCGCCGGTCCGAACTTCGGCACCGGCTCGTCGCGGGAGCACGCCGTCTGGGCCATCCAGCAGTACGGCTTCCGCGCCGTGATCTCGCCCCGGTTCGGCGACATCTTCGCCAACAACGCCACCAAGAACGGACTCGTCGCCGTCGTCGTGTCGGCGGAGCTCGGCGCCCGGCTGCTCCGCGAGATCGAGGCCGACCCGAGCCTGGAGCTGCTCGTCGACGTGGAGCGTCGGGTGCTCGAGGTCCCTGCCCTCGGCATCGTCGAGCCCTTCGCCATCGACGACGCCGTGCGCCACCGGTTCCTCGAGGGCCTCGACGACATCGGCCTGACCCTCCAGCACGACCCCGACATCACCAGCTTCGAGTCGACCCGCCCCGCCTGGCTCCCCACCTCGCGCTAGGTGAGGGGCGGGAGCTCGTCGGCGTAGAGCCAGAGGTCGAACAGGTCGTCGAGCTCGACCCCGCCGACCTCCTCGGCGAGGGCCACGAGCTCCTCGGTCGTGGCGTTCCCGTCGCCGTGCTCGGCCGCCCAACGCCGCAGCACGTTGAAGAAGGCGTCGTCGCCGAGCGTCTTGCGGAGCTCGTGCAGCAGCAGCGCGCCGCGCTCGTAGACGGTCGGCGCGAACAGGTTCTCCGGCCCCGGATCACCGGGGGGTATGGCGCCGAGACCGGAGGCGGCCAGGCCGGCGTGGGCCCGACTGGCGATCTCGTCGAGCGGCGTCCCGACGGAGTGTTCGGCCCACAGCCACTGCGCGTAGGTGGCGAACCCCTCGTTCAGCCAGATGTCGTGCCACCACTCGAGGGCGACGCTGTCGCCGAACCACTGGTGGGCGAGCTCGTGGGCGATGATCTGCTGCCCGAGGTCGCCCAGCCCGAGCACGTCGTTGCCGAAGAGCGACAGCGTCTGGGTCTCGAGGGCGACCCCGGTCGAGACGTCCATCACCAGGGCGCCGTACGCCTCGAAGGGGTACGGGCCGAACAGGTCGTCGTAGAAGTCGATCATCTCGCCCTGGCGGGCGAAGGTCTCCGAGGCCTCGGCGGCCAGGTCGTCGTCGTAGACGTTGCGCACGGGCAGGCCGCCGGGGCCGGCGGACTCCTCGAAGGTGAGGTCGCCGATGGCCAGCGTGGCGAGGTAGGTCGCCATCGGGTGGGCGACTTCGTAGACCCAGCGTGTGCCGCCCTCGGCGGTCGGCTCCCGTCGCGTGAGCAGGCCGTTGGCCGCGGCCTCGGTGCCCTCGGGCGTCGTGACCTCGAAGCGGAACCGCGCCTTGTCGGCCGGGTGGTCGTTCGAGGGGAACCACGTCGAGGCGCCCTCGGGCTCGGAGAGCACGAAGCTGCTGCCGTCGCCGAGCGGTGTCCAGCCGACGGGTCCGAGCGGCTCGCTGTCGATCGGTCGGGGCGTCCCCGAGTAGGGCACGACGACGACGAACCGGTCGCCCTCGGCGATCGGCTCACGGAGCTCGACGAGCAGCTCACGGTCCTCTCGTGACGTCCTCGCCGCGGTGCCGTCGACGGTGACCTCGCCGAGGTCGAGCCCGGTGAAGTCGAGGTAGAACCCGGCGAGGTCCTCGGTGGCAACCGCCTCGATCGTGGCCGAGGCGTCGATCGTCCCCGCGTCGGGGTGGACGTCGAGCACGAGGTCGTAGCTGCTGGACGTCGTAGCCCCCGTTGCCGAGGCCCGGGTAGTAGTCGTCGCCGATCCCCGGTGCGCCGACCTCGGGGTCGAGTGCCTCCGTCGTGGAGGTCGTCGACGAGGCATCCGCCGCCGCGGCGGTGGTGGAGGTCGCGTCGCGCCGGCCCGCATCCCCGTCGTCGCCGCTGCACGCGGCGAGGAGGGCGAGACCGAGCGCCATCGCGGGCCGTGTGCGGGACCGACGCCGCCAGCCGGCGAGCGACGGCGCGCAAGGCATCGGGCGAAGGTAGCCCGCCGCGCTGCCCTCGCCGGCGCGGCCGAACCGGCGGCGGGTCAGCCGCCGAACGAATCGGCGCAGGCGGCGTCGAGGTCCTCGAAGACCGCGGCGGCGGCCTCGCCGTCGTCGTCCCCGGTGTACTCGAGCGTCAGCGTGTCGACGAAGGCGTCCTCGTCGAAGTTCTCCTCGATGCAAGCGACCGCCTCGTCGGGAGCGTCCTCCCCGGCGAGCAGCTCGGCGACCGATTCGATGCACCCGACGAGGGCTTCGGCCGCACCTCGAGCCTGCTCCTCGGAGATCTCCATGTCGAGCTCGGTGGGGTCTTCGGCATCGGCCAGCTCGTCGGGATCGATGCCGGCATCCGCGAGCTCGTCGGCGCCGAGCGCCTCGACGGTGCCTTCAGCCGCGCACTCGGCCTCCTCGTCCGACAGGCCCGCGTCGCCCGCGTCCTCAGGGCTCTGGAACTCGTCGGTGAGCGCGTCGATGTACGGCTGCGCGTCCTCACCGCCGCCGTCGTCGCCGCACGCGGTGAAGGCGAACGCGAGCATGACGAGTGCAGTGGAGGTGCGACGCATCGGGCGACCGTAGCGCCCGGCCCCGCTACGGCTCGTGGCGCTCGACCACGGCGACGTCGGCGCGGTGACGGTTCACGGCCGAGACGACCGCTCGCAGCGAAGCCGAGAGGATGCTCTCGTGCATCCCGACGCCCCACTTCACGGTGCCGTCCTCGCGCTCGGTCTCGACGTAGGCGACGGCGACGGCGTCGCTCCCGGCGCCGACCGCGTGCTCGCTGTAGTCGTGCACGTCGACGTCGACGCCGAGGTCGGCCTGTAGGGCGGCGACGAAGGCGTCGATGGGTCCGTTGCCCCGCCCGGCGACGGTGCGGTGCTCGCCGTCGACGAGGAGCTGGGCCGTGACGCTCGCCCCCTTCTCCCCCGTCGTCGTCTCGTGCGACAGCAGCTGGATCTCCGGGTCCGAAGGGAGGTACTCCGCCTCGAAGGTCGCCCACATCTCGTCGGGCTCGATGACCGTGCCGCTGTCCTCGGTGATCGTCTGGATCGTCTTGGAGAACTCGATCTGGAGGCGGCGCGGGAGGTCGAGTCCGTGCTCCTCGCGCATGATGTACGCCACGCCGCCCTTGCCGGACTGGCTGTTGACGCGGATGACGGCCTCGTAGGTTCGGCCGACGTGCTTCGGGTCGATCGGCAGGTAGGGGACGCCCCATTCCTCGTAGTCCTGGCCGAGGGCGGCGAAGCCCTTCTTGATGGCGTCCTGGTGGCTCCCCGAGAACGACGTGTAGACGAGGTCGCCGACGTAGGGGTGCCGCAGGTGCACCGGGAGGCGGTTGCAGTACTCGGTGACCCGGCGCAGGTGGTCGATGTCGGTCATGTCGAGCTCCGGGTCGACGCCCTGGCTGAACAGGTTCATGGCGAGGGTGATGACGTCGACGTTGCCGGTCCGCTCGCCGTTGCCGAACAGCGTGCCCTCGACGCGGTCGGCCCCCGCCATGACGCCGAGCTCGGCGGCGGCGACGGCCGTGCCGCGGTCGTTGTGGGGGTGCAGCGACAGGCACACCGACGCCGCGGTTGCGCACCGTGCGGAGGAACCACTCGATGGTGTCGGCGTAGAGGTTCGGCGTGAACATCTCGACCGTCGCCGGCAGGTTCATCACCAGCCGGCGGTCGGGCGTCGGCTCGATGACCTCGGCCACGGCCTCGCAGATCTCGACGGCGTAGGCGGTCTCCGTGCCGGTGTAGCTCTCCGGGCTGTACTCGTACCGGACGTCGGTCCCCTTCAGGGTCTCCTCGAGCTTGCGGCAGAGCTTGGCGGCGTCGACGGCGATCTGGGTGATCCCGGCCTGGTCGAGGCCGAAGACGACCCGGCGCTGGAGCACCGACGTCGAGTTGTAGAAGTGGACGATCGCCCGGCTGGCGCCGCGGATGCACTCGTAGGTGCGCTCGATCAGCTCGGGCCGGCACTGCACGAGCACCTGGATGGTGACGTCGTCGGGGACCAGGTCCTCCTCGATGAGCTGGCGGATGAAGTCGAAGTCGGGCTGGCTCGCCGAGGGGAACCCGACCTCGACCTCCTTGAAGCCCATCTGGACGACGGTCTCGAACATCCGCAGCTTCCGGGCCGGGTCCATCGGGTCGATGAGCGCCTGGTTGCCGTCGCGCAGGTCGACCGAGCACCAGAGCGGGGCCCGCTCGATCCGCTTCGTCGGCCACGTCCGGTCGTCGAGCGGAGCGGCGAGGGGCGAGAAGGGGCGGTACTTCTCGAACGGCATCCGCTTGGCGATCACGTTCTCGGGAGGCATGGCAGGAGATCCCTTCGGGTCGGAAAACCAGAACGCCCCCTGCGTGTGCAGGGGGCGAGGCGGCGAGCGTGATGGGGCGCTCGCCGCTACGTCAGGAGGAGGAGGCCGTTCAGGTGCGCGGGCCGCATAGGCCCACCAGGATGGCGGTGCCTCGTGTCGCGGCGTCAAGCGTTAGGTTTCGGGCATGCGACGCCGGTTCCGCCCCTTCCGCCTCGGGCTCTGGTTCGGGGTGGTCGTCGCGTCGGGCTACCTCGTCGCCCGGTACCTGCGTGGACGCGACGGCGCTCGACCCGCTGGCGCGCGACCGCTGGGACGCGCTCCCCCCACGTCGGAGCCGGCGACCTGGCGCGCCGAAGCCGTCCCACCGCTCGAGGACCCTCCCGTCGTCGAGGCGCCCGTCGTGACCACACCGGCGGTCGTCGAGGCGGAGCCTGGGCCGACCGAGCCGGCCGAGGACGAGTCCGCCGGGGCCGATCCCGCCGCCGGCGCCGGCGCCGAGCCGGCGAAGAAGGCCGCGGCGGCCAAGAAGGCGCCGGCGGCCAAGAAGGCCGCGGCGAAGAAGGCGGCTCCGACGAAGAAGCCGGCCAAGAAGTCGCCGCCGAAGAAGGCCTGAGCCCGACCCGACCTCTCAGTCGGAGAGGACGTGCACGCTCACGATGCCGTCGGCGACGCGGAGCTGCGCCTGGACGTCGTCGGGGACGGCCGGGGTCGTTGCCAGCACCTGCATCGACGCCGCGCCGTCGGCGGCATGTCCGAGGTGCATGTCGTCGATGTTGATCCCCGCATCGCGCAACGACGCCGCGACGGTGGCGATCATGCCGGGCCGGTCGTCGTTGCGGACGACGAGCAGGTTGCGCGCCGGCGGCAGGAACACGGCGAGGTCGTCGATCATCGTGACCCGCGGCTCGGACTTGGGTCCGGCGAGGGTGCCGGCGATGGCGTGCTCGCCGCCGCGCACTACGACGAGGTTGACGTACTCGTCGGTCGTCGCGGTCGACGACGCCGAGACCTCGACACCGCGCTCCTCGGCGATCTGGGGGGCGTTGACGTAGGACACGGGCTGGTCGCTCGTGGCGCCGAAGACGCCCTTGAGCACCGAGAGCGTCAGGATCCTCGTGTCGTAGTCGGCGAGCTGGCCCTGGTACTCGACCTCGAGCCGCGGCGGTGATCCTTCGGCGAGGGCGGCGTAGAGGCGCCCGAGCCGCTCGGCCAGGGGGAGGAACGGGCGGACCGTCTCCGACGCCTCGGCGGCGGAGACGTTGACGGCGAAGGGCACGAAGTCGCCGGCGAGGGCGAGCTCGACCATGTCGGCGATGGTGTCGCCGGCCTTGTCCTGCGCCTCGCGGGTCGAAGCGCCGAGGTGCGGCGTCACGACGACCTCGTCGAGGCCGAAGAGCGGCGACTCGGTGGTCGGCTCCTCGGCGAACACGTCGATGGCGGCGCCGGCGACGCGGCCGGATCGGATCGCCTCGGCCAGGGCGTCCTCGTCGATCACACCGCCGCGGGCGACGTTGACGATGCGGATGCCCGGCTTGGCCAGCGCGAGCAGCTCCGCACCGATCAGGCCGACGGTCTCCTTCGTCTTGGTCAGGTGCAATGTGACGAAGTCGGCGCGGCGCATGAGCTCTTCGAGGTCGAGGAGGTCGACCGAGAGCTGCCGAGCGCGGTCGGGGGCGACGTAGGGGTCGTAGGCGACGAGCTTCATCCCGAAGGCGAGGGCGCGCTGGGCGACGAGCTTGCCGATCCGCCCGAGGCCGATGATGCCGAGGGTCTTGCCGGCCAGCTCGACGCCCTCCCAACGGCTCCGTTCCCAGCGCCCGGCCTTCAGCGCGGCGTGGGCCTGCGGGACGTTGCGGGCCTGGGCGAGGAGCATCGCCATCGTGTGCTCGGCCGTGGAGAGCGTGTTCGACTGCGGTGCGTTGACCACCATCACCCCGCGGGTGGTGGCCGCCTCGACGTCGACGTTGTCGAGCCCGATGCCGGCCCGTCCGACGACGACGAGGTCGGAGCCGGCCGCCAGCACCTCGGCGGTGACCTTGGTGGCCGATCGGACGATGAGGGCGTGGGCGCCCTCGACCGCCTCGAGCAGGTCGTCCGGGCTCAGCCCGAGCTGCACGTCGACCTCGTGGCCGACCGACCGCAGCCGGTCGAGCCCACCCTCGGCGATCTCCTCGGTCACCAGCACTCGAGCCACCGGGGCAACGTAGGGTCCGGCCGGTGGCGGAGACCAACCGTGAATCGATCCTCGAGCAGTACGCCGACCAAAGGAACCTCGCCGCCCGCCAGTCGATCTACCGGTTCGCCCGGCCCGGGACACCCGACTTCTTCGGCTGGGCGCTCCAGCTCGCCCGGCTCGACGGGAAGGAGCGGGTGCTCGACATCGGCTGCGGCAACGGCAACTACCTGAAGGCTCTCGCGGCCGGCGGTCACCGAGGCGCGGTACACGGCCTCGACCTGTCCGCCGGGATGGTGGCGGCCGCCGCGGCGGCGCGGGCCGACCAGGGCCTCGTCGTCGGCGACGCCCAGGCGCTCCCGTTCGCCGATCAGACCGCCGACGTCGCCCTGTGCATGCACGCGCTGTACCACGTGCCCGACCAGGGGGCCGCCGTCGCCGAGGTCCGACGCGTCGTGCGGCACGGCCACGGCCGGGCGCTGTTCGTCACGAACGCAGTCGGGCACGTCCGGCAGATGGACGACCTCGTCGCCGACGTGGCCGGGGCCCGTCCGTTGCGCGCCATGCTCGCCTTCACCATGGACGACGGTGAAGCGGTGCTGCGGACGGCGTTCGAACGGGTCGACAGCCACCGGTTCGAGAGCGCCCTCGACGTGACCGATCCCGAGGCGGTCGTCGCCTACGTGACCTCGACCCGCGGGCTGTACGGCCTGGCCGAGGCCGATCAGTACGACGCCGTGGTGGCGCACGTGCGGCGCCGGGTCGGCGCCGTGATCCGGCGGGAGGGCGTGTTCACGGTCGATACCGCGTCGGGGTGCTTCGTCTGCTCGTAGGTCGAGCGCGCTACCCCTCGGCGACAGCGTCGGCGATGCGGCGCAACCCTTCGCCGAGGTCGTCGTCGCCGAGCGCGAAGGAGAGGCGGGCGTAGCCGGGTGTGCCGAAGGCCTCCCCCGGCACGATGGCGACCTTCACCTCGTCGAGGAGGACCTCGGCGAGCTCGGCGGTGGACTTGGACGTCCGGCCGCGGACGGGCCGGTCGAGGAGCCCCGTCAGGTTGGGGTAGGCGTAGAAGGCACCCTCGGGCTGGATACAGGTGACCCCCGGGATCCCGGCCAGCATGCGGTGGGCGAGGACGGCCCGGCGCTCGAAGGCGGTTCGCATCTCGACGACGGCGTCGAGGGGGCCGGCGACGGCAGCGAGAGCGGCCTTCTGCGCCACGTTCGAGACGTTGGAGGTCGAGTGCGACTGGAGGTTGGTGGCGCCCTTGATGACGTCGGGGGGCGCGAGCATCCACCCGACCCGCCAGCCGGTCATGGCGTAGGTCTTGGCCACGCCGTTCAGGATGACGCAGGTCTCCAGCAGCTCCGGCACGACGGCCGGCATCGAGGTGAAGCGGTGGTCGCCGAAGGTGAGGTGCTCGTAGATCTCGTCGGTGATGACCCAGACGCCGCGATCGAGGGCCCAGCGGCCGATGGCCTCCACCTCCTCGGGCGGGTACACCGCACCGGTCGGGTTGGAGGGCGAGACGAAGACGAGGGCCTTGGTGCGCGGCGTGGTGGCGGCGTCGAGCTGTTCGACCGTGGCGCGGAACCCGGTGGTCTCGTCGGTGGGGACCTCCACGGTCCGAGCGCCCGTGAGGGCGATGGCCTCCGGGTAGGTCGTCCAGTACGGGGCGGGCAGCAGGACCTCGTCGCCAGGGTCGAGGAGGGTCTGGAAGGCGTTGTAGACGGCGTGCTTGCCGCCGTTGGTGACGAGCACCTGGCTGGCAGGGAGCTCGACGCCGGAGTCCCGTCTCGTCTTCTGGGCGATCGCCTCGCGGAGGTCGGGCAGCCCGGCGGCGGGCGTGTAGCGGTGCATGGCGGGCTGCCGGCAGGCCTCGACGGCGGCCTCGACGATGTGGGCGGGCGTCGGGAAGTCGGGCTCGCCGGCGCCGAACCCGATCACGGGCTCGCCCGCCGCCTTGAGCGCCTTGGCCTTGGCGTCGACGGCGAGCGTGGCGGATTCGGCGATGGCGGAGATACGTTCGGAGACCCGGTTCACAGGCTGCGATAGTGGCACGCCGTGGCCACCGATCCCCCCGCTTTGGACCCCACGACCATCCGCATCCCCGCCGACCTGCTCCCCGCCGACGGACGGTTCGGGTGCGGTCCGTCGAAGGTGCGGCCCGAGCAGGTCGAGGCGCTGGTGGCGGCCAGCCGTGACTACCTGGGCACGTCGCACCGACAGGCCCGGGTGCGTTTCGAGGTCGGGGCGCTTCGCAACGGCCTGGCCGAGCTGCTGGCGCTCCCGGACGGCTACGAGATCCTCCTCGGCAACGGGGGGACGACGGCGTTCTGGGACGCGGCGTCCTTCGGACTGATCGAGCGCCGCAGCCAGCACCTTCGCTTCGGGGAGTTCTCCTCGAAGTTCGCCGAGGTCTGCGCCGGCGTCCCGCACCTCGAGGAGCCGTCGTTCCTGTGGGCCGACCCGGGCTCGCACCCGTTGCCCGTCGCCGACGCCGAGGTCGATACCTACTGCCTGACCCACAACGAGACCTCGACCGGTGTGGCCATGCCGATCGAGCGGCCGGCCGGCGCCGACGGGCTCGTGCTCGTCGATGCCACGTCGGCGGCGGGCGGGCTTCGGGTCGACCTCGCCGAGACCGACGGGTACTACTTCGCCCCCCAGAAGTGCCTGGCCGCCGACGGCGGGCTCTGGTTGGCGGCGGTGTCGCCGGCCGCGGTCGAGCGCATCGAGCGGATCGCCGCCTCGGGGCGCTGGTGCCCGGCCTTCCTCGACCTGCGGATCGCCCTGGAGCAGAGCCGGCTCGACCAGACCTACAACACGCCCGCCCTGGCGACGATCCTGCTGGCGAAGGAGCAGGTCCAGTGGCTGTGCGACAACGGCGGCCTCGAGTGGGCGGCGAGCCGGTGCGACCGGTCGGCCGCGATCCTGTACGGCTGGGCGGAGGCGCACGAGCTGGCGACGCCGTTCGTGAAGGACCCGGCGATGCGGTCCCACGTCGTCGGCACGATCGACTTCGAGGAGCGGGTCGACGCCAACCTGCTGTCGTCGGTTCTCCGCGCCAACGGCATCGTCGACACCGAGAGCTACCGCAAGCTGGGGCGGAACCAGCTGAGGATCGCCTTGTTCCCCGCCATCGACCCCGACGACGTCGAACGACTCACCAGAAGCATCGACTTCGTGGTGCAGGAGTTGGGTTTTCGCACCTGATTCGGTTGTTCCGGCAACCGAGTCAGGTGCGAGAACCAGCAGGGCTCAGGCGGAGCGTGGCGTGGGGTTTCGTCGTCGTGCCTCGTTCGACGAGCCAGGCGGAGACGGCGTCGGGCTCCTGCAGCACGAGCAGGTCGACCTCGTCGCCTTGGGCGATCGGGCGCGGCGAACTCGACCACGGCGCGGTGGGGCCGGGCCACCAGCTCCGGCCGCTCACCGACGAGCTCCTCGAGGACGATCCAGTAGGCGGCGTTGTTCACGTGGTCGAGGATGTCGAAGTCGGTCCGCCGGAGGGCCCACCGCCGCCGCTCGGCCCCTCGACCGGGCCGGGCAGCAGGAGCCGGGACCCGACGGTCCGGCCCCCGGCCGCCTCGCCGTACAGGTCGAGGAACGACGGGTCGAGGCGCTTCGGCACCATCGTCGCCAGGTCGACGTAGACCCACAGCGACGCCGACTCGATCCGACCTCCCTTCGCCCCCGACACCGAGACCCGGCGCTCCGCCCACCGGCCGCCCGTCCCGCCGCACCACGTCGCCAACGACACCCGTTCGAAGCACCGCGGCGGGGTCACGACGTCGAGCACGGTCCGCCGCACGACCCAAGACCCGTCGTCGGTCAAGCCGGAGTCGCGCGTGTCGTCGTTCGACACGTCGTGCAGGTACCGGGCGCAGGCATCGAATCGCAGCCGCCCCGTCGGGTCGGCGTCGCCGAGCCGCACGCTGCGCTCGCCGCGGAAGACGCGGCCGGCCGCCGGTTCGGGAACGAGGGGCTCGTCGGGCACCCGGCCGATCCTGGCAGACTCGCCCGCCGTGCCCACCCCCGACGAGATCTACGCGCAGCTCACCGGTCCCGGCGGCCCGTTCGAGGTCGTCGAGCGAGGACGTGGCCGGCCGGCCGACCGAGGTCTACAAGGAACGGATGCGATCGTTGCGGGAGATCCCCGCGGTCGCCCGAGGTCGCGGCGACGACGAGACCTTCATCGTGTACGGCGACCGCCGCATCGGGTTCACGACGTTCGTCGACACCGCCAACTCGGTCAGCATCGGGCTGGCCGACCTGGGCGTCGGCTCACGGCGACCGGGTCGCGATCCTCGCCCAGAACTGCCCCGAGTGGTGCCTCGCCTTCTGGGGGACGGTCGACCTCGGCGCCGTCGCCGTCGGGCCTCAACGGGTGGTGGAAGGCCGACGAGATCGTCTACGGGCTCCAGGACTCCGGCGCCAAGGTCCTGGTCGCCGACCGCAAGCGCATCGAACGGGTCGTCGGCGACCTCGGCGAGTGCCCCGACCTCGAGCACGTGCTCCTCATCGACTGCGAGCCCGGCGACATCGGCCTCGAAGGCGACGATCGCGTCCGCCGCTTCGACGAACTGACGGCCACGCCCGACCCCGGACCTGCCGACGCACCCCGATCGACGAGGACGACCCGGCGGTCATCCTCTACACGAGCGGCACGACCGGGCGTCCCAAGGGTGCGGTCAGCACCCACCGCAACATGATCGCCAACATGCAGAACACGTTCTTCACGAGCGTGTTCGGCGCGCATGGTCTCGGGCGACGAACAGGCCATCACGGCTCCGAGCGGCCAGAACGTCTCGCTGTTCACCTCGCCGCTGTTCCACGTGTCGGGCTGCCACTCGACGCTCGTCGTCGGCCTCCTCGCCGGCCTCCGCCTCATCATGATCGAGGGTCGCTTCGACCCCGACGCGGCGCTGCGGCTCATCGAGGACGAGGGGGTGACGATCTGGGCGACCGTCCCGACGATGGTCTGGCGCGTGTGCGAGCACCCGGCCCGCCACGACTACGACACGTCCACGGTCCGCACCGTGGCCTTCGGCGGGAGCCCGTCGGCCGACGAGCTGCAGCGGATGGTGCGCGAGACGTTCCCGAACGTGAAGAGCGCGGCGAACGCCTACGGGCTCACCGAGACGAGCTCGGTGGCGACCCTGCTCGCCCCCGAGGACGCCATCGAACGCCCCGACAGCGTGGGCCGGCCGGTGCCGACCGTGCGGATCCGCATCGCCGACGACTTCGGCCGGGAGCTGCCCGTCGGGGAGACGGGGGAGGTCCTGATCACCGGGCCGACGCTCATGGCCGGCTACTGGGGCAAGCCCGAGGCGACCGCCGAAGCCATCCACGACGGCTGGCTCCACACCGGCGACATCGGCCGCGTCGACGCCGACCGGCTACCTCTACATCACCGACCGCAAGAAGGACATGATCATCCGCGGCGGCGAGAACATCTACTGCGTCGAGATCGAGAACCGCCTCGTGGCCCACCACGAGATCCTCGACGCCGCCGTCATCGGCGTGCCCCATCCCGAGCTCGGCGAGGAGGTCAAGGCCGTCGTGCAGGTCACCGACGACTCCGCGCTCGACGAGGACGACGTGCGCGACCTGGGTCGCCGAGACGCTCGCCGGGTTCAAGGTCCCCGCCTACGTCGAGCTGCGCACCGACAAGCTGCCGCGCAACGCCAGCGGGAAGCTGCTGAAGAACGCCCTCCGCGGGGTCGGCGAGGTCAGCTTCGAAGAGACCATGTGAGCGGTAGCCGTCTCGCCTCGATGACCTTCCTCGAATCGCCGCGGGCGACCCGCGTCGCCGTCGCCGTCCTGTTCGCCTTCGGCGCTCGCCTTCCTGCTCACGCTCACCTCGGGCGAGGGCGTCGACACGGCCGCCGGCCGCCTCGGCGGCGACTACCCCGCCTTCTACGCCGCCGGTCGGATCGCCGCCGACGGCGACCTCGACGAGGTGAACGAGCTCGACCGCCTCGAAGCGGCGCAGGCCGACCTGTTCCCCGCCGACGAGAGCGAGGGCTTCCTCACGTGGGCCTACCCGCCGCACGTCGCGCTCGCTGTACCGCCCGCTCGCCGCGCTCCCGTACCGCGCCAGCTACGCCGTGCACACCGGGCTCATGGTCGCCGCCTACGTCGGCGCGGCGTGGCTGCTCCGGCGCAAGGTCGCCTGGGTCGACCGCGCCTTCCTGCCCGCCCTCGCGCTCGGCCTCGCCTTCTACCCGATGTTCCGGGGCATCGGCGCCGGGCAGAACACCGCCCTCACCCTGCTGCTGCTCGTCGGCGCCTGGCGGGCGTCGCTGGCCGAACGCGACGGTCTCGCCGGCGTGCTGCTGGGCCTGCTGCTCTTCAAGCCGCAGTTCGCCCTGCTCGCGGTCGCCGCGTGGGCGGTCGCCCGCCGGTGGCGGACCGTGGCCGCCTTCGGCGCGACCGCGGCCGTCACCTGGGCGGTGACCGCGGCGTTCGCCGGCGTCGGTTGGGTGTCGGGGTGGCTCGACGACCTCGAGGCCTACCGCGCCACCGAGGGCGTGAACGCCGACAACCACGTCTCGCTGTCGGAGGCCGCCGATGCCATCGTCGGCGTCCCCGCGTCGGGTGGGCGGCGGCCGTGGTCGTCGCCTACCTCGTGGCCAGGCGCTGGTGGCACGGCCCCGACATCGCCCTCCTCGCACCGGCCCTGCTCCTGTGCGCCGCCCACGCCGTCTTCTACGACATCGGCCTCGTACTGATCACCGCCGCGATCACGCTGCCCGGCGCGCCGGTCGCGGTCGGTCTGCTGTGGCTCGCCGGCTTCCTCGACCCGCTCAAGGACGCCCTCGGGTTCAACCCCGGCGTCCTCGCCCTCCTCGGCTGGTTCGCCGTGGCATGGACGGTCAGAACCGGCGGTGGTTCTCGACGTGATCACGTCGAGAACCACCGCGCATCGGGTTAGTCGAGGGCGCCGCCGCTGGCGTCCTGGACGGACTGCTTGCCGGCGCTGATCCACGGCATCATGGCGCGCAGGTCGGAGCCGACCTGCTCGATCGGGTGCTGCTGGCCCTGCTCGCGCAGCTCCTGGAAGCGCTTGCGGCCGCCGCGGCTCTCGGCGATCCACTCCTCGGCGAACGCACCCGACTGGATCTCGTCGAGGATCTTCTGCATCTCCGCCTTGGTCGCGTCGGTGATGATCCGCGGCCCGCGGGTCACGTCGCCGTACTCGGCGGTGTCGGAGATCGAGTAGCGCATGCCGGTGATGCCCTGCTCGTACATGAGGTCGACGATGAGCTTCAGCTCGTGCAGGCACTCGAAGTACGCCGACTCGGGCTGGTACCCGGCCTCGGTCGAGGGTCTCGAACCCGGCGCTGCACCAGGGCGGTGATGCCGCCGCACAGCACGACCTGCTCACCGAAGAGGTCGGTCTCGGTCTCCTCCTCGAACGTCGTCTCGAGCACGCCGGCACGCGTCGCCGCCGATGGCGTCGGCGTAGGACAGCGCCAGCTCGCGCGCCTTGCCCGACGCGTCCTGCGCCACCGCGATGAGGCACGGCACGCCGCCGCCCTCGGCGTAGGTGCGCCGCACGAGGTGGCCGGGGCCCTTCGGGGCGACCATCGCCACGTCGACGCCCTCCGGCGGCGTGATCTGCCCGAACCGGATGTTGAACCCGTGGGCGAAGAAGATGGCGTCGCCGCCCGACAGGTGCGGCGCGATCGACTGCTCGTAGACGTCGCGCTGCTCGGTGTCGGGCAGCAGGATCATGATCAGGTCGGCCTCGGCGGCGGCCTGGTCGATCGGCACGACCCGCAGCCCGGCCGCCTCGGCCTTGGCCTTCGAGCGCCGAGCCCTCGCGCAGCCCGACGCGCACGTCGACGCCGGACTCCTTGAGGTTGAGGGCGTGGGCGTGGCCCTGGGAGCCGTAGCCGATGACGGCGACCTTGCGGCCGGCGACGAGCGAACGGTCGGCGTCCTTCTCGTAGGAGACCTTGGCCATGTGCGTTCCTCTCCTAGGCGTTCCGGACGGCCCGGAGCCGCGGTCGCTGCGTTGTCGATCTTGGGCAGGGCCACGCGGCCCGTGCGCTGCAGCTCCACGATCCCGTGGGGGCGGAGCAGCTCCTCGAAGTCGTCCAGCTTGTCGGGGTGGCCCTCGAGGGACAAGGTGAGCCGATCGTGACCCACGCCGAGGATGCGGCCCTCGAACACGCCGACGAGCTCGATGATCTGGCTGCGGGTGTCGGCGCCGGCCTCGACGGTGACGAGCAGCAGCTCGCGCTCGACCGCGTCCCGGGGGTCGAGCTCGCTGATCTTCACGACGTCGATGAGCTTGAACAGCTGCTTGGTGATCTGCTCGAGCGGCGACGACTCGACGTCGACGACGATCGTGATGCGGCTGAAGCGCTCGTCCTCGGTCGGGGCCACCGCCAGGCTGAAGATGTTGAAGCCCCGCCGGGCGAACAGGCCGGCGACGCGGGCGAGCACGCCGGCCTGGTTCACGACCGTGACCGACAGGATGTGGTGGCTGACGCCGTCCGCGACGTGCTCACTGGACGAACCCCTCGCCGAGCTTCGGGTCGGTGATGATGTCGTCGTTCGACGCCCCGGCGGGCACCATCGGGAACACCTTCTCGGCGCTGTCGGTGCGGAACTCGATGACGACCGGCCGGTCGTCGATCTCGTTCGCCTTCTGGATGGCGGACTCGACCTCCTCGGGCGACTCGACCCGCATGCCGACGCAGCCCATCGCCTCGGCCCACAGCTTGTAGTCGGGCAGGTCGGGCGACAGGTACACCTCGGAGTAGCGCTCCTCGTAGAACATCTCCTGCCACTGGCGCACCATGCCGAGGTAGGCGTTGTTGAGGATGGCGATCTTCACCGGGATGCGCTCGGCCGCGGCGGTCACGAGCTCCTGGGCGGTCATCTGGAAGCAACCGTCGCCGTCGACCGCCCAGACCATGGCGTCGGGCCGGCCCACCTTGGCGCCGATCGCCGCAGGCACGGCGAAGCCCATCGTCCCGAGGCCGCCGGAGTTGACCCACGTGTAGGGGTGGTCGAACTTCCAGTACTGCGACGTCCACATCTGGTGCTGGCCGACGCCCGAGGCGACGATGCAGTCGTCCGGGCGTGTTGTCGCGCAGCTGCTCGAGCACGAACTGCGGCTTGAGGGCGTCGCCCGGATCGGACTGCCGGTAGCTGAGCGGGTGCTTCTCCTGCCAGCCCGAGATCGTCTGCTTCCAGGCCGTCCGGTCGGGGAACGACGAGCCGCCGTCGAGCAGGTGCTTGATGGCGGCGACGAGGTCCTCGATCACGAGCCGGCAGTCGCCGACGATCGGCACGTCGGGCCGGCGGACCTTGCCGAGCTCGGCCGGGTCGATGTCGGCGTGGATGATCTTCGCGTCGGGGGCGAAGGTGCCGACCCGGCCGGTGACCCGGTCGTCGAAGCGCGACCCGAGGGCGATGAGGAGGTCGGCCTTCTGCATCGGCGGTGACCGCGGTGTAGTTGCCGTGCATGCCCGGCATGCCGAGGCAGAGCGGGTGGCTGTCGGGGAAGGCGCCGCGTGCCATCAGGGTGGTGACGACGTGGATGTCGCACAGCTCGGCCAGCTCGCGCAGGGCCTCGGCCGCCCTGGCCTTGAGGATGCCGCCGCCGACGTAGAGGACCGGCCGCTCCGAGGCGAGGATGAGCTCGGCCGCCTCGCGGATCTTGCGGGGGTGGCCCTTCATGTTCGGCCGGTAGCCGGGGAGACCTTCACGCAGCTCGTCGTCGCTCGGCCAGTACCAGTCCATCGCCGAGTTGGGGTTGCGGGGATCGACGATGTCCTTCGGGATGTCGAGCAGGACCGGCCCCGGGCGACCGGTGGTGGCGATGTGGAACGCCTCGCGCACCGCCCGCGGGATGTCCTGGGCCGAGGTCACGAGCTCGTTGTGCTTGGTGACCGACCGGGTGATGCCGATCGTGTCGCACTCCTGGAAGGCGTCGGTGCCGATGGCGCCGGTCGGCACCTGGCCGGTGATCACGACCATCGGGATCGAGTCCATGAACGCGTCGCACAGCGGGGTGACGATGTTCGTCGCCGCCGGGCCTGAGGTCACCATGGCGACGCCGGGTCGTCCGGTCACGTGGGCGTAGCCCTCGGCCATGTGCCCGGCGCCCTGCTCGTGGCGCACGAGGATGTGGCGGAGCGGGCTGTCGAGGAGGGGGTCGTAGACCGGCAGGATGCACCCGCCGGGCAACCCGAAGAGCACCTCCACGCCTTCGAGCTCGAGCGCTCGGATCAGGGCCTGGCCACCGTTCAATCGCATGGGTCTTCCGTTCCGCTCAGCTGGGCAGGTGCCCGGGTCCGAAAACGACGACGACCCCCCGGCGGGGAGGTCGTTGGGCGCACGTAGGTCGAGGTTTCGCTACGTGCGCGGCGTGCCTACGAGGATCCGGGCGGTGGTCACGGCCGATCATCCTTCCAGATGACGGCGGCCGTCGGCAACCTGGCCGAACCCGGCGCCGTGTCGATGACCGCCTCCGACGTCAGCCGGTGATCGCGCCGCGCTCTGCGCCCTGCGCCAGCTTGGCGTACTTCGCGAGCACACCGGTCGTGTAGCGCGGCTCCGGTGCCTTCCAGTCCTGTCGGCGGCGAGCGAGCTCGTCGGGGGCGACGTCGAGATCGACGGTCCTGGCGGCGACGTCGATGACGATCCGGTCGCCGTCGCGGACGAAGGCGATGGGGCCGCCGTCGACCGCCTCGGGGGCGACGTGGCCGATGCAGAACCCGTGGGTGCCGCCGGAGAAGCGCCCGTCGGTGACGAGGGCGCAGTCCCCGCCCCGCCCCGCCCCCTTCATCGCGCCGGTGACGGCCAGCATCTCCCGCATGCCCGGCCCGCCCTTCGGGCCCTCGTAGCGGATGACGACGCAGGTGCCCGGCTCGATGCGGCCGGCGAGGATGGCCTCCATCGCGCCGTCCTCGCCGTCGAACACGGCGGCGGTGCCCTCGAAGCGCTCGAAGGTGAGGCCGGCGACCTTGACCACGCCGCCCTTGGGTGCCAGCGAACCGCGCAGCACGGCGATGCCCCCGACGGCGTGGATCGGCGCCGACAACGGGTGGATGACGGTGCCGTCGGGCGCCGGCGGATCGAGCTCGGCGAGGTTCTCCGCCACGGTGCGGCCGGTGACCGTCAGGCAGTCGCCGTAGAGGAGGCCGGCGTCGAGCAGGTGCGCCATCACCATGGGCACGCCACCGACCCGATCGAGGTCGGCCATGTGGTACTTCCCGCCCGGCGTCATGTCGGCGATGTGCGGCACTCGTTCGGCAACGCGGTTGAAGTCCTCCAGCTCCAGCTCGACCTGGGCCTCGTTGGCGATGGCGAGCAGGTGCAACACGGCGTTGGTCGACCCGCCGAGCGCCATCACGACGGCGATGGCGTTCTCGAACGCCTCCTTCGTCATGATCTGGCGAGGGCGGAGGCCGAGCTCGAGCAGGTGGACGACCGCCGCGCCCGAGGCGTAGGCGAAGTCGTCGCGCCGGCTGTCGACGGCGGGCGGGCTCGCCGAGCCCGGCAGGCTCATGCCGATCGCCTCGGCGACGGCGGCCATGGTGTTGGCGGTGAACATCCCGGCGCAGCTGCCCTCGGTCGGGCAGGCGTTGCACTCGATGGCCTTGAGCTCCTCTGCCGACATCGTGCCGGCGGCGTGGGCGCCCACGGCCTCGAACACGCTCACGATGTCGAGGGCCCGCCCGTCGAGGTGCCCCGGCAGGATGGACCCGCCGTAGAGGAACACGGCGGGGACGTTCAGGCGGGCCGCCGCCATCAACATGCCCGGCAGGCTCTTGTCGCACCCGGCGAAGGTCACCAGCGCGTCGAAGCGCTCGGCGTGCATGACGGTCTCGACCGAGTCGGCGATGACCTCGCGCGAGACGAGCGAGGCGCGCATGCCCTCGTGACCCATCGAGATCCCGTCGGAGACAGCGATCGTCACGAACTCGAGCGGGAACCCCCCGGCCGCCCGCACGCCCTCCTTCGACCGCTTGGCCAGGCGGTCGAGCGGCATGTTGCACGGGCGTGACCTCGTTCCAACTGCTGCACACGCCGACCTGGGGCTTGTCCCAGTCGTCGTCGGTCATCCCGACGGCCCGCAACATGGCCCGGGCGGGGGCCCGCTCGTAACCGTCGGTGACCTCGCGGCTGCGGTGCTTCATCCCGTCATCGGCCATGCCGGGCAGGCTACGAGCGCCGCCCCGCGCTCCACCAACGGGACTCTCGTGCCCGCTCGGGGGCGGCATCCTGGCCCTGCCCATCAACGGAGCTAGCTTCCAACGACCGTGACCGAGCTCGACCGGGTGTGCGTCTTCTGCGGGTCGTCCGCGGGGACCGATCCCCGCTTCCGTGCCGCGGCACGCGGAGCTCGGCGAGGCGCTGGCCGGCGCCGGCGTCGGTGTCGTGTACGGCGGGGGCGCCGTCGGGCTGATGGGCACGCTCGCCGACGCCTGCCTCGGCGCCGGCGGCGAGGTCATCGGCGTCATCCCCAAGGGCCTGTTCCGCCGCGAGGTCGGCCATGCCCGGCTCACCGAGCTCCACGAGGTCGGCGTCGATGCACGAGCGCAAGCGGCTCATGTACGACCTCGCCGACGCCTTCGTCGCCCTCCCCGGCGGGCTCGGCACGCTCGAGGAGCTGGCCGAGGTCCTGACCTGGAACCAGCTCGGCATCATCGCCAAGCCCGTCGCCCTGCTCGACGTGGCCGGCGCCTGGGACGGCCTGGTGACGTGGCTCACCGACGCCGTCGCGTTCGGCTTCGTGCGGCCAGAGCACGCCGGAGCGCTGGTCCGCGTCGACGAGCCGGGCGCGGTGCTGGCGGCCCTGGCGGAGGTCCAGATCCCCCGACTCGAGAAGTGGCTCGACCTGGAGGAGGCGTGACGACGACGGCTGCACCGCCGCGGTACCGGCATCGCAGGAGCCGGACACGGTGGTTGACGCCGATCGTCCGGCTCATCGCCTCGTCGGGCATGTCGAACCTCGCCGACGGGGTGTTCCTCATCGCCGTGCCGCTCATCGCCCTGGGGATCACCCGCGACCCGGGGGCGTTCGCCGCCGTCACCCTCGTCGGCCGCCTGCCCTGGCTGCTGTTCGCGCTGCCGGCCGGCGCCCTGGCCGACCGCCTCGACCGGCGGCGGACGATGACCCTCGTCAACGTCGGCCGCGCCGCGTTCATCGCCGCGCTCGCCGTGCTCGTCGCCAGCGACAACGAGGCGCTGTGGGCCCTGTACCTCGTCTCCTTCGCCCTGGGCACCGGCGAGACCCTGTTCGACACCGCGGCGCAGTCGATCGTGCCCGCCGTCGCCGGCCCCGACCACCTCGCCCGCGTCAACAGCCGGCTCTACGCCGTCGAGCTGACGGCCAACCAGTTCATCGGGCCCCCGCTCGGCGGCGTGCTCGTCGCCATCAGCGCCGCCCTCGCCCTGTGGGGCAGCGCCGCCGCCTACGCCGTCGCCGCCCTCGTGCTCGTGACCCTCCGCGGCTCGTTCCGTCCCGATCGGGGTGCGGCGCCGCCGACGATCCGCCGCGACATCGCCGACGGCATCCGCTACCTCGCCCGCCATCGGGTCCTCCGCACCCTCGCCATCTGCGTCGGCGTCTCGAACCTGGCCTTCACCGCGCAGTTCGCCGTCATCCCGCTCTTCGTCGTCGACCCCGGGCCGATGGGGCTGTCGGGCACCGGCTTCGGGCTCCTGCTGACGATGAGCGCCGTCGGCGCCCTCATCGGCTCGGCCATCGCGCCGTGGACCGAGCGGACCCTCGGCCGCACCCGGGCCCTCACCGTCGCGCTCGTGCATCTTCCCGATCGCCGGGCTGACGCCGGCGTTGACGACCTCCGTCTCGGCCTTCGCCGCCGCCCTGCTGATCGCGGGCGTCGTCAACGTCGTCTGGAACGTGATCACCGTCTCCCTGCGCCAGCGCATCGTCCCCGACGCCATGCTCGGCCGCGTCAACGCCGGGTACCGGCTGGTGGCCTGGGGCACGATGCCGCTGGGCGCGCTCCTCGGCGGTCTGCTGGCGTCGGCGTTCGGGCTCCGCTCGACGTTCTGGGTGTGCGCCGGCCTCGGCGTCCTGTGCGTGCCGATCCTGCGGAGCCAGGTCAGCGACGCCGCCATCGCCGAGGCGGAAGCCGCCACCGAGGCCGCCGCGCCTCCTCAGCGCTAGGAACGTGCGCCGGCGGCCGGATCGTCGCCCTCCTCCTCGCCGTCGCTGGCGCTCGTCGGCGCCGGCGCCGGCGGCATCGCCGTCGCCGCCGACCGCGCCGACGACGGCCCGACGCCGAGCCGAGCGGCGACCGACCGCGACTGCGCGCGGCCCTACGTCGTGCTGCGGGCCGACCGGCCACCGTCGAAGGGGGGCCTGGTGACCCGGCCCATCGGCTCCGTGACGGCACCGGCGGCCCTCGCCGTCGATCCCGTCGGCGGCACCCGGGCCTTCCTCGGCGAGCGCGGCGGGCGGATCCGCGTCGTCGAGGGCGACCGCATCGGGCGCGACGTCGTCCTCGACCTCAGCGCCGACACGCAGCAGTCAGGGCGACGGCGGGCTGCTCGGGCTGGAGGTCGATCCCGACGGCGACTGGCTGTACGTGTACCGCACCGATCGGGCCCAGGACGACGTCATCACCGCCTACCCCCTCGACGGCGAGGGGCTGCCGGTCGCGGCCGCCGAGGTCGTCGTGCTCGAGGTCGACCACCCGACCTCGCCCATGCACCACGGCGGCGCCTTCGCCTTCGGGCCCGACGGCTACCTGTACGCCGGGTTCGGCGACGGTGGCGGGCTCGGCGACCCGAACGGGAACGCTCAGGACGGCGGCACCCTGCTCGGGAAGATCGTGCGCATCGATCCGACCCCCGGTGACCCGGAGCCGTACGCGGTCCCACCCGACAACCCGTTCGTGGGCCGCGACGGGTGGCGGCCCGAGATCTGGGTGCTCGGGGTGCGCAACCCGTTCCGGCTCAGCTTCGACACCGCGACGGGCGACCTCTGGCTCGGCGACGTGGGCCAGTCGTGCTGGGAGGAGCTCGACATCCTCGCCGCCGCCGACAGTCGGAGCCCCGGCGCCAACCTGGGCTGGGACCACCGTGAAGGCACGGCGGCCTTCGAGGGTGGCCGTGTGCCCGGGCGTCGTCTGGAGCCGGTGCACAGCTACGGGCACCGCGGCGGGTTCTGTGCGGTCGTGGCCGGCGTCGTCGTGCGCGGCAGCCTCACCCCGGAGCTCGACGGCTGGTTCCTGTTCACCGACTTCTGCAAGGGCCGGATCATGGCCTTCCGCGCCGGGAGCGACACCGAGCCGCCCCGTCTGCTCGACACGGGAGCGCGGGTCGAGCGACCGGTCGCCATCGCCCTCGGGCCCGACGGCGCGCCGTGGGTCCTGTCCCTCGAGGGGACCGTGACCCGGCTCGAGGACAGCGAGGTCGGTTGATCGGGCGTTCGCCCTGGGATCGCCAGATCCTCCGACTCGCCGTGCCGGCCTTCGGCGCGCTCGTCGCCGAGCCGCTGTACGTCCTCGCCGACACCGCCGTCGTCGGGCACCTCGGCACACCGGAGCTCGCCGGCGTGGCGATCGCCTCCTCGGTGCTGCTCTCGCTCCACGCCCTGTGCATCTTCCTCGCCTACGGCACGACGGGCACCGTGGCCCGGCTGCTCGGCGCCGGGGAGGAACGGGCCGCGGCCCACGAAGCGGTCCAGGGGCTCTGGCTGGCCTGGCTGCTCGGCTGGGGCCTGGCGCTCGTCGTGTTCGTGCTGTCCCCCGCCCTCGTCGACCTGCTCGGCGCCGACGGCGAGGTGGCCGGCCACGCCCTGCTGTACCTCCGCATCTCCCTGTTCGGCCTCCCGGCGCTGCTCGGCGCCCTCGCCGGGACCGGGTACCTGCGCGGCCTCCAGGACACCCGCACGCCGTTGGCCGTCTCGATCGGGTCGGCCGGCGTCAACCTCGTCGCCGAGGTCGTCCTCATCTACGGCTTCGGCTTCGGTGTCGGCGCCTCCGCGCTCACGACCGTCGCCGTCCAGTGGGGCGCGGCCGCGGTGTACGTCCGCGCCGTCGGGCGCCCTGCTCGACGCCACGAGGCCCGGCTGCGGCCCGAGTGGTCGTCGCTCCGGCGGCTCCTGGTCGTGGCCGGCGCCCTGGTCATGCGGACCTCGGCCCTGCGCAGCGCACTCGTGCTCGCCACCGCCGTGGCTGCCCGCATGGGCACGGCCCAGGTCGCCGCCCACCAGATCGCCTTCGAGGTCTGGAGCGCGCTGGCGCTCGCCCTCGACGCCCTCGCCATCGCCGCCCAGGCGACGGTCGGCCGCCTGCTGGGCGCGTCCGACGCCGCCTCCGCCCGAGCCGCGGGCAACCGGATCCTCGAGCTCGGCGTGCTCGCCGGTCTCGGGGCCGGCGCGGCCGTGGCCGCGCTCCACGGCGTGCTGCCGTCGGTGTTCACCGACGACCCTGCCGTCATCGACCAGGCCGGGCTCGTCCTGTGGTTCGTCGCCGCCTTCCAACCCCTCAACGGCCTCGTGTTCGCCCTCGACGGTCTGTTGATCGGCGCCGGTGACCTCCGCTTCCTCGCCGTCGCCATGGTCGCCGCCGCCGCCGTGTTCGCCGTCGCCGGCACGCTCGTCCTCGTCTCCGGCGCCGGGCTCGGCTGGCTCTGGATGGCGATCGGCGCCTTCATGGCCGCCCGCCTCGTCCCCCTCGTGATCCGCTGGCGCGGCACCGCCTGGGCCATCGAAGGCGCCACGACCTCTCGCCGTCGAACCAGAGGTTCGACGGCGAGCTGATAGGCGCCGTCCTTCGGACGGCACTCAGGCGTCCTCGCCGGCAGAGCCGGCTGCGGCCGGCACCGCCGGCGAGGCTCCGCCCGAGTGCCGCCCGGAGGCTGCGCCATGAGTTCGCCGTCGAACCTCTGGTTCGACGGCGAGGATCTAGAAGCCCATGGTCGACCAGGGTGGGGTGGCGGTCGGGAAGATGTTGTCGGCGGTCGTCAGGGCGTCGGGACTCGACGCGGTGGCGCGACCGGCTCGGACGAGCTGGCTGGGGCGGACATCGCCGAGCAGGAGCGAGCCGAGGCCAGGGGCGTCGACGCGGAGGTCGGCGGCGCCCTCGAGGTCGCCGACCCGTTCGCACGTGCCGATGCCGTCGTCGTCGACGGTGAGGCGGTACCGCCCGCCCACGGCCGGCCGGAAGGCGTCGTCGACGGCGAGCACGACCGTGCCCGGGCTCTCGTACCGGCGGGCGGAGAAGGCGACGGGGACGTCGAGGATGCGCGCCCAGAGGTGGTCGTGCACGGTCTCGACCTTGTACCGGCGCCAGTCGGCGAGGCGCAGGGCGAAGGGATCGTCGACCGGGCGGGCCCAGCTGGTCACCGACGTCGTCAGATCGATGTCGGCGAGGTAGGCCAGGAGGGCCGCCTCGACCTCGGGGTCGGCGGCCACGCAGTCCCGGGTCCGCACCTCGCCGCGCGGGAGCGAGAAGTCCCAGTCCTGCTTGATGCGGTAGGAGGCGTACCCGTCGATGACGCCGTCGGCCTGCTCGTGGACCACGTCGAAGCGATGGGAGGCGTCGTCGCGCCGGTACTCGGGATCGCGCCACAGCCCGTCCCACCACGTCGCCGGCCGCGTCAGTTCGCCGACGCGGGTGGTGCGGACGGCGTCGTACACCGCCGGCAGGACGGTCTTCGCCTCCTCGACGTCGATCATGCGCAACCGCCCACCCGTCGCCGGTTGCGCCTGCAGGTCGAGACCGTCCCTGGTGTCGATGCGCACCTTCCACAACCGCGAGGCGAGCCCGTAGCCGAACCGCCCGTAGATCGGGGCCTCCGACGCGGTGAGCACGGCGACGGCCTCGCCGCGGGCGGCGATGTCGTCGAGCTGGAAGTCCATCATGGCGGTGAGGACCCCGCGGCGGCGGTGCGTGGGCAGGACCCCGACCCACGTCACGCCGGCGACGGGCAGGGTCGTGCCGCCCGGGAGCGTCATGGTGAAGGTGTAGGCGCCGGCGGCGCCGACCCAGCGCCCGTCCTCCTCGGCGCCGAGGAGCCGGTCGAGCTCGGCCCACTCCAGGTCGTCGCGAACCTTCTCGTCGGTCGGCGTCTCCCCGAAGGCAGTGAAGAGCATCCGCGACAGCGAGTCCCCTTCGTCGGGCTTGATGGAACGTACGTCGACCCCCACGCCCGACGGTCTACTGCGTTCGTTGGAAGCGAGCGCGCCGAAATGACGCGCTCGCGTCCGATCAACGGGTGGCGGGTCAGGGTTGGACGGCGGCTTTCTTGGCGGTGAGCAGCTCGGCGATGGCCTTGCCGTCGGCCTGGCCCCTGGTCGCCTTCATGACGTGACCGGTGAGGGCCCCGGCCGCCTTGTCGTTGCCGGCGACGAACTTCGCCCACGCCGTCTCGTTGGCGGCGATGGCCTCGTCGACGAGCCGCTCGAGCTCGCTGCTGTCCATCGCCTCGAACCCGAGCTCGGCGGCGACCGCCGCCGCGTCGGCGGAGCCACCCCGCTCGGCGATCGTGCGCAGCACCTCCTTCGCCTGCGTGGCGGTGAGCGTCCGGGCCGCCTCCATGGCCACGACGGCGGCGAGGGCACCGGGGTCGAACGACCCCGAGGCGTCGGCGGGCACGTCGTGCTCGACGTGGGTGAGGACGCGCCCCGGCTCGCCGCCGGCGGCGATGCCGGCCAGCGCCAGGCCGTCCTGGTCGCGCTGGACGAGCAACGCGACGGCGGCGTCGGTCGGGGCGACGCCGGCGGCCACGGCCAGCCTCGCCCGGCGCTCCGCCGGCAGGGACGCCAGGTTCGATCGCAGCGCGCCGAGCCAGGCGGTGTTGGGCTCGACCGGCACGAGGTCGGGCTCGGGGAAGTAGCGGTAGTCCTCGGCCTCCTCCTTGCGCCGTCCCGGCCTGGTCCGGCCCGCTTCCTCGTCCCAGTGGCGCGTCTCCTGGACGATCGCCTCGCCGGCGTCGAGGAGGTCGGCCTGGCGCCGGGCCTCGTACTCGATGGCCCGACCAAGCGACCGCAACGAGTTGACGTTCTTGATCTCGCACCGCGTCCCGAAGGGCGCGTCGCTCCCGCGCCGGACCGAGACGTTGGCGTCGACCCGCATCGAGCCCTCCTCCATCTTGGCGTCGGAGGCGCCGACGGCGAGGAGCACGGCCCGCAGCTCGGCCACGTACTCACGGGCCTGATCGGCGGTGCGGATGTCGGGCTCGGACACGACCTCGAGCAGCGGCACCCCGGCGCGGTTGTAGTCGATGAGGCTGTGCTCGGCGCCGTGGATCCGGCCGCTCGTGCCGACGTGGGTCGACTTGCCGGTGTCCTCCTCGAGGTGCGCTCGGGTGATCCCGACGCGCAGGCCCGAGGGGAGGTCGAGCCAGCCGGCCAGGTTGATCGGCCGGTCGTACTGGGTGATCTGGTAGTCCTTCGGCATGTCGGGATAGAAGTAGTTCTTCCGTGCGAACACGCTCGGGAGCACGTCGCACTGCAGCGCGAGGCCGACGCGGGCCGCCAGCTCCACGGCCCGCTCGTTGAGCACCGGGCAGCGAGCCCGGCAGGCCGAGGCAGACGGGGCAGATGTTCGTGTTCGGCTCGTCGCCGAACACGTTGGGGCAGCCGCAGAACATCTTCGTCGCCGTGGCCAGCTCGACGTGCACCTCGAGCCCGATGACGGTCTCCCACTCGCTCATTGGCGCACCATCGCTCGTACGAACAATTTGCTCGCCCGACGGGCTCGCTCACGGCGCCGCTCCTTCCAGGACGGCTGCGGCTCGCAGCATCGTCGCCTCGCCCAGGCTGGGGGCCAGGACCTGGACGCCGATGGGCAGGTCCTCGTCGCCCGTGCCGAACGGGACCGAGACGGCCGGCTGCCCGCTCAGGTTCGACGGGATCGTGCAGACGTCGTTGAGGTACATGGTCAGCGGGTCGGCGGTCTTGTCGCCGAGCCGGAAGGCCTCGCACGGCGACGTCGGTGCGAGGAGGAGGTCGAACTGCGCGTAGGCGGCGGCGAAGTCGCGGATGATCAACGTGCGCACCTGCTGGGCCTTGCCGTAATAGGCGTCGTAGTAGCCGGCCGAGAGCGCGTAGGTGCCGAGCATGATCCGCCGCTTCACCTCGGCGCCGAAGCCGGCGGTGCGCGTGCGGTCGTACAGCTCCCCGGTCGTCGGGGCGTCGACGCGGAGGCCGTAGCGGATGCCGTCGTAGCGGGCGAGGTTCGACGACGCCTCGGCCGGGGCGATCAGGTAGTAGGCGGACAGCCCGTACACCGCGGCCGGCACCGACGCCTCGTCGACCTTGGCGCCGGCGGCGGTGAGGACGTCGGCGGCCTCGCGCACGCGTGACTGCACGTCGGCGTCGATGCCCTCGCCGTCGAGCTCGCGGATGACGCCGACCCTGAGCCCCTCGACGCCGCGGTCGAGACCGTCGAGCAGCGACGGCGCCGGGCTGCGGGATCGACGTCGAGTCGAGGGGGTCGTGCCCGCCGATCACCTCGAGGGCGAGGGCGGCGTCGGCGACCGTCGTCGTGAACGGGCCGATCTGGTCGAGGCTCGACGCGAACGCCACGAGGCCGTAGCGCGAGACGGCGCCATAGGTCGGCTTCACGCCCACGACGCCGCAGAGCGCGGCGGGCTGGCGGATCGATCCGCCGGTGTCGGAGCCGAGGGCGAGGGCGGCGAAGCCGGCGGCGACGGCCGCCGCGCTGCCACCCGAGGACCCACCGGGCACACGGGTCGGGTCGTGCGGGTTGCGGGTCGGGCCGAACGCCGAGTTCTCCGTCGACGAGCCCATGGCGAACTCGTCGAGGTTCGTCTTCCCGACGAGGATCGCGCCTGCCTCCCGCAGCCGGCGCACGACGGTCGCGTCGTACGGCGGGCGCCACCCTTCGAGGATCCGCGACGAGCACGTGGTCGGGATGCCCCGGGTCGCCATGTTGTCCTTGAGGGCGACGGGCACGCCGGCCAGCGGGCCCGGCGTCCTCGCCCGCGGCGACGCGGCGGTCGAGCTCGGCGGCGGCGGCCCGGGCCTCGTCGGCGAGGACGAGGTTGAAGGCGTGGAGCTCGGGCTCGCGCTCCTCGATGCGGGCGAGGTGCTCCTCGACCACTTCGGCGGCGGACCGGCCGCCGCTCCGGACGGCCGCCGCGATCTCCGACGCGCGGTCACGGTTCCTCGCCGAGGATCGGGGGGACCTTGAAGCGGTGGTCCTCCACCGCCGGGGCGGCGGCGAGGACCTCGTCGCGATCGAGGCCGGGGCGGACCTCGTCGGGGCGGAGCACGTTGACGAGCTCGAAGGGGTGCGCGGTGGGCGGCACGCCGGCCACGTCGAGGGCCTCGACGTCCTCGGCGTGCTCGAGCACGGCGGCCAGCTGCCCGGTGAACAGGTCGAGCTCCTCCTCGGTCAGCTCCAGGCGGGCGAGGCGGGCCACGTGGGCCACCTCGTCGCGGGTCGAGCGTCGGCGCGGCGCGGCAGCCTCGAAGGACCGTCGCCGAACCCATCGGCCAGTTCGCCGCCGAGCCTCGGGTCGGCGACGACTACGTCGACGCTTGTGGCGAAGTCGACGATGCGCTGCTCGACGATCTCCTTGTCGAAGTCGAGCGTGGCGACGTGGTAGCTGCGCTCGAGGGTCACACGCTCGACCGGGCCGGCGACCGACCGCGGCCAGGTGGTCGCTGTTGGACGGCGGACGACGTGGTCCTCGGGCGAGTTGAGGACGAGCACCGGGCAGCGTGACCCGACCCAGGTCGGCGTTGCAGCTCGTCGACGGCGGTCGAGCAGCGTGCGCAGGGCGCGCAGCGGTGTGCCGGGGTAGTCGGTCTCGGCGCTGTCGGGATCGGCGATGTCGGAGCCGATCCCGGGGAAGACCTCTGTGCCCGCGGCGATCGCCTCGTCGACGAGGTCGCCCATCGGACCCGCGGGCTCGACGACCGCGTTGATGCAGGCGATGCCGGCGAGGTCGTCGTGCCGCGTCGCGAGCCACACGGTGAGCAGTCCCCCCATCGACAGGCCGGCGACGACGACCCGCCCACCGTCACCGAGCCGGTCGCGGAGCGCGCCAGGGCGTCCTCCGCCGCAGCCGACCAGTCGGCGAAGGTCGTGTCGAGCATGTCCTCGATGTCGGTGCCGTGCCCGGGCAGGCGGGGCAGCTCGACGGCGAAGCCGGCGCCGGCCAGCGCCTCGGCCACGCCCCGCATCGAGTTCGGGTTGCCGGTGAACCCGTGCAGCACCAGCGCCCCGTGCGGCCCACCGGCCGGCGAAGACCAGGCCTCCGCCCCGGCCATCACCGGCCGGCGTGTCGTCATCAGCGGTACGGGTCATCGTTCTTCGGCTCCTCCCACCAGTCCTCGGGCGCGGGCTTCCAGTCGGGGTCGGGGTAGATGCAGTCGACCGGGCAGGGTCGAGGCACTTGTCGCAGCCCGAGCAGAGCTCCGGGATGATGATCACGTCCATCCCGTGGTTGAAGATCGCCCCGAACTGCGGCGGGCAGTGCCGGATGCACGTGTCGCAGTTGATGCAGATCGACATGTCGATCAGCAGCGGCGGGTTCTTCCACTTCGGGTTCCGCTCGCGGTTCTCGAGCCGCTCGGCCCGTGGTGACCCCCCATCGGCGGCGAGGCTAGAGCGCCGACATTGACCCCCGGGTCAAGTGGCTGCTTGGCTGCCACCGTGCCCGATCCCGACCGCCGGCTCACCACCCAGGGCGTCGAGCGCAAGGAGCAGCTCCTCGACGCCGCCGCGCGCCTGTTCGCCGAGCGGGGCTACGCCGAGACGCGGATCGTCGACATCTGCCGCGAGGCGGGCGTCGCCAAGGGGCTCTTCTACTGGTACTTCGAGACCAAGGAGGCGGTCTTCCGCGACCTCGCCGCCGAGTCCGCCTGCGCCTGCGCCGGGCCCAGGCGCGCGGCGATGGACCCCGACGCCGACCCGCTCGTGCGGCTCCGCCAGGGCTCCGAGGCGTCGGTGCGGTTCATGGCCGCCCACGCCCAGTCCTTCGCCCTCATCGCGGTCGAGAACGTCGACCGGGAGTTCGTCGACGACATCCGGCCGGGACCGAGGTCCACGCCGACGACACCGAGCGCATCGTCGAGCCGGCATCGACGCCGGGCTCGATCCGCGACGAGGACCCGCGCCTGCTCGCCTACGCGGTGCTCGGCGACCGTCGGCTGGTTCGCCCACTTCCACCGGACCGGGCCGGCTCGACATCGACGTCGACGAGCTGGCCGGCCTTCGTCGGCCGCCAGGTGGTGTGCTCGCTCGCCGCCTCCGAGGAGATCGCGCGGCCGACCTGCGGTCCCGCGACCGCCGCACAGCTGCTCGCTGACCACGCTCAACAGCCGGTGCGCTAGCGTCCCGGCGCCCTCCACCCGAGCACACCCAAAGGAGTTCCACGGTGGCGAAGTACCCGTTCCTGACCGACGAGTGGATGGCAGCGGCCAAGAAGATCCGCGAGGAGTCGCCGGCAAGCGGCAGCCCCGGCCGCACAAGGTCAGATGAACCAGGTGATCACCGAGGTGCCCCTTCGGCGACGGCACGATCAACGCCCACATGGACACCTCCGAGCGGCGAGCTGAAGATGGACATCGGCCACCTCGACGAGCGCCGACCTCACCGTGACCCTCGACTACGCCGACCGCCAAGGCGATCTTCGTCGAGGGCAACCCGCAGGCCGGGATGCAGGCCTTCATGGCCGGCAAGATCAAGGTGCAGGGCGACATGACCAGTCTTATCGGCAAGCGTCAACTGGTTCGGCGGCAGGACTTTACGTATTGCTGCGAGTGCGCGAGTCGCGCGCCCGAATGATCTTATGCGACGAACGGCGCCGCGGGGCCGACTGCGCGGAATCCCGCAATCTGTTATAGCCTCTGGCGGTCGGATGCTGGACGTCCATCCAGGGCGTCCGTCAATTCCGATTGATGGAGCCTGACATGTCCGACACGCGCGTGCTCGCGAATCAGAAGGCGATCCTCAGGAATCAGGCTCGGATTCTCGGCAACCAGAAGAAGCTCCTCGCCAATCAGCAGAAGCTCGACGCCTTGCTGGCCGGGCAGAAGACGATCAGAGCGAATCAGGCGAGGATCCTGCGCAATCAAGCCAGGATTCTGCGCGGCCGGTGAACCGGTAAACGTATGCGCGTTCGCCTGACCTTTGGCGTGCTCGCCGCGACGCTCGCCAGCACCTCGAGCATGGGCGCACAGACGCCGGTGCCAAGCCCGCCGGCGATTCGCTACGTCGCGAATGCGGGTGCTGGTGACGGTCGAGGGCCAGCGGTTTCTGATCGATGCGCCGATCCGCGACGGAATCCCGCCCTACGCGACCAGCCCGGCTGATGAAGCGGGCACGGCTGGAGAGCGCGAGTGCGCCCTACGACGCCGTCGATGCGATCCTCATCACGCACTGGCACGAGGATCATTTCAGTCCCGAGGCCGTCGCCGCCCACCTGACGCGCAACGGCCACGCCGTGCTCGTGTCCTCGCCCGAGGTGGGTGGTGCGGGCGCGCGCCGTCGCCGCTCGATCCGCCCGTTCAGCGCTTGCGAGCCATCTTGCCTACGCCCGGACAATTCGAGGCCGTGACGGTCGGGCCGTTCACCGTGCGGGTGTTGCGCATCCGCCACAATCCGACCCGGCGGCTGCCCGAGCAGCATCTCGGCTTCCTCATCGGCGAGGCGACGCCGGCGCTCGACGTCGGCGACGCCGATCCGGCCGGTGACAACTTTGGCCTCCTGCGGAACCTGCCCAAGGTGGACGTCGCGCTGCTGCCGTTCTGGTACGTCCTCGACGACGCGCGCCGCCGCTTCGTCGCCGACGCGATCGGCCGCGTGGGATTGTCGCCATTCATCTGCCGCCAGCGGACGCGGCGGACGTGACCCGGAGGCTGCGCGCCGACGGCGTCAACGTGCTGCTGCCACCGGAACCGGCTCGGCGATTCGCTGAGCCGCAGCCTTGCGCCGGGAGCGTGAATCATGAGCACGCGAGCTCGCATCGGCTCCAATCGATCGACATCGTCCGCGGCGCCGTGATGATCCTGATGGCGCTTGACCATGTGAGGCGCTTACGCCGGGGTGCCGGCCGGGGGGCCCGGAACCCTGGGGTGTACTTCACCCGGTGGATCACCCACATCCGCTGCCCCGGCCTTCGTTTTTCTGGCCGGCACGTCAGGCGTTCCTGGTATGGGCAGTCGCTCCGCTCCGGCGCGGGTGACCGCGGCACCTGGAGCGCGGACTTACGCGTTGCTCGCTATCTCGTCACGCGTGGCTTGCTGCTCGTCCTGCTCGAGCTCACCGTGATCCTGGGCCTCGTGGACGTTCGGCCTCGACTACTCTCAGTTTCTGCTGGCCGGCGTCATCTGGATGTTGGGCTGGTGCATGATCCTGCTCGCGGGGCTGGTCCGGCTTCCGACGCGGGCCATCGGAATCATCGGGCTAGTCGTCATCGTCTTCCAGGACATGTTCGAACCGCTCGGCCAGGCGCTGCCGGTGGCGGTGCATCAGGTGCTGGAAATTTCATCTATCCGATCGGGGCCGAAGTGAGGATCGGCCAGACGGGCCCGTCGGTCGCCGTGCTTTATAGCCTGGTGCCGTGGGTGGGCGTCATGGCTGCGGGGTATGCCTTTGGCGCGATCCATGGCGCGCGAGCCTGCCGAGCGGCGACGACGTCTGCCTGAGCGATCGGGTTGGTCGTGCGACGGGCCTCTTCGTGGTGGCGGCCGGACTAGGCGTGCTCTGTCGCGCCCGCGCCGCCCGATGCGCCGCCGGCGCTCTTTCGCTTCCTCAACCAGCAGAAGTATCCAGCCTCGCCGCTCTTCCTGCTGATGACGCTGGGACCGACGATCGCCCTGTTGCCGCTGGCCGAACGCGCGCGCAGGGTGGCTGGCCGACGTGCTCGGCGACGTTCGGCCGCGTGCCGATGTTCTACTACCTGCTGCACATTCCGCTCATCCACGCGATGGCGCTGCTGGTGTGGTTCATCCGCGACGGTAGCGCCAACGGCAGCCGCTTCGCGACCGCGCCGTTCGTCTCGATTCCCGCCGGCGAGCGATGGAGTCTGCCGCTCCTTTATCTCGTGTTCGTCGCGGTCGTGGCGATTCTCTATCTTCCGTGCCGATGGTTTGCACGCGTCAAGGTGAGCCGGTCGTCTCGAGGGCTGAGGTATCTGTAGCTATTTCGGG
>CAWIZW010000013.1:0-339306 GCA_963840695.1 uncultured Acidimicrobiia bacterium
CCTCCTCGCCGACCTGGGAGGTCGCTGACCTCGTCGACGTGCTTCTACCGCCATGTCGGGTGCTCGGCCGTAGTGGGGGGTGGCTTCTACCGGCCGGAGCGGGGCAACGCTTCCCGCCCTCAGGGGCTGCCGAGACGGCAGGTCGACACCGCTGCAGTCGCTACCGATCCTTCTACCGGGCGCTATCGCCCGACACTGCGAAGGAGGAGCGACATGAAGGGCTATGTCACACAGAAGGGCACCCGCTGGTACGCCGTGATCTACGAGGGTCTCGATCCGGTCACCGGGCGAGAGCGCCGACGATGGCATGCAGCTGGCACCAGCCGAGCCGATGCAGAACGGCTGGCCGCGTCTCGCCGAGGAGCGCAACGGCCGCAACGACGCCGCCCGGTCTCGTCCTTCGGCGCGTACCTCACGCGTCGATGGTTGCCCGGCAAGCGGTTGAACCTCGCCACCTCGACCTACGACGGCTACCGCCGCAAGATCGAGCGCCACATCCTCCCCGCTCTCGGCCGCGTGCCGATCCGACGCCTCCGCGCCGAGCAGCTCGAGGCGCTCTACGACTCGATGCTCCGTCCGACCGACGGACGCCGGGCGCTCGCACCGAAGACCGTCCTCGAGATCCACCTCATCATCCGCGGCGCGCTCGCCACGCCGTCACGAAGGGGCTCGTGAACCGCAACGTCGCGCTCGTCGCGCACGCTCCCGGCTCCGGTCGATCCCAAGGGTCGAGCCCGACACCTGGACTGCCCAGCAACTGCGGGCATTCCTCGGCGCAGCCGCCGGCCATCGGCTCTTCGCGGCCTTGTGGGTCCTCGCCGCGACCGGCATGCGCCGCAGCGAGCTGCTCGGGCTCAAGTGGACCGACATCGACTTGGACAAGGGAGCGATCAGGCTCAACCGCGGCTTGGTCTCGGTCGGCTACGAGCTCCACGAGTCACGCGGCAAGACTGCCAACGCCCGCCGTCGCATCGAGCTCGACCCGATGACCATCGACGTGCTCACGGCATGGCGACTGTGGCAGGTAGTCGAGCGCATCGCAGTCGGTAACGCTGAACCGGACTGGGTGTTCACCGACTGCGGCGGAGGGCCGGTCCACCCCGACAAGCTCAGCCAGACCTTCGACCGGCTCGTCCGCCGAGCCGACCTCCCGGTGATCCGCCTTCACGACCTGCGCCACACCCAGGCAACGCTGCTCATCGACGCCGGCGTTCCGGTCAAGGTCGTCAGCGAGCGCCTCGGCCACGCCACCGCCGCGTTCACGATCGAGACCTACCAGCACGTCCTCCCGAGCATGCAGACCCGAGCCGTCGACGCCGTCGCACAGCTCATGGAGACGCCGGTAGAACCGAGCCGGTTGAAGAACCGGAAGAAGCCCGCCTGACCCGGTAGAAGCCCCGAACCGACGACGAAGGCCCAGGTCACTGACCTGGGCCTTCAAGTCTCAATTGGTGGCGGGGGTAGGATTTGAACCTACGACCTTCGGGTTATGAGCCCGACGAGCTACCTGACTGCTCCACCCCGCGGCGATCCGTAGTGGAGGTGCGAGCGTACCGGCGGGTCCCCCACCGCGGCAACCCGGCTGGTTACCGTCGGAGCGTGCTCGTCTTCCGACGCCGGCGCGCTGCGCATGCGGCCGTACAGCCCGACTTCCGCCAGCTGGACGAGACGTCGTCGTCGCTGACCGAGGCCATCGGCGGATCGGTCGTCGCCGACGTCGAGATCCTCGACGCGCGGATGGCGCTGCTCGACGCCCGCATCGCCGCCCTGGAGTCGCGCTTCGACGACGCCAGCGAGGTGGCCCTGCTCCAGCCCGAGCAGAGCGACGTGCTCGACGTCCAGGTCCGCGCCGCGAAGCTGTCGGCCGAGCTGCACCTCGTCACCCTCGAGCTGCGCCACGAGCTCGACCGGTTCCGCGCCGAGAACGGCGGCTAGGTCCCTCGTCGGCCAGAACCGGCGGTGCACATCCGGGGTTGCCTAGGCGGACTCGGGTTCGCTCGTCGTCGTGGTCGACTCGGCTGGCGGGGTCGTGTCCGGGGTCGTCGTGGTCGTGTCGGCCGTGGCGGCGTCGACCTCGGACTGGACCTGGTCGATGATCCCCCTCGCCTCGGTGATCTTCTCGTCGTAGAGGCCGAGGTCGCCCGCGGCGAGCGCGGCGTCGGCCTCCTGGAACAACTGGTCGGCGCGGGCGAGGAGCTCGGAGATCGTCTCCGGCGTGATCTCCGGCTGGTCGCCGGGAGGGGGCTCCTCCTCCGGCGGCGGCTCGCCCTCCTGGATGGCGGCGAAGGTCTCGAGGCTGGCCAGGGCGTCGTGGAGGTTCTCGGCGATCGCCACCGAGCCGTCGAACTCGACGATGACGCGCTGCAGCAGGGCCGGAGCGTTCTCACGCTCGGAGCGCACGTACAACGGCTGGACGTACAGGAGCGAATCGCCGAGCGGCACGAGGATCAGGTTGCCGAACGTGCATCGTGACCCGCCGCCCTCGCGGCACAGCAGCGTCTGCTGCTGGGACACCTCGACGTCGCCGTTGATGCGGTCGGCGACGAGCTCGGGACCCGACGGCAGCTCGCCGCCGGTCACCCGGTAGGAGGTCAGCTGCCCGTACCGGTCACCGTCGCTCTGGGCGATCAGGTAAGCCGTGAGCTGCTGGCGGTTGTCCTCGGGGCTGAACGGCACGAACGGCCGGATCAGCTGCATCCCGAGCTCCTCCTGGTCGGGCAGCTGGGTGAGCACGTAGTACGGCGCGATGCGGTCTCGCTGGCTGGGCGGCTGGTCGGGGCTCGTCGTCGTCGTCGTGGCCCCGGCGACGGGCGCCTGCGCCCGCGGTCGCTCGGGGTCGCGGGCCACGACCCAGGCGTCGTTCTGGCGGAAGAAGGCGTCGGGGTCGTCGAGGTGGTAGCGGCCCCACATGTTCGACTGCACCCGGAACATCCCCTCCGGGTACCGGAAGTGGGCCTCGATCTCGGGCGGCGGCGGCGACGACTCGAACAGGTCGGGGAAGGCGCGGCGGTAGGCCTGCAGGATCGGGTCGGTCGCGTCCGTGACGTAGAAGGTGACCGTGCCGTCGTAGGCATCCATCACGACCTTGACCGAGTTCCGGATGTAGTTGAACCGGTGGTCGAGGTCGGTGCCCTCGAGGCCGTCGATGGTCGCCCGCTGCGCGTACGGGTAGCGGTTCGTCGTCGTGTAGCCGTCGAGGATCCACTTCACGCGACCGTCGATCACGATCGGGTACGGGTCGGCGTCGAACTCCAGGAACGGCGCCAGGGCGTGGGCCCGGTCGCGGATGTCACGCACGTAGTGGATGCGGCTGTCGCTGCGCAGGTCACCGGAGAACAACGGGTTCAGGTCACCGAAGCGGAGAGCGAACGCCGCCCGGCGGAGGAACGACCCGATCCCGACGCCGTCGGCGCCGTCGTAGGTCGTCGACTGCTCCTCGCCCTCCTCGTTCTGGAAGTCGGTCTCGGCGACGTTGGTGCCGGTGATGACGTAGCCGCTCTGACCCTCGCCGAAGTAGATGCCGGGTTGCTCGATGCCGACGACGTCCTCGGCCTCGGGGTCGACGTGCAGGGGGATGTCGGCGATGGTGAAGTCGGGCTCGCCCTGCGACGTCTTCTCGTTCGTCGGCGCCATGACGAGCCCGTAGCCGTGGGTGAAGGTGAGGTGCGTGGCCTGCCACGACGACTGCGGCACGCCCTCGGTGTTGAGCTCGCGGGTCGAGACGACGACCTGGGTCAGTGCGCCGTCGATGACGTAGCGGTCCACGTCGACGTCGCGGATGGCGTAGAAGTCTCGGAGGGTCTGGAGCGACACGAAGGTGCGCCCGGTCGCCTCCGGCGCCGGGTCCCACAGGCGGACGTTGTCGAGCGCGGCCTGGGCCTGGGCGGTGAGGTCCTCGGCGGTGAAGTCGGTGTCGGGGTCGAACGGCTGGTCGTCGACCTCGGCCAGCCCGATCGCCTCCCGGGTCGCCGTCGATGTTGTCGACGATGTACTCGCGCTCTCGCGACAGCTCCGAGGGCTGGACCCGGAATCGCTGCACGGCGGCGGGAACGATCACGCCGCCGATCGACGGCGACGATCGCCCAGATCCCGATGCCGAGCACCGGCAGCACCCAGCCCTTGCGGCGGATGTTGATGACGAACAGCACGAACGCGGCCACCGCGACGAACATCAGCAGCTGGATGGCCGGGAGCTGGGCGTTGACGTCGGTGTAGGTGGCGCCGTCGACGGTGCCCCGCGTCGACACCGTCAGCTCGTACTGCTGCAGCCAGTAGCCGGCCGCCTTCACGAGGGCGAGGAGCCCGAGCAGCACCGACAGGTGCACCTTCACCTGCGGCGTGACCCGGTTCGGCCCGGGCGCCTGCAGGCGGATGCCGCCGTTCAGGTAGTGGGCGACGGCGGTGATGATCAGCACGATCACCAGGGCGGCGAACAGCCAGCCGACGACGTAGCTCAGGAACGGCAGCTTGAAGACGTAGAAGCCGACGTCCTGGTTGAACAGCGGGTCGGTCTGGTCGCCGAAGTCGACGGCGTTGCGGAACAGCAGCCACTCGTTCCACTGGCTGCTCGTGCCGGCGCCGGCGATGAGCGCGAACAGCAGCGCGGTCCCGGTGCGAACCATGCCCGGCGCGGGCCCCGACCAGCTCGCGGTACCGCGCGGCCAGCTCCTCCTCCGGCCCGACGGGCCGGAACGCGGGCGCCGACGCGGTCGGCGACGAACAGGTTGACCCACAGCCAGCGAGGAAGAAGCCCGCCGGTGAAGAGCACGACGAGGGTGGCCTTGGCCCGGAGGATCCCGGTGTAGACGCCGGACTGGCCGAGGCTGTCGAACCAGAGGTAGTCGGTCCAGAAGCCCGGCGAGCATGCGCAGCGACAGCAGGCCGACCACGGCGACCACGGCGACGACGATGAGGGCGACCCGCCCCCGGCCCGGCCGAGCTGCTCCGCCGGGGCCGACCGGCGCCCGGGCGGGGCATGTCCTGGGGAGCGCGCATGGGCGGGGGAGCCTACGGCGGCCCGACGTGGTTACTGGTGTCGGGTCCGCACGAGCAGGCAGCGGCAGCCCGGATGCGCCGGCGGGGCGGACGTGTCCGGTGGGGAACGGCGACCCGGCGGCGACCGCGCCGGCCGAGGCCGTTGTCGTCGCAGTCGGGGCAGCGGTGCGTCGCCGTCGTCGACGACCCACCGGAACTCCGTGCCGGCGCTGGCGCGCGGCGAGCACGCCGGTGGAGAAGGCGTCGAGGACGGCATCGTCGATGGCCGCGTCGAGGCGGCGGCCCCGCCGGTCGCGATACACCGAGCGGACGGCATCGGCCGCGGCCTCGGCGTCGCCGTCGGCGGCGTCGATCGCCTCGAGGACCTTCAGTGCGCAGCGGGCGCGGCGAAGGCGTCGGTGAGGGCCTCGGCGACGGCGGCGACGTCGCTGGCGGAGAGCAGGCCGGCCGGTTCACCCCCCGTCGAACGCGGCACCGACGTTGGCGACGACGGCCAGGTCGTGGCCGGCGGCGAGGGCCCAGGCGGCCGCGTGGTCGTCGGCGTCGGCGAGCACGAACGCCCGCGTCTCGCCGCGACGCAGGCCGTGGAGCACCTCGTTCTGCTCGTCGGCGAGCTGGCGCTTGAGCCGTTTGGCGAGCGCCTCGCGCGCCCCGCCGAGCGCGGCGTCGCGGCGTGCGAGCTCGGCCGCGTCGGCCGGCGATCGACGCCAGCGGGCGCACGGGCGGCTCGGCGGTCGCCGACGCGGCGGCGCGGCGATCGCCTCGCTCGACGGTTCGGCGCCGGGTCGCCGTCGCCGGCGGTCGCGCCGGCCGGACGCCGGCGGCCGAGGGCACGGCCTCGGCCGTGGCCTTGCGCTCGGCCCGCCCGGCCTTGAGCCGGGCGAAGAGCTCGTCGATGGCCTCGGTGGCGGGCGGCGGCGTGGGCTCGGCCCCGGACGCCGGGGTCTCGGCGGCGGCGCCGACGCCGTGCCGGCCTCGGCCGACCTCGACGTCGAGCCGGTTCGGCTCGGGCTCCGCCTCGGCGCCCTGCTCGCGTCGGCCACGGGCTCGGTGTCGACTCCGGCTCGACGGTGGCGCCGGGCCCCGGCCGTCCTCCGCGGCGGCCTCGGCCCCGGGCTCGGTGTCGACCGTCGACCGGCGTCCTCGGCGGTGACGAGCCGGACCTCCTCGAACGGCGCCGCCGGCATCGACCTCGTGGAGCTCGGGCTCCTGCAGGCCGAGCGCCGGGGTCGGATCCCGCCGGGTGCGGAACACCCGCACCGTCGCCGAGCGACGCTCGGGCTGCGTGTCGTCGGCCTGGCCGCCGTTCGCCGTGCCGTTGGCGCCCGCCGGCGCGGCTCGGTCGCCGGCTGGGCTTCCTCGTCGGACTCGGGCTGGGCGCACTGCGGGCGTCATCGACGCTCGTCGAGACCTCCGGCCGGTCGCCAGCAGCTCGAGGCCCGCAGCTCGGAGGGCGGCGATCTCCGCCTCGAGCTCCTCGGTGGTCGGCAGGGCCTCGGACGGCCACCCGTCGGGCGGCGGCATCGGCGGCGGCCTTCGCCTCCGGCAGCGAGGCGCGCAGCTCGCCGGCGGCCTCGTCGACCTGGGTGCGGAGCTCGGCCGAGCGCGGCCAGCAGCCGCTCACGGGCGGCGTGGAGCTGCTCGACCTGCTCGCGGAAGGTGGCTCGGCGCCGGGCGAGGTCGCCGAGGATCCGTTCCCTGACCGCCTTGGCCTCGGTGATCAGCCGCTCGGCCTCGGCCCCACCGACCGTCTCGGCCGGCCGCGCGAGCCGCTCCGCCTCGGCGATCAGGTCGTCGGCCCGGGCCGCGCCCTCGGCGAAGGCTCGCTCCCGCTCGGCCTCGAGCGTCGCCCGAACCCGGCGGGCCTCGTCCTGCGCCTCGGCGAGGAGGTCGGCGGCTCGTGCCTCGGCCTTGGCGATCACGTCGGCGGCGACGAGCTCGCCGGCGATCGACGCCGCCCGGAGCTCCTCGGCGACGGTGGCGAGGAACGCCCGGACCTCGCTCTGCTCGAACCCACGGAACGAGGTCGGGAAGGCGCGGCCGGCGACCTGCTCGGGTGTCAGTCGGGGCCGGTCAACCACGCCGGACGATGGTAGGACCGGGGTCCCTCAGCCGCCGAGGATGCCGCCGAGGAGGTCGTCGACCGGTTCGACGAGGTCGTCGAGCAGCGGGACCCCCGTGTCCGGGCAGGAGGCCCTCCTCGCGGCGGCGGCGGGAGGATCCCGGGCGGGATCGTCACGGGCGGCGGCGGGAGGGTCGGCGGCGGCGGCACGGTCGGCGGGGACCGCGGCGCTTCGGCGTGTCGGGGGATCGGGGCGCGGCGACTCCCCGGTTGGCGTCGGGCCGGTCGTCCCGTCGTCCGCCCGGTGCCGTCGACGGCCGGACGTCGGCGCGACGGCACCGCGGCTGACCGCGGGCGCGGGTGCCGGCCGCCGCGACCTCGCCGGCTGGATCGCCCGCTCGCCCGAAGGCCGCCTCGACCGTGTCGACCAGCACGCCCTCGGCCACGCCCTGGTCGAGGGCGACGAGGCCCCACTCCGCACCGTCGTCACGGAAGCCCCGCACCCGCTCGAACCGGTCGTCGAAGTCGTCGCCTCGGCCGAGGAGCGCGATGGCCACGCCGACGAGGGTCTCGCCGCCGGGTCGCGTCCGCCGCCGGCCCGTCGAGCAGCTCCGGGCTGAAGGTCGGACTCGTCGGCCAGTTCGGGCAGGATCGTCACGATCGCCTCCGGCGTGGCGCCGGCGGCGCCGAAGTTGGACGGTGTAGGTCTGCGACGAGCGCGTCGAGGCGGCGCGTCAGCTCGAAGGCGACGCCGAGGTAGCGCAGGTCCCAGCCGTCGGTCGGCGTCGATGCGGAGGGGGTCCGGCGACGGCCGGCGGCCGGCCCAGCGACGGCACGCTCAGCTGGCGGTAGGCGGGCACCGTCCGCTCCTGGCCCGCGGAGTCGAGCCGGCCGCGCCCCGGTACGAGCCGACGGTGACCGACAGCCCACGCCGGATGCGGGCGGCGCCCATCGGCGCCGCTGGGCTCGAAGGCGACGTCGTTGCCACCGGCGCCGACCACGACGGGCATGCCGCCGCGCGACAGGAGGTCGCCGGCCACCAGCTCGGGTGACTCGCCGATGCGGACCCTGGTGGAGGCGACCTCGTCGGCGCCCTCCCGGCCCTCGAGCATGGCGCCGCTGGCGAGCTCCATCACGACGCTCCCGGAGCTGCACCCGCACCTCGTCGCCCCCGAGCACCACATCGCCGTCGTCGAGCGGTGACGACGACCCGTCGGCGTGGACGACGAGCATCACCCCGTCGACCTGCACGCGCGCGCCGGACGGCCGGGACGCCGCCTCGCCGTCGAGCAACAGGGCGACGACGCCCGGCGAACAAGACCACGGCGATCAGCGCGGCCAGCGACGCCACCAGCTGGTGGACCGCGATCCACGGTCGCTCACAGCCCCCTCCGTCGGGTCCGGCGACCGGGAGCACCAGGGTGACCGTGGTGCCGCGACCGGCGTCGAGGTGATCTCCAACTCCCCGCCGTGAGCCCGGGCGATGCGGCTGGCGAGGGCGAGCCCGAGCCCGAGCCCGCCGAAGGACGCGGGTGTTCGACCCGTCGGCCTGGATGAAGTCCTCGGCGACGTCGTCGAGCCGGTCGGCCGGGATGCCGACGCCGCGGTCGGCGACCGAGAGGCGCACGACCTCGCGACCGTCGAGGTCGGTAGCGGCGGCGGCCGTGACCTCGATGCGGCCGCCGTCGGGCGAGTACTTGACGGCGTTGTCGAGCAATTCGTTGAGGGCGTGCGCGACCGCCTGGCGGTCGAGCCACACCTTCGGCACACCGCCGGCCGATGCGCCGCGTGATCGGGTGCCGGTCGGGGTCGACCCGGTCGGTCCACTGGCCGACGACGCGATCGACCAGTTCGCGGACGATCGTCGGCTCGGTCCGCCACCTCGTAGCGACCGGCCGACATCGCCGCGAAGTTCACGAGCTGCACGACTACCCGCTCCATGCTCGCCGATGCCTTCTCGATCTCGTTGGCGAACTTGCGGACGTCGTCCGGCGCCACGTCCTTCAGCCGCAGGATCTGCGCGTACGCCTTGATCGGGGTCAGCGGGGTCCGCAGCTCATGGGAGATGTTCGACAGGAGCTCGCCCTTCACCCGCTCGACCTCGCGCTCCCGACGGACGTCGCGCAGCACGTAGACGGCGCCGACGATCTGGTTCTGCGATGCCCCGCAAGCACCCGGCCGACAGCGACGACGGGGACCTCGAGGCCGGTCGCGTGCAGGAAGGTCGCCGACGGCTCCAGGCGTCGTCGACCGGCGGGCCGAAGCGCGGTCCGAGATCGGCGCCGTCGTCGGCGACGAGCCGCATGATCGTCGACGGCCGGCCGGCCGATCGCCTTCCCGGCCGACACGCCCGAGAGGAGCTCGGCGGCGGCGTTGAAGTCGGTGATGTCGCCGCGGTCGTCGACGGCGACCAGGGCCTCTCCCATGCCGCCGACGACGGCTTCCATGCGGGTGCGCAACCGGGCCTCGTCCTCGACGGCTCGTCGCAGGTCGGCGGTCATGCTGCCGGAGCGAGCCGGTCATCGAGTCGAAGGCGTCGGACAGGACGCCCAGCTCGTCGTCGCTGTGCACGTCGGCGGTGACGCCGAGGTTCCCGTGGGTGACCTCGCCGGCGGCGACGGTCAGGCGACCGAGCCCGGCACCGATGCGCTCGCCGACGATGGCCGTGAGCACCAGGGCGAGCACGGTGCCGCCGATGGCGATCAGGAACAGGAGCCGGAACAGGTCGGCCCTGGCCGCCTGGATCGACGCCGTCGAGGTCGCCGTGACGAGGGCGAGGACCGGCTCGTCGTCGTTGGCGAGCACCGGCGAGGCGGCGAGGAGGCGGTCGCTGGTCGTCGCCGTCGCCTCCGCCTCGCCGGAGAGGGCCCGCACGCCGAGGGCCAGGACGTCGGTCGACGGCGGCAGGGCGCCGAACGACGGCGAGGACCTCCGACCGCGACGTGAGGGCGGCGCCCTCGTCGCTCGACTCGGCGTCGGGCCCGACGGCGAGGCGGGCCTCGAGGAAGGAGTCGTCGAGCTGGGAGGCCACGACGAGGATGGCCACGTTCGCCCGCCGACCGTCGATGTCCGGCACGGGGACGGGCGACGCCGCCAAGCCGTAGGCGAGGGAGCCGGCCGTCACCACCGACTGCGTCGGCCCCGTCGGTGTCGCGCCGCTTGGAGCGACGACGTCGTTGGCCTGGAGGCCGGCGAGCACCTCCGCCGCCGGCAGCGACGCCGTTCGGGCCGGCGACGGCGAGGAGGCGGAGGTCGGACTGGCCGACGAGCAGCACCGGCCCGACCCGCGGGTCGAAGCCGCAGGAACACATCGTTGACCAGCGTCCCCAGCGCGTCGGTGACGGTCGTCTGGTCCTGCGCCTCGGTGGCGGCGCCCGGCGTCGTGGCGAGCCGGCCGATGGCGGGGGCGGCGGCCGCGCTGCCGGTCAGGGCCCGGGCGCCGAGCGAGGCATTGCCGTCGGCGGTCGCGGCGGCGCCCTTGGCGAGGGATGCCTCCGTGTCGGCCCGAGCCGCCAGACGGCCGACGGCCTCGTCCTCGACGTTGTCGGCCAGGACCGCCGACAGACCGACGGAGACGGCGACGACGACCACGAGGAGGATGGCGGAGGCGCTGATGGCGATGCGGGTCGGGATGGAACGGCGGGCGGCGAGGAAGATCCCGGCGCCGAGCCCGGCGGCGCCGACGAGGCGGAGCCAGTCGGAGGCGACGTCGGCTTCGAGCGCCAGCAGGGCCTCGGCGGCGACGAGGCTGGCGATGCCGAGGGCGAAGCTGAGCCGGCCGAGCGCGGATACCGGCCCAGTGCACCGGCGCGATGGCCAGGAGGGCGACGCCGATCAGGCGCACGGCGGCGAAGCTCGGCGACGCGGACGTCGTCGACGAGCCCGACGCCCTGGGCGAAGGCACCCGCGGCGACGAGCACGAACCCGGCCGCGACCGGTCCACGCGAGCGGATCGTGCCCACGAGGAGGTCACCTCGGACGAGCAGGAGCGTCAGCCCGGCACCGGCGACGAGGAAGACGGCGAAGTCGGCGGCGAACTGGAGCTGGGCGGCGGCGGCGCTCATCGGGAGCTTCTGTCCGACCTCCTCCCCCAGTCGACCGGTCCGAACATGCTACGACGCGACACCGTCACGGCTGAAGCACTGGGTCCGAGCCGACCGCCCCTCCGACGTCGGTATGTACGGGGTTCGCGGCTATTGGAGGGGTTCGCCGCCGATGGCGACGAGGGCGGCGAGGGCGCCGTCGAGGTCGTCGACGGCCACCACGTCCATGCCGTGGGCGTGCGCCTGGGCCTCCTCCAGGCCCGCCCGCGGGACGATGAAGACCTCGGCGTCCTGCCCGGCTGCGGCGGCCGCCTTCTGCGCGTAGCCCTCGACGTTGCCGACCGTGCCGTCGGGCTGGATCGTGCCGGTCACCGCGACCCGGTGCCCGCCGGTCAGCTCGCCCGGCGTGAGCAGGTCGAGGATCGACAGCGTGAACGCGAGCCCGGCGGACGGTCCGCCGACCTGGCCGGAGTCGATCGAGACGTCGAACGGGCAGCCCTGGATCGAAGTCGCGGGTCTCGGTGGCGACGCCGAGGAACCCCTTGGACGGGTCGTCGGGCCGGGCCGCGACGACGACGGTCACCTCACGGGCGACCCGGTCGATGTCCTCGACCCCGAGCACGGTCGTCGCGCCGGGCGGCAAGGCCCCGATGGCCTCGCCGAGCTCGGTGGTGACGGTGATCGGTCGCCCGTCGACCGAGACGACCGTGTCGCTGACGTCGAGGACACCGTCGGCCGGGCTGTCGGCGGTGACCTCGAGGATGACCGCGCCGGTCCCCGTCGGGCTCAGGTCGGTAGCCGAGGCGGGTGAGGGCGACCACGGCCGCGGTCTCCTTGGACCCGACCATGGCCTGGGCGTTGATCAGGTCGTTCTCCTGCTCGGTGACCCCGCGGGGGCGGACGGCCTCGACCGGGACGATGTCGATGTCGGGGTCGAGCCAGCCGCCGGCCGCCTCGATCAGCGACGTGTCGTAGAGCTGCGCGGTGAGGAAGTAGATCTCGCCGGCGGCGTCGTAGGTCTCGACCCCTCGATCGCTGACGAGCGGCTCGGTCGCCCGGGCCGAACCGGGGGCGATCGCCACGTACGGGATCTCGATGATCGAGCCGAGGCTGACGACGGTGACGAGGAGCCCGACCGTGACCGCGAGCGCGATCCACAGCCCCGCCGTGCGCCGCGAGGGTGTCGGGGGCGGGCCCGGAGGGTGGGGTACGTTCGAGCTCGTCTCTGGGGTCGTCGTCACCGTCATCGTCGTCGTGGCGTGCATCGCAGTTGTGGCCTCAGTCGTTCCGAAGGCCGACGAGCCTGCCACGACTGGCCGCCGTCACGCGCGCGGGCGCCGGGTCCTTCGCTGGCGGCGCCGCGAGACTGCGACCGTGGCCGTGGCCGCGGCCCACGCCCGCCCCGCCCCACCGGTTGCGCCCCCGCCCCCGGTTGCGTCCCCGCCCCGGGTCGCGCCGCCGCCCCCGGTCCGGCCGCCGGCACCGGTCGCGCCGCCGCCGGTCGCCGTGGCCCGCCCGCCGAGGCCGGGACCGCGAGGACTGAAGGGGGAGCCCTTCAAGCCGACGAGCCCGCTCCGGCGGCTCTCCTCGGCGCTCCTCCTCGGCCTGCTCTCCGTGCTGCTCGGCCTGGCCGCGGCCGCCGCCGTCGGCCTCGTGGCCATCGCCATGTTCGTCCTGGTCCGCGCCGCGGTGGGCTGACGCCCCCGAATGGGTCAGCGGCCGAAGAGGCCGCGGCGCTGCACGCCGTTGGCGCCGTCGCCGGTCGACTCGAGGACCGACGGCGACGACCGGGACGTCGGTGACCGAGTCGTCCGGCTCGGCCGCGTCGAGCCGGCCTCGACCCAGTCGGACTCGACCCAGGACTCGTCGGCGTGCACCGGCACCCCCCTGGCCGGCTCCGTGAACACCGGCGGCGTCGCCAGCTCGACCCGGAAGTACGGCTTGAGCTCGAAGGCGACCTCCTCGAGCTGGTAGATCTTCGCCCCCTCGACGCCCTCGGTGTTGCGGAGGCGCTCGACGTAGGCGGCCGCGTCGGTGAGCTCCGCCACGGCGTACCACCCGGGAGACCCGTCCGGTCCCTGCCAGTTCACGACGTACGACATCTCGGTCCTCCCCTGTCCACCCGTCGTCCTGGATGGGTGAATCGGGCGATCGCGGCCGGGACTTGAGCGCGGGGTGCGCCCGAAGGTGCTGGAGTGGGCGCCCGATGACCGCCTCAACGCCGGGACGGCGCCGTCGCGAGGTCGCCCTCGCCGGCCACCACGGCGACGTCGCCACGGCCACGGCGGCCCTCGCCGACGCCGATCCCGAGGTGCGGGCCACGGCGCTGGGGGCGCTCGCCCGCGCCGGCGCGCTCACGCCGGTGCACCTCCGGCAGGCGCTGGCCGACCCGGCGCCGGCGGTGCGCCGGCAGCGCCGCCGAGGAGACGGCACGGTGCCCGCCCGACTCGAGGGCGGGCCTCGACCTCGTCCCGCTGCTCGAGGACCCCGAGCCCCTCGTCGCCGAGGCCGCCGCCTTCGCCCTGGGCGAGCTCGACCCGCCCGAGGCCGGCTCGGTGCTGGCCCTCGTCGCCGTCGCCCGAGGCAGCGACGACGTGCTGCTGCGCGAGGCGGCCGTCGCCGCCCTGGGCAGCCTCGGCGATCCCGCCGGCCGGGAGGCGGTCCTGGCGGCGACGACCGACGTGGCGACGGTGCGGCGCCGGGCCGTGCTGGCCCTGGCCGCCTTCGACGGGCCCGAGGTCGAGGCCGCCCTCGGTCCGGTTGAGCGAGGACCGCGACCGCCAGGTCCGTCAGTGGGCCGAGGACCTGCTCCGGGCTGGGCCGGGGGCCGACGACTGACAGCCGCGCCAGGACGGCGCCGGGCGAACCCGAGTCAGCGCGACCCCATGAACATGACCTTGAGGCGGTCGTAGGACTCGATCACCCGGCCGGCGCCGAGGACGACGCACTCGAGGGGCGCGTCGACCAGGTGCACCGGGATCTCGGTCTCCGACGCGATGCGCAGGTCGAGGCCGCGCAGCATGCCGCCGCCGCCGACGAGGTACATGCCGCGGATGATGAGGTCCTGGGCCAGCTCGGGCGGCGCCTCGCCGAGGCAGTGCACGACCGAGTCGACCATCGGCCGTGGTCACCTCGTCGATGGCCTGGCGCACCTCCTCGGGCGAGAGGATCACGTGCTTGGGCAGGCCCGGACATCAGGTCGCGGCCGCGCACCTCGGCCTTGAACTCGTCGACGGTCGGCCAGGCCGAGCCGATGGCGATCTTGATCTCCTCGGCGGTGCGCTCCCCGACGGCGATGCCGTACTCCCGGCGGATCCAGGTCTGGATGGCGGCGTCGATGTCGAAGCTGCCGACCCGCACCGCGTTGAGGGCGACGACGCCGCCGAGGGAGATGAGCGCCGTCTCCGACGTGCCGCCGCCGACGTCGATGACCATGCTGCCGACCGGCTCGTGGATCGGCAGGCCGGCGCCGATCGCCGCCGCCATGGGCTGCTCGAGCAGCTGGGCGTCGGCGGCGCCGGCCCGGCGGGCCGCCTCGGTGACGGCGCGCCGCTCGACCTCGGTGATGGCCGACGGCACGCAGATCACGACCCGGGGGCGGTTGAAGCGGTTGACGCCCGACCCGCTGCAGCAGCAGGCGGATCATCCGCTGGGTGATGTCGAAGTCGGTGATGGCGCCGCCGCGCAGCGGGCGCACGGCGACGATGTAGCCCGGCGTCCGGCCGATCATCTGCCAGGCCTCGTGGCCCATCGCCAGCACCTCGTTGGTGCGGCTGTTGAGGGCGATCACCGACGGCTCGTTGAGGACGATGCCCGCGCCCGCGCTCGTAGACGAGCGTGTTCGCCGTGCCGAGGTCGATGGCGAGATCGCGCGCCACGGCGCTAGCGCCCGGTGCGTGCGAGTCGCTGCGGCCGCTCGGGCGGAGCCAGGGCGTCCATCTCCCGGCGGAAGGCGTCGATGCTCGAGCGGACCCCGGTCGGCTTGCGCTGGCGCAGGACGAGGACCGCCGACCCGACGGGCCGACACCAGCACGGCGAACAGCAGGAACCAGACCGCGTTCATGCCGAGAGCCTCGGGGACGTCGGACGGCGGTCGACGAGCTCGTGGCCCTCGAGGCCCCACGCCTCGCCGCCGTCCCAGGTCTCCTTCTTCCAGATCGGGACGGTGGCCTTCACGGCGTCGATGGCGAAGCGGGCGGCGGCGAACGCCTCGGGGCGGTGCGGGGTCGACACCGCGACCACGACGGCGGCATCGCCGACCGCGAGGCGCCCGGTGCGGTGCAGCAGCGCCACCCGGCCGACCATCGGCCAGCGGGCCCTGACCTCGTCGGCGACGAGCGCCAAGCGGGGCACGGCCTGCTCCTCGTAGGCCTCGTAGTCGAGGGCGGAGACGCCCTCGCGATCGTCGGCGTGGTCGCGTGCGGTCCCGACGAAGAGCGCGACGGCGCCACAGTCGGGCCGGACCACCCATTCGGTGGCCGTCCCGACCGGCAGCCGGTCGGCACCGAGACCGACCCAGGTGTCACCGTCTCGCGGTGGCTGCATGCCCGGAGCATCGTAGGGGCCGCGGTTACCGCAGGCACAGCCGCTCCTACCATGGTCGTTCGTGCCCTGGCCCGGCGACCACGCCGACGACGAGCTCCCCGAGGACCCCGGCGCCGAAGGCGTCGGTGCGGCGCGCCCGCCGTTGCCGCCCGACGACCGGCTCTGGCGCCACCCCTCTGAGCTGGCCGCCGCCCGCTCGGCCGCCAGTCCGCCCGCCGGTCCGGCACCGCTCCTCACCGCCGGCGCACCCCGCCTCTGGAGCATGGTCCTGGCCTCGGGCCTGTCCGGTGCCGCGCTGGCTCTGGCCATGGTCGCCCTGGTCGGAGGCTTCGGCGACGACGTGACCCAGCGGGTCACCGAGCGGGTGCCGGTGGCCGAGACCCTCGCCGGCGGCCCGGCCGATGCCGAAGGGGTGGTCGGCGTCGCCGAGGCCGTGAGCCCGTCGATCGTGCGCATCGAGACGGCGCTCGACGGCATAACGGGCTCGTCGGGCTCGGGCGTCGTCATCCGCGACGACGGGACGATCCTCACGAACGCCCACGTCGTCGCCGAAGCCGACACCATCACGATCGTCCTGGCCGACGGGACCGGCCTCCCCGGTCACGTGGTGGGCAGCGACGCGTCGACCGATGTCGCCGTGGTCGTCGTCGACGACAGCCACCGCGGCTCGGTGACCTGGGAACCGGCCGTGCTCGGCTCGGCCGAGGATCTGCGCGTCGGTGAGCAGGCCGTCGCCATCGGGTCGCCGCTCGGGCTCGCCGGCGGGCCGTCGGTCACCGTCGGCGTGGTGAGCGGGCTCGGCCGACGGGTCGTCGCCGAGGGCGAGGTCCTGCACGACATGATCCAGACCGACGCCCCGATCGCCCGCGGGTCGTCGGGGGGAGCCCTGTGCGACGGATCCGGCGTCGTCGTGGGCCTCACCACCGCGGTGGCGTCGAGCGCCACCGGCTCCGACGGGCTCGGGTTCGCCATCCCGATCGACCTCGCCTCCGACATCGCCGACCGGATCGTCGCCGAGGGTGTGGTCCGGTGGGTCTGGCTCGGCATCGAGGGCAGCGACCTGGCCCCGACCGAGGCGTCGATGCCCGGGCTGGCCGAGACCGGCGGCGTTCGGGTCGACGCCGTGTCCGAGGGGGGGCCGGCGGCGGACGCCGGGGTCCAGGGTGACGACGTCGTCGTGGCGGTCGACGGGACCCGGATCGCGACGATGTCCGATCTCGTCGTCGCCCTACGCAGCTACCGCCCGGGCGACGTGGTCGACCTGCAGGTCCGTCGGGCGGGCGAGGACCTCTCGATGGTGGTCACCCTGGCCGAGCGGCCCGGCTGAGCCGACGGCTGACGGCGACCGTTGCGGCGACGGCCGCCAGGGCGGTGACCCCCGCCGCGACCGCCAAGGCCAGCTCCTGACGCCGGCGCGGCGACACGGTCGCCCACGGCGAGGGGCGGTGCCCGGCGACGAAGGCCTCCTCGTTGGTGTGCGTCGCGCTCCAGCCGAGGGCCCGCAGCCGGTCGGCGGCGACGACCCACGGCGCCGTCATCCACGCCAACAGCCCCGGCGGCGTCGGCGACATCCCGGCCCGGAACCGCCAGGAGGCGACACGCTCGGCGACGCGCCCCGGGAGGCGGACGCGAGGGCCACCCTGCAGCGCCCGCAACGCCTCCGCCGGCGACCCAGCCCTCCGGCGCCACGTTGAAGACGCGGTGCGATGAGCTCCCGGCCGTCCGATCCGCCATCGCGACCGCCACGGCCGAGGCGAGATCGTCGACGTGCAGGTACTGGCCGGGCGGGTCGGCGTCGCCGATCGGGACGCCCCGCACCGCGGCCAGCATCGGCGCCAGCCAGCCGGCCTCGCCCTCGCCGACGACGGGCGCCGGCCGCAGCACCGTCACGGCGGCACCGGGATGGGCGTCGTGCCACTCGGCGACGAGCCGTTCGACCTCGGCGAGCAGCACCGCCGGCTCGAAGCCGGGGTTCGGGCGCAGGGGAGCGTCCTCGGTGAGCGGGATCGGGTTCGTGGGCCAGGCGCCGTACACGAGGGCGCTCGTCACGACGACCAGGTGGGAGCACGCCGCGTCGCCGGCCGCCTCGAGGAGCCGGCGGGTGCCCTCGAGCGGCGCCATCGTCGCCGACGCGACGTGCACCACGGTCTCGGCCCCCTCCAGCGCCAGCTTCAGGTCGCCCCGGAGGAGCTCCTCGGACAGCGATCCCGGTCACCGTCCCGCGGGCCGAGAGCTCGGCCACCAGCCGGGCACCGACGCCCGAATCGCCGTAGGTCACCGCGATGCCGGGAGCGGATGTCATGGCCGTACGATGCCACGGCATGTCCGGTCCCAGCCCGTTCGGTGGCGACGACGCCGGGGACGACCCGTTCCGCGACGTCCCCCCGTTGTTCCGGGACCTGGTCAGGATGCTCGGCAACCAGACCGCGGGTGGCGGTCTCGCCTGGGACCAGGTACGGGCCTTCGCCCTCCAACTCGCCACCGGCGGGACCTCCGAGCCGAACCCCGACCCGCTGGAGCGCATCAGCCTCGAGCAGCTCGCCCGCGTGGCGGAGCTCCACGTCGCCCAGATCACCGGGCTGCCGACCTCGGTCACGGGCCGCCCGATCACCATCGTCCCCGTCACCCGGGCGTTGTGGATCCACGCCGCCACCGACGCCTACCGGCCGCTCTTCGAGGCCCTCGCCGGTTCCCTCGCCGCCGCCGCCGCCGCACCTCCGTCACCCGAGGACGCTGAGCGATCCGATGGCCGCGATGTTGCACCAGGTGATGGGGGCGGCCGCACCGATGCTCCTGTCGATCATGGCCGGGTCGATGCTCGGCCACCTCGCCCAGCGCAGCTTCGGCCGCTACGACCTCCCGATCCCCCGTCCGCCCTCCGACGAGCTCGTCATCGTGGCCCCGAACGTCCGGGAGTTCGGCGAGGCGTGGAGCCTGGCCCACGACGACCTCCTGCTCTGGGTCTGCTTGCACGAGGTCACCCACCACGCCGTCCTCGCGGTGCCGCACATCGGCGCCACCTTGACGAGCCTGTTGACGGCCTACGCCGGCGGCTTCGAACCGGGCACCGGTGGCAGCGGCGTCCTCGGGGGCCTCGAGCAGCGGATGGCCGACATGTCCCTCGACGACCCGGCGTCGCTCGCCGAGCTCCAGGCCAGCTTCGCCGATCCCCACGTCCTCCTCGGCGCCATGCAGTCCGATGCCCAGCGAGCGCTCCTGCCGAGGCTCGAGGCGCTCGTCGCGGTCGTCACCGGCTACGTCGACTGGGTGATGGACAGCGTCGGCGCCACCCTGATCGGCGGCTACCCGCAGCTGACCGAGGCGCTCCGGCGGCGCCGGGTCGAGGACAAGGACTCGGATCGCTTCGTCGAGCAGCTCCTCGGCCTCGAGCTCCGCCAGTCGGCCTACGACCGCGGCACGGCGTTCATCAGCGGTGTCGTCGAGCGGGCCGGTCCCGAGGCGCTCGAACGCCTCTGGACGAGCGACCGGGAGCTCCCCACGCCCGCCGAGATCGACGCTCCCGGCCTCTGGCTCGCCCGCATCGACCTCCCTGACTGAGTCGGGCGGATCCTGCGCTGCACCGACCTAGTTCGGCGCGCCGAACTCGGGTTGCGGGGTGCTGGGACGGCGGACCGAGCGGCGGCGAGCAGCGCAGGAAACCGAAGAGGGCGAAGGCGGCGGCGCCGGCGACGACGAGGAAGCCGATGCGCGCCGGCATCGGGACGACGACCGGGATGAACCCGCCGATCACCCAGATCAGCTGGAAGCGCGTCTCGAAGGCGGCGAAGGAGCGGCCCCGGTTCGCGTCCGGGGCGTCGCGCTGCACGATGGCGTCGAAGGCCAGCTTCCCCGATGCAGCCGAGAACCCGACGGTCCCGGCGACGAGGGTGGCGCCGAGCAAGCCACCGAGCACGGCGGCGAAGAGACCGCCGGCGATCGTGGCCACCAGTGCGCCTTCGAGGATGCGCTCCTCGGGCATCGAATGGCGCAGCCGGGGGGCGATGACGGCGCCGACGAGGCCGCCGATGACGCTGGCGACGATCACGACACCGAAGTGCCACGTCGGTGACCCGACCGACCCGGACTCGGCGGCCGTCACGGGGAACCCGGCGACCGAACGGAACGCCCGCCCGAGGGCCAGGCCCACCGGGATCGGCGTGTCGTCGCCGCCGCCGCGCAGCGCGAAGGCGAGCAGGAACGTGAGGAAGCCGACGACGCCGCGGAGCACGCCCATCGCTTCCGAGGCGTGCACCACGCCGGCGCTGCGCAGCTCGGCCTCCTCGGCCTCGCCGGCCGGCTCGGCGGCGACCTGCGTCCTCGGCAGCTTGGCCGCCACCGCCGCCTGAGCCAGCCCGAGCACCGCGGCCATGAGGAGCACCCACTCGGCGCCGGCGAGCTTCAACACGATGGCGCCGGGCAGGGCGACGGCGAACCCGGAGAACCCCCCGAGGAGGGCGAGCCGCGAGTTCGCGTTGACCAGTTCCTCGTCGGAGTCGACCACCGTCGGCACAAGGGCGCTCCGAGCGATGGCGTAGGCCTTGCCGAGCACGAGGATCACGAAGGCCTCGGGGAACAGCAGGAGGCTGTCGACGTGACGGGCCATCAGCAGGCAGGTCGCCGACCCGCCCGAGGCCGGTCCCGATGACGAGGAGGCGTCGGCCGCCGGGCATCCGATCGAGCGCCGGGCCCATCAACGGGCCGACGAGCGCGAACGGCGCGATCGTCAGCAGCAGGTAGAGCGCGACCCGCCCCCGAGCCTCACCGGTCGGGATCGAGAAGAACAGGGACCCCGCGAGCGAGGTGGCGACGAGCGTGTCGACCGCGGTCGACAGGGCGTGGACCCGGGCGAGGCGGGCGAAGCCGGAGGGCGTGAAGCGCGCTCTTCGCGTCACCAGAGGCCCGGCGCGGCGTCGACAGCGACTGCCACCCAGCGCGTTCGCTCACTGCCCTCAAGGTAGCGAGCGGCGATCAGGGCTCGGCGGCGACCCTCCGCTCGGCCGCCACGTCCTCGTACTTGTAGCCGAGGCCGCGGATCGTCACGATCCGCGTGGGGTGGGACGGGTCGGTCTCGACCTTGGAGCGCAGGCGCTTGATGTGGACGTCGAGCGTCTTCGTGTCACCCACGTAGTCCGGTCCCCAGACGCGGTCGATGAGCGTGTCGCGGGTCAGCACCCGGCCGGCGTTGTCGAGGAGCAGGCCGAGCAGCTCGAACTCCTTGAGGGGCAGCTGCACCTGCTCGCCGCGGATTCGCACCTCGTGGCGCTCGGGGTCGAGGGACACGTCGCCGATCTCGACCGCTTCACCCGACAGCACCGGGCCGGGCCCGTCGGCCGGCGTCCGCCGCAGCACGGCCCGGATCCGGGCGACGAGCTCGCGCAGCCGGTACGGCTTCGTGACGTAGTCGTCGGCGCCCACCTCGAGGCCGACGACGGTGTCGATCTCCGAGCCCTTCGCCGTCACCATGATGATCGGCACCCGGCTCTTGCCGCGGATCTCCCGGCAGACGTCGATCCCCGACACCTTCGGCAGCATGACGTCGAGGAGGACGAGGTCGGGACGGACGGAGTCGAAGAGGTCGAGGGCCTCGGCGCCGTCGCGTGCGACCTGCACCCGGAACCCTTCGCGCCGGAGCCCGACGGTGAGGGCGTCGACGAAGCTGTCCTCGTCCTCGACGACGAGGATCGTCGCGTCCGTCGTGCTCATCGACACGCCTCGACTCCGTGGCGCTCGCATCTGGCTGCGATGTGATGGATCGAGATGTGGGCGCCCGGGCCGGCCGGGAGCGAGAGGGTGAACGTCGAGCCTTCGCCCTCGCGGGAGGCGACGCGCACCTCGCCGTCGTGGTTCCCGGCGACGTGGCGGACGATCGCCAGCCCGAGCCCGGTGCCGCCGGTCTCCCGGCTCCGGGCCCGGTCGACCCGGTAGAAGCGCTCGAAGACGCGCTCGAGGTCGCGGGTCGGGATGCCGAGCCCGTGGTCGCGGACGTCGATCTCGACGTTGCCGCCCTCGACGCGGGTCACGACCTCGATCGGCGAGCCGTGCTCGGAGTACTTCGTGGCGTTCTCGAGCAGGTTGTAGACGGCGGACACGAGCTGGCGGCGATCGCCGAGGACGGTCAGGTGCTTCGCCGGCTCGACGACCTCGATGGGCGTCCCGCGCTGCTCGGCGGCCGAGCGAGCCCGCTCGACCGCCTGGGCGATCACGAGGTGCACCGGCACCGGTTCCTTCGGATGCGGCTCCTCCGCCTCGATCCGGGACAGGTCGAGGAGGTCGTCGATCGTGCGGCCGACCCGATGCGCCTCGTGCAGCATGCGCTCGGCGAGGCGCCGAGAGACCGCCGGGTCGTGCTCGTCGAGGACGGTCTCGGCGAGGAGCCCGATCGCCCCGACCGGGGTCTTCAGCTCGTGGCTGATGTTGGCGACGAAGTCGCGCCGCACGGCCTCGAGGCGCCGGCGCTCGGTGACGTCGTCGATGACGACGAGGGCGCCGACCGTCCTGCGATCGTCGTCGAGCGGGTAGCTGGCGAGCACGAGCGCCCGCCGGGGCGGTCCGAACAGGTCGAGGGTGCGGCGGTCGCCGGCCCCTTCGAGGGCGGCGGCGAGGAGCTCCTCGACGGCGGCGGCGACGAGCGCCTCGGCGTGGCGGGCCGACGTGAAGTTGGTGGCGATGCGGTTGCGGTACACGACTTCGCCCGCCTCGTCGCAGATCACCACGCCTTGCGGGATCGCCTCCATCGCCCGCAGCAGCCGGGCCTCGGCGAGGGCGATCTCCCCGTTGCGCAGCACCGCCCGGTCGATGGCCCGCTCGAGCCGCGAGAGGCTGCTGTCGAGGCGGCGGTGGTCGATCGGCGGCGGCGTGTCCTCGATCCGCATGGCGGCGTCGACGACCCGACGGACGAGGGCCCGGCGGCTCCGCCAGGCGAGCAGGACGGCGACGAGGGCGACGACGCCGACGACGACTCCACCGACGAGCAGCGCGTTCTCGTCGACCTGCACCACGTCGGCGACGAGCGTCACGCCTCGCCTCTCCCGGTGTCGGGCCGCGGCCGGTGGTGGTGCTCGGGCATCCAGCCGCTGACCATGTAGTGGACGCGCTCGCCGACGTTGACGGCGTGGTCGCCGATGCGCTCGTAGTACCGACCGACGAGGGCGAGCTGGACAGCGGCCTGGATGTCGAGGCGACCGGCCCGACAGGTCTCGAGCACCTGGGCGATGTAGTCGCGGTGGAGGTCGTCGAGGACGTCGTCGAGGCTGTCGAGGGCGGCGGCCTTCTCCTCGTCGGCGTCGGCGTAGGCCTCGATGGACTGGCCGATCAGGTGCACCGCCTCGTCGCTCATCGCCTGCAGCAAGCCTCGGACCCTGGGCTCCTCGGGCGGGCCGGTGAGCCGCTGGGCCCCCTTGGCGATGTTGACCACGAGGTCGCCCGACCGTTCGTACTCCGACGCGGCCCGGATGGCGGTGACGAGCTGGCGGAGGTCGCCGGCCATCGGTTGCTGCAGGGCGAGGAGCTGGTAGCACCGCTCCTCGATGTCGAGCGCCATCTCGTCGAGGCCGTCGTCGGCGTCGATGATGGCCTGGCCGTCGTCGGTGTCGCCGGCGAGCAACGCCTGGGTCCCGCGCGGCAGCGCCTCGGCGACGAGGGCGGCCAGGCGGACGAGGTCGTCGTGCACGAGGTCGAGCTGGTGGTGGAAGCTCTTGCGAGCCGCCATCAGCGGACCTCGGCCGCGAGGTGGTCGGGGTCGCCGGTGATGAGGTAGCGGAGGCGGGCACCGATGATGGCGGCGTGGTCGCCGATGCGTTCGATGGCCCGGCCGACGGCGGTGACGGCGATCGCGACCCGGACGGGGTCGGGGCCGTCGTAGCGCACGATCTCGGCCATCAGACGCTCGTAGAAGAGATCCATGGTCCGGCTCGTCTGCGCCAGGCCGGCGGCGAGATCGAGGTCCATCGTCGCCCACGCCCGGAGCGCGGTGCGGTAGCGGTCGATCGCCTCGTCGGCCATCGCCAGCAAGACGTCGAACGCGACCTCGTCGGAACGCAGCAACTCGTGGGAATCGACCACCTTGTCGACTCGCAAGGATAGGTCGCCGATCCGCTCGAGCTCCGACAGCACCCGCAGCACCGAGACGATGAACCGCAGGTCCGAGGCCACCGGCGACTCGCGGGCGAGCAGGTCGTAGCAGCGCTCGGTGAGCGACAGGTTCATGTCGTCGATGTCGTCGTCGCAGGCGATCGCGACCAGGGCGAGGTCGGCGTCGCCGTCGCGGAGGACGTCCCGCATCCGCTCGAGGTTCTGGTCGACCCGGACGGCCATGAGCTCCACCTGCATGCGGAGCTGCTCCAGCTCGGCGGCGAACTGCTGTCGGAGCTGTGACATGCCTGCGCCTATCCGAACCGGCCGGTGACGTAGTTCTCGGTCCGTTCGTCGGACGGGTTCGAGAAGATCTTCTCGGTCCGGTCGTACTCGACGAGCAGCCCCGTGCGGTTGTCGCTCGTCTCGTTGACCTCGGTCGTGAAGAAGGCGCAGCGGTCCGACACCCGGGCCGCCTGCTGCATGTTGTGGGTGACGATGACGATCGAGTACTGCGCCCTTGAGCTCGGTCATGAGGTCCTCGATCCGGCCCGTCGCGATCGGGTCGAGCGCCGAGCAGGGCTCGTCCATGAGGATGACCTCGGGATCGCAGGCGATGGCCCGGGCGATGCAGAGGCGCTGCTGCTGTCCGCCCGACAGACCCATGGCCGAGGACTTCAGCCGATCCTTGACCTCGTCCCAGAGCGCCGCGCTGCGGAGGGAGCGCTCGACGAGGTCGTCCATGTTCGCCTTGCTGCCGGCGATGCGCGGTCCGTAGGCGACGTTGTCGTAGATCGACTTCGGGAACGGGTTGGGCTTCTGGAAGACCATGCCGATCCGACGCCGCACCTCGACCGGGTTGACGGCCGGGTCGTAGAGATCGATCCCGTGGTAGGCGAGCTTGCCCTCGACCCGTGCGATCTCGATCAGGTCGTTCATCCGGTTGAAGCAGCGCAGCACGGTGGACTTGCCGCAGCCCGAGGTGCCGATGAACGCCGTCACCTCGTGCTGGCGGATCTCCATGCTCACGTCGCGGACGGCCCGGAAGCTGCCGTAGTAGACGGACAGCCCGTCGACGTCGAAGACGATCGGGTGCGCGTCGGACGCGTCGTGGTGCACGACCGTCGGCGCGACGTCGATCGAGGGATCCACGGGCGGCTGCGTCTGGTCGTCGGTCATGGCGGTGGTGGTGTCCTGGTCGGTCATGGCGTCAGCCAGCCCTCTTCTTCTCGAACCGGTTGCGGAGCACGATGGCGATCGAATTGGCGAGCAGGACGATCACCAGCATCACCACGATGGCGGCGGCCGACAACTCGAAGAACCCGGAATTGAGCGGCCGCCTGGCCCAATCGGTGATGACCGTCGGCAGGGCCACGAAGGGCGCCCGGAGCTGCGCGGGGTCGAAGAACGTGTAGTCGTCGGAGAGCCGCTCGCCGACCGCGCCCACGAGCAGCAGCGGGGCCGCTTCGCCGAGGGCCCGGGCGAGCGCCAGCACGGTGCCGGTGAGGATGCCGGGGGCGGCGTAGGGGAGGATCTGGGTCCTGATGACCTCCCAGCGGGTGGCGCCGAGGCCGAAGCCGCCCTCCCGGAGGCTGCTCGGCACGGCCCGCACCGCCTCGGCCGCGGTGATGATCACGATCGGCAGCACGAGGACGGCGATCGTGATGCCGGCCGCGATCGGCGTGGCCCCACCGGTGAAGCCTTCGAAGAAGCCGACGAGGATCGTGAGCCCGAAGATCCCGTAGACGACCGACGGCACGCCCGCCAGGTTGCGGATGTTGACGTTGACGAGGTTCGTCAGCCAGCTCCGGGGGGCGTACTCCTCGAGGTAGAGCGCCGCCGCGATCCCGAGCGGGAACGACAGCACGGTGAACACGCCGATCCAGAACGTCCCCCTGAGGGCGTTGAAGATGCCGGCGGTGGCCGCCCGCGACGTGTACTGCCCCGAGAGGAAGCTGCCCAGGCGGTCGGGGATCACCGTCCTCGCATCGCCCCAGACGTCGACGAGCAGCGCGACGAGGATGGCGAGGGCGGTGACGAGGGCCAGCAGCAGCGCGGCGTGGAACGCCTTCCCGGTCGCGTCCCGACCGCCGCCCGTGATCTCCCGCCGGACGTCGTCGGCGGCGCGACGGCCGCCGGTGCCGAGGGTCGTGGTGAGCGCCATCAGTACTGCTGCCTCACCCGACGGACGAACCGGTCGGCGATCACGTTCAGCGTGAGCGTGATGATGAAGAGCACCAGCCCGATGAAGTACAGGCTGTTGACGATCAGGTCGGACACGGCCGCGTCCGACCCCCGGATCTGCGACGCGATGGCGGCGGTCATCGTCAGGCCTTCCTCGAGGGGGTTCACGTTGAACTGCGAGGCGTTCGCCGACCCGGCGGCGAGGAGCACGACCATGGTCTCGCCGATGGCCCGGGACACGGCCAGGATCATCGCTGCCACCAACCCGGACACGGCGGCGGGCACGACGACGCGGAGGCTCGTGGTGATCTTGCGGGCGCCGAGGCCGTAGCTCGCCTCCCGCAGGGCGAGCGGGACGGATCGCATGGCGTCCTCGGACACCGAGGCGACGAGCGGGATCGACAGGATCCCGACGCCGATGCCGGCGGCGAGCACGCTGAACGTCCCGGCCGAGGTGAACAGCTTCTGCACGAGCTCCGGGGAGATGAAGCTGACGCAGAAGAACCCGAGGACGACCGACGGGATCCCGGCCAGCACCTCGAGGATGGGCTTCAGGGTCCGCCGCACCCGAGGGCTGGCGTACTCCGACAGGTAGATCGCGGTACCGAGCCCGATCGGGATGGCGATGAGCATCGCCGTGCCGGTGACCAGCAGGGTCGACGTGAGCAGCGCCTTGATCGAGAACTGCTCGCTCCGTGGCGCCCAGTTGTCGCCCCAGAGGGTCGACTTGTCCACATCGGCGAAGAAGCTGAGGGCCCGACCCACCAGGGCGACGACGATGCCGATGCTGATCAGGATCGAGAGGGCCGCCGCCGCCCGCAGGATGTTCTTCACGATGGCCTCCTTGCGGAGGCGCTTCGGGTTCCCTCGCAGGTCTGCGAGCGTGATCGCGGCCACTGGATCGGGGGTGCTCCAGGCTCAGTCGGGGGTCGGGCGGACCGTAGCGGCTCGGGCCAACCCGAGCCGCCACGACCCGGGGGGCGACATCACGTCGGCGGCGCCGGTCGTGCGGGCGTCCCAGCGGCCGATGGTCGTGGACTGCCGGTCCTCGGTGATCGGGACGTACCCGGCCTCCTCGACGAGGGCGTTGAGGCTGTCGGCGCTGAGGTAGAAGTCGACGAACTCGGCGAGGGCGGGGTTCTCAATGGCGTTGGCCGCGTTGACGTAGATGTACAGGGACCGCGACAGCGGGTAGCTGCCGTCGGCGATCGTGTCGATCGACGGGGCGACGCACCCGTCGCCGCCATCGACCTCGACCTCCTTGATGGCGTCGCCGGCGCCCTCGGCGAAGGCGAAGCCGACCCAGCCGAAGCTGGTGTCGCTGCCTTCGATGCCGGCGATGATGGCGTTGTCGTCGGCCTGGGAGGAGTAGTCGCTCCGGATCGTCTCGACTTGGTCCTCGGTGATCGCCCCGGCCTCGAAGCGCGCCTCGCGACGGATCGCCGAGCGCCAGCTCGGCGAAGGCGTCGTAGGTCCCCGACTCGGTGCCCGGCGCGGTCATGTCGAACGTGACATCGGGGAACTCGGTGGTGGAGCCCAGCTCACCGGCCACGGTGGCGGCGTCGGACCAGTTCTCGACCGTGTCCTGGGCCTCCGGCCCGGTGAGGGCGTAGAGGTCGTTGAGGTTCAGGCATTCGACGGTGTCGTTCGCCGGGTTCGTCATGACCGTCAGGCCGTCGAAGGCGATCTCGAGCTCGACGAACTCGACTCCGGCGGCCTCGCACGCGGCGGCCTCCTCCTCGTTGATCGGCCGGGAGGCGTCGGAGATGTCGGTGCTGCCCTCGCAGAAGAGGGCGAAGCCGTCGCCGGTGCCGGGGTCGTCGACGGTGATGCTCGCAGGTGAGCCTTCGTCGTTGAACACGTCGGCGACCAGCGCCGAGATCGGGAGCGACGGTGGACGAGCCCGAGATGACGACCTCGCCCTCGGACGTACCCACCTCGCCACCACTGGCAGCCTCGCTCGTCTGCGTCTCGTCGGTGGTGGCGCCGGTGGTCGAATCGTCATCGTCGCCGCAGGCGGCGAGCAGGAGGCCGGAGGCGAGCGCCACGCCGGCCCACTTGATGCGCGTGCTGTGCAAGGGATTCTCCTCTGCGGGGAAACAGGTGCTTGCCGCAGCGAACGTAGGAGCGCTCGGTGACGAGGCGGGGAGCGCCAGGTGAACCGGCGGTGAACGGCCGGGCAAACCTCAGGTGAACCCGCTCTGACCAGGGAAAACGGCGGTTCAGCCCGGCCGGGCACCGGCCCAGCGGGCGAACGCGTCGAGCACCTCGACGTCGCGCCCGTAGGTGAGGCGCCGCTCGGCCAGGTCGACCGGGAGCCAGGCCAGCTCGTCGACCTCGTCGCCGGGCTCCCAGTGCAGCTCCTCGGCGACCGTCATCGCCCAGTAGCGCACGGCCTTCGGGCGGCCACGGCCGTCGACGTACTCGCTCCCGGGCAGCTCGTGGCCGAGCGTGCAGCGCAGCCCCGTCTCCTCGGCGACCTCCCGCACGGCGCAGGCATCGTCGTGCTCGCCGGCATCGCACTTGCCCTTCGGGATCGACCAGTCGTCGTATCGGGGCCGGTGGACGAGCAGGACCTCGACCGCCCCCGGCGACGCCTCCGGACGCGCCGACGGCCGCCAGACCACGCCGCCGGCGGCCCGGACGAGGTCCGGCGCCGACCGGCCCCCCGGCTCGCTCACGTCAGCCCATCCACCCCGTCAACTTGGGACGGTCGACCGCTTCCCAGGCCGACCGCCACTCGTCGCGCAACCGGCCGGCCTCGTGGTGCTGGCGGGCCACCAGCTGACCGAGGGCGAACGCCTGGGCTCCGGTGGCACTGGCGGCCGCCTCGGTGAGCCAGTCGACGGCGACCGCGCAGTCGTGGTGGTCACCGAGGACGTCCTGCAGCCCGGCGAGCGCCTTGGTGAACTCCTGGGCCCGGGACCCCACCGTGAGCACGGCGACGTCGGCGGCGTAGCGGGCGCGCTTCGCCTTGATGCGCAGCCCGTGGAGAGCCTCGTCGGACGGATGCTTGCCGAGGGCCTTCACCGCCTTGCGGAGGCGATGGAAGGCCTGGCCGGCGAGGCCGGGGACGAGCTCCCGCCCGGGGGCGTCGGCGGCGGGGAGGAGACGAGGTGCGTTGGCCGCGTCGACGAGGCGGTCGAGCAGCGCCAGGTAGCGGCGGCCGTCGAGGACGGCGATGACCTTGGTGATGGCCCGGGCCCGCTCGTCGTCGAGCCTGGTGAGGACGGCCTCGGCCGCGACGCGGTCGTCCGCGGCGAGGTCGGCGAGCTGGCGTCGCAGCCGGTTGCCGAGGACGTCGCGGTCGCGGACCTCGCCGAGCTCGCCGGCGAACCACTTCAATTCGTCGCGCAGCGGCTCGGACCACGCCTCGTCGAGCAACGGCGCGAACGTGCGGAGGTCGGATCGCAGCCGGCGGCACCCGACCCGGGCCTGGTGGATGCCCTCGGGTTGCCGGTCGGCGCGGATCACGGCGTCGTGCTCGACGATCCGCAGCACCGAGGAGGCGATCGCCGCCCGCAGCAGGTCGCCGGCCGAGGCTTCCTTCGAGATCTCGGTGGTGGCGAGATCGGGCGGCTGCAGGGCCCGTGGGCCGAGGGCCCGCACGAGCTTCGGTGTCGGGTCGGGCGCGCCGGCGCCCGCGTCGCGCAGGCGGGCGACGACGGCGTGGAGCACGTCGAGTGACGCATCGGCGGCGATCTCGACCTCGACCTCGCGGAAGCGGGCCGCCACCCGTCCGGCGGCGAGGACCGACACCTCATCGTCGTCGATCGAACCGACACGATGGGCCTCGCCCGTCGCCAGGTCGTCGATGACGAGCGCGACGGCCGTGCGGACGGTCTGGAGGCGGGCGACGACTCCGAGGTCGGCCGTGCGGAGCCACGGCCGCACGTCGATGGCGAGCTCGGAGGGGATGGGTCCGGGCCCGGCTTCGACGGTGCGCTCGACCCGCCGCATCACACCGTCGTCGCCCGTCGGGGCCCCCGGGAGCTTGAGGGTCCACACGCCCGTGCCGTTGTCGCCCTCGCCAGCACGGTGGCGCAGGGAGATCCCGGCGCGGATCAGCCGGAGGTCGGGGGCATCGAAGTAGGTGGCATCGAGGGTCGCCGGCGGTCCGGGTTCGGCCCGCAGGCCCGGCACGGCGCCGTCGACGGACGGGAGCTCGAAGCCCGGCCAGGCCCCGAGCTTCACCTCCGTCTCGACGTTCTCGCTCACCGGCGTTCGCTCACGAGCCGCGGCGGTTCCGCTCCAACGCCAGCTCCTGGAGGCGGACGTGGGTCTCGCACGTGCCGCCATCGGGTGGCCGCACACGGCTCCACGCGCCGTCGGTGCCGAGCGACCAGGCCAGCACGTCGTCGGCCAGGTTCACGTCGAGGATCTCCTGGAGCCGGTCCTGGAGCGACGGTTCGGCCACCGGCACCAGGGCCTCGACCCGCCGGTCGAGGTTGCGGCTCATCCAGTCGGCCGAGCCGATCAGGTACGTCGGCTGGCCCGGACCCGAGCCGTTGCCGAACTTGTAGATCCGTGAGTGCTCGAGGTAGCGCCCGACGATCGAACGCACGCGGATCGTCTCGGACAGACCGGGGACGCCGGGGCGGAGGCAGCACATGCCCCGCACGACCAGGTCGATCTCCACGCCCGCCTGGGCGGCCGAGTAGAGGGCGTCGATGATCTGCGGGTCCTCGAGGCTGTTCATCTTGGCCGTGATCCGGCCGGCGGTGCCCATCCGGGCCTCGTTGAGGATCAGATCGACCAGCCGGCGCCGGAGCTCGAGCGGGGCGAGCAGCAGGCGGTGGTGCTCGATCTCGTGGGCGTAGCCGGTGAGGTAGTTGAACAGGTGGGCGAGGTCGGCGCCGACGTCGGGGTCGGCGGTCAACAGGCCGAGATCCTCGTACAGGCGGGCCGTCGTCGAGTTGTAGTTCCCGGTGCCGACGTGGCAGTAGCGCCGGATGCCCTCGGGGTCGTCGCGCACGACGAGGCACGTCTTCGTGTGGGTCTTCAGCCCGACGAGCCCGTACACGACGTGGACGCCCGCCTCCTCGAGGCGCTTCGCCCAGTCGATGTTGCGCTGCTCGTCGCCGCGGGCCTTGAGCTCCACGAGCGCGGCGACCTGCTTGCCCCGCTCGGCGGCCCGGATGAGCGCCTTCACGACGGGGCTGTCGCCGGACGTGCGGTAGAGCGTGACCTTGATCGCCAGGACCTTCGGATCCCGCGCCGCCTGGCGGATGAACTCCTCGGTCGTCGCCGTGAAGCTGTCGTAGGGGTGGTGGACGAGGATGTCGCCGGCCCGGATGGCGGCGAAGACGTCGGGCCGGTCGTCGTCGTCGGTGCTGAACGCCGGCGGTGTCAGCGGCGACCACGACGGATCCTTCAGCGCCGGCCGGTCGAGGGCGTGCACCGACCAGAGCCCGGTCAGGTCGAGCGGGCCGATCATCCGGTAGACGTCGTCGTCGTCGAGGTCGAGCTCGTGCTGGATGACCCGCAGGGTCTCGAGGTCGGCGTCGTCGGTGGCCTCGAGCCGGACGGCACGGCGGAACCGCCGGCGGCGCAGCTCCATCTCGACCGCCTCCAGCAGGTCGTCGGCCTCCTCCTCTTCGAGGGTGAGGTCGGCGTTGCGCGTGACCCGGAAGGCGAAGCTGCCCTCGATCTCCATGCCCGGGAACAGCTGGTCGAGGTGGGCGCCGATGACCTGCTCGAGGGGCACGAAGCGCTCGCCGTCGGGCATGACGACGAAGCGCGGCAGGTTCGTCGGCAGCTTGAGTCGGGCGAAGCGGCGCTCGCCCGTCCGGGGGTCGCGCACGAGGATCCCGAGGCTCAGCGAGAGGTGCGAGATGTACGGGAACGGGTGGCCGGGGTCGACCGCCAGGGGGGTCAGCACCGGGAAGATCCGCTCCTCGAAGACCTCGTCGAGGTGCTTGATGTCGTCCTCGTCGAGCTCGGACCACGAGGAGAACACGACGCCGTGCTCGGCCAGGCCGGGGACGATCTCGTCGAGGAAGATCCGCTCCTGCTCCCTGACCAGGTCCTGGACTCGGTCGCGGATCTCCAGCAGCTGCTGGGCAGGGGTGCGGCCGTCGTCGGTGGGCGAGGTGATCCCCGCTGCCACCTGGTCCTTCAGGCCGGCGACGCGCACCTGGAAGAACTCGTCGAGGTTCGAGCCGAAGATCGAGAGGAACTTCGCCCGCTCGAGGAGGGGGAACTCCGGGTCGGCGGCGAGGGCGAGGACGCGGCGCGTTGAAGTCCAGCCAGGACAGTTCGCGGTTGAGCAGGCGGTTGCCGACGCTCGTGTCGAGCTCGATGAGAGGCGACGGCGGTGCTTCCACGACCGGCAATCGTATGGGCGGGCTCGGCCGTCCGCGGCCGGCTCGGCCTACTCCTCCTCGGGGATGCCCAGATCCCACTCGAGCAGGAGGTTCTCCCGCTCGGCGTCACGAGCGACCCGCTCCCGGTTCCGGCGGAACTGCGGGTCGTGCGGCGGCAGCAGCTCGAGGCGGGCGAGGGCACGGGCCCGGAAGTCCTCGATCACGTTGCGCTCGCCGAACTCGGACTGGACCTCCCAGTGGGGGGCGACGGGGCCCCGGTAGTAGAGGCGCACGTGCCCACGGGGCGGCTCCTGGACCTCGGGCTCTTCGGTCAGCGACATAGGGGCGGCAACACTACTGGTCACCGGGGATCAGCCGCCGATCGCCCCGAGCTGGGCGCCGAGGTCCTGGTCGTCGCCCTGGCGCTCGACCGTGATGGTGATCTCGTCGCCGGGCTCGTGGGCCCGGATGGCGTCGCGGACGTCGGCCGACGTCGTGACGTCGTCGCCGTCGATGGCGACGATGACGTCGCCGAGCTCGAGCCCGGCATCGGCGGCGGCCGTGCCCGGCGTCACGTCCTGGACGAGGGCGCCCGCATCGGTGTCGGTGTCGATGCCGAAGCGCTCCCGCACGGCCGGATCCACGTCGGCGAGGTCGACGGTCGACACGCCGAGGAAGGCCGTGTCGGGGGTCACCTCACCCCGTCCCGCCCTGATGTCGTCGATCAGGGGCTTCACGGCGTCGATCTCGATGGCGAAGCCGATGTTCTGGGCGTCGCCGATGATCGCGGTCGGGATGCCGACGACGGTCCCGTCGGCGGCGACCAGGGCTCCGCCGGAGTTGCCGGGGTTGATGGCGGCATCGGTCTGGATGAGGTCGTCGAGGCTGGTGCCGCCGCCGTCGATCTGCCGGTCGAGCGCCGAGACGATGCCCTGGGTCACGGTCGGCTGGCCGGTGAGGTCGAGGGCGTTGCCGATGGCGACGACTTCGTCGCCGACCTGCAGGTCGGACGAGCTCCCGAGCGTCGCCGGCACCAGGCCGTCGGTGTCGGCCACCCGCACGAGGGCGACGTCGTCGTCCGGGAAGCTCCCGACCAGGTCGGCGGCCGAGGTCGAGCCGTCGAAGAAGCGGACGGTGATGCTGGTGGCACCGCTGATGACGTGGGCGTTCGTCAGCACCAGGCCGTCGTCGGAGATGACGACGCCGGAGCCCGCCGACTGGAAGATGCCGTTGCCGCTGCTGCCGTTGACCTCGATGCTGACGACGGAGGGCTGCACGGTGTCGAGCAGGGCGCGGATGTCCATGGGTTCGCCCGTCCCGATCTGGGAAGCGGGCCGGGCCTCCACGCCGGAGGCGGCGGGCGCCGGGTCGTCGTCGAAGGCGAGGACGAGGCCACCGGAGACGAGGGCGCCGACGACGGCGCCGACGACGCCGGCGAGGAGGGCGGTGCGGCCAGGCCGCGCTCGCCCGGGAGCGGGCGGATCAGGCTCGGACGGGCCGTCCGACGGGAGCCACGGGCCCGAGTTGGGGGGTGCATCGGGGTAGATGGTCATCGCCGCGGGACGCTACCGACCGGGTCCGCACAGGGGGCATCGCGCCCTGAGTCGGGGCTCAGGTTCGAGGTTTCGGGAACCGATGGCTCTTCTGCTCCGTAGAGAGAGGGGACAAGGAGGCCCCCCACGTTGTTCGATCCTGAGATCCTCGACCCTCACACGATCTGGATGCGCGAAGGGAACTGCCGCGCCTACCCGGCTTCGGTGTTCTTCCCGTCCGACGGCGCAGGCGTCGAGGTGGCCCGCAAGATCTGCGAAGACTGCCCGGTCAAGGCCTCCTGCCTCGAGTACGCCCTCGAGGAGCACATCGACCACGGCGTCTGGGGCGGCTGCTCCGAGCGTGAGCGCCGCCGCATCGCCAAGCGCCGCCGCACCGCGCCGCAACAACCGAATTGGCGGCAGCAGATCTCGGATAGTGCGATCTGCTGCCGACAGTTTCGAGCGAGCTTGACATCAAGCTCAATGAGAGTGCATGAAATGCTTCAATGCGAGGCGAGCGAGAGGTCGCGGAGCTCGGGGCCCGGCGTGATGGTGTCGTCCGGAGCGACCTGGCAGCGACCGCGGGGGTCAGCGCCGTCGCGCTGAACAGGATGCGCAACCGGGGATTGCTGGTCCCTCTCGGTCGAGGCGTCGATCGGCTGCGAGACCATCCTTTCGACCTCCGGTGTCGATACCGAGCCGCGCTTGACCTCGCGGGCACCGCCTCGGTCCTGGGAGGTCGAACAGCCGCTCGGCTCCACGGCCTCTACGCGTACCGGGACGTCGACGAGATCGAGGTGCGCGTGCCCCACGGTCGCGACCACCGTCTCGAGTTCGCCACCGTCGTCGAATCCCGTTGGCTGCCGCCCGCACACATCACCGAGGTTGCCGGCTTCCCGGTGACGACCCTCGCCCGGACGTTCTTCGACCTCTGTGCCAACCCGGATCCGGGCTTTCGCTACCGGCACCCGGCTCACGAGCGAAAGATGGTCCGGGTCTACAACGACGCCCTGGCCCGGCACGGGCTCACGTTCGCGGCCCAGTCCGCGTGCCTCGTCGTCCTGGCCAAGCGGGGACGCCGTGGCACGGCCGTCGTGCGGAACATCCTGCTGCGGCATCCGCCGGAGACCGTGCCGACCCAGTCAGAGGACGAGTCGCTCTTCATGGAGCTCGTTCGGGCATACGGGCTGCCCGAACCCGAGAAGCAGCAGGCGCTGAGCGACGAGCGCGGCTTCATCGGCGTCGTCGATTTCCTGTGGCGCCGAGCCAGGCTCGTCGTCGAGATCGACTCGGTCTGGCACGACGGCCCACTCGACCGGGCAGCGGACAGGGACCGCGACGACCGTCTCATCGACGCCGGCTACACCGTCAAACGCTGGCGCCATCGAGACCTCATTGCGACTCCAGGCGCGATCGCCCTCGCATTGGCGGCAGCCGTTCGCACATAGCGCAATCTGCTGCCGTCAATTCGAGAAGGTTCAGTCCCAGGTGAAGGTCTCGACGAGGTTCTGGCAGGCGTTCCTCGCTCGGGAGAGGACGCTGTCGTCGTCGCCGTCGGGGAGGCGCTGCACGAGGGCGAGCAGCCCGGCGACCGGCACCTGCACGCTGACCAGGGTGTAGACGGCGCCGTCGCGCTCGGCGATCACCGTCGCCGGCCCCGTGGCGATCGCCACCCAGACCTCGGTGTCGCCCGCCTCCGAACGCCGGCCCTGGGGCAGCTCGTCCCAGTCGACCGACCCCTCCTGGCGCAGCACGGTCACGGTCTCGCCGCCGGCCGTCACGTCGACGGTCTCGCCGACCGGCGCGTCGTCGGCCTCCACCTCGCGGCAGGGGGGGTCCCGTGACCGCCGCCACCTGCACGTCGTCGATCGGCGGCACGACCCGGTCGCTGATCCCGGCGCCGCCGAGCACGATCCACGCCGCCGCGGTGGCGAGCCCGCTCGCCGTCAGCGCCGCCGGCGACCGCCACCACGAGCGCGTGCGGGCCGGAACCCCGGCCGGACCTCCCGGGCGCTGCAGCAGGTCGTCGTAGAACCCCGGGCGCGGCGCCACCTCGGGTAGCCCGGCCAGGACGGCCTTCACCCGGCCCAGCGCCTCGAACTCGCGCCGGGCCTCCTCGGACCGGTCCAGCCACGCCTCGGCCTCTGCTCGCTCCTCGTCGGTCACCGCTCCGTCGACCAACGCCGAGAGCAGCTCGGCGACGTCGTCCGGCAGCTGGTCGGCCGCATCGGGAGGGAACTGCTCGCTCACGCCGCCAGCACCCGCTTCAGCCGGGAGCGGCCGCGATGGATGCGGCTGCGGACGGTCCCGATCGGGATGTCGAGGGCATCGGCGATCTCCTCGTACGACATCCCCACGACGTCGCTCAGCACCACGGCGGCGCGGAAGTCGACCGGGAGGTCCCGCAACGCCTCCTGGACGTGTTCGGGCAGGTGCTCGAGCGCCGACTGCTCGTCGGCGGCCGACGACGCCGGCGCCATCCGCTCGAGCGCGGTGGGCTCCGGCAGCAGATCGAGGGGTCGACGGCGCCGTCGACGCACGTCGTCGAGGAAGGCGTTGGTCGCGATCCGGCTCAACCAACCCTCGAGGTTGCCCGGTTGGTAGGTGGCGAGGCCTCGTTGCACACGCACCAACACCTCCTGGACCAGATCCTGCGCGTCGTCGTGGTTCCCACAGAGGCGATAGGCCACCGAGTAGAGGAACCTTCCATGGGTCCGGGCGACCTCCTCCCAAGCGGGAACGGTCCCCTCGTGGGGGCCTTCGGAGGCCGGCGGACTCGGCACGACAACGACAGCGCGGTCGACGCGGTTCCCGCGAAGGGCCGCCCGCCGCTCGGGGGTCAGGTCGAGGTGCTGGTGCCGCGAGTGTCGTCGTCGGCGGGCTTGGAGCCTTCGGCGACGCCTTCCTTGAACTCCTTCTGGGCCTGACCGAGCGACCGAGCGAGCTTCGGGAGCTTGGTGCTGCCGAACAACAGCAGGACCACCAGGAGGATGATGAGCAGTTCGGGCGCGCCGAGGTTCACGTCGTAGGAGGGTACCGCGGCGGCGGTACGCGCGAGTCTCGGCCCCGTGCTCGAGTGCGTCGTGAACATCTCCGAAGGGCGTGACCACGCGATCCTCGACGCCCTCGCGACTGCCGCCGGGCGCGATCTGCTCGATCTCCACGCCGACCCCGACCACCACCGCGCCGTTCTGACCATGGTCGGCGAGGTCGCCCCGCGCCGCGTCGCCGCCGAGGCCGTCGCCCGCATCGACCTCCGAGCCCACCAGGGCGCCCACCCCCGCATCGGCGTCGTCGACGTCGTCCCGTTCGTACCTCTGGCCGGCTCGACGATGGTCGACGCCGTCGCCGCCCGCGACGCCTTCTGCGAGTGGGCCGCCGCCGAGCTGGCACTCCCGTGCTTCCGCTACGGGCCCGAGCGCACCCTGCCCGACATCCGCCGCCGCGCCTTCCACGCCGACCTCCTCCCCGATACCGGACCACCGATCCCCCACCCGACGGCGGGGGCGTGTGCGGTTGGTGCCCGCCCCGTGCTCGTCGCCTACAACCTCTGGCTCGCCGAACCCGACGACGCCCGGGCCCGCCAGGTGGCTGCCGCCGTGCGCGGGCCCGCACGTCCGGGCCCTGGGGCTCGCCGTCGGCACCCGCGTCCAGGTCTCGATGAACCTGCTGGATCCCTTGTCCGCCGGCCCCGCGGAGGTCTGGGACCGCGTCGGCGCGCTGGCGCCGGTCGCCGGGGCGGAGCTCGTCGGGCTGGTTCCCGCCGCCGTGCTCGAGGCGACACCGGCCGCCCGGTGGGCGCAGCTCGACCTCGACCCGGCGAGGACGATCGAGGCCCGCCTGGCGCGGCGGGCCGAGGGCTCCTAGGTCCCGGTCTGGCGGCGGGCCAGGGCGCGCTGACGGCGGATGCGGCGACGCTCGCGCTCGCTCATGCCGCCCCAGATGCCGAACTTCTCCCCGTTGGCCAGGGCGAACTCCAGGCACTCGGCCCGCACCTCACAGCCCCGGCAGACCTCCTTGGCCTCCCTCGTCGACGCCCCGCGCTCCGGGAAGAACAGGTCGGGGTCGACGCCCAGGCAGTTGGCGAGATCCTGCCAGCCGCCGGTGTCGACCGGCTCGGCGCTCGTCTCGGTGGCGATGGTGATCCGCATACGGCTCCTCCCCTGCCCGGTCCCCCGGCGGGCACGTGCGCATAGCACACGTGTAACTACACGGGTGTGATTCTGGACCCGTGGTGCACGATCGCGGAAGGGGAGAATGCGCAGCGTGCATGTGACCACCCGCCAGACCGACATCACGACCCTGCAGGTCGACGCCATCGTGAACGCCGCGAACGCCTCGCTCCTCGGCGGCGGCGGGGTCGACGGTGCCATCCACCGCGCCGCCGGACCGGGGTTGCTCGCCGAGTGCCGGCTCCTCGGCGGGTGCGCCACGGGTGACGCCAAGGCGACCGGCGGCCACCGCCTGCCGGCCCGTTGGGTCATCCACACCGTCGGTCCGGTGTGGCACGGCGGCGCCGACGGCGAACCGGATCTCCTCGCCTCCTGCTACCGCCGCTCGCTCGAGGTCGCCGAGGAGCTCGGCGCGACGACGGTGGCGTTCCCGGCCATCTCGACCGGTGTCTACGGGTACCCCCGTGACGCCGCCGCCCGGATCGCCGTCGACACCGTGCGCGCCACACCGACGGTCTCGATCGAAGAGGTCGTCCTCGTCGCGTTCGACGAGCCCACCTGCCGCCTCTACGAGCAGCTCCTCGCGGTTCGATAGGCCGGCTACACGCCGCGTGAGGTGCGCGTCGTGCGCCGGTGCTCGACGAAGTCGTGCAGGACGTAGTCGCCGAGGGCGTCGTTCGTCGTGAAGAAGGCCCGGCCGCCGTTCAACCTCGTCATGGTGTCGACGAAGTTGCGCAGGAAGCTGTTCGCGTCGAGGACGAACGTGTTGATCCTGATGCCGTCACGGGTGCAGCGGTTGACCTCTCGCAGCGTCGCGTCGACGGTGGCGGGCACCGGCGGGTACTCGAAGTACGGCTCGGAGGCGCCGGGTTCGAAGTGGGCCGTCGGCTCACCGTCGGTGACCATGATGATCTGCTTCGTTCCCGACTGGCGGGCGAGGAGCTGCCGCGACAGCAGGAACCCGTGCTGCATGTTCGTGCCGTACACGTAGTCCCAGGAGACCTCGGGGAGGTCGGCCGGCCTTGAGCACCCGGGCCACCGACGAGAACCCGACGATGGCGAAGTAGTCACGGGGGAACTGGGTCGTGATGAGCGAGTGCAGGGCCATCGCCATCTTCTTGGCGGGCAGGAAGTTGTCGCGGATCGGCATCGACAGCGACAGGTCGAGCATCAGCACCGTCGACGTCCGGGTCTGGCGCTCGGTCCGCTCGATCTCGAAGTCCTCGGGAGCGAGGTGCACCGGGGTGCCCGGCGCCGTTGCGGGCCACGGCGTTGCGCACCGTCCGCTCGATCGAGAGCGAGAACGGGTCGCCGTACTCGTAGGGCTTGGTCTCGTAGGCCCGCTCGTGGCCGGCGCCGGTGCGGTCGAGTCGGTGATCGCCGGTGCGGTCCTGGCGGAGCTTGCGGTACAGGTCGGCGAGGGCGTTCTGGCCGATCCGCCGGATGCCCCGCGGGCGTGAGCTCGTACCGACCCTCGCGGTGCTCGATCAGCCCGGCCTCCTCGAGCATCCGGGCGACCTGCGACATCCGGTCGAGGCTCTCGGCGGCGTCGTCGCCGAGGAGCTGGCGGGCGCGGTCGATGTCGACCTCGGCGAGGGCGCCCGGGTTCGTCGCCCCCCGCAGCAGGTTCTCGAGCTGGTCCATGTCGCCGAGGCGCTCCATCAGCTCAGCCGCCTCGGCCATGTCGAGCGGATCGGCGCCGGAGAAGTCGTACCGGCGATCCCAGCCCATCTGCGGGAACAGCGACCGGAGGTGGCCACCGAGCTGGTCGACCTGCCACCGCAGGTCCATGTCCTCGAGCAGCTGCTCGGCCAGCTGGCGGAGCTGGTCGCGCTGGGCCGGCGTCATCGAGTTGAGCATCGACTGCATCGCCGCCATGCGGCGGGCCATCACCTCGAGGAGCTCGTCGAGGGTCTGCGGGTTCTCGGGGAAGAAGTCGCCGAAGCGCTCCATGAACCCCGCGAAGTCCGGCTCCTCGCCGTTGGCCCGCTGGTCGAGCATGTGGTTCAGCTCGGCGAGCATGTCCTTCATCCGCTGGAGGTCCTCGGGGCTCGTCGACTGCATCGAGCCGGACATCTGGTCGACGTAGCGCTGCATCAGCTGCTCTCGCAGCTTCTGCACCAGCTCCTCGAACCGCTCCTGCGCCTCGCTCGACTGGAAGTCGTACTGCTCGAGCTCCTTGACCATCCCGGCGAGGTCGTTCGGGAGCATGTCGAGCCGGAGGTTGCGCTCGCCGGTCGCCGCCTCCGCCGTCTCGCGCCGCCGCTCGTCGCCGCTCTGGCGGGCTTCGGCCAGCTGGCGCTCGAGCTCCTGGCGCTCGGTGTCGACGACCTCGCGGAGCTCGCGGGCGATGTCGTCGTAGACCCCGCCGAGGTCGTGCTTCTCGAGCTCGTCGCGGCGCCGGCGGCGGAGCCGCTCGAGGACGTCACGCAGGCCCTGGAGCTGCTTGCCGTCGCGGTCGCGGAAGCCCTGCTGCATCAGGCGCCGCAGGGCGGCGTTGAGGTCGCCGTGGTAGAGGAGGTCGTCGGTGATCGACTTGAACACCGAGTCGGCGTCGATGTCGAAGCCGACCTGGGTGCCGTCCCACCGCGAGTAGGTGAACCGGCGACCCTGCATGGGCCCGCACGCTATCGACACGGCCGTCCGTAGGCTGACGGATCGCCTCCTCACCACCCTCGCCACCCGCTCGTCGGCGCCGCCAGCTCGTCGCTCCACAGCGAAGGCGCGGCACCGGCGTCGGACTGGGCGGGATGGGAGGCCGCCGGTTGGGTTCCCCCGTCGGGCGACGGCAACGGGTTCGCCACCCGCTATGCCGAGGACGCCGTCCTGCTGGCGCAGCACGGGCTGCGCTCCCTGCGGATCACGCTCGAGTGGGCCCGGCTCGAGCCGCGGGCGACGGGCAAGTTCGAGACCGACGAGGTCGACCGCTACCGGCGGATCCTCGAGGCCGTCCGCGCCGCCGGGCTCCAGGTGTGGGCGAACCTCGTCCACACGAGCCTCCCCGGCTGGTTCAGCGAGGACGAACGGGGCTTCCTCGACGACCGCATGGCCCGATGGATCTGGCCGGCGCACGTCGACCGGATGGCGGAGACCTTCGGCGACCTGGTCGACGGCTGGGTCACCTTCCACGAGCCGGTCCGCTACGCGCTCGACGCCTGGCTGCTCGGCCGCCTGCCGCCGGGTCGCACCGACGCCGCCGACACCAGGCGCGGCCTTCGACTGCTCCAGGCGGCCGATGCCGAGAGCGCCCGCCTGCTCGCGCGTACCCGGGGGTGCGCCCGTCGCCTCCTCGCAGTGGCTCCCTCCCGTCTTCGCGCTCGACGCGACGCCGGAGTGCCGCCTCGCCGCCGCGGCGGCCGAGGAGCTGGCGTGGTCATCGTGGAGCGAGCGACGACGACCACGACCTCCTCGGCGTGTCGTGCGCCTACGCCGTGGGCGTCGCCGCCGACGGCAGCTTCCATCCGCTGGCCCCGTGACGAGCCGGCGGGTCCGATGGGTTGGGCGGCCTGGCCCAACGCCGTCGCCGAGACGCTCCACCGCGTCGCCGAGGAGCGGCCCGGCCGGCCCCTGCTGCTGACGACGGGCGTCTGGGACGACGACGACGAGCGGCGCGCCGCGTCGACCCAGGGCATCGAGGCGGCCATCGCCGAGGCCGTGGCCGACGGGGTGCCCGTGCGCCACGTCCAGTGGTGGTCGGCGATCGACGGCTACGAGGGCTGGGCCGGCGACGCCGTCCGCAGCGGCCTGTTCACGCGCGACCGACAGCCGGCGACGATCGACACCGTCGCGCCGCCCGTGTAGCCGAGGCGCGCCGGTCACCGCCCCCGGTACGTGGCCTTGCCGGCGGCGGCGTCCTTGTTGAGGCGCTTCGAGAGGTGCAGGCCCTCGAGGACGAACTCGACGGCGCTGGCGATGGCCGCCGGCGACTCGTCGCCCCCGGTGAGCTCGAGCACCGGCACCCGCAGCGCGGGGATGCGCTCGACGAGCGACGCCTCCTCGGCCGCGGCGACGTCGTCGCCCGTGTGCACGACCTCGCCGCCTTCGAACGCCTCGAGCACGGGCCGGAGGCGCTCGATCGGCAGACGGTCGCGGAACACCGTCAGGACCGCCGCCTTCAGGAGGTGCTCGACGACCTGGCCGTCGCGCCCGTCGTCGACGCTCTCGATCTCGACCTTGCCCTGCGTCGAGGACGCCAGGGAGTCGAGGTCGGCGATCCGCGGCACCACGTCGGTCTCGCCCAGGCGCAGCGCCCTGCGGGCGGCGTTGGCGACCAGCGTCTCGCGGTTGGCGACGGTGAGGCGCACCGACACCCCGGAGCGCTGGTTCACGTGCGGGCTCTGCCGTGCGAGGTGCGACAACGTGGCGACCACGTCGCTGAGGAACGGCGGGATGGAGACCCGCAGGCCCGGCGCCGAGAAGGGCGCCGCCTCCTGGTCGGCGATCGCCACCTCGGTCTCGATCTCGAGCGGGTAGTGCGTCCGGATCTGGGCGCCGAAGCGATCCTTCAGCGGGGTGATGATGCGGCCGCGGTTCGTGTAGTCCTCGGGGTTGGCCGAGGCGACGAGGTAGACGTCGAGCGGCAGCCGGACCTTGTACCCGCGGACCTGCACGTCGCGCTCCTCGAGCACGTTGAGGAGCCCGACCTGGATGCGCTCGGCGAGGTCGGGGAGCTCGTTGATGGCGAAGACGCCGCGGTTCGTGCGCGGGACGAGGCCGTAGTGCAACGTCAGCTCGTCGGAGAGGTAGCGGCCCTCGGCGACCTTGATCGGGTCGACCTCGCCGATCAGGTCGGCGATCGACGTGTCGGGCGTGGCGAGCTTCTCCCCGTAGCGAGCCTCGCGGCCGACCCAGTCGATCGGCGTGTCGTCGCCAAGGTCGGCGACGAGCGCACGAGCGTGGGCGGACACCGGGGCGTAGGGGTCGTCGTTGATCTCGGAGCCGGCGACGATCGGCAGCCACTCGTCGAGCAGCTCGACGAGCGAGCGGATCATGCGCGTCTTGGCCTGCCCCCGTTCGCCCAGGAAGATGACGTCGTGGCCGGCGAGCAGGGCGTTCTCGAGCTGGGGCAGGACGGTGTCGTCGTAGCCGAGGATTCCTGGGAACAGCGCCTCGCCCGAGCGGATCTTGGCCACGGCGTTGCGCCGCAGCTCCTCCTTCACCGGCACGGACTCCCAACCCGAGTCTCGGAGCTCGCGGAGGGTGGAGGGACGAGGCATCGGGCCAACCTACCTTTGCCCCGTGCGCAAGGCATCCGGCCCGCTCCTCTTCCTGGTCGCCCTGGTGGCGGGCGCGGTCGGCGTGACGACCGAAGCGATGGCTACCCGTTGACGATCACGAAGAAGAGGGCCGCCTGGCAGGCGACCTCATCGCCGACGCGGGCCACCGCGGTGCCCTTGCCGGCGGAGGAGCCGAGCTGGTCCATCGTGACCTCGAGGTCGAGCGTGTCGCCCGGCACGACCTGGCGGCGGAACCGGGCCTTGTCGATCCCGCCGAACAGCGGCAGCCTCGCCGTGTAGCGGGGATCGGCGAGCACGGCGAGCGCGCCCACCTGCGCCAGCGCCTCGACGATGAGGACGCCGGGCAGCGTGGGGCGGCCCGGGAAGTGCCCGGCGAAGAACGCCTCCTCGCCCGTGAGCGTCCACCGCCCGTGCGCCCGCTCGCCGGGCACGACGTCGACCACCTCCGACACGAAGAGGAACGGAGGCCGGTGGGGCAGGAGGTCGGTCGGTTCCATCGTCAGTGACCCATGCCCATGCCGCCGTCGACCGGGATGACGGCGCCGTTGACGTAGCTGGCGGCGTCGCTCGCCAGGAAGGCGACGACGGCGGCGACCTCCGCCGGCGCCGCCAGCCGGCCGAGCGGGATCTGACCGACGATGGCGGCCTTGCGGTCGTCGGGGAGGTCGGCGGTCATGTCGGTGTCGATGAAGCCGGGCGCCACGACGTTGGTCGTGATCGAACGGCTCCCGAGCTCGCGGGCCAGCGCTCGCGCCACGCCGACGAGCCCGGCCTTCGACGCCGCGTAGTTGACCTGGCCGCCTGATCCGGAGAGCGCGACGACCGAACCCATGAGCACGATGCGTCCCCACCGGGCGCGGAGCATCGGCTTCGCGCACCGGCGGACGACACGGAAGGTGCCGAGCAGGTTCGCCTCGACCACTGCCGCGAAGGCGTCGTCGGACATCGTCAGGGCGAGGCCGTCCCGGGTGATCCCGGCGTTGGCCACGAGCACCTCGACCGGGCCGAGGCGCTCCTCGACCTCGGCCACCGCCGCCTCGACCTGGCCCGGGTCGGTCTGGTCGCACCGCACCGTCGTGAACCCGTCGACATCGCCGGAGCGCGACGTGACGGCGACCCTGAAGCCGTCGGCGGCGAGGGCCTTCGCGCAGGCCAGCCCGATGCCGCGGTTGCCACCGGTCACGAGCGCGACGCCGTCCCATCGACCGCGGACCCTAGGTCGCGCCGTCCCCACCCGGCCGAGAGCGTCGACCGCGTAGCCTGCGCCGCCTCGTGGAGGTCGACCTCGGAGGGACGTGGCTGGCGATCGTCGCCGACGACGAGCTGCGACGCGCCTACCCCGAGCCGGCCTTCGACGATCGCGACTGGGAGTCGATCGTCGTCCCGGGCCACTGGCGCTCGACGAGCGCCTTCGCCGACAGCGACGGTCCCCTGCTGCACCGGCGCCGGTTCGAGACCGACATCCCGGCTCCCGGCCGTCGGCGGTGGCTCAACCTCGACGGGCTCTTCTACCAGGGTGATCTGTGGCTCGACGGCTCCTACGTCGGCGAGACCGAGGGCTACTTCGCCCCCCACGCCCTCGACGTCACGGCGGCGCTCAGCGACCGCACCGAGCACGTCCTCGCCGTGGAGGTCACCTGCTCCCCGCAGCGCGACAAGACGGCCAAGCGCAACCTCACCGGCGTGTTCCAGCATTGGGACTGCCTCGACGACACGTGGAACCCCGGCGGCATCTGGCGGCCCGTGCGCATCGAGGAGACGGGGCCGATCCGGATCCGCGATCTGAGGGTCCTCTGCCGCGAGGCGAGCGACGAGCGCGCCGTCGTGGTGCTCAGGGCCAACCTCGACGCCACCGAGCCGACGACGGTCGTCATCCGCTCGTCGGTCGGCCCGGGCGCCCACGAGCTCGAGCAACCGCTCGCGGCCGGCGAGAACCACGTCGAGTGGACGGTCACGGTGGATCGCCCCGCGCTCTGGTGGCCGTGGTCGCTCGGCGACCAGCCGCTGCACGAGGTGGTCGTCGAGGTGGCGCCGGCGGACGCCCCCGACGAGCTCAGCCACCGGCGGACCTGTCGTACCGGACTCCGGCGGGTCGAGCTCGACAACTGGATCTGCTCGGTCAACGGCGAGCGGCTGTACCTGAAGGGGGCCAACCACGGGCCGACCCGGCACGCCGCTCGCGGAGGCGACGGCCGAGGAGCTCTCCGACGACGTCGAGCTGGCGAAGGCGGCCGGGCTCGACCTCCTCCGCATCCACGCCCACGTCACCCGGCCCGAGCTCTACGACGCCGCCGACGAAGCCGGCCTGCTCCTCTGGCAGGACCTCCCCCTGCAGTGGGGCTACGCCCGGAGCGTGCGGAAGCAGGCCGTGCGCCAGGCCGACGCTGCCGTCCGATTGCTCGGCCACCACCCGTCGGTCGCCATCTGGTGCGGCCACAACGAGCCGATCGCCATCGACACGACCGAGGTGGGTGAGGATCCCAAGGACCTGGCGAGGGTCGGCGCCCGGTTCCTCGTCGCCATGGAGCTGCCGACGTTCAACCGCTCGATCCTCGACCGCTCGATCGCCCGTTGCCTCCGGCGGGCCGACGGCACCAGGCCGGTGATCCCGCACTCGGGGGTCTGGCCGCACCTGCCCCAGCTCGACGGCACCGACACCCACGTGTACTTCGGCTGGTACCACAACACCGAGCGCGACTTCCCCCGCTTCCTCGCCGCCGTGCCGCGCATGGCCCGCTTCGTCAGCGAGTTCGGCGCGCAGTCGGTCCCCGACACCGCCGAGTTCTGCGATCCGGAGCGCTGGCCCGACCTCGACTGGGAGCGGTTGACCGACCGGCACAAGCTCCAGAAGACGAACTTCGACAAGTACGTGCCGCCGGCCGACCACGCCACCTTCGACGCGTGGCGCGATGCCACCCAGCGCTACCAGGCGCTCGTCATCGACCGCCACATCCGCGAGCTGCGGCGGATCAAGTACCGCCCCAACGGTGGGTTCGCCCACTTCTCCTTCGCCGACGCGGCGCCGTTGATCTCCTGGGCCGTGCTCGACCACGCCCGCGTGCCCAAGGCCGGCTACGAGGCGCTGCGGGCGGCGTGCGCGCCCGTGATCGTCGTCGCCGACCGGCTCCCGGCTTCGGTGCGGCCGGGCGACGCGTTCACCGTCGACGTCCACGTCGTGTCGGACCTCCGCACCGACCTCCGCGACCTCGGGTGCACGGCCACGCTGTCGTGGCCCGGTGGCGCCCACCGGTGGCGCTTCGCCGGCGAGGTCGGCGCCGACGCGTGCGTGCGCGTCGGCTCGCTCCAGGTCGAGGTCCCCGACGTGCCCGACGGCTCGGTCCTGGCGCTCGACCTCGAGGTCACCGGCACCGGCGCCGTCGTGACCGACCACGACGAAACCCTTGTGAAGGGGTGAACGGAACCTGACCGTCGGTCACCGCCCCGGGCGATGGCGACCATGTCAAGTTCGTATCCGCAGATTCCCCGCGGTTTCGCGGCCCGGGAGTAGGTTCCGACCGTGGTGACGACCCAGGAGCTCTCGAGCGCCCCGACCCCGCGGGTCAACGGTCCCGCCCGTCACGCCGCGGCCTGGCCGCTCGAGCTGTACCGGTCGGCCGTCGGCAAGAAGTGGGTGATGGCGCTCACCGGCGTTGCCCTGCTCGGCTTCGTCCTCTTCCACATGATCGGCAACCTCAAGGTCTACCTCGGCGCCGAGGAGATGGACCACTACGGCGAGTTCCTGCGCGAACTGCTCGAGCCGCTGGTGCCCCGCACCGTCGCGCTCTGGATCCTCCGCATCGGGCTCATCGTCGCCTTCGCCTTGCACATCCACGCCGCGTACAGCCTCACCCGCATGAACCGCCGGGCCCGGCCCGACGACTACGCCGGTGGGCGCGACTACATCGCCGCCGACTTCGCCAGCCGCACGATGCGCTGGACCGGCGTCATCGTCGCCCTCTTCATCGTGTTCCACCTCGCCGACCTCACGTGGGGCCCCGCCAACCCGTCGTTCGTGCGGGGCGATCCGTACAACAACCTCGTCGAGAGCTTCGAGCGGCCGGTGGTGGCCCTCGTGTACGTGCTGGCCAACATCGCCCTCGGCATCCACATCTTCCACGGGGCGTGGTCGATGTTCCAGAGCCTCGGGCTCAACAACCCTCGCTTCAACCACTGGCGCCGCCGGTTCGCCCAGGCCTTCGCGGCGATCATCGTCATCGGCAACGTGAGCTTCCCGGTGGCCGTGATGGTGGGCGCCATCGACGCCGAACCCGTGCAACGGGTCGTCGTGTGCGACGAGCGCGATGAGCTCGACAGCAGCGAACCGTGCCAGGACGCCCTGATCGACGCAGTCGAGGAAGCGCGGGGCTGATGAACCTCGACGCCAAGATCCCCACCGGCCCCATCGAGGACCGCTGGGACACGAAGAAGTTCGAGATGAAGCTCGTGGCGCCGCACAACCGCCGCCGCTTCAAGATCATCGTGGTCGGCACCGGGCTCGCGGGGGGCGCCGCCGCGGCGACGCTGGGCGAGCTCGGGTACGACGTCCACTGCTTCACGTTCCACGACTCGCCGCGCCGGGCCCACTCGATCGCCGCCCAGGGCGGCATCAACGCCGCCAAGAACTACAAGGGTGACGGCGACTCGATCTTCCGCCTCTTCTACGACACGGTGAAGGGCGGCGACTACCGGGCCCGCGAGGCGAACGTGTACCGGCTGGCGGAGGAGTCGGTCCGCATCATCGACCAGTGCGTCGCGCAGGGCGTGCCCTTCGCACGCGAGTACGGCGGCCTGCTCGACAACCGCAGCTTCGGCGGCGCCCAGGTGAGTCGCACCTTCTACGCGCGGGGCCAGACGGGCCAGCAGCTGCTCCTCGGTGCGTACCAGGCCCTCGCCCGCCAGATCCACGCCGGGACGGTCACGATCTACCCCCGCTCGGAGATGCTCGAGCTGGTGGTCAAGGACGGGCAGGCGTGCGGCATCGTCGCCCGGCACCTGCAGACGGGTGAGGTGCGCAGCTACTCGGGCCACGCCGTCGTGCTCGCGACCGGCGGCTACGGCAACGTCTTCTACCTGTCGACCAACGCCAAGAACTCGAACGCGACGGCCATCTGGCGGGCGCACCGCAAGGGCGCGCTCTTCGGCAACCCGTGCTTCACCCAGATCCACCCGACCTGCATCCCGGCGAGCGACGAGTTCCAGTCGAAGCTCACGCTGATGTCCGAGTCGCTCCGCAACGACGGCCGCATCTGGGTGCCCGGACGACCGCGACGACTCGCGGCCGCCCAACGCCGTCCCCGACGAGGAGCGGGACTACTTCCTCGAGCGCCGCTACCCCGCCTTCGGCAACCTCGTGCCGCGCGACGTCGCCTCGCGAGCCGCCAAGTTGGAGGTCGACGCCGGGCGCGGCGTCGGGCCGCTCAAGAACGGCGTGTACCTGGACTTCGGCCCGGCCATCGCCCGGCTCGGAGCCGAGGTGATCAGGGAGCGCTACGAGAACCTCTTCGAGATGTACGAGCGCATCACCGGCGAGAACCCGTACGAGGCGCCGATGCGCATCTACCCGGCCGTCCACTACACGATGGGCGGGCTCTGGGTGGACTACGAGCTGCAGTCGACGGTCCCGGGCTGCTTCGTCGCCGGCGAGGCGAACTTCTCCGACCACGGTGCCAACCGCCTGGGCGCCTCGGCGCTGATGCAGGGGCTCGCCGACGGCTACTTCGTCCTGCCGTACACGATCCCGCACTACATCGCCGGGCATGCTCGGCCAGCCCCCGGTGCCCGAGGACGACCCCGTGTTCCAGGCCGCCGAGGCCGATGTCCGCGACCGAACCCAGCGCTTCCTCTCCATCGGCGGGACACGCTCGGTCGACCACTTCCACCGCGAGCTCGGCAAGATCATGTGGGAGCACTGCGGCATGGCTCGTTCGCGGGACTCGCTCCAGAAGGCGCTCGGCGAGATCCCGCCCCTGCGCGACGAGTTCTACAAGGACCTCCGCCTGCTCGGGTCGGCCGAGGATCTGAACCAGTCCCTCGAGAAGGCCGGCCGCGTCGCGGACTACTTCGAGCTGGCGCAGCTCATGTGCATCGACGCGCTGCACCGCGAGGAGAGCTGCGGCGGGCACTTCCGGGTCGAGCACCAGACCGAGGACGGCGAGGCGCTGCGCCACGACGACCAGTTCGCCTACGTCGGCGCCTGGGAGTGGACGGGCGATCCTTCGGCGCCGGCCATGCACAAGGAACCCTTGGAGTTCGAGTACGTGAAGCTGGCCCAGAGGTCCTACAAGTGACCGCCCTGCTGAACCTGACGTTGAAGGTCTGGCGCCAGCCGGGGCCGAGCACGACCGGTGAGCTGAAGACCTACGACGTGCCCGGCATCAGCGAGGACATGTCCTTCCTCGAGATGCTCGACGTCCTCAACGAGCGCCTGCTCGAGCTCGGCGAGGAGCCGGTGGCGTTCGAGCACGACTGCCGGGAGGGCATCTGCGGGTCGTGCGGGATGATGATCAACGGCCAGGCGCACGGACCGCAGCGCGGCACGGCGACCTGCCAGCTCCACATGCGCAAGTTCCGCGACGGCGACGTCATCACCGTCGAGCCGTGGCGGGCCGCCGCCTTCCCGGTCGTGAAGGACCTCGTGGTCAACCGGTCGGCGTTCGACCGCATCATCGAGGCCGGCGGCTACATCTCCGTCAACGCCGGCGCCGCCCCCGAGGCCAACATCATCCCCGTACCGAAGGACGCGGCCGACGCCGCCTTCGACGCCGCCGCCTGCATCGGTTGCGGCGCGTGCGTCGCCGCCTGCCCGAACGGCGCCGCGCAGCTGTTCACCTCGGCCAAGGTCGCCCACCTCAACCTCCTGCCCCAGGGCCAGGCGGAGCGGTTCCAGCGAGTCGAAGCCATGGTCGACACCATGGAGGAGTTCTTCGGGTCCTGCACCAACCACGGCGAGTGCGAGGCGGCCTGCCCGAAGTCGATCTCGATCGACTACATCGCCCTGATGAACCGGGACTACGTGAAGTCCAAGTTCAGGAACCGCAAGCTCCTGGGCCAGCGGACCTAGCCACCGGCCTCACGCCGGAGTCGGGGGTAGCGCGGCGGCCAGGAGGTCCCGCCGTACCGTTGCCGTGGATGCCCGCCGTCGATCCGGTCGATCTCGCCGACGCCCTCGCCCGCTGGGAGGCGGGCGAGCTCGGCGAGCCGGCGACACCGGCGGAGGTCGACGAGCTGCGGCACGAGCTCGAGGGGGTCGCCCGCTCGGCGGCGGCAGCCGCGGGCGACGCCGACCTGACGACGAACCCGATCCGCCTGGCGAAGCGGCGCATCACCGACCTCCTCGCCTGCGAGCGCTACGTCGTCGAGACGGGCGACTCCTACGGCGGCAGCGAGGACGAACGGCGCCACCGGGGCGTGCTCGTCGACCTGCTCGCCGAGCACCACGTCCTCACCGGGCGCGCCCGGCCCGATCCGGAGCCCGTCGAGCTGGCGCTCGAGCTGTGCCGTGTGCTCGGCGAGGAGCGGGCCGACACGGTGGCCTTCGTCGACGGCCTCGACCCGGACGCCCGCCGGACGTTCGTCGACGAGGTCACCGAACGACGGGACCTGCTGCTCGCGGGCTGGCCGGCGTTCGCGCCGCGCTGGTGGGCGCGGACCCAGGAGGCGGTCCAGGTCGGGCTCGCCGACGGTGAGGTGGTGCTCTCCGGTCGGTCCGACGTCGTGGTCGGCGGTCCACCGACGCCCTGGCCGGCGCTCGTCATCGAGGTGAAGTCCGGGGCGTTCGGCATCGAGGAGCGCGACGACGGGCTCGTCTACGCGCTGCTGCTGGCGCTCCGCGACGGCCGGGCGCCGGCGGCGGCGATCACGGCCACCGCGGTGTTCACCGGGTCCCGAGGTGAGGAGGGCGCGGGCGAGCGGTCGGGACGTCTGCACGTCGAACGGGGTACGGCTGACCGCCTGCGGACCGCGGCCGGGCGCATCACCGAGGCGATCTCCCGCGCCGGCGAGCTCGCCGGCGGGCGCCCGCCGGTCGCTCGGGCGAACCGTCGCTGCGACTGGTGCCCAGCCCGCACGCGCTGTCCCGAGGCCCGGGAGCGACCGGCGCGCCAATGACGACGATCCCGCACGCCGACCTCCTCGCCGCCACGCTCGGGGCGCTCGCCGTCGTCACCGACCAGCAGCCGGACCAGCGGTGGAACGACGCCGATGCGGCCGACCGGCTCGCGGTGCGACCGTTCCTGGTCGCGTCCGCCTGCCCGGCGGCGGTGGCCCTCGACGGTCCGAAGCCGTTCGTCGAGACCCCGGCGGTGGCCGGGCCCGGCGCGAGCGCTGCGGTCCTCGACCGTCTCCTGCTCGGTGACCCCGACCCCCGCCGAGCGGCGCGACCGGTCACGCCAGCCGAGGGCTACCGCGCCGTGCTCACCTCCGGCTTGCACGACGGGTGGCCGTGGGACTGGCTGAACGAGGCGGGCCCGCCGGCGAAGGCAGCCGTGGCCGCCGAGGTCCACCGGCGCGTCTCGGCGGTGGCGCGTCTCCTGCCCGACTGGCCCCCACAGGAGGCGACGCGGACCGGACGCCTCCCCACGTGGACGCACCCGAGCCGCCCCCTCCGGCTGCACGGCGGCGTCGATCTCGTGCTCGGCCGGCGCGACGGCACCCACACCCTCGTCATCGTGATCGGTGGCGATCACCGGAGCTCGACGCGGCGACGCCTCACCTACGAGGCGCTCGTCGAGGCGCTGGCGCTCCGCCGGCCGCCGGCGGCTGTCCTCGCTCTCCTGCCCGACGCCGGCCGGAGCTGGCGCGTCGAGATCGACGAGGCGCTCCTGCTCGAAGGTGTCGACGCGGCGACGCTCGGGGCGAAGACGGCGCTCGGGGTCGCCAGGGCGACCGGTCGCTCGCTGCCGAGGACGCCCGGGCCGCTCTGTCGCCGATGCGCTCACCGGTCGTCGTGCGCGGAGGGCACCGCTTGGTTGGCCGGGCCCGGCCGGCGCCGCTCGGGGTTCCTGCCGCCGGCCTGAGCCCGGCCCTGCGTCACCCCTGGGGGTCGTTTTTTGGCCGAAGCGCTTGAAGCGGGCTGGGGAGCGCCGACGGACTCGTCTGTCGGCCGCCGAGGGATGGCGGCGACCGACCTCCTCCAGCCCCGACGATCCCCTTTGCGACGCCCCCATGCAGCCAACCCGACGTCCCGTCCCCCCCATGCGTGACGCCGGGGCCGCCATCTTCGTGGCGCTGGCGTTCCTGGGCCTCTTCGCCGGCATCGGCCAGCTCGCCGACGCCGCAACCACCGCGGCGGTCGCGACCCCGGTCGCGGCCGCCGCGACGACACCCGCGACCACGACCAAGTCGGCGCACGTCAAGGCCGAGGTGGCCACGACGACGACGGCGGTCCCGCCCCCGCCTGCCACCACGACGACGACGGTGCCGGCGTCGTCGGCGACGCCACCGCCACTCGCACCGCGCCGGGGCGGGGTGCCGGTCGGCAAGGGCATGTGGATCTGGCTGCCGGAGCGGGCCGATGGCGGCGATCCCGCCGCCATCGTCGCTCGGGCCCAGGCCGTCGGTCTGACCCACATCTACGTCCGCACGGGGTCGAGCCGTCAGGGGTTCTACGCCGCGCCCTTCCTCGACGCCATCCTCCCCGCCGCCCACGCCGCCGGCCTGCGGGTGTACGGCTGGGACTTCCCGTACCTCGAGGACGTGCAGACCGACATCAACCGAAGCATGCAGGCGATCCTCTACCGCACCCCCGACGGCCACCGCATCGACGGGTTCGTGCCCGACATCGAGAGCCAGGCCGAGGGAACGAGCCTCACGACCGAAGCGGCCGTGGCCTACTCGACCGGCCTGCGCAACTGGGTCGGCGCCGCCTACCCCCTGATCATCTGCGTCCCGCGACCGAGCGAGCACGCCATCGCCGTGTTCCCGTACGGCGCGGTGCTCCCCTTCTACGACGCGGTCGCGCCGATGGTGTACTGGCTGAACCGCCAGCCCGACAGCGACGTGGTCGGTGCCATCCAGTGGCTGGCGCAGTTCGGCAAGCCCGTGATCCCCGTCGGCCAGGCCTACGACGGCGGGCCCGAGGGCGGCCGCCCCGGACCCCCGCCGCCGGAGGAGATCCAGCGCTTCCTCGCCGCCGCCGAGTCGGCCGGCGCCACCGGCGCCTCGTTCTGGTCCTGGCAGCACGCCACCCCGGACATCTGGGCGGCGATCGGCGCGGCGCCGGAGATCGCCCTGCCGCCGGCCGGCGAACCGCTGGGCCTGGCCGAGGTCGTCGCCGTGCAATCCCAGCTCGGGAGCCTCGGCTACCCGGTGCCCGTGAGCGGCTCGTGGGATCAGCCGACCGTCGACGCGCTGCGCGGCCTCCAGGCCGACCTCGGCGCGGTGCCGACCGGCGAGCTGGATGCGACGGCGCGAGCCGCGCTGCTCGGTCCGCTGGCCCCGCCCGTCGGTGCTCGCTGACGCGCCCGTGAAGTTGCTCCGACCCCCGCGTTCGGACTAGTAAACCTGGGGTTTCGGGGGCCGAAACCGCTTCTGCTCACGCATCGCGTCCTGAACGGGGAGACCGAATGAACGTATTGGCGGCCGAGGGCGGCTACCAGGAATTCGTCCTGAACGGAGGTGAGTGGGCGATCCTCGCCTTCAGCGTGATCGCCGCCCTGCTCGCCATCGGGGTCGGGTTCATACTCATGAAGGACGTGCTCGCCGCCGACCAGGGCACGCCGAAGATGATCGAGATCGCGACCGCGATCCAGGAGGGCGCCTGGGCCTACCTCAAGCGCCAGTTCCGCACGATCGCGGTGATCCTGGTGCCGCTGGCCCTCGTGGTGTTCGTGACGTCGACCGAGGTGCTCAAGCCCGACGGCGAGACCGCCCTGACCGCGGCCCAGTCGGGCCTCTTCCGCACCCTCGCCTTCGTCGCCGGCTGCTTCATGTCGGGGCTCACCGGCTACATCGGCATGACGCTCGCCACGCGCGGCAACGTCCGCACCGCCGCCGCCGCGAAGCGGAACTCCCTGCCCGACGCCCTCAAGATCGCCTTCCGCACCGGCGGCGTGGCCGGCATGTTCACCGTCGGCCTCGGCCTGCTCGGCGCCACGATCATCGTCATCCTGTTCCAGAACACGAGCACGGCCATCCTCATCGGCTTCGGGTTCGGCGGGTCGCTGCTGGCCCTGTTCCTCCGAGTCGGCGGTGGCATCTTCACCAAGGCCGCCGACGTCGGCGCCGACCTCGTCGGCAAGGTCGAGGCCGGCATCCCCGAGGACGACCCCCGCAACCCGGCCACCATCGCCGACAACGTCGGTGACAACGTCGGCGACTGCGCCGGCATGGCCGCCGACCTCTTCGAGTCCTACGAGGTCACCCTCGTCGCCTCGATCATCCTCGGCGTCGCCGGCTTCACCGCGGTCGGCGCCAACCCCGCCCTCGGCCTCGTCTTCCCGCTGGCCGCCCGCGCCGTCGGCGTCATCGCCTCGATCGCCGGCGTCTACGCCGTCAAGGCCAAGGAGGGCGAGACCAACGCCCTCAAGCCGATCAACCGTGGCTTCCTCACCGCCGGCATCATCACCGTCATCGGCGTCGGCGCCCTCGCCCTCGGCTACGTCGGCAACGACGCCACCGGGATGTCGAACGTCGGCTGGCGCTGCTTCGGTGCCGTCGTCGTCGGTCTCGTGCTCGCCCAGGCGGTGAGCCGGCTCACCGAGTACTTCACGGCGACCCACCACGCGCCGGTGCAGGAGATCGCCGAGTCCGCTCGCACCGGGCCGGCGACCGTCGTGCTCTCGGGCACGGCCTCCGGCCTCGAGTCGTCGGTCTACGCCGTCATCGCCATCGCCATCGCCATCGGCGTCTCGCTCGGGCTGGGCGGCGGCAACCTGCAGTTCTCGCTCTACCTCGTCGCCCTGTGCGGCATGGGCATGCTCGCCACGACGGGCGTGATCGTGTCGGAGGACACCTTCGGCCCCGTCTCCGACAACGCCGCCGGCATCGCCGAGATGTCGGGCGAGTTCCACGGCGAGCCCGAGAAGATCCTGGTCTCGCCTCGACGCGGTCGGGAACACCACCAAGGCCGTCACCAAGGGCTTCGCCATCGGCTCGGCGGTCATCGCCGCCGTGGCCCTGTTCGCCTCCTTCATCGAGACGGCGGCCAACGAGGTGCTCTCCGGTGACGCCATCGAGGCAGCCAACCAGACGAGCCGCGGCGTCTTCGACCTGCTGCCCATCAACGTGGCCGACCCGAAGGTCTTCATCGGCCTGCTGATCGGCGGCTCGGTGCCGTTCCTCTTCTCGGCGCTGGCCATCCGCGCCGTCGGCCGCACGGCCGGCGTCGTCGTGCAGGAGGTCCGCCGTCAGTTCGCCGACGGCAAGATCATGAGCGGCGAGAAGCGGCCCGACTACGGCCCGGTCATCGACATCTGCACCGCCGCGTCGCTGCGGGAGCTGGCCACGCCGGCCCTCCTCGCCGTGCTGACCCCGGTCGTCATCGGCTTCGGCATCGGCTGGCCGGCCTTGGGCGCCTTCCTCGCCGCGGTCATCCTCTGCGGCCAGCTGATGGCGAACTACCTGTCGAACGCCGGCGGCGCGTGGGACAACTCGAAGAAGTACATCGAGGACGGCCACGAGGGTGGCAAGGGCTCGGATGCCCACAAGGCGGCCGTGATCGCCGACACCATCGGCGATCCGTTCAAGGACACCGCCGGCCCGGCGCTGAACCCGCTCATCAAGGTCATGAACCTGGTGTCGTTGCTCATGCTCCCGGCGATCATCAACATGGCCGACGGCGACCTCAACACCCGTCCGACCGGCGGAAGCTTCGTCGTCGCCGGCGTCGCCCTCGTCGTGCTCATCGGCGCCATCGCCTTCTCGAAGCGGCCCAGCGCCGGGCTCGGCGCCCCGGCCGAGGGTGCCGTGGCCGCCGCCCCGGTCGCCGTCGACTGACGACGGCGCCCTACCCACCCCTACCGTTCCGGGGCTGGCTGATCGCGGGATCCCGCAATCGACCAGCCCCGGTTCGCATCTGTGGAGGCCGGAGTGTTCGCTGCGTTGGGGCTCGACCCCGAGAAGATCATCGAGGCGGTCGGGCTCCTGGGCATCTGGGCGCATCGTCTTCGCCGAGTCCGGGCTCCTCGTCGGCTTCTTCCTGCCCGGCGACGCGCTGCTCTTCACCGCCGGCTTCTTCGCCTCGTCCCCCGAGTCGATCCCCGACGAGCTCCACCTGTCCCTGGTGCCGTTGATCGTGGGCATCGTCGCCTGCGCCATCGCCGGCGACCAGGTGGGCTACGTGTTCGGACGCGCGCGTCGGGCCGGCGCTGTTCCGCCGCCCGGACTCACGCTTCTTCAAGCAGCAGAACGTCGAGAAGGCCCACGCCTACTTCGAGCGCTACGGGCCGCGGACGATCGTGCTGGCGCGGTTCGTGCCCATCGTCCGGACGTTCGCGCCGATCGTCGCCGGGGTCTCGGGCATGCAGTACCGGACCTTCGTCCGCTGGAACGTCATCGGCGCGGTGCTGTGGGGCGTGGGCGTGACGCTGCTCGGCTACTTCCTCGGCCAGATCGACGTCATCGCCGAGAACATCGAGCTGACGATCGTCGTCGTGGTCGCCATCTCCTGCCTGCCGATCGCCATCGAGCTCCTGCGAGCCCGCAAGCACCGCGACGAGGCCGACCCCGTCGCCGACGCCATCCTGAGCGAGCTCGAGGACGAGTAACCCCGTGGAAGACGGCGCGCAGTGCGTGTCCGTCGTGCGACGACGAGCTGGGAGTGGGCGCAGGATGCGCCTCCTCGTTCCGCACGCGGTCGGGATCACGACAGGAATCCGTCTGAGCGGAGCGCCGGGATGGCGCGTGGCGGACCGTCAGCACGGCGCCGGAGCGAACCTCGGACCGGCTGGTTCCACTCCGTCCAGCCGAGGCCGTTGCGCCCGTCGGGCGTGGCGAACCGGCACATCGCCCGGGGGAACCGGTCGACCTGGCCTTCGGGGCCGACGAGCAGCGCCGGTGCGAAGGCGAGCGGGTGCATGGTGAGCTCGAGCCCGGCGATCGTCGCCTTCGCCGCCGTCGGGAAGCCCTCGGGGCCGAGCTCCTCCTCGGCGACGACGCCGCCACCGGTCGCATCCGGCCACGCCGCGGCCACGACGCCTCCGTCCGGCGGCTGGAGGTAGCCGAAGCCGAGACGCAGGTCGGGGATGCGGATGTCGGAGCCGTGGAAGCGGGTGCCGTCGGTGAGCCGCCCCGCCGTCCACACCCAACCGAACTTCCACCAGTCGCGCTCGCCCCACGAGTGGTCGCGCTGGCCGAGGCCGTCGACCTCGATCCGCTCGTTGCCGAGCAGCACCTCGCCGTGCACGAAGCACGGGATCTCGTAGCGGGTCACGTGCCCGTAGTGGTACGGCTCGCCCGCGGTCTCCCACTCGAGGTCGAGGCCCATCGGCACGAGGTCGCCACGGCGCCCCGCCGGGCGGTACAGCTCGGCGGGGTCGTCGACGGCGACGCCCTGGCGCCTCGTTGGCGACCTGCCAGCGCTCGAGCGGGTGGGTGCCGATGTGCTCGGCCCACAGCCCGTGCGATGCGGATCTCGAGCGACGGCGGCTTCGGGAGCGGCACCTCGGCGTCGACGACCGCCACCGTCGGCCGGTCCGGGCCCGCACACGAAGGCGTGGTACCAGGCCACGCCCGAGGTTCGGGTACAGGCCGAGGCGGATCCAGCCGCCGATCGACCCGTCGGGCGCGGCAGAAGTCGAAGTACCACGACTCGCTCCAGAGCTGCTCGCGGCCCGGCTCGTGGCGGCCCTCGTCGGCCGGATCGACAGCCGGCCGTTCGGGCTCGTCGCTCATGGGTACTCCGGGTAGTAGGGGCCGTCCTCGGGCGGGCGGGGCTGTTGTCGCCCTCCATCGCGTAGAGCAGCTCGACGACCGTGCTCGGGGAGGTCGCGGGGCACGGTCCAGTCGAGGTCGTCGGCGATGCCGGCCACCTCGGCGAACGGCCGCAGGAACGTGAAGTAGACGTAGGCGCCGCAGCGGATCTTCTCCATCGCGGGCCATGGCCGCGATGTTCCGGTAGTGCGCCGACTGCGCCTTGCCGCACGGCGGCGACGATCGCGTCGAGCTCGTCGAGGGGCACCGGCCGGACCTCGCCTGGTGCGCAGCCGTCGGTCGTGTGACAGCGCGAAGCCGACGACCCGGTCGAGGTAGTCCTCGGGCGTGTGGTTCGACGTGCCGAAGTCGGTGACGCGGAAGGTGCCGCCTTCGAGCACGAACGGCGGCGGTGAGGTTCGTGTAGGGCACGTCGGCGGCGACGTCGGACCACCAGAAGTCGCTGTGACCGAGCCGGTAGAAGTCGCGCACGAGCAGCGTCCGGTCGGGATGGCCGGGCACCGCGTAGGGGCCGGTGTCGCAGTAGCCGGCCCTGGTGTCGAAGTAGAGCAGGAAGAGGTAGTTGACGAGCGTGGCGCTGAACGCTTGATGCGGGCCCTGTCGTCGGGGTCGTCGACGGCGACGGCGGCGTCGAGCAGCGCGGCGATCGTCGCGTCGTCGTACGGCGTCGCCGTCCCCGTGTCCCACGCCTGGCGGGTCCCGTCGCCGCCGCGGTACGCGCCCGCGGCCCGGTCCCAGAAGTCGAGGATGGGGAGCAGGTGCTCGGGCGTGTCGCCGCGACGGATCGAGCGCGGCGAACACCTGCCGGCCGATGAGCGGGAAGTTGGCGATCGACCAGAGGAAGCAGCTGTCGACCTGGCAACCCGGCACCCGGGCCCGGCGGCCGATCTCCTCCGCCGGCATGGCGGCGTCGATCCGGGTCGCCATGCTCGGGGTAGCGCAGGAACGTCTCGGCGCACGCGACGACGATGTAGGCCGTCACCGGGATGAGCTTCGACTCCAGCGACGTGCGCTCGGCCGTGAGGGCCCGCGAGATCGGGGCGTGGTAGGCGATGAGCTCGTTGCAGCGAGCCCGGAGATCGGTGGCGACGGACTCAGCCACGGAGCACGCCCGCGTCGGCGGAGCAGTCGAGCTCGACCTCGAGCGCCGTCGGCGGGCTCGCCGTCGGGGAAGGATCGCGCCCATGATGCAGGGGATCTGGAACTCACGGCTCACGATGCCGATGTGGCTGCGCACCGTGCCGCCCGTGCACACCACGCCGGCGAGCTCGTGGTACAGCGGCGCCAGGAAGGTGGCGCCGGCGTCGTGCACGAGGGCGACGACCCCGTCGGCGCCGGTGTCCATGAGGGCGAGCACCTCGTCCGGCCCGTCCAGCACCCGGAGCACGCCCGCGCACCGGCGCGTGCTCGAACACGGCGGCGCCGCGAGCGATCTCGTGCATGGGTTGCGACGCTAGCTTCGGACGCCGTGCCGAGGATCGGGTCCGAGGAGTGGATCGTGGAGCTCGACGCCGCACTCGCGCGCCCTCGAGCCCGGCGGCGCCGCCGACTTCGTCGTCCAACAGGAGCTCGCCGACACCGGGTCGGCCTGGCACGTCGTCATCGCCGGCGGCTCGGCGCGCGCCGCAGCCGGCCGCCACCCCGCCCCGGACGTCACCCTGACGCAGGACGCGGCGACGGCAGCGGCGATCAACGCAGGCGACGCTGTCGGCGCAGACCGCGTTCATCGACGGCCGGCTCCGCGTCCGCGGCGCGGTCGATCGGCTCGCCGAGGTCGCCGGTGTGCTCGCTGCCCTGGCGGCCGTCCCGGCGACGGCGGAGGCCTGACGTGCCCGAGCTCCCCGAGGTCCAGGCCCACGCCGAGCGCCTCGACGCCGCCTTCACCGGCGCCGTGCTCGAGCGGTTCACGCCCGCTCAGCTTCACCGCGCTGAAGACGTTCCGGCCCGACCCGACCGAGGCCGCCGGCCATGCCGTCGTCTACGTCGGCCGCCGCGGCAAGCACCTCCTCGTCGACATGGGCGTGCTGACCTTCGTCGTGCACCTGATGCAGGGCGGGCGCCTCAAGCCCGACGACAAGCAGTCGCCTGAAGCCCCGCGGCGGCATCGCCCGCTGGCGCTTCGACGACGGGCGGGCCCTCCTGCTCACCGAGGCGGGCACGGAGCGCAAGGCCGGGGTGTGGGCGGTCGACGGCGACCCCGAGACCCAGCCACCGCTCGACGAGCTCGGCCCCGAGGCCGACCTCGTCGAGCCCGACACGCTCCTCGACTCTTCGACGCCAACCCGATGCGCCTGCACGGGTTCCTCCGCGACCAGCGGCTCATCGCCGGGCTCGGGCGCCGGCTCGCCAACGAGGTGTGCCACCGGGCGAAGCTGTCGCCGTTCGCGTCGACGGGGAAGCTCGACCGCGCTCGATGCCGCCACCGTCGTCGAGGCGATCCGCACCTGCGTCGGCGAGAGCCTCGCCTACGAGCGGGGCCGCGACGACATGTCGAGCTCCGCCGACCGGCCCGGCAACGTCCACGGCCGCGCCGGCCTGCCCTGCCCGGTGTGCGGCGACGACATCCGGTCGGTCGAGTACACCCGCTACCGGGTCGACTACTGCCCCACCTGCCAGACCAACGGCAAGGTCCTCGCCGACAACACGACGTCCAAGTTCCTCAAGTAAGTCGTCGCGACCAAAGTCGCCGCGAGCTGCGGCGGCCTGCGGCCGCCACCCAGGCGCCTCAGGCGGGCCCCGCGGCACCCTGCGGCGGCTCCGCCAGCTGCTCGGTTCGCGCGTCGGCCTATTCGAAGAGGCCGAGCCCGCGCAGGTGTCGCGCTCGTCGACGAGCTCTTGGGCGGAGGCGTCGATGCGGGTGCGGCTGAAGTCGTCGATCTCGAGGCCCTGGACGATCGTGTACTCGCCCGCCGTGCACGTGACCGGGAAGGAGCTGATGATCCCCTCGGGGACGCCGTAGCTGCCGTCGGACGGGACCGCCATCGACACCCAGTCGCCGTCGGGCGTGCCGAGCGCCCAGTCCCGCACGTGCTCGATGGCGGCGTTGGCGGCCGAGGCCGCCGACGAGAGCCCCCGCGCCTTGATGATCGCCGCGCCCCGCTGCTGCACGGTCGGGATGAACGTCGTCCTCGACCCAGGTCTGGTCCTGGGCGACGGCGTCGAAGGCGGGCTTGCCGGCCACGGTCGCGTGGAAGATGTCGGGGTACTGGGTGGCCGAGTGGTTGCCCCAGATGGTCATCGTCGTGACGTTGCTGACCGGCAGCGCCGCCTTGGCCGCCAGCTGGGCCTTGGCCCGGTTGTGGTCGAGCCGGGTCATCGCCGTGAACCGCCGAGGGTCGACGCCGGCGGCGTTGCGCTGGGCGATCAGGGCGTTCGTGTTGGCCGGGTTGCCGACGACGAGCACCCGGACGTCGGCGGCGGCGCCGGCGGCGATGGCCTTGCCCTGGCGGCTTGAAGATCTTGCCGTTGGCCTCGAGCAGGTCGGCCCGCTCCATGCCCTCCTTGCGGGGCATGGCCCCGACGAGGAGGGCGTAGTTGGCGCCCTCGAACGCCCTGTTCGGGTCGTCGGTCGGGAGCGATCGCCGACAGGAGCGGGAAGGCGCAGTCCTCGAGCTCCATGCACACGCCGCGGAGGGCGTCGACCGCCTGGGGGATCTCGAGCAGCTGCAGGATCACCGGCTGGTCGGGTCCGAGCATCTGCCCGCTGGCGATGCGGAAGAGCAGGGCGTAGCCGATCTGGCCGGCCGCACCGGTGACGGCGACGCGTACGGGTTCCTTGGCCTCAGGCATGGACGCGTGACCCTACCCACACGCGAACTGGCGGCGAGCTACTCGCGGATAGCGCGAGCAACTGCCGCCCAGTTCGGGATTGCCTAGAGCTGCATGGACTTGATCTCGAGGAACTCCTCGAAGCCGTGCGTGCCGTACTCGCGGCCGTAGCCGGACTGCTTGTAGCCGCCGAACGGCGCGTTCGGGTTGAACGACCCGCGGTTGACCTCGATCTGGCCGGTCCGGATGCGCCGGGCGACGGCCTTGGCCCGCTCGGCGTCGCCGCCCTGCACACCGCCGGAGAGCCCGTAGGGCGTGTCGTTGGCGATCCGCGACGGCCTCGTCCTCGGAGTCGTACGGCAGGATCGACAGCACCGGCCCGAAGATCTCCTCGCGGGCGATCGTCATGTCGTTGGTGACCTCGGAGAACACCGTCGGCCGGACGAAGTAGCCGCCCTCGGGCACGCCCTCGGGACGCTCGGGCCCGCCGGTGACGAGCTTGGCGCCGCCCTCGATGCCCTTGTTGATGTAGCCGGTCACCCGGTCGACCTGGGCCTTGCTCGACAGCGGGCCGAGCATGGCGCCGTCGGCGAAGGGGTCGCTCGGCCGGAACTTCGTCTCGACCTCGTCGGCGGCGATGCGCTCGGCGTCGGCCAGGCGGTCGCGGGGCACGAGCATGCGGGTCAGCGCGGTGCAGGTCTGGCCGGAGTTCAGGTAGCACTTGCCGACGCCGTCGCGGACGGCGGCCTCGAACCCGGCGTCGTCGAGGTCGTCGAGCAGGATGTTGGCCGACTTGCCGCCCAGCTCGAGGGCGACGCGCTTGAGGGACTGCGAGGCCGAGCTCGGCGATCCGCTTCCCGGCGCGGGTCGAGCCGGTGAAGCTGACCATGTCGACCTCGGGATGGCTCGACGATCGCCTCGCCGACGACCGGGCCGGTGCCGGTCACGAGGTTGAACACGCCGCCGGGCAGGCCGGTGTCGTTGATCACCTCGGCGAGGATGTACGCGTCGAGCGGCGCCACCTCGGACGGCTTCAGCACGACGGTGCAGCCGGCGGCCAGGGCGAAGGCGACCTTGGCGGCGATCTGGTGCAGCGGGTAGTTCCACGGCGTGATGGCGGCGACGACGCCGACGGGCTCCTTCACGACGAGGCTGTTGCCGACGGTCTCCTCGTAGGCGTAGTTCTCGCCGATGGCGGCGGCCTGGGCGAAGGAGTTGATCGGCAGCCCGGCCTGCACGAGCAGGCTGAGCCACTTCGGCATGCCCGCTTCCTTCGTGACGACGGTGGCGATCTCGTCCATGCGGGCGCCGAGGCCCTCGGCGATGCGGCTGCAGTACTTGGCCCGCTCCTCGGGCGAGGTCTGCGACCACGCGTCGAAGGCGGCGCGGGCGGCCGTGGCGGCCTTGTCGACGTCGTCGGCGGTGCCCTCGGGGATCGAACCGATCACCGAGCCGTCGGTCGAGTCGTAGACGTCGATCGTCCCGCTTCCGGTGGACGGCACCCACGCGCCGTCGATGTAGAGCTTGTCGGTCTGCACGTTTCCCCCTGGGCTTGACTCGACGGTCAAGTTCCGACCCTATCGGGCGAGCGACGTACTGTCACAGCCGCATGGACGAGGTCTCGCTGCCCATCGCCGCCCCTGCGGAGCGGCTCTACGACCTGATCACCGACGTCACGCAGATGGGCCGCTGGAGCCCGGAGTGCACCGGCGGGAAGTGGCTCGGCGGGGCAACCGGAGCGGTCGCCGGAGCCCGGTTCCGCGGCAGCAACAAGCACGGGGTCATGCGCTGGTGGACCCACTGCAGGGTCACCAAGGCCGACCGTCCGTCGGCGTTCGAGTTCACCGTCGCCGAGTCGGGGATGCGCTGGGGCTACCGGTTCGAGGCCGACCCCGACGACGACGCGTCGACGGTCGTCACCGAGTACCGCGACCACGCCAGGAAGGCCCCGGCGATCATCCAGGCCGTCGTGAAGTCCGGGGTCATCGGCCGCGCCCGCGAGGAGATGCTCGTCGACGGGATGCGCCAGAGCCTCGAGCGCCTCAAGGCCGCCGCCGAGGGGTAACCGCGTCGGATGCCCGGCACCGCCCACGTCGGCTGCTCCGGCTGGGTCTACCCGGACTGGCGCGGCGTCGTCTATCCCCGGGAGCTCCCGCAGCGCTGCTGGTTCGAGCACTACGCCGCCCGCTTCGACACCGTCGAGATCAACAACACCTTCTACCGGCTGCCGACCCGGTCGGCGGTCGAGGGCTGGGCGGCGCAGGCGCCGCCGGGCTTCGTCTACGCGGTGAAGCTCGGCGGCTTCGGATCGCACCGCATGAAGCTGCGCGATGCCGAGTCGTGGCTGCCGAACCACCTCGATCGGGTCGACCGGTTGGGCGAGCACCTCGGTCCGAACCTCGTGCAGCTGCCGCCTCGCTGGAAGCGCGACGTCGAACGACTCGACGAGTTCCTCACGGTCGCCCCGAAGCGGATCCGGTGGGCCGTCGAGCTCCGCGAGCCGTCGTGGGTCCACGACGACACCTTCGCCGTGCTCGCCCGCCACGGCGCCGCCCTCTGCATCCACGACCTCCTGCCGTCGACACCCGTGGGAGCGCACGGCCGCCGACTGGACCTACGTCCGCTTCCACGGCCCCGACGCCCTGGGCCGCCCCTACCACGGCCGCTACACCGGCCGGCGGCTGTGGCGGGCCGCGGAGCGGCTCGGCGCATGGCTCGACGACGGCGCCGACGTCTTCGCCTACTTCAACAACGACTGGCACGGCGCCGCCTTCGAGGACGCCACCTGGCTGGCGCGGCGCCTAGGCCTCCGGGCGCGGTCGGGCGCGGAGTCGGCGCGGCTGAGGGGTGGTTGCGCTGGAGGCGGCGGCCGAGGAAGCGCAGCGAGTCGCGGAGCTCGGGCGGGTCGAGCACCTCGAACTCGAACGGGCAGCCGGCGAGGTAGCGGGCGATCCACTCGAGGTCGTCGGCGCCGATGCGCAGCAGCGCGCCCCGTCGGCGGGCTCGACCGTCCCCACCGTCCGGGGGATCTCCTCGGCCGCCACGGCCGGGGTCACGTGCAGGAAGATCTCCGCCTGCCAGGGGTGACCGGCCACGGCCAGCCCCTCGGCGACCATCGCCGCGGCGTCGGGCTCGCTCGTGCGCACGAACCGGTGCCCGGTGAGCCCGGCGCCGGTGACCCGGTCGACGCGGAAGGTCCGCCAGGCGTCGCGGTCGAGGTCGCAGGCAACGAGGTACCAGCGCCGCCCGGTGTGGACGAGGCGGTACGGCTCCACCCGGCGCTCCGACGCGTTGCCCTCGCGGTCGAGGTAGGCGAAGTGGAGGCGTTCGAGCCGCCGGCACCCCTGGGCGAGGGTCATGAGGAGGTCGGGGTCGACGGACTCGCGCCCCGGCGGCCCGAGCACGTCGGTGGCCTGGTGCAGCGCCCGCACCCGCTCGCGGAGGCGGACCGGCAGCACCTGCTCGAGCTTGGCGAGGGCGGCGACGGCCGCGTCGTCGAGACCGGCGATGCCACCGCCGGCCGCCACCCGCAGCCCGACCGCCACGGCGACCGCTTCGTCGTCGTCGAGCAGCAGCGGCGGCAGGGCGCCACCGGCGCCGAGCTGGTAGCCGCCGTGCGGGCCCGGCTCGGCGTCGACCGGGTAGCCGAGGTCACGGAGCCGGGCGACGTCGCGACGGACGGTCCGGCGGTCGACCCCGAGCCGCTCGGCCAGCTCGCCGGCGTTCCACCGCGGCCGGGACTGGAGGCAGGACAGGAGGGCCAGGAGACGCTCCGCCGTGGACCCGCTGGCCGAGAATTCCATCGTTGTGATTCTTTCCGGGATGCGGACAGGACCTGTCCGCATCGGATCGTACCGTCAGGGCATGCTCCATCCGGTTGTGATCGACACGCTCGTACAGGACCGTCAGGCTCGTTACCTCGACGCAGCCGACGCGTCGCGCCGCCTCGCCCGCACCCCCCACCCCTCCTCCGCGCTCCACGACTGGGCCCGTTGGTGGTTCGCCGCCCGAACCCACCGCGGGGCCACCACCCCCTCGGTCCCGGCCCACGACGGCTACATCACCGCCCCCGGCTGATCCGTCCAACGGGGTCCCGCCCTAGGCTGCCCCGCTCGTGACCAAGATCAAGGTGGCCAACCCGGTCGTCGAGCTCGACGGCGATGAGATGACCCGGATCATCTGGGCCTTCATCAAGGACAAGCTGATCCTGCCGTACCTCGACGTCGACCTGAAGTACTACGACCTCGGGATCGAGGAGCGTGACCGCACCGACGACCAGGTGACGATCGACGCCGCCAACGCCATCAAGCAGTACGGCGTCGGCGTGAAGTGCGCCACGATCACGCCCGACGAGGCGCGGGTCGAGGAGTTCGGCCTGAAGAAGATGTGGCGCTCCCCCAACGGCACGATCCGCAACATCCTCGGCGGCGTCGTCTTCCGCGAGCCGATCATCTGCTCGAACATCCCCCGGCTCGTGCCGGGCTGGACCAAGCCGATCGTCATCGGCCGTCACGCCCACGGCGACCAGTACAAGGCCACCGACTTCGTCGTCCCCGGGCCTGGCACGCTGACGATGTCCTACGTGCCCGACGACGGCGGCGAGCCGATCGAGTTCGAGGTCGCCAAGTACCCCGGCGGCGGCATCGCCATGGGCATGTACAACTACGACGACTCGATCCGTGACTTCGCCCGGGCGTCGATGCGCTACGCGCATCGAGCGCGGCTACCCGCTGTACCTGTCGACGAAGAACACGATCCTCAAGGCCTACGACGGTCGCTTCAAGGACCTGTTCCAGGAGGTGTTCGAGACCGAGTTCGCCGACGAGTTCGCCGCCGCCGGACTCACCTACGAGCACCGCCTCATCGACGACATGGTCGCCCAGGTCATGAAGTGGGAGGGCGGCTACGTGTGGGCGTGCAAGAACTACGACGGCGACGTCCAGTCCGACACGATCGCCCAGGGCTTCGGCTCGCTCGGGCTCATGACGTCGGTGCTCTTCACGCCCGACGGCAAGACGTGCGAGGCCGAGGCCGCCCACGGGACGGTCACCCGGCACTACCGGATGCACCAGAAGGGCGAGAAGACCTCGACGAACCCGATCGCCTCGATCTTCGCCTGGACCCAGGGCCTCGCCTTCCGCGCCAAGCTCGACGACACGCCCGAGGTCGCGAGTTCGCCAAGACCCTCGAGCAGGTGTGCGTCAGCACCGTCGAGGGCGGCGAGATGACCAAGGACCTCGCCCTCCTCGTTCCCGGTGGCGCCGACTGGCTCACCACCGAGGGCTTCCTCGACGCCCTCGACCGCCACCTCCAGGAGGCGATGGCCTGACCCCACCATCCGAACGGATGGGGGTCAGAGGGTCGCGAGGCGGGCGCGGGCGAGGTCGACGTAGGCCGCGTCGGTGTCGAAGCCCACGTACCGTCGTCCCGCGCGGACCGCAGCCTCGGCCGTGGCGCCGGCTCCCATGAAGGGGTCGAGGACGACGTCGTCGCGGTAGGTGTAGAGCTCGATGCACCGGCGCGGCAGCTCGACGGGGAAGGGCGCAGGGTGCCCGATGCGGCGAGCGGACTCCGGCGCGAACCGCCACGTGTCGAGCGTCCACGCCATGAAGTCGTCCCGGGAGATCGTCGACTCCCACGGGAGGCCGGCCTCGCGGCGCGCCTTCCAGTCGACCGCCCGGTTGAGACGGCCCTTGCCGGCGACGACGATGCGCTCGGTCAGGTCACGCAGCCCGGGGCTGGACGCCTTCATGAACGAACCCCACGCGCAGTTGCCCGACGCGCCCTCCGCCTTGATCCAGATGATCTCGCCCCGGAGGAGGAGCCCGAGGTCGTCCTGCAGGATCCGGGTGACATCGGCCGACAGCGACCGGTAGGGCTTGCGGCCGAGGTTGGCGACGTTCACGCAGATGCGCCCGCCCGGCTCGAGTACGCGTCGGCACTCGGCGAACACGTCGCGGAGCATCACGAGGTACTCGACGTAGTCCGCGGGGATCGCGCCCGTCCCGAGGGCGAGCTCGTAGGCCTTGCCGGCGAAGTAGGGCGGTGACGTGACGACGAGGGCCACGGAGTTGTCCGGCACCGCGGCCATGTCGCGGCTGTCGCCGACGAACAGGGTGTCGGCGACGGGGCACGGGTTCACCGTCGCGTCCTTCGAGAGCTCCGGCGCCGGGAACCGGTCGTAGAACGCCGAGGCGTCGTGGCTCTCGCGCTTGCCGGCGCCGAAGGCGGACGTGCTCGTCGGCCGGCGAGGGGCCGCGGTCATCAGCCCCCCAAGCCGAGGTTGCCGAGGATCTCGCGGGTGCCGCGGCTGAAGTTCAGGGTGTAGAGGTGGAGGCCGGGGGCGCCGCCGTCGAGCAGGCGCTGCGAGAGCTCGGTGCACACCTCGACCGCCAGCTCCCTGACCTCCGACGGCTTGCCGTCGACGGCGTCGAGCTTGCGCTCGAGGGCGGCGGGGATGGCGGCGCCGTTGAGCCCCGCCATCCGGCGCAGGCCTTCGACGTTGATGAAGGACATCACGCCGGGCACGACCGGTGTGTCGCAGCCGAGGGCCGAGAGGTCGTCGACCATCCGGAAGTAGTCGTCGGCGTCGAAGAAGAACTGCGTGATCCCGAAGTCGGCGAGGCGGAGCTTCTCGGCCAGGCGGCCCCGGTCGCTGACCAGGTCGGAGGACCGAGGGTGCCCCTCGGGGAAGGCGGCGACGCCGATCGAGAAGTCACCCAGGTCACGGGCGAGCTCGATGAGCTCGGTGGCGTAGGTGAAGTCGGTCGGGAGATCGTCCCCATCGGTGGCGGCGGGAGGATCGCCGCCGAGGGCGAGCAAGTTCTCGATGCCGGTCGACGCGTAACCGGTCACGATCTCGGTGATCTGCCGACGGCTGTGGGCGATGCAGGTCAGGTGGGGCATGACCGTCATCGACGTCGCCACCTGGATGTGCTCGACGATCCGTCGCGTCGTGTCGCGCGTCGTACCCAGGGCGCCGTAGGTGACCGAGACGAACGACGGTTGGAGCGGCTCGAGTTCGAGGAGGGTCTTGGTCAGGCGCTCCTCGGCCTCCTCGGTCCGGGGCGGGCCGAACTCGAAGGACACCGTCGGTCCGGCGGCGAGCAGGTCGCCGATCCTGCTCATGTCGTCGTCCAGTCGTCGGACACGAAGGCGACGACGACGAACAGGGCGAGCAGGGCCATGCCGATGTAACCGAGCACGAGCCCGGCGATCGCCATGCCGCGCCCGCCCTGGCCGTGCTCACGGATCTGGGCGAGCGCGATGTGCCCGAACACGACAGCCAGGACCGACCCGATCCAGCCCCACCACGTGACGCCCAGCACGAGGCTGGCGATCGCCAGCCCGTTCGTGCGCCGTGCCCGCGCCGGGCCGTACCCGTAGCCGTAGCCGGGCTGCGCGGTCGGCGGGTACCAGCGGCCGTCGGAGGCCAGCCACCACCCCGGGGCGGGCGAGCCGAAGTCGGGCGCCTCGGGCGGCGCCGGCGGGCCGTACCCCCCGGCGGGCGCGTCGGCGGCTCGAAGGGCGGCATCTCGGTCACGACGCCACCGCCCGGCGCTCGGCGGCGGCGACGCAGTTGCTGAGCAGCATCGCCCGCGTCATCGGCCCCACTCCGCCGATGCGGGGCGAGAGCCACCCGGCGACCTCGGCGACGTCGTCGGCGACGTCGGACAGCACCCGGCGACCCTCGTAGGTCGCGCCAGCGGCGATCACGGCCGCACCTGGCTTCACCATGTCGGCGGTGACGAGCCCCGGCGACCCCGCTGCGGCCACGAGGACATCGGCCTGCCGCGTGAGCGTCGCCATGGCGTCGCGAGGCACACCGGTGTGCACGACGGTGACGGCGGCGTTGAGGCCGGGCCGTTTCAGGGAGAGGAGGTTGGCGAGGGGCCGGCCGATGGTGAGGCCCCGGCCGATGATCACCACGTGGGCGCCGGCCAGCTCGACCCCGTAGGCGTGGAGCAGTTCGACGATGCCGTGCGGGGTGCACGGCAGCGGCCCCTCGCTGCCCATGACGAGCTTGCCGAGGCTGACCGGGTGCAGGCCGTCGACGTCCTTGGCCGGGTCCATGCGCAGGAGCAGCGCCTCGTAGTCGAGGCCCGCCGGGAAGGGGTACTGCATCAGGTACGCGTCGACGGCTGGGTCGGCATTGAAGCGCTCGACGACCTCGATGATGGCCGACTCGGTCGTGTCGGCCGGGAGCCGGACGTCGAAGCTGGCGATGCCGAGCGCCTCGCTGTCGCGGTGCTTCATGCTGACGTAGTTCGCCGACGGCGCATCGTCGCCGACGAGCAGGGTGCCGAGACCGGGCGTGACGCCCGCGTCGGCCAGCGCGGCGATGCGGACGCGCAGCTCGTCCTTGATCCGGTTGGCGACGGCCTCGCCGTCGAGAGTGGTTGCGCCCATGACCGGATCAGGCTATTGGCGGTGCAGCACGCACCAGGTACCCAGGCCGGCGCGGCTGGCCACGCCCTCCCACTCGCCCGGGAGCGCCCCGACCACCTCCTCGGTGCTCAGGTGGATCGGCGTCGACTCGCCGCTCGAGTTGACCCAGACGACGATGCCGTCAGCGGCGAGGACGCGTGCGACCTCGCTCGGGAAGAGGAAGGCGTTGATGAGCACGACGGCACGGGCAGCGCCGTTGGCCAGGGGCAGCTGCGAGGCGTCGGCCTGCACCCGACGGCCCGGCGCCGCCGGCGCCAAGCGGAGCATCTCCAGCGCCAGATCGACGGCCGCGACGGTGTCGAAGCGTCCGGCCAGCAGCTCCGAGTACGTGCCGATGCCGCTGCCGACCTCGACGCACAGGCCCGTTCGCCGGTCGGGTCCGAGACCGCGGTCGAGCGCGTCGACGACCACCGCAATTCGCTGCGGCGAGATCCGCGTGTGCCATTCGGCGGCCAGCCCGTCGAAAACCGCGGAGACGACCTCGCGCGTCGAGGCGTCCCACCCGCCGGCGTCGATCCCTGCTGCCTGCCGCGTGACGTGCCGCATGGGGTGGTCCGGCCCGCCCTCGACCGACGCCTTGTGCCCTGGCAGCTCGATCCCCGGCAGCTCGGTGACGTTCAATGGAGGAAGTGGCGTTCGCCGGTGAAGACCATGGCGACGCCGAGCTCGTCGGCCTTGGCGATCGTCTCGTCGTCGCGCACCGACCCGCCGGGTTGGACGATGACGGCCACGCCCGCGCCGGCGGCGGCCTCGATCCCGTCGGCGAAGGGGTAGAAGGCGTCGCTGGCGCAGGCACCGCCGGCCGCTCGACCGGCGGCCTTCATGGCCGCCAGCTCGCCCGACTCGACGCGGTTCTGCTGGCCGGCGCCGATCCCCCACGTGACGCCGTCCTTGGCGAGCACGATGGCGTTGGACTTCACGTGCCCGCACACCCGCCAGGCGAGCTCGGCGTCGGCCCATTCCGCCTCGGTCGGCTGCCGCTGGGTCACGACCCGCCAGTCGGCCCGGGTGGCGAGGAAGCGGTGCGGGTCCTGGACGAGGAGCCCGCCGGTGATCGGCCGGAGGTGGCGGCCGTCGGGCACCGGGGGCGGTCCCTCGAGGACCCTGGTGTTCTTCCGCTTGGCGAGCAGGGCGTCGACCGCGCCGTCGGCGTAGCCAGGGGCCACGACGACATCGGCCTGCGCGGCCGCCACCATCGCCTCGACCGTGCTCGTGTCGACTGCACGTGACAGCGCGACGATGCCGCCGAAGGCCGACCGCGGGTCGCACTCGAAGGCGAGGCGGTAGGCCTCAGCCAGCGTGTCGCCGACGGCGGCGCCGCAGGGGTTGGCGTGCTTGATGATCGCCACCGCCGGTCGGCCGGTGAGCGCCTCGAGGTCGTGGGCGAGCAACCACGCGGCGTCGGCGTCGAACAAGTTCAGGTACGACAGCGCCAGCCCGCCGTGCTGGGTCACGTGCGCCCACCACGGATCGGCGCCGTCGGCGCGGTACAGGGCAGCGGCCTGGTGCGGGTTCTCGCCGTAGCGGAGCTCGACCGGTTCCCGGGTGAAGGCGAGCGGCAACGTCGCCGGACGCTGGGCGTCGTCGCCGGCGTCGAACCAGGCGACCACCCCGGCGTCGTAGGCGGCGGTGAAGGCGAACGCCTTGCGGGCCAGGCGACGACGCAGCCCGTCAGAGAGGCTCCCTCGCTCCCGCAGCTCGGCGAGCACCTCCTCGTAGTCGGCCGGATCGACGACGACGCCGACGTGGGCATGGTTCTTCGCCGCGGCGCGGATCATCGCCGGACCACCGATGTCGAGCACGTCCATGGCGCCCGGCCCGCCCTTCGAGGCGCTGCCGCCGTGCTCGAAGTCGGCGGGGTCGCTGCCGAAGGGGTAGGCGTTCACGACGACGAGGTCGAAGGCCTCGATCCCGTGGGCGTCCATGTCGGCCCGGTGCTCGGCGTCGGTGGGGTCGGCGAGGATCCCGCCGTGCACCCGTGGATGCAGCGTCACGACGCGGTGGCCGAGGATCGCCGGGAAGCCGGTGAGCTCGGCCGTGTCGGTGACCGGTAGCCCGGCGTCGGCGATGGCCTTCGCCGTGCCACCCGAGGAGACGAGGTCGAACCCGAGCTCGTGAAGCGAGGCGGCGAGCTCCGCCACCCCGGTCTTGTCGTACACGGACAGAAGGGCTCTCGCTCTCACTGGACGACCCAACCTCGATCGATGATCTGGCGGATGGTGTCGGGGTAGAGGCGGCGCTCGACGACCTTGATGCGCTCGTGGAGCGACTCGACGGTGTCCCCGGGCAGCACCGGAACGGCCTCCTGGGCCAGGATCGGGCCGGCGTCGAGCTCCATGGTCGCGAGGTGCACCGTGCACCCGGTGACCCGCACACCGTGCTCCAGCGCGTCCCGGACGGCGTGGGCGCCCTTGAACGCGGGGAGCAGCGCCGGGTGGGTGTTGAGCACCCTGCCGTCGTAGGCGTCGAAGAGCGGCTTCTCGAGGATGGTCATGAAGCCGGCCATCGCCACGAGGTCGACACCATGGGCGCGGAGGGCGTCGACGACGTCCTCGGTGTAGGCGACGCGGTCGAAGTCCGGACCGAAGCTGGGCCGCTCGACGGTGGCGGTGGCGACGCCATGGCGAGCGGCGACGTCGAGCGCCGGGCAGGGCCGGTCGACGACGACGACAGCGACGGGGATCCCGGCGCTGCAGATGGCCTCGAGGTTGCTCCCCGTTCCCGACGCAAGCACCCCGACACGCACGTCAGCCGAACGTACCAGTCGCCCGAGGATCGCCCGCTCGGGTACAGACCGTGCGGTACCTTTCGCGCTTCGAGCGCGGTTGCGTCAACTCACGAAGGAGCGGTGCGTGGACAAACTCACGACGGCGGACAAGGTGATCTTCGGGTCCGCAATCGTTTTCCTGATCAGCCTCTTCCTCCCGTGGTACGGGTTCGAGGACGACTTCATCGACTTCTCGAACAAGGGGACCAACTACTTCCTCACCGGTTGGCTCCCCCTGCTCCTGGCCATCGTGATGGTTGCGCAGATCGCCATCTCGCGGTTCTCGCCCGACACGAAGCTGCCCGATCCGCCCGTGCCGTGGGGCCAGGTCCACATGATCGCCGGCATCACCATCGCCATCCTCCTGATCCTGCGCCTGATCATCACCTCCGACGACGTCGGCAGCATCGACACCGGCTTCGAGCTCGACCGCAAGTACGGGCTGTTCGTCGCCGTGCTCGCCGCCATCGGTCTGGCCGTCGGCGGCTTCCTGAAGAACCAGGAAGGCGAGACCGACACGTCGACGTCGGGCCCGGCCACGCCGTTCTGAGCTCCTGACCGACCGCTCCAGGTGCCCCGTCCCTCGCGGCGGGGCACCGTCGCGTCCCGCGGCCAGCGGCGTCAGCCCAGCGGTGGGTCGTCGCAGCCGCTGCTGCCGCCGCCGGTACCACCGGCCGGAGCAGTGAGCGGGCCGCCGGGGGCGTAGGCGCCCTCGGTGGGCGCTTCGTTGCGTTGGAAGCGTTCGATGCCCCGGGCGATGGCGCCCGCCTCGGCCTGCTGCACGTCCGGTCGCGCCAGCAGATCGGCCTCGGTCGGGTTGGACAGGTAGGCCGCCTCGGACAGCACGGTCGTCGTGTTGCCGCCGCGCCGGAGGATGCCGTAGAAGTCGCCGGTGCCGTCCTGGCGGACCCGGGCCAGGGCGCCGTTGGGCACGTCGGACGCCCAGTCGGCGGGGAACGCCCCGAGGGCGGCCCGGACCTCGTCGACGATCAGCCCCGCCAGCCGTCGCGACGGCTCCGAGCTCACCTGGAAGTACACCTCGGTGCCCGGCACCGGCGACGGTCCGTCGGGCTCGGCGTTGTGGTGGATCGACACGAAGGCCACGGGTGCGAGGTTCGTCGCCAGCAGCGCACGGGTGGCGAGCGTGACGCGGACGTCGTGGTCGCGGGTGAGTACGACGGTGGCGCCCTGGGCTCTCAGGGCATCGGCCACCAGCAGGGCGATCGTGAGGTTGAGCTCCTTCTCGGTGAGCCCGTTGGGGCTGACGGCGCCGGGCTCTTCGCCTCCGTGGCCGGGGTCGAGGACGATGTGGGCGCCAGTGAGCGGGGTACCGGTCACGACAGCCGTGTTGCCGCACGGGGTCTGGACCTCGTAGGTCCCGTCACCGCGATCGGCGAGGACGGGCAAGGTCAGGCCGGTGACCGTGACGACGGCTCGTATCGGGCCGCCGGCGGCCAAGGGCGGCCACGCCGACGGAGGCGCGGTTGTCGTCGTCGGTGCCGTGGTGGTGGTCGTCGGCGTCGTCGCCGTGGTGGCGGTGGTCGCTCCTGCGCCGGCGTCCGCCTCGTCGGACCCGCCGTCGCCGTCCGCGACGACGAAGGCCAGACCGGCTGCGACGACGACGCCGAGGGTCAGGAGGATGAAGGGAGTACGGCGGTGCACCGGGCCCGAGTGTGCCCCAGCCCGAGGGGACGATTCGGTCACGGCCTCAATCTCGCAGCGTGGCGGCCGATCGTTCCCCTGGCAGACCGAAGGAGGGTCAGCGATGAACGCCGTGGAGGAGCGACGCCGGCACCGGCGCTTCGCCGTTCGCACGAACCTGCGCTGCCGCCGCCTCGGGCGCGGCGGCTACGACGAGGAGGTCGCGTCGATCGACCTCTCGCTCGGCGGTGTGCTGCTGTTGGCGGATGACCGCGTCGACGTCGGCGACGTGGTCGCGCTCGATTTCGCGGTCGTCGACGTGACCCTCGGCCTGCGAGGCCTCGTGGTGAGCGTGCGTCCGACCCTCGGATCCGACGGTCCCCACGGGCGGTACGTGCACGTGGCCTTCACCGGGCTGTCGCCCGAACGCCTCGACTCGCTCTGCCAGTTCCTCGACACCCTGGCGCCGGCCGCAGCCGCCGATTAGAAGCTGCCGCGCCAGGACGGCGCCCCTCAGAAACCCTTGACGACATCGACCATGAGGCGGCCGGCCTCGGTCGGGTTCTGACCGACGCGGGCACCGGCAGCCTCGAGGGCCTCCTGCTTCGCAGCCGCGGTGCCCTTGCCGCCGGAGACGATGGCGCCGGCGTGGCCCATCTTCTTGCCCGGCGGCGCGGTCACGCCGGCGATGTACGACACGACCGGCTTCGACATCTTGGCGGCGATGAACTCAGCCGCCTCCTCCTCCGCCGATCCGCCGATCTCGCCGATCATCATCACGGCCCGGGTGTCGGGATCGGCCTCGAACCGCTCCAGGCAGTCGATGAAGCTCGTGCCCGGCACCGGATCGCCGCCGATGCCGACGCACGTCGTCACGCCGATGTCGTTGAGCTTGAGCTCGTAGAGCGCCTGGTAGGTGAGCGTGCCCGACCGGCTCACGATCCCGACCGCCGGCTCGCCGGCGACCGGCGCCTTGGCGATGTGCCCGGCGGTGATGCCGATGTTCGCCCTCCCGGGGCTGATGATGCCCGGGCAGTTCGGCCCGAGCAGCTGCACGGCCGGGAAGTCGCGCTTCAGCTTGTTGAAGAACCAGGCCTCGTCGTGGGCGGGGACGCCCTCGGTGATGGCGACGATGAACTCGACGCCTCCCTCGGCCGCCTCGAGCACGGCGTCCTTCACGCCCGGCGCCGGGATGAAGATGCACGACGCCGTCGCTCCGGTGGCGGCGACGGCCTCGGCGACGGTCGCGTAGACGGGGATGCCGTCGACGTCGGTCCCGGCCTTCTTCGGGTTGGTGCCGGCCACGACCTGGGTGCCGTAGTCCCGGTTGAGCAGCCCGTAGAAGCGACCCTGGCTCCCGGTGAGCCCCTGGTAGACGACCTTGGTGGTCTCGTCGACGAAGATCGCCATGGCGTCAGTCCTTCCCGGCGAGGGCGACGGCCGCCTCGGCGGCCTCGACCATCGTCGGCCGCAGCTGCAACGTGTCGGACAGGTGGGTCTCGAGGATCGCCCGGCCCTCGTCGGCGTTCGTTCCGTCGAGGCGGATGACGATCGGGCTGTCGATCTGCACGCGGCCCAGGGCGGTGACGATCCCGTTGGCGACCTCGTCGCCCTTGGTGATGCCACCGAAGATGTTGATGAAGATCGACCGGACACTCGGGGTCGTTGTTGATGACCTCGAGCGCCCCGGCCATGACGTCGGCGTTGGCGCCGCCGCCGATGTCGAGGAAGTTGGCGGGCCGGCCGCCGACCTGGTTGACGATGTCGACGGTCGACATGGCGAGCCCGGCGCCGTTGGCGATGACGCCGACGAAGCCGTCGAGCCCGACGTACTGCAGGCCCTTGGCGTGGGCCTGCTCCTCCCGCTCGTCGCGGACCTGCGTGGCGTCGTACTGCTCGTAGTCAGGGTGGCGGAACTCGCTGTTGCCGTCGAGGGTCACCTTGGCGTCGAGGGCGTGGACCTTGCCGTCGGGCGTGAGGATGAGCGGGTTGATCTCGACGAGATCGGCGTCGCCCTGGACGTAGGCGTCGTAGAGCTTCAGGAGGATGTCGACGGCGCCGTCGTCGGCCTGCGGGGTTGAGCTTGCGCCGCCTCGACCCAGGCGCCGGCTGCGTCGGCGGTGAGGCCGTCGACGGGATCGATCCAGATCTTGGCGATGGCGTCGGGGTCGGACTCGGCCACGGCCTCGATCTCGACACCGCCCTGGGCGGAGAGCATCCCGAGGTGCTTCTTGGCCGAGCGGTCCAGGGTGAAGCTGGCGTAGTACTCCTCGGCGATGTCGCTGGCGTGCTCGACCCAGACGATCTCGACCGTGTGGCCCTTGATGTCCATCCCGAGGATGTTGCCGGCGTGCTCGCGGCACTCCTCGGCGCCGTTGGCGAGCTTGATGCCGCCGGCCTTGCCGCGCCCGCCGACCTGGACCTGGGCCTTGACGACGACCGGGTAGCCGACCCGGTCGGCAGCGGCGACGGCCTCGTCGACCGTCGTGGCCGCCTCCCCCGGTGACACCGGGATCCCATAGCGGGCGAAGAACTGCTTGCCCTGGTACTCGTAGAGGTTCACGGTTCGTGGAACCTAGTTGAGCCCCTTCGTTCGTACGGAGTCCCGGTCGGCGCGAGCTCGGGCCCCTAGCGCCGGGACTCTGCGTCGCGCGAGTCCAACGCGGACTCGAGCCAGTCCGTGATGTCGGCCATGGCGGCGCCGGGGGTGAAGACCCTGGCCACGCCCGCGTCCTTCAGGGCGGCGGCGTCGGCCTCCGGGATGATGCCGCCGCCGAACACCAGGACGTCGTCGAGGCCGCGCGACGCCAGCTCGGTCGACGACCTTCGGGAACAAGGTCATGTGGGCGCCCGACAGCACCGACAGACCGACGGCGTCGGCGTCCTCCTGCAGCGCGGCCTCGGCGACCTGCGCCGGCGTCTGGAACAGCCCGGTGTAGATGACCTCGAACCCGGCGTCGCGGAACGCCCGGGCGATGACCTTGATCCCGCGGTCGTGACCGTCGAGCCCGGGCTTGGCCACCACGACTCGGTAGGTCCGCTGCATGGCCGCCAGACTAGGTGCATGCCCGTGGCCAGGACCGAGCCGAGCCGCGCCGTCAGCGCCGCCCTCGCCGTCGTCCTCGGCGCCGTGCTCCTCGTGCTGCTCGTGCTGTTCCTGAACTCACGCGGCACCTCGTCCGGCGACGGGGAGTTCAGCGACCTGGCCGCCGACGACCTGCTCCGCCGGCAGGACGCCGACGGCGTGCCGACCTGCTTCGACGACCCGATCAGCGGCAACCGCCCGATCTGCGTGTTCCACACCGGTGGCGACCCCGACGAGGGCTGGGTCGCCTACGACGCCCAGGTCGACGGGTGTGCCTTCGCACCACTGTCGCCCCAGGCCGAGGAGCTCGTCGTCAGCTGCACCGGCGAGACCTACCCCTTCAGCGGCGAGGGGCTGCACCAGTACGGCGTCACCGTCGACGAGGACGGGCGCCTGGTGATCGACCTCGACGGCCCCAGCGGCTGAGGGCACCGTTCGCCCGATCGGGCAGAACGAAGGGGTCTGACGGGCGGCGCGGCCGCCCTGGCCTGCCCGAGCGCACCCCCGTACCGTCGACCCATGGCCACGCTGCAGGAGGGTTCGAACGGCGACGAGGTCAAGGGGCTCCAGGAGGCCCTCGTCGCCCAGGGGTACTACGTGGGCAGCGTCGACGGCGTGTTCGGCATCAAGACCGGCGTGGCGCTCGGGTACTTCCAGTCCTGCAACAACCTGGCCATCGACGGGGTCGCCGGGCCACAGGTCTTCGAGCTGCTCGGGATCGGCTCCGGCGCGCAGCCCGGCGCCGTCGAGATGACCCTCCCGGCCGCCGACGCCCGGATCTCGAACTTCGTCTACGACGTCGAGGTCAACGCCAGCACCGAGACCGACGTGCGGGTCGTCGTCTGGTTCCAGACCGGAGGCGAGCAGATCCACGCCGAGGAGTCGGTCCACGTGCCGGCGAACGGCAACGCCACCGCCTCCATCGAGATCCCGGAGTCCCTGCGCGACGCCGAGGCCGAGGTGCACACGACTGCGCTGGCCTTCCTGCCTGGTCAGAACGAGCACCCGGCCGACCAGAAGGCCAGCCACTTCTGGGTCGACAAGATCTAGGGGTCCCTACTCGAACAGGCTGATCAGCTCGGCCTTCTTGACCTTGTTCGTGCCCGTGCGCGGAAGCTCGTCGACGACGAGCCACCGGGTCGGCACCTTGTAGTCGGCCAGCCGCTCGGCGGCGAACGCCGACAGCGACTCGTGGTCGAGCTCGGCCCCCGCTGCCAACCGGACGGCGGCCGCCGGGACCTGCCCGCGGCGCTCGTCGGCGAGCCCGACGACCGCCGCCTCGAGCACGTCGGGGTGCTCCTCGATCGCCCGCTCGACCTCGAGGGCGTAGACGGAGTAGCCGCCGACCTTGAGGACGTCCTTGGCCCGCCCCTCGAACAGCACGGTGCCGAACGGGCCCGAGCCGGGCGAGGTCGCCGGTGCGGAGCCAGCCGTCCTCGGTGACGGTGGCGGCGGTGGCGCCGGCGTCGCCCCAGTAGCCCGAGGTCACGCCGGGACCCCGGATCAGCAGCTCGCCCGTGCGGCCCGCGGGCAGGCGCCGGCCCGTCTCGGGGTCGACGACCTGGAAGGAGTAGCCGGGCAGGGGGAAGCCCATGGCGTCACTGCCGAGGCCGACGTCGAGGAACGGCGGGCTGAACTTGGCCGCCGCGCCTCCGCCCAGCTCGACCATCCCGTAGCCCTCGAAGAAGGCGGCCTCGCCGATCGGCCCGAGGAGCGGCAGGGTCACCGTCGCGCCGAGCTTCTTGAAGCGGGCGGCCAGGTCCGGGGGCATGGCGTCGGCGCCCGACCCCCACATGCGGACCGACGTGAGATCGCGGTCCTCGGCGCCCGCCTCGAGCAGCATCCGGTACATGGCGGGCACGCCGATGAACATCTGGGCCCGCCGCGACTCGATGGCGTCGAGCACGCGCACCGGGTGGAAGCGGGGCAGCAGGTAGACGGGGACGCCGGCGCAGGCCAGGCCGAGCAGCGCGGCGAAGCCCATGATGTGGGCGACGGGCAGGGCGATGACCGCCTCGAACCGTCCGGTGAGCGCCGGCGGGACGGCGCCGGCGCGGGCGATCGAACCGACGAGGGACCGGTGCGACGAGCTCGACGCCCTTCGGCTTGCCGGTCGTGCCCGACGTGTAGAAGAGGGCGGCGACGTCGCCGGGATCGACCGCGAACCTCGGTCGGCCAGCGGGTCGTGGCCGTCGACCTCGGTGGCGGCCCGGAGAACGAGCTTCGCCTCGCTGTTCCGCACGACGTGGTCGAACTCGGACTTGGTCAGCTGCGGGTTGACCGGCACGGGGATGGCGCCGGCCCGGCTGGCCGCCAGGCACAGCAGCAGCATCTCGTAGCCGTTGGGGGTGGCGATCACGACCCGATCGCCGGGCTGCACGGCGGCGGCGACACCGCCCGCCCAGCGCCGCACCCGCTTGGCGGCCTGGGCGTAGGTGAGGTCGAGGCCGCCGTCGGCCTCCTCGACGAGGTGGCGGTCGCCGTTGTGCGGCGGCGAGCCGCTCGAGGACGTTGCCGAGCACGGTGTCGCCCCGGAAGGCGAGCGTGAGCCGGGTGAACGGCAGGGCCACGGCAGGTGTTCTACGTGGCCGGGCGTCGGTCACGCCAGGTCGGCGACCTCCACCGACGCCGGCGTCGCGGCGAGGACCGAGCCGTCGGGCACCTCGAACCAGGCCGCATCGTCGTCCCACGGCTCGCTGGCGACGGCGACCGACGCGTCCGGGTGACGGCGCGTGAAGAGCGAGTTCCCCGGCGCGTCGCCCAGATCGACGCGCCGTCGGTCAGCGAGCAGGTTGAGGCGGCTCGGCTGATCGCCGGCGGCGTCGAGGGCCCGCTCGACCACCTCGGCGAGCGCCGTCGGCGGGTCGGCACCGGCGTCGAGCCGGTCGCGGAACAGGGCGAACAGCACCTCGCTGTCGGTGTCGCCCGACACCGAACGGTGGGGCCCGACGGCGGCTCGCAGCGCGGCTCCGGCCGGGCCCCGGTGGAAGCCGCCGACGAAGCCGTTCAGGGAGAACGCGAACCGGTCGTCGAGGAACGGCGCGTTGCCGGACTCCACCAGCGCGAAGCCCGGCGTGGCCCGCCGGATGGCGGCGATGTAGGACGCAGCGTGTGTCGCCCGGACGAGGGCGTGGCCGTCGTGGTCGTCGCTGAAGGGGATCGTGCTGCGGTGGCGGCGGAGCGCGATCCCCTCCCACCAGGCCAACCCCCAGCCGTCCTCGTTGGTGACCCCGGGGAGCTGGTGCCGCGACGAGCGCACCTGGCGGGCCAGCGTGTGCGGCGCGTCGAGCAGGGCGTCGGCGACGGCGGACGGTCGGGCCGATGTGGGCGAGGTGACGGCACACCGCGTCGCGACGGCGTTCAGGAGACCCGTTCGAGGGGCGCCCACGAGAGGAGCAGGCGCTTCTCGCCGACGGACGGGAACCGGACGACGGCCTCGGCCTTCTCGCCGCTGCCGATGAGGTCGAGGATCACGCCGTCGCCCCACTTGGCGTGGCGGACGTCGTCGCCGACCCTGAGGCCGAGCTGGTCGGCGCCCGACGGCGTCGCCCGCGGCTGCTGCCCGGCGCGGATGGCGGCGTCGACGATGCGGTCGCGACCCATGCCCGGCGTGCGACGTCGGTGCCCGACCAGCCGAAGTCGCCGGCGCCGACGGCGCGGCCGCTGCTGTCGCGCGACCCGTCGGCCATGCTGCAGGAGCTGGGCGGGGATCTCGTCGAGGAAGCGGCTCGGCGGGTTGTACTGCGTCGAGCCGAACAGGGTGCGGCACCAGGCGTTGGTGAGGTAGAGGCGCTGGCGGGCCCGCGTGATCCCGACGTAGCAGAGGCGCCGCTCCTCCTCGAGCTCGGCCGGCTCGCCGAGGGCGCGGAGGTGCGGGAACACGCCGTCCTCCATGCCGAGGATGAAGACGTTCGGGAACTCGAGGCCCTTGGCCGCGTGCATCGTCATGAGGACGACCGAGCCGCTCTCGGGGTCGGGCAGCTCGTCGGTGTCGGCCACGAGCCCGACCTGCTCGAGGAACTCGTCGACCGACTCGAACTCGCGGGCGAAGCCGATGAGCTCGGCGAGGTTCTCGAGCCGGCCCTCGGACTCGACCGATGCGCTCGGCCTGGAGCTCGGCGAGGTAGCCGCGAGCGGTCGAGGGCGGCCTCGAGCACCGGGCCGGGTCCGTCTGGGCGCCAGCTCGACGAGGCGGTCGAGGAGGTCGAGGAACTCGTCGATGCCCGCCGACGGCCCGGCCGGTGACGCCCGCCTCCGGCGCCGACCGCAGCGCCTCGACGAACGGCTGCGCCGTGGGCGGTGGCCCAGGCGTCGAGCCGGCCGACGGAGCTGTCGCCGACGCCCCGCTTCGGCACGTTGAGCACCCGCTTGACCGACACCTCGTCGACCGGGTTCACGACCGCCTTCAGGTAGGCGAGGGCGTCCTTGATCTCCCGCGGTCGTAGAACCGGGTGCCGCCGACGACCTTGTACGGCATGCCGGTGCGGAGGAAGGCCTCCTCGACGATCCGGCTCTGGGCGTTGGTCCGGTAGAAGACGGCGCAGTCGGCGTCACCGCTCGCCCTCGTCGTGCAGGCGGCCGATCTCGTGCGCCACCCAGCGGGCCTCGTCGCCCTCGTCGTCGGCGTGGTACCGGACGAGCAGCTCGCCGGCGCCCGAGTCGGTCCACAGCTCCTTCGGCTTGCGGCCCATGTTGTTGGCGATGACGGCGTTGGCGGCGTCGAGGATGTGCTGGGTCGACCGGTAGTTCTGGTCGAGCACGATCACGGTGGCGTCGGGGAAGGCCTGCTCGAACTCGTTGATGTTCCGGATGTCGGCGCCCCGGAACCGGTAGATCGAGTTGTGCACGAGCACGCCGTCGGCGACGTAGGTGTGCGTAGGCGACGACCTCGAGGTCGTAGACCGGGCCCGCGTAGCTCACCGCTCGCGACCGCGTCGACGACCGCCTCGACGAGCGCTCCGTCGCGCTCGACCAGCACGGTCATCCCCTCACGCAGGTGCGACAGCGGCGTGAAGTTCCAGACCGTCGCCGTCGATCATCGCCCGCCGCGAGATCTCGAGGCCCCCGGCATCGGCGGCCTGCCGTGCGAGCGCGGCAGCCTCGACGTAGTCGCGTTCGGCTGGTCTCGAATCGCCATCCTCCCGCTCGCCCGTCTCGGACCGAGCAACCCGGCGCGGGCAAGTCGGTCGGCGACGTCGCGGCGGTTCGAGCTCCACTGCACGCGGTGGTAGGCGACGTCGCGCCGCGGCGGTCGCTGAACATCGTGAGGTTCAGCGTTTGTCGCCGTCCCCCTGCCTGGGTGCGGTGGTGCGGGAAGTCGGGATGCAGGTCGAGGTCGTCCATCAGCTGCCTTGGCCCGAGCCGTCGCGTGTCGAGCGTCGTCGAAGAGCCGGCGGAGCTGGTCGTCGCCCATCGCCAGGTTGCGGCCGAGCCCGTGGAACAGGGCGGTCGGCAAGCCGTACTGCGCCGCGAACCAGGCCTCCCAGAAGGCCGCCTCCGAGCGGGAGTCACAGACGCAGAGGATCCACGCGGCGTCGGCGTGCTCCTGGTTGAGGCGCACCCGCAGGCCGGTGTCGACTCGCCGGCCCGCCGCGGCCGGACGCTCTTCGTGAGTCCGATCCGCTAGCCGCGGTCGTTCCGGTGCATCAGGTAGACGAGGAATTTGCCGTCGGCGAGATCGTGTCCCGAGCCAGCACGATGTGGTGCGGCGTTCCGGCCAGCCTCGTCGGCTCCGGCACGCACCTCGTACAGCCGACCGGTCGAACGGCCCGTCCTTCACGAAGGTGACCTTGGCCGGTGCCGTGGCCGCGCCGCCGAGCGTGCCCGAGGACCACGTCGCCCACGTTGATCTGCTCGATGGGCACCGCGTCCCGCCGGCGTCGACACCTGCGTGCCGGGCGGCAGGCACTGGTCGCTGTCGCCGACGACGCAGATGTTGCGGTGCTCCGCCGCGAGGAGGAGGACGAGCTCGTTCTGGACGCGGTTGGTGTCCTGGTACTCGTCGACGAGGACGTGCTTGAACCGCTGCTGGTAGTGCGCCAGCACGTCGGGCTGGGTCCGGAACAGCTCGACGGTCACCTGGAGGAGGTCGTCGAAGTCCATGGCGCCGGCGGCGCGGAGGCGGCGCTGGTACTCGCGCGTACACGTCGGCGATCTTCCGCTCGAAGATGACCTTGGCCCGGTCGGCGTACTCGGCGACCGAGACGGCGTCGTTCTTGACCGCCGAGATGGTGGCGTGCACGGCCCGCGGCGGGAAGCGCTTCGGGTCGAGGTGGAGGTCGCGGATCACGTAGCCGGTGAGGCGCACGGCGTCGGCCTGGTCGTAGATGGTGAAGCTCGACGGGTAGCCGAGCCGCTTGGCGTCGCGCCGCAGGATCCGCACGCACGCGGAGTGGAACGTCGAGACCCACATCTTCTCGGCGACGGGTCCGACGAGCGCGCCGACGCGGGCCTTCATCTCGTCGGCGGCCTTGTTCGTGAACGTGATGGCGAGGATCTCGAACGGGCTGACGCCGTGGGATCGGATCAGGTGGGCGATCCGGTGGGTGAGGACCCTCGTCTTGCCCGACCCCGCCCCGGCGATCACGAGCAGCGGCCCGGCGTGGTGCAGGACGGCCTCGCGCTGGTCGGGGTTGAGGCCCTCGAGGATCGGGTCGTCGGCCTCGGCGGCGTCGAACGGTCCTGCGAGCGACATGGCTGGTCGAGCGTACAGGGGAGGCTGGGCTGCTCGATGGCCTCCGGACGCGGGGGTCCCGCCTACTGTGCGGCGCCGTGGTGGTGCGGAAGCTGGAGACGACCGACGCCTTCTACGTCCTCGACCTGGAGGACGCCACGATCAGCGTCGGCGTCGTCCGGCTCGCGCCGAAGGTCCTCGTCGACGGGGCCGAGCTCCTCGCTCGGGCGACGACCTACGCGTTCGCCACCTTCGGCGTGAACGCCGGCGGCGTGTCCGCCGGCATCAACGCCAAGCCCGAGGGTCGCGACGCGGCCGTCACCGCCTTCTGCGAGGCGGTCGCGCCGCTCGTCGCCGAGGGCCGGATCCACCTCTCCCCGGGCACCGGCCTCACGGCCGACGAGCTCGCCCCGCTCGGCTGCGAACCGCTCGACCCGAGCCTCGCCGCCCGCGGTGCCGTCGTCGCGGCCGCCGCCTTCGGCGGTGCCGGCGACGCGGTCGTCGTCGGCGACTCGACGTGGCAGGAACGGGTCGGGCCGTGGTGGAGCGACGCCGGCGGTGCGGGCGTCGACGAGGGCGGGCTCGACGCCGACGTCCCCGTGCTCTTCCTGGCGGGCAGGTCGGGGTTCGTCGACCACGAGCGCGGCGTCGACCGTCCGGGCCAAGCTCGTGGTGCCGCTCACGCCGGTACCGGTGACGGCCAAGGCCTACGCCGTGCTGTCCCGTGCCGGGGTCGTGTTCGTGCCCGACGCGGTGTCGTGCGCGGCGCCGCTGCTCGCCGTCGCCGATCCCGACGGCGAAGATCCGGTCAGCCGGGTGGCCGCCGCTCGCCGCGCGAGATCGCCTCACGGGGGGTCGACGCGTGGCGGGCCATGGTCGACCGGGCCGAGGAGCACCTCACGTCCTGGCGTCCGGCGCTCCCCTTCGGCCGCCCCCTCGCCTGAGGCGCTATCCGAGCAAGCGGGTCCGGAACAGGTCGAGCACCTGGTCCAGCGCGTCGCTCGTGGGGTGGCCGGGCTCGTCGATCAGGTGCTCGGTGAGCACCGAGTGCGCCGACTTCGGGTTGCCGTGCGGGTTGCCCTTCGACGAGTCGATCTCCACCCCCACGAAGGCGTCGCCGAGCTCCTCCCGCAGGAACTCGAAGCGCTCGGGCGGGACGAAGCCGTCGCCGGTGAATCGGAGGCCGAGAACGGTCAGGCCCTCGGCGGCGCAGCGCTGCTTCACCGCGGCGAGGTCCTCCGCCGAGCAGTCGATGCTCCGGCGCCGGCTCTTCGTGACCGCGAACGGCAGCGAGGGCTGCGACAGCACCGGGGCCAGCAACCGGGGATCGGCCGCCATGGCGAGAGCGAAACCGCCCGTGAAGCACATCCCCACGGCGCCGACGCCAGGGCCCCCGCAGCGCTCGTGCTCGCGGGCCGCGAGGGCACGGAGCCAGTCGATGACCGGCGACGACTTGCCCACGGCCAGCACCGTGAACTCCCGGCTGATGCACACGGGAACCATCGAGGACAGTCCGTACGGGATCGACCTCAGCACGCTGCCGCCGACCAACCCGTCGTGACCGGGACGGCCGAAGAGGTGGGGCAGGACGGCGGTGCACCCGATGCCGGCGATCCGGCGACCGAAGTCGGCGACCTTCGGCGTGATGCCGGGCATCTCGGCCATCACGATCACCGCCGGCCCAGTGCCCAAGCGGAACACCGTGCGCTCCTTGCCGCCGTGGGAGAAGGAGTCGAACTCGTAGTCGTGCAGATCGTCGCCCATCGGCGGCGGACCGTAGTGTCCGCCGAGTGTCCCCTCGACCCTTTCGCTTCGGCGTGCAGTGCTCGTCGCTGCCGGCGGTCGCGGGCGCGACGCCCGGGCGGGCCTGGCGCGACCTCGCCCGCCAGGTCGAGGACCTCGGCTTCGCCACACTGACCGTCGCCGACCACCTCGACGACCAGTTCGCCGCTCTTCCGGCCATCCAGGCGGCCGCCGATGCCACGACGGAGCTGCGCGTCGGCGCCCTCGTGCTCTGCAACGACTACCGCCACCCCGTCGTCGCCGCCAAGGAACTGGCGACCATCGACGTGCTGTCCGGTGGTCGCCTCGAGGTCGGCATCGGCGCCGGGTGGATGCGGTCGGACTACGACGCCGCCGGCATCCCGCTCGAGGCGCCCGGGCGTCGCATCGATCGGCTCGCCGAAGCCCTCGACGTGCTCGAGGCACTGTGGGGCGAGGAGCCGGCGACGGTGCACGGTGCGCACTACCGGGTCACGGGACTCGACGGCCGGCCCAAGCCGGTGCAACGACCGAGACCGCCGTTGCTACTGGGTGGCGGCGGCCGCCGCATGCTGGGCCTCGCCGCTCGCCGTGCCGACATCGTCGGGCTCAACTTCAACCTCGCCAAGGGCGTCATCGACGGCGACGCCGGCCCCGACGGCACCGCGAGCGCGACCGATCGGAAGCTCGAATGGATCCGCGCGGCAGCGGGACCCCGGTTCGCCGCCCTCGAGCTCCAGGTCCGGGTCCATCTCGTCGTGCCGACCGACGACCGCCTCGGCGTGGCGGCGGCGCTCGGTCCGGGCTTCGGGATCAGCGCGAGCGAGGCGCTCGAGACACCGCACGCCCTCGCCGGGACCGTCGACGAGATGTGCGACGACGTCCTCGCCCGTCGCGAGCGTTGGGGCATCAGCTACATCGGCGTCAGCGTCGACGCCGTCGAGGCCATGGCCCCGGTGGTGGCCCGGCTGGCGGGCTCCTAGGGGCAGCGGAACAGCAGCGCACCGTCGACGTTGGCCGGGTCGTCGGCCAGGGACTGCGCCGGCCCGAAGACGCCCTGGGCCCGGACGATGCTCCCCGACGCCGACGGCTCGACCTCGATGAGCCGGCCGACGGGGTTGGGCAGCCGGAGGTCGATCAGCTGGCCCCCGACGTCGACACGCTGGGCGTCGACGGTCCTGCCATCGGCCTGGATCGCGACGGTGTCGGTCACCGTGGGCACGTCGCCGACCGTCGACTGGCGGGTCACGGTCACGACCGTGCCCGTGGCGTCGCCGGCGTCGACGATCAGCTCAGTCGTGATGCCGGTCGCGTCGTCGGTCGTGGGCTCGAGGGCGCACTGGACGGTCAAGGTGAACAGCTGACCGTCGAGCACGAGCGCCCCTTCGCCGGCGTCCACGTCCTCGGGGAGCGTCGCCGGCGGCGACAGCCCCGTCGTCGCGGTCGACGGGGCCGAGGTGCCGCCGTCGTCGTCGCCACACGCGGCGACCCCGAGCGCGCCGGCGAACGCCACCGCGACCACTGTCGACCATCCGCGTCGGACCATGACACCGGTACCGTACCGGCCGTGGGCGAGCGCTCCGTGTCGCTGACCGCGACCTCGTACCTGGTGCTCGGGCTGGTCGGGCACCTCGATCGGGCCGACGAGCTACGAGCTCAAGAAGGCGGTCTCGGGCACCATCGGTGGCTTCTGGTCGGTCCCCCACTCCCAGCTGTATGCCGAGCCCGCTCGCCTGGCCGCCGCCGGCCTGCTCGTCGAGGAGCGCGAGTCGGGCGGGCGACGGCGCCGGACCTTCGGCCTCACCGCCGCCGGCCGCACCGCCCTCGACGAGTGGTTGGCGGCGCCGACCGACGACGGCACCGAGCTGCGCGACCTCGCCCTCCTGAAGCTCTTCTTCGGCGGCCAGGCCGGCCCCGGCGCCGTCGGGCGCGTCGCCGAGCGCGCCGTCGAGGTGCACCGGGCGCGCCTGGCCGCGTACGACGCGCTGGTGAGCGAACCACCGACCCACGCCGACGTGCATCAGCTCGCGATCCTCGCCCTCGCCGCCCGCTACGAGGCCGAGGCGGTCGCCTTCTGGGAGGCCGTGGTCAGGGACCCGGACCTCGAGGGCTGACGCTGCCCCGGGCGGATCGACGGCCCGCCGAGACTCACCGCCGTGGTCATTCCCACTCGATCGTGCCGGGAGGCTTGCTCGTGATGTCGTAGGCGACGCGGTTGACGCCGGGCACCTCGCCGATGATCCGGTTGGCCATCGTGTCGAGCAGCTCGTAGGGCAGCCGGGCCCAGTCGGCGGTCATGGCGTCCTCGGAGGTGACCGCCCTGATGATCACCGGGTGGGCGTAGGTGCGCTCGTCGCCCATGACGCCGACCGAGCGGATGTCGGGCAGCACGGCGAAGGCCTGCCAGATCTCGCGCTCGAGCCCGGCCCGCTTGATCTCCTCCCGCACGATGAAGTCGGCGTGCTGCAGCGTCGCCACCTTCTCCGGGGTGACCTCGCCGATGATGCGCACGCCGAGACCGGGACCGGGGAACGGCTGGCGCCACACGATCTCCTCGGGCAGACCCAGCTCCTCCCCCACCCGGCGGACCTCGTCCTTGAACAGGGCCCGCAGGGGCTCGACGAGCTCGAAGTCCATGTCCTCGGGGAGCCCGCCGACGTTGTGGTGCGACTTGATCGTCGCCGCCTGCCCGCCGTGCCCGCCGCCGGACTCGATCACGTCGGGGTAGAGCGTGCCCTGGACGAGGAACCGGGCGTTGGGGATGCCGCGTCGACGTTCCACGACGGTGGCCGCCGAGTCCTCGAAGATGCGGATGAACATCTCCCCGATGGCCTTGCGCTTCTCCTCGGGGTCGAGCACGCCGGCGAGGCGCTCGAAGAACCGGTCGGCCGCCCGCACGTGGATCAGCTCGATGCCGAAGTTCCGCCGGAACGTCTCGACCACCTGCTCGCCCTCGCCCTGGCGCATCAGGCCGGTGTCGACGAACACGCACGTCAGTTGGGGCCCGATGGCCTTGTGGACCAGGGCCGCGGCGACGGCGGAGTCGACGCCGCCGGAGAGCCCGCAGATCGCCCGCCCCGTACCGACCTGGGCCCGCACCGCTTCGACCTGCGTCTCGATGATCGAGGACATGGTCCAGGTCGGACGGCAACCACAGGCGTCGTAGAGGAAGCGCTTCAGCAGATCCTGCCCCTGGGGCGTGTGCACCACCTCGGGGTGGAACTGGACGGCGTAGAACCCGCCGTCGCGGGACTCGAAGGCGGCCGCCGGCGTCGACGGCGTGGCCGCGGTGACGCTGAAGCCGTCGGGCGCCCGCGTGATCGTGTCGAAGTGGCTCATCCACACGACCTGGTCGCGCGGGAGGTCATGGCCGAACAGCAGACCGCCGTCGTCGGCGACGGTCAGCTCCGTGCGCCCGTACTCGCCGCGCCCGGTCTTGGCGACCTCACCGCCGAGGTCGCGGGCGACGAGCTGGCCGCCGTAGCAGATGCCCAGCACCGGGATGCCGGTCTCGTAGACGGCCGGATCGATGGACGGAGCGCCTTCGGTGTGGACCGATGCCGGCCCGCCCGAGAAGATCACGCCTCGCGGCTGTCGCTCGACGAGCTCCGCCGCGGAGATCGTGTGGGGCACGATCTCGGAGAAGACGTGCGCCTCGCGGACCCGACGGGCGATGAGCTGCGCGTACTGGGCGCCGAAGTCGACGACGAGGACGGTGTCGAACTCGTCGGTCGGCGCACTCATTCGCCGAGGCCCTCGGCCAGGACGAGCTCGGCCTTCTGCAGCTCCTTGACCGACTCGTAGCCGGTCAGGGCCATCGCCTTGCGGAGCGCGCCGAGGAGGTTCGGCAACCCCGGCCCCTCGAGGAGCTGCCGGAGCGGCGGAGCGCCGTCGTCGGCCTCGTACCAGAGCGCGCCGAGCGGCAAGCGTCGGGTGGGCGATGCCGTGGTCCCACCACCAGCCCGAGCCCGGGGCGTCGGCCGCGCCGGCGAGCACGTCGTCGAGGACGACGGCGTCGGCGCCGCAGGCGACCGCCTTGGCGATGTCGCCCCCCGTGCGGATGCCGCCTTCGGCCAGCACCTGGCAGTAGACGCCGGTCTCGTCGAGGTGTCGCATCCGAGCCGCCCTGGCGTCGGCGACCGCGGTGGCCAGGGGCCCGCCGATGCCGAGCTCGCCGCGCAGCTCGGGGTTGGCCCGCACGATCACGCCGGCGGCGCCGGTGCGCATGAGGTGCAGGGCCGCCTGGTAGCTCGCGCACCCGCCGACGAGCACCGGCAGCTCGAAGCGGCGGATGAACGTCTTCAGGTTGAGCGGCTCCTCGCCCGAGGTGCCGACGTGCTCGGCGGACACGAGGGGAGCCACGATGGCGAGCAGGTCGGGCTCGGCCTTGAGCAGGTGCTTGGTGAGCCCCTCGACCCCGCTCGGCGACACGGCCACGACGCAGGTCGCGCCGGTCGCCTTGATCTCGGCGATCCGGGCTTCGACCAGCTCGGGGCGAACCGCAGCTCGCATAGGCCTCCCGCAGCCGGCCGACGACCTCGAGGTCGTCGTCGGGATCGACGTCGGCGAGGGCGGCGAGCAGGGCCGTGGGGTCGTCGTGACGGGTCCAGAGCCCCTCGAGGTGGAGGACGGCCGCCGCGCCCAGCGCTCGCCAGCACGGCCGCCGTCGCCGGCGAGCGACACGGCGTCGCTCGGCGCCGCCAGCACCGGCGCCTCGAAGTGGAAGGCGTCGACGTCCCAGCCGAGGTCGACCCGCTCGGTGCTCGCGGGTACGGCGGCTCGGCACGAGGGCGATGTCGTCGAGGGCGTAGGCCCGGCGGGCCGACTTGCCCATGCCGATCTCGATCTCGGGCAACGACCAGTCCTTTCCAGGGGAAGGGGACATCGTAGAGGGCGGCGCGCCGGGCCCAGGGGTTTCGGTCGGCCGCCGCGCGGGCAGCGCCACCGGTCATGGGAGTTGCCGTCGCTCGCCGGGTGGATGCCGATCGACTGGGGCCGAGGTCGCCGGTCGGGCCGGGCTCGCCGCACGCGGCGTCGTCTACTGCCTGCTCGGCGCCCTCCCGTTCGCGCTGGCCGTCGGCGACCGCGGCGGCGAGCAGACCGACCAGCGCGGCGCCCTCGCCGAGCTCGCCGAACGCCCGTGGGGCAAGCCGGCGCTCGTCGTCCTGGTCGTCGGCTTCGCGGCATACGCGCTGTGGCGGCTGGTCCGGGCCGTCCGCGGCGAGGGGGGCGAGGAGCCCGAGGCCGGGCTCAGCGCCTGCTCGACCTGGCCAAGGCGGCGCTCTACGTCGGCCTGGCGGTGTCGGCCTATCGGCTCCTCCGTGGCGACGAAGGCGCCGCCAGCGGCCAGCAGGAGACCCAGCAGGGGTTCACCGCACGCCTCATGGCCGAGCACTCCTGGGGTCGCTGGGCCGTCGGTCTGGCCGGCGTCGCCATCATCGTCGTCGGCGCCTGGCAGATCTGCCGAGGCCTCACCAGAAGTTCCGCAAGCACCTCGAGGAGTCGACCGGCGGCAACCACCCCGGCGGTCGTCACCGCTCGGCGTCGTCGGCCACGTCGCCCGTGGCGTCGTCATCGGCATGATCGGCTGGCTGGTGCGTCCGGGCCGCGGTCCGACTTCGACCCGGCGCAGCCCGTCGGGGTCGACGCCGCCCTGCGCGAGGTCGCCGCCGCGCCGTACGGGCCGTTCCTCGCTCGGCGCCGTGGCCGCTCGGGCTCGTCGCCTTCGGCCTCTACTCCTTCGCCGAGGCCCGCTACCGACGAGGTGCTCTGACGGCGGGAGGCTGACCACTACACTCGCCCCATGGGAGCGCCCCCTCCCCGTTCCCCGAGCCGCCGACGAGCGCGCCGGGTACCCCGAGAAGTTCGCCAAGGGCGGACTGACCTTCGACGACGTCCTGCTCGTCCCGGCCGAGTCCAACGTCCTCCCGCAGCCAGGTGTCGACGGCGACGCGCCTCACGCCCCGGCATCGAGCTGGCCATCCCGATCGTCTCGGCGGCGATGGACACCGTCACCGAGGCCCGCCTCGCCATCGCCCTGGCCCGGGCCGGCGGCATCGGCATCGTCCACCGCAACCTGTCGATCGCCGACCAGGTGGCCGAGGTCGACCGGGTCAAGCGCAGCCAGTCCGGGATGATCGCCGACCCCGTCACCCTCCCGCCCGACGGCCTGGTCGTCCGACGCCCTCGAGCTGATGGCCCGCTACCACATCTCCGGCGTGCCGATCACCGATGCCGGGCGGCCGCCTCGTCGGCCTGCTCACCAACCGCGACCTCCGCTTCGTCGAGGCGACGACGACGGCCCGATCGCCGACGTGATGCGCCGGCCGCCGCTCTTCACCGCGCCGGTCGGCACCACCCTCGAGCAGGCCAAGGCGCATCCTGTGGGAGCACCGCATCGAGAAGCTCCCGATCGTCGACGACGACGGCGTGCTCCGCGGGCTCATCACGATCAAGGACATCACCAAGGCCGCCGACTTCCCGATGGCCACCGTCGACGATCGCGGCCGCCTCCGGGTCGGCGCCGCGGTCGGCGTCGGCGCCGACGCGCATCGACCGGGCCGAGGCGCTCGTCGCCGCCGGCGTCGACGTGATCGTCGTCGACACCGCCCACGGCCACAACCAGGCCGTGCTCGACATGGTGAAGGAGATCAAGTCGGCGTTCGACGTCCAGCTGATCGCCGGCAACGTCGCCACCGGCCGAGGCCGTCGACGCCCTCGTCGGCGTCGGCGCCGACGGCGTGAAGGTCGGCATCGGCCCCGGGGCGATCTGCACCACCCGCGTCATCGCCGGCGTCGGCGTGCCGCAGATCACCGCGATCTACGACTGCGCCGAGGCCGCCGCCCGCCACGGCATCACCGTCATCGCCGACGGCGGCATCCAGCAGTCAGGCGACATCGCCAAGGCGATCGCGGCCGGCGCCCACACGGTGATGCTCGGCTCGATGCTCGCCGGCGTCGACGAGTCACCGGGCGACGTCGTGTTCGACCACGGCGAGCGCTTCAAGGAGTACCGAGGCATGGGCTCGCTCGGCGCCATGAAGGCGCGGTCGTTCTCGAAGGACCGCTACTTCCAGGGCGACATCACCGAGGAGCAGAAGCTCGTGCCCGAGGGCATCGAGGGCCGGGTGCCGTACAAGGGCCCGGTCGCCGGCGTGCTGTACCAGCTCGTCGGGGGTCTCCGGACGGCGATGGGCTACTGCGGCACCGCCGGCATCGACGACCTCCGCGAGCGGGGCCGCTTCGTGCGCATCACCGCCGCCGGCCTGCGCGAGAGTCCACCCCCACGACATCACGATCACCAAGGAGGCACCGAACTACTGGGGCTGAAGGACCCTCGTCCTCACCGCTCGACGCGTCAGCTTGGTTACGACGTAGCCCGGGCCGGGCCGCCGCCGCCATCCTCCTCGGCGAAGGTGCCCTCCGGGCCCGCGGGTACGGGCATGGTGAAGGGCGGGCCGGGAATCCGTGTGCCGGGGACGCCGTTCACGGACTCGGTGGAGTAGGCGAAGGTCAGCATCGCGAAGGCGATGACGTCGCTGTTCACCTCGAGCCGTGGAGGTCGTTGTTGGTGAAGGTGTCGCACGCCAGGTGGTAGCACGGGTCGAACTGCTCGCCGGCGACACCATCCCAGATGGCTTGCTGGGCTGGTGTCTTGATCACCTCGGCCCCGGTGAACAACCCGCTCGCGGGGATGCCGGCGTTGATGAACGCTTCGTAGTCGCTGCGGCCCGAGAACTCGGTGTCGTCGTAGGGCTCACCGATCATCGTGTAGTACGACTCGTACACGTCCTCGATGGCTTCTGAACCGGGGGGAATCGCGACCGGCGCCTCGAACGTCGACTCGTCGGCGTCGTACACCATGAAGATGTAGTTCGGCGATCCGACCATGTCGTAGTTCATGTACAGCGCGATGCGGCCGACCTCCGCGGCCGACAGTCCGTCGACGTAGTCCGCAGACCCGAGCAGTCCGAGTTCCTCCGCGGCCCACCACCCGAAGCGGAGCGTGTTCTCGGGGCGGTGCTTGGCCATCATCAGCGCGGTCTCGAGCAAAGCAGCCGAGCCGGAGCCGTTGTCGTTGATGCCGGGCCCCTCGGTGACGCTGTCGAGGTGCGCACCGGCCATCACGACGTTGTTCGCGTTCGCGACCGGGCAGCTCGGCGATGACGTTGAAGTCGGTCCTGGTCTCGGGCACGAGCACCTCGACGAACGCGGTCGATCCCGGCTGCGCCAACGCGGCGCCATCGTCGAAGCTGGCGCCCACCACCGGGATGTTGTGGGTGATGGGGGTGCCGTCCACTGTTCCGTCGTCCAAGGTGCCGGCGTCGGCGACGATGAGCCCCGACCGCTCGGGGGTGTTGCCCTGGTTGAAGATGATCACGGCCTCGGCACCAGCCACTTCGGCGAAGTGCGCCTTCGTTCCGAAGAAGCACGTGCCCCGCTGCACCAACGCGATGTCGGCGGGCCCGCTCCAGTCGATCCCGAGGAAGTCGGCCTCCTCGCACCCGCTGGTCGACGCGCGCGGCGGCACCAAGTTGATGTCGACGGGGATCACCTGCCCTTGAACGGTCCCTGCACCGCTCGCCGTGAACACGCCTGTCTCGTACTCGGCCGGCGGCGGCGGGGTCAGCTGCCGCAACACCGCCGGGAAGTTGAAGTCGAACGGGACCGGGTCGAGCGTGACTTCGTAGCCGGCGTCCTCCAGCAACCCGGCGACGTAGTCGACGCTGTTGGCATAGCCCTCGGTCCCCGCCGCGCGGGTACCGGGATAGAACTCGTCGTCGTTGGCGTCGGCGATCGCCTGGAAGGCCGCTTGGTGCTCACGGACGCCTTCGACCGTGACGCAGTCCAGCAGGCTTCGGTAGGTGTGGTTGGTGCGGTTTTCGCACTTGCTGGCGGGCTGGGCCGCGGCCAGCTGACCGGGCAGGAACGCCGCAACCAGCAGTGCAACGACACCCGCGGCCAACACACGCCCCTGCACACGGATGGACGGCTCGAGCAAACGATGAGCCACTGGCTCACCCCCCTCGTTTTGTGCGCCAGCCGCCCCTCTGTCGCAACAGGTTCGTAATGGCGAAGCCGAACGTAGAGCATCGGTGCCAAGCGCGCCACCGCTGTCACTGATGTCGCACGACTCATTGAGCACATCGCCCACCGAAGGGCGCGAACGCTGGCGCGTGGCTCAGCGGGGGCGGAGGGCCTTGAGGATCTGGCGGGCGACCTGTGAGTTCATCTCGTAGACGACGGACTTCCGCGCGTCGCGCGCCGTCCTCACCACGCTGCCCCCGGTCACCTCGCCGACGGAGTCGAGGCCGTCGATGAGGCCCTTCTTGACCGACTCGGTGATCTTGTAGCCGGCACTGGTCAGCGTCTTCATGACCTCGCTCTGGGCGACGGGTTCGGGGGCGGCGGAGGCGATGATGCGCAACGCCTCCTTGGTGAGCTCCGCGCCCTGCTCGATCGCCTCGACGGCCGTGAGGTGACCCTCCTCCTCCCGCTCGAGGGAGGCCAGCCAGCGGCGCACCTTCTGCACGAGCTCGCCGTGCGTCTCCCCCTCGAAGGACAGCGTGGCCATGCCGCGAGGGTACCCAACGTCGTCGTCTTCAGATGCCGCCGGCGACGAGGGTCGCGACCGTGGAGACGAGGGCGTGCGGCGCCTCCCACGGCACGAAGTGGCCGCAGTCGCGGAGCAGGAACGGGCCCACGTGGTCGGGGAACACGACGGCGGCCATGCGGTCGAAGTCGGGATAGAGGACGTGGTCGCTCGGTCCGAAGAGGATGACGCAGCGAACGTCGGGGTTGGGCTCGAGCAGGGCCGGCTCGCTCCGCTTGTCGGGGTCGAAGACCGACTCGTAGGCCCGGAACGACGCCCGCAGGCGGGCGGCGTCGGCGAAGGGCTCGGTGTGGAAGTCGACCGCGGACGGGTCGAAGGCGCCCGGATGCGCCCAGAAGCGGCTGCCGTAGAAGGTGGCGATGTAGCGGCGGCGCTCGCCCGCCGTCGCCAGCTCGGCGGCGAGCGCGTCGGCATCGGTGCCCTGGCGCAGGAAGTAGTCGGCCGCCTCCATCGGCGGGCGGGTGCGGAGGCCGGCCATCTCGTCGGGCAGGAACGGCAGCGGGCTGTTGAACAGGACCATGCGATCGGCGAAGCCGCGGAAGCGCAGCGCGAGGTCCTGGACGACCGGCCCGCCGAGGTCGCCTCCGACGAGCACCACCCGCTCATGGCCGAGGTGGTCGTGGACGAGGGCGTGGACGTCGCGGCTGTGGGTGGCCACGTCGCCGAAGTCGTCGCCTGCCGGTCCGACGTCGCTGTCACCGAAGCCCCGGAGATCGGGCACGATCACCTCGAACCCGGAATCGGCGAGCGGACCGATCACCCGCCAGAAGATGCGCTTGGACTCGGGCCAGCCGTGCACGAGCACGACCGGGCCGGCGCCGCCGACCCCCTCGTGGACGTACGCCTGGTCGAAGCCCCGCGGGCTGGCGGTGCGGGTCGCGTAGCGGTTCGGGTCGGTGTCAGGCGGCATCGACGAGAACCTGCCACAGCGCGTCGACGTGGCGCTGCTCGGTCCTCGCCTGGGCGATGGCGAGGCGAAGCACGAGCCGGCCGTCGAGGCGGGTGTGGGTCGCGAGGGCGCCGCTGCCGTTGACGGCATCGAGCAGTCGCTGGGTGGCGGCGTCGCCGTCGCGGTGGGCGACGCAGACGAGGCTGAGCCGGCACGGCACGACGAGATCGAGGGCGTCGTGGCTCTCCACCCGAGCGGCGAGGTCGGACGCCAGCGAGCAGTGCCGGCGCACCATCGCCGCCAATCCCTCGGCGCCGTGGGCCCGGAGCACGAACCACAGCTTGAGCGCGCGGAAGCGGCGCCCGAGGGCGACGCCCCAGTCGCGGTAGTCGATGACCGCCCCGGACTCGGTGGCCGGGTTGCGCAGGTACTCGGGAACGACCGACATGGCCCGGATCAGCGCGGCTCGATCGGCGACGTAGAGCACGTCGCAGTCCATCCCGGCGAGGAGCCACTTGTGCGGGTCGAAGCAGTAGCTGTCGACACCGTCGAGCCCGACGGCGACGAGGCCGCGGTGCTCGGGCGCGACACCGGCCGAGCCGGCCATGGCCGCGTCGACGTGGACCCAGAGACCCGCCGCACCGGCGACGGCGACGACGTCGGCGACGGGGTCGACGGCCAGGAAGGACGTCGTGCCGACCGTCGCCACGACGAGGAAGGGCCGCAGCCCGGCGGCGGCGTCGGCTTCGATGGCGGACCTGAGCGCCCCGACGTCGAGGCGGCGCTCGGCGTCGACGTCGATGAGCCGGAGCTGCTCGGCGCCGAGGCCGGCGAGCCGGATCGCCTTCTCCACCGAGGAGTGGGCGTCGACGGACGTGTAGGCCCGCAGCGACGGCAGCACGGTGGGGTCGCCGCCGGTGGCGGCATCGCGGGCGGCGACGGTGGCGATGAAGTTCGCGGTCGAGGCGGCGTCCTGGATGACCCCACCGCCCGTGTTGTCGCTGCGGAACGACGGCGGGAGTCCGAGCAGGTCGACGAGCCAGTCGCACACGTGGGCCTCGAGCTCGGTCGTCACCGGCGAGGTCGCCCAGAGCATGCCCTGCTGGCCGAGGGTCGCCGCCACCAGCTCGCCGAGCACGGCGGCGGGGCTGGCATTGCCGGGGAAGTAGGCGAGGAATCGGGGCGACTGCCAGTGCGTCACGCCTGGGACCACGACCCGGTCGAGGTCGGCGACGATCGCCGGCCACGGCTCGGGCGCGGCCGGCGGCGACGGGGGCAGCTGTTCGCGCACCCATCCGGGCTCGACCTCCGGTTGGACCCGCACGTCCTCGAGGGACTCGAGGTAGCGGGAGCACCACTCGACGAGCTCGTGCCCGACGGCCCGGAACTCGCTCGGGCGTCACCGGTGGTCGATGCCGACGTCGAGGCCGAGCGCGAGCCCGAGCAGCTGCCGCAGCATGGCACCGGTCGCTCCCCAGACCGTGTCGCCGACGAGCTCGAAGAAGAAGATCGGGCGCTCGACCTCGCCCTCGTCGGCCCAGGCCGGCGGCGACGTCCAGGTCCAGCGCTCCTCGCGGTACACCTCGTCGAGGAGGAGCTCGTCGAGCGGCATGAACAGCACGGCATCGACCTCGGTCGGGTTCGGGACCAGGCCGGCCGGGCGCGCCGGCAGGACGGCGACGAACGGGACGATGAACGACCGGCTCGTCACGGTCATCAGGTGATCGAGCTCGCCGAGGACCTCGACCGACGCGGGGTCGAGGCCCACCTCCTCGGTCGCCTCGCGGAGCGCGGCGTCGAGGAGGGACTCGCCCGGGTCGCTGCGGCCCCCGGGGAAGCTCACCTCGCCCCGGTGGGCCCGCAGCCCGAGGCTGCGGCGGGTCAGCAGGACCTCGGTGCGGCCCTCGTGGTCCCAGAGGGCGGCGAGCACGGCCGACGGCCGCACCTCCTCGTGGCCCTCGACGGCCGAGGGCACGCCGGCACGGCCGGCGAAGGTCCGGCGCAGGAGGTCGAGGTCGATCGACCGCTCCTCGGGAGCGAGGTGCGTCCACGGGGCGGGGCCCCGGGACGGGCCGCCGCCGGTCGCGGGATGAGTTGGGGCCCACCCCGGACGGTCAAGCGGCGGGGCCGCCTGCCGTCGTCGTGGCCTGACTGGCCAGGTGTTCGAGCACCTCGCGCAGCCCGCCGGTCTTGAGGTTCGCCATGACCCGGCCCGGAGGCGTCTCGCCGCGCTCCCACTCCATCCAGTGCTCGAGGAGCTTCTGCGGGTCGGTGGGCTTGATGTCCATGGTGGGTTCGAGGCTACCGGGGGAGGTGAGCGAGGCGAGACGGTGGACGGCGCAACGGTGCCCCGCTCGCCTCAGGCGACCTTGCGGTAGCGGTTCACGGCGAGCGGGACGAAGATCAGCAGGAGGACGACCGACCAGGCCAGGGCGTCGAGCACCGGCACGAGCGTCTCGCCGCCCAGGCACAGAGCCCGCACCGCGTCGACGATGACCGACACGGGGTTCACGTCGTTGTAGGCCTGGAGCCAGCCCGGCATGTTCTCCGCCGGGGCGAAGGCGGTGGACGCGAAGACCAGGATGGCGAGGATCGGGAACGACGCCGCCTGCGCGGCCTCGGCGTTGGCGGCCGAGAGCCCGATGAGGGCGAAGATCCACGAGAACGCGAACCCGAAGAGCAGCAGCAGCGCGATCGCGCCGAGCATGGCGAGCCAGCTGGTGGTGAAGTCGAAGCCGACGGCGAAGCCGACGATGACCATCATCAGTCACGACGAAGACGTTGCGGACGAGGTCGGCCATCGTCCGGCCCGAGAGCACCGCGGAACGCGCCATCGGCAGTGATCGGAACCGCTCGATGAGGCCCTTGTGCAGGTCCTCCGACAGGCCGATGCCGGTGTTCATGGCGCCGAACACGACGGTCTGCACGAAGATCCCCGGCATCAGGAAGTCGACGTAGTCGGATCCCGGGACCTGGATGGATCCGCCGAAGACGTACCGGAACGTCAGCACGAAGATGATCGGCTGGATGGTGCAGAAGACGATGACCTCGGGCGTGCGGGACATCCCCTTGAGGTTCCGCCAGGTGACGGTGAGGCCGTCGGCGATGGCGGCGCCCGTCCTGCGAGTGCCGGACGGCGAGCGGGGCGGTGGCGGGGGCGGTGATGGCGGCCATGGTCAGCGCTGCTCCACATCGGTGAGGGCGTCGGTGGGGCGCCCGGTCAGGGTCAGGAAGACGTCGTCGAGGCTGGGCTCGCGGACGGTCACGGCGACGGGTTCGAGCCCGGCCGCGTCGAGGCGACGCACGGCTTCGAGCAGCGCGGGGCCGCTGTCGCTCACCTTGACCTCGAGGCTGCGGCCGTCGTCGCCGATGTCGGTGGCGCCGACCTCGGCGAGCACGCTCTTGGCCGCGTCGACCCGCGACCCGTCGCCGAACTCGACGTGGATGATCGTCGTGCCGAGGCGGGCCTTGAGCTCGGCGGCGGTGCCCTGGGCGATCACGCGTCCGTGGTCGATGACGACGATGTCGTCGGCGAGGCGGTCGGCCTCCTCGAGGTACTGCGTCGTGAGCAGCAGGGTCGTCCCGTCGGCGACGAGCTCCTCGATGACGGCCCAGAGGTCGAGGCGGCCGCTCGGGTCGAGTCCGGTGGTCGGCTCGTCGAGGAAGAGGACCGGTGGGCGGTGCACGAGCGCGGCGGCGAGGTCGAGCCGCCGGCGCATGCCGCCGCTGTAGGTCTTCACCGGGCGGTCGGCGGCCTCCTGCAAGCGGAACCGGTCGAGCAGCTCGGCGGCCCGCGGCAGGATCGTGGGCCTGGGCTGGTGGGTCAGCCGGCCGACGAGGATGAGGTTCTCCCGGCCGGTCAGGTTCTCGTCGACGGCGGCGTACTGGCCGGCGAGCCCGATGCGGGCCCTGACCTCGTCGGGCCGGCGGGCGACGTCGAAGCCCAGGATCGTCGCCTGGCCGGCGGTCGGCGTGAGGATGGTCGTGAGGATCCGGACCGCGGTGGTCTTGCCGGCCCCGTTCGGGCCGAGCAGCCCGAGCACCGTCCCGGTCGGGACGGCCAGGTCGACGCCGTCGAGCGCGACCACGTCGCCGAAGCACTTGCGGAGACCCTCGGCGTGGATTGCGGGTGCGTCCATGCGTTCCACCGTCGCGCAGGTCCTTGACCTATGTCAACCAAATTGTTGACCAAACACAAGTGTTGTCGTATCTTCACCGTCGTGGCGAACGACGACGCGCGGGCGGCCTGGCGGAGCATGACGGAGCTGTTCTTCAGCGAGGAGGTGCACAACCGCTTCCACGACGCGTGCGCGGCCGTCGGGCTGCCGCACCCCGGGTCGCTGAAGGCGCTGCTCCTGCTCGAGGCCGACAGCCCGCCACCGATGCGGGCCCTCGCCGAGGGCATGCACTGCGACGCCTCGTACATGACCGGGCTCGTCGACGCGTTGGAGGGTCTCGGTTACGTCGAGCGCCGGCCGTCGCCGACCGACCGCAGGGTCAAGCTGGTCCAGCTGACCGACAAGGGCGAGGCCGCCAAGGAGCAGGCCCTCGACGTCATCAGCACACCGCCGGCGGTGATCGACCGCCTGAGCGCGGCCGAGGCCCGCCGGCTGGCCGAGATCCTCGCCAAGCTCGCCTGAAAACGCGAATCGGGACTGGTCGGCGTCGGTCTCCCGGCAGCGACCAGCCCCGATTCGAGGGTTCTGGGGCGGCCTAGAAGCCCATGCCCCCCATGCCGCCCATGCCTCCCATGCCGCCCATGCCGCCGCCACCGGGGCCGGGGGGAGCCTTGGGCTCGGGCTTCTCGGCCACGACGGCCTCGGTGGTGAGCAGCAGCCCGGCGATCGACGCCGCGTTCTGCAGCGCCGCCCTGGTCACCTTGGCGGGATCGATGACGCCCGCCTTCACCAGGTCCTCGAACTCGCCGGTGGCGGCGTTGAAGCCGACGCTGCCCGACTCGGCCAGGATCCGCTCGATCACGACGGCGCCCTGGGCGCCGGCGTTGTCGGCGATGGCGCGGGCCGGGGCCTCGACGGCCTGCCACACGATGCGGGCGCCGGTGGCGACATCGCCCTCGAGCCCGCCGATGACCGACTCGATGGCGGGCCGGCTCCGGAGCAGCGCGGTGCCGCCGCCGGGGACGACGCCCTCCTCGATGGCCGCCTTGGTCGCCGAGACGGCGTCCTCGATGCGGTGCTTCTTCTCCTTGAGCTCGACCTCGGTGGCCGCGCCGACCCGGATGACGGCGACGCCGCCGGCCAGCTTGGCCAGGCGCTCCTGGAGCTTCTCGCGGTCCCAGTCGGAGTCGGTGTTCTCGATCTCCTTCTTGAGCTGGGCGATGCGACCGGCGACGTCGGCTTCGTCGCCCTTGCCGCCGACGATGGTCGTCTCGTCCTTGGTGACGATGACCTTGTCGGCCTGACCGAGCAGGTCGAGGGTGACGCCGTCGAGCTTGAGCCCGACCTCCTCGGAGATGACCTGGCCGCCGGTGAGGATGGCCATGTCCTGGAGCATCGCCTTGCGACGCTCGCCGAAGCCCGGGGCCTTGACGGCGACCGAGTTGAACGTGCCGCGGATCTTGTTCACGACGAGGGTGGCGAGGGCCTCGCCCTCGACGTCCTCGGCGACGATCAGCATCGGCCGGGTCGTGGCCATGACCTTCTCGAGCACGGGCAGGAGGTCCTGGACGGAGCTGACCTTGCCGGCGTGGAACAGGATGTACGGGTTCTCGAGCACCGCCTCCTGCCGCTCGGGGTCGGTCACGAAGTACGGCGACAGGTAGCCCTTGTCGAAGAGCATGCCCTCGGTGAACTCGAGCTCGATGCCGAAGGTGTTCGACTCCTCGACGGTGACGACGCCGTCCTTGCCGACCTTGTCGATGGCGTCGGCGATGACCTCGCCGATGGCGGGGTCGGCGGCGGAGATCGACGCGACCTGGGCGATCTCCGACTTGTCGTCGACCTCCTTGGCCTGCGACGCGATGGACTCGACGGCGGCGGTCGACCGCCTTGTCGATGCCCTTCTGCAGCGCCATCGGGTTGGCGCCGGCGGCGACGTTGCGCAGGCCGGCCTTCACGATGGCCTGCGCCAGCACGGTCGCGGTGGTGGTGCCGTCGCCCGCGATGTCGTTGGTCTTGGTCGCCACCTCCTTGACGAGCTGGGCGCCCATGTTCTCGAACGGGTCCTCGAGCTCGATCTCGCGGGCGATCGAGACACCGTCGTTGGTGATCGTCGGCGCCCCGAACTTCTTCTCGAGGACGACGTTGCGGCCCTTGGGGCCGAGGGTGACCTTGACGGCGTTGGCGAGCCGGTCGACGCCGGCCTCGAGGCTGCGCCGGGCCTCCTCGTCGAAGCGGATGAGCTTGGCCATCAGGACTTCGACGATGGCGAGCACGTCGCGGGCGTTGAGGATCAGCAGGTCCTCGCCCTCGATCGTGATCTCGGTGCCGCCGTACTTCGAGTAGACGACCGTGTCGCCCACCTTGACGTCGATCGGGATGATCTCGCCGGTCGTGTCGCTGCGACGGCCCGGGCCGACGGCCAGGACCTCGCCCTGCTGGGGCTTCTCCTTGGCGGTGTCGGGATCACCAGCCCGCTGGCGGTGCGCTCCTCGGACTCTCCGGGACGCACGACGATGCGGTCCTCGAGGGGCTGCAGGTTCATGCTCGGCCTCCGTTGGCGTTAGCACTCAGATATGGCGAGTGCTAACCGTAGACGAGGCCCTTGGCACTCGCAACCCGGACTGCGAGTCGCGTCTACTGGTGCTCGGCGCGTCGCGTCGCTCCGGTCCTACGCCATTCACGGGTCGGAGGCGGCGTCCTGCCCGGGTGCGTGCCGGCCTGGCTCAGATCGCGGGAGCCGGAGGTTCGGATCGCCGCCGGCGTCGAGCGGGGTGGGCCCGTCGGACCGGAGCCGCCACCACCCGGCCGCGGCCACCATGGCGGCGTTGTCGGTGCACATGCTCCGGCTCGGCACGAAGGCGTGCAGGCCGTCCTCGTCGCAGGCGTCGAGGAACCGCTCCCGGAGCAGGGAGTTGGCCGCCACCCCGCCGCCGAGGCACAGGCCCTTGGCGCCGACCTCGGCGGCGGCCCGCCTGGCCTTGGTGACGAGGACGTCGACGACCGCCTCCTGGAACGACGCCGCCACGTCGGCCGTCGCCACCTCGGGGTGCTTGCGGACGTGGTTCACGACCGCCGTCTTGAGGCCGGAGAAGGAGAAGTCGTAGGACCCGTCCAGCAGCGGCCGGGGGAAGGCGATGGCGGCCGGGTCGCCCGACATGGCGATCCGGTCGATGGCCGGTCCGCCCGGGTAGCCGAGGCCGAGGTAGCGGGCGACCTTGTCGAACGCCTCGCCGGCGGCGTCGTCGATCGTCGAGCCGAGCAGGCGGTAGCGGCCGTGGTCCTCCATGTGCACGAGCAGCGTGTGCCCGCCCGACACGAGCAGCACGACGATCGGGAGCTCGAGGCGCGGGATCCTCGAGGAAGCCGGCGTAGAGGTGGGCCTCGAGGTGGTTGACGCCGACGAAGGGGACGTCCCAGACGAGGGCGAGCGCCTTGGCCGCGGTCACGCCGACGAGCAGCGAGCCGATGAGGCCGGGCCCGACGGTGGCGGCGACGGCGTCGACGTCGCCGTCGGCGAGGCCCGCCTCGACCAGCGCCTGGGCGACGACCGGGGTGAGCAGCTCGACGTGGGCCCGGCTGGCGATCTCGGGCACGACGCCGCCGAAGCGGGCGTGGAGGTCGACCTGGCTCGACACCACCGACGACAGCACGGTGCTCGCCGTCGACGACGACGGCCGCGGCCGTCTCGTCGCACGACGTCTCGATGCCGAGGATCGTCGTCATCGTCGTGGCTCCTTGGCGCCGGCGGTCGCCACCGACGTGCCGCCGGGGATGCCCGCGGCGATGGCGTCGAGGCGGTCCGCGTACTCGGCGGTGTCGATGTCGTGGGCCCACATGACCAGCGCGTCCTCGTCGGTGTCGGCGTAGTAGCCCTTGCGGACGCCTGCCGGGGCGAAGCCGAACCGCCGGTAGAGCTCCTGCGCCGGCGTCGTTCGACACCCGCACCTCGAGCGTGAGGGCGGTAGCGCCCGCCGCGACCGCCGCCGCGGCACAGCGCGAGCAGCAGCCGGGTGCCGATGGCCTGGCGCGTGCCAGGCCGGGTCGACGGCGATGGTCGTGACGTGGGCGTCGGGCAGCACGAACATCAGCCCGCCGTAGCCGACGACGACGGTCGTCGACCTTGGCCACGAGGTAGGTCCGCTGGTCGCGCAGCGGCGAGCTCGGCCAGGAACAGCCCCACCGACCACGGCCGCGGGTACACCTGCTCCTCGATCCGCAGCACGCTGCGGAGGTGGCGGCGTCGCATGGGCGACGAGCACGACGTCGATCATCGCGCGGCATCGCGCCATCGCGGCGTCGCCCAGTTGATCTCGGCGTCGGGCTTGCGGAGGTACAGCGGCTCGAGCTCCCACGGCGCCACGAACTGCTCGCGCAGCGCCTGGGCGTGGGCGAGCTGCACGAGCGACGCCGCCGACGGGTAGGCGAGGCCCTGGTCGGCGAGCTCGACCCGCTTCAGGCCCTCGAACGCCTCGTGGTAGCGGAGGGCGCCGTCGCCGACGAGCAGGATCTCGTCGCGGGCGGCCAGCAGCTCGGAGGCGAGGTCGTCGGGCGTGCCGACCTGGTGCTCGGTCACCCGCTGCACCCCGCCGGGCACCTGGCGGTAGAAGGCGTAGAACACCTCGCCGCGCCGGGCGTCGATGGCGGCGACGATGAGCCGGCGACGTGTAGCGCACGGGGAAGGCGAGCAGGTCGAGGCTGGGCACGCCGATCATCGGCACCCGCAGCGCCTGGGCGATGGCCTTGGCGGCGGCGATGCCGACCCGGAGGCCGGTGAACAGGCCGGGGCCGAGGTCGACGGCGACGCAGCTGATCTCGTCGAGCTCGACCCGGGCCGGGCGGCGGACGAAGTCGATGGTCGGCGTCAGGATCTCGGCGTGGCGCCGGCCGCGGGACGGTGTGCGCCGCCGCGAGCACGCCCTCGTGGCCGCCGATGGCGCAGCCGACCTGGTGGGTGGCCGATCTCGATGCCGAGGATCAGCACGCCGCTCACGCCCCCGCGCCGGCCCACGGCGTGCGAGCACCGTCGCCGAGCGCCCGGGACCGCGCCGACCACGCGGGCCGACCGGGCGCGAGCTCGAGCGTGCGGTCGTCGTCGCCCTCGCCGAAGGTGATGCGGACCTCGAGGTAGTCGGCGGGCAGGGCCGGGGCGATGGCGTCGCCCCACTCGACGAGCACGACCGCCTCCTCGTCGAGCATCTCGGGCAGCCCGAGGTCGAAGACCTCGCTCATGCGCCTCGAGGCGGTACACGTCGAGGTGGTGCAGGCGCAGCCGGTGCCCTGGTACTCGCGGGCGAGGGTGAAGGTCGGGCTGGTGATGCGGCTCGGTCGACGCCGAGCCCGCGGCCGAAGCCCTGGGCGAAGGCGGTCTTGCCGGCGCCGAGGTCGCCGGCGAGCAGCACGAGGTCGCCGGGCCGGGCCAGCTCGGCCAGCGGCGGCGCCGAGGTCGCGGGTCTCGTCGACCGACGACGTGCGGACGACCGTCATCGCCGCGGCGTCGCGGATCGAGGCAGCAGCTTCGCCCGCACGAGGTCGGCGCGCATCTGGGCCATCGAGCTCCGCGCCGCCGCGCAGGACGGCGGCGGGGTGGAAGGTCGGCACGACGACCGGCGCCGGACGGGTGGGGATGGACGCGGCCGCGCAGCTTGGTGATGCCCTCGTTCGTCTGGAGCAGTAGCTGCGTGGCGAAGTTGCCGAGCGTCACGATGACCCTGGGCGCGATCAGCTCGAGCTGGCGCGCCAGGTACGGGCTGCACGCGTCGATCTCGTCGGGCAGCGGGTCGCGGTTGCCCGGCGGGCGGCACATCACGACGTTGGCGACGCCGCACGTCGTCGGGCTGCATGCCCGAGCTCCTCCCGCATGAGCCGGTCGAGGAGCTGGCCGCTGCGACCGACGAACGGCAGGCCCTGCCGGTCCTCCTCGGCGCCGGGACCCTCGCCGATGAACAGCAGGTCGGCGTCGGGATCGCCCCGGCCGAACACGACCTGGGTGCGGCCGACGGCGAGCGGGCAGCGCGTGCACGTGCGCGCTTCCTCGGCGACGCATCTCCAAGGCCGGTGGGCACCGCCGAGCGAGGCTACGGAGCCAGCGCGTCCACGCACCGCCTGCTCGACGACGACGCGCGGCGAGCTGGCGGCACGACCGCCGGTCTGGCGTCGACCGCGCCGGTCGCCGCCACCACGAGGGCGTCGCCGTCACCGGCGGTGTGGGCCGGATCCAGGGCGCGGGCCAGGCCGTCGTGGCCCGCCTGGGCGACGATGAGGCACGCGACCTTGTCGAGGCGGGCGTTGGTGGCGATGACGCCGATGGTCGTGTTCTCGGCGAACGCCTGCTCGGGCGGGAGCGGGAGCCGCACCTCGCCCTCGACCCGGAGGTCCCCGACGGCGTTGACGGCGAGCAGGGCCGCCACGACGAGGCCGTCATGGCGGGCGACCGCCCCGCCGAGCCCGCCCGGGCGGGCCTGGTCCCGGCCCCGCCACTTGGCCGACGGTGCAGCCGGCGCCGGCGCCGATCCGGCCCGCGCTCGATCTCGCCGGCCCCGGCCGCGACGCAGGCGGCGTGGCCCTGCTCGGCGCCCGGGCCGGACGGCCGCCGTCGGCCACGACGAGGTCGAACAGGGCGAGGCCGACGACGATCGGGACGGGGCCGGCGCCGGTCGGGAAGCCGACCCCCCGGTCCGCGCACCACGCCATCACGCCGTCGGCGGCGGCGAGACCGAACGCCGAGCCGCCGGCCAGCACCACCGCGTCGAGGCGGTCGACCGTCCGGTGGGGCTCGAGCAGCGCGAGCTCCCGGGTCGCCGGCGCGCCGCCGCGCACCTCGCCCGAGGCAACCGTGCCCTCCGGCAGCAGCACCACCGTGCAGCCGGTGCGACCGTCGGGATCGGTCCAGTGACCGACCCTGACCCCGGCGACGGCGGTGATCACGCCGCGCTGATGCGCTTGCGGAACGCCTCGAGGAGGTCGGCCAGCTCCGCCGGGCGTTCGAGCATGAGCTGGTGACCGGCGTCCGGCAGCACGTGCAACTCGCTGTTGGGGAGGTGGTCGGCGATGCGGCGGCTGAGGGCGATCGGCGTGATGTGGTCGAGCTCGCCGTCGATCACCATCGACGGAGTCTGCGTCCTGGCCAGCGCCTCGTCGGCGTCGTGCTCGAGGAGCCCGATGCCCGTCGGCCAGGTCGTCGCGGGCGAGACGTCGGCGACGAGGTCGGCGGTCAGCTGGACGTGCAGCGGCGACGCGTGGCGGCCGAAGGCCCGGCGGGCCAGCACGTAGCTCAGGTCGGCACCGGCGAGCCGCCGGGTGTCGAGGCGGTCCCAGCCCCACCGGTCGCCGGCGCGGGTCAACCTCGGCCCCAGCTGCTGGAACACCCGCTGGACCCCGGGCGGGATCGGGATGACCGGCGCGGTCGCCAGGAACACGCAGCCGGCGACGCGCTCGTCGAGCGCGTCGCGGTGGTCGGCGCAGAACCGCATCAAGGTCATCCCGCCCATCGAGTGGCCGACGACGACGACGTCGCGCAGGTCCAGGCTCTCGATGACCGTGCGCAGGTCGCGAGCGAGGACGTCGAGGCCGAAGCCGTCGGCGCCCGGCGTGCTCTCACCGTGGCCCCGCAGGTCGACGGCGAGGACGCGCCAGTGATCGGACAGGTCCCGCAGCTGGTAGCCCCAGACCCTGGCCTGGAGCGTGATGCCGTGGAGGAGCAGCAGCGGCGGGCCGCCGGCGGGGCCCCGCTCCACGACGTGGAGCTCGCCACCGTCGTGGCTCGGGATCCGGTGGTGGGTCACCCCGAGGGCGTCGAGGTCGAAGACGGCGGCGTCGCCGGCGCGCTCGTCGGGCAGCGACCGGTGGTGCTTCGCCGACCGGCGGGTGGCGGCCAGGCCGGCGCCGACGGCGACCGCGGCGAGCCCGGCGCCCATCGCCAGGGCCAGCGGCAACCGGCTGCGCTTGCCGTGCTTGCTCATGGGTACCTCCGGGGGACACGGGGACCGATACCGCACACGATCTCGTACGCGATGGTGCCGAGTCGAGCCGCCCAGTCGTCGGGCGTGATCTCCTCGCCGTCCTGGCGACCGAGCAGCACGGCCTCGTCGCCGGCGGCGGGCACGGCGCCGTCGGCGTCGCCGCGACCGTCGGGCGGACCGCAGTCGACCATGACCTGGTCCATGGTCACGACGCCCACGATGCGTCGACGACGGCCGCCCAGCAGGATCTCGCCGCCGGTGGCGTGGAGACGACGGGGCACCCCGTCGGCGTAGCCGACCGGGATGGTGGCGACGACGGTGTCGCGATCGAAGTGGTGGCGCAGGCCGTAGCTGATCCCCTCGCCGGCCGCGACGGTCTTCACGAACGAGACCGACGCCGTCCAGGTGAGGGCGCGCCGCAGATCGGCGACGTCGTCCTGGTCGGCGAGGGCGGGCGAGGGCGGGATGCCGTAGGTGGCGATGCCGGCGCGGACGAAGTCGTAGCGCGACGCGGGGTGGCACACCGCAGCGGCCGAGTTGGCCGCGTGCCGGGACCGCGGCCGGATGTCGCGGCCGGCGAGATCGGCAAGGACGGCGTCGAACCGGGCGAGCTGGTCGGCGGTGTAGGAGCTCTCCGGCTCGTCGGCGGCGGCGCAGTGGGTCCACACCGACGCCAGCTCGAGCGCCGGTTCGCGGACGACGGCCTCGGCGAGGGCGACGGCGTCGGTCGGGCTCGCACCGACTCGATGCATGCCGGTGTCGACCTTGAGGTGCACGGCGAGCCGGTGGCCGCGGTCGGCGGCCGCCTTGGCGGCCGCGACGACCCCACCTGAGGTGTAGACGGCGGGCTCGAGGCCGAACGACGACGCACTCGGCCATCTCGTCGGGTCGCGGCTCGGCCAGGACGAGGGTGCGAGCGGTGATCCCGTCGTCGCGGAGCAGGGCCCCCTCGGCGGTGATGGCGACGGCCAGCCCGGCTGCGCCGGCGTCGACGGCCGCGGCCGCGACGGGCGAGGCGCCGTGCCCGTACCCGTCGGCCTTCACCACGGCGACGACGCCGGCGGGAGCCACCGCCCGGCGGAGCACCCCGATGTTGTGCCCGATCGCCCCGAGGTCGACGTCGACCCACGTCCGCTCGACCGAGCTCACCCCGGCCACCGCCGCGTCTTCTGCCTCCCACTCCGCGTTTTCGCGCGTGCTTCGGTTGCTCTGGCCACCGAATCATGTGCGAAGAACAGTGCTTCCAGGATGCGGGGCAGGGCGGCGGGGATGTCGGACGCGACGACGCCTTCGCGGGGGCCCGACCTGGCGGCGCACGCGTGGACGAAGGCACCGGCTGCGGCCGCATGGAACGGGTCGGCGCCGCGGGCGATCAGCGCGGCGATGGTGCCCGACAGGACGTCACCGGTGCCGGCCGTGGCGAGGCGGGCGTCGCCCTCGGCGACGACGAGCACGTCGCCGCCCGGTCGGGCCACGATCGTCGTTGGCCCCTTGAGCAGCACGACGGCGTTCGTGGCATCGGCGAGGCGACGGGAGGCGTCGATCCGGTCGGGGCCCGGTCGGTGGCCGCACAGCCGCTCGAACTCGCGGTCGTGGGGGGTCAGCACGGTCGTGGGGTGGCCGGCGCGCACGCAGTCGGTGCCCAGCGCCCGCAGCCCGTCGCCGTCGACCACGACCGGCACGATCGCCTCGGCGACGACGCGGCGGACGTCGGCCGCGCCGCGATCGCCGAGGCCGGGGCCGACGACGAGGGACCGGAACCGCTCCGCCCCGGCGAGGACGTCCTCGGCCCACCCGTGCTCGGCGATCACCGTGCCCACGACCTCGACCGGCGCGCCGGGCAACGGCGGTGGCACGCCCGGCGAGGAGAGGCGCACGTAACCGGCCCCGGCGCGACCCGCGGCCGTCGCCGCCAGCACGGCGCGCCGGTCATGCCGGCAGAGCCACCGATGATCCATGTCGCCGACCGCCACTTGTGGGCGTCCGGCGGCCGGCGCGGGATCCAGGCGCCGGCATCGGCGGCTTCGACGAGGTGCGCACTGCGCCGACGGCGTGTCGAGACCGATGTCGGCGACCCGCACCTCTCCCGCCAGGCTGCGGCCCGGCTCGAACAGCAGACCGGGCTTGAGGGCGGCGAAGGTCGTCGTCGCCGTAGCGTGGACGGCGCCGCTCGACGCCTCACCGGTCAGGCCGCCGACGCCGGAGGGGATGTCGGCCGCCAGCACGGGCGCGCCACCGGGATCGGGGGCGTGGTACTCGCCCCGGAACCCGGTGCCGTAGGCGGCGTCGATGACGAGGTCGGCCGGCGGCAGCCGCTCGGGCGCCTCGGCGGCGTCGATCACGTCCACCACAACCCCACGCCGGCGCAGGCGCGCCGCCGCCTCGCGGCCGTCGGCGCCGTTGTTCCCCTTCCCGGCCACGACTACCACCCGGCGCCCGTACGCGCCGCCGAGCAGCTCGAGGGCGTGGTGGGCGAGGGCGGACCCGGCCCTGGCCGACGAGGACCTCCACGGGCTCGGGTGCCGCGGCGTCGACGGCCGCCATCTCGGCAGGGGTCAGGATGGGCAGCACGACAGGTGCGATCATGCCAGCCGTGGGCCGATCCATACCTTTCGACGGCGGGATCGCGGCGCGCTACGACGCCACCAGGGGCGGCAACATCCGCGCCCGCAACGTCGTCGACGGTGTGCTGCCGTGGCTCCCCGAGGGGCCGGTCGTGGAGATCGGTGTGGGAACCGGCATCGTGGGCGCCACCCTCGCCGCTCGCGGTCGCGCCCCGTGGGCATCGACCTGTCCGCCGAGATGCTCGGGCGCGCCGCCAGCCGGCTGCCCGGTCGGCTCACCCGGGCCGACGCCACGGCGCCGCCGGTCCGCGACGGCGTCGCCGCGGGCGTCGTCGCCATCCACGTGCTGCACCTCGTCGGCGACCTCCGGGCGGCGGTCGGCGCCGCGGCCCGGATGCTCCGCGCCGGCGGCCGGCTGGTGGTGTCGGGGATCGTCGGTGACCGGCAGGAAGGCGACGACGTGAGCGAGGCCCACGGCGACATCGACGAGCGCCTGCGCCCGTTGCCGCCTCCGACGATCGAGGAGATCACCGCGGCGGGCGCCGGGCTCGGCCTCCGCCTCGTGCACGACGGCTTCCTCGAGCGCCTCACGTTCGGGCGCGCCCCGAACGTCGCCGCGCAGCTGCTCGCCGACCGCACCTGGTCCTGGTGCTGGGACCTGCCCGACGACATCTGGGCCGCGGAGGTCCAGCCCGTGATCGACCGGCTCCGCGCCCTGCCCGAGCCCGACCGTCCTCGTCCGCACTGGATGGAACGCCGGATCGCGGTGTTCGAGCGGGCCTAACCTCCCGCCGATGGTCACCCTGGCGCTGCTCGACGAGGACGGGGGCGAGCACGAGATCGGGGGCGACACCGGGGTCGTCGACGCCGCTGACCTCGCCGCCGCGACCGGCTGGGAGCTGAAGCCCGAGGGGCTCTGCCGCGGGGAGGTCTGCGTGCCGCTCCTGGGCCGGGCGGTGGCTGCCGGTGGGGAGCCGGACCGCATCGATCTCGGCGAGTGGGCCGCCGCCCTGCGGCTGCCGCTCGCGGTCGACGCCGAGCACGGGGTCGCCGCGCTCGCGCCGGCCCCCGACGCCGGTGGCGGCGGTCTGCAGGTGGGCGACCCCGCCCCGGAGCTCACCCTGCCCGACCTCGACGGGAACCATGTGTCCTTCGGCCAGTTCAGCGGCCGCAAGCGGGTGCTGCTCGCCTGGGCCTCGTGGTGAGGCTGCCGCTACGACCTGCCGGTCTGGCAGGCGCTGCTCGAGGACCTCGAACCCGACGGACCGGCGCTGTTCGCGGTCGCCCTCGACGCTGACGCCGATGCCGCCCGGCCGTGGGTCGAGGACGCCGACCCGCGGCCGACCTACCCCGTGGTCGTCGAACCGCTCGCACGTGACCGCCACCCGGTACGGGGTCCTCAACGTGCCGACCACCGTCTGGGTCGGCGAGGACGACCGGATCGTCAAGCCACCGTCGATCGCCCCCGGCGACGATCGGTTCCGCGACTTCACCGACCTCGACTCGTCGGTGCACCACGACGCGCTGCGGCGATGGGTGCGCGAGGGCGTCTCGCCTGATCTGCGCGACCTGCACGCCGCCGCCGCCGTTCGCTCCGACGACGAGCAGCTCGCCGTCGCCGAGTGGCGCGTCGCCAGTGGCTCCAGCAGCGGGGTCACGACGATGCCGCAGCCGAGCATCTCGCTCGCGCTGCCGAGCTCGCCCCGTGGGACTGGACCGTCCGACGGGCGGGGATCGCCTTGCGCGGGGGCGATCCCTTCTTCGGTGAGGAGTTCCTCGCGTTCTGGCAGGAGTGGGACGCGGCCGGCCGTCCCGGTTATGGACCTGCGAAGTAGGTACCGTTGTACCGCGCCACGATTCGTCGGCGATCGCCGGCCGAGACAGGGCACTGTGCGACTTCCTTCGGCTCGGCGTCCTCGGGCGGGCCCTCGGCGACGACGAAGGCGCTCGCCCGCACCTCGGTGTGCGACAGCGACAGGTGCCATCGTCCGATGCCGAGGCCGGCGGCGAGCTCGAGGGCACCGCCGTGGAGGCGCAGCGCCGGCGCGCCAGAGGCGGCGTCGCGCACGACCTCGATGTCGACGAACCGGCAGGCGCCGAGGCCGGCGCCCATCGACTTGAGCGTCGCCTCCTTCGCCGCGAACCGCACGGCGAGGCGCTGCGGCGGCGAGTCCCGGCGCCGCGGTGGCGTACGCCTGCTCGTCGTCGGTGAACAGCCGGCGGGCGAGCGTCGGCGTCCGCGCCAACGATCGAGCGAACCGGTCGACCTCGACCTCGTCGACGCCGATCCCGACGATCACCGCCCGGGACCTCAGGAGCGCCAGCGGTCGGCCAGCGGCTGGATCGGCTCGACGAGCAGATCGACGACCGGCTGCTCGGCGAGCAGGTCCTCGCGGAAGGCGGGCTCGGTCTCGGTGACGGCGTCGCGCAGCGCGGCGTACCTGCCGCGGTAGCCCTGGAGCACGCTCGCGGGCCGAGGCCGGCGACAGGCGATCGGCGAACCGGACGTGCAGCAGGGTGAGTGCCCGTGCACGTGCCGTCCTTGACCTCGGGCACGAACACCAGGGTCCTGCCGTCGCGACGCCCACGGGAGACGAAGACCTCGCGCTCGACCGCGACGGTGTGCTTCGTGCCTCGGAGCACCGGGTCGCGGTCGCGTCCGGCTCGGGATCTCGCGGGCGATGCCGCCCCGATCGACGACGACCGCGCTCGCGCCCCCGTCGGTGGCGAGATCGCCCTCGACGCGGTAGCGGATCCAACCGGTCACCTCGCTCACCGCCGGATCGAGGCCGGCGAGGGTGCGCAGCGTCCGGTAGCTCAGGGAGTCGCGCGGCGCCCCGGCGTCGACGACGGCGGCGACGAGGGGCACCTGCAGCAGGGTCTCGTCGGTGCGGCTGATGCCGACGGTCACCGTCTTGGCCTGGTGCTTGATGGCGTCGATCGGGCGGGTCAGCTCCTCGATGCCACGGGTCAGGGCGGCGGTGAGGTCGTCGACGACGACAGCCGGCGTCCCGACCTTGCCGTGCTCGGCCTGGAAGGCGTCGAGCGGCACGGTGCCGAGGGCGTAGCGGAGCAGCGACGACAGGCGGGCGGCGGTCGACGCCTCGAGGTGGCCGTCGTACTCGCCCGCCGCGCAGACCCGTCGAAGAACCGGTGGGCGGGCGCCGCCAGCGCACGCGCTGCAGCGTGGCGCAGGATGTCGTCGACCGTCGGCACCGTCGCCGTCGGACATCGGCGCGCTCGATGGCCGCCCGTGCCTCCCGCAGCGGGATCGCCTGGGCGTCGATGGCGAGCGCCGCCTCGTAGCCGAAGAGGTGACCCGCCATGGCCGAGAGCACGAAGGCGAGCGACGGGTGCGTCGCCGGCACGTGGATCACCTGGAGGGCGGCGCCGAAGCGACCTTCGCCCTCGGTGGCGATGACGACCGGCGCCGCCTTGTGGGCCCGGTAGATCGCCACCTCCTTGGCGACGTCGTCGGCGGTGGAGCCCGACAGGCCGGCGGCGCACACCAGGATCAGCGGCTCGGCCGACAGGTCGATGTGCTTCTTGTCCTCGGTGATGTCGCAGGCGATCGACTTGTAGCAGAGCTCGGACAGCTTGATCCGCAGCTCCTGCGCGGCGATCCGGTTCGGTCCGTTGCCCGACCAGCGCCCACGACCGGCGCGGCGGCGCGACCTCGGCGGCGATGCGGCCGATCTCGGCCCGGCGTTCGAGCACCGTCGCCATCGCCTCCGGGAGGGTCCGCAGGGCGGCCAGCAGCTCGGCGCGGTCGGGCCCCGGTTCGACGCCGACCGGCATCGGCGACGGCGACGGCGAGCAGGCACCCCGCCGCCACCTGGGCGTAGAACGCCTTGGTCGACGGCACGGCCATCTCGACGTCGCGCCCGTCGCTCGTGTACAGCACGCCGTCGGCCTTGTCGGTCAGGTCGCTGTTGCGCCGGTTCACGATGGCGACGACGGCGGCGCCCCGACCCCGGGCCAGGTCGACGGTCCGGTTCGTGTCGGTCGTCGTCCCCGACTGGCTGATGGCGACGACGAGCGTGTCGGACATGTCGCTGCGCATCCCGAAGCCCGAGAGCTCGGTCGCGGCCTGGGCCTCGACGACGAGCGGGTGTTCCTCGACGAAGGAGCCGAGGAAGTACGCCAGCGACTGGGCGGCGACGGCGGCGGTGCCCTGGCCGATCACCGTGACCCTGCGGATGGCGCCCGAGGCCAGGCGCTCGACGACGTCGGCGGGGAGCACGTCGGGCCGAGGCGGACGACGGGCCCGTCGGGTCCGTCGACGAGCTTGCCCCGCAGCGTCTTGCGGAAGGACGCGGGCGCCTCGCCGATCTCCTTCAGCAGGAAGTGCGGGTGCTCGCCGCGGTCGATGTCGCGGGTGGTGATCTGCGCCCGGGCGAGCTCGGACTCGGTGACCGGCAGCGGCGTGCCGTCGTAGGCGAGGCGCGTGATGCCGTCGAGCTCGCCGGCCCGGCGCCGATCGAGGGCGATGACCTGTCCCGCGTGACGCCGTCGGGTTCTCCTCGTCGGCCGGTGTCTCGCCGTCCATCCTGAGGTAGACGTCGGTCTCCTCGACGAGCCCGTACGGCTCGGAGGCGACGACGAAGCGTGTCCTCGGCGAGCCCGACGTAGAGCGCCTGGCCCGAGCCGTGCAGCGCCAGCAGCACCTGGTCGGGATCCTCGGTGGCCTGCGCGGCGATGGCCACCGATCCCTCGAAGGAGGCGACGGTCGACCGGAAGGCCTCGACGAGGTCGGCACCGTCGGCGAGGCGGCGGCTCACGATCGTCGGGATCACCTTGGCGTCGGTGGTGACGTCGGCGGCGATGCGCAGGCCGTGGGCCGCCTTGAGGTCGGCGTGGTTGTCGACGTCGCCGTTGAGCGCGCCGATGACGTACGGCCGCTCGTCACCGGCCCGTGCGCCGACGCCCTCCTCCTCGCTGTTGAGCGGATGGGCGTTGGCCTGGCTGACGATGCCGACGCTGGCCCACCGTGTGTGCCCGAGCACGATCACCTCGGCGTCGGGCGAGCGCAGCGCGGCACGGAGCAGCTCGTCGCCGGCGATGGCGGCGCGGAGCGCCCTGGTGTTGTCGCCCAGCTCGCCGATCTCGGCCGCGGCCTTGTACACGAGGCTGAGGAGCCCGTCGGGCGTCCGGACCGCTCCCGAGCGGAACAGGTGGTCGCGACGGCGGTCGCCGAGGAGGGCGCGCACCTCCGTCGACTCGAGGTCGAGGCCGTGGTCCGCACGAAGCAGGTGCAGGCCCGCCGAGTCCCGACCCCGCACCTCGAGCCGATCGAGGGCCGACAGCGCCACCTGGATCGACGTGTAGGCCTCCACGGCGGCCCGCCCGGCGCCCGGGCCGGCGAGCTCGCCCACGAGGCGGGCGGTGCGGAGGCGGTCGCGCTGGATCGACCAGACCGCGTCGCGCACACGGACGAGGGCGGCGTTCGTCTGCTCGAGCTCGATCCCCGAGAGCACGCCGTCGTCGAGCACCGCCTCGATGCCGGCGACGAGGGTCCACAGCTGCTCGGCGGACCGGTCGACGTCGGCGGCGAGCTGAGGATCGGCGAGCACGACGACGCCGGCCACCCCGCGGAGCAGGCGTTCGGTGCCCTCGAGCGCGTCGGCGGCGGCGAAGAGCGCCTCGACCGATGGCAGGCCGCCGATCGAGCATCGACGCGGCCGCGGCGAGCCCGGCCCTGAGCTCGTCGGGGTCGGGCGGGAGGCGGTCGGAGCGACGCCGGAGGACGGCGATGATCCCGCACATGGTCGTGCGAGGTTATCGCCGGACCCCGGAGAGCCCGAGGGTCAGGTCGACGCCGTAGCAGTCGGGGCCGGCGGCGGTGTCCCGCAGCTCGTCCGGCGTCCTGACGACCGAGCCGCTCAGGACGTCGCCCTCGTGGGAGACGTCGACCTGCACGGTCCACCGCTCCGACGCCGTGCCCGTGCAGGGGCCGGGCTCGATCGCCGCTTCGGCGCGCACGCCTTCGGCCGTCCCCGTGAGCGCCTCGACCGCTTCGGTCGGACCGGGAGGCGGTGGCGCCAGCACGAGCCCGTCGAGGTCGCCGAGGGCGACGCCCCCGTCGGGGCGGTTGAGCACGCAGCTGGCCGCATCACAGTCGAGCTCCCAGCGCTCGGTGAAGGACGTCCCCGGTTCGGGCAGGAGGACGGGGTTGGCGCCGGGGTCGCTCGTCGCCGCGCCGACGACCATCGTCACGACGTACGTGCCGGCGAAGGACTCGACGTCGAGACCGCCGCCGTCGTCCCCGCAACCGGTCAGCACGGCGAGGGCGCCGAGACGGTGACGACGGTGAGGACGGTGACGACGGGCGCGCCCGACGTCCCGGCCCGCGCCCGGGGCGGCTCATGCGACAGCGGTGGTGACGGCGTCGACCAGCCGGCCGGCGGCGGCCTCGGCCTGCTCCTGGGTCGGCGCCTCGACCATCACGCGCACGAGCGGCTCGGTGCCGCTGGGCCGGATCAGCACCCTCCCGGTCGAGCCGAGCTCCGCCTCGACGGCGGCGACGTCGGCCGAGATGGCGGTGAGCACGTCGATGCCCGACGCCACCTGCACGTTGCGCAGCACCTGGGGCAGCCTGACCATCACCGACGCGAGGTCGGCGAGCGGGCGGTCGCGCCGGACGACGACGTCGGCGAGGTGGACGGCCGTCAGCAGGCCGTCGCCGGTGGTGGCGAGGTCGCGCTGGATGACGTGGCCCGACTGCTCGCCACCGAGGGCGAAGCCGCCGGCGTCGAGCGCGTCGAGCACGTAGCGATCGCCGACCGGGGTGTCGACCACGGCGATGTCGTGCTCCTGCATCGCCAGCCGGAACCCCAGGTTCGACATGACCGTGACGACGACGGTGTCGGCCGGCAGCGCGCCCGCGGTCGCGCCGGTCGAGCGCCAGGACGGCCAGGATCTGGTCGCCGTCGACCAGCTGGCCGGCGGCGTCGACGGCGAGGCAGCGGTCGGCGTCGCCGTCGAGGGCGATGCCGAGGTCGGCACCGGCGGCCGTGACCGCGGCGCGGAGCCCGTCGACGTGCGTCGCCCCGCACCGCTCGTTGATGTTGGTGCCGTTGGGAGCGGCGTTGATCACCGTCACGTCCGCCCCCACGGCCGCCAGGAGGCGTTCGGCGACACCGGACGCCGCGCCGTGGGCGGCGTCGGCGACGATCCGGAGACCGTCGAGCCGGCGGCCGTCGAGGGAACCGAGCACGCCCTCGATCCAGCCCTCGACGCGCTCGGGGTTCACGAGCGGGAACACCGACGTCAGCGCCGGCGACCGTCTCGGCCCGGGACACCTTCAGCTCGGCCTCGACGGCCGTCTCGACCTCGTCGCTGAGCTTGCGGCCGCCGGCGGCGAAGAGCTTGATGCCGTTGTCGTCGAAGGGGTTGTGGGACGCCGAGACGACGGCGCCGGGGAGGCCGGCATCGGCGCAGACCCAGGCGACGGTCGGCGTCGGCGCGACACCGAGCAGGAGGGCGTCGACGCCCTCGGCCGCCAGCCCGGCGACGAACGCCGACTCCAGCAACGGCCCTGAGCGCCGGGTGTCACGACCGACGGCGAACGCCGGGGCGGGCCCGAGGACGCGGGCCGCAGCGCGGCCGAGGGCGAGGGCGAGCTCGGGGGTCACCTCCCGGTTCGCCACCCCGCGAACCCCATCCGTCCCGAACTTCAACACCCCGGTGACGCCCCCCGTGACAAGGCGGGCGGTGGGGGGTGCGGGAGGCGGCTCCGCCGGCCCCCCTCGCGAGGCGGGTCGATCCTAGTCGAGCCGCCCGAAGGGCGGCGCCGCTCAGCTCGCTGCCGAACCTCGGGTTCGGCAGCGACGAGTTCATCGCTTCGAGTACTGCGGCGCCTTGCGGGCCTTCTTGAGGCCGTACTTCTTCGATTCCTTCTCGCGGGCGTCGCGGGTGAGGAACCCGGCCTTCTTCAGCTGTGGCCGCAGCTCGGGATCGAGCTCGACGAGGGAGCGGGCGATGCCCAGGCGCAGGGCGCCGGCCTGGCCCGTGACGCCGCCGCCGTGGATCGTGGCGTCGACGTCGTAGGTCTCCTCGGTGCCGCTCACGCGCAGCGGCTCGGTCACGACCATCTGGTGGGTGCCCGACGGGAAGTAGTCGGTCAGCTCCCGACCGTTGATCGTGATCTTGCCGGTGCCCGGGCGGAGCCGGACGCGGGCGACGGCCTCCTTGCGGCGACCGGTCGTCTGGGTCAACGGCTTCGTCATCAGGCGCTCCTGCGGGCGTGCTCGATGGCCAGCGGCTGCGGCTGCTGGGCGGCGTGGGGGTGTGTCGGGCCGGCGTACACCTTCAGCTTCGTGATCAGCTGGCGGCCCAGGCGGTTCTTCGGGAGCATGCCCCGGACCGTGCGGCGCACGGCGTCCTCGGGGCGGACGGCGAGCAGCTCGCCGTAGGTCCGGCTCTTGAGGCCGCCGGGGTAGCCGGTGTGGCGGCGGACGAGCTTGGTGTCGGCCTTGCCGGAGGTGAGGACGATCTTGTCGGCGTTGACGATGATCACGAAGTCGCCGGTGTCGAGGTGCGGAGCGAAGATCGGCTTGTGCTTGCCGCGCAGGATGCCGCGCCACCTCCGTGGCGACACGACCGAGTACGAGGCCCTCGGCGTCGATGACGTGCCAGGCGCGCTCGATCTCGCTCGCCTTGGGGCTGAAGGTACGCACAGGTTCTCCGCTTCTCGTTCCGTGGTGTCCCGGCCTGCCGCGGCACGGCGCGACCTGGTCTCGGGGCGACGGGAGAGCCTACGGGGCGACCGGTAGGGGCGGCAAGCCGACCTCGGTCTCGACCAGCGCCTCGACCGGGACAGCCGGGCGTCGCCGGAGGAAGGCCAGGACGGCCAGACCGGCGGCGACGGCGGCGACCGCCCCGAGCAGCAGGCCGGCCGGCGCCCCGTACCGCTCGGCCAGCCAGCCGGCGATGGGGCCGCCGATCGGCGTGGACCCGAGGAAGACGACCGTGTACAGGGCGAGGACCCGGCCCCGCATCGCCGGGTCGACGGCGATCTGGAGCACGGCGTTGCCCCCGGAGAGGACCCCGATGCCGGCGTAGCCGGCGACGACGAGGATGAGGCCGGCGACCGGCACGGAGGGCGCGACGGCGAGCGCCGCCGAGGTGAGGCCCAGCACGACGGCGGACACGCCGAGGAAGCGGGTGTCGATCGTGGCCCGCCGGGCCATCCGCAGCGACCCGATCGAGCGAGCCCACCCCGAACAGCGAGGTCAGGATGGTGTAGGTGACGTCGCTCCCACCCAGGTCGCGCTCGGCGAGGAGGGGCAGGAGCACGACGTAGTTGAACGACAGCGTTCCGACGACGGCCATGAGCAGCAGCGGGATGCGGAGGTCGTCGACCGACATGGCGTACCGGAAACCCTCCCGGAGCTGGCCCTTGGCCCGCGCGACGGGCGCGGTGGAGCGCATCGCCGCCCATTCCATGTAGTGCAGCCCGACCAGGACGGCGACGAAGGAGAGGGCGTTCAGGGCGAAGCACCAGCCGATGCCGACGGTGGCGATGAGCACACCGGCGATCGCGGGGCCGACGATCCGGGCCGACGTGATCAGCGTGGAGTTGAGGCCGACCGCGTTGACGAGCTCCTCGGGCGGCACGAGGTCGTTCACCAGGGTCCGCCGGGCGGGGTTGTCGAAGGTGTTGGCCAGACCGAGCACGCCGGCGAGGGCGTAGACCCACCACACCGTGGCGTGGCCGGTCAGGACGAGCACGGCGAGGATGGCGGCCGCCGCGAGCATGACCGAGCTGGTGAGCGTCATGAGCCGGCGCTTGTCGTGGCGGTCGATGACGACGCCGGCCCAGGCACCGAGCAGGAGCGTCGGGGCGAACTGGATCGCCGTGAGCAGGCCGAGCGCGGTCCCGCTGTCGGTCAGCCGGTACACGAGCAGCGTCTGGGCGGCGAGCTGGACCCAGGTCCCGGTGAAGCTGATGCCCTGGGTGACGAAGAAGATCCGGAAGTTCCGGTGCTGGAGCGACCGGAACGTGTCGGCGGTGGCGAGCTTGAAGCGGGTCACCGACCCTCCTCCTCGCGGTTGAGCCGCTCGATGACGGTGACCGCCTCGGCGAGGGCGATCCGCTCGTCCTCGCTGAGGCCGGCGAAGCGCTGGGCCAGCCAGGCGTTGCGGCGCCGGTGCGAGCGGTCGAGGAGGGCCCGGCCCTCCGTCGGTGAGCTCGAGCCGGGTCACCCGCTTGTCGTCGGTGCAGCCGGTGCGGGTGACGAGGCCACGCTCCTCGAGCCCGTTGGCCAGCTTCGTGGCCATGGGCGGGGTGACCTTCTCGGTGGCGGCGAGATCCCCGAGGGTGATCGGACCGAGGCGGTTCACCGAGGCGAGCGCCGACATCAGGCTCGGGGTCATGCCCTCCTCGACGTTCGTGCGCAGCTTGCGCACGAGCGGCATCAGCGCCTGGCGGAACCGGGCGGCGAGGTCGGCGGGGTCGAGGTCGGACATCCTTCACCAAGTTTATGAACTTGGTGAAGGATCTGCAACCTGCGTACACGTCAATAGCGGACCTCCCACAGGCACAGCCCGTGGGGCGGGGCGACCGGTCCGGCCGCCGAGCGCTTCTGGGTCCGCAGCGCGGCGCCCACGTCGGCCGGCGGTCCGCTTCCCGATGCCGGCGTCGACGAGCGTGCCCACGATCGAGCGCACCATCTGGTGGCAGAAGGCGGTGGCCTCGATCCAGAAGCGCAGCACGCCCTCCCCGGCCGTCTCGTCGACCTCCCAGCGGGCGTCGAGGACCCGCCGGACGAGCGAAGCGTCGGGCTCGCCCTTGGGTCGGCGGCAGAAGGCGCCGAAGTCGTGCTCACCGAGCAGCGGGTCGCAGGCGAGCTGCAACAGGGGCAGCGACAGCGCCTGGGGCACGTGCCAGGTCGTCGCGGCCAGGAACGGGTCGGGCACGTCCCGGTTGAGGACGGTGTACCGGTAGCGCCGCGACGAGGCCGAGAACCGGGCGTCGAAGCCCGGCGCGGCGAGCGCAGCGTCCCGCACGACGATGGCCGGTCCGCACAGGCCGTTGACCGCCGCGCGCAGCTTGTCGAGGTCGAGGCGTCCTCGACCCGAACTCGGATCAACGGTGTCGAAGCTGACCACCTGGCCCCAGGCGTGCACGCCGGCATCGGTCCGGCCCGCGCACGTGAGGTCGACCGGGTGCCCGAGGATGCGCTCGAGGGTCGTCGCCAGGGTCCCCCCGACCGTCGTGACCTTCGGTTGGGGCGCGAAGCCGTGGAACGAACCGCCGTCGTACGCGACGAGCAGCCGGACGCGGACGAGCGGCCCACTCGGGGCCGCTCGTGTGCCTTCCGGCGGATCGAAGAGCGTCACCGCAAGGCCCTCGAGAACCTCCGGGTCGACACCGAGGTTCAGACGAGCTCGATCCGCGCCATGGGCGCGTTGTCGCCCTGGCGAGGGCCGAGCTTCAGGATCCGGGTGTAGCCGCCGTTGCGGTCGACGTACCGGGGCCCGATGTCGTGGAACAGCTTGTGGGTCATGTCCTCGTCGCGGAGGACCGACAGGGCGTCGCGGTAGCGGTGCAGCCCGCCCTTGCGGGCCTTGGTGATCAGCTTCTCGGCGTAGGGGCGCAGGGCCTTGGCCTTGGCCTCGGTGGTGACGACGGCCTCGGCGGCGAAGAGCGACGCGGCCAGGTTGGCCATCATCGCCTTCTGGTGCGAGGCGTTGCCGCCGAAGCGGCGCGCCCTTCTTCGGCGTGGGCATCGTGCGCTCCTAGTCCCGGACGCGCAGCGACAGGCCGCGCTCGTCGAGCTTCTGCTTGACCTCGTCGAGGGACTTCTGGCCGAAGTTCGTGATGGCCAGGAGGTCGTCCTCGGTCTTGAGGAGCAGCTCGCCGATCGTGTTGACCTGCGCCCGCTTGAGGCAGTTGCGGGGGCGCTCGGACAGGTCGAGGTCCTCGATCGGGAGGTCGAGGTCGGGCGAACCGGCGGCGGTGGCCGTCATCTCGCCGAGCTCGAGGCCCTGCGGGTCGTCACTCATGTCGGCGACCAGGCCCATGAGGGTGCGGAGCGTGTCGCCGGCGGAGGCGAGGGCCTCGCGCGGCGTGATCGACCCGTCGGTCTCGATGTCGAGGACGAGGCGGTCGTAGTTCGTGTCCATCTCGACCCGGGTGGGCTCGACCACGAAGGCGACCCGCCGGACGGGCGAGAAGACCGAGTCGAGGGCGATCTCACCGATCGGCGCCGTGGCGCGCTTGTTGCGCTCCTCGGAGACGTACCCGCGGCCCTTGGCCACGGTGAGGTCGATGGCGAGGCGGCCCTTCTCGTTGAGCGTCGCCAGGTACAGCTCGGGGTTGACGATCTCGACGTCGGGGTTGTGCTCGATGTCGCCGCCGGACACGACGGTGTCGGGCCCTGCGCCCTTGACGTCGAGGCGGAGCTGGACCGGCTCGTCGCTGTGCACGACGAGCACGAGGTCCTTGAGGTTGAGGAGGACGTCGGTGGCGTCCTCGGTCACGCCCTTGATCGGCGCGAACTCGTGGAGCTCGGTGTCGAAGCGGACGTGGGTGATGGCGGCGCCGGGGATCGACGACAGCAGGGTCCGCCGGAGCGAGTTGCCGAGCGTGTGGCCGAAGCCGGGCTCGAGCGGGCTGATGGCGAACTTCTGGCGGTTGCCCTCCTGCTCGCCGACGGATTCGACCGTGGGACGCTGGATGACGAGCATGCGTACTTGACCTCGGGGTTTCGGGGGCTTACTTCGAGTACAGCTCGACGATGAGCTGCTCGCGGACGGGGACGTCGATGGCATCGCGCTGGGGCAGGTCGCGGACGGTGACCTGCCAGCCGTTGTCGGCTGACTCGAGCCACGGCGGCATCTGGCGGTCGAGGGTGTCGAGGTTGTGGCGCACGACGATCATCGACCGGGCCTTGTCGCGGATGGTGACGACGTCGCCCTTGCGGACCTGGTAGCTGGGGATCGTGACCCGCTTGCCGTTCACGGCGACGTGGCCGTGGCGGACGAACTGGCGGGCCTGGGCGCGGGATGCACCCCAGCCGGCGCGGAAGGCGACGTTGTCGAGCCGCAGCTCGAGCATCTGCAGGAGGTTCTCGCCGGTCACGCCGGGCCGGCGGTTCGCCTCGGCGTAGATGCGGCGGAACTGCTTCTCCATGAGGCCGTAGATGCGGCGGGCCTTCTGCTTCTCGCGGAGCTGGAGCAGGTACTCCGACCCCTGGCGCTGGCGGGCGCGGCCGGCCTCGCCGGGCGGGTAGGGGCGGCGCTCGATCGGGCACTTCATCGAGTCGCACTTCGTGCCCTTGAGGAAGAGCTTCATGCGCTCCCGGCGGCAGAGCCGGCAGACGGGTCCGGTGTAACGAGCCATGCCAGTCTCCTCAGACCCGCCGCCGCTTGGGCGGGCGGCAGCCGTTGTGGGGGACGGGGGTGACGTCCTTGATCCCGGTGACCTCGATGCCGGCGTTCTGGATCGAGCGGATGGCGGTCTCGCGGCCCGAGCCCGGGCCCTTCACGAGCACGTCGACCTTGCGGACGCCGTGCTCCATGGCCCGGCGGGCACACGCCTCGGCCGCCATCTGGGCGGCGAAGGGCGTCGACTTGCGGGAGCCCTTGAAGCCGACGTTGCCGGCGGAGGCCCAGGCGAGGACGTTCCCGTCCTGGTCGCTGATGGACACGATCGTGTTGTTGAACGAGCTCTTGATGTGCGCCACCCCGTAGGTGACGTTCTTGCGCTCGCGCTTGCGGGGGCGGCGGCCGCCCGGCTTCGGCTTGGCCATCGAACTACTTCCTCGCCTTCTTCTTGCCGGCGACCGTCTTCTTGGGACCCTTGCGGGTGCGGGCGTTGGTCTGGGTGCGCTGACCACGGACGGGCAGGCCCTTGCGGTGCCGCAGGCCCTGCCAGCAGCCGATCTCCATCTTGCGCTTGATGTCCTGCTGGATGTCGCGGCGGAGGTCGCCCTCGACCTTCAGGTTGTTGTCGACGTAGGCCCGGATGCGGCTGACCTCTTCGTCGGTCATGGTGTGCACTCGCGTGTTCGGGTCGAGCCCGAGGTCGGTGCAGATCTTGCGGGACGTCGAACGACCGATCCCGAAGATGTAGGTGAGCGAGATCTCCAACCGCTTCTCGCGGGGGATGTCTACGCCGGCGATGCGTGCCACGTATGCAGGTCTCCTCGATGCGCCCGGGTCAGCCCTGGCGCTGCTTGTGACGGGGGTTCTGGCAGATGACCATGACGCGCCCGTGGCGACGGATCACCTTGCACTTGTCGCAGATCTTCTTGACGCTGGGTCGAACCTTCATGGCGCTCTCACTTGTACCGGTAGGTGATCCGACCTCGGCTGAGGTCGTACGGGGTCAGCTCCACCTGGACGCGATCCCCCGGCAGGATGCGGATGTAGTGCATGCGCATCTTCCCGGAGATGTGGGCCAGCACCTTGTGGCCGTTCTCCAACTCCACGCGGAACATGGCGTTGGGGAGGGGCTCGACGACGGTCCCCTCGAGCACGATCGCGTCTTCCTTGGGCTTGGGCAGAGGGATTCCTCCCGACAGGTGGACCAGGACATTCGCGGCTCGCATCCGGGCGCGACCCGGCGCAAGCGCGAGGGAAGAGACTAGCGGCGCGGGCCCAGCCAGGCCAAACGCCGCCCCACCAATTCCCGAATGTGCGGTGATTGTCGGGGTCAGCACGACGATAACCACCGCCGGTTCCGACCGCAGGCGTTGGGGATTGCATGAAATAGATTGAAATTGCATACTGCCGGGCCATGGGCGAGACCGTGTCGGCGGCACCGCAGGAGCTCCGTCGATTCCGCGACGTCGCCGCCGAGGCCTCCGGGACGCTGATCCGGCGAGCCGCTGCCCTCGAGGGCGCCATCGGCTGGTTCGCCCGCTCCGGCAGCGCCGGCGCCGGGCGGCTGCCCTCCGACCTCGGGGTTCGGGTCCGGATGCACTCCCACGGGCTGGCGGCACTCGCTGCGTTCACCGGCCACGTCGCCGACGCGTTCGCCTCGGTGGCCGCGGGCCCGGTCGTGGTCGCGGAGCAGCGCCGCATCCTCGACTGGCTGCTCGACCGGTGGGGCGACACCGGCGCGCAGGCGCCCGAGTACCCCGACGAGTGGCCCGGACTCGTCCCCGGCGACAACGGCTGCCCGGCCGTGTCGATGCCGACCTGGTTCGGGCTCGGCCGCGACCGCGGCGAGCGGGAGGTCTTCGACGAACCGCTCTGGGTGGCGCTGCAGACCGACTGCGACCCAGTTGCAGAGGGGCGGACGGAGAGCCGGGTGCTGGTCGACGGCGACGGGGTCCTGGTCCGGCTCGGCCCCGAAGTCGTGGCGGCTCGGCGACGGCCGAGGCCGGCGCCCGGTCCTCGACCGGGGGACCCTCCGGCGCCGCCGGTGCGAGTCGTGCCCCTGGCACCGACGGAGTCACCGGTTTGGGAGAGGCTCGAGCACTACCGCGGCCGGACCCGCACGAACGGAGGGCGCGGTCGCAAGCTCCGCTTCTACGAATGGGACTACACCCACGGTCACATCGAGGTGTACGACCGCAACGGGGACCACCTCGGGACCGCTGACCCGATCTCCGGGGACGTCGACCACGGCGCCGCCGTCCCCGGCCGAACGCTGGGAGACTGATCTCGTGCCCACGGACGACGACCCCTTCGCAGACCTGGTCGGGCTCTGGGTCGAGCACCTCAGCTTGGGCAGCACCTCGGGCCAGATCGTCCTGCTCACCGACGAGCAGCTCCAGGAGGAGGAGCCGTCGTACGAGTACCGCGTGCGCTTCGACGACGTGACGTTCTCGCGGTGGGACCGCAAGGGGACGCGGCCGGTTGCCGCCACCCGCGACACCTCGGTCCACGGCCGGTTGGATCGGGTCGAGCGATCGGGCGACACATGGATGTTGACCGGCGGGTTCGGCGAGCTCGAGGTCACGGCCGCCGACGTGCGGCGCAGCGACGAGGACTTGCATCACCCACCTCGTCCCGCACCGGAACTGGACGTCGAGCCCCCCCACGCCTGCGAGGCGATGGTGTTCGCGCTGGCCCACGACGACGACGGCATGGAGTACATCCCGCAGTTCCGCGAATACGGCTACGCCTACGTCGTCGGCGACAGCTCGATCCACGTGATCGACTTCTGTCCCTTCTGCGGCGCAGCGCTCCCGCCGGGTCTGCGTGAGGAGTGGTTCAACCGCGTGCGAGCCCTCGGCCTGGAGCCGTTCGACGACGAGGTGCCCGAGCCGCTGCGAACCGACCAGTGGTGGCACGACGCCGACTTCGTCGCCGACCCGCCCGCTCGGGACGTCGGATCGGCCCGGCGGTTGCCACCCTGACCGATCGGAGTCAGGGGACGGTGAAGATCTCGGGGCCGGACTCGGTCACGCAGATGCTGTGTTCGACGTGGGCGGAGAGGGCGCCGTCCTTGGTGCGGACGGTCCAGCCGTCGTCCATCAGCCTCGTGGCGGCGCTGCCGGCGTTCAGCATGGGCTCGACCGCGAACACCATGCCCGGTCGCAGCTTCATGCCCTTGCCGGGATCGCCGAAGTTCTTCACGTCGGGCGGCTCGTGCATGGACGTGCCGATGCCGTGGCCCACGTACTCGCGGACGACGGAGAACCCGCCGGCCTCGGCGACGGTCTGCACGGCGTGGCCGATGTCGGACAGCCGACCCCCGTCGACCATGGCGGCAATTGCCGCGTCGAGCGACGCGAACGCCACGTCGATGAGCCGTTGCGCCTCCGGGTCGACCGTGCCGACCGGAGCGGTGAATGCGGCGTCGCCGTGCCAGCCGTCGACGATGGCGCCGCAGTCGATCGAGATGATGTCGCCCTCCTCGAGCCGGTACGGGCCCGGGATGCCGTGCACGATCACGTCGTTGGGTGACGCGCAGATCACCGCCGGGAACGGCGGGTGGCCGTAGCCGAGGAAGTTCGAACGGGCGCCCCGCCTGTCGAGCACGGCCCGGGCGACCTTGTCGAGCTCGGCCGTCGTGACCCCGGGCCGGATGGCCTCCCGGATGCTCGAGTGCATCTCCGCGACGACGCGCCCGGCCGCCCGCATCTTCTTGAGCGCTTCCGGTGGCTTCCGCACTCCGGTGTCGCTGGTCTTGAACACCGGCACTTCCTACCCGACGACGGGCCTCGTCCGCCCGTCGACCGCCCGGATGAGCCGTCGCGTCACCTCGTCGGGGTGGCCGAGCCCGTCGACCGCCACGAGGAGGAGACGGTGCTCGTACCACGCGATCAGCGGCTCGGTCTGCTCGCGGTACAGGTCGAGCCGGTGACGGATCGCCTCCTCGGTGTCGTCGTCGCGCTGCACGACCTCGCCGCCGCAGTTGTCGCACGTCCAGTCGTACCGGGGCGGGGTGTCGACGGAGTAGTTCGTGCCGCAGTCCTTGCAGACCCTGCGCTTCGAGATCCGTTGGATCACGACGTCCTCGGGGACCTCGAGGTCGATCACGGCGTCGAGCGGCTTCTCGTCGGTGATCTCCGCCAGCGCCTCGGCCTGGCCGACGGTGCGCGGGAACCCGTCGAGGATGAAGCCGCGCCGGCTCGAGTCGTCGCGCCCGAGGCGCTCGGCGACCATTCCGACCATGACGTCGTCGGGCAGCAGGTCACCGGAGTCCATGTACTCCTTGGCCTTCCGACCGAAGTCGGTGCCCTCGCTGACGGCCGAGCGAAGCATGTCGCCTGTCGACAGGTGCGGCACCACGAAATGCCGGGCCAGCCGGACGCATTGCGTCCCCTTGCCTGCCCCCTGGCGACCCAGGAGCACGAGACGCACGCCCGGGATCATCGGGGAACTATGGCCGACACAGCCAGCCGTGGGCGAATGGGCAAGGGCATGTCCAGTGCGCCTGGATTACTTCAGGAAGCCCTCGTAGTTGCGCATCATCAGCTGGCTGTCGATCTGCTTCATCGTCTCCAGAGCGACACCGACGGAGATGAGGATCGTCGTTCCTGCGAACGGGAAATTGGCGACGCTGAAGGCGGTCAGCAGGACGGCGGGGAGCACGGCGATGCCGGCGATGAACAGGGCCCCGGGGAGGGTGATCCGCGACAGGACCTTGGCGAGGTACCTCTCGGTCTGGGGTCCCGGCCGGATGCCAGGGATGAAGCCACCCTGCTTGCGGATCTGGTCGGCCTGGCGGGCCGGGTCGAAGGCGATCGCCGTGTAGAAGTACGCGAAGCCGACCACCAGCGAGCCCAGGATCACCACGTACCACCAGGAGTAGCTGCCGCCCACGCCGCCGAGGTTGCGGTCGACCCAGGCCCGGACGGAGTCGCCCCAACCGCCGGTGGGCAGGACGTTGGTGATGATGAGGGGCAGGTAGAGCACCGAGCTGGCGAAGATGATCGGGATGACGCCGGCCTGGTTGACCTTCAACGGGATGTAGGTCGACTGCCCGCCGTACATGCGGCGCCCGACGACGCGCTTGGCGAATTGGACCGGGATGCGGCGCTGCCCGTTCTCGACGATCACGATCAGGACGAGGATCACGAGGGCGAACAGCATCAGGACGCCGAAGACGGTGTTGCCCTCGGAGGCCCGCAACGCCGAGCCCTGACCGGGGATGCTCGACACGACCGAGGCGAAGATCAGCAGCGACATGCCGTTGCCGATGCCCCGTTGGGTGATGAGCTCGCCCATCCACATCAGGAGGGCGGTGCCGACGACCAGCGTGAGCACGACGAGGCCGACTCGCGGCGACGGTGAAGTTCTGGTCGCCGCCGAAGAGGTCGAGGTTCGTCTGGTTCTGGACGGCGCCGAAGCCGGCGCCGCCGTTGTGGAACACGAAGGCGAGGCCGGTCGACTGCACGATGGCGATGGCGATCGTGAGGTAGCGCGTGGTCTGGGTGAGCTTGCGTTGACCGACCGCGCCCTGCTGCTGCCACTGCTCGAGCTTCGGGATCACCACCGTGAGGATCTGGATGATGATCGAGCTGGTGATGTACGGCATGATCCCGAGCGCGAACACGGCGAAGTTCGTGAGCGCGCCGCCGGAGAACAGCTGGAAGAAGGCGAGCACGCCGCCCTGTTCGGCCTGGTTCTTGAGCGCCTTCAGCGCCGAGATGTCGATCCCCGGGACGGGGACGTGGGCCCCCAGCCGATAGACGGCCAGGATCATCAGCGTGAAGAGGATCTTGTTCCGGAGGTCCGGGATCCGGAGGACGTTGCGCAGGCTCGACAGCACGTGGGTTAGCGGTTCGCGAGGTGGTTGCCCTTGGCCGGTGGACGGCGATCGCCCCACGGCAGCGGGAGGGTTTCCACCGTACCGCCGGCCGCCGTGATGGCGCGTTCAGCCGACTTGGAGAAGCCGTGCGCCTTCACGTTCACCTTCCGGGCCAGCTCCCCCCGGCCGAGCACCTTCACGAGCGCGCCCTTGTGGGTCAGGCCGTGGCCGTGGAGCACGCCCGGGTCGATGTCGGTCTCCTCGAGGCCCTCGAGGATGTCGAGGTTGATCGCCTGGTACTCGACGCGGAACGGGTTGTTGAACCCCTTCAGCTTCGGGATCCGCATGTGCAGGGGCATCTGGCCACCCTCGAAGTTCATCGGGATGGTGTCGCGGGCGCCCTGGCCCTTCATGCCGCGCCCGGCCGTCTTGCCGCGCCGGCCGGCGGTGCCGCGACCGACCCGCTGGCCCTGCTTGCGCTCGCCCGGAGCGGGCTGCAAGTCGTGGATCTTGATGGTCATGGGACTACTCCGTCTCCTCGACCCGGACGAGGTGAGGCACCTTGTGCAGCATGCCCCGGATCTCGGGCCGGTCGGGCAGGGTGTTCGTCTTGCCGATGCGGCCGAGTCCGAGGGCGCGGAGGGTGCCGCGCTGCTTCGGCTTCGACCCGATGGCCGACTTGACCTGGGTGACCTTCAGCTCGGCCATCAGCGCCGACTTCTTCAGGGGTGTGCGGGCCGCGGCGGCTCTCCTTGTAGGCCGCCCACAGCGCCTTGGGAACGAACTCCTCGGGCGCCAGGCCGCGGAGCCTGGCCACCTCGTCGGGCCGCTTGAGCGACTGGAGCCCGGCGATCGTGGCCCGGGCCACGTTGATGTGGTTCGAGGAGCCGAGCGACTTGCACAGGACGTCGTGGATGCCCGCTTCCTCGAGGATGGCTCGGGCGGCGCCGCCGGCGATGACGCCGGTGCCGGGCGCCGCCGGCTTGATGAGGACGCGGCCGGCGCCCATCTCCCCGATGACGGGGTGGATGATCGTCGAGCCGGTGAGCGGCACGTTGAAGAGGTTCTTGCGGGCCTCCTCGGTGCCCTTCTGGATGGCGAGGGGCACCTCCTTCGCCTTGCCGTAACCGAGGCCGACACGGCCGGCGCCGTCGCCGATGACGACGAGGGCGGTGAAGCTGAAGCGACGCCCGCCCTTCACGACCTTGGCGACGCGGTTGATGTTGATGACACGCGACTCGCGGAGCGAGGCGTCGCCCGACGCCCGCGGGTTGCTGAACTCCCGCTCTCGCTCGCGACCGCCGTGCTGGCGGGGACCTTGATCGCTCATCAGAACTCCAATCCGCCTTCGCGGGCGGCGTCGGCGAGGGCGGCGACCCGCCCGTGGTAGCGGAACCCGCCACGGTCGAACACGACCTTGGAGATCCCGGCCGCCTTGGCGCGCTCGGCGACGAGCTCGCCGACCTTGGCGGCGGCAGACAGGTTCCCGCCCGACGCGTCCTTCAGGGACGGCTCGGCGGTGCCGGCGGCGGCGAGGGTGCGTCCCGAGACGTCGTCGATGACCTGCGCGTAGATGTTCTTGTTCGAGCGGAAGACCGCCAGGCGCGGGCGCTCGGCGGTGCCGCGCACCTTCTTGCGGACCCGGCGGTGCCGCCGCTGCCTCGGATCGAGGTCTCTCTTCACGGACATGCTTACTTCCCTGTCTTCCCGGCCTTGCGCTGGATGTGCTCGCCGACGTAGCGGACGCCCTTGCCCTTGTAGGGCTCTGGCTTGCGGATCTTCCGGATGTCGGCGGCAACCTGGCCGACCTGCTCCTTGTCGATGCCCCGCACGATGATCCTGGTGGGGATGGGGACCTCGAACTGGATGCCGTCGGGGGCGGTGACCCGCACCGGGTGCGAGAAGCCGAGGGCGAGCTCGAGGCCCGCGCCCTGGGCCTGGGCCCGGTAGCCGACGCCCACGATCTCCAGCTCCTTGCTGAAGCCCTCGGTCACGCCCGTCACCATGTTCGCCACGAGCGTCCGGGTGAGCCCGTGCTGGGCTCGGTTCTGTCGTTCGTCGTCCGGTCGTTCGACGACGAGCTGGCCGTCCTCCTGCCGCACCGTGATGACGCCGGGCAGGTCGCGCTGGAGCTGGCCCTTCGGGCCCTTCACGATGACGGTGCGATCGGCGATCGTCACGTCGACGCCGCCGGGAACCGGGATGGGTGCCTTGCCGATACGACTCATCGGATCATCACCACACGAAGCAGAGGATCTCGCCGCCCACGCCGGCCCTGCGGGCCTCGCGGTCGGTCATGAGCCCCTTGCTCGTCGACAGGACGGCCACACCGAGCCCGCCGAGGACGCGAGGGACCTTGTCGGCCTTGGTGTAGATGCGCAGGCCCGGCTTCGACACCCGGCGGAGGCCGGAGATCGTGCGGGCGCGCTCGGGCGAGTACTTCATCTGGATCGTCATCACCCGGCCGGGACGGTTGGGGTCGTCGGCCACGGCGAAGGACTCGATGTAGCCCTCGCGCTGGAGGATGCCGGCGAGGGCCTCCTTCAGCTTCGAAGACGGCATGCGCACGTCATCGTGCATCGCGATGTTCGCGTTGCGGATGCGGGTGAGCATGTCGGCGATCGGGTCGGTCATCATTTCGTCAGCTCACCTCCTACCAGGACGCCTTGGTGACACCGGGCAGTTCGCCGGCATGCGCCAGCTCGCGCAGGCAGATCCGGCACAGCCCGAACTTGCGGTACACCGACCGCGGGCGACCGCAGCGCTTGCAGCGGGTGTAGGCGCGCACCTTGAACTTGGGCTTCGCCTGCTGCTTGTTGATCAGCGCCTTCTTGGCCATTAGCGCGCGGCCTCCTTGCGGAAGGGGAAGCCGAAGGCATCGAGCAGCGCCTTGCCCTCGGCGTCGGTACGAGCGGTCGTGACGATGGTGATGTCCATGCCACGCGGGGCGTCGACCTTGTCGTAGTCGACCTCGGGGAAGATCAACTGCTCGGTGACACCGAAGGTGTAGTTGCCGCGGCCGTCGAAGCTGCGGGGGTTGAGACCGCGGAAGTCGCGGATGCGGGGGATGGCGAGGCTGATGAGCCGGTCGAAGAACTCCCACATCCGGTCGCCTCGGAGCGTCACCCGGCAGCCGATGCTGTTGCCCTCACGGAGCTTGAAGCCGGCGATCGACTTCTTCGCCTTCGTGACGACGGCTTTCTGGCCGGTGATCTGCTCGAGGTCCCTGACGGCACCCTCGAGCAGGCTGGCCTGGGCCAGAGCGGCACCGACGCCCATGTTGACGGAGATCTTCTCGAGCCGAGGGACCTCCATGATGTTGCCGAGGCCGAGGTCGTCCTTGAGCTTGGCCTTGAGCTCGGTCTCGTACCTCTGCTTCAGCCGCGGCGATGCTTCGAGTGTCGTGGCCATCAGACGTCCTCACCCGTGCGGCGGGCGATGCGGACCTTGTTGCCCTTGTCATCGAAGCGGTAGCCGACCTTCGTCGGCTTGCCGTCGGAGGCGAGCAGCGTGACGTTGGAGATCGGGATCGGCATCTCCTTGTCCATGATCCCGCCCTGCATCGTGGCGCGGGTGGCCCGCTGGTGCTTCTTGACGACGTTCAGGCCGTCGACGATGACCTTGCCTTCGGTGGGCAGGACGCGGGCGACCTGACCCTCCTTGCCGCGGTCCTTGCCCTGGAGGATCCGGACCCGGTCGCCCTTCTTGATCTTGAGCGCCGCCATCTAGATCACCTCCGGGGCGAGCGAAACGATCTTCATGAACTTCTTCTCTCGGAGTTCGCGGCCCACCGGGCCGAAGATGCGGGTGCCCCGCGGGTTGAGCTGGTCGTTGATGAGCACGGCGGCGTTCTCGTCGAAGCGGATGTAGCTGCCGTCGGCGCGGCGCTTCTCCTTCTTCACGCGGACGACGACGCACTTCACGACGTCGCCCTTCTTGACGCCGGCGCCGGGGATGGCGTCCTTGACGGTCGCGACGAAGATGTCGCCGATCGAGGCGTAGCGGCGCTTGGTGCCTCCGAGCACTCGGATGCACAGCACCTCCTTGGCGCCGCTGTTGTCGGCGACCCGTAGACGGGATTCCTGCTGGATCATCGGACTACTTCGCCCTCTCCAGCACGCTGACGAGGCGCCAGTGCTTCTGCTTCGACAGGGGTCGCGTCTCGGTGACCCGGACGCGATCGCCGGTCTTGGCGTCGTTCGTCTCGTCGTGGACGTACAGCTTCTTCTGGCGCTGCATCGTCTTGCCGTAGAGCGGGTGGCGGACGCGGTCGGTGACCATGACGACGATCGTCTTGTCCATGGCGTCGGATGTGACGAAGCCTTCGCGCACCTTGCGGGGGTTGGGTCGGGTCTCGGGCGACTCGTTGTCGGTCATCTCGTGCTCCCCTCGGCAGCAGCGATCTGCCGGGCGCGGATCTCGGTGTTGATGCGGGCGATCTCTCGACGGACCCGCTTCAGCTCGGCGTGGTTGTCGAGCTGACCGGTCACGAGGCGGAAGCGCAGCTTCAGCAAGCTGTCCTTCTCCTCGAGCAGCCGCTCGAGCAGGTGGTCGTCGCTCAGGTCGCGGAGCGCCGCCGCGTGAATGTTCGGCATCAGAGGTGCTCCTCCCGGGTGACGAAGCGGGCCTTGATCGGCAGCTTCTGGATGGCACGGTCCATGGCGGCCCGGGCGACCGCGTGATCGGGGTACGACAGCTCGAAGAGGATGCGGCCGGGGCGCACGACGGCGACCCAGTGCTCCGGGTTGCCCTTGCCGGAGCCCATGCGGGTCTCGGCCGGCTTCTCGGTGACGGGCTTGTCGGGGAAGACGTTGATCCAGACCTTGCCGCCGCGGCGGATGTGGCGGGTCATGGCGATACGGGCGGCCTCGATCTGCCGGGCGGTGATCCACCCGGGCTCGAGGGCCTGGATCCCGTACTCACCGAACACGACCTGGCTGCCACCCTTGGTCATACCGGTGGTGCGGCCACGGTGCTGCTTGCGGTGCCGGACCTTGCGCGGCATCAACATGACATCGACCTCAATCCACGTCGCCGTGGAACTTGGGGGTCTCGTGGTGCTGCCGGGCCGAGCGCTCGATGGCCTCTTCCTCGTCGAGCAGCTTCTCGAGCTCGGGATCGGCCTCGTGGACCAACGGCGTGGCATCGGTCGCGTCCTCGGTCGCCTCGGCGCGCTTGCGGGCCGACGACACGACCCGCTTCGGGCCCTGCCCGGCGGTCTCGCCGGCGGCGAGCGCGGCTTCCTTGGCGATCTTGTCCTCGTTGGAGGTCTTGTAGGGCAGGACGTCGCCCCGGTAGATCCAGACCTTCACACCGATGCGACCGGCCGGGGTGCGGGCCTCGCGGAAGCCGTAGTCGATGTCGGCCCGCAGCGTGTGCAGCGGGACCCGGCCTTCGCGGTACCACTCGGTGCGGCTCATCTCGGAGCCGCCGAGGCGGCCCGAGCACTGCACCCGGATGCCGAGGGCCCCGGCCTTCTGGGCGTTCTGCACGGCGCGCTTCATCGCCCGTCGGAAGGCGACGCGGCCGGCGAGCTGGTCGGCGACACCCTGGGCGATGAGGGCGGCGTCGAGCTCGGGCTGCTTGATCTCCTGGATGTTGAGCTGGACCTTGGCGTTGCCGGAGATCTTGGCGAGACCGCCACGGAGGCGGTCGGCCTCCGAGCCCCGACGGCCGATGACGATGCCGGGACGGGCGGTGTGCACGTCGACACGGAGGCGGTCGCGGGTGCGCTCGACCTCGACCCGGCTGATCGCGGCGTGCGGCAGCTGCGTCATGAGGTAGTTGCGGATCCGCCAGTCCTCGATGGCGTTGTCGCCGTACTCCCGGTCGGCGAACCAGCGGCTCTTCCAGTCGGTGGTGACGCCGAGGCGGAAGCCGTACGGATTGACCTTCTGGCCCATCAGTCCTCTTCCTCGATCTCGATCTCGGTTGCTTCGTCTTCCTCGGCCTCGGGCTCCTCGGCGGCGTCGGGAGCGGACTCCAGCTCCTCCTCGACGTCGGGGATCTCGGTCGCCTCTTCGGTGACCTCGGGAGCTGCTTCCAGCTCCTCATCGACTTCGGCAGCGACTGTGCTGTCTGTCGTCGGCTCGCCGACGACGGGAGCGGCCTGCTTGCTGCGCGGCAACGCGGGCGGCGCGGGCGGCGGCGGCGCTGCGGGTCTGGCGGGTGCCGGTGGCGCCGCGGGCGACCTCACGGACCTGGCGGCGCTCCTGCTCCTCGGGCGTGTACGCCGCCACGATGACGGTGATGTGGCAGGTGCGCTTGCGGATGCGGGTGGCGCGGCCGCGGGCGCGGGGCCGCCAGCGCTTGATCGTCGTGCCCTCGTCGGCGAAGCAGGCCGACACGTAGAGGACCTCGGGATCGATGCCCTCGTTGTTCTGCGCGTTGGCCACCGCCGAGCGCAGCGCTTTGCGGATCACCTCGGCGGCCTCACGCTCGGTGAACTGCAGGATGGCGTCGGCCTCGTTGACGTCCTTGCCCCTGATGAGGTCGAGCACGACCCGCGCCTTGTAGGCCGACATCCGCACGTGCTTGGCCACGGCACGGGTGCCCGGCCGCTCGCCCGGCGCATGCACGCCGCGGCGGGCGCCCTCGTTCGTCTTCACACCGAAGGTGGGCACTAGCGCCGCCCTCCGGGTGCGCCCTTGCGGACGTTCTTCTCCTGCCCGGCGTGGTACCGGAAGGTCCGGGTGGGAGCGAACTCGCCGAGCTTGTGACCGACCATCGCCTCGGTCACGTACACCGGGACGTGCTTGCGCCCGTCGTGGACGGCGATGGTGTGGCCGACCATGTCGGGGATGATCGTGGAGCGGCGCGACCAGGTCTTGATGACCTTCTTCTCGCCGGCCGTGTTGAGGTCGTCGACCTTCTTCAACAGGTGGTCGTCGACGAACGGCCCCTTCTTGAGCGAACGCGGCATCTGGGTTACCTCCGGCTGCCGCGGGTACGGCGGCGGCGGACGATGAGCTTCTGACTGGGCTTGGTCTTGTCGCGGGTGCGGCCCTCGGGCTTGCCCCAGGGCGACACGGGGTGGCGGCCACCCGAGGTCTTGCCCTCGCCGCCGCCGAGGGGGTGATCGACGGGGTTCATGGCGACACCACGGGTCTGGGGGCCGACGCCCTTCCACCGGTTGCGGCCCGCCTTGCCGATCTTGATCAATTCGTGCTCGGCGTTGCCGACCTCGCCGACGGTGGCGCGGCAGTCGATCGGCACGCGGCGCATCTCCGTGGAGGGGAGCCGGAGCGTGGCGAAGTCGCCCTCCTTGGCGACCAGTTGCACGGACGAACCCGCGGAGCGGGCCATCTTCCCTCCGCCGCCCGGCTTGAGCTCGACGTTGTGGACGGTCGTGCCGACCGGGATGTAGCGCAAGGGGAGGGCGTTGCCGGCCCGGATCTCCGACCCCTGACCGGACTGGAGCCGGTCACCGACGTTCACGTTCCTCGGGGCGAGGATGTAGGCCTTCTCGCCGTCGACGTAGTGGAGCAGCAGGATCCGGCAGGTGCGGTTCGGGTCGTACTCGACGGCGACGACCTTGGCCTCGACGCCGTCCTTGTTGCGGCGGAAGTCGACGACCCGGTAGCGCTGCTTGTGCCCGCCACCCTTGTGGCGCGAGGTCTTGCGCCCGTAGGCGTTGCGGCCACCGGTGCCGTGCTTCTTGGCGAGCAGCGACTTCTCGGGCGTGTCCTTCGTGATCTCGGCGAAGTCCGAGACCGTCTGGAACCGCCGGCCGGGGCTCGTGGGCTTCCGCTTCCTCAGTGCCATGTCAGCTGCCCTCGAACAGGTCGATGCGGTCGTCGCCGGCGAGGGTGACGATCGCCCGCTTGGTGTCGGCCCGCTTGCCCCAGGTGCCGGTGCGCCGGTTGCGCTTGCGCTTGCCGGGCCGGTTCAGCGTGTTCACCTTGGCCACCTTGACCCCGAAGATGCGCTCGACGGCGTCGTGGATCTCGGGCTTGGAGGCGCTGGGATGGACGCGGAAGGTGTAGACGCCGGCGTCGAGGAGCGCGTAGCTCTTCTCGGAGACGATCGGCTGGATGATCACGTCGTGGGGGTCCTTCACGATTCCTCCTCCGTCGCGATCTGGACCGGCGTCTCGGTCGGCTTCGGCGCCGCGTTGGGCAGCGACTCGCGGGTGAAGACGACGCGGTCGGAGACGAGGACGTCGTAGGCGTTGAGCTCCCTGACCAGGATCGGGTGCACGGTGGCGCCGAGGTTCCTGAAGCTCTTCCAGGCGACCTCGTCGTCCTCACCGAGGACGAGGAGCGTCCGCCCCTCGGCGATCCCGAGGGCGCGCAACGCCTCCGCGGCGCCCTTGGTCGACGGCGTGTCGAACGACCAGGCGTCGACGACGAGCACGTTGCCGCCGGCGGCTCGGTCGGACAGGGCCGAGCGCAGGGCGAGCTGCACCATCTTCTTCGGTGTCTTCTGCACGTAGCTGCGGGGCTTGGGCCCGAGGGCGACGCCGCCGCCGGTGAAGTGCGGGGACCGCAGCGAGCCCTGCCGGCTGCGGCCGGTGCCCTTCTGCTTCCACGGCTTGGCGCCGCCGCCGCGCACCTCGGCGCGGGTCTTGGTCGATTGGGTGCCGGCCCGCCGAGCGGCGAGCTGGGCCGTCACGACCTGGTGCATGACCGGCACGTTCGGCTGGATCCCGAAGTAGGAGTCGTCGAGCTCGATCGAGCCGGTACCGGACCCGGACATGTCCTTCACGTCGACCTTCGCCATCAGGCACCGTCCTTCGAGGCTGCGATCGCCTTCACCGCGTTGCGGATGAGCACGACGCCGCCGTCGGGACCGGGGACCGAGCCCTTGACCAGCACGACCGCGGCCTCGGGGTCGGCCTTGACGATCTCGAGGTTCTGGGTCGTGACCCGCTCGCCGCCCATCCGGCCGGCCATCTTCGTGCCCCGGAGGACCCGCGACGGCGTGGCGCAGGCGCCGATCGAGCCCGGGGCTCGGTGCGTCCGATGGGCGCCGTGGCTCGCCCCCATGCCACTGAAGCCGTGGCGCTTCATGGGGCCGGCGAAGCCCTTGCCCTTGCTGACCGCGGTGACGTCGACCCGGTCACCCGGCTCGAAGGTGTCGGCACCGATGGTGGCGCCGACCTCGAAGGCCGACACGTCGTCGAGGCGGAGCTCGACGAGGCGGGACCCCGCCTCGACCCCCGCCTTGGCGAAGTGACCGGCGCGGGGCTTGCTGACCTTGCGGGCGTCGCGGGTGCCGTAGGTGACCTGCACGGCGCTGTAGCCGTCGGTCGCGGTCGTCTTGACCTGGACGACCCGGGCGGGCTGCACGCGCACGACGGTGACGGGCACGACGCGACCGTCGTCCGTCCACACCTGGGTCATGCCCACCTTCTCGCCGACGATGGATTTCGTCGCCATGGCTCGTTCCTGTCCGTTCTGTTGGCCGTTCACGCAGACGCTCCGCTCGGCAGGCAGCCGGCGGAGCGTCGTTTCGGTTGTGCCGCGTGGTGACGGACCCGAAGGAAGGGGGCCCGGCCTGCGCGGACGTCGGTTGACCGGAGGGGAGACTCTATTGGCTGCGGGTCACAGGCGCAAAGCGTTGCCTGGGCGCCGTGGTCGACTGGTTCGCTCTGGCGAGGGCGGCATGAGGTTCGCGGCCCCCCTGCCAGGCCTAGCGTGACCGGATGTCCCCCGCGCGGCTGCGGCTGGTGCTGTTCGCAGCGGTCACGGTGCTGCTCATCTCGGTCTTCGCCCTACGCGATCGGAACGAGTCGGGCGGATCGACCGAGGCGGCCGGCACCACCACGACGACGGCGCCGACGACGGCGACGACGGCCGCGCCGACCGACCCGGGCGTGCCGACGACGCCCCCGACGATGACCGCCGGTTCGCTGCCGGCACCCGGAGACGGTGGCGGCGTCGCACCCACCGGTCAGTTCGTCCCTGCGCCCGGGCTCGTCGGGCGCGACGGGCACCGGCCCGTTGGTCGCCTACGCGGTCCAGCTCGAGGCCGGGGTCCCGTTCGCGCCGGCCGACTTCGCCGCCGAGGTCGACCGCATCCTCGCCGACCCGCATGGCTGGACGGCCGACGGCTCGCGATCGCTGCAACGGGTGGAGGACCCGGCCGCGGCCGCCTTCCTCGTCGTGCTCGCCACCCCGTCCACGACCGACGAGCTGTGCGCCCCATTGCGCACCAACCGCATCTTCTCGTGCTTCCAGCACGGCAAGGCGGTCATCAACCTCGACCGTTGGAACCTCGGCGCCGAGGCCCAGTCGGGCCTGCCGCTGCCCGAGTACCGCAACTACGTCATCAGCCACGAGGTCGGGCACGCCCTCGGGTTCGGCCACGTTGCGTGCCCAGCGCCCGGCTGGCCCGCCCCCGTGATGATGCAACAGACCAAGGGCATCGACGGCTGCGCCCCGAACCCCTGGCCGTTCCCGTAGCGATGACGCTGTCGCGGCGGCAGCTGAACCGCGCCACCCTCGCCCGCCAACTGCTCCTGACGCGGGAGCCGACGACCGTCGTCGACGCCGTGCGCCGCGTCGTGGCGATCCAGGCGCAGGAACCCGCCTCGCCGTACCTCGCGCTGTGGAACCGCGTCGCCAGCTTCGACGCGGCCGACCTCGACGTCGCCTTCGCCACCCAGGCCGTCGTGAAGGCGCAGCTGCTGCGGCTCACCCTGCACGCCGTCGCCGCTGACGACTACCCGACGTTTCAGCACGCGATGGTGCCCTTGTTGCGGGCGTCGCGTCTGAACGACTCCCGATTCAAGCTCACCGGGCTGTCGGCCGACGAAGTCGACGCGGTCGTTCCAGACCTCCTCGGCTTCACCGCCGAGCCGCGCACGACCGCAGAGGTCGAGGCGTGGCTCGCGGACCGCTTCGGCCGGCCGGTGCCGCGGGCGTGGTGGGCACTGAAGCAGTTCGCGCCGGTCGTGCACGCGGCGACACGCAGCTCGGGAGCATGGGCGCACGGCCCGCGGCCCTCGTACGTCGTCGCCACGACGCCACCGCACGTGGGCGACGCCGCCGAAGCCGTGCAGGTACTCGTCCGCCGGTGCCTCGAGGGGTTCGGCCCGGCGTCGGGTCGGGACCTCGCTCGGTTGACCTTCCTACGAGCGCCGGCCGTCGCCGACGCGCTCGCCGCCATGGCCAGCACACTGGTCACGTTCGAGGGCCCCGAAGGCGCCGTGCTGCACGACGCGCCGAACGCCCCCATCCCCGACGAGGGCACGCCGGCGCCACCGCGCCTGCTTGGCATGTGGGACAGCTGCCTGCTCGCGTACGCCGACCACGACCGGATCATCCCGCCCGAGCACCGCTCGGTGGTGATCCGCCGGAACGGCGACGTACTGCCCTCGCTGCTCGTCGACGGCTACGTCGCCGGCGTCTGGCGACCGGTCGACGGCGGCATCGAGGCCACGGTCTTCCATCGACTGTCCAAGCGGGCCTGGGCCGGGCTGGCGGCCGAAGCGCGGTCGCTGGTCGCTTTCCTCACCGATCGCGACCCGAACGTGTATCGCCGCTATGCCCACTGGTGGGAGTCGTTGCCGGCCGCGGAACGGCGCGTGCCTACGCGGCTGACCCAGCCGGGCGACCGCCTACACCTGTTGGATCTTGATCTCGATGTCGACGCCGGCGGGGAGGTCGAGGCGCTGGAGGGAGTCCACCGTCTTCGGGGTCGGCTCGATGATGTCGAGCAGGCGCTTGTGGATGCGCATCTCGAAGTGCTCGCGGGAGTCCTTGTCCTTGTGCGGCGAGCGGATGACCGTGTAGCGATGCTTCTCGGTCGGGAGCGGGATCGGCCCCCGCACCTGGGCCTGCGTCCGGACGACGGTCTCGACGATCTTCTTCGTCGACTGGTCGATCAGCTCGTGGTCGTACGCCTTCAGGCGGATGCGGATCTTCTGCTTGTCAGCCATCTCTGCTCGCTTGTCAAAGGACGGGCTGCACCGGCGGGGGCAGCGGACGGAGCACGTTAGACGCGCGCCGGTTCTTCAACCAAGAGGTTGACAACGCGGCCCGTCGGGTGCATGGTGTGTTCAACCGAATGGTTGAACACAGGAAGAAGGGCTATGGCGGCTGACCCGCTCTCCCGGGTGTTCTCGGCGCTCGCCGATCCCACCCGGCGCGACATCGTGGCGAGGCTCGCCGCCGGCGACGCCACCGTCAACGAGCTCGCCGAGCCCTACGACGTGACCGTCCAGGCCGTCTCCAAGCACCTCAAGGTGCTCGAGGACGCCGGCCTGGTGAGCCGCACCCGGGAGGCCCAGCGCCGCCCGGTGCACCTGGAAGCCGAGGTCTTCGACCTGATGACCAAGTGGATCGAGCGCTACCGGCGCCAGGCCGAGGAGCGCTACCGCCGCCTCGACGACGTCCTCCGGTCGATGCCGGACGACGACGAACCCCGACCAGAACCCGAGACAGGAGACACGAAGTGACCACGAGCACGCACGAGACCGAGATCATCCTCGACCCCGACGTCCCGCTCGTCCGCCTCATCCGCGAGTTCGACGCCCCGCCCGAGAAGGTGTTCCGGGCCCACACCGACCCCGACCTGTTCGCCCAGTGGAACGGTCCGAACGGCATGGAGATGCGGTACGACCACTTCGACTGCCGCACCGGCGGGCTCCTACCGCTACGTCATGTCGCGGGACGGCGAGGACTACGGCTTCCACGGCTGCTTCCACGAGGTGCGCCCGTCCGAGGTCATCGTCCAGACCTTCACCTACGAGGGCGAGCCCGACGGCGTCTCCCTCGAGCGGCTCACCCTCGAGGCGATCGGCGACGGCCGCACCCGGCTCACGGCGACATCGCTGGTCGACTCCTTCGAGGGCCGCGACGCCTTCGTGGCGAGCGGCATGGAGGAAGGCATCCGCCAGGGATACGAGCGCCTGGACGCGCTGCTCGCAGCAGACTGAGGCTCATGCTGAGCATCGGGACCGTTGTCATGGGGGTCGGCGACCTGCACCGGGCGGTCGCCTTCTGGACCGAGGCATTGGACTACGTCCCCAAGCGGGAGATCACCCCCGAGGACGACTTCATGATCCTCGTGCCGAAGGCGGGCGAGGGCGCCGGCGCCCATCTGGCGCTCGACGTCAGCGAGTCACCGATCCAGCAGCACCCCCGCATCCACCTCGACCTCTATGCCGGCGATGCTGCCGACCAGGCCCGCGAGGTCGAGCGGCTCGTCGCCCTCGGCGCCACCCGGATCGACTGGGATCTCTATCCCGAGAACCCCGACTTCGTCGTCCTCGCCGACACGGAGGGCAACCCGTTCTGCGTCATCGACACGAGCGGCTGAGACCACCTACTGGGGCCGCGCCAGCGCCAAGCCACCGGAGCGCAACGGCGGCATAGGTGCCGATGCCGGCGGCCATGGCGGACTCGTCGAGGATCATGCGGTTCGAGTGGTTCGGCGCGACGTGGCCGCCGCCCTCGGGGCGGGTGCCGAGGAACGCCATCGCCCCCGGGACCTCCTCGAGCACGTAGGACCAGTCCTCGGCGCCCATCACCGGGTTCGTCATGGCGATCGTCGCCTTCTCACCGAGGAGCGCGGCAGCCGTCTCGAGGGCGAAGTCGGCGGCGTCGGGGTCGTTCACCGTCACCGGGTAGCCCTCGACGAGATCGACCTCGGCCTCCGCCCCGTGGGCGCCGGCGATGCCCTCGCGCCACGCGACGGACCTCGTCGAGCACGGCCGCCCGCGTCTTCGGCGACACGGTGCGGACCGTGCCGAGCAGCTCCGCCGACTCAGGGATCACGTTGCTCGTCGTGCCCGACTGGATGCGGGCGACGGTCACCACCGCCGGGTCGAACGCGTCGACGCGGCGCGTCACCATCGACTGGAGCGCCATCACGATCTCGCAGGCGATCGGGATCGGGTCGACCGCGTGGTGGGGCATCGATGCGTGGCCGCCGCGGCCGCGCACGTTCACGATCAGGGTGTCGGACGAGGCGAGGAGGGAGCGGCCCCTCGTCGCGATCGTGCCCGACGGGAACGTGGGCGTCTGGTGGATGGCGAAGGCCATCGACACGGGCGAGCCGCCCTCGGCGACATGCTCGAGCAGCCCCTCCTCGAGCATGTACCGGGCGCCGTGGAAGCCCTCCTCGCCGGGCTGGAACATGAAGGCGACGCGGCCGGCGAAGCTGCCGCGACGCTCGACGAGCAGCCGGGCGGCACCGGCGAGCATGGCCACGTGGGCGTCGTGGCCGCAGGCGTGCATGGCGCCGTCGACCTCGCTGGCGTACTCGAGACCGGTGTCCTCGGGCATCGGCAGCGCGTCCATGTCGCCGCGGAGGAGGACCGTGGGCCCGGGGGCATCGCCGTCGAGCACGGCGACGACCGAGCTCGTCGACGTGCCCGTCGTGACCGACAACGGCAGCCCGTCGAGCGCCTCGAGCACGGCCGCCTGGGTGGTCGGCAGTTCGAGCCCCAGCTCGGGATGGCGGTGGATCCGGCGCCGCAGCTCGACGGCGTCGTCGAGCTGGGCACGGGCGGAATCGAGCAGGCCCTCGAGCAGGTCAGTCATGACGACCGACCGTACCCGCCGTCCTCACTTGATGATCTTGGTGACGCGGCCGGCGCCGACGGTGCGGCCGCCCTCGCGGATGGCGAAGCGGAGGCCTTCGTCCATGGCGATGGGGTGGATGAGGGTGACTGTCATCAGCGTGTTGTCCCCGGGCATGCACATCTCGGTCCCCTCCGGGAGCTGGACGGTGCCGGTGATGTCGGTGGTCCGGAAGAAGAACTGGGGCCGATAGTTGGCGAAGAACGGCTTGTGGCGCCCACCCTCGTCCTTGTTCAGGACGTAGACCTGGCCCTCGAACTCGCTGTGGGGGGTGATGGAGCCGGGCTTGCACAGCACCTGGCCCCGCTCGACCTCTTCCTTCTTCGTGCCCCGCAGCAGCGCCCCGATGTTGTCACCGGCCTGGCCCTCATCGAGGAGCTTGCGGAACATCTCCACACCGGTACAGACCGTCTTCTGGGTCGGGCGGATCCCCACGATCTCCACCTCATCACCGGTATGGATCCGACCCTGCTCGACCTTGCCGGTCACCACCGTGCCCCGGCCGGTGATGGAGAACACGTCCTCGATCGGCATCTGGAACGGCTTGTCCAGCTCCCGGACCGGCTCAGGGATGAACGAATCACAAGCCTCCATGAGCGCGAGCACCTGCGCCGCCGCGTCAGCGTCACCCTCCAGCGCCTTGAGCGCCGAGACCCGAATGACCGGAGTGTCATCACCAGGAAACTCCTGCTCAGTCAACAGCTCCCGCACCTCGAGCTCGACCAGCTCCAACAGCTCCTCGTCATCGACGGCGTCGACCTTGTTGAGCGCCACCACGATCGAGGGGACACCCACCTGGCGGGCCAACAACACATGCTCCCGGGTCTGGGGCATCGGACCATCCGTGGCCGCCACCACCAGGATCGCCCCATCGACCTGGGCCGCACCGGTGATCATGTTCTTGATGTAATCGGCATGACCCGGCATATCGACATGGGCGTAGTGACGATTGTCCGTCTCATACTCCACATGGGCGATGTTGATCGTGATCCCCCGCTGCTTCTCCTCCGGCGCCTTGTCGATCTGATCGAACGCCGTGAACTGCACGTTCGGATTGCGCTCCGCCAACACCTTCGTGATCGCAGCCGTGAGCGTCGTCTTCCCATGATCAATATGACCCATCGTCCCAATATTCAGGTGGGGCTTCGTCCGCTCGAACTTCTCCTTGGCCATTTCCTTATTCTCCTCGAACCCGCTTGACGATTTCTTCCTGGATGCTCGACGGCACCTGCTGGTAGCTGTCGAACTGCATGGTGTAGGTGGCCCGTCCCTGGGTCCGGCTGCGCAGATCGCCCACGTAGCCGAACATCTCCGACAGCGGCACGTGGGCGCGGATGGCAGTGGCGCTGCCCCGCTGCTCGGTGCCGGTGAGGTGCCCACGGCGCGACGACAGGTCGCCCATCACGTCGCCCATGTAGTCCTCGGGGGTCACGACCTCGACCGCCATGATCGGCTCGAGGATGACGGGCTTGGCCTTGCGGGCCGCTTCCTTGAAGCCCATGAGACCGGCGGTGCGGAACGCCATCTCCGAGGAGTCGACGTCGTGGTACGAACCGTCGAGGAGCGTCACGCGCACGTCGGCCATCGGGTAGTCGGCGAGGATGCCCGAGGTGAGGGCGGCCTGGACACCGTGCATCGACGGCCGGGATGTACTCCTTGGGGATCCTTCCGCCCGTGATCTTGTCGATGAACTCGTAACCGCCACCGGGGCCCGTGCCCTCGACGCGGATGACGATGTCGGCATACTGGCCTGACCCACCGGTCTGCTTCTTGTGGGTGTAGCGATGCTTCTCGACGACGCCGGTGAGGGTCTCGCGGTAGGCGACCTGGGGCTTGCCGACGTTGGCGTCGACGCTGAACTCGCGGAGCATCCGGTCGATCAGCACCTCGAGGTGGAGCTCGCCCATGCCGGCGATGATCGTCTGGCCGGTCTCCTCGTCGGTCCGGACCGTGAAGGTCGGATCCTCCTCGGACAGGGAGAACAGCGCCCGACCCATCTTGTCCTGGTCCTGCTTCGTCTTCGGCTCGACGGCGACATGGATCACCGGCTCGGGGAACTCGAGGGCCTCGAGCACGATCGGGTGCTTGTCGTCGGAGAGCGTGTCGCCGGTGCGGGTGTCCTTGAACCCGATGCCGGCCACGATGTCGCCGGCGCGGGCGACGTCGAGGTCCTCGCGGTTGTTGGCGTGCATCAGGAGGATGCGGCCGGCCCGCTCCTTCTTCCCGGTGCGCGAGTTGTAGACCTGGCCACCCTTCTCGAGCTGGCCGGAGTAGACCCGGAAGTACGTGAGCTTGCCGTGGGGGTCGGCGACGATCTTGAAGGCGAGGGCGGCGAAGGGCTCGTCGACGTCGGGCTTGCGCTCGAGCTCCTCCTTGCCCTTCGGATCCATGCCGCGGGTGGGCGGGAGGTCGAGGGGCGACGGCAGGTAGTCGACCACGGCGTCGAGGAGCGGCTGCACGCCCTTGTTCTTGAAGGCCGAGCCCGTCAGCACCGGCACGAGGCCGTGGTTGATCGTGGCGTTCCGGATGGCCCGCTTGAGGTCGTCGGCGGTGACGCTGTTCTCGTCCTCGAGGTACTTCCCGAGCACGACGTCGTCGTGGTGGCTGATGGCGTCGATCAGGTCGTGGTGGGCGGAGTAGGCGCGGTCCTTGAGGTCGTCGGGGATGTCGACGATGTCGAACTCGGCCCCGAGGTTCTCGTCGTGCCAGATGACGGCGTTCATGTTGACGAGGTCGACGACGCCCTTGAAGTCGGACTCGGTGCCGATCGGGAGCTGGAGCACGGCGATGTTCGTCGTGAGGCGCTCGCGGATCGATTGCACCGCCTTCTTGAAGTCGGCGCCCATCCGGTCGAGCTTGTTGATGAAGCACATGCGGGGCACGCCGTACTTGTCGGCCTGCCGCCAGACGGTCTCGGTCTGGGGCTCCACGCCGGCGACGCCGTCGAACACGGCGACGGCGCCGTCGAGGACGCGCAGGGAGCGCTCGACCTCGACGGTGAAGTCGACGTGGCCGGGCGTGTCGATGATGTTGATCCGGTGGTCGTGCCAGAAGGTCGTCGTCGCGGCCGACGTGATCGTGATGCCGCGCTCCTGCTCCTGGATCATGTGGTCCATGACCGCGGCGCCTTCGTGGACCTCACCGATCTTGTAGGTCTTGCCGGTGTAGTAGAGGATCCGCTCGGTCGTCGTGGTCTTGCCGGCGTCGATGTGCGCCATGATCCCGATGTTTCGGTAGCGCTCGAGGGGGACGTTCGGGCCTGCCATCTCTCAGCTCAATTCGTTCGTACGTGGAAGCGACCGGGCCACTGGGCCCGGTCGCTCGGTTGGGGGGAAGCGGTCGGGCCCTGCTACCAGCGGTAGTGGGCGAAGGCCTTGTTGGACTCGGCCATCTTGTGCATGTCCTCACGGCGCTTGACCGAGGCACCGAGGCCGTTGGATGCGTCGAGCAGCTCGTTGGCGAGGCGCTCGGCCATGCGTCTTCTCGCGGCGCTGGCGGGAGTAGCCGACCAGCCACCGGATGGCGAGGGTGTTGGCCCGGCGGGGCCGGACCTCGACGGGGACCTGGTAGGTGGCGCCGCCGACCCGGCGGCTCTTCACCTCGAGCTGGGGCTTGACGTTCTCGACGGATCGCTTCAGGAGGCCGAGGGGCTCGCCGCCCGACTTCTGCTCGCAGATGGCGAGGGCGTCGTAGACGATCTTCTCGGCGACCGAGCGCTTGCCGCGGAGCAGCACCTTGTTGACCAGCTGGGTGACGAGCACCGAGTGGTAGATCGGGTCGGGCATCAGCTCCCGACGCGGCGCGGGACCCTTGCGGGGCATGGCTCTACGACTCCTTCTTGGCGCCGTAGCGGCAGCGGGCCTGCTTGCGGTCGCGGACACCCGAGGTGTCGAGCGAGCCGCGGATGATCTTGTAGCGGACGCCGGGGAGGTCCTTCACCCGGCCGCCGCGCACGAGCACGATCGAGTGCTCCTGGAGGTTGTGACCCTCACCGGGGATGTAGGCGGTGACCTCCATCGACGAGCTCAGGCGCACACGGGCGACCTTGCGGAGCGCCGAGTTCGGCTTCTTCGGGGTGGTCGTGTAGACGCGGGTGCACACACCACGGCGCTGGGGCGCGCCCTTGAGCGCGGGCGTCTTGCCCTTGGCGGGCTTGCTCTGACGACCCTTGCGGACCAGCTGCTGGATGGTGGGCACTCGTACCTCGCGTCGAACGATCGCTTCTGGCAAACGGGAGTGGCACAGCAGCGCGCAAGGCGCACTGGGCCGGTTTGCAAGGCTACGGGGTCGAACCCCCTGGTCGCAAACGACGCGGCTGCAAGCAGGATGCGCCCTCGAGCCCGCACGATGGACGGTCAGACGGCGGCGGCGAGGGATTCGCGGCGAGCAGCCGTGCGCCGGCCGGCCTTGCCGACCCGCTCCACGTAGCGCAGGACCGACGCGCGGGCGGCCTCGCCCTCGGCGTCGAGGCCCTCGATGCGGTCGAGCTTCCAGTGCGTGATCAGCACCGGCTGGAGGATCGAGTCGTGGTGGACGGCGAAGTCGTAGATCCCGGCCCGGGCGATGGCCTTGGCGTGGTTCGTGTAGTCGACGATCCCGGTGCCGGGCATCTCGAAGCCCCTGACCTGCCGGTCGATCGCCGCGAGCGTCCAGGAGGGGTCGACCTCGAGCGCCTTGGCGACGAGGTCGCGGTAGAAGAGGTAGTGGCGGTTCTCGTCGGACGGCGACCCGCTTCAGCACCTCGTAGCCGGTCGGATCCTCGACGGCCTTGCCCGTGTTCAGGTGCGAGACACGGGTGGCGAGCTCCTGGAGGGCGACGTAGGCGATGGCCTCGGTCGGCGACTCCGGCTCGGGCACCTGCCCGCACTGGACCTGGGCCATCCGCGCCCGCTCGAGGGCGATCGGATCGATGGCGCGGGTGATCATCAGGTAGTCGCGGATGGCGATGGCGTGGCGGCCCTCCTCGGCCGTCCACCGGCGCACCCACTCCCCCCAGGCGCCGTCGCGGCCGTAGGTCGCCTCGATCGTGCGGAAGTAGTACGGGAGGTTGTCCTCGGTCAGGAGGTTGACGAACAGGGCGCTGCGGACCTCGGGCCGCAGCTCGACGAGGCTGTCGTCGGGCGACCACGCCGCCCCGGGCTCGAAGTCCCGCCCGAGGGACCACGGCACCACCTCGTGGGGGAACCACTCCTTCGCCGAGGCGAGGTGCCGTTCCAGCAGCATCTCGGCGATCGGCGTCAGCTCGGCCAGCAGGACCCTGTCTCGATCATGCATAGCGCATGAGCCTACCGACCAGTAGGTAGGCGATGCCAGCGGCCGCAGAACCGGCGGGTCGAAACCGGGGATATCACCCCGGTTTCGACCGCACGTTCAGTTCCTTGGGTCAGCCCGCTTGCTCGTCGCCGGGGACGGGCAGGGGCACGACCTCGGCCTCCGGCGTCTCGCCGTTGCCGAAGTCGGCCCGACCCGCGAGCCAGTCGGCGATCTGCTGCTCGTCGTCCTCGGCCGAGGAGTAGAAGGCGAGGTGCTGGTACTCGGGCGCCTCGGTCCGCACGTTGCGGTACTCCATCATCCCCGTGCCCGCCGGGATCAGCTTGCCGATGATGATGTTCTCCTTGAGGCCGAGCAGGTTGTCGGACCGGCCCTCGATGGCCGCCTCGGTGAGCACCCGGGTCGTCTCCTGGAACGATGCGGCCGAGAGCCACGAGTCCGTCGCCAGCGACGCCTTGGTGATGCCCATCAGCTCGGGCCGGCCCTCGGCCGGCACCTTGCCCTCCTCGCGGAGCTGGCGGTTCACGTCCTGGAACACCTTGGCGTCGACCCGCTCGCCGGGCAGGAACGGGCTCTCGCCCGACTCCGACACGGCGATGCGCTTCGTCATCTGCCGGACGATCAGCTCGATGTGCTTGTCGTGGATCGACACGCCCTGGTCGCGGTACACCGACTGCACCTCGGCGACGAGGTACTGCTGGGTCTCGCGGACGCCCTTGATGTCGAGGAGCTCCTTGGGGTCCTTCGGCGTCTTGGCGTCGCCGACGAGGACGTCGCCGGCGGACACCTGGGTGCCGTCGGCTACGGCGAGGCGCGCCGCCAGCGGGACGGCGTAGCTCTCCTCGTCGCCCTCGTCGGACACGACCTTGACGGTGCGGCCCTTGCCCTCGTCCTCCTCGATGCGCACGACGCCCGAGCTGCGGGCGAGGATCGCCTTGCCCTTGGGGCTGCGGGCCTCGAACAGCTCGACGACGCGGGGAAGACCACCGGCGATGTCGGACCCGGCGATGCCGCCGGTGTGGAAGGTCCGCATCGTCAGCTGCGTGCCGGGCTCGCCGATGGACTGGGCGGCGATGACACCGACCGCCTCGCCGAGCTCGATGAGGGTGCCGGTGGCGAGCGAGCGGCCGTAGCAGAGCGCGCACACGCCGAAGTCGGCCTGGCAGGTGAGCGGGCTGCGGACCCGGACCCGCGTGACGGTCTCGTCGTCGCGGATCGCGTCCATCGCCTCCTCGTCGATCATCGTCCCGGCGGCGTACAGGGTGCCGTCGGCCAACTTCACGTCCTCGAGGAGGACGCGACCGAAGATGCGGGTCTCGAGATAGGTCCGCTTGCCGGCGGTGTCGACCGCCATGTCCTCGAGCCAGAGGCCCCGGACGGGCGCGTCCTCCCGGTCGCAGTCGATCTCGTTGATGATCAGCTCCTGGGCCACGTCGACGAGGCGGCGGGTCAGGTAGCCGGAGTCGGCGGTCCGCAGGGCGGTGTCGACGAGGCCCTTGCGGGCGCCCGGCGTGGCGATGAAGTACTCGAGCATCGCCAGGCCCTCACGGAAGTTCGACTTGATCGGGCGGGGGATCATGTCGCCTCGGGGGTTGGCCACGAGGCCGCGCATGCCCGCGATCTGGCGGACCTGCATCATGTTCCCGCGGGCTCCGGAGCCCACCATCATGTCGATGGGGTTGAACTTCTCGGCCTTGAGGAGCCGCTCCATCTCGGCGCGGACCTTCTCGGTGGCCTCGGTCCAGATCTCGACTTCCTTCTGCCGGCGCTCGCCGTCGGTGATGATGCCCTTCCGGAAGTTCTCCTCCTGCTTCTCGGCCTGCTTCTCGTGCTCGGCGAGGATGTCCTTCTTCGTCGGCGGCGTCTTCACGTCGTCGATGGAGATGGTCAGGCCCGGAGCGAGCGGCGTACCGGAAGCAGAGGTCCTTGATGCGGTCGAGGCTGTCGCCGACGACCGCCTTCGGGTAGTTGTTGGCGAGCTCGTCGACGATCTTGCCCATGTCGCCCTTGCGGATCGGGCGGATGATCGGCTCGAAGCCGTTCGGGAGGGTCTCCTCGAACAGGAGGCGCCCGTAGGTGGTCTCGCGCCAGCGGTCCTCGGCACCGGGGTCGGCGTCGTTGTTGCGCACCTTGATCGGGGCGTGCAGGGCGAGGGCGCCCTCCTCGTAGGCCCGCTCGGCGCTGACGACGTTGGCGAATGCCATGCCCGCGCCCGTGGCCTCGGGCACGACCTCGGTCAGGTAGAAGGCGCCGATGATCATGTCCTGGGTCGGCGTGACGAGCGGCCGGCCGTGGGCGGGCGACAGCACGTTGTTGGCCGACAGCATGAGCACGCGGGACTCGGCCTGCGCCTCCGAGGAGAGGGGCAGGTGCACGGCCATCTGGTCGCCGTCGAAGTCGGCGTTGAAGGCGGTGCAGACGAGCGGGTGGATCTGGATCGCCTTGCCCTCGACGAGTACGGGCTCGAAGGCCTGGATGCCGAGGCGGTGCAGCGTCGGGGCCCGGTTCAGCAGGACCGGGTGCTCCTTGATGACCTCCTCGAGCACGTCCCACACCTGCGGGCGGCGACGCTCGACCATGCGCTTGGCCGACTTGATGTTCTGGGCCAGCTCGGCGTCGACGAGGCGCTTCATGACGAACGGCTTGAACAGCTCGAGCGCCATCAGCTTCGGCAGGCCGCACTGGTGCAGCTTCAGGGTGGGGCCGACGACGATGACCGAACGGCCCGAGTAGTCGACCCGCTTGCCGAGCAGGTTCTGGCGGAACCGGCCCTGCTTGCCCTTGAGCATGTCGGACAGCGACTTGAGCGGCCGGTTGCCCGGGCCCGGTGACGGGCGCCCACGGCGGCCGTTGTCGAACAGGGCGTCGACGGCCTCCTGGAGCATGCGCTTCTCGTTGTTGACGATGATCTCGGGGGCGCCGAGGTCGAGCAGGCGCTTCAGCCGGTTGTTGCGGTTGATGACCCGGCGGTACAGGTCGTTGAGGTCGGACGTGGCGAAGCGGCCGCCGTCGAGCTGGACCATCGGGCGCAGCTCCGGCGGGATCACCGGCACGACGTCGAGGATCATCGCCTTCGGGTCGTTGATGCGCCGGCCGTGGTCGTCACGCCGGTTGAACGCGGTGACGATCTTCAGCCGCTTGATGGCCTTCTGCTTGCGCTGGGCCGACAGGGGGCGCTGGCCCTCCTTCGGGTCGATCGCGTTGCGGAGCTTGATCTCCTCCTCGTCGAGATCGATGCGGTCGAGCAGCGCCTTGATGGCGTCGGCGCCCATGCCGCCCTCGAAGTACTCGCCGTAGCGCTCCTTGAGCTCGCGCCAGAGCATCTCGTCCTCGATGATCTTGCGGGCGAAGAGGTCGCGGAACTCGTCGTAGGTCCGGGTGAGGAGGTCGAGCTCGGCGTCGTACTCCTCGCGGATGGCGACGAGGTCCTTCTCGGCCGCCTTCTGGCGGTTGCGGAGGTCGGCCTCCTTGGCCCCCTCGGCCTCGAGCTCGGCCAGCTCGGCCTCGAGCTGCTCGTGCCGGCGGGCGAGGGCGTTCTCGCGGTCCTTCTCGATGGCGTCCTTCTCGCCGAGCAGCTCGGCCTCGAGGTTGGGGAGGTCCTCGTGACGGCGTGTCGGCGTCGACCCAGGTGACCAGGTTGGCGGCGAAGTAGATGACCTTCTCGAGCTGCTTGGCCTTGAGCTCCTCACGGACCTCGGTGCCCATGAGGAGGTAGGCCAGCCACGACCGGGTGCCACGGAGGTACCAGATGTGGATGACGGGCGCGGCGAGCTCGATGTGGCCCATGCGCTCGCGGCGCACCTTGGACCGGGTGACCTCGACGCCGCAGCGCTCGCAGATGATGCCCTTGAACCGGACGCGCTTGTACTTGCCGCAGTAGCACTCCCAGTCCTTGGTCGGACCGAAGATCTTCTCGCAGAAGAGCCCGTCCTTCTCCGGCTTGAGCGTGCGGTAGTTGATGGTCTCGGGCTTCTTGACCTCGCCGTTGGACCAGGTCCGGATGGCGTCGGCCGTGGCCAGGCCGATCCGGAGCTGGCTGAAATTGTTGACGTCAAGCATCAGTAGGTCTGTCCTCTCGCGACGACGCTCGTCTTCCTCATCGGAGCCCCGCTCCGGCCTGGAGATGTCGATGCCGAGCTCCTCGGCGGCCCGGAACACGTCCTCGTCGAGCTCGCGCATCTCGATCTGCGCGCCCTCCGTGGACAGCACCTCGACGTTGAGGCACAGGGCCTGCATCTCCTTGATGAGCACCTTGAAGCTCTCGGGGATGCCGGGCTCGGGGATGTTCTCGCCCTTCACGATCGCCTCGTAGACCTTGACCCGGCCGAGGACGTCGTCGGACTTGATGGTGAGCAGCTCCTGCAGGCAGTAGGCGGCGCCGTAGGCCTCGAGGGCCCACACCTCCATCTCGCCGAAGCGCTGCCCGCCGAACTGGGCCTTCCCGCCCAGGGGCTGCTGGGTGATCATCGAGTACGGACCGGTCGACCGGGCGTGGATCTTGTCGTCGACCAGGTGGTGCAGCTTCAGGATGTACATGAAGCCGACGGTCACCGGGCGGTCGTAGAGCTCGCCGGTGCGGCCGTTGCGCAGCTGGACCTTGCCGTCGAGTCCGATGAGCCGGCCGCCGTCGCCGTAGGTCGGCGTCGGTCGACTCCGGGTTCAGGTTGGCGAAGATCTGCTGGATGGTCGGGTGCTTGCCGGCACCGTCCTCCTCGTCCCAGTGGGCGCCGTCGAACACCGGCGTGGCGACGAAGGTCGCCGGGTCGGTCGTCGGGCGGGTCTTGGACTCGGTGCCGCGGACGGGGTCGTCGCCGACCTGGCCGGACTTCGGGGTGGCGTCGGTCCACCCCCACCGGGCGGCGTAGCCGAGGTGGGCCTCGAGCACCTGGCCGACGTTCATCCGGCTCGGCACGCCGAGCGGGTTGAGGATGATGTCGACGGGCGTGCCGTCCTCCATGTAGGGCATGTCCTCGACCGGCAGGACCTTGGAGATCACGCCCTTGTTGCCGTGGCGGCCGGCGAGCTTGTCGCCTGGGCTGATCTTGCGCTTCTGGGCGACGTACACCTTGACCAGCTCGTTCACGCCGGGCGGGCAGCTCGTGGCCGTCCTCGCGGCGCTGGACGCGCACGTCGATGACCTTGCCGTTCTCGCCGTGGGGGACCTTGAGGCTGGTGTCGCGGACCTCGCGGGCCTTCTCACCGAAGATCGCCCGCAGGAGGCGCTCCTCGGGGGTCAGCTCCGTCTCGCCCTTCGGGCGTGACCTTGCCGACGAGGACGTCGCCGGGGCCGACCTCGGCGCCGATGCGGATGATCCCCCGCTCGTCGAGGTCCTTGAGGATCTCCTCGGAGAGGTTGGGGATGTCCCGGGTGATCTCCTCGGGACCGAGCTTGGTGTCGCGGGCGTCGATCTCGTGCTCGTGGATGTGGATCGACGTGAGCACGTCGTCGCGCACCACCCGCTCGGAGAGGATGATGGCGTCCTCGAAGTTGTAGCCCTCCCACGGCATGAACGCGACGAGGAGGTTCTTGCCGAGAGCGAGCTCGCCCCGGTCGGTGGAGGGGCCGTCGGCGAGGACGTCGCCCTTCTTGACCTTCTGGCCGGCGACGACGAGCGGCTTCTGGTTGATGCAGCTGTCCTGGTTCGACCGCTCGAACTTCATCAGGCGGTGGATCCGGCGGCGCGTGCCCGGCTTGGCCGCGTAGTCGACGGTGATGGCCGTGCCGTCGACGTCGGTGATGACGCCGTCGTCCTCGGCGAGCACCATGTCGGCGGCGTCGCGGGCGGCGCGGGCCTCGATGCCGGTGCCGATGTACGGCGCCTCGGCCCGCACGAGGGGCACGGCCTGCTTCTGCATGTTGGCGCCCATGAGGGCGCGGTTGGCGTCGTCGTGCTCGAGGAACGGGATGAGCGCCGCGCCGACCGAGACGATCTGCTTCGGCGAGACGTCCATGAGCTGGACCTCGGTCGGGCGGCACCGAGCGAGATCTCGGTCGTGGCGGCGAAGTACACGTCGCGCTCGAGCTGGAGGCGCAGGTCCTGCAGCGACGTCGCCTGAGGCGACTGGCGGGCGAGGACGCGGTCCTCGAGCAGGTTGCCGTTGTCGTCGACCGGCGTGTTCGCCTGGGCGACGACGTAGAGCTCCTCCTCGTCGGCGGCGAGCCACTCGATGTCGTCCGACACCTTGCCGTTGCTGACCTTGCGGTACGGCGACTCGATGAAGCCGAACGGGTTGACCCGGGCGAAGGTGGCCAGGGCGCCGATGAGGCCGATGTTCGGGCCCTCCGGCGTCTCGATCGGGCACATGCGGCCGTAGTGGGAGAAGTGGACGTCGCGGACGTCGAAGCCGGCGCGCTCGCGGGACAGGCCGCCGGGGCCGAGGGCCGAGAGGCGACGCCGGTGGGTGAGGCCCGACAGCGGGTTCACCTGGTCCATGAACTGGGAGAGCTGGCTGGTGCCGAAGAACTCCTTGATGGCGGCGACGACCGGCCGGATGTTGATCAGGGTCTGGGGCGTGATCGCCTCGACGTCCTGGGTCGTCATGCGCTCGCGCACGACCCGCTCCATGCGGGACAGGCCGATGCGGACCTGGTTCTGGATCAGCTCGCCGACCGACCGGATGCGGCGGTTGGCGAAGTGGTCCTGGTCGTCGAGGCGGTAGCCCTGCGTGCCGCGGGCGAGGTGGAGCAGGTAGGTGCAGGCGGCGAGGACCTCGCAGCGGCTCAGCACCTCCTGGTCGGGATCGGGGCGGTCGAGGAAGGGCACGCCGTCGGCGTTGGCGCCCTGCAGCATCGGGAAGGTCTCGGCCAGGCGGTCGAGCTCGGCGCCGAGCTTGCGGTTGAGCTTGTAGCGGCCGACCCGGCTCAGGTCGTAGCGGCGGTTCTCGAAGAAGGCGTTGCGGAAGTAGGCCCGCGCCGACTCGACCGACGGGGGCTCGCCCGGACGGGCCCGCTTGTAGATCTCGACGAGCGCCTCCTCCTGGGAGGGGGCGAGGTCGCGCTCCTTCTCCCACTGGCCCTCGAGGAAGGAGAACTCGCGGACGAAGGCCTCGAGGAACCCGGGGCAGTGGTCGTCGCCGTAGCCGAGGGCGCGCAGGAGGACGAAGAGGCTCAGGCGGCGCTTGCGGGCGACGCGGGTGCCGGCCGTCGGGTCCTTGCCCGGCTTCTGCTCGACGTCGAACTCGATCCACTCGCCGCGGTAGGGGTGGATCGTGCCGGTGACGAGCTGGTGCTTGGCCAGGTTCCGCAGGCGGTAACGCTCGCCGGGCTGGAAGATGACGCCGGGGCTGCGGACGAGCTGGGACACGACGACCCGCTCGGTGCCGTTGATGATGAAGGTGCCCTTGTCGGTCATCATCGGGAAGTCGCCCATGAACACCGTCTGTTCCTTGATCTCACCGGTGTTCTGGTTCATGAACCGGGCGCGCACGAAGATCGGCGCGCTGTAGGTCATGTCCTTCTCCTTGCACTCCTCCACCGTGAACTTCGGCGGCGGGCGCAGGTCCTCGTCGTGGGGGTCGAACTCCAGCTCCAGCATCAAGGTCTCGCTGAAGTCCTTGATGGGGCTGATGTCGCGGAAGGTCTCGGCGAGACCCTCCTCGAGGAACCAGCGGAAGGACTCCCGCTGGACCGCGATGAGGTCCGGAAGCGGAAGTGCCTCGGTCAGGTTCGCGAACGAATAGCGCTCACGGGTGCTACGAGCAGGCAAGGGTCATCTCCTGCGACCAAGGGCGCGCGCTGACCAGCCGCCAGGAAAACGGGGGGCAGAGCGCGGAACGGCACGGCGAAGGGCGAGCCTACAGCGCGCGACGCGGCAAGATCAACCCGCAGTCGCGGGGCGCCGGAGCGTTCGGGGAAACGTAAGCCAATGGCCCCGATCGGTCAAGGTTTGCCGCCCACGAAACGGCCCCGGCCGCAGGCCGGGGCCGTCGCGGAATCCCGCGGGACTACTTCAACTCGACGCTGGCGCCGGCCTCCTCGAGGGCGGCCTTGGCCTTCTCCGCGTCCTCCTTGGAGGCCTTCTCGAGGATCGCCTTGGGGGCGGCGTCGACGAGGTCCTTGGCCTCCTTCAGGCCCAGGCCGGACACGACCTGGCGGACGACCTTGATGACCTCGATCTTCTTGTCGCCGGCGGCGGTGAGCACGACGTCGAACTCGTCCTTCTCCTCCTCGGCCTCGGCCGGGGCGCCGGCGGCGGGTCCGGCGGCAGCGGCGACGGCGACGGGAGCCGCCGCGGTCACACCGAACTTCTCCTCGAAGTCCTTGAGCAGCTCGCTCAGCTCGAGCACCGACATGCTGGCGATGGCATCGAGGATCTCGTCCTTGGTCAGGGTGGGCATCTTCAGTTCTCCTCAGCGGATTCGTCGGCGGGGGTCTCCGCCTCGGGGGTCTCGGTCTCGGGTTCGGGTGCCGCGGCTTCGGCCGGGCCGGTGCCTCGGCGCTCGGCTCGGTCTCGGCCTCGGGTTCGGGCTCGGTCTCGGCGACGGGTTCCTCGGCAACTTCGGCAGCGACTGCGTCGTCTGACGTCGCCTCGGCGACGTCGATGAGTGCCTTGAGGCCGTAGGCGAAGTTGCGGGGCAGGGCTTGGAGCAGGCCGGCGAACTGGACCATCGGCGCCGCCATGGCACCGGCCAGCTTGGCCAGCAGCACCTCGCGGGGCTCGACGTCGGCGAGGGCCTGGGTCTCGGCGGCCGACAAGGTCTTGTCGCCGAGCAGGCCGCCCTTCACGACGAGCGCCGGGTTGGTCCGGGCGAAGTCGCGGAGCGCCTTCGCCACGTTCACGGGGTCGCCGTCGACGAAGGCGATGGCGGTCGGTCCGGTCAGGAGGGCCTCGATGTCGAGACCCAGGTCGCGGGCGGCGAAGCGGACGAGGGTGTTCTTGTAGACCTTCATCTCGCCACCGGCGTCGCGCAGGGCGCGGCGCAGCTGGGCCAGCGACGCCACGTTCAGGCCGCGGTACTCGGTCAGCAGGGCTGCGTTCGCACCGTCGAAGCGCTCGCGCACCTCGTCGACCACCGCGACCTTCTCGGCTCGGGGGTTGTCCAAAGCTCTGTCACCTCCTCTCTGTGTTCCGGCGGGGGCCCCTGCCCCTACGCCAGTGCTCGGGGCTCGCATACAGCGAACGCCACCGAGTGAGATCCGGAGGTGTCCACCTGCTCGGGCGGGACCGGAGTCCCTTTCAGCGCTCTGGACGAGCGCACCGGAGGTCTTGGGCGAGCGATTCGGTTGTGGAGCCGGGAAGGCTACGACGCCGAGCGCGTCGTCCTTGCAAACGGGCGGGGTCGACCTTGATGCCGGGGCCCATGGTCGTGGAGATGGCGATCTTGCGGATGTAGCGGCCCTTCGCCGACGCCGGCTTGGCCCGGTTGAGCTCGTCGATGACGGCCCGGAAGTTCTCGCTGAGCTTGGCCGGCTCGAAGCTGACCTTGCCGAGGGGTACGTGGATGTTGCCGTAGCGGTCGGTGCGGTACTCGACCTTGCCGCCCTTGAAGTCCTCGACGGCCTTGGCCACGTCGGTGGTGACGGTGCCGGTCTTCGGGTTCGGCATCAGGCCCCGGGGGCCGAGCACGCGGCCGAGCCGGCCGACGAGCGGCATGAGGTCGGGGGTGGCGATGGCGACGTCGAAGTCGAGCATCCCGCCCTCGACCTGGGCCGCGAGATCGTCGGCCCCGACGTGGTCGGCGCCGGCGGCGCGGGCCTCGGCGGCGGCGTCGCCCGTCGCGAACACGGCGACGCGTACGTCCTTGCCCGTCCCGGCCGGGAGGGCGACGGTCCCGCGCACGATCTGGTCGGCCTTGCGGGGGTCGACGCCGAGCCGCACGGCGAGCTCGACGGTCTCGTCGAACTTGGCCGGCGCCAGCTGCTTGGCGAGGTCGAGCGCCTCAGCCGGGCTGAAGAGGTGGTCGCGGTCGAAGCGGCGGGTCGCGTCGATGAACTTCTTGCCGTGCTGCGCCATGGGTTCTCCTTCGGCTCCCTCGTGGTCCCGGGTCCGCAGGCGAGGTCCTCCTGCGGGGGTCATGGCGTAGGGGCCGGGGCCCCGCCGAGGCATCGTGCCGTCAGTCGCGGACCTGGAGCCCCATCGACCGGGCAGTGCCGGCGACCTGGAGCTTCGCCGCCTCGATGTCGTTCGCGTTCAGGTCGGGCATCTTCGTCTTGGCGATCTCCTCGACCTGGGCCATGGTGACGCTGCCGGCGATGTCCTTGCCGGGTCGTTGGCTGCCCTTGTCGAGCCCGGCGGCCTGGCGGAGCAGGACCGGCGTCGGCGGGGTCTTGAGGACGAACGTGAAGGTCCGGTCCTCGAAGATGGTGATGTCGACCGGCACGATCGTGCCGACCTGGCTCTCGGTGGCGGCGTTGTAGGCCTTGCAGAAGTCCATGATCGCCACGCCGTGGGGGCCGAGCGCGGTGCCGACGGGCGGCGCCGGCGTCGCCTTGCCGGCCGGGATCTGGATCTTGACGAGGGCCGCGACCTTCTTCTTGGCCATGGGAAAGGTGCCTCTACTTGCTGCGAAAGGGGACGGGTGATGGTGGCAGAAGCGTTTAGAGCTTCGCCACCTGGCTGAACTCGAGCTCGACGGGGGTCTCCCGGCCGAAGATGTTGACGAGCACCTTGACCTTGAGGTGGTCCTCGTTGATCTCGATGATCTCGCCGGAGAAGTCGGCGAAGGGGCCTTCCTTGACCCTGACGGTCTCGCCCAGCTCGTAGTCGAGCTTCGGCTTGGCGCTGCGCTTGGCCGCCTCGTTCTGCTCGTCGGTCTTGACCAGCAGGAAGGTCTCGACATCGCGCCGGCGCAACGGCGACGGCTTGGCGCCCTGGCCGACGAAGCCGGTGACGCCGGGGGTGTTGCGGATGACGTACCAGGAGTCGTCGTCGAGGTCGCAACGGACGAGGAGGTAGCCCGGGAAGACCTTCTTCTGGACGACGACCTTCTTGCCGTTCTTGAACTCGATCACGTCCTCCATCGGGATGACGACCTCGTGGATGCGCTCCTCCATGTTCATGGAGGAGATGCGGGCCTCGAGGTTCGAGCGCACCTTCTTCTCGTAGCCCGACTGCGTGTGGACGACGTACCACTTGCCCGGCTTCTCGTACGGCGAGATCGCCGGTTCGACGTCGTCGGCCTCCGCCTCGTCGAGGAGCTCGTCCTCGGTGACGACGTCGGCCTCGACGTCGGTTTCGTCGGCCTGGATGGCGTCGTCGGTGAGCACGGCGCCGTCAGGGGCGCCCTCGTCGGTGTCGGTGGGTTCGTCAGTGAAGTCAGTCATGGTCTCAGTCATCGAAGAGCTTGAGGACGAATTCGGAGGAGCCGTAGTCGACCAGGGCGATGAACGCCGTCATGGCGATGATGGCGAAGAGCACGATGATCGAGTAGTTGACGACCTCCGAGCGGGTCGGCCACGCGACCTTGCGGAGCTCGGCACGCACCTCCCGCAGGAACTGGGGCGGCGAGGTCCGCTTCTCCTTGGCCTGCTCCCGCTGCTGCGGCGTGGGTGGGCCCTTGCGCGCCTGCTGGGGCCGTTCCCGGGTCGCCTCACCGTCCGCGCCGAGTGCACCCTGCCGCTGCAGCATGCGCTTCTGCGCTCGGTTCATGGCCATGGTGCTTCCCTCGGAAAGGTCGAAGAGCAGGGCAGGAGGGACTCGAACCCCCAACCTGCGGTTTTGGAGACCGCTGCTCTGCCAGTTGAGCTACTGCCCTCTGGGTAGGACCTGCGGAGGATAGCGGCCGGGTCTCCCGCGGAGCGAGGCGACCTCGAGCAGGCTCAGCTGGCGGGCTTCAGCTTCCGGGCTCGGCTGGCGAACAGGATCGCCCCGGCGGCCCCGGCGGCGGTCGCCGCGGCGATGCCCCCGGCGTACGCCCACCGGCGCCCGTTGAGCATGCTGCGCACGGCCCGCCGTTCGCCGGCGGCCTCCAGGTTGGCGAGGATGTCGGCGAGCAGACCGGGAGCCGGCTCGAGCACCTCGGTGCGGAGGTTGTGCAGCGCTCGGAGCAGCTTGCGGTACTGGACGAGGTCGGCCTGGCAGCGCAGGCAGCGCTCGACGTGGCGGCGGGTGGCGCGGTCCTGGACGGGGGTGCCGTCGGCGGCCTCGGCCAGGACGTCGGCAACATCTTCACACCGCATCGGCGACCTCCTCGTCGTCGACCCCCGGCCCGCGGGACGGGAAGACCGTTTCGCGCAGCTTCTTGCGCGCCCGGTGGAGCCGCACCTTCGCCGCCGACTCGGAGATCCCGAGCTCGGCGGCGATGGCCTCGTGCGGGAGGTCGTAGACGTCGCGGAGCACGACGACGGCACGGAGCTTCGGCGGAAGGTGCTCGAGCGCCTCCTCCAGCCGGTCCCGCAGGAGGGTGGCGTCGGCGCGAGCGGAGGGGTCGCGCTCGGGGTCGACATCGGCGACGGCGAGGTCGTCGGGCAGGACCTCGGTCCGGCGGCGCGAGCGCTTCCCGAGGTGGGTGTTCGCGCAGTTGGCGGTGATCCGGTACAGCCACGTCGTGAACTGCGCGTCGCCGCGGAAGCGCTTCAGCCCCTTGTAGGCCCGCAGGTACGACTCCTGGACCACGTCTCGCGCATCCTCCTCGTTGCCGGTCAGCCGGAGAGCCAGCGTGTACGTCCCGGCGTACGTGTCGCTGACCAGCTGCTCGAACGCCTCCTGGTCGCCCAGTCGGGCCCGGGCCACCAGTGCGGCGTGACCGGACGGATCAACCATCTCGGGCGGATCTGACCCGGGATCGTCGGAGGGGGTTACGTCGTCGACCGTCAAGGAGCTACCACGTTCCCGAAACCCGTCAGCGGGTTTCCTTGTGAACCGTGTGCTGCCGGTCCCACCGGCAGTACTTCTTCATCTCGATGCGCTCGCGGTCGTTCACGCGGTTCTTCTCGGTGATGTAGTTGCGCCGCTTGCAGACGGTGCACTCGAGGGTGACCGCCACCCGCTTCTCGTTCGCTTTGGATGCCATCGTCGGTCCCTTTACTTGATGATCTTGGTGACGCGGCCGGCGCCGACGGTGCGGCCGCCCTCGCGGATGGCGAAGTGGAGGCCTTCGTCCATGGCGATGGGGTGGATGAGGGTGACCTTCATGAGGGTGTTGTCGCCGGGCATGCACATCTCGGTGCCCTCGGGCAGCTCCACGGTCCCGGTCACATCGGTGGTCCGGAAGAAGAACTGGGGCCGATAGTTGGCGAAGAACGGCTTGTGGCGCCCACCCTCGTCCTTGGTCAACACATAGACCTGACCCTCGAACTCGGCTGTGGGGGGTGATCGAGCCGGGCTTGCACAGCACCTGGCCCCGCTCCACCTCCTCCTTCTTCGTGCCCCGAAGCAACGCCCCGATGTTGTCACCGGCCTGGCCCTCATCGAGGAGCTTGCGGAACATCTCCACACCGGTACAGACCGTCTTCTGGGTCGGGCGGATCCCCACGATCTCCACCTCATCACCGGTATGGATCCGACCCTGCTCGACCTTGCCGGTCACCACCGTGCCCCGCCCCGTGATCGAGAACACATCCTCGATCGGCATCAAGAACGGCTTGTCCAACTCCCGGACCGGCTCCGGTACGAACGAGTCGACCTCGTTCATCAACTCCAGGACGCCGTTGGCGGCATCCTCGTTGCCATCGAGCGCCTTGAGGGCGCTGACGCGCACCACCGGCGTGTCATCACCAGGGAACTCGTACTCGTTGAGGAGCTCGCGCACCTCGAGCTCGACCAGCTCCAACAGCTCCTCGTCATCGACGGCGTCGACCTTGTTCAGCGCCACCACGATCGAGGGGACACCCACCTGACGAGCCAACAACACATGCTCCCGGGTCTGGGGCATCGGACCATCCGTGGCCGCCACCACCAGGATCGCCCCATCGACCTGGGCCGCCCCCGTGATCATGTTCTTGATGTAATCAGCGTGACCCGGCATGTCGACATGGGCGTAGTGACGATTGTCCGTCTCATACTCCACATGGGCGATATTGATCGTGATCCCCCGCTGCTTCTCCTCCGGCGCCTTGTCGATCTGATCGAACGCCGTGAACTGCACGTTCGGGTTGCGCTCCGCCAACACCTTCGTGATCGCAGCCGTGAGCGTCGTCTTCCCATGATCAATATGACCCATCGTCCCGATATTCAAATGGGGCTTCGTCCGCTCGAACTTCTCCTTGCCCATGACCTGGCTGCCTTTCAGTGCGTGTTCCGTTGTTCGGGTGGTGGCGGCGGCCGGGATCGAACCGGCGACACCTCGATTATGAGCCGAGTGCTCTGACCATCTGAGCTACGCCGCCTCGGTATGTCGTGCCGGCGAAGCCGGCTCCTCTGATGCGGCGTAGCTTGCGACGCCGCCTCGACTGTGGGGCTTGCTGTGACCGTGCTCCGAGCCCCCTGTGGGAATCGAACCCACGACACCAGCCTTACCATGGCTGTGCTCTGCCGACTGAGCTAAGGGGGCAGACCACCGCTCGCGCGGGAGGACCCGCCGGGTGCGGACCGCACACGGTAGCGGGGCCACGTCAGAGCCTCCAACCGGGATGGCGCGAGATGCCCGAACGCTCAAGTTCGCCCCCTTCTGGGCCGATCAGTGACCGTGCGTTACGAGCGTTTGGTCATCGAAGCGGGCGACAACAGCTTCTGTCTCGACCTCCATCCCCGACTCACCGTGATCGCCGGGGTCGGGCGCGTCGAACGCGATGCTCTCGTCGGCGAGCTCGTCGGGGCCTTGTCGAGCAACCGGTCTGGAGTCCACCTCGAGGCGGTCGAGGACGGGGGTCGGCGGCTGGCCGTGTTCCGGCCGACCGGTGCGGCGGCGCGCGTGGTCGACGTCGACCGCGCCTGCGACGTCACCAACGAGTTCCGGGCCGCCGACGGCCGCGTGAACCTGCTCGATCGGGCCGGCCTCGACGCGACCTCCGCCCGCCGCAAGCTCCGCTTCGGCGCCGCCGACCTGCAGGCCGCCACCCACGGCGCGCAGCTCGTCGGTCAGCTCGCCGCCGCCGACCAGCCGGAGCTGTGGGCTGCCGCCGAGGCCGTCCTGAGCGCCGAGACGGCGCTCCAGACCGAAGCCGAGGCCGTCGGGTCGGCCCCCGAGGACGCCGAGATCATCGAGCGCATCGAGGAGCACCACCGGCGCGTCGAGGACGCCCAGGCCCGGCACGAGCGGTTGCGGCGCATCACCCTCGCGGTCGGCGGGCTGTCGACCATCGCCGCCGGCGCGGCCGCCATGTCCGGCATCGAGGCGGCGGCCGCGGTGCTCCTGCTGTTCGCCACGATCACCATGCTCGTCTCGGTGCACACCCGGACGAGGGCCGAGCGGGCCCGCGGGGCGGAGGCCGACGCCCTGGCGGCCGCCGGCGCCCAGTCCTACCTCGGCTTCCACCTGCAGCGGGTGAACGGGATGCTGTCGTCCGACCAGGCCCGCAAGCGGCTCATCGCCGTCGGCGAGACGCACCGGCGGGCGACCGCCGACTGGAAGGCCCTCGCCGGCGACGTCCCGGTCGAATGGGCGATCGACCACTACGAAGAGATCAACGCCGCCGCTCGGGTGCGGCTCGACATCTCGTCGCACGCCTCGATGGCCGTGGCCGAGCACGTGAACGACGACGACACGACGACCGACCACCTCGCCCGCGTCCTGATCGGCCGCCTGGCCGAGCTGCGCCGCCTGGGCGGGGGCACCGAGGGGCTCCCCCTGATCCTCGACGATCCCTTCGCCGAGCTCGACCGCTCCGCCAAGCCCGCCCTGCTCGAGCTCCTGTCGCACACCTCGGGCTCCCCGCAGTTGATCTACCTCACCGACGACGAGGACGTGGCCAGCTGGGCCCGCCTCGAGGCCCTCACCGGCGCGCTGGCGATCATCGAGCCCGACGCCGAGTCCCCCGAGGTCGATCGCGCCCGCCGCCGCCTCACCCGCAGTACTTGAACCGCCTGCCAACGCGGGGGGCCGATACGGCCAAGGCCCGCCCCCGGTGGATCACGTCGCGCCACCGGGACTCCTGACTACAGCAGCCGCTGCATCACGACGACGTCGAGCCACCGACCGAACTTGCGGCCGACCTCGCGCTCGGTGCCGACGATCTCGAACCCGAGGCCGGCGTGAAGGCGGATCGAAGCGTCGTGGCCGCCGACGATCCTCGCCATCACGGTGTGGAAGCCGTGGGCGGTGGCGACACCGACGAGCTCGGCCAGGAGCAGGCGGCCCACTCCCTGGCCCTGCTGGTCACGGCGCACGTACACCGAGTCCTCGACGGTCGTCGAGTACGCCGCTCGGTCCTTGTACGGCGACAACGAGCCGAAGCCGACGACCTCGTCGTCCCCATCGACAGCGACGAGGACGGCGTGGGCACCCGACCGAGCGCGGAGCCACTCCCGTTGCTCCTCGAGCGAGCGGGGCACGAGGTCGAACGTGACCGTCGACTCCAGGACCTCGGGGTTGTAGATGGACCGGATGGCCTCGGCGTCGGCGTCGACGGCACGGCGGACGTTCGACGCCATCGCCGAACTGTCGCAGATCTCCGGTGTCGGTCAGTACCGGAGGGCGCACATTGCTAGAGGGCCTCGTAGGCGGCCATCACGATGTCGGCGCCCCGAGCGTCGCCGAGGGTGCCCTCGCCCATGCGGTTCATCACGTAGGCGACCGTCATCCGGGCGTCGAGGTCGTTGATGACCAGCGAGCCGCCCCAGCCGCCCCAGAAGCACGTGCGGTCGCCCTGCCCGATCGGAACCTCGGCGCCGTTGATCCCGTAGCCGATGCCGAGGCGCAGGGGCGCGCCGAGCACGAGGTCGGTGCCCACGTTCTGGACCTGGAAGACGCGGTCGGCCCCCGCCTCGGACAGCAGCCGCTTCCCGCCGACCTCGGCGCCGCACAGCACGGACTGGACACGCGCCACCGAGCGGGCGTTGCCGTGGCCGCCGGCCGCGGGGATCTCGGCCCGCCGCCACGGGATCGTGAACGACTCGGTCGCGTCGAGCAGCGGGTTCGTCAGCGTGCGCACGGCGATGCTGTCGGGGGTCGCTTCCGGGGGCAGCTCGAGTGGTGGGGGTGGGATCAGGGCGGCGACGCGGTCGTCGTGCTCGGGACCGGTCCCGATGTGGAAGTCGGCACCGAGGGGGCCGGCGAGCTCCTTGGCGAAGAACTCGCCGACGGTGGCGCCGGTGATGCGGCGCACGACCTCGCCGACGAGGAAGCCCTGGGTGAGGGCGTGGTAGCCCGAGGCGGTGCCCGGCTCCCACCAGGGCTCCTGGGCGGCGAGGCGCGACGTCGCCAGCTCCCAGTCGTACAGGTCCTCGACCTGCATCGGAACCGACCACCCGGCGAGCCCCGCGGTGTGGCCGAGGAGGTGCCGGACGAGGACGCCGTCCTTGCCGTTGGCCGCGAACTCCGGCCAGTACGTGGCGACCGGCGCGTCGACGTCGAGCTCGCCGCGGTCGGCGAGCAGCAGGGCCGACAACGCCGTCATGGTCTTCGTCGTCGAGTAGACGTTGACGATCGTGTCGCGGTCCCACGGCGTGCCGTCGTCGTCGATGACACCACCCCAGACGTCGACGACGAGCTCACCGTCGAGCACGACGGCGGCCGACGCGCCCACGTCGAGGCCGGCGTCGAAGTTCGCCGCCAGCGCCGCCCGCACGCCCTCGAAGCGCTCGTCGCAAGACCCGTGCACCTCAGCCATGTGCTCCCCTTCCGGATGGCCGGACCCTACTGACGGCCGGAACCTCCTGCGAGCCCGGGCCGGGCGGCAGATAGCTTCGCCGCGCCAATGAGTGCGACGTCGCCGGGGGGCGCCATCGAGGTCGAGGACCTGCGCAAGGTCTTCGACGTGCCCGTTCGGGATGCGGGCCTGCGGGCCGCGGCGCGCAGCCTCGTGCACCGCCGGACCCGTGAGGTGGTCGCCGTCGACGGCATGTCGTTCTCGATCGAGCCCGGCGAGGTCGTCGGCTTCCTCGGCCCGAACGGCGCCGGCAAGACCACGACGCTCAAGATGCTGAGCGGACTGCTCTACCCGACCTCGGGCCGTCTGTCGGTCCTCGGGCACCGTCCCGACCGCCGGGAGCGGGCGCTGCTGCGCCGCATCACGCTCGTCATGGGCAACCGCAACCAGCTGCAGTGGGACCTGCCGGCCCAGGACTCCTTCGAGCTGCTCCGCGCCGTCTACCGGATCCCGGTGACCGACTTCGCCGCCATGCGCGACGAGCTGACCGAGCTGCTCGACCTCGGCCCCCTCCTCGACAAGCCCGTCCGCAACCTGTCCCTCGGCGAGCGGATGAAGGTCGAGATCGCCGGCGCGCTGCTGCACCGGCCTGTCGTGCTGTTCCTCGACGAGCCGACGCTCGGCCTCGACATCACCATGCAGAAGCGCATCCGGTCCTTCGTCGCCGAGTACAGCCGGCGCTACGGCGCCGCCGTCCTCCTCACCAGCCACTACATGGCCGACGTCCAGGCCCTGTGCCGGCGCGTCGTCGTCATCCACCATGGCCGGGCCCTGTTCGACGGCGGGCTCACCGAGCTCGCCGGCCGCTTCGGCAGCGACAAGACCCTCGTGGTGCGGCTGACCGATCCGTCCGACGTGGCGGCCCAGGCGGTGCTCGAGCGCTTCGGCACGCTGCTCGGCCGCGACGGCGACACGACCCGGCTCCGCGTCGGGCGTGACGAGGCGCCCGCCGTCACCGCCCATCTCCTGTCGGAGCTCTCCGTGGCCGATCTCACCATCGAGGACCCCCCGATCGACGACGTGATCGAGCAGGTCTTCGCGGTCGAGCCTCCGTGACCGCCACGTCCACCGCGGCGACTGCGGCCGAGCCGCTGCCCGAGGAGGGCCGGCTGCGGTCGATGGCGTCCCTCTACGCGACGTTGATGCGGACCTCGGTGCTGACCCAGTTCCAGTACCGGGCGGCCAACTACTTCTACATGATCGGCATGATCGCCGAGCCGGTCATCTACCTCGTGGTGTGGTCGTCGATCGCCGAGAGCAACGGCGGCTCGGTCGAGGGCTACACGCCGGAGACCTTCGCCGCGTACTACATCGTCTGGACCCTCGTCCGGAACATGAACATCGTGTTCACGCCGTACGGTTGGGAGGAGCGGGTGCGGGAGGGCCAGCTCGCCGGCCAGCTCGTCCAACCCATCCACCCGATCCACCACGACCTCGGCTCGTTCGCCGGCTGGAAGGTCGTCGTGATCGTCCTCTGGCTGCCGCTCGCGGGGGCGCTCGCGCTCGCCTTCCGCCCCGCCCTCGACCCGACCGCGGCCCAGTGGGCCACGTTCGCCGTCGCCATCTGGGGGGCGTACCTCATCCGGTCGCTGCTGCTGTGGGTCCTCGGCATGGTCACGTTCTGGACGACGCGGGTCGCGGCGCTCTACGAGGCGTACTTCGTCGCCGAGCTGCTCCTGTCGGGGCGGCTCGTGCCCATGGCGCTGCTGCCCGACTGGGCCCAGCACCTCGCCGACTTCCTCCCGTTCCAGTGGACCTTCGCCTTCCCGATCACCGCGCTGGTCGGCCCGATCGACAACGACGAGCTCGTCCTGGGGCTCCTGGCCCAGCTGTTCTGGATCGCCGTCGGGATCGTGCTCGTCCGCATCGTGTGGCGCCGGGGCGTCCGGAGGTTCTCGGCGGTCGGCGGATGACCACGCCGTCCGCCGGCGCACGCCGCGATCGCACGAGCCCCGCGACGCGGCCCGCCTCGCGCGCTGTTCCTCCGCGTCGGGGCGATGAACGAGCTGCAGTACCGCGTCGAACTTCGTCGTGCAACTCGTGCAGTCGCTGCTCGCCCTCGGCACCGGGCTCGTCGTCGCTCGCGCTCGTGTTCGACCGCACCGAGGAGCTCGGCGGGTGGACCCGTCCGCAGCTGCTCGCCGTCATGGGCGTCTTCACCTTGATGGGCGGGATCATCCGCACCGTCATCGAGCCGAACATGACGCGGATGCTCGAGGAGATCCGGCTCGGCACGCTCGACTACGTCCTGACCAAGCCCGAGGACGGCGCAGGTCCTGGTCAGCGTGCGCGAGGTGCGCATCTGGCAGGCCGTCGACATCGCCGTCGGCGCCATCGTGATCGCCGTCGCCGTCGTCCAGCTCGAGCGGCTTCGGGTGGTCGTCGCTCGCCGGGTTCGTGCTGCTGCTCGCCGTCGGCGCCGTGTGCGTGTACTGCTTCTGGCTGCTCCTCGCCAGCGCCGGGTTCTGGCTCGTGCGGATGGAGGAGGTCCAGGAGCTCTTCACCGGCGTCTACCGCGCCGGCCAGTACCCGGTCGGCATCTATCCCGGCTGGCTGCGGGCCGTCGCTGACGTTCCTCATCCCGCTCGCCTTCGCCGTCACCGTGCCCTCGGAGGCGATCACGTCGCGCCTCGACCTGAGCGGGGCGCTCACCGCGGTGGCCATGGCCGTCGCCCTCGTCGCGATCAGCCGGACGGTGTTCCGGCGCGGCCTGCGCCGGTACTCGGGCGCCTCGTCCTGATCGCCGGGGCCGCGGGAGGCGGCGCCGACTACTCGCCGTTCGTCGACCAGTGCCAGGGTTCGGTCGGCAGGTTGGTGAAGCCGTAGCTGCCGGCGTGGCTCGCCAGCCACTGGAAGCGCGGGGCTGCTGCGCGAGCTGATGACCCGGCCCTGGTAGGTGAAGTCGATGGCCAGGCCCCGCTCGTGCATCGACTGACCGGGCCGGGCCGTCGGCGGGCTGCACGACGACGGCGGCGCCTCGTAGATGGCGTAGTCGCTGTCGCCGCAGTGGGCCCGTCGCAGTGCGATCTGCGAGTCGGAGGACCGGTAGCCGCCGCCGCTGAGCACGATGCCGTCGGCCTCGGCCGCGGCCAGCATCGACTCGAGCTGGCCGGCGATCTCCGAGGCCACGGTGATGCCGCGGACCGTCGTCAGGCCGATGGTGCCGATCGGGCTGCTGGCGGTGCCGGCGGGACCGCTGCCGCTGCGCCGGTTGCGGGCGGCGATGGCCGCCTGCTCGGCGGCGATCTGGGCGGCCAGCTGGGCGTCGAGCGCCTCGAGGTTCGCGGCCTCGCCGAGCGCGTGCTCGATGCGGGCGTCGACCTGGGCGGCGACATCGGCCTGCTGGTCGCGGCGCCGCCTCCACCTCGTGGAGCCGGTCGGCGACCTCGCCCTGGAACTGCGCGGCGGCCGCCGAGGCCTGCTGGGCCTGGCCACGAGCGATGGCGAGGTCCTCCGAGAGCGAGCGGAGCCGGTCGAGGACCTCCTGGTACTGGCCGGCGCGGAGGTGCACGAGCTCCCGGCGCTGCACCGCGCTCTCGATGTCGTCGGTGCGGAGCACGGCGGCAGCGTCGTCGAGGGTGCCGGCGTTGATGTAGGCCTCGACGGCGACGTCGGCGAGCGTGGCGTGCAAGCCGTCGATCTCGGCTTGGGTCTCCTGCTCGCGGCGCGCGGGCGGCGGCCAGCTCGGCCTCGGCGGCGGCGGCGGCCTGCTGGGCATCGGCCAGGGCCGCCTCCTGGCCGGCGACGTTGGCCTGGAGGTCGGCCAGTGCCTGCTCGACCTCGTCGTCCTGGGCGCGCAGCACGTCGAGGTTCTGGGCGACATCGGCCCGCTGCTGGCGGACGCGCTCGCGCTCCTCGCGGGCGTCGCGCGGGGCGCCGGGTGCGGCCCCGGAGATGCCCGGGAGCACGGAGACGGCAAGGAGCCCAGCCAGGACGGCTGCCGCCTTCGTGCTCCACCTCACCCTCGATCCGTGCGGCACGATGCCCGCGTCCCCTCCTGTGGTCCCGTCGGACCGTCATGAAACCGTAACACCACGCCTCAGTGCAAGACGCGTACCCCGGAGAGTGTTCCCTACCGGCGGTGGTCGTACGCGCTATGCGCCGGTTGCCACCGCCGATCCGAGCAGGTCGAGGCCGGTGCGGAAGAACTCGACGGCCGTGGCGAGCGGGTCGGGCGCGGCGAGGACGGCCGGCCGCGGAGCACGGCACCGAACGGCGCGTTCCAGTACGCCGGGTCACCCGGCCGGTCGGCGCCCCACGGACCGACGTAGAGGTACGGCTCGTCCGACGTGCTGTCGCCGGGCGAGGCCCCGAGGGTGCACCGTTGCCCCTCGTCGGGCCCGAAGCTGAGGGCGCCGGCGGCGTCGAAGTGCTCCGGCCACAGCTGGACGACCGACGGGCGCGCCGCCGGGCCCCGGGGCGCGACGACGGCGTCGAGGGCACGCCAGCCGAGGTCGTACCAGCCGGCGAAGACCTCGAGCGCGCCGGCGTCGAGGCGGAGCGGTGCGCCGGGATCGCCGAGGGGCGGGGTGTCGGCGCCGACCGCGAAGGGCGGGGCGAGATCGACGCCGGCGAAGGCGGCGAGCTCGGCGAGGGTCGCGCCGTCGAGCGGGAGGAAGGCCGCGTCGCCCCCGCGCTCGCGCACGAGCGCCGGGCCCGCGACCCGTAGGACCTCGACGTCGGCGCCGAACGCCGGTGTCCCGAACCCCCCGGGCGTGGCCCGCAGGCCGAAGCGGCCGGTGACGGCGTGGCGGCGACGGGCGAGCACGTGGGTCGCCACCCGCTGGAGGTCCTGACGGGTGGTGACGAGGCCGGACATGGCGAACGAGCATGGTCCACCGTGGACGACGTCGCTGCCCATCTCGCCGACCATGCGGAGGACGACGTGTGCCGGTTCGTGACCCGGGGCCGACGGAGCGGCCGGCCGCACGACATCGAGATCTGGTTCGGTGTGCGTGGCGCGGAGGTCGTGCTGATCGCGGGCAACGGGCCCACCAGCGACTGGTACCGCAACCTGCTCGCCGAACCGGCAGTGGCGGTGCGCATCGGCGAGCGCTGGCTCGACGGCCGCGCCCGCGCCGTGACTTCGGGGACGTCGCGACGCGACGCCGGTGACGTGATGGGTGCGAAGTACGGGTGGTGGGGCGGCGACCCCGACATCGGGCTGACGATCGACGCCTGGACGTGGGAGGTCCCGGCGGTCTGGATCGGCGAGCTCCGGTTCCGGGAGACCTGAGACCGAGGCGCTACCGCGTCGCAGCCCTGCTCAGTCGAGACCGGGCGCGACCACGAGGGCCGGGAGGGTCGGCCACCGAGTCGAGGAGATGGGTGTGCGGCGCCGCCGACAGCGTCGCCCGGTCATGGGCCCCGGTGAGGACACCGGCCACGACCGACGCGCCGGCGTGCCACCCGGCCCACAGGTCGCTCGCGGTGTCGCCGGCGACGGCGACGGCCCGCACGTCGGTGACGCCGAGCCGCAGCACGGCGGTGAGGATCATGTCGGGGTGGGGCCGGCCCCGCCCGCCGGCGGACTCCTCGGGCGTGAGTGCGAGGTCGATCGCGTCGCGCCACCCCACGGCGTCGAGGACGGCGTCGCGCGTCGACGCCGAGAAGCCGGTCGTCAGGCACACCTTGACCCCGGCGGCCCGGAGCGCGGCGATCGCGTCGGCGGCGCCCGGGAGGGCGGCGGCTCCACCGCCGGCCACGACGGACGCGTAGGCGGCCTCGAACCTCCCGTTGGCCTCCTGGGCCCTGGCCTCGTCGGCCAGGAGGTCGCGGAACACGACGATCTTCGACATGCCCATCGTCGCCCGCACGTGGTCGACGGCGGCATCGACATCGACGTCGAACCCGGCGATCGCGGTCCGGAAGGCCTGCTCGACCGCCCCGTCGTCGGCGACAGTGGTCCCGGCCAGGTCGAGGCAGGCGAGCTCGATGCCGACCGGGTCGTGCACGACGCCAGCCTAGGAACGCGTCGCCGGGAGCTCGATCACGAGCCGAGCGCCGTCGTCGCGGTCGGGGTCGACGCGAATCGTCCCGCCGTGCCGCTCGACGATCTCTCGGGCGATGGCCAGACCGAGACCGGTGCCACCGGTGCCGGCGCCACGCGCCGCGTCGAGGCGCGTGAAGCGCTCGAACACCCGCTCGCGGTCGGCTTCGGGGATGCCCGGGCCGTCGTCGGCCACGGCGAGCACGCCGTGGCCGTCGCGCAGGGCGACCTCGATCCAGATGCCGGCGCGGGCGTACCGGGCGGCGTTGTCGACGACGTTGCCGACGGCTCGCGCCAGGTCGTCGGCGTCGCCTGGCACCACGACGGCGCCGGCGCGGACGTCGACGGCGAGGCCGGGCCGGGTGACCCGATCCGCCTGGCGCCGGGCCAGTGCCGAGAGGTCGACCGCCGGTGTTGCTCGTGGCGACGACGCCGGCGTCCGAGCGCGCCAGGGCGAGGAGATCGTCGACGAGGCGCTGCAACCCGATCACCTCGTCCAGCGCGCTGCGGTGCGTGGCGGTCAGGTCGGCCTCGGCGGGGTGGGCGAGGTCGACCTCGAGCTCCGCCCGCATCCGCGTCAGCGGCGTCCGCAGCTCGTGGGATGCGTCGCCGACGAACCGGCGCTGGCGGGCGGAGGCGGCTTCGACCCGCCCCAGCATCGAGTTCATCGTCCGCGCCAGGCGGGCGATCTCGTCGTCACCGTCGGGTTGGGGGACGCGGCGATGGAGGTCGGCGCCTTCGATGGCGTCGACCTCGGCCCGGATCGCCTCGACCGGGCGCAGCGTCCTCCCGACCAGCCACCACACGAGCACGGCGAGCACGAGCGTGACCACGGGGATGGCGACGGCGAAGGAGGTCGCCAGGATCCGGCTCGACTCGTCGATGTCGGCGAGGGTCGCGCCGACGTGGATCACGTTCGTACCGGCCCGCCGCGAGAGCACGAGGTAGGGGCCGGCGTCGAAGGGGATGCCGTCGATCGTGCGCGTCACCGACGCTTCGCCCTCGGGCGGCGGATCGGCGATCGGCGGCCGGCCGGCCAGGTTGGGCGTGGACGCCACGACGATCCCGTCGGCGTCGACGATCTGGGCCACGCCGTCGTCGTCGGTCGGGCTCGGCAGGTCCTCTGCCCCCTCGGCTTCGGCCTCGCGGGCGTGGGTGTCGGCCGCGGCGACGAGCGTCTCCTCGAGCTCCTCGGTGAGGAAGCGTCGCTGCGTCGCGACCAACAGGACCGCGGCGACGACGAGTACGGCGAGCACGCCGATGACGGCCGCCGCGGTCACGCGGGCCCGGACCGACCGCAGCAGCCGGGGCTTCCGGCTCCCTTCAGCCATCGCCGACGATCCGGTAGCCGGCGCCACGCACCGTCTGGATCGAGGACCGTCCGAAGGGCTCGTCGACCTTCTTGCGGAGCCGGCGCATGTAGACCTCGACGATGTTGGCGTCGCCGTCGAAGTCGAACGGCCACACCCCGGCGAGGATCTCCCGCTTGGCGATGACCTGCCCGGCGCGACGCACGAGGTGCTCCAGCACGTCGAACTCGCGGGCGGTGAGCTCGACCTCGGCTTCGCCCCGCCACACGCGGCGCGCCCCTGGGTCGATGCGGAGGTCGCCGACCGACACCGGCGTCGGCCGAGCGCCGGCGCGGCGCAGGAGCGCCCGGATGCGGGCGACGAGGACGGGGAACGAGAACGGCTTGGTGAGGTAGTCGTCGGCGCCGGTCTCGAGCGCCTCGGCCTGGTCGAGATCGCCGTCCTTCGCCGTCAGCACGAGGACCGGCGTCCAGTCGCCCGCCGCCCTGAGGTCGGCGCAGATGCGGAAGCCGCTCCGACCGGGGAGCATGAGGTCGAGCACGATCAGGTCGTAGGTCCCCTCGGCCGCCAGCCAGGCGCCGTCGTCACCGTCGCTGGCCACCTCGACGGTGAAGCCCTCGGCCGCGAGGCCGCGGCGGACGGCCGTTGCGATCTTCGTGTCGTCCTCGACGAGCAGCACCTTCACCGGAGACCTCCCCGGTCAGTGTGGCTCGCGCGAGCTGAACAGCCGCTGAACAGGGCCCCCGCCGCGGTGCGAGTCAGGCCGGATTCAGGCAAGGTGGCGCATACTCCCGGCGAAGGAGGCAGCACCATGCAACGGAGGATCCTGCTCATCGCCGCCGGCACCGCCGTGGTGGCGGCCGCGGCCGTCGGGACCGGCGTCGCCGTGGCTTCCGGGGGCGACGACAACGAGGCGCCGATCACCGGAACCGACCTCGATCGAGCGAGCGCCGCAGCGCTCGAGTCCACCGGCGGCGGCCGGGTCACCGAGACCGAGGTCGGCGACGAGGAGAGCTACTACGAGGTCGAGGTCACCCTCGACGACGGCAGCCAGGTCGACGTCCAGCTCGACGAGAACTTCAACGTCGTGGGCAGCAGCGCCGACCACGAGGACAGCGGCGGCGCCGACGACGACTGAGCTCCTGCTCAGCGCCCTTCGGCCCGGTCGAAGCGCCGCAGGCGGAGGCTGTTGGTGACGACGAAGAGACTCGACGCCGCCATGGCGGCCCCGGCGACCATCGGGTCGAGCCGGCCGGCGGCGGCGAGGGGGATGGCCGCCACGTTGTAGGCGAAGGCCCAGAAGAGGTTGGCCTTGATCGTCCTGAGCGTCCGCCGCGGACAGGCGCACGGCGTCGGCCGCCGAGCGCAGATCGCCGCCGACGAGGGTGAGGTCACTGGCCTCGATGGCGACGTCGGTGCCGGTCCCCATGGCGATGCCGAGATCGGCCTGTGCCAGCGCGGCGGCGTCGTTCACGCCGTCGCCCACGGCGGCGACGACCCTGCCTTCGGTCTGGAGGCGCCGCACCAGGTCGACCTTGCCCTCCGGCAGGACGTCGGCGACCACGTCGTCGATGCCGACGGCGTCGGCGACGTCGCGTGCGGCCCGGCTCGTTGTCGCCGGTCACGAGGACGGGGCGGAGCCCGAGCTCACGGAGCGAGGCGACAGCGGCGGCCGAGGTCGGCTTCACCGTGTCGGCGACCACGAGGACGGCACGCCCGCGACCCGTCCAGGCGACGACGGCTGCTGTGCGTCCCGCGGCCTCGGCCTCGTCGATGGCGGCGGCGAGCTCCCGCGGCAGCTCGATCCCCTCGGCGGCCAGCAGCGACGGCCGCCCGACGACGGCGCGGCGCAGCCCGACGACACCATGGACGCCGAGGCCCTGGCGGTTGCCGAAGGACTCGACCGGGCCGGGCTCGATGCCGCGGGCGCGGGCACCGGCCACGATGGCCCGGGCGATCGGGTGCTCGCTGGCGTGCTCCAGGGACGCGGCGATCGCGAGGGCTTCGCGCTCGTCGCCCCCGTCGGCGGCGACGACGCCGACCAGCTCCATGCGCCCGGTGGTCACGGTGCCGGTCTTGTCGAGGACGACGGTGTCGGCCTGGCGGGTCGACTCCAGCACCTCGGGGCCCTTGATGAGGATGCCGAGCTGGGCGCCGCGCCCGGTTCCGACGAGCAGTGCGGTGGGGGTGGCGAGGCCGAGGGCGCAGGGGCAGGCGATGATCAGGACGGTGACCGAGGCGGTGACGGCCTGGTCGAGGGCGTCACTCGACGCCGTCGCCAACCAGAAGACGAACGTGGCGGCCGAGATGGCGAGGACGACAGGCACGAAGACGGCCGCGACCCGGTCGGCGAGGCGCTGCACTGGGGCCTTGCCGGCCTGGGCGTCACGGACGAGCCGGGCGATGCGGGCCAGCGCGGTGTCGGCGCCGACGCGGGTCGCCCGCACGACGAGCCGGCCGCCGACGTTCACGGTGGCGCCGGTCACGGCGTCGCCCGGCTCGACCTCGACGGGAACGCTCTCGCCCGTGAGCAGCGACCGCGTCGACCGCGGAGCTCCCCGACTCCACCACGCCGTCGGTCGCCACCTGCTCACCCGGGCGCACGACGAACCGATCGCCCACGGCGAGGTCCTCGATCGGGATGCGTTCCTCCGACCCGTCGCGGAGGACGGCCACGTCCTTGGCCCCCAGTTCGAGCAGGGCCCGGAGGGCGGCACCGGCCTGGCGCTTGGCCCGGGCCTCGAGGAAACGGCCGGTGAGGATGAGGACGGTCACGCCGGCGGCGACCTCGAACCAGACGTGATCGTCGGTCGCCAGTCCGACGAGGGACCACCCGTAGGCGGCGATGACGCCGATCGAGATGAGCGTGTCCATCGTCGCCGTGCCGTGCCTGGCCCCGGCCCAGGCGGTGCGATGGAACGGGTACGCCCCCCACAGGACCACCGGGGTCGCGAGGACCAGCGACACCCACTCCCAGCCGTTGAACTGCAGCGCCGGCACCATGCCCATGAGCACGACCGGGACGGCGAGCACCGCCGAGACGGCGAGTCGCCGGGCCACGTTCGGGTCGTCGTGGTCGGGCCCGTCGTGGCGCTCCGGCCCGTCGTCGTGCACCGAGCGGGCCGTGTAGCCGGCCGCCTCGACTTCGGCGATGAGGTCATCGACGGTCACCGGGTCGACGCAGCGGACCCTCGCCTCCTCGGTGGCGTAGTTGACGGTGGCTTCGACGCCGTCCATCCGGTTCAGCTGCTTCTCGATGCGGGCGGCGCACGACGCGCAGGTCATCCCGCCGATCTCGAGGTCGAGCTCCCGCGTCACGACGGAAGCATACCCCCCGGGGGTACGAGCGAGCCCGGCGCGGCTGCGGTGGTGCAGGCGCAGGATGCGCCCCCGCCGCAGCGAGAGTCGGGCACGACAGGAATCCGCGTGAGCGGAGCCGCCCGGACGGCGGCGGAGCGAACTGTATGAACAGGCGCAGGATGCGCCCCCAGCCGGCAGCGAGAGTCGGGCACGACAGGAATCCGCGTGAGCGGAGCCGCCCGGACGGCGGCGGAGCGAACCTGAATGAACAGCGACGCCCCGCCGTCTGGCGGGGCGTCGGCCCGGTGGGCCGGGAAGGATTCGAACCTCCGAAGCCGAAGCGACTGGTTTACAGCCAGTTCCCTTTGTCCACTCGGGCACCGACCCGGGAACCGGCGAGCATACTGTTCGGCCATGCCGAGCTTCGATGTCGTGTCCGAGGTCGACATGCAGGAGGTCCGCAACGCCGTCGACCAGACGTCCCGCGAGCTGGCGACCCGGTTCGACTTCAAGGGCACCGGCGCGTCGGTCGAGCTGGCCGGCGACCAGATCACGATGAAGGCCCCCACCGAGGACCGCCTGGCGGCGCTGCGCCAGGTGCTCGAGGAGAAGCTCGTCCGCCGCGACGTCTCGCTGAAGGCGATCGACTACGGCAAGGTCGAGGAGGCGTCGGGCGGCACGGCCCGCCAGGTGGCGACGATCGTCGCCGGCATCTCCTCGGAGAAGGCCCGCGAGGTCAACAAGGCCATCAAGGAACTGGGCCTCAAGGGCATCCAGTCCCAGACGCAGGGCGAGCAGGTCCGCGTCACCGGCAAGAAGCGCGACGACCTGCAGGCGCGTGATCAAGGCCCTGAAGGAGCGCGACCTCGGCATCCCGCTCCAGTTCACGAACTTCCGCGACTGAGCTCGACCGGGTCAGGCGGGCGTCGACGCGGCCGCCTGAGCGGCGGCGCGGCGCGCATCGAGGGCCTGCCGGAGCGGCGAGCGTCGTCAGCGGGACGAGCACGCGCGCCGCCGTCGCCGTCGACCGCGACCACGCCTCGTCGAGCGCCCGCTGCTCGGCGGCGCGCTGGTTCCAGTCGACCCGTCTCGTTGACCGCCGCGGCGGCGGCGTCGGCCAGGCGGACGGCGCCGCCGGCCGGGTTGGCGGCGCTGGCCCACAGCAGCTCGCTGCGGGACGGGCCGACGGGCGCCGAGCGTCGGCCGGGGTCGTGCCGGCGGCCAGGCCGCGGGTCAGGCCGGTCGGCCACGTGCGGCCGCCGACTGGGTGCGACGACCAGCCTGGCGAGGAGCTCGGGCGACGCGGGCGGCGCCGTCGGCGACCCACTGGTCGACGATCGGCTTCGGCGGGACCGGCTGCGCCGCCGCTGCGGGTGCACGGCGAAGTGGAGGTGGGGCGCGCCGCCGCGGGCGTTGCCGGAGTCGCCGACGTAAGCCGACGACCTGCCCGACCGTGACCGGCGAGCCGTCGACGAGCCCGTCGGCGATGCCGGACAGGTGGGCGAGGTACCAGAACGTGCCGTCGGGCTCGACGACGCTGGACGGTCAGGCCGCCGAGGGCGTTGGTGGCGATGCGGGCGACGCCGTCGGCCGGCGCGGCGACCGGCGTGCCGTAGGCGGCGAACATGTCGAGGCCCAGGTGGTAGCGGAACATCGTGCCGGTCCAGCGGGGCAAGTACCAGTCGTCGGACCAGCGCGCGGGCCCGAGGATCGGGAAGCGGCCGAACACGCGCCCGCACGGCCTCGTCGTGGGGCACGCCGGCGGCCTCGAGGGCGGCCGCGCCCTGCGACGAGCGCGTCGTTGTCGTTCGGCGCGGTGCGGGCGATCGAGTTGATGACCGCCTGGGCGTCGGGCGGGATGACCCCGCCCGCCGGGCGCGACCTCGCCGTCGCCGTCGGCCGGCGGCGGCTCGTCGGCCGCCGCGGGCCTGCGTCGGTCGGGCGGAGCCGTCGCCGGCGCCCGCTCCGGGCTCGGTCGGGGACGGTGGGTCCGTCGCCGCGGGGCGGTCGTGTCGGGCGTGGCCGTCGGTCGGCCGGCGCCGTGGTGGGTCGGGGGCGCCGCGTGGTCGGCGTCGTGTCCGGCGGTGGCGGCGGAACGGCGTGACCGGCGGCTGGTCCTGGCGCGAGCATCGGCGGGAGCACTGGGCGACGGCGGTGCCAGGTGCCGGCGCCCAGGGTCAGCCCGGCGGCGAGCGCGACGGCTCAGCGGCCAGTCGGCGGTTCCGTGCTCCCATCCACCCCTCGGTTCGCCGCCGCGACCGTGCGCGTTCCTGCCGGTGCCGACACCGCAGGTGCCGCATTCCTCCATCTGCCACGAACCGGAAGAATTCGGAAGCGGGCGATCAGCCGTAGTAGCCGGAGTGGAGCTCGAGGCAGGGGACGCCCTCGGCCCGGAACATGGCGGCGTTCCGGGGGTCGTCGTCGACGGCGAGGCGCAGGTCGAAGCCCGACGCCGACGCAGGGCCCGGACGGCGTCGAGCTTGGCCTCGTGCGAGGGCCGGAAGTCCCCGTCCTCCCGCATGACGAGCAGGTCCCAGCGCACGTCGTGCCGCGCCAGCCAGTCGAGGGTCGCCGGGCGGACCGTAGCGGGCCGCGCGGTGAGCAGCACGACGAGCGAGCGTCGGGGTCGAGGAGCTCGACGAGGCGGGCGACCTGGTCGATGAGCGGGTCGTCGCCGGCGGCGGCGAAGAACCCGTCCCAGTCCTTCGGGCGGCGCTCGAGGAAGTGCTGGCGGCCGGCGGCGTCGGACAGCGTGCCGTCGAGGTCGACGAGGACGGCGGGTCCCGGCTCGGTCGGGCCCGTCCCGCCAGACGAGCGTGTCGGCGAGAACGGGTCAGTCCTCCGTCGGGGACTCGGCGGCGCGGCGCTTGATCTCCTCGACGACGTTCGGGTCGGCGAGCGTCGTCGTGTCGCCCAGGGCGCGGCCCTCGGCGACGTCGCGCAGGAGCCGGCGCATGATCTTGCCGGAGCGGGTCTTCGGCAGCTCGTCGGTGAAGCACGACCGTCTTGGGCCGGGCGATGGGCACCGAGCTTCTTGGCGACGTGCTGGCGCACCTCCTCGCCGAGCTCGGGCGTCGGGTCGTTGCCACCGCGGAGGATGACGTAGCCGATGATCGCCTGGCCGGTGGTGTCGTCGTTCGCGCCGACGACGGCCGCCTCGGCGACCGCCGGGTGGTCGACGAGCGCCGACTCGACCTCGGTGGTCGAGATGCGGTGGCCCGAGACGTTCATCACGTCGTCGACGCGGCCGAGCAGCCAGAGGTAGCCGTCGTCGTCGAGCTTGGCGCCGTCGCCGGCGAAGTACCGGCCCTCGTACCTCGACCAGTACGTGTCGCGGTAGCGCTCGCGGGTCGCCGTAGATGCCGCGCAGCATCGACGGCCACGGCCGGGTCAGGGTCAGGTAGCCGCCGCCCCGCTCGACCGGGTTGCCCGCCTCGTCGACGACCTCGGCGCCGATGCCCGGGCAGCGGGAAGGTGGCCGAGCCGGGCTTGAGCGTGGTCGCGCCCGGCAGCGGGCTGATCATGATGGCGCCGGTCTCGGTCTGCCACCACGTGTCGACGATCGGGCAGCGGCCGCCACCGATGTGGGTCCAGTACCACATCCACGCCTCGGGGTTGATGGGCTCGCCGACCGATGCCGAGCAGGCGCAGCTTCGTGCAGGTCGTGGCGCTCGGGCTCCTGCGTCCCCCACTTCATGAACGTCCGGATGGCGGTCGGCGCCGTGTAGAGGATGGTGACGCCGTAGCGCTCGGCGATGTCCCAGAGGCGGTCCTTGCCCGGCGTGTCGGGCGTGCCCTCGTAGATGACCGACGTGGCCCGTTCGTGAGCGGGCCCGTAGACGATGTAGCTGTGGCCGGTGACCCAGCCGATGTCGGCGGCGCACCAGTACACGTCCTCGTCGGGGTGGAGGTCGAAGACGTACTTGTGCGTGAACGCGACCTGGGTCAGGTAGCCGCCGGTCGTGTGCATGATGCCCTTGGGCTTCGCCGTCGTGCCCGACGTGTAGAGCAGGTACAGCAGGTCCTCGCTGTCCATCGGCTCGCACGGGCACTCCGCGTCGGCCTGCTCCATGAGGTCGTGCCACCAGTGGTCGCGGCCCTCGACCATGTCGACCGGTTCGTCGACCCGCCTCACGACGACGACGTGCTCGACGCTCGGGGTCGAGGCGAGCGGCGGTCGTCGACGTTCGGCTTGAGCATCGACGGCGCGCCGCGGCGGAAGCCGCCGTCGGCGGTGATGACGACCTTGCACTCGGCGTCGTTGATGCGGTCGACGAGCGAGTCGGGGCTGAAGCCGCCGAACACGACGGAGTGCGGCGCGCCGATGCGGGCGCAGGCGAGCATGGCGATCGGGCAGCTCGGGGACCATCGGCATGTAGATGGCGACGCGGTCGCCCTTCTGCACGCCGAGGCCCTTCAGGACGTTGGCGAAGCGCTGGACCTCGCGCGTGCAGGTCGGCGTAGGTGATCGTCCGGGTGTCGCCGGGCTCGCCTTCCCAGTGGTACGCGACCTGGTCGCCGTGCCCGGCGGCGACGTGGCGGTCGACGGCGTTGTGGCAGACGTTGAGCTTGCCGCCGACGAACCACTTGGCGAAGGGCAGCTGCCAGTCGCAGATCGTGTGCCACTCCTCGAACCAGTCGAGGAGCTCCGCGGCCTGCCGGGCCCAGAAGCCCTGGTAGTCCTCGTTCGGCCTCGTCGTAGAGGAAGGTGCCGGCGACGAGGCTCGCGCTCCTTGAAGTCCTCGGGCGGCGGGAACGTGCGGTCCTCCTGGGAGGAACTCCTCGATGGCGGCGCCGCTGGGCACTGTCGCTCATGCGGCGGACCCTACATTCGTGCCCATGGCCCTCGTCCGTGTCGACCGCCCCGTCGAGCACGTCGCCGTCGTCACCCTCGATCGGCCCGAGCGGCTCAACGCCATGCTCGATCGATCTCGCCATCGAGCTCGGCATCGACCCTCGAGGCGGTGGGCGACGACAACGCGTGCCGGGTCGTGGTGCTCACCGGAGCCGGCCGCGCGTTCTGCTCGGGTCTCGACCTCAAGGACTACGGCGTCGTACCCGGGCATCGACGGGCTCCAGGTCGGCCAGATCGCCCAGCGCTCGATGCGCGTGTACTCGCGGCTCGTCCCGATGCTGCGCGGGCCTGCGCCAGCCGGTGATCGCCGCCGTCAACGGTCCCGCCTACGGCGGCGGGATGTGCCTGGCGATGGGCTGCGACCTGCGGTTCGCCGGACCGGACGCCACCTTCAACGCCACCGGGATCGTGAACGGGCTGACGTCGACGGAGATGGCCGCCGGCTGGCTCCTGCCTCGCCAGATCGGCGCGACCCATGCCAACGACCTGCTGCTGACCGGGCGCGTCGTCGGCGCCGACGAGGCGCTCCGCATGGGGCTCGTGAGCCGGGTCGCCGACGACGTCGTCGGCGGAGGCGCTGGCCACCGCGGACGGCGATGGCGCGCTTCAGCCCCTACGGGCTGGCGATGACCAAGGACGTGCTGTGGGCGAACCTCGAGATCGGTTCGTTGGCCGCGGCCATCGAGCTGGAGGACCGCAACCAGCTGATGCTCGGGTTCACCGAGAACCTGCCCGGAGGCGATCCGCGCCTTCGACGCCGGCCGGCCGCCCGTCTACACCGACGAGCCGCGTCGCGACCTGTTCAGCTGAGTCTGTGGTTCGAGGCGCGCCTGGCCGGCGCTCCCGCCCACAGCGTGGTCGTTGCCAGGCTCACACCGGAGCGTGACACTCCTCCCAGCGCGCACGTGCAACCCTCGTCGGCGCGCCCGGAGGTGTGCATGAACGTTCGGATCCTCGCCGCGGAGACCCTGGGGACGTGCGTCCTCCTGCTCGGCGGTGTCGGCAGCGCCGTCCTCGCCGGGAGCGCGATCGGCACTCCACGGCATCGCCATGGCCTTCGGACTCTCGCTGTTGATCATGGCGTACGCCATCGGCCCGCATCACGGGCTGCCACATCAACCCGGCGGTCACCCTCGGGATGATCATGTCGGGCAAGACGAAGGCCTCCGACGCACCGACCTACGTCGTCGGCCAGTTGATCGGCGCCGCCCTCGGTGGACTGATCATCTTCGTCATCGCCAACGGCGTCGACGGGTTCGACGCCACCAACAACTTCGCCGCCAACGGCTACGACGAGTTCTCCCCCGGCGGCTACGACCTCGCTTGCCGTCGCGGTGGCGGAGGTCGTGTTCACCGCCTTGCTGGTGATCGTCGTCGTCGGCACCACGCGGAACGACTTCGTGCCGGGCTTCGGTCCGATCGCCGCGGGGCTGACGCTGGCGCTCATCCACCTCGTCACGATCCCGGTCGTCGAACACGTCGGTCAACCCGGCCCGGAGCTTCGGCGCGGCGCTGTTCGCCGGGAGCGACGCCCTCGAGCAGCTGTGGGCCTTCATCGTGTTCCCGCTGATCGGCGGTGCGCTCGGGGCCGTCATCGCCAAGACCGTGATCGGCGCCCCGAAGCCGGCGTTGTAGGGACCGCCCGCGCGTTTCACCACTCGAGAACGGTGAAGGCGCCGAGCCCTCCGGGGTCGAGGAGTGCCGGTGCCTCCACCGGCGCGGCTGCGCATGCGGACCGCGGCCACGTCGGGGGCGGCCGCGGCTGCGTCCCACGCTCGTCGACCTGCTTCGACGAGGTCGTCGATGCCGTTGGTCCGCAACCACTGGGCCTGCGTCGAGATCACCGCCGGCGGACGGACCGTCGCCAGTTGGTCGACGCAGACCTCGACGGTCACGTCCTGGCGGCCGGGCTCCTCGAGCGGCGCTCCACCGCGGTCGTGGCCGCGATAGGTGCGCAGCCACTCCCCCGGCGGACGGGCGGCGAGGTCGGCGGTCGTCGAGCAGTAGTCGACCACGACGAGGCGGCCGCCCTCGTCGGGTCGTGCGACGGCGAGCGCGTCGCGCAGCCAGCGGCGGGCTTCCTCCTGCACCGGGACGCGCGCCCCGTCGGGCGCCGCGACCGCCGCCAACCACGGAGGCGGCTCGGTCGGCACCACCGCCTCGATCAGGCCGCCCGCACCGTCGAGGCCGACCCTGACCTCCCACCACGCCCCCCGACGCCGCTCCCACAGGTCGAAGGGCAGGTTGTCGAGCAGCTCGTTGGCGAGCACGACGCACGGGGCCGGCAGGCGGGGCAGGTCGGCGATCGAGACCGCGATGGGCCCGCGGCCGGTCGGCTGCTCCCGCGGCGAGTCGTCGTCCTCGGGCGCGAAGGCCATCGCCGCCGGCGACAGCGGCAGGTGGTCGACGTGGCGCGTCCGCATCGCCGGCGACCGGTCCACGAGGACCCACCGCAACGCCGCCGCGCACGCGGGCGCGGCGACGAGCACGGTGCGGGCCAGCGTGCCCGGGCCGGCGCCCGCCTCCACGACGACGAACGGGTCGGGCTCGCCGAGGTCGCGCCACCAGCGGTCGACGGCCCCGGCGATGACGGCGCCGAACAGCGGCCCGACCTCGGGCGAGGTCAGGAAGTCGCCGCCCCGGCGGCCGGCGGACCCCACGCCGGCGGCGTAGAAGCCGTCGGACGGGTCGTAGAGCGCGTGCTCGACGAACGCCGAGAACGGCACCGGCCCGTTGCGGTGGATGCGGTCGGCCAGCGGCTGGGGGGCGAGGTCCAGCGGAGCCTCCTCGCAATCGGATCGGCAGGTCCGGGGGCCGGAGAGTAGACCCGGCTGCGTGGTGCTCGATCCGCTGGCGACGCGCCGCAGCTACGACCGGGCGGCGGCGAGCTACGCCGACCGCTTCGATCACGAGCTCGACGGCAAGCCGCTCGACCGGGCGCTGCTCGCCTTCCTCCCGGAGCTCGCCGGGATCCTCCGTGATCCGGGAGTGATCGCCGATCTCGGCTCCGGCCCAGGCCACGTCGGCCGCTACGTCCGCGACGTGACCGGCGTGCCTGTCGTCGCCGTCGACCTCAGCCCGGCCATGGCGGCGCTGGCCGCGCACCGGCACGACGTGCCGGCCGCCGCCGGATCGCTCACCGCCCTGCCCCTCGCCGACGCCAGCGTCGCGGCTGCCGTCGCCTTCTACTGCCTGATCCACCTCGACGACGCCGGGCTGGCGGCGGCGAGCGCCGAGCTGCACCGCGTCCTGCGCCCCGGAGGCGTCGCCATCGTCGCCATCCACACCGGCGACGAGGTCCGCCACGTCGACGAGCTGGTCGACACGCCGGTCGACCTCGACTTCCGGTTCATGTCCACCGCCACGCTGTGCGGGGCCTTCGAGCACGCCGGCCTCCTGATCGAGGCCACGCTCGAGCGTCGCGGCGATCCCGCCGTCGAGAGCCCGACCCTCCGGGCCTACGTGCTCGGCCGGCGCGCCGCCTGACGGACTACCCGAAGACGTTCGGGACGGCGATCTCGGCGACGTCGCCGATCTCGCCGACGAGGCCAGGAGCAACCCCGAGGACGAGGGTCACGACGGTGCACAGCGCCAGGGCGCCGACGAGCGACGGCGGCACCCGAACCGGTGAGCGGTCCTCGTCGGGCGGCGGCTGCATCCACATGTGCTGCGCGATGCGTGCGTAGTAGAAGAGCGCGCACGACGCTGTTGACGCCGACGATGACGGCCAGCACGTAGCCCGCGGTGGTTCCCGGGCTCGCCAGCGCCTTGAAGATCACGAACTTGGCGAACCAGCCGCCGAGCGGCGGGATCCCGGCCAGTGAGAACAGGAAGATCGACATCACGACCGTGATCCCCGGCGCGTACTGGAACAGCCCGCCGTAGCTCGAGATCTGACCCGAGCGCGTCTTGCGGGCGACGGTCATGATCACCGCGAAGGCGCCGAGGTTCATCGCCCCGTACACGAGGAGGTAGATGATGATGGCGCCGATGGCCTCGTCGCGCGCCTCGATGCTCTCCCCCGCCACCGCCAGCGGGGCGAGGATGTAGCCGCCCTGGGCGATCGACGAGTAGGCGAACAGCCGCACGATGTTCGTCTGGCGCAGCGCGATGAAGTTGCCGACCGTCATCGACGCCGCTGCGAGCACCCAGAACAGGGGCTGCCAGACCTCCTCCTGCTGCCAGAACCCGACGAGGCACAGCGAGACGAGGGCCATGAACCCGGCGGCCTTCGACGCCACCGAGAGGAACGCCGTGATCGGGGTCGGCGCCCCCTCGTAGGTGTCGGGCGCCCACGTGTGGAACGGCACGGCCGACACCTTGAAGCCGAAGCCGACGACGACGAACACGATCCCGAGCGTGACGATCGGCGTCGAGTCGACGAGGGCGGGGCTGGCGCCGATGGCGGCCAGGTTGGTCTGCCCGGTCACGCCGAACACCAACGACATCCCGTAGAGCATCACCGCAGTGGCGAAGACGCCCATCAGGTAGTACTTCAACCCCGCCTCGTTCGACTTCGGGTCGCGCTTGCGCCAGGTGGCGAGCATGTACGCCGGGATCGAGAGCAGCTCGAGGGCGACGAAGATGCCGACGAGGTCACGGCTCGACGCGATCAGGAGCATGCCGAGGACCGACGCCACCAGCATCAGGTAGTACTCGCTCTCCCAGAAGTCGCCCTCCGCGACGTAGTTGGTCGAGAGCAGCACCACGATGTACCCGGTGACGAGGAAGAGGGCCTTCACGGCGAGGGCGAAGTTGTCGACGACGTAGCCGCCGTCGAACAGCGAGCGGACCTCGACGTCGTCGAGGGCCAGGGTCAGCACCGGCAGCAGCGCGCCGAGCATCCCGAGGCCCGTGACCGTGCCGAGCACCGGTCGGAGCCGCTCGCTGAAGAGGTCGGCCAGCAGGACGAGCACGAAGGTGCCGGCGAGGATGATCTCCGGGGCCAGCGCGTGGTAGTCGATGCTGGGGGCGGTGAACACGGTCGAGCCTCAGGTCCCCGAGCCGAAGGCGGAGAGCGCGGTCTGCACGGCACCGTCGCTCGCCTCGAACACGAAGTTCGGGTAGACGCCGAGGGCGACGATGAGCACGAGCAGCGGGATCCAGGCCAGCCACTCGGTCGGCTCGACGTCGTGGAACTCGTGGCCCTCCCACTCCTCCTTCGGGGTGCCGAACGCGGTGCGCTGCAGGAGCCACAGGAGGTAGCCGGCAGCGAGGACGGTGCCGACGGCGGCGACGATCATGAAGGTCCTGAACGTCTCCACCGGCAGCCCGGCGGCCGGTTGGTACGAGGCCAGGATGGCGGGGAACTCGCCCCAGAACCCGGCGAGGCCGGGCAGGCCGAGCGACGCCATCGTGCAGAAGGCGAGGATCCAGCCCAGCCTCGGTGCCGAGACGAGCAGGCCGCCGAGGCGCCTGATCTCGAGGGTGTGGTAGCGCTCCTTCACGGACCCGGCGATGAAGAAGAGCATGCCGGTGATCAGACCATGGGCGACCATGCCGAAGACGGCGGCGTTCAGGCCGAAGTCGGTGAGCGTGGCGATGCCGAGCATCGTGAAGCCCATGTGGGCGATGGAGCTGAAGGCGATCAGCCGCTTCATGTCGGTCTGGGCCAGGCACCCGAGCGCGCCGTAGATGATCCCGATCACGGCGAGGAGCCCGATCCACGGCGCCCACTCCTCGGCTGCCTCCGGCAGCACCGGGATGGCGATGCGGATGAACCCGTACGTGCCCAGCTTCAGGAGCACCGCCGCCAGGATCACCGAGCCGACCGTCGGCGCCTGCGTGTGGGCGTCGGGCAGCCAGGTGTGGAACGGGAACATCGGCACCTTGATGGCGAAGCCGAGGAACATGCCGCCGAAGACCACCAGCTGGGTGGTGCGGGCGATGTCGCCGCCGGCCGAGTTCGCCAGCTCGACGATGTCGAAGGTGTGCGGGTCGGTGAGGAAGTAGAGGGCGAGGAAGCTGATCAGCATGAAGGCCGAGCCGAAGGCGGTGAAGAGGAAGAACTTGATCGCCGCGTACATGCGCTGCTCGGCGCCCCAGACGCCGATCATGAAGTACATCGGCAGGAGCACGATCTCGAAGAAGACGAAGAACAGGATCAGGTCCTGGGCGACGAACGTGCCGACCATGCCGGTCTCGAGCACCAACAGCAGGATCAGGAAGGCCTTGGGGTTGTGGGGCTCAGGGAAGTGGTTCCAGGAGTAGAAGACGCAGAGCGGGACGATGAGCCCGGTGAGCAGGAGCAACGGGAGCGAGATCCCGTCGACACCGATGTGGTACCGGCTGTCGATGACCGGGATCCACTCCTTGTTGACCTCGAACTGGAGCGTCCCGGCGTTGTCGTAGTCGAAGTTCGCCGCGATCAGCACGAGCACGCCGAAGACCGCCAACGTCGACAGCAGTGCGATCGCCTTGTGGGCGTCTTCGTCGTCCCGTGGGACGAGGAGCATGACGGCGGCACCGACCACAGGCAGGAACACCGCCAGGGTCAGGCCCCAATCGTCGAGGAACGCTTCCATCGCTAGTCGTTTCTCCTAGATGGCGATCACGAAGATGCCGGCGAGTACGACGGCGCCGCCGAACAGGAGGGCGCCGTATTGCTGGACCTTTCCGGTCTGCATGCCCCGGAGCAGCTGGCCGATGGCCTCGGACAGGGACCCGGAACCGTTGACCGCACCGTCGACCGCTCCCTGGTCGATCCACTTGTACGTCCACCGCCCGATGCCGACGGTCACCGAGGCGACGCCGTTCACGACCCCGTCGATGACGGTCCGGTCGAACCAGTAGGCGGCCCGGGCGACCGGGCCCTTGGTCGCCGCCGGCGATGACGTCGGTGTAGAGGTGGTCGAAGTAGTACTTGTTCACCAGCAGCGTGTGGCCGGCGCGGGCCACGCGGCTCCGCTCCGTCGCGCCGTTGAACCGGCGCTGCCAGTAGTAGGCGTAGGCGAGACCGATGCCGAGGAAGCCGAGCACGCCCGCCAGCACGGCGATCCACCACGAGAACTCGGCGTGGGGGATCTCGGGGAAGTACGGCGCCACCGGCTCGACGAAGTGCTCGAAGCGCAAGGCGATCGAGTCCGGGATCCATCCGAGGGCGCCGGAGTCCGGGAGGTTCACGAATCCGGCGACGAGCGCCAGGGCGGCCAGGATGTACAGCGGCACGAGGATGCGCGGACCGGACTCGTGGGGCGGGTGGTGGGGGTCGGCGGCGTGGCCGCGCGGCTCGCCGTGGAAGGTGAGGTAGACGCAGCGCGTCATGTAGGCGGCGGTGCAGAAGGCACCGACGAGACCCATGATGAACATCGGCTGGTAGCCGCCGTCGCCGCCGAGCTGGTGGGCGCCGGCGAGGATCTCGTCCTTCGACCAGAAGCCCGAGGTCGGGAAGATCCCGATCAGGGCAACCGTGCAGATGAGGAACGTCGCGTACGTCCGCGGCATGAACTTCCGCATGCCGCCCATGTCCTCCTTCATGTCGAAGCTGTGCACCGCGTGGGCGACCGAGCCCGACCCGAGGAACAGTCCGGCCTTGAAGAACGCGTGGGTGAAGAGGTGGAACACGGCGGCCGTCCAGGCACCGACGCCCGAGCGCCATGGCCATGTACCCGAGCTGGCTGACCGTCGAGTAGGCGAGGACCTTCTTGATGTCGTTCTGCACGAACGCCAGCAGCGCGCCGAACACCACGGTCACGGCGCCGACGATGGCGAGCAGGTTGAGGTTGGCGGTGCCGATCGACAGGCCCTCGTAGAACACCCCGTAGAAGCGGGCCACCAGGAAGATGCCGGCGACGACCATGGTGGCGGCGTGGATGAGGGCGGAGACGGGCGTCGGGCCGGCCATGGCGTCGGGCAGCCACGTGTGCAGGATGAACTGGCCCGACTTCGACATCACGGCGCCGACGAGGCAGCAACTGGCGATGAGCAGCAAGCGTGTGGTCGTTGCCGCCGGCGACGCTGTCGGCGAACGTGTTGATCTCGATGATGTCGAAGGATCCCGCCGTCCAGAACAGGATGGACATCCCGATCAGCAGCCCGATGTCGCCGACCCGGTTGGTGAGGAACGCCTTCAGCGCCGCGTCGGAGTTGGGCTTCTCCTCCCACCAATGGCCGATCAGCACGAAGGAGCAGAGGCCGACCAACTCCCAGGCGGTGATGAACTGCACCGTGTTGCTGCTCATGACGAGGAGGAGCATCGAGGCGGAGAACAGCGACAGGAAGGCGAAGTAGTGCGTGTAGCGGCGGTCGCCGCCCACGTAGTCGGTCGAGTAGATGTGCACGAGCAGCGAGATGATCGTGACGACGATGAGCATCATCACGCTGAGGCCGTCGACGAAGGTACCGACCTTGTAGTCGTGCCCCCCGATGGTGAACCAGGTCACCTCGGTCGTGACCGGCTGGACCTCGTGGTGGGCCTCGGCCTCCTCCGCGGCCGGTTCGTCCTCGGTCTGCCCCTCCTCCTGGACCGGGAGCGTGAGGGCGTGCTCCTCGGCGGGGGCGTCGTCGGCGTCGTTGACCCGGTCGATCCACTGGACGCTCGAGCCGATGGCGAGCAGGAAGCAGATCCCGATGCAGGCGATGCCGACCTCGGCGCCCTGCTTCGGCAGCCGCTTGCCGACGAAGAGGATCGTCACGAACGACAAGCCCATGAGCGCCGGCAGCACCCACACGTACTTCAACAGCACCGGATCAGACGCGGCGAAGGTCACGCTAACCCTTCATGGCCGAGAGCTCGTCGAGGTCGATGCTCTGGCGGTTGCGGTACAGGAGCAGAACGATCGCCAACCCGACGCCAACCTCGGCGGCGGCGATGGCGATCACGAACAGGGCGAAGACCTGCCCGGCGACGGTGCCGTGGAACGCGCCGAAGGCGATGAGGTTGATGTTCACGGCGTTGAGGATGAGCTCGATCGACATGAGGACGAGCACGCCGTTGCGGCGGGCGATGACGCCGTAGACGCCGATGGCGAACAGCACGGCCCCGAGCAGCAGGAACTGGTTCAGCAGCATCGACCGACCTACTCCTTCCTGGCCAGCACGATGGCGCCGATGAGGGCGGCGGTGAGGAGGAAGCCGATGGCCTCGAAGGGGATCAGGTAGGTCGAGAAGATCGAGTCGCTGACCTCGGCGGTCGTCTGCACCGTCTCCACCGGCAGCTGGGTGTCCTCGAAGGCGTCGATCAGCACGTAGGAGGTGACCCCGAGCAGGGGCAGGGCGACGATGAGCCCGAGGTACCAGTAGCGGTTGTTGACCTTGGGGTCGGCCCCGATCGGCGCACGGGTGAGCATCGTGCCGAACAGGAACAGGACGACGATGGCGCCGACGTAGACCAGGATCTGCGTCACGCCGGTGAACTCCGCTCCGACGAGCAGGAAGCTGGCGCCGACGCCGCTCAGCACGAGCACGAGCCAGAGCGCGGCGTGCACGACGTTCGTGGTCGTCACGACGCGGACGGCGCCGAGGATCGTCGCCGCCGCGATGAGCCCGAAGAAGACGTTCTGCGCCACCTGCAGGTCGGCGGCGAGCACGGTCGCCAGGCTCAACGGGGGACCTTCTTCTGCTTGGCCTGCGACCCGGCCTCGTAGGCCTCGAACTCCGGCACCGTCTCCATCCACTCGCCGAGTCGCTCCTTGTCGTGGAGCAGGTCGGCGATGCGGGGTTCGGAGTACTCGTACTCCGGGCTCCAGAACAGGGCGTCGAACGGGCAGACCTCGACGCAGATCCCGCAGTACATGCAGAGCGAGTAGTCGATGTCGAAGCGCTCGAGCTTGTTGACCTGGCGGGGCTTGCCTCCCTCACGGCGGGGCGGGGCGAGCTCCTTGTGGGCCTCGATGTAGATGCACCAGTCCGGGCAGCTGCGCCCGCACAGCATGCAGGACGTGCAGTTCTCCTCCTTGAGGGCGATGACGCCGCGCGCCCGTGGCGCCAGCGTCTCCTTCTCGCGGGGGTACTGCACCGTCGCCGCCCCCTTCGACGGGGCCGGCAGGAGCTTCTTCAGCCCCTTGTTGGGGAACATGGTCTTGCCCATCTCGCCCAACGTGACGCCGAGGCCCTTCACGAGACCGGGAACCTTCGGCTTCGCCATCAGAACACCACCTTGAAGATGCCGGTGGCGAGGATGTTCGCCAGCGAGATCGGGATGAGGACCATCCACGCGAAGCGCTGGAGCTGATCCTCGCGGAAGCGCGGGTAGGTGAACCGCACCCAGAAGATCACGAAGCCGAACAGCATCATCTTCGTGAGCAGCACGATCGGCCCGACGACGTTCATGTAGTCGGCGTCGAGGTCGAGGCCGGGCAGGTACCACCCGCCGAGGAACAGCGTGGCGGCGATGGCCGCGAACGCCGCCGCCGAGGCGAACTCGCCGATGAAGAACAGCAGGAAGCGGAGGCCGGAGTACTCGGTCATGTAGCCGGTCACGATCTCGGACTCGGCCACCGGCATGTCGAACGGCGTCTGGGTCAGCTCGGCCTGCATGGCGATCACGAAGATGGCGAAGCCGACGAACTGGGTGAGGAAGAACGGGTTGCCGAGCCCGCCGAAGCCGAAGATCTCGCCGTCGGCCTGGGCGTACACGATGCCCTGCAGGTTCATCGTGCCGGCCTGGATGACGACGCCGACGACGGCGAGCACCATCGGCAGCTCGTAGGCGATGAGCTGGCCGGCGGCCCGGAGGCCGCCGATGAGCGAGTACTTGTTGGCCGAGGCCCAGCCGGCGATGAGGATGCCGATGACCGAGACCGACGACACGGCGAGCACGTAGAAGATGCCGACGTCGAGGTTCGTGAACCAGGCGTCGGGCCCGAACGGCACCGCCGCGTAGACGAGCAGCACGGTGCCCACCACGAGGTACGGCGCCAGCTTGAAGAGCCGCTGGTCGGCCTTGGCCGGGACGATGTCCTCCTTCTGGAGGAACTTGCCGACCTCGGCGAGCAGCTGCAGCGAGCCGTAGGGCCCGGCCTCGTTGGGGCCGAGCCGGCTCTGCATGAAGCTGACGAGCTTGAACAGGAAGACGTAGACGAACGCGCCGGCCGGTAGCAGCACGGCGACGAGCACGCCGATTGAGCGGAGGATCGACTGCTGCCAGTAGGCAAGGTCGACGGCGAGCACGTGGGTCACCGGTCGATGTCTCCGAGGATGAAGTAGAGGCTGGCGAGGATGGTGATGACGTCGGGGACGTACACGCCCCGCATGACCCACGGCACGATCGAGATGTTGTTGAAGCTCGGCGAGCGGATCTTCACCCGGAACGGTCCGAGGTCGCCCTTGGACACGACGTAGTAGCCCATCGCGCCGAGCGGGTTCTCGGTCTCGACGTAGGCCTCGCCCTCGGGCACCTTGATGATGCGGGGCACCTTGGCCATGATCGGTCCGGCGGGCAGCCCGTCGAGGCACTGGTCGACGATCTTCGTCGCCTCGCGGATCTCCTGGAGGCGCACCCAGTAGCGGGCGAAGGAGTCGCCGTCGGGGTGGGTCCAGACCTTCCAGTCGAGCTGGTCGTGGACGAGGCCGGTGTAGCCGCCGTCGCGGCGGAGGTCCCAGTCGACGCCGCGAGGCGCGGAGGTTGGCGCCGGAGAGGCCGTAGGACTGGGCGATGTCGGCCGGGGATCACGCCGATGCCGCGGGTGCGGGTCTCGAAGATCTCGTTGCCGGTGACGAGGTCGTCCATCTCGTCGCAGAAGTCGCGGACCTTGGCCATGGCGGCCTTGGTGTCGTCGATCCAGCCCTTGGGCAGGTCGTCCTTCAGGCCGCCGATGCGGTCGAAGTTCGGGTGGAAGCGGCCGCCGGTGACCGCCTCGATCTGGTTGAGGACGAACTCGCGGTCGCGGAAGGCGTAGAAGGCGGCGGTGGCCCCGCCGAGCTGGAGGGCCATGTCGCCGAGGAAGAGGACGATGTTGGCGATGCGGCTCATCTCGAACAGCGATCGTGCGGATCCACTGCGCCCGCGGCGGCGCCTCGACGTCCATGAGCTGCTCGGCGGCGAGGATGAACGGCACCTCGTTGGCGAAGCTGCCGACCCAGTCGATGCGGTTGACGAGCGTCGTGACCTGCGGGTAGGTGCGGACCTCGGTGAGCTTCTCGTAGCCCCGGTGCATGTAGCCGGCGACGGGCTCGGCCGCGATGACCTGCTCGCCGTCGAGCTTGGCGACGATGCGCAGCGTGCCGTGGGTGGCCGGGTGCTGCGGGCCGATGTTGAGGGTCATGCCCTCGGTCTCGAGCTCGACGTTGACGCGGGCGTCGGCGGCCTGCGCGGCGATGTAGCGCAGCTGGTCGCGCTCGGAGACGGCGGTCACTCGGCTCGTCGTCCTCGCCTCGGCGGCGTCTCGCCGTCGTCCCTCGCCGGCTTCGCCGTCGTCCTCGTCCTCGCCGGCATCGGCTCGACGTCGACGATGCCGGGCCAGGGCTTCACGATCCGGGCGAGCAGCGGGAAGTCCTTGCGCAGCGGGATAGCCCTCGAACTCGCCGGGCAGGTAGAGGTGGCGCAGGTCGGGGTGGCCGTCGAAGGTCGATGCCGAACATCTCCCAGGCCTCGCGCTCGTGCCAGTTGGCGCCGGCGTAGATCCGGCATCCACGGTCGGCGCGCGAGGTCGTCGTCGGGCACGTCGGCCTTGAGGATGACGCCGTGGTGGGCGGCGACGTCGACGACGCGGGCGAGCAGCTGGAAGCGGGTGTCGCCGCCGGCGAGCCCGGTCGTGCGATCGGCGGCTCGAGCCGCGTCGACCTTCGCGCGAGGGCTCGGCGGTGTCGAGCTCGGCGTCCTCGTAGCGGCCGAACGGCGACGGCATCCAGTCGATGGCCGAGAGGAAGTCGAAGCAGCGGCAGCCGAGCTTCGCCGTGGCCGACCTCGGCCGGCCGTCGGCCCAGGCGTCGATGCGTGACGCGCACCCAGAGGTCGATCGCCGGGCTCGATGTGCGAGCCGACGACGGCGTCGCCGAGCTCGGTCTCGAGCGTGGCCGAGCAGCGCCGGCGCGGCAGGTCGTCGGTCGGCCGGCGCCTCGGCGGTCGGCCGGCTCGGTGTCGGCGTCGGTGTCAGGCGACAACGATCGGCTCCCCCTTCCAGCGCTCGGCCATGTCCTCGTTCTGGATGCGCTCCTGGAGCAGCACGATGCCCTCGAGCAGCGCCTCGGGCCGCGGCGGGCAGCCCGGGCACGTAGACGTCGACCGGGATGATCTGGTCGACGCCCTTGGTGACCGAGTAGCTGTCCCAGTACGGACCGCCGCAGTTGGCGCAGGAGCCCATCGAGATGACGTACTTCGGGTCGGGCATCTGCTCGTAGAGGCGCCGCAGCGGCGGGGCCATCTTGTCGGTGACCGTGCCGGCGATGACGACGAGGTCGGCCTGGCGGGGGCTGGCCGGCAGCGGGATGACGCCGAGGCGCATCACGTCGTAGCGGGGCGATCGAACGCGGCGCCCATCTCGATGGCGCAGCAGGCCAGGCCCCACTGGTACACCCAGAGGGAGTACTTGCGGGCGGTGTTCAGCAGCTTGGTGAGCGGCTTGCGGCATCTTGCCGCTCTCGACGAGACCCATCGGTGTCGGCTTGGGCTCCCCTAGATCCAGCGCAGGACGCCCTTGCGCCAGGCGTACACGAGGCCGAGGGCGAGGACGACGATGAAGATGACCATCTCGACGAGGCCGAACACGTCGTAGGCCTCGAGGCGGGTGGCCCACGGGAAGATGAACACGGCTTCGACGTCGAACATCACGAAGAGCAGGGCGAAGATGTAGTAGCGGATCTGGCTCTGGCTCCAACCGAAGCCGACCGGGTCGACGCCGGACTCGTAGGTGATGTACTTCTCGGGCTGCGGCCGGACGGGCCGGACAGACCTTGCCGAGGGACGAGCACGCCGACGAGAAGGGCCACCGCGACGCCGAAGAAGATGCCGACGGTGAGGTAGCTGCGGAGGAACTCCGACACGTCGGGCGAGCCTAGGCGAGGTGCTCGCGAGCAGGGGCCAAGCTGCAGGTCGCGGATCGGGCGTGCGACGGAGCTCGATCGCCGCTGGAGCTCGCGGGGTCGGGTCACGCCTGGAGCGGGCGTGCACGACGGGGATCGGCGTCGTCGGTGAGGTCGTCGAGGAGGCCGGGGAGGAGGCCGAAGAGCGAGGGTGACGGCCGCGGCGACGCCGAGGGCGAGGCGCGGCGCCGAACGGCACCCGGCGCCGGTCGGCGCCGGCCCGGCGCGGCCGTCGCTCGTCGTCGTCGGCCATGTACATGGCGACGATGATCCGCAGGTACAGGAAGGCGGCGATCACCGCCGACGACCATGGCGATCGACGGCCAGCCAGTAGCTGCCGGCCTCGACGCCGCGGCCGAGCACCTCGAACTTGGCGAAGAAGCCGGAGGTGAACGGCACGCCGGCCTGGGCGAGCAGGAAGACCGTGAAGGCGAGGGCCAGCAGCGGCCGCCGCCGGGCCAGGCCCCGGTAGTCGTCGAGCGACGTGGCGTCGTCGCCGGTGCGGCTGACGACGGTCGACCACGCCGAAGGAGCCGGCGACCATGAACGTGTAGGCGGCCAGGTAGAAGAGCGCGCCGCTGGTGCCCTCGGTCGTGGCGGCCTGCACGCCGACGAGGATGAACCCGGCGTGGCTGATCGAGCGAGTAGGCGAGCATCCGCTTCACGTCGGTCTGGACGACGGCGAGGATCGACCCGACGAGCAGCGTGGCGACGGCGAGGGCGTAGACGAACGGCTGCCAGTCGACGCGTAGCCGCCGAAGGCCTCGACGAGCACCCGCAGCAGCCCGGCGAACGCCGGCCGCCTTCACGCCCGACGCCATGAACGCCACGGCCGGGCGTCGGGCGACCCCTGGTACACGTCGGGCGTCCACGAGTGGAACGGGACGGCGGCGACCTTGAACCCGAAGCCGACGAGCAGCAGGGCGAAGCCGGCGAGCAGCAGGCCGGCGGGCCGACGCCGGTCAGCTGGTCGGCCGAGACGCCGGTGCCGAACGTCGCCGGCGACGCGAACGCGGCGATCCCGGCGAGGTTGGTCGTGCCGGTGGCGCCGTAGACGAGGGCGATGCCGTAGAGGAAGAACGCCGAGCAGAAGGCGCCGAGCACGAAGTACTTGATGCCCGCCTCCTGGCTCTCGATCCGGCGCAGGTGCATGGCGGCCAGCACGTAGACGGCGATCGAGAGGATCTCGAGGCCGAGGAACATGACGATGAGGTCGTTGGCCGCCGCCATGACCATGCCGCCGGACGCCGACAGCAGCATCAGCACGTAGAGCTCGGGCCCGTCGAGGCCCTCGCGGCGGAGGTAGTCGTCGGCGAGCAGGGCGGCGAGGATCACGGCGACGGCGATGACGACGAAGAAGAAGACGCTGAAGCCGTCGATGCCGAGGGCGCCGCGGCAGGATCGCTGAACGGCCCGCGGTCGGGGTCGGTGACCTCGTGCCACAGCGGGATCGAGGCGGCGATCGAGGCGCCGGCGACGACGACGGTGAAGAGCGCGTACGATGCCCGGCGATCGGCGTCGCGGAGCGACAGCGCGTCGACGACGAGCAGCAGGCAGGCGCCGCCGATGAGGATCAGGATCGGCGCCAGCGCCGCCCAGTCGACGTCGGGCGGTCGATCGAGCGTGCTCGGCGGCCTGGGCGAGCGATCATCGCGCCGCTCCTCCGTCGCTCGGCCTCGGCTCGGCCTCGGCGACGACCTCGGGACCGCTCGGTCGAGCGACCGGGCTCGACGTAGTCGGTCCGGTCGGCCTCGACGTGGTCGATGAGCGCGTCGACGGACGGCTCGATGCGCTCGAGCACCGGCTTCGGGTAGACGCCGAGGAAGACGATGAGCGCCGAGCAGCGGCGCCAGCACGAGGCCCTCGGTGAGCTTGAGGTCGCGCATCTCGGCGTTCTCGCTCTCGGGCTCGCCGTGGAACACCCGCTGGTAGGCCCACAGCAGGTACAGCGCGGCGAGGATCACGCCGGCGGCGGCGACGACCGTCCACCACCGGCGCGGTGAGGAACGAGCCGAGGAGGATGAGGAACTCGCCGACGAAGCCGTTGAGGCCGGGCAGGCCGATCGACGACAGCATCACGACGGTGAACACGGCGGCGAGGATCGGCGCCGCCTTCTGCAGGCCCGTGAGCGCGGCGATCTCGCGGGTGTGGCGGCGCTCGTAGATCATGCCGACGAGGAGGAACGAGCGCCGGGTGCGAGATGCCGTGGTTGACCATCTGCAGCACCGCGCCCTGCATGCGCCTGGCGTGGTGAGGGCGAAGGTGCCGAGGACGATGAAGCCGAGGTGGGCGACCGACGAGTAGGCGACGAGCCGCTTCAGGTCCTTCTGCATCGTGGCGACGACGGCGCCGTAGATGATGCCGATCGACGCCGAGGGTCAGGAACAGCGGCGCGAAGTACGCGCGCCGCCTCGGGGAACAGGTAGAGCGCCGAAGCGCAGGAAGCCGTAGGTGCCGAGCTTCAGCATGACGCCGGCGAGGATCACCGAGCCGGCGGTCGGCGCCTCGGTGTGGGCGTCGGGCAGCCACGTGTGCAGCGGGAACAGCGGCACCTTCACGGCGAAGGCGACGGCGAAGCCGAGGAACAGCCAGCGCGCGGTGTCCTGGGCGATGCCGGGGTTCTCGGCGATGCTGCGAGGTCGAAGGTGAGGTCGCCGCCGACGCCCTCGCTGGTGCAGGAAGGCGAGGGCGAGGATCGCCACGAGCATGAACGCCGAGCCGAGCATCGTGAACAGGAAGAACTTGACGGCGGCGTAGACCCGCTTGCCGTAGCCCCAGCCGCCGATGAGGAAGTACATCGGCACGAGCACGATCTCGAACATCACGAAGAACAGGAAGAGGTCGAGGGCGAGGAACACGCCGAGGCACCCGGCCTCGAGCAGGAGCAGCCAGGCGTAGTACGGCTTGTGGTCGTGGTGGGGATCGGCGCCGAGGATGGCGATCGGGAACAGGACGCCGGTGAGCACGACCAGGAACAGCGAGATGCCGTCGACGCCGACGCGCCAGCCGATGCCGAAGCGACTCGATCCACGTGTAGTCGGCTCGGCGAACTGGAACCCGGCCGTGCCGGACTCGAAGTCGAGCAGCAGCCAGACGGCGAGCGCGCCGGTGACGAGCGTGAAGAGGAGGGCGAGCTGGCGGCTCACTTCGGGTCGCCGGCGGGAGACGAGTGCCGAGCACGACGGCGCCGCACCGCCGGCACGGCGACGATCGTGGACGAGCAGGTCGAAGCGAGCACGGTGTGCTCCATCACAGGCCCGCTTGGCGTCGAGGAAGAGGCCGACGAGGATGACGGCGCCGACGGCGATGCCGAGGGCGTAGTTGCGGACGTAGCCGGTCTGGGTGCGGCGCAGCGTGGCGCCTGCCACCTGCACGAGCGCCCCGATGCCGTTGACGGCGCCGTCGATCACGGTGGCGATCGAAGGCGGTGACGCCCTCGAAGGCCGCCTGCGCCCGGCCCGCCGGCGAACGCCGTGATCGCCTCGTCGTAGTACCAGCCGTGGGCCAGGATCTCGGGTTCGATCGGCCTTGGCCTTGCGCTGGAGGTAGACCTGGGCGGCGCAGGAGGATGCCGAGACCGGCGCCGAACGACCAGCGCCACGCCGGCGAGCACGAGCTGGGTCGTGGTCGAGAGGCGTCGAGCTCGCGCCTCCGTCGACGCACCGGCGAGCTCGAGCACCGGGTGCAGCCAGTGCTCGAGGAAGGCGAGGTCGTCCTCGCCGAACGGCAGGTTCAGCGCGCCGCCGACGATGCGAGGGCCGGCGAGCACGACGAGCGGCGACAGCATCGTCCACGGCGACTCGTGCGGGTGGACTGCGTGCTCGCCCTCGGTGCTCGAAGCGGGGCTCGCCGAAGAAGACGAGGAAGACCTGGCGGCTCATGTAGTACGCGGTCAGGAGCGCGGTGACGAGGCCGACGACCCACAGAGCCACGTTGGCGTCGAAGGCGAAGGCGAGGATCTCGTCCTTCGACCAGAAGCCGGCGAGCGGGAGGACGCCGGCGATGGCGAGCCAGCCGACGATGAACGTGACGGCGGTGACCGGCATCCACTTGCGCAGCCCGCCCATGTTGCGCATGTCCTGCTCGCCGTGCATGCCGTGGATCACCGACCCGGAGCCGAGGAACAGCAGCGCCTTGAAGAAGGCGTGGGTGACCATGTGGAAGACGGCGGCGACGTACGCGCCGGTGCCGACGGCGAGGAACATGTAGCCGAGCTGGCTGATCGTCGAGTACGCCAGGACCTTCTTGATGTCGTTCTGGGCGACGGCGATCGTCGCCGCGAACAGCGCGGTGATCACGCCGACCCAGGCGATGATGTCGGGCGCCCAGTCATAGGCCTGGGCCAGCAGCGGGTTGACCCTGGTCATGAGGTAGACGCCGGCGGTGACCATCGTGGCGGCATGGATGAGCGCCGAGACCGGCGTGGGGCCGGCCATGGCATCGGGCAGCCAGACGTACAGCGGGAGCTGCGCCGACTTGCCGCAGGCGCCGAGGAACAGCAGGAGGACGATGGCCGTCGCCGTCACCGGGGCGATCGTCGGCGTCGCCGCGAAGACGGCTTCGTACTGCAGCGTGCCGACGGCCCCGAAGATGAGGAAGGTCGCCAGCATGAAGCCGAAGTCGCCGATCCGGTTCGTGACGAACGCCTTCTTGCCGGCCGAGGCGTTGGCCGAATCCGTGAACCAGAACGAGATGAGGAGGTAGCTGCAGGTCCCGACGCCCTCCCAGCCGACGAAGGTCAACAGGAAGTTGTTGCCCAGCACGAGGATGAGCATCGAGAACACGAACAGGTTGAGGTACGATGAAGAACTTCGGGAAGTCGGCGTCGCCGTGCATGTACCCGATCGAGTACAGGTGGATGAGCGCGCTGATCCCCGTCACGAACAGCGCCATGGTGATCGAGAGGGGGTCGACGAGGAAGCCGGCCTCGACCGTCAAGCCTCCGGCGGGCAGCCACTCGAACAGGACGAGCTCGAAGTGCCGGGCCTCCTCGGGCCGGTCGAGCAGACCGATGAAGACGACGATGGTGGCGACGAACGAGCCGGCCACGAGGACGGTGGCCAGCCAGCCCGCCCACGGTTCGCCGAGCTTCCGCCCGAACGCCACGAGCAGGACGAACCCGACGAGCGGGAGCAGCGGGATGAGCCAGACGAGGTCGAGGAGGTCTTCCATCGTTGGGTTCTCAGCCCTTCAGCACGGCCACGTCGTCGGCGGTGGCGCCCGGCTTGCGGCGGAGCAGGGCGACGATGATCCCGAGGCCGACGACGACCTCGGCGGCGGCGACGACGAGGACGAAGAACACCGCGGCCTGACCGCCGACGTCGTTCAGCGCCGCCGGACTGGCGAAGGCCACGAAGGTCAGGTTCACGGCGTTGAGCATCAGCTCGACGCACATGAACATGACGAGGGGGTTCCGGCGGACGAGCAGCCCGACGGCGCCGAGCGTGAACAGCACGCTCGCCAGCACGAGGTACCAGGTGGTCGTCACCTCCACCACGGCGAGGGTCATGCCGCTGTCCTCGCGGGGCGGGGCGGGGTTCGCGTGGGGTGCGGGCGAGGACGACGGCACCGACCACGGCGATCACGAGGAGCACGGAGGTCGACCTCGAAGGCGAAGAGGTAGTCGGTGAACAGGGCCTCACCGAGCACGGTGACGTCGTCGCCGACGAGCGGTCCGGCGAGGCTCTTCGCCCCGGTGACGACGGTGTCGACCGCGCTCTCGGTGAGGAACAGGGCGGCGAGGGCGACGCCGAGGAGCCCCACGCCGGCGACGGCGGCGAGCGGCCGCTGGCCGCCGAGCGGGTCGATGGCGAGGTCGTCGGCCTTGTCGACGCCGAGCAGCATGATGACGAAGAGGAAGAGCACGACGATGGCGCCGGCGTAGACGATGATCTGCACGGCGGCGAGGAAGTGGGCGTCGAGGTCGACGAAGAGCACGGCGACCCCGAACAGGCTGGCGACGAGCCCCAGCGCCGAGTGCACCGGAACGCGCGCCGCGATGACGACGACCGCGCCCCCGAGGATGGCCGCAGCCGCGAGGACGAAGACGAGCAGGTCGACCATCAGTGGTGGCCCCTCGGCGTGCGCGTCGTCGTGCGCCTCGGGCTCGTCCTCGGCCGGCTCCTCGGCTGCCGGCCTCGTCGTAGCTGGCGATGCCGCGCTCGGGCTCCTTCACGCCGAAGCCGAGCTCACCCGACCACGCCACCTTGCCGACGAAGTCGGCGTCGCCGCTGGGCGCCGTCGCCCGCACCCACGCTGAGGTCCACGGGATGACCTCGTCGGCGTCGGACCAGTCCTCCCACGGCAGCATGCGCGGCCGGCCGTCGTCGTCGACGACGAGCTCGGCCTTCGTGTAGATCGCATCGGAGCGGTTGGTGAAGGAGAACTCGAAGAGCTTCGTCTCGGTGATCGCCTCGGTGGGGCATGCCTCCACACAGAGGTCGCAGTGGATGCAACGGAGGAAGTTGATCTCGTACACGAACCCGTAGCGCTCGCCGGGCGACACGGGGTCGGCGGGGTCGTTGTCGGCGCCGCGGACGTAGATGCACCGAGCCGGGCACACGCCCGCGCACAGCTCGCACCCGATGCACTTCTCCATCCCGTCCTCGTACCGGTTGAGGACGTGGCGGCCGTGGAGGCGCTCGGCCTTCGGTCGCTTCACCTTCGGGTACTCCGTCGTGACCGTCTCGCCACCGGCGATCGGCATCTGCTTGAAGGTGACCTTGAACCCGTCGAGCAAGCCCATCAGTCGAAGACCTCCACGGTCTCGAGCTCGCGCCGACGCCGGCCCACACCGATGGCGAACACGAGGATCACGGCGGCGACCACGACGCCGATGCCGACCGCGACTGCGGCGCCCCAGCCGTCGGCCGGGGAGATCTTGATGGCGGCGATCAGGAGGAGCCAGGCCAGCGCCAGCGGGATCATCAGCTTCCAGCCGAGGTCCATCAGCTGGTCGTACCGGAGCCGGGGCAGCGTCGCCCGGAACCAGATCCAGATGAACGGGAAGATCGACAGCTTCAGGAAGAACCAGATCGTCCCCGAGAACCAGTCGAGCGAGTCGGGCAGGAAGCCGATCGTGGGACCGGCCGGGCCCCCGAGGAACAGCGTGGCGATGACGGCGCCGAAGGTGATCGTCGCCATGAACTCGGCGATGTAGAAGAGGGCGAAGCGGATCGAGCTGTACTCGGTGTTGAAGCCGGCGACGAGCTCCTGCTCGGCCTCGACGAGGTCGAAGGGCGGGCGGTTCATCTCGGCGGTGGCGGCGACGAGGAAGATCACGGCCGGCACCAACCCGGTCACGATGATGTTCCAGTTCGGCAAGAGAATGCCCGAGGCTCGCGCCGGGCAGGGCCTGCTCCACGACCATGGTGTGGGTCGACAGCGACTTGGTGACGAGCACGACGGTGACGATGGAGATCCCGAGGGCGGCCTCGTAGCTGATCATCTGGGCCGACGCCCGAACCGAGCCGAGCAGCGGGTACTTCGAGCCCGAGGACCAGCCGGCGAGCATGACGCCGTACACGGCGACCGAGGAGAACACGAGCAGGAGCAGGATGCCGGGCTGGGCGTCGACGAGCTGCACGTAGGTCTCGTGCCCGGCGATCTCGACGATGCCCTGGTTCCCGTCGTTGAAGTCGCCGCCGAACGGCACGATCGAGAACACGAGGAACGCGGGCACGGCCGAGAGGTAGGGCGCCAGCCGGTACACCAGCCGGTCGGCCCGATCGGGGATCAGGCCCTCCTTGGTGAACAGCTTCGCCCCGTCGGCGAGGGTCTGGAGGATGCCCCACGGCCCGGCGCGGTTGGGACCGATGCGGTTGGTCATGTCGCCGTGGACCTTGCGCTCCACCCAGATCATCAGGGCCGTGAGCACGAGGGGCACCGCGAAGACGATGACGGTCTTGCCGAGCACGATCAGGAACACCGTCATGTCGACGCCGTCGACGAAGAGCGGATCGCCGGTCACCGGGGTGTCTCCACCTGGACCTTGGTGGCGGGCGCCGTGACGTCGATGAGGTCAGCGGGATCGGCTCCGGGGTGGTTCACGGACATGGCGACCGAGCCCGGCGGGACACCGGCGTCGGCGACCGTGTCGAGGATGGCTCGACCCCGTGAGGACGAGATCGTCACCGAGGCGGCGTCGCCGAGACCGAGCCGGGCGAGGTCGGACGGGTTCATGCGCACCTTCGCCTCCTTGGCGAGGCCTCGCAGGGACGGCGAGTGCTGAACGAGCGTCCCCCGGTCGTACAGCGTGCGGGTGGCGACGAGACGCAGCCCGTAGGCGTCGACGGCCGGCAGCTCGGTCGGCGGCGGTGGCCGGAAGACCAGTAGGGCGGGACGCTCCTCGGCGGGGCGGCGGGACGGCGCGGCGCCTTCGGCGGCGTCGACGTCGGCGACCATCTCGGACTGCTGCTCCTTGGCCTCGGTCTGGGCCGCTTGCCGCTCCTCGTCGGTCTCGGCGGCGAGGGCGGCGCCGGCGGCGGCCGCCGCGCCGGCGTCGACGCCGTGCCGCTGGCTGGCGATGGTGACGTGGTGGCCGTCGAGGTGGTCGAGCTGGCGCGGGTCGAGCGGCATGAGGAGACCGTCACGGGCGCCGGCCCAGGCGACGAGATCGACGGTGAGGCCGGCGTAGCTCGGCGCCACCCGTTCGATCTCCGACCAGATGCCGGTGACCGACTCGAGCTCCAGGTCGCGCCCGAGCCGGAAGGCGAGCTCGGCGGCGAGCTGCCAGTCGGCGCGGGCCGTGCCCGGAGCGGTCACCTTCTGGTCGAGCGTGAAGACGCGGCCCTCGACGTTGGTCGTCGTCCCCGACACCTCGCCCGGACCCGCCGCGGCCAGCACGACCGACGCCGCCTCGACCGACGCGTTGCGGTGGGTGTCGATGGCGATCACGTGCTGGGCGCCCTCGAGGGCCCGGCGGGCGAGATCGTGGTCGGGGAAGTCGGCGAGGGGATCGGCACCGAGCAGCACGAGGGTGGCGAGCCGGCCTTCGGCGGCGGCGGTCAGCATCCCGCGGGCGTCGAGACCGACCGATCCGGGCACGCGCTCCCAGCCGTGGCCGGTGAACCACTCGCCCCCGTCGGCGAGGGTGACGTGGCCCGGCAACACGCCGGGGGTGAGGCCCATGTCGAGGGCGCCGTGCACGTTGGCCCGCCGCAGCACGCTGAGGATGCGAGCGCTCGGGAACGCTTCGGTCACGGCCGCGGCGGCGTCGACGATCGTCGACTCCGATTCGGCGACCGACGGCCGCCCGAGCACGACGACGAGCCGGTCACCGGCGGCGAGCAGCGCGGCCCGCGCTCCGTCGACGTCGCCGGCCAGTGGCTCGGCGGGGGCGCCCCATTCGCGCGAGCCCCGCGACCGCGCGGAGCACGGCGCCGGCCTCGCCGGGGCGGTACCGCAGCGATGCGGCCGACAGCGGTGAGAGCGACGTGTCGACCGGCGCCAGCTCGACGACGGTGACGCCGTGGTTCTCGACCGCGTCGCGCAGGCGGAGGAACAGGACGGGCAGCTCCTCCTTGAGGTCGGGGGCCAGCACGAGCACCGTTGCGCCGTCGGCGCAGGCGTCGTCGATCGTCGCCCGCGGCATCCCGAAGACGACCTCGGGCGGCAGCCCGTCGGCCAGCTGGCAGTCCATGTTGTCGGTGCCGAGCACGCCCTTGACGAGCTTCGCCCACGCGTACGCGGCCTCGTTCGTGAGCCGGGCGCCACCGAGCACGCCGAGGTGCTCGGCTCCCGAGGAGTCGAGCCCGGCCCGGAGGGCCTCGGCCGCGGCGCGGCAGCGCGTCGTTCCAGGACGCCGGCGACGAGCTGCCCGTCGCGGCGCATGAGGGGCGCGTGCAGCCGGCCGGCGCTCTCGACCGCCTCGAAGTCGAAGCGTCCCTTGTCGCACAGCCAGCCCCAGTTCACGGGATCGAGGTCGACCCCCTGGCGCCGGAGGATGTGGTTGCGGCTCGACTCGACGGTGATGCGACAGCCGACCGAGCAGGACGTGCACGTCGACTCGACCTTCTCGATGTCCCACGGACGGGCCTTGAAGCGGTACGGCGACGCGGTCAGCGCTCCCACCGGGCAGATCTGCACGGTGTTGCCGGAGAAGTACGAGGCGAAGGGATGGTCGGGGAAGGTGTTGACCTCGGTCTGGTTGCCGCGCTCGAGGAAGTGGATGAGCGGGTCGCCCGCCACCTCCTTGGCGAAGCGGGTGCACCGGTCGCAGAGGATGCAGCGCTCACGGTCGAGCAACACGAGGTCGCTCACCGGGATGGGCTTCTCGAAGTGGCGCTTCTCCTCGACGAAGCGGCTCTCACCCGGCCCGAAGGCGTACGCGTTGTCCTGCAGGGGGCACTCACCGCCCTTGTCGCACACCGGGCAGTCGAGCGGGTGGTTGATGAGCAGGAACTCCAGGACGCCGTCCTGGGCCTTCTTCGTGCCGGGCGACTCGGTGTCGACGACCATGCCGTCGGCGACGGGGATCATGCACGACGGTTGCAGCGCCGGTCCCCTGCCGGTGTCGATGTCGACGATGCACATCCGGCACATGCCGACCGGCTTCATCCGCGGGTGGTAGCAGAAGCGGGGGATGTGGACGCCGGCGCGCTCGGCCGTGTCGATGACGAGCTCGCCCTTGCGGGCCGCGACCGTCGCGCCGTTGATCGTGACCGTCAGGGTGTCGGTCTTGGGCGCGACGTCGCTCATGCCGGCGCGACCTCGACGTCGATCCGCCGGTAGGCGGCGCCCTTGATCTCGGTGGTGATCTCGACGGGACCGCCGACGTAGGCCTCGAACTCGTCGCGGAACCGGGTGATGGCCGACGCGATCGGCGAGACGGCCGACGGGCCGAGCGGGCAGATCGTCGTCTGCCGGGGCGGCCAGGTGATCCCGGGGCTGATGTTGTCGGCGACGTCGACGAGCATGGCGACGTCGGCGGGACGGCCGTGGCCGTCGAGGATGCGGGCCAGGACCTTCTCCAGCCAGCTCGTGCCCTCACGGCAGGGCGTGCACTTGCCGCAGGACTCCCGGGCGAAGAAGCGGACGACGCGGTGGCAGGCCCGCACGGCGTCGGTGTCCTCGTCCATCACGACGATGGCGCCCGAGCCGAGCATCGAACCGGCCTTGCCCACGGCGCCGGCCTCGAGCGGGAGGTCGAGGTGCTCCTCGTAGAACCACGGGGCCGAGGCGCCACCGGGGATGAAGGCCTTGAGGGCCTTGCCGCCCCTGACACCGCTGGCGTAGATCGGCGACTCGATGATGGTCGCGGTAGGTCGTGACCCCGAACTCGACCTCGAACACGCCGGGCTTCTTCACGTGGCCGGAAACGGCGAACAGCCGGGTGCCGCGGCTGGTCTCGGCGCCCAGGTCGGCGAACTTGGCGCCCCCGTTGGTCATGATCCACGGGAGGTTCGACAGCGTCTCGACGTTGTTGACGATCGTGGGCTGCCCGTAGAGGCCGATGGCGGCCGGGAAGTAGGGCGGCTTGAGCCGGGGCATGCCGCGGTTGCCCTCGAGCGACTCGATGAGGGCGGTCTCCTCGCCGACGATGTAGGCGCCGGCGCCCCAGTGCAGGACGACGTCGACGGAGAAGTCGGTGCCGAGCACGTTGCGGCCGATGTACCCGGCGACGTAGGCCTCGTTGAGCGCCTCGGCGATGCGCTCCTGCGCCAGCGCCATCTCGCCGCGCACGTACAGGAACGCCTGGGAGAGCCCGACGGCGTAGCAGGCGATGAGCGCGCCCTCGATCAACTGGTGGGGATCGCGCTCCATGAGGATGCGGTCCTTGTAGGTGCCCGGCTCTGACTCGTCGCCGTTGACGACGAGGTACCGGGGGAACACGCCGGGCGGGCAGAAGCCCCACTTGACGCCGGCCGGGAACCCGGCGCCGCCGCGGCCGAGCAGGCTCGCCGTCTTGACCTCCTCGACGACCTGGGCCGGCGTGCGACGGAGCGCCGCTCGCAGCCCCTCGTAGCCCCCGGTGGCGTGGTACCGCTCGAGGGTGTGTCCGTCGGCGAGGTCGAAGCGGGTGGAGACGATGGGCTCGGCGTCGGTGACGGCCATCAGGCCTCGGCTCGCAGGGCGGGTTCGTCGCGCAGCCAGACGGGCGGGCCGGCTCCGGCGGGGTCGGCCGGGCCGGCGGCACGGTCGGCCGGGATCTGCTGGCGGGTCCGGGCCAAGGTGCCGTGCGGAGGGATCTCGTCGGCGCGACGACCGGCGCGGAGGTCGTCGACGAGGCGGTCGAAGTCGGCCGTCGTGACGTTGTGGAAGTAGCGGTAGTTGACCTGGAGGCACGGTGCCTCGGTGCAGGCGGCCTGGCACTCGTAGCCCTCGAGGGAGAACAGCCCGTCGGGCGTGGTGGCGCCCTCCTTGATGCCGAGGGCCTCCTCGGCGTGGTGCAGGAGCTCGTCGCCGCCGAGCAGGAAGCAGGAGATCGAGGTGCACACGTTGACCACGTAGGTGCCGACCTCGTGGCGCTTGAACATCTCGTAGAAGCTGGCCGTGCCGAGGATCTCCGCGGCGGAGACACCGGTCAGCTCGGCGATGTGCTCCATGGCGTCGTCGGTCAGGTGGCCGTCCTGCTCCTGGGCGAGGTGGCACAGGGGGATCACCGCTGACTTCCGCACCGGGTACCGCCCGATGATCTCGTGCGCGATCGCCATGTTCTCGTCGGTCAGCCGAGCCATCAGCGATCCACTTCGCCCATGATGGGGTCGACGCTGGAGATGACGGCGACGCCGTCGGCGATCAGCCCGTTGAACATCATGTGGGGCAGGCACTGCAGGTGCATGAAGCTCGGCCCGCGGATGTGCATGCGCCACGGCTTGGCCGACCCGTCGGACACGAGGTAGCAGCCCAGCTCGCCGCGGGGGCTCTCGACGGCGGCGTACACCTCGCCCGCGGGCACCTTGAAGCCCTCGGTGAAGATCTTGAAGTGGTGGATGAGGGCTTCCATCGACTGGTCGATGCGGGCCCGTGGCGGGGGCGTCACCTTCTTGTCCTGGATCCGGTAGTCGCCTGGCGGCACCCGATCGAGGATCTGGTGCACGATCCGGATCGACTCCCGCACCTCGTTGAGGCGGATGGCGTAGCGGTCGAAGCAGTCGCCGTAGGTGCCGACGAGCACGTCGAACTCGACCTCGTCATAGGCCAGGTAGGGCACGTCGCGGCGGAGGTCCCAAGGGACGCCCGCCGATCGGAGGATCGGCCCGGTGGCACCGAGCGCCATGGCCTCGCGGGCGGTGATCACACCGACGCCCTGCAGGCGCTCGCGCCAGATGGGCTGGCCGGTCATCAGCAGGTCGTACTCCTCGAGGCGCGGCGGCACGAGCTCGAGGAACCGCAGTGTCTCGTCACGCCAACCGTCGGGCAGGTCGGCGGCGACCCCGCCGACGCGGATGAAGTTGTGGTTCATCCGCAGCCCGGTGATCATCTCGAGGAGGCGGAGCCCTTCCTCCCGCTCGCGCCAGCCGTAGAGCATCATCGACACGGCGCCGATGTCCATGCCGTTGGTGGCCAGGAACAGCAGGTGGCTGTTGATCCGGTTGATCTCGCACAGCAGCATCCGGATCCACGTGGCCCGGGGCGGGATGCCTGCGGTGATCCCGAGCAGCTCCTCGGCCGCCAGGCAGAAGACGAGCTCGTTGAACAGCGGCGAGGCGTAGTCCATGCGGGTCGTGTTGGTGCCGCCTTGGAGGTAGGTGAGGTCCTCCCCCGTCTTCTCCATGCCGGTGTGCAGGTAGCCGACGATCGGCTTCGTGCGCAGGACCGTCTCGCCGTCGAGCTCGAGCATGAGGCGCAGCACACCGTGGGTGCTGGGGTGCTGCGGCCCCATGTTGATGATCATCGTCTCGTCCTCGCCGGGCAGCGCCTCCAGCGCGGCGGCCTCGGCCTCGGACATGCGCAGGACGGCGCCGACCTCGCGAAGCAGCTCCTTGGCCACGAGTCCCTTGGGGCCCTCGCCGAGGAGCGCCGACCGCGGGGCGAGCTCCTGGGCTCCCTCGTCGGTCTCGACGATGCCGCGTTCCTCGAGGTTCAGCGTGCGGTCAGCGGACATTCGTCGCCGCCTTGAACTGCACCGGGATGCTTCCGATGGCGTAGTCCTTGCGGAGCGGGTGCCCGACCCAGTCCTCGGGCATGAGGATCCGGGTGAGGTCGGGGTGGTCCTCGAAGTGGATACCGAAGAGGTCGTACACCTCGCGCTCGGGCGCCTCGGTACCGGGATGGACGTCGAACAGCGACGGCACCGACGGCGGGTCGCCGTCCGCCTGGAGCCGCACCCGGACCCTGCTGCGGTCGTGGGCGTTGATGAGGAGCACGACGACCTCGAACCGCGCCGGCTCGATGCCCTCGGGCAGGCGGCGGTCGGCCCCGTAGGCCAGGTAGTCGACCGCGGTCACGTCGAGGCACAGCCAGAAACCGTCCTCGTCGCGCAGGGTCCGCACGAACTCGACGTACTGCTCGACGGTGGGGAAGGCGACGACCTGGCCACGCGAGAAGGTGCTGTCGCGCTCGACGAGCACGCCGTGCCACCGCTCCGGCTCGGGCCCTTCGGGCGCGGGGGTCTCGGGGAGGGCCTCGGTGTCGCTCATCACGATCTCGCGTTGACGACGACGGGAGTCGCGCCGGAGGTCTGTCCGTCGCGCTGGCCGACCTGGATCTCGGCGCCACCGCCGGTCGCCCCGCGACGCCGGGTCAGCTCGCCGCTGGCGATCACCTGGTGCAGGGTGAGGATGGCGTGCTGGAGCGTCTCGGGGCCCGGCGGGCAGCCCGGCGCGTACACGTCGACGGGCACGATCTGGTCGACGCCCTGGACGATGGCGTAGTTGTTGAACATGCCGCCGGTCGAGGCGCACACGCCCATGGAGATGACCCACTTCGGCTCGACCATCTGGTCGTAGATCTGGCGGAGCACCGGTGCCATCTTCTGGCTCACGCGGCCGGCGACGATCATCAGGTCGGCCTGCCGGGGCGAGGCCCGGAACACCTCCATGCCGTAGCGGGCCATGTCGTAGTGGGGGCCGCCCGTCGCCATCATCTCGATGGCGCAGCAGGCGAGACCGAAGGTGGCGGGGAAGATCGACTTCTGTCGTGCCCACCTCACGAGCCCTTCGAGCGTGCCGGTGAACAGGTTGTGATCGGCCCCGGCGAGGCCCACGTCGGAATCGATGCCGAGGATCCTGACCATCCTTACGCCACTTCCCTCGCCGGCTCCCGGCCTTCGGTGCCGACCCGGCGGATGGTGGTGTTCGCCGTCCGGGTCGCCGACACGATGCCCTCGTCGACCAACGGACGAGACCGTTGCGCCGGTCCCCAGTCGAGGGCGCCGTTGCCGATCAGGTAGACGAACGCCGCGAAGACGAACAGCGAGAACAGCACGATCTCGCCGATGCCGAAGGCGCCGAGTCGCTGGGCGAGCACGGCGTACGGGTAGAGGAAGATGATCTCGATGTCGAAGATGATGAAGATCATGGCGACGAGGTAGAAGCGCACGGGGAAGCGTTCGGGCTGCTCGCGGCGAGGGACGATGCCGCACTCGTACGGCGCCGACTTCGCCGCCGTCGGGGCCTTCGGCGCCACGAGGCGGGAGACGAGGACGCTCACCACGCAGAAGGCGAGGGCGAGCACGAGCAATGTGACGAGCGGCAGGTACTGGTCCACGCCCCCCCTTTCAGCCAGTCGCCCGCACCCGGGCTATGACCTTGTCGCGACGATGCAGCGTCCACGTCGTGAGCGCGAACAGGATCCCGAAGACGAGCGTGACCATGAAGGCCGGGAACCGCTTGTCGCCGAGGTCGCGCACGAGGATCACCGAGACGATCGGCGCCTCCTCGTCGATCGTGGGGACCGGCGGCGTCTCGCCCGGCTCCGTTTCGACCGCCTCGACGGCGCGGACCTGCACGACGGCGTAGTGCGGGGGGTGCTGGATCTGCAGGGCCGACCGCAGCTTGTACCAAGCCCGGCCGAGCAGCGAGTCGTCGTCGCGAGGGTCCTTTCCCCCGATCGAGTAGACGTCGAGGACGAGGTAGTCACTGGAGGAGACGAAGATGCCGCGGCCGTCCTCGCCGAGATACTCGTCGGCCGTGGCCGCGGCATCGCCGCGCTGCCGGTCGGACACCGGGAGCAGCCGCCAGCCGGACAGCACGTGCTCGATGTCGTACTCCTCGGCGATCTCGGGTCGTACCTCCAGGATCTGACCCACGGTGATGTTCGCCGTCCGTGCTTCGAGTTCGTCGGGCGGCAGGTCGGGCGGCAGGACGTCGTCGACGATCGTCGGGTCCTCGGCGATCAGCTCCTGCGCCGTCGGCACGTCGGCGATGGCGGCGAGGCTCCCTGGCCGTCTCGAGCTGGGCCTCGACCAGGCCGCTGAAGTCGTCGTCGGAGAAGTTGACCTCCTCCACCTGCCAGCTCGGCTCGGCGCCCTTCAAGCCGATGCCGTAGATCCACCAGATGGCGCCCATGGTCGTCATCCAGCCGAACAGGCAGGCGAGGACGACGAGCAGGCCGGTCCGCAGCCCGACGTTGGTGCCGACGATCAAGTACACCGACCCGATCAGCACGGCCGTGCCGACGAGAACGCTGAGGACGTTGCGGATCTCGGGGTCCCAACCGATGGCCGCGAGGAGGGACGTAGCGGTGCCCAGCACGGTCAGCCGCCCGCCGACTCGAGGCCGCGCTCGTAGGCGACGATCTCCTCGACCTGCTCGAAGGTCAGCATGCCGGGGCCGGGATCACGGGGCTGGCCCCCGTTGATCCAGTACAGGCCGGGCTCGCCCGGTCGGGTCGAGAAGCCGGGCATCTTGCCGCTGCCCTGGCCGCGAGTGCCGTAGCCGAGGCCGGTTTGCGAGCCGGCGGCGACGAAGTCGGCCTGGTCGGTCTCCTCGGGGAACTGGCGCTCGGTGACGCCGTCGCAGAGGCTCGGGCCGAGGGCGCCACCACAGCCGTTGAGCTCCGTGATCGCCTCGAAGGCCTCGCGGTCGACGATGATCTGCCCCTCCGGTCCGGTGATCGGGTTCCCGTCGGGACCGAGGGCGAGCGGCGGGGGCGCGTAGGACCAGCCCGCCGTGTGGCAGCGGGCGCACGCGTACGCGGCGCCCGCGAAGTTGTCGAGCAGGCCGAGGTTGAACAGGATCTCGCCGTCGCTCCCGAAGACGGGGTCGCCGTCCTCGAACTCGGCGTCGCGGTAGGTCTCGACGGTCGCCGCCGCCTGCTCCTGGGCCTCGTCGGGGGTCAGCTGCTCGGACTCGAGGTAGTCGATCAGGTTCTGGAGCTGCTGGTCGTTGAGCGGGCCGCCGCCGGCGACGCCCCAGGCGGGCATCGGGGTGCCCGGGCGACCGTAGGCGAGGATGAAGCGGACCTCTTCCCTGCTGTACCGGAGCAGGACGGTGTTGGTGGCCGGGGCGCGCCAGTCGACGACCTGCACGTCACCGGTGGTGGCGTCGGTGAGCACGTAGTCCTCCCGGATGCCGCCGGCGGTGCCGCCGTGGCATCCCGCGCAGCCGAGGCCAAAGGGATGCTCGTCGCTGGCGGTCGCGTAGAGGCCCTCGCCCCGGCTGACGAACTTCTCGCCGAAGCCGCTGGCGGCGTTCTCCTGCCGCGCGGGCTCCATGACCCAGAGAACGGGGATGCCCGCCGCACAGATGGTGACGAGCACGAGCCCGAGGCCGAGGGCCCGGGTGAGCTTCGGGCCCTCCAGCGTCTCATCGTCGAAATAGGGCTTGCGGTTCGGGGCGAGCTCGAGCTCGGCGCCGAGCTCGGGCTTGCCGGAGAACACGACGTTGACGATGACGTAGATGACGACGGCCAGGACCACGAGGACGGCCAGCGTGAGGCCGATCGTGCGGTAGACGGTGGCGAAGGAGGCGGTGCTGGCGAGGGACATGTGGTGGGTGGGATCTCCTAGTGCCCGCCGCTGAGGCAGTGCGGCCCCTCGGCCTCCTGGCCGGTGGTGTTCGTGCCGATGGGCGGGCCCTGGATGATCACGCCGGTGTTCACGGTCAGGACGTCGCCGTCGACCTCGCTGGCGAAGCGGTCGAGGCCGCGAGGCGCAGGCCCGCCCTTCTTCTCCCCGGCCTGGTTGTACTGCGAGCCGTGGCACGGGCATTCGAACCACTGGGAGGTGACGCACTGCGGGACGCGGCAGCCGAGGTGGACGCACTTCTGGTAGAGGGGGACGAACCCCGCTTCCATGGCGACGAGCTCGGGCTCGGAGTACACCTGGCGAGCCTTGTCGAGCGCCGACGACGGATAGCTCGTGATCCACATCCGGCCCTCGGGGTAGTAGGCGAAGCCCTGGCCCTCGGTGATCTTCTGGTTGATGTCGTCGAACGTCCCGACGCGGATCTTGGAGCCGAAGCCGCCCGAGGAGGACGGCCACAGGAAACCGACGACGCTGGCGCCGAAGCCGGCGAGGCCGAAGGCCGACGACGCTGACGATCGACACGTTGAGGAAGTGGCGGCGCGTGGCCTCCAGGGTCTCGGGGTCGGGTGGCGTCCACGGGACCGGGGTGGCCGACGTCGTCGTGGCGACGGCGCTGGAGGCCTCACGGCGCTCGAGTGCCGTCGATGCCTCGACCTCTCGGCCCGTCACCGGTGCCTCGGCCGCGCCGGCCTTGCGAGCCGAGCGATCGCGCTTCACCGTCTCGCGTGAGAGGGATCCGACGGCCTCACCGGTGTCGCGGCGGCGCGTGGCGCCCACGAGGAGGACCGCGGCGAGGAGCACCAGCACCGGGATGGCGATCAGCAGTGCGTTCATGTTGCTCGTGCCTCCTCTCCTACAGGTCGAAGAACAGACCTTCCCGCCACGGGAAGGTGAAGTTGAAGCCGGGGCCGCGGAAGAACACCCCGATGATGACGAGCACGGCCCAGAACATGAGGTGCACGCTCATCAGCGAGATGGCGAACTTCCGGTCCTCGGGCCGGTTCGAGGGGTTGCGGTCGGTGAACGGCGCCAGGATCAGGACGAAGAGCCCGATGCCCGGGATGGTCACACCGGCGACCATCGGGTGGAACATCGTCAGCAGCTCCTGGAGGCCGAGGAAGTACCAGGGAGCCTTGGACGGGTTCGGCGTCTGGTTGACGTTGGCGAGCGTCAGCAGCGGCGCGTTGACGAGCACCGAGAAGACGAGCAGGAACGCCGTGCACGCCAGCAGGGCGACGAACTCGACGACGAGCAGGTGTGGCCAGACGTGCACCTTGTCGACGGGAGCGGCCTTCACGTCCTGGATGGAGCCGGCCTTGACGACGGTCAGCAGTCGCTGCGTGTGCCCCCCGGGACCGGCGGCCAGCGGAGGTCCGGCGGCCGCGGCGGCGATGGTGCCGGTGGCCGCCGCCGCCGGTGTCGCGACGGCGGTGGTCGTACCGCCCCCGCCTTCGCCCGCCGGTTCGTCGCCGCCCGCCGAGGCCTTGGACCGCGCCGACTTCGAGCGCTCGAGCAGGTGCGCAGGGATGCGGGACTCCTCGCGCTCGCGGCGAGCCGATTCCTCGGAGACTCCGGCAGGCGACCGTGCTGTCTGCTGCCGGCTCGCCGGCAGCCGGCGCTGGGGCAGCTGGGGCAGCTTTCTTCCTCGCCTCTTCGGCCCGCTTGCGGAGGTGTTCGGGGATCTCGGTCATCAGAGCGGCCCCGAGATGCCGCCGTCCTTGCGGACACGCCAGAAGTGGATCGCCATGAAGATCACGATGACGAACGGGAGCATGAGGACGTGCAGCACGTACCACCGCAAGAGCGTGTCGGTACTGATCTCCTGACCTCCGAGCAGCACGAAGCGCACCTGGTTCCCGAACACGGGTGTGTAGCCCATCATGTTCGTGCCCACCGTCACCGCCCACAGCGCCAGCTGGTCCCACGGCAGCAGGTAGCCGGTGAACGACAGGAGCAGGGTGAGCAGCAGCAGGATGACGCCGATCACCCAGTTGAACTCACGCGGCGCCTTGTAGGCGCCGTGGTAGAAGACGCGAGCCATGTGCAGGAACACCGAGATGACCATCAGGTGGGCCGCCCATCGGTGCATGTTCCGGATGAGGAGCCCGAAGGTCACCGACGTGTGGAGGGCGGCGATGTCGTCCCACGCCTGGGCGGCCGTCGGCCGGTAGAAGAACATCAGGAAGATGCCGGTGACCGTCAGCAGGATGAAGAGGAAGAAGCTGAGTCCGCCGAGGCACAGCGTGTAGCTGACCTTCACCGCGTGGCGCTTCACCTTGACCGGGTGCAGGTGGTACAGCACCGAGTTCATGATCACGTAGGACCGGTTCCGGGGGCTGTCGGTGTAGCCCTTGCGGAAGATCGAGCCGGGCCGGAAGATCGAGTTCCACGCCTGGGACCCCTGCACCGCGCTGTTGAGGTTGCTGAGCCGCTCGCCGATCGACGGCTTCCGGTTCATGGTCTTGGCCACGTCTGTCTCCTACCCGAGCCGCATCCCGTAGCCGTAACCATGGGTGTTGGTCCGTTGGTGGGGGTCACCGCCCGCGTCAGGGTCGACCAGCTTGCCGAGGATGATGACCCCGGTCGGGCAGCGGTCGACGCAGAGCGCGCAGCGCGTGCACACGTCGTCGTCGATGATGAACACGGAATCGTCCGATGGGTCGAGGCCGGGTTGTTCGGTGCCGACCGCTTCGTCGATCGCCTCCGGGTGCACCATGTAGATGCACTTCCACGGGCAGATGTCGACGCAACCCTCGCAGGTGATGCACTCCGACTGGTCGATGTGGATGAACTGCTTCGGCTTGACCGCCTTCGTCAGGTAGTCGTTCGAGACCTCCTGCAGGACGTAGTCGGTCCGGAACTCCGGCATCGGCGGGTTGGCGTCGGTGCGAGCCATGGGTGCTCCGCTACCCCTGCCGGACGAGGGGTCGGCCGTACTCGGAGGTGGGCAGCTCGACCGGCTTCACCTTGGCGCGGTTCTGCCAGGCCATGAACGCCCAGACCTGCAGGGTGAGGAACAGCCCGTAGATGAGCGTCACGATCACGTGGGAGAGGTTCTCCTTGTTGATCACGAACGGCGGGATCGGGATGCCGATGACCTCCCACTTGCCTTCCTCGAGGAGGATCGCGTCCGGGCGCCACCGGAGCTCGTTGCCGGCGTAGGTCAGCCACTGGTGCGGCACGACGCCGTAGGCCCAGAACATCAGGGCGAAGGCGTAGGTCGCCGCGAGGATCGCCTCACCCCAGCTGAGGGGGGCGCCCACCGGACGGCGCTTGCCGAACCACAGCACGGCGCCGAACGTACCGACGAGAGCGATGACGAAGGAGACGACGAACGCAACCAGTCTGGCCACCTCCTCACTCGGCTCGTGTCATTCGCTTCTGCGCTTCGTGAAAACTCTCACATTCGACCCTTCACCCGCACATTCGCTGATGGCGGGTGGGGGGCGACGGAGGCTCGCTCCGGTCTAGCACGGGCGATTCCCGCCGTTCACATTGGACGAACCGTCAGGTCGCGCACTTGGAGGACGCCGACGCGGGGCGTCTAGTGTCCGCCCGTCGTACCCCTTTCTCGAGGTGTTGCGTGACCGAGATCCCCGAGCATCTGCTCGCCCGCTCCCGGGCCCGCCGCGAGGCGATCGGCCAGGCCGAAGGCGACGCCCCCGCCGACCGACGTGCCGGCCGCGACGGGTGCCGTCGAGAAGGCCTCGGAGGCCGCGCCCGCCACGGCGGCCGGGCCTGCCGGTCGTCAGTCCGCCGCCCCCGCCAAGGCACCGGCCGCACCGGCGCCTGCCGCCGGCGAAGCCGAAGCGTCCCGAGGTCGTCGCGGCCGAGTCGCGCAAGAAGATCCCGTGGTGGGCGGTGCCCGCCCTCGTGGCGATGCCGTCTGTGGGCCGTCATCTACGCCTTCACGCTGGAGCCGAACGAGGAGCAGTCGGCCGCCATCGCCCTCGGCCAGGAGGTCTACGAGAGCAACGGCTGCGCCGGCTGCCACGGGCCCGAAGGCGCAGGCCAGGGCGACGGTGTTCCCCGGGTTCACCGCCGGCGAGGTCGCCCTGACCTTCCCGGACTTCAACGACCAGGAGGCCTGGATCCGGTCGGGCTCCACCGGCGACGTGCCCGGTCCCGACGGTGGCTACGGCGATCCCAACCGCCCCGGCGGCCAGCACAGCATCAACACCTTCAGCGGGCAGATGCCGGGGTTCCCCGACCTGTCCGACGAGGAGGTCATGGCCGTGACCCGCTACGAGCGCGAGGTGCTCGGCGAGGTGCCCTGCGAGCCCGAGCTGGCCGACCGCGACCGGCGAGGAATGCGCCGGGTAGTGCCACCCGGGTCCACGAACGGCGCCCTCGAGCGGCACGAGGTCCTGGTCGTCGGGGGCGGTCCCGGCGGGGCGGCGGCGGCGTACTGGCTGGCGAAGGCCGGTCGCGACGTCGCCTTCGTCGAGCGGAAGTCCTTTCCCCGCGAGAAGACCTGCGGCGACGGCCTGACCCCGCGTGCCGTGCACCAGCTCCAGGAGATGGGCCTCGAGCCGGCCATCGTGGCCGCCGGGCACCACCGCTACGACGGCCTGCGGGCCTGCGCCCACGGCATCACCCTCGAGCTGGAGTGGCCCGAGCACCCGGTCTTCCCGTCGTACGGCTACGTCGTGCGCCGGCGCGACCTCGACCTGCTCGTGGCCGACGCCGCGGTCGGCTGCCGGCGCCACCCTGCACCAGGGCACCGAGGCCGTCGCACCGATCCTCGAGGGCGGGCTCGTACGTGGTGCGGTCGTGAAGGACAAGGCGAGCGGCACGCTCGCGGGAGATCCGGGCCCGGTACGTCATCGTCGCCGACGGGGCCAACAGCCGGTTCGGGCGCGCCCTCGGCGCCAACCGCAACCGTTCCTTCCCCCAGGGCATGGCGATCCGGGGCTACTACGAGAGCCCGCTGCACGCCGACCCGTGGATCGAGTCGGCCCTCGACGTGCGGGACCGCAACGGCAACAGCCTCCCCGGCTACGGCTGGATCTTCCCCGTCGGCGACGGGACCATCAACGTCGGCATCGGCCTGCTCTCGACGTTCCGGGACTGGAAGTCGGTGAACACGAGCCACCTCATGAACGAGTTCGCCCACACCGCCCCCGCCTACTGGGGCATCTCGCCGGCCACCGCCGTGGGCGAGCCGACCGGTGGGCGCCTGCCGATGGGCGGCTCGGTGACCCCGAACGTCGGCCCCACATGGGTGCTCGTCGGCGACGCGGCCGGCACGATCAACCCGTTCAACGGCGAGGGCATCGACTACGCCTACGAGACCGGCCGGCTCGCCGCCCGCCTCGTCGACGAGGCGCTCACGACGGGCGACGGGATGGTGCTGCAGCGCTACCCCGCCCTCCTCGAGGAGGAGTACGGCCTCTACTTCAAGGTGGCACGCATCTTCGCCAAGGTCATCGGCAACCCGGCCCTACTCGGCGAGCTGACGAAGGTGGGCATGCAGAGCCGCACCCTCATGGAATGGGTGTTGCGGATCATGGCGAACCTGCTCCGCGACGACGAGCTCGGACCGGCGGAGGCCGCCTACAAGGCGGTCGCCCAGCTGGTCCGTGCCGTCCCCGAGCCGGTTTAGCGGTCAGGCCTGCGCGGAGAGGTCGCCGTTCTACGGGCAACGGTTCGTCTCGGCCGGCTCCGCCGCCGAGACAGAGCACCGTCCTCATGGGTCGCCTCGCCTTCGGCCGGCTCTCAGCCCACGCCGAAGCAGCAGAGCGACGCGGCCACGGCCTGAGCGGTCGCATCGCCGGCCCGCGCCGCGGCGGCCGCCTCGGCCAGCGCCGGGCCGGCGCCGGCGCCGGCGACGATGCGGGCCACGAGATCGGCGAGCACGGGAGCGGCCGCGCCGTCGGGCAGCGGGAGGACGCTGGCGACGACCGACGCGGCGCCGGCGGTGAGGCAGCCGGCAGCCAGGCCGAGGACCTCGGATCCGGCGACGGCGACCGATTCGCCGACGTCGCAGGCGCCGAGCACGAGCACCTCCGGAGCGCGCGCCAGCCCGAGGAGGTCGTGCACGGTGAGCGGTCCGTCGGCGAGCGTGAGCGACGAGAACAGCGGGCTGTCGCCCCGGAACCGACCGTGGCAGGCGAGATGACCGAGACGAGCGCCGCCGAGGGCCTCGAGCACGGCGCGACGTGCGCCGCGCCCGGGCCCAGAAGCGCCGCCCCTGCTCCCCACGCCCGCGCTGCCGCCGCGACCTCGGCCTCGGCACCCGCCAGCCCCGGACCGGCGGCGAACAGCGCCGGATCGCTCGGTGCCGGTGCGGCCGGCCACCGCCGCGCCTGCGCCGCCATCCACGCCCCGACCGAGGGTGCGACCGACACCGACCGGCCCGCGAGGGGCGGCAGTGCCATCCAGGCGACGCCGTGCAGGGGGCCGTCGGGGACCACGACCACCGGTCCGGCATCGATCCCGGGCGGGACGAGGACTCGAGCCAGCTCGTCGGCGGCGGCCGTGAGCGCGATCCTCGCCCGCTCCGCGGCACCTCCACCCCGGGCCAGACGGCCGAGGGCGAAGCGAAGCCCGTCGACGCGCGCGACGAACGAGTCGACCGAGCCGAGCGGGCGGCTCCGCGCCCGCCGGCCGGCGACCACGACCAGCCACACATCCGAGCCGGCGACGGCGTAGCGGAGCAACGTCCGTCCGTCGAGCCGCTCGAGCAGCGTCTCCATCGCCGGACCCGAGGGGTCCTGCGCCGTTGAACGGCCGTGTCGATCGAGCCGCCGCACCTCCGCTTCGGCGTCGCGCAGCCGCCGCGCCGCGAGCACGGCCCGCGGTCCTTCCTCTCCCCCGGCCGCCTCCGACGCGGCCGCCCGAAGCGCGGCAAGCGCGGCCCGGAGCCCCGAGTCCGGCACCGCCGGCCGCAGGCCGGTCGTGCCGGCCCGCCGTTCCGCCCACGCCAGCAGCGGCCACGGCCCGCGCTCAGCGGCGAGCGCGACACCGAGGTCGGCGATGGCGGCCACCGTCGCGCCGACTCCGGCTCGGAGCTCCAGCGAACCAAGGGCCCGTCGCAGGGGCGCCACCGCGTCCAGCCCGGCGACGGCCGCCCTCGACGCACCCCGCCGGTCGCCCTCCGCCAGCCGCCGCACCGACTCGGCGTGCCACAGCCGGGCGCGCGTCCACGGTGGTCCGCTCGCGGGCACGAGCGGCAGGGCGCCCGCCGGCACGGGTACGCCGGTCGCGACGGCTGCCCGTGCCGCCAGCGCTCGGGCCTCGGCGGCATCAGCGGCGAACCCGGCGGCAGCGAGGCGCCCGGCTGCACCCAGGGCGTCGGTCAGCGCCGCGGCGCCGAAGTGGCCCGGCCGCGGGGCGTGGAGCATCGCACTGACGCGCGAGACCGTGGCCCGGCTGGCCCAGACGGGGCGTCCCTGGTCGAGGAACTCGTGCTCGGCCTGTCGGGCGGCGGCTCGGGCGTCGTCGAGCCGCTCTGCTCCCGTCAGCGCGGTCGCGAGCACGATCAGGGCCTCCGACGCATCGAGCGGGTTGGACGAGGTGAGGGCGGCGACGGCTCGCCCGGCCGCCACGACGGCCTCGTCCCACAACCCGACCTGCGCGAGCAGCTCGGCGCGATCCCGCTCGACCAAGCCCACGCCGAGTCCGACCTTGGTGGCGACGGCGGCGGCGTCGTCGTAGCGGAGGAGCGCGAGCGGGACGTCGGCCGCCAGCCCCGCCAACCACGCCCGGTTGAGCGCGACCGTCACGGCGACCGCGTTGTCAGCCTGCTCGAACAGGGTCGCACCGGCCTCCAGGTCGCGAGCCGCTTCGTCCAAGCGGCCGAGCTGCGCCAGCGCGACGGAGCGGTTGAGCCGCAGCCGAGCCGACCAGAGCTCGTCGCCGGCTGCGGCGAGGACAGGCGCGGCGGCGTCGTAGCGGGCGACCGCGTCGGCCAGGAGCCCCGCTCGCTCCTCCGCCACGGCCATCTGCATCTCCAGCCGGGCGCGGTCGACCGCGGCGAGCAACGGGGCGGCGCGGGCGGCCTCGGCCCGGGCCGCGGCCAGGTCACCGGCGACGATGTGCAGACCGGTGAGGCTGATCCGTACCCGCCCGGCGAGCCCCGCGTCGCCGGCCCGGCGAGCCGCGCGCAAGGCGGCGGCGAAGGCCTCGGCGGCGCCGGCGAGGTCGCCCCCGTCGCGCCGGGCGACGCCCAGGGCCCGCGCCGCGGTCGCCGCCGCCACGAACTCCCGGGCGCGGTCGGCCTCGGCAACGAGAGCCTCCGCATCGGCCGCGACGTCGCTCGGATGGCGGTCCGTTTCGAGCTCGAGGGCGGTTGCCCGCTCGATCAGCGATGGGGCACCGGCATGGCGCTCGGCCGTGCCCGCCGCGACCACTACCGGACCAGGACGCCGAGCCCGAGCGCGGGATCGAGAGATTCGCCCCCCGCCAGGACCATGGCTCCGGCCACCCGGGCCGAGGTCGTCGCCCCGCCGGCGAGGACGGCCGCAACGCGGCCGGCGACGTGGGGCGCCGCGAACGACGTGCCGCTCCACGCCGCCCAGCCCCGGAACCGGGTGCGGTCACCGGACGCGTCCGGTCCACCGAGACCGGTGACGTACGGGCCGACGATGCCGACGCCTGCGGTCGCGCAGTCGACCCACGGTCCGTGGTTCGAGAACGGCGCTCGCTCCGCTGGGGCGCCGCGCCCCGACCGGGGTGGCAGCTTCGTCACCGCACCAACCGCGAGCACCCCGGGTGCCGCCGCCGGGTACATGGGTTGGGTCGTCCCCTCGTTGCCGGCGGAGGCGACGACGACGACATCCTCGCCCTTGTCGCCGCCGGCCCGGCTGTTCGCCGCGTCCAATTCGAGCTCGGTGGCGAGGGCGCCGAGGTCGAGCGCGGTCGGGCCGCCGAGCGAGAGGTTGAGGATCCTGCAGCCCTGGCGCACGGCGTCGGCGAGGGCCATGGCGAGATCCGTGTCGGCGACGAGCGGGACGAGCTCGGGATCGTCGAAGAACGACGCCACCGCGTAGTGGCGAAACGTCACGGCCGCGCCGGCCGCGGCCGCCGCGGCCGCCAGCACGCCCGCGGCGTGGGTGCCGTGCCCGCCGATCCAGTGGCTGAGGCTGCTGCTGGCCGCGTCCCAGGCCGGATCGGCCGAGGACGGCGGTTGCGCGGCCAGGTCGGTCGTCGCGGCGAGGAGCGGATCGGTGTCCAGGACCGAGTCGACGAGGCCGGAATCGATGACGGCGACCGGTACGGCGCGTCGCGCCGCCCGCTTGGCCGGGAACGCGGGCCGGGAGCGGGGCGCGCTGGCCGGTCGGGGCATCGACGACGGCCCGAGCACCCGTCCCTGGGTCGGGAAGAGGAGGTGGTCGGGCCCGACCCGCAGCGGGCGGCGGCCGTCGAGGCCGCGTAGGAACTCGGCGACCGGGACGATGTCGGCGCGTGCCCCCACCCGCACCCGGATCGTGCGGAGGCCGAGCTTGTCGGCGTTCCGGGCTCGGCGTTGCAGGTCGCGACGGTCGATGCCGAGATCGTCCAGGTTGGCGAGCAGGCGCGGGTCGGTGGCGTCGTCGCGGGCGACGACGAGCCAGTCGGCTCGATGCAGGCTCGTCCGCCCCCCGTTGTCGGTGTACTGCGCGACGTCGGGGTGCTCGAGGACGCGTCGCCAGTCGGCCAGCGCCAGCCGCTTCCGTTCGTCGTCCGTACCTTCGGGGAACCCGTCCCCGTCGTCGCCGAACACAGCTCCGTACGCCATCGTCCTGACCTCCGCGGTCGCTCAGTCGAACAATGACACGCCACGAGGGCGGTCGGGCCGACTGTCCCTCGTCGCCATGTATCAGCCGGCGCGCGTCCGCCTCGGTCCTGGGTGCCAACGCTCCCGACGGGCGGAGCGGCCATCGATCAGGAGCGTGCTACATGGCTGCACCCCGAGCCCAGCAGACGGCGGACGTGACGAGATGGGCGGCCGTGCCGGTCATGGCGCGCAGCGGCGGGCGTTCCGTGCCGCAGGCCGCCCATCTCGCGACGGCCGCCGTCCTGGATCTTCGGACGTCGGATGCGGCCGTGGTGGCCGGGCCCACGGCAACCCCCGCGTCGACGGCGCAGCGCATCGCCCAGCGCATCGCCGACGCCGCCGTGCTCGCCGACGGCGGGCCGCGGTGGCTCGGCCGGGCGGTGACAGCCGACGGAACCGTCGACGTCGCCGATCTCGGGGACACCTTCGTCTCCGGCCGGGCCGGCATCGCCTGGTTCCTCGCCGGCGCCGCAGAGTCGAGTCGCGACGGGCAGCTCGCCCGGATCGCACGAGGCGCTGCGTCCGGCGCGCTGGCCGCGGCCTCGAGGCTGCCCGGCTTCGCCGCCAGGGCCGAGGTGGCCCGGGCCTGTCTCGGCGTCGCCGATGCGTGCAACGACACCGACCTCGGCCGTGACGCCCTCGACGCGCTCGACGCCGTGCTCCGGCGAACGGCGTCGAGCTCGATCCGCGACCTCGGGCCGGACGGGCTCGACACGATGGCTCGCGTGCTGCTGGCGGGTCTGCGGCGTTGCGTGACCCCGAACGGCGCCCAGGCCTGCGGTGCGCTCGCTGGTGCGCTGGCGGCAGCGTGCGGCGAGCGCCGGGCCCGGCCGCAGGCGGGCCGGACCGGGCCGGGCGGCGGGCCGGCTCCCTGCGGTTTGCCTCACGGCACCGCGGGGAGCGGCCTCGCCCTGGCGGCCGCGGCCGTCGCCCTCGGCGAAGCCGCCGGAGCGGCCGTTCCCGAGGCTGCCCTCGAGGCCCTCCGCTCCGAGCGGGCCTGGCTCGACCGCGCTCGAGTGGCGGTCGCCACCCATCCGTCACTTCGGTGCCACGGCGCCGCGGCCGTCGCCCGGACACGCCTGGCGACCATGGGCGTCCTGGCTCGGCGCCGTCCGCACCCGACCGCCCCGGCGCTCGCCGCCCTCGCCGACGAGTGCGCCGCGGATGCCGCCGCCGCGCTCCACCTCGTGCGCGTCGGCGCCACCGACATGGCCCGCCGGCTCAGTTGGAACGGGCACGACGCCTTCGACCTCAGCCTCTGTCACGGCGCCGCGGGCGTCGCCGAGACCCTGCTGATCGCCGCAGAGGTGACCGGCCACATCGGCTACCTCTGCGTCGCCCGCGAGCTGGCGGCAGAGATCGCCCGACGGGCCGCCGTGGCTCCCGTGCCCGGCGGGTTGCCCGACCGGAGCGAGACCCTCGGCCTCGCACTGGGCATCGCCGGTACTGGCGCGACGCTGCTCCGCGCCGCCGGCGGCCGGCTGCCGAGCCCAGCGCTCCTCGGCGTCCCGCGTTCGAGCGCGCGACGCGCCGACACGTATCACTCGGCCGGCTCGGGCCTCGGTCGGTTCTGGAACGAACCACCGGAGCTGATGACCATGGCCGCGATCCCTGTGCCGAGCATCCTCGAGAACGAGCCGGCCGACCTCACGATCGATCTCGCCCACCAGACCCCGGTGAGCGGCGCCATCGTCGACCTCGCCATCCTGTTCACCGATCTCGAGGGCTACACCCCCTACACCGCCCGCCACGGCGACCTCGCCGCCGCCCAGGCGATCCAGATCCACGCCCTCGCAGCCGGCGCCGTCCTGCGCCGACGCGGCGGCCGGATCGTCAAGCAGATCGGCGACGGGCTGATGATCGTGTTCCTCGACCCGGCGGCGGCCGTGCTGGCCGGCGTCGAGCTCGTCCCCACATCTCCGGCGGGGCTCCGCCTCCGGGCCGGGATCCACTGGGGACCAGCGCTCGTCACCGGCAGCGACGTCCTCGGCCACGCGGTGAACGTGGCCGCTCGAGTGGCGGGCTGCGCCGACGGTGGCGAGGTCCTCGTGTCGGCGGACACGGCCGCGTGCTGCGGCGAGGTGGACGGCGTGCGCTTCGGCTTCCCCCGCCGGTACGCGCTGCGGGGCATCGACGCCCCGATCGACCTCCACCTCGCCGCGGCCGCCTGACCGAGCCAGAGAACAGGCCGGCCACTCGGCCCTACGGCCGGTCAGTCGGTCAGCCGTCGGCCGGTCGGCTGGTCAGCTGGGGAGCCAGGGAGTGACGACCCGGCGATCGCCGGGCAGCGTCACCACGACTCGCGCCGGCCGGTCGGTCGGCACCTCGGTCCGGAAGCCGCCCGCGCTATCGAGGACGGCAGGCAGGTGTGAGGCAACGCCGTCGCGATCGACGATCTCGACCGCGACGTCGACGGGCGTGGCGCCCGTGACGAGCCCGACGACGACGCCGACACCGCCGGCGCCGATCACCCGCTCGACGTCGACGACCACGTCGCCGACCGCGTACGCGACCGTCGCGTCGGTCGCCGACCGCACCGAGCGCGGTGTCCTCGGCGAGGAGCTCGGCGAGCTCGGCGTCGACGACCCGCCACGTCCACGCGACGCGCGCCGCCTCGACGACGCCCGGCGGTACCGGGTCGTCGCGCAATGCGGCAGCCAGCTCGGCCTGGACAGCATCGAGCTCGGGGTCACGCATGTCGCCGTCGGTCTCGGTCACCGGGTCTCCTCTCCACCCAGTGGTGAGGCGCGTCGTGGCTCGCTGATACGCGCGAGCGCCTCGTGGTCCCGCAGCTTGGCGAGGCACCGCTGGCGCGTCGGGCCGATGCTGCCGATCGGCATCGCGAGGCTGGCCCCGATCTCGTCGTACGCGACGGGCGGGTCGGCGAGGAGCAGCGCGAGGAGCTCGCGGCACCGCTCCGAGAGGGACCCCCAGGCCTCGAGGACCGCAACCCGGGTCTCGGCCGCTTCGAGCTGGTCGGCCCCGGTGGCCGGCACCGACGGCATGCGGCCGGCCCCTTCGATCTCGACGGCGGTCAGGTCGGCGTCGGGCACGAGCCGGTCCCGACGGCGGATGGCGGCCAAGGATTCGCGCTTGGCCGTGGTGACCAGCCAGGCCCCGAGGCGCTCCGGCTCCCGGATGCGGTCGATCGCCTCGACCAGGCGCAGCCAGGTCGTCTGGCTGACGTCGCCCGCGTCGGCGGCCGAGAGGCGGTGCGAGCGGGCGATCCGCCACACCAGGGGCGAGAAGCGCTCGACCAGCTCGTCGAAGGCGGACTGATCACCGGTGGCCGCCCGGTGCACGAGATCTCCGATCCCGTCGGGCTCGCTCATCGGCGCGCCACCGACTCGTGCGAACACCGCAGCCGAGCGCAGAGTCGGGTACGCCGATGAGCGCTGCGCCGCTGCGCGGCGCAGAGAGCACTGTGCTGATGGTTCGCTCGCCCTGCGGGCTCGCTCATCGGCGGCCGACCGTAGCGGTCGCCGACGGAGTGGGCCGCCCTAACCCAGCTCTTCGTTCTCGAGCGCAGGAGCCTCGTCTTCGACCCCCTCCTCGGTCGACGTCGCCCCCGTCTCGAGCCTGGCCAGGCCGGGTCGCACCCATCCGAAGATCCAGATCGACGCGGCCACCAGACCGATCGAGAAGTACTGCGCGCCCGTGAGCCCCAGGATCTGCTCGTCGTTCACGCGCAGGTTGTCGGACAGGAAGCGACAGATCCCGTAGTAGGCGCAGAACACGCCGATCAGCGTTCCGGTCGCGACCTTCTTGCGGATGAGGACGTGGAGGATCACGAACAGGATGAGCATGTAGCCGAACTCGTAGAGCGCGGTGTTGTGGAAGGTCGTGCCGACGGTGAGCGGGGTGTCGCCGAGCGTGTCCTCCCTGACCGAGCCTCCGTCGTAGCGGGTGGCGAGCACGAAGTCCGACACGGACCCGAAGTGCTCACCGACGGCGTAGCAGCCGATGCGACCGATGGCGAGGCCGAGCGCGAGCCCGTACGCGTAGCCGTCGAGGGCGACCCACCGCGTCAAATGGTCCCACCGCCGGAAGAACGGGACCCCGAAGATGATGGCGCCGAGGAACCCGCCCGAGAACTGGAGGCCGCCCTCCCAGACGGCGATGAGGTCGATCGGGCGCCTCGATCTGGTCCCAGTGCGAGACGTCCCACGTGAGCCGGGCGCCGATCACCCCGGCGACGACGAGGATCGTCGCCATCCGGTAGCGTGTCCTCTCGAGGGACCTCGCTCCGGGCCTCGATGTACCGCCCGGCCAGCCACGCCCCGAGCACGACGCCGAGGCCGACCATGACGCCGAAGGTCCGGATCGTGATCGGGCCCGAGCTCGATCGTCGGGAACGTCGTATAGGGGATGACCGCGAACACCGCCGGACGACGGTAGCCGCGTGCCGGGTCGCTCCACCAGCGCGGCGGCGCTCAGCCGGTCGGGTGCTCGCCGGGGGCGAACGGCTCCTTCCAACCGCCGACGTCGGCGGCCAGGCGGTCGGCCTCGGCCGGCCCCCACGTGCCCTTGTAGTACAGGCGGACCGGGGGCGGGTCGGCGAGCACCTTGTCGACGATCCGCCACTGCTCCTCGATGGCGTCGGCCCGGCCGAAGCGCCGGTGATCGCCCTCCATGGCGTCCTCCAGCAGCCGCTGGTACGCCTCGGCCCGACGGCCGAAGACCTGCCTCGTGGCGTACCTCGAGGTTGACCGGCCGGGTCGCGTACTCGTCGCCCGGGGCCTTCGCCTGCAGGTGCAGGACGACGCCGTCGTCGCGACCGAGCCGGAAGCGGAGGTGGTTCGGCGACGGCTTGGCTGTGGCCCTTCGAAGCGAACAGGAGCCGAGGCGGCGCCGGAGAACTCGACGACGGCCTCGGTCGCCGTCACCGGCAGGCACTTGCCGGCGCGGAGCAGCCAGGGCACCCCCGCCCACCGCCACGACTCGATCTGGAAGCGGGTCGCCACGAACGTCTCGGTGTCGGAGCCGCCGTGCACGCCCTCCTCGTCGACGTAGCCGCGGTACTGGCCCCGAACGGTCGTCGCCGGGTCGAGCGGCTCGATCTGGCGGAAGACCTTCACCTTCTCGTCGTGCAAGGCCGTCGGCCGTCGCCGCCGACGGCGGTTCCATGGCGAGGAGGGCGACGATCTCGAGCAGGTGGTTCTGGACGACGTCGCGCAGGGCGCCGACCTCGTCGTAGAACTTGCCCCGGCCCTGGACGCCGAAGTCCTCCGACATCGTGATCTGCACCGACGTCACGAAGTTGCGGTTCCAGATCGGCTCGAGCATCGAGTTGGCGAACCGGAACACGAGGAGGTTCTCGACCGACTCCTTGCCGAGGAAGTGGTCGATGCGGAAGACCGACTCCTCGGGGAAGACGTGGTGGATGACCTCGTTGAGCTCCTTGGCCGACGTCGGCGTCGCGCCCGAAGGGCTTCTCGACGACGAGGCGGGCGTTGCCGACGAGCCCGCAGCGGCTCAGGCCCTCGATCACGTCGTCGAACATCGCCGGCGGGATGGCGAGGTAGTAGAGCGGACGCTCGACGCCCGTGGTCTTGAGCACCTCGCCGAGGCGGTCGAACGTGCTCGACTTCGCGGTAGTCCCCGGCCACGTACGTCATGCCGCTCGATGAGCGACGTTCAGCGCCGCCTCGTCGATCGGCTCGCCCTTGCAGCCGCTCGAGCACCGCGGCCCGGGCCCGCTCGCGGAGGTCGTCGTCGGTCCAGTCCGACGACGACGACGCCGATCGACGGGCACGCTGTCGAGCGAGCCGTTGCGCTGCATCTCGTAGACGGCCGGGAACAGCTTCTTGCGGGCGAGGTCGCCGGTCGCGCCGAACAGGACCAGCCCGTCGCTGAGCCCCGTCGCGCCGTCGATGCTCATGCCGTCAGGTCCACGGCGTGCCCGCCGAACTCGCGGCGGAGGGCGGCGATGACCTTCATCGGCAGGTTCCGCTCGTCCTGGGAGCTGAAGCGGGCGTAGAGCGACGCGGCGATGACGGGCGTGGCGACGCCGAGGCGGATCGACTCCTCCACCGTCCAGCGCCCCTCGCCGGAGTCGTGGGCGACGGGCGCGATGTCGTGGAGGTCGGGGCTGCGCACGAGCGCACCGACGAGCAGGTCGAGCAGCCACGACCGCACCACGCTCCCGTGCCGCCACGCCGACAGCGCGCCCGACGGTGTCGATGCCGAGCTCGCTCTTCTCGAGGAGGGCCACGCCCTCTGCGTAGGCCTGCATGAGTCCGTACTCGATCCCGTTGTGGACCATCTTCGTGAAGTGGCCCGACCCGACCGGCCCGACGTGGGCGAAGCCGCCTTCCGGCGCGAGGGCGTCGAACAGCGGTCGGGCGTGGGCCACGTCGTCCGTCGCCCCCCCGACCATGAGGCAGTAGCCGTTGTCGAGACCCCACACGCCGCCGCTCGTGCCGCAGTCGATGAAACCGACGCCGCGCGCCGCCAGCTCGCTCGGCGCGACGGATCGAGTCGGTGTAGCGGCTGTTGCCGCCGTCGATGACGAGGTCGCCGCGCTCGAGCAGGCCGGCCGAGCGTCGGTCACGACCTCGTCGGTCGGCGCGCCGGAGGGGACCATCACCCAGACGATGCGAGTCCCGGGCTCGCCGAGCCCGGCGACGAGGTCGGCGAGCGAGGCGACGTCGGACTTGTCGGCGGCGAAGGCGTCGTAGCCGACGACCTCGTGCCCGGCGCGACGCAGCCGCTCGGCCATGTTGGCGCCCATCTTCCCCAGACCGACCATCCCGAGCTTCATGTGCGCTGCGATCTCCTCGATGTCGGCGAGCGACACGCGTGCCGCCCGCAGGCCGCGGTCGCGCAGCGTCTGCAGATCGCCGGCAGCCTGGGCCCGGAGCAGCGTCGCCGAACGTGTACGGGCGCCCCCGGGATGGCGACGTCGGCGTCGGGGTCGTCGTCGACGTCGACGACCTGGAGGAACACGCCGGTCGGCGGACCCCCCTTGTGGAGCTGCCCGGTCGAGTGCAGGAACCGCGGACCGAGCCCGACCGTCGTCGCCACGCGGAGCCGGTCGCGGAGCGACGAGACGGGCGCCCTCGACGGCGTCGACGGCACGACTGCCCGGGTCGACGTAGGCGTGGATGGCGAGGTAGTCGCCGGCCCGCACCTGTTCGAGCACCGCGGCGACAGGCTGCTCGGGGATCTCGGGCACGGTGCCGGTGTCGAGCACCGCCTGGGTGGCGGCCTTGGCCGCGGCGACGTCGGGTTGGTCGAAGGGATTGATCCCGAGGGCGGCGCCGCAGAACGGCGGTCGCCACCTCCCACAGGATCACCTGGGCGCCGAGCTCGGTGACCAGATCGGCGCCCGCCGGACCGAAGGGCACCCGTACGACGGGATGGCCGGCGGCCGCCAGGTCGACGACGGCGTCTTCGTCGACCTCGGACAGCTCCCCGATGGCGACGAAGACGCGGTCGTCGCCGTAGACCTCGGGCGGGACCGAGCGCCTCGCCCACGACCGGGACGATCCCCGTGCCCTGCTTGCCGGTCGACTCGGCGATGAGCTGCTCGACCCACAGGCCGAAGCTGGCGATGCGGTGGTCGAGGACGAAGGTCAGCTTGTCGCGGCCGTCGCGCGCGCCGGCGGCCATGGCCGCACCGAGCCGGAGCCCGGGGTTGTCGACGTGACCGGCGACGAGCGTCGGGAGCAGCGCTTCGGCACCGTCGAGCAGCCCGTCGGGTGAGATGCCGCCGAGCGCCGCGGGGACCAGGCCGAACAGCGAGAGCGCCGAGTAGCGGCCGCCGATGTCGGGCGGGTTCAGGAACGTGCGCCGGAACTTCCGATCCTCGGCGAGCTCGGCGAGCCGCGAGCCCGGGTCGGTGGTCGCGGCGAAGCAGCCAGGGTCGGGGTGATCGGCCCAGAAGCGTGCGAGGTGGCTGCGGGTCTCGATCGTCGTTCCCGATTTCGACGCCGCCAGGAAGAGCGTGCGCGCCAAGGGCCACTCGCTCTCGATCCGGGCGACCGCCGCCGGGTGGGTCGTGTCGAGCACCTCGAGGTCGAGGCGGTCGGGGCGCGAACCGAAGGTGCGGTCGAGCACCTCGGGGAACAACGACGAGCCGCCCATGCCGAGCACCACGACCCGCTCGAGCCCGTCCTCGCCGCAGGCGTCGGCGAACTCCAGCAGACCGGGGATCTCGTCCCGCATCGTCCGGTGGCAGTCCAGCCAACCCAGGCGGTTGGCGACCTCGGTCGGGTCGTCCTGCCACAGCGTGTGGTCCCGGCGGTGGAGGCGGGTGACGGCCTCGCGGCCGAACAGGTCGGCGACGACGTCGTCGACCGATGAGGCGAGAGGGCCGGGCAGCTCGGTCAGCAGCACGCCCCGGGTGTCTACCCGAGATCGTCGACAGCTGCTCTCACGGCTTCGCGAAGTTCGCCGACCAGGTCATCCGTGTGGGCGAGCCCCGGGAAGAGCACCTCGTACGCGCCGGGCGCCAGGGCCACGCCCTGGCGCAGGAGCGCGTGGAACAGCGCGGCGTAACGGGCGGTGTCGGTGCGCTTGGCCGACTCGTAGTCGACCACCGTCGTGTCGCCGAGGAACAGCCCGACGAGCGTGGCGACACGGGGGACGGTGGCCGCGATCCCGGCGCCGCCGAGGGCGTCGCGGAACGCGGCGGCGACCGCCGTCGCGGTCGCCTCGAGCGTGCTGTAGGCGGCGGCGTCGAGCAGCTCGAGGGCGGCGAGACCGGCCGCCGTGGCGAGGGGGTTCCCCGAGAGCGTGCCGGCCTGGTACACGGGACCGAGCGGCGCCACGACCGACATCACGTCCTCGCGGCCGCCGTAGGCGCCGATGTTGAGGCCGCCGCCGATGACCTTGCCCAGCGCCGTGAGGTCGGGCCGCACGCCGTACAGCGCCTGCGCCCCGCCCCATGCCACGCGGAAGCCGGTGATGACCTCGTCGAAGACCAGCAGGGCGCCGACACGGTCGCACTCGGCGCGCAGGCCCTCGAGGAAGCCCGGTGCCGGCGGCACGAGGCCCATGTTGGCGGCCACGGGCTCGACGATCACGCACGCGACGGCTTCGGTGAGCGCGGGCACGACGTTGTACGGCACGACGAGCGTGTCGGCGACCTGGGCGTCGGTCACGCCGGCGGAGCCCGGGAGGCCGAGGGTGGCGACGGCGCTGCCGGCCTCGGCGAGGAGGGCGTCGGCGTGGCCGTGGTAGTTGCCGGCGAACTTCACCACCTGCGGGCGGCCGGTGAAGCCGCGGGCGACCCGCAGCGCGGTCATCGTCGCTTCGGTGCCGCTCGAGACGAGGCGGACGAGCTCGCACGAGGGCACCCGCTCCCGGATCGCCTCCGCCAGCAGCACCTCGCGCTCGGTCGGGGCGCCGTAGCTCGTTCCGTGCTCGGCCGCCTGCTGCACGGCCTTCACGACGGCCGGGTGGGCGTGGCCGAGGATGACGGCGCCGTAGCTCTGGACGAGGTCGAGGTAGCGCCGGCCCTCGACGTCCCAGACGTGGGCACCCTCGGCCCGGTCGACGAAGTACGGCACGCCGCCGACGCTGCGGAAGGCGCGCACCGGCGAGTTGACCCCGCCTGGGATCACCCGCTGGGCGCGGGCGAACAGCGACTCGTTCGTCAGGCCTCGCTCGCTCACGGGCGCAGGGCCTCGGCGAGCTCCCTGGCGCCGTAGGTGAGGATGACGTCGGCGCCGGCCCGCTTGATGGCGAGCACGTGCTCGGCCAGCACCGCGTCGCCGTCGATCCAGCCCCGCTCGGCGGCAGCGCGGACCATCGCGTACTCGCCGGAGACGTGGTAGGCGGCCAGGGGTGCATGGGTCGCGCCGCGCACCGACGCGATCACGTCGAGGTAGGCGAGGGCGGGCTTGACCATCACGAGGTCGGCGCCCTCGGCCAGATCGAGGCGCACCTCCTCGAGGGCCTCGCGTGCGTTGGCGGGGTCCTGCTGGTAGCCCCGCCGATCGCCACCGCCGACGATCGTGACGTCGACCGCGTCGCGGAAGGGTCCGTAGAGCGAAGAGGCGTACTTGGCGGCGTAGGCGAGGATGGCGACGTCGACGTGGCCGGCCGCGTCGAGCGCGCGCCGGATCGCGGCCACCTGCCCGTCCATCATCCCGCTCGGCGCGACCACGTGCGCGCCGGCGTCGGCCTGGGCGACCGCGGCCCGGGCGTAGAGGGCGATGGTCGCGTCGTTGTCGACCTCGCCGGCGTCGGTGAGGACGCCGCAGTGTCCGTGGTCGGTGTATTCGTCGAGGCAGAGGTCGGCCATCACGACGACGTCGTCGCCGACCTCCTCGCGCAGGTCGGCGAGGGCCAGCTGCACGATGCCCTCGGGGTCCCAGGCGCCCGAGCCCTCGGGATCCTTGGCGGCGGGAACGCCGAAGAGGATCACCCCGGGCACGCCGAGGGCGGCGAGCTCGGCCACCTCCTTGCGCAACGACTCCCTGGTGTGCTGGACGACGCCGGGGAGGCTGGTGATCGGCTGCATCTCGATGATGCCCTCGCGTACGAAGAGCGGGGCGACGAGGTCGTCGACGGACAACCGGGTCTCGGCGACGAGGCGCCGGAGCGCAGGCGTGCGGCGGAGGCGGCGGAGGCGCCGGTCCGGGAAGTCGGCCACGGGGTGCGATGGTACGGGGATGCGGCTGCGACGCCCCACCCGGACCGCCCTCGGCTCATTCGCCGGGCTGGCCGTCCTGGCCGTGCTGGCCGGCGCCTGCGGGGGGGACGACGACGGTTCGACACCACCGGCGAGCGCGCCCACGACGACGACGGCAGCGGCGAGATCCACCTTCGAGCCCGGGCTCGACGAAGAGGGCATCGCCGCCCTCGAGGAGCTCCTTCCCGACCTGCTGGTCTCGGAGTCGGAGCTGGGGGACGCGTCGTACGTGGACAGTGGCTACAGCCCCGGCGCCGACCCTGGGCCGTGCGGGCTCGACGTCGACGCCTCCATCCCGCCGTCGGCGCTGGCGGGAACGAACCTGGCGTCGGAGCCACTGGCCAGCTCGGTGCAGGAGGAGATCCGCGTCTACGGATCGGCCGACGAGTCCGTGACGGCCTTCCGCAGCATGGTGGACGCCTCGAGTTGCGGGCCGGCACGCGACGTGCGGACGGAGACCGGCGCCGACGAGGCGACGGCCTTCCCGTGGGAGGGCGGCACCGTCATCGTCGCCCGGGTCGCCGACACCGTGCTGACCTTTGCCGTCTCGGGCCAGGCCCTCGACCACATCGAAGTCGCGGCCTTCGGTGTCGGGCGCGTCCTCGCCGCCCTCGAAGCGCCGTCGGGCTAAGGGTCGATCCGCCCGGCGGTCCGTGCGTGCTCGGCGAGGGCGGCCAGGTCGGCGAGACGGACCTCGGTGAGACTGGTCACGACGCGGTGGGCACCGAGCAGCGGCAGCCCGGCGGTCATGCCGGCGGCGACGCCGACCACGGTGAGCCCGGCCGCGGCGGCGGCCGCGACGCCGTTGGGGCTGTCCTCGAGGGCGACGGCACCGACCGGATCGACGTCGAGGGCGGCACATGCGGCGAGGAAGATGTCGGGCGCCGGCTTGGTCCGCCCGGGCGCGACGTCGTCGCCGCAACGGACCACCGCGAACCGCTCGAGCAGACCGAGCCGGTCGAGGTGGCCGTCGACCCAGCCGTGGGTCGAGCTCGACGCGATCGCGCACGGCACACCTGTCGCCTCCGCCTCGTCGAGGAGCTCGACGACGCCCGGGCAGGCGATCTCCTGGGCGACGAGGGCGTGGTGGTGGACCAACCGGTCGGCCTTGACCGCCTCGATGTCGGCGATCGGGAGCGTCGCCCGCTCCTCCAGGAACACCGACCAATGCGGGTGCTCTGCGCCACCGAGGATCTCGTACTGCCACCACGACCGGTCGAGCGGCGCGCCGTGGGCGGCGAAGACGGCGGCGACGGACTCGTACGAGCACGTCTCGGTGTCGAGGACCAGCCCGTCGAAGTCGAAGACGAGGGCGTCGATCACGAGAAGTGGGCGACGAGGGCGTCGACGAGCCCGTCGATGGTGTGGGTCGTCGCTTCGACCGAGACCGTGAGCCCGTGCCGGCGAGCGGTCTCGGCCGTGACCGGGCCGATGCAGGCGACGACGGGCGGCACGGCGTCGTGGCCGGCGAGCTCGAGGAACCGCTCGACGGTCGAGCTCGAGGTGAAGGTGACGATGTCGGCACCCGCGATGCGGGCGAGCTGCTCCGGTGACGGCTCGGCCGGCACGGTGCGGTAGGCCTCGGCCACCTCGACGCTCCAGCCCTTGGCGGTCAGGCCGTCGGGCAGCACGTCTCGAGCGACGGCGGCGCGAGCGAGCAGGACGCGGCCGCCTCCGGTGGGCGCGTCCGGGAAGGCTTCGGAGCAGGCTCTCGGCGACGAAGCGCTCCGGGACGAGGTCGGCGACGACCCGTCGCTCGGCGAGCTCGGCCGCCGTGCTCGGTCCGATGGCGGCGACCTGAGCGCGAACGGCCCGGGCGTCGGGCACGAGGTCGAAGGTGCGCTCGACGCCGTTGGGCGAGGTGAAGACCACCCAGTCGAAGGCGCCCGCGGCGAGCGCAGCGACCGCGGCGCGAAGTCCGGCACCACCGTCGCTCGGGGTCGTCGATCCGGATCGCGGGGACCTCGATCGGCTCGGCGCCGAGCTCGCGCAGTCGAGCGGCGAGCGCCGACGCCTGCTGGCGCGTGCGGGTGACGACGACGCGGCGTCCGAACAGCGGTCGGTCCTCGAACCACACCAGCTCCTGGGCGGCGACCGCGCCGAACACGTAGACGGCGGGGGCCTCGACGGGCTCGTCGGCGATGGTGGCGAGCGTCGCCCGCCAGGCGCGCTGCTCGGGCCGGGTGCCCCAGGTGACGGCGGCGGCGGGCGTGTCGGGCGGCAGACCGCCGGCGAGGAGGCCCTCGGTGATGGAGCCGATGCGCTCGACCCCCATCAGCACGAGGATCGTGCCGCCGACGCGCGCCACCGCCTCCCAGTCGACGCTGCCTTCGCCGGACGAGGGATCTTCGTGGCCGGTCACGACGGTGAACGACGTCGACGAGTGCCGGAGGGTCACGGGGATGCCCGCGTAGGCCGGTGCCGCGATCGCCGACGTGATGCCCGGGACGACCTCGAAGGTCACGCCGGCGGCACGTAGCGCGGCGGCCTCCTCGCCTCCTCGTGCGAAGACGAACGGGTCGCCGCCCTTGAGGCGCACGACGGTGCGGCCGGGGTCGCGGCGGCCGTGCTCGACGAGGAGGGCGTTGATCTCGTCCTGGGAGGGGCTGGGACGACCGGGCGCCTTGCCGACCGAGATCCGTTCGGCCGTCGCAGGCGCCAGGTCGAGCAGTGAAGCGACCGAGAGCCGGTCGTAGACGACGACGTCGGCGCGCTGCAGGACCTCCGCGCCCCGGACCGTGAGCAACCCGGGGTCGCCCGGCCCGGCCCCGACGAGGTACACGGTCATGGCCGCGGGATCGTAGGGGCCGACGAGCGACCCCCCGCACCCCCGCTTGTTGGAACTGAGCGCTGCCGAACCAGCACGCTCAGGGGGAGAGAACGGGGAGTCGGGCAGGCGTCGGGGCGGCGCGGGCGCCGTCAGCCGACGACGACGGCCTCGATCTCCCGGATCGCGTACGGCGCCGAGGCGCTCGGCTCGACCGTGCCGAGCGACTGCGAGGACACCGCGAGCGGACCCGTCAACGTGAAGGTCCCGGACCAGACGACGGTGTGCGTGATGGTGACCTCGCCTTGGCGGATGAAGGCGTGGCGGACCGCGGGATGGTCTTCGTCGCCCGGGTGATCGGCCGTGCCGAGGAGGGTGTCGGCCGTGCTCCAGCGGTACTCGGTCGGCTCTGCGGTGACGGTGGCGGTCCACGGGCCGAGCCGCACCTGCACGGTCACGGGCGAGTCGGCGACGTTCGACCAGAACCACGACTCGAGCCCGACGAGGCCAGGCGAGCGGGGACTCAGGGTGACCTCGGGCTGCGGCAACGGGACCTCGTCCCAGATCTGCTGCGGTGTCGGTGCGGGCGGCGGGAGGACAGGCAGGACGGGGTCGAGGGTGCAGCGAGTGAACGTCGGACCGTCGGGGATGCGGTTGCCGTCGAGGTCGAAGGCGACGAAGAGGCGGACCGACCCGATCTCGGCACCGGGATCGGGCGTCTCGCCGAGCGCCGGGAAGTGGACCGTCCCATCCGGGTCCCGCCAACAGATCGAGACCTCATACGCCGTGAGCTCCCGCCACACCACCGAAGGCTTGTTCTTGCGAAGGCGGCTCGGCCGCAACACGGCCGTCTGATCCCGAGCTCTGCCTCGATGTCCAGCTGCACATGCCGCATCGGTGTGAAGCAACCGGATGCCTCGGTCGGATCTGTCCTGAGCGGCCGTCGGGGCCGGAACGTGCAGCACGACACGCAAGGCGATGGCGGCCACATGTCTCACTCGAAGTCGCTCCAGACACCTCGACGGACGGCGATACGCCACGATCCGTCGTCGCCCAGGGCCAGCTGGATCAAGCACGCGCCATCGCCGAGCGGAAGGCGGTTGATTCGGCAACTGGGCACCCGAGCTCGATCGACAAGCGTCGCTGGAGCGTGCTCGACTGCAAGACGACGCGTCACGGATCGAGCGTCGATCGGGTCACCCGAAGACGACCTCCTCGTTGCGCACGCGGTTGGCCGTCCCAGTGCCAACCGTTCCTCGACGAGCGTCTCGACGATCGGCTGCGACCGACGCTGATGCGCAGGTGAGCCGGGCTCGTAGATCTCGATCGAGGCCTTCGAGCGTCGGGATGCTGATCCGAGCCAGTTCCGCGTACGTCGATAAGGCTCTCTAGATCGCGACGAAGTCGTCGCCGGTGTTCTCCAGCTCGGGTGGGGATTCGTCTTCGATCGTCGTCGTGGTGGTGTCGTCCACCGCCGTCGACGTGGTCGTCACCTCCGCCGCGGTCGTGTCCGGGGCGGCGGTGTCGTCGTCGCCGCACGCTGCGACGAGGGCCAGCGCTCCGACCAACGCGGCGAGGCACCCTCGATGCATCTCAGTCATTCTGCTTCCCGTGCTCCCGGGTCTGCAATGGGCAGATTCTCACGGGTCGAGCAGCGCGGCGCCACCGTTCGCGAGGAGGTACCGCGCCGCCGCACGCCCGAGCCCGACGGGCTCGCCGCCGGTCACCCGGTGCCGCAGCACGACATGGCCGTCGGGCGAGGCGAGCAGCGCATCGAGCACGATCGAGCCGTCCGCCCCGACCGTTGCGTGCGCCCCGGCGGGCAGCGAGCAGTCGCCACCCAGCTCGGCGAGGAACCCTCGCTCGGCGTCCACGGCCCGCCGGCTCGGACCGTGCTCGATCGCCGTCAGCGCGGCCCGCGCCCTCTCGTCGTCGGCACGGCACTCCACGGCCAACGCCCCCTGCGCCACCTGCGGAAGCAGCACCGACACGTCGAGCACCTCGGCGATCCGGTCAGCCAGCCCGAGCCGCTCCAAGGCGACGGCCGCGACCACGATGGCGTCGAAGCCGTCAGCCTTGGCGAGCCGCGTCGCCATGTTCCCTCGCAACCCGGCGAAGGTCAGGTCGGGTCGGAGGTCGGCGAGCTGTGCCCGACGCCGCACCGATCCGGTCGCCACCTGCGCGCCCACCGGCAACTCGTCGAGGCGGCAACCCGACCAGCGCGTCGCGCGCATCGCCGCGTTCGGGCACCGCCGCCAGCACGAGGCCGTCCACGGCCCCAGACGGCAGGTCCTTCCCCGAGTGCACCGCGCAGGTCGGCGCGCCCGTCGAGCACGGCCGCCTGGACCTCCTTGACGAACACGCCCTTGCCACCCATCTCCCAGATGGCGACGTCCTGGCGCCGGTCGCCCACGGTGTCGACGCGCACCAGCTCGCACGGCTCGTCGAGCAGCGAGGCGACGTGGTTCGCCTGCCACACGGCCAGCTCGGACCCTCGGGTGGCGATCCGTAGCGGTGGCACGATCAGAACCGCCGGGCCTTGTCGTCGCGAGAGCGACGACAAGCACCGCACGTTCGCACGGTCAGAGGTCGAAGAGGTCGCGGAGGGACTCGGCGAGGCGGTCGCCGCGGCTCGTGCCGGTGGCGTCCTTCAGCCGAACCGTGGGCTCGTGCAGCAGCTTCGCCACGATGGCCCGGGTGGCGGCCTCCACGGCGTCGCGCTCCCGCTCGTCGAGCCCGGCGAGCCGGCCGGCGACCCGGTCGACCTCGGCCTGGCGGATCACCTCGGCCCGATCCCGCAGCGACGCCACCAGGGGAGCCGCCTCGCGGGCGGTGGCCTCGCCGCGGTAGCGCTCGACCGCTTCGGTGACGAGGACCCTGGCTCGCTCGGCCTCGCGCCGGCGGCCGGCGACGGAGGTCGCGGTGAACCGGTGGATGTCGTCCATGTCGAGCAACGTCACGCCGTCGAGGTCGGCAGCCGACGGGTCGACGTCGCGCGGCACGGCGATGTCGATCACGAGCAGCGGGCGCCCGGCACGAGCCTCCATGACCCGGGCGACGTCGGCGTGCTCGAGGATGAGCGCCTGGGCGCCGGTCGACGTCAGGAGCACGTCGACCTCGGCGAGCTGCCCGGTCAGCGCGGTCAGAGGCAGGGCCAGGCCCCCGACGCGCCCGGCGAGGGCGACGGCGGCCTCTGCGGTGCGGTTGGCGACGAGCACCTCGGTCGCACCGGCGTCGGCCAGGGCGACGGCCATGCCCTCGCCCATCTCACCGGCGCCGACGACGAGCACCCTGGTGCCGACCAACCCGCCGAGCCGGTCGGCCGCCAGCGCGACCGCGGCCTGCGAGATCGACGTGATCCCGCGGGCGATGCCGGTGTGGGTGCGGACCCGCTTGCCCGTCTCGAGGGCGTGCCGGAACAGCAGGTTCAGCGTGGCCCCGGCGGCGCCCTCCTCGCGAGCGCTGTCCCAGGCGGCACCGACCTGACCGAGGATCTCCGATTCGCCCAGCACGGCCGAGTCGAGACCGGCGGCGACCTCGAACAGGTGCCCGACGGCGTCCTCGTCGTAGTGGACGTAGAGGTGGTCGGAGAAGTCCTCGGGGGCGAGGAAGGCGAGCTCGGCGAGGAAGTCGCGCACGTCGTGGAAGCCACCGTGGAAGCGCTCGGCGACCGCGTACACCTCGGTCCGGTTGCAGGTGGACAGCAGGACGGCCTCGGACAGGTTCGAGCGGCCGGTGAGGTCGTGCAGCGCCTTGGGCAGCCGGGCACCGTCGACGGTCATCCGCTCGAGCAGGTCGAGCGATGCGCTCTTGTGGTTCAGCCCGATGACGACGACAGACACGTACGCAGCAGCTCCCGTGCACCTGCGAGATCACCCTCGCGGATCCGGTCCAGCATCCCCGATCGGAGGGCCTCTCGCCAACCCGGACCGACGGTCGGCCTCCCCTGCTCCCGCAACCGCTCCCGCTCCTCGGCCAGGACGTCGAGCAGGGTGGCGTATTCCGGTCCGAAACCCGACTCGAGCTCCTCGCGCAGCCACGAGGCGAGCGCCGGGCTCCGCCCCCCGGTGGAGACGGTCAGCAGCAGGTCGCCCCGACGGACCCTCGCCGGGAGCGTGTAGGAGCACCGCTGCGGGTCGTCGGCGGCGTTGACCCACACCCCGGCTTCCTCGCCGTCGTCGAACACGGCCTGGTTGACCGCCGCGTCATCGGTGGCGGCGACCGCCAGCCGGTAGCCGGCCACCTCGCCGGCGCGGTAGGGCCGCCGTTCGACGGTGATGCCCTCGATCCCCGCCAGCTCGCCGTCGACGTCGGGGGCGACGACGGTGACCACGGCGCCCGCCTCGACGAGGCCGCGCGCCTTCTCCAGCGCCACCCGACCGCCGCCGACGACCAGCACCTCGCGCCCGGCCACGAGGAGGTTGACCGGGTACGACGCCAGTGCCGCGGTCACGCCGACCCCACGATCGCCCGTCGCTGCTGGTAGAAGCTCAGGATCTGCAGCTCGACGGCGAGGTCGACCTTGCGGAGCGAGACCCCCTCGGGCACCGACAGCACCGCGGGCGCGAAGTTCAGGATCGACGTCACCCCGGCGGCGACCAGCCGATCGGCCACGTCCTGGGCTGCACCCGCCGGGGTGGCGATGACGCCGATGGCGACGTGCCGCTCCGCGACGATGGCGGGGAGGTCGTCGATGTGGGCGACGGTGTGGTTCCCGAGCCGGGTCCCGACCTTGCTCCGGTCGGCGTCGACGAGGGCGCCGACGGGGAACCCGCGCTCACCGAACCCGCCGTAGCCGGCCAGGGCCTGACCGAGGTTGCCGATACCGACGATCACGACCGGCCAGTCCTGGGTCAGGCCGAGCTCGCGGTTCATCTGGAAGAGCAGGTACTCGACGTCGTAGCCGACTCCACGGGTGCCGTAGGAGCCGAGGTAGGAGAGGTCCTTGCGGACCTTGGCGGCGTTGACGCCGGCCATCTCGGCCAGTCGCTCCGAGGAGATCGTCGCCTGACCGTCGCCATCGACCTCGAGGAGGCTCCGCAGGTAGACGGGAAGCCGGGCGACGGTCGCTTCCGGGATGCGACGGCGGGGCCGGGGCCGGTCCTCGGAGGCGTCGGGCGGCGCGGACATATGCCCCTCGGATCCTACGGCCGGTTTCACGAGCGCACGAGGACCGTCGACGGTGCGCTCGGCATACTTCGGCGATGCCCACCGTGCCCATCGCCGCGGCCGCGGCGACGACGCTGGTGTCGCTGGCGTTCTGCCTCTCGACGCTGGAACGATGGCTCGACCGCCGCCGCCCGTACGAGCTGGCGTGGACGATCGCGCTCGCCGAGTTCGCGGCGGCGTCGGCCGCGCAGTGGTGGGGGGCGTCGATGGGGTGGAGCGGCCCCGCCTTCCGCGCCTTCTACCTCTTCGGCCCGATCCTGTCGGTTCCCGAGCTGGCCCTCGGGACCGTCGCGCTGCTCGGCTCGGCGCGCACCGGCGCCATCGCCCGGCGGGTCGTGCACACCTGGGCGCTGGTGTCGATCGGCGTGCTGCTGGTCGCCCCGCTCACCGGCCCCATCGACCCGGCGACCCTCCCGCAGGGCTCCGACGTGTTCGGTCCGCTGCCCCGGATCCTGGCGGCCGTCGGGTCGGGTGTCGGCGCCCTCGTGATCATCGGCGGGGCCGTCTGGAGCGCGGTGCGCCTCGCCCGGCGGCGCACGACCCCGCGCCTGGTGGTCGCCAACTCGCTGATCGCGGCGGGCACGGTCGTGCTGTCGGTCGGTGGCCTCTTCAACTCGGTGGCCGACGAGATGACCGGCTTCGCGCTCGCCCACGCCCTCGGGATCAGCCTGGTGTTCGCCGGCTTCCTGACCACGAACCGGGCTCGCGGGCGACGGCTGTCGGTCGTGCCGTCGGAGCCTGGTCTCAGCGCAGCGAGCGCCTGAGCACCTTCCCCGCCAGCCCGAGCGGGATCTCGTCGACGAACATCACCTTCTCCGGGCACTTGTAGCGAGCGAGCCGCTCGGCGCAGAAGGCGATGATCTCGTCCTCCTCGTAGGACCGGCCGTCGGCGACGACCACGTAGGCCTTGACCGCCTCGCCCGAGTACGGGTGGGCGACGCCGACGACGGCCGCAGCCTCGATCCCGGGGTGCTCGAGCAGCACCTCCTCGACCTCCGCGGGGAAGACGTTGAAGCCCGACACGATGATGAGGTCCTTGGCCCGGTCGACGATGAAGAGGTGGCCGTCGTCGTCGACGACGGCCACGTCGCCGGTGCGGAGCCAGCCGTCGGGCGAGAGCGCCGCCGCGGTCGCCTCCTCGTCCTGCCAGTAGCCGGTGAAGACGTTCGGACCGCGCACCCAGATCTCGCCAGGGTCGCCGACGAGCACGTCGTCGCCCAGGGGATCGACGAGACGCACCTCGACGCCGGGGAGGGGCACGCCGATCGAGCCCGCCTTCACCTGAGTTCCGGCCGACGACGTCACCACCGGCGACGCCTCGGTGAGCCCGTAGCCCTCGGTGATCGTCACTCCGGCTCGCCGCTGCATGGTCGCGGCCACCTCGGTGTCGAGCTTGGAGGCGCCCGATGCCGCCAGGCGGACCGTGCGGAAGGCGTCGGCGTCGACGCCGGGGAGCGACGCCCAGGCCGACCACATCGTCGGGGCGCCGAGCACGACGGTGACGCCGCGCGTCGCGATGGCCTCGAGGGCCGACACCGGGTCGAAGCGCTCGATGAGCACGGCCGATCCGCCGGCGTAGAGCGCGCCGCCGAGCACGACGTTCAGGCCGAAGATGTGGAACAGCGGGAGCACGCCGAGCAGCACGTCGGATGCGAGCAGGTTGCGACCGGGATGCGCCTGCACCTGCTCGAGGTTGGCCCGCAGGTTGCCGTGGGTGAGCATCGCCGCCTTCGGCGAGCCGGCGGTCCCGCTGGTGAACATGAGCACGGCGAGGTCGTCGTCGTCCCGGTCGACGATCGCTGCTGGCGGCGAGGCGAGGAGGTCGTCGAGCGACACGGCGCCGGCGAGCTCGTCGCCGTCCGTGGCGATCACGTGCTCGAGGGAGGGCAGCCGTCCGCGGTCGACGCCGGCGAACGACGGGCGGCCGGTCGGGCCGACGACCACCGCACGGACGCCGACGGACGCGAGCCTCGCGCTCGATCTCCCGGGCCGGGCTGAGCGGGTTGAGCGGGACGGCCACGTACCCGCCCCCGATGATCGCCAGGTAGGAGATGGCGAAGTACCAGTTCGTGCCGGCGATGATCCCCACCCTGTCGCCGGGCTCGAGCCCGAGTTCGGCGAGCCCGCCGCGGTAGGCGGCGACCTGCTGGCGGAGCGTGCCATAGGTCGTCGCCCTGCCCCGGCTGACCAGGGCGACCGCGTCGTCCGGGTGGGGTTCGACGATCGAGGCGAGGTTCATCGCGGGGCCGGTCTCCGTTCAAGGTAGGCGCCGGGAACGCCGATGTTGGTGTGCGTACCGACGAACAGGCAACCCCGGGGAAACCCGGGTGCACGCAAAGCCATGGGCCTACAGCGACTGATCCGACGGGTCGGCTCGCCACGGTCGCCAGGTTGCCGAACCGGAAGGACCCCTCGCGATGCGAAAGCTGGCCACGGCCCTCGCGGCCGCTGCCGTGACGCTTCTCGTGCTGACCGGGCTGTCCGCAGCCCCCGCCGACGCCGCCGAACCCGGCACCGAGGCCCAGTTCGTCGCCGCCATCAACAACGTGCGAGCCGGCCGGGGTCTGCCGCCGCTGGCGGTCCACAACGAGCTGGTGGGCGTCGCCCGCAACTGGACCGACCAGATGGTCGCCGCCGGCGCCATCTCCCACAACCCGAACCTGGCCAACGCGGTATCGGCGAACTGGGCCGTGCTCGGCGAGAACGTCGGCGTCGGGTACGACGTCGACGGCCTCATGCAGGCGTTCATCAACAGCGCCGCCCACTACCGCAACCTCGTCGAGCCCCGCTACGACACGATCGGTGTCGGGGTGACCTGGGGCCCTGACGGGCGGATGTACACGACCCACGTGTTCATGGACCTCGCCGACAGCCCGGCTCCGCCGCCGGCCCCCGCTCCCGCGCCCGCCCCGGCTCCCCCCGCCCCGCCCCGCCGCGCCCGAACCGGCACCTGCACCCCCCGCCGAGCCGGCACCCCCGCCGCCGCCGATCACCCCCCCGGCCGCCGCTGCCCCCCAGCGCGTGGCCGCGGTGCTGGCCGCCGTGGCCTCGCTCAACGCCGGCGTCGACTGACCACCCTCGTGGGGCGGTGCCTGGCCGCCGCCGGCCTGCAGCGGATGCCATAGTCGGGCAGATGGCTGCCGCCATCGTCACCGAGGGGTTGACCCGGTCGTTCGCGACCGGCGTCGCGCTCGACCGGCTGACCCTCGAGGTGGCGGCCGGCGAGGTCCTCGCCCTGCTCGGCCCGAACGGTGCCGGCAAGACCACCACCGTCCGGCTCCTCGACGGCGTCCTCCGCCCGCACGGGGGCCGGGCGACGGTCCTGGGGCTCGACCCCGAGACCGACGGCGACGCCGTCCGGCGCCGAACCGGGGTCCTCACCGAGAACGCCGGGCTCGACGACCGGTTGACCGCCGCCGAGAACCTCGAGCTGACCGGGCGCATCCGCGGCATGACGAGGAAGGAAGCGGCCCGGCGGGCGGCGGAGCTGCTCGAGCGGTTCGCCATGGCCGACCGCGCCGACATCGTCGTCCAGGGCTTCTCCACCGGGCAGCGCAAGCGCCTCGCCCTGGCGCGCGCCCTGCTGCACGACCCCGACGTCCTCATGCTCGACGAACCGACGTCGGGGCTCGACCCGGTCGCCACCCGCGAGGCGATCGAGCTCATCGGGACGCTGGCCACCGAGCACGGCCGCACCGTCGTGCTCTGCACGCACTTCCTCGGCGAGGCCGGGCGGCTGGCGAACCGGGTCGCCGTCCTGCACCTCGGACGCCTGCGTGCGCTCGGCCGGCCTGAGGACCTCGCCGCGAAGCTCCTGCCGGGGCTCGCGGCGCGCGTCGATCTCGGCACCACCGCCGACCCGCTGGTGATCGAGGGCGTCGGCGCGCTCGCCGGCGTCCTGACGGCGCAACCCACACCGGAGGGTCTCGTCCTGGGCTGCGAGGACAGCCCCGCTCTCGCCCGCGTCGTCGCCTACCTCGTGGGCCGGGAGATCCCCGTGTTCGCCGCCGTACCGCAGCACCCGAGCCTCGAGGACCTCTACTTCGAGATCCAGCACCGCCTCGAGGCGGACCCCGACTGGACGATGGCGTGATCCGGTCGCTCCGCTCGACGCCGCCGAACTGGTCGGCCATCCGTGCCGTGCTCGACAAGGACATGCAAGCGGTCCGGCGCTCGAAGGCGGTCGTGCTGCCCATGCTGCTCGTGCCCGCCCTGCTCATGGTCGTGCTCCCGCTCTCGCTCGGCATCGCCGCTCGCAACCGCGTCGCCGGTGACCTCGGCGGCCTGCTCGAGTCGATCCCCGACACGGATCGCCGCTCCGCTGGTGTCGCTGCCCGAGGAGGAGCGCCTGCTCGTCCTCATCCTGGGCTACCTGCTCGCACCCCTGTTCCTGGTCGTGCCTCTGATGGTCTCGGCCGTGCTGGCCGCCGACGCCTTCGCCGGCGAGAAGGAGCGGCGGACGCTCGAAGCGCTGCTCCACCTGCCGATCTCGGACCGTGACCTCTTCATCGCCAAGCTGGCCGGGGCGTTCCTCCCCGCCGTCGCGGTGTCGTGGATCGGGTTCCTCGCCTTCGCGGTCGTGGCCAACGGCGTCGGGTGGCCGGTGATGCACCGGCTGTTCATCCCGACCCGGCTGTGGGCCGTCGTGATCCTGTGGGTGGCGCCGGCCGTGGCGACGTTGGGCCTCGGGGTCATGGTGCGGGTGTCGGCGCGGGCGAAGACGACCCAGGAGGCGAACCAGCTCGGCGGCGCCGTCATCCTCCCGCTGATCTTCCTGGCGGTCGGGCAGTCGACCGGGCTGCTCCTGGTCGACCTCCCCGTCGCCATCGCCCTCGGCGCCGGCATCTGGGCCCTCGCCCTCTGGCTCGTGGCCAGAGGGGCCCGGAAGTTCACCAGAGACACCCTCGCGACCGGCCTGTAACTCCGAATCGACGGCGTCAGTCCGCGAGGACGGCGAACTGGACGATGGCGGCGATGAAGATGGCGGCGAGGAGCAGGGCGAGGGCGACGGTGGTCGCGGGGCGCACGATCACCCCCTCGGGCGCAGCTGGACCGACGACGTCACGCCGTCGGCACTCGGGTCGTCGTCGTCGAGGCGGACGAGACGTACGGGGTCGCCGGCGGCGAGGCCGAGGCGGTCGGCCGCTGAGGCGCGGGGCACGGCGACCGACAGCAGACCGTAGGAGTCGACGACGAGCCCGACGTCGCCGGGGCCGAGCGCCGCATAGGTGGGCGCGTGCACGAGGGTCCGTCCGTCGACGAGGCCCTCGCCGAAGCGGAGGCGGAGACGGGTCCCCCACGCGGCCACCTCGTCGGGGTCGACGTTGAGCTGGGCGTTGCCGTAGCGATCGACCCACAGGACCTCGGCGACGAGTTCCTCGCCGTCGTAGTGGGTCACCGGAAGCACTCCCGGCAGCAGGGAGGCGGCGTCGACGGCGTCGCCGAGCTCGTACAGGTCGACGCCGTTGCACAGGTGGGCGGCGGCAGGGGCGAAGACGTCGCGCCCGGCGAAGGTGGGACCGGGCGCCGGCAGCTGGTACTCCGGGTTGGTCAGCGAGACGGCCCGGCCGGCGCCCCCGACCATCGCCACGGCCGGAGCAAGGAGCCCGTTGTCGGGACCGACGAGGAACGACTCTCCCTCGCCGACCTCGACGGCGATGGCCCGCCGGTCGGTGCCGACGCCTGGGTCGACGACCGCGAGCACCACGCCCGGGCACAGGTACTGCGCGGCCCGGGCCAGGCAGAGCGCGCCGGCCCGGACATCGTGGGCCGGGATGTCGTGGGTGAGATCGACGACGGCGGCCTCCGGCGCCAGCGAGCGGATCACCGACCGGACGACGCCGACGAACTCGTCGGCATGCCCGTAGTCGGAGAGGAAGGTGACCGTGTCGAGCCGAGTCGAGGTCAGCCCGTGCTCACCCCGCCTCGGTGAACCGGCTGCTCAGGAACGCGTCGACGTCCTCGTCGCGCAGCCGGTAGCTCTTGCCGATCTGCAGGGCACGCAGCTGTCCGGACTTGATGAGCCGGTACACCGTCATGTCTGACACCCGCAGCATCTCGGCCACTTCGCTGACCGTGAGCAACTGGGGGCGCGCCTGGTTCTGGGCCATGGAAACCCCTTCCTCCGCTGCCCGAACGGTAGCACTGTGGCTGCTGTGACGGAAGGGGCTGATGGGGTTCAGGAACCGAGCTGCTTCGACCGCTCGGTGGCGGCGGCGACGGCGTCGAGCAGCGCCGAGCGCAGCCCGTGGCGCTCCAGTTCGCGGAGGCCGGCGGCGGTCGTCCCGCCCGGCGAGGTCACGCCGGCGCGCAGGGCCTCGGCGGACTCGCCCGACTCGGCGAGGAGGCGGGCGCTGCCGAGCAGGGTCTGGCGCACGAGGGCTTCGGCGGTCGGCCGGGGCAGGCCGACGAGCACGCCGGCCTCGGCCAGGGCCTCGGCGACGAGGAACACGTACGCGGGCCCGCTCCCCGAGAGGCCCGTCACCGCGTCGAGCAGGTGCTCGGGCACGCGCACCACCGTGCCCACGGCGCCGAGGATCGACTCGGCCCAGGCGAGGTCCTCCTCGCCGGCCGCGTGGCCGGCGGCGATGGCGGCAGCGCCGGCGCCGACGAGCGCAGGTGTGTTCGGCATGGCCCGCACGACCGGTACCCCCTCGCCGGCGGCCTCCTCGAGCCGGGCCAGCGTGACGCCAGCCGCGATCGAGAGCACGCGCGAGGTGCCGGCGGCGACCGCGGAGCCGAGCGCGGTGGGCACGTCACCGGGCTTCACCGCGATGACCGCGCCGTCGGCGGCGACGGCTTCGGGGGTCACGGTGACGCCCGGGAAGCGCTTCTCGAGCTCGGCCCGCCGGGCGGGGACAGGCTCGACGACGGCGAGATCGGCGGCCTCCCAGCCGGCGGCGAGGAGGCCGCCCAACAGCGCCTCACCCATCCGCCCCCCGCCCACGAGCACCAAGGCCGTCATGCCGCTCGACCCTAGGAGAAACGGGAGGCGAAGCCGATCGCCAGCATCGGCCGGAAGAACCGCTCGACCCACGCGTACATCGACCCCAGGACCCGGTCGAGCTCGGCGTCGGTCACCGACTCCGACGGGAGGTGGCCCCGCAGGAACACGGCGTTCTCCTCACCGATGCAGAACGACGCGCCGAAGAGCTCGAGGTTCCGGCGGAGCACATACTCGTAGAGCTGCTCCGCGTTCTCCTCCGGTGCCGGGATGAAGTACGTCTCGTACAGGAGCGTGCGCTGGCGCAGCGTGAGCCAGATCGAGAACACGTCCTTGGCCTCACCACGGACCCGCACGAACCAGCGGCGCTCGTCACCTTCGCCGCGTTCGACCGCGTCGACGACCTCGAGCTCGGACAGCTGGCGCCGGGCCCAGGCGTCGATGCGGGCCTCGACCTCGTCGAGCTCCGCCTCGTCGAGCGCCCGCGGGGTATCGCCGTCGGCGAGCACGGGCGACGCCGCTAGCGGCAGTCGACGAGCTGCCGGACGGTGAGGTCGGCGTACAGCCGGCGCAGGCGCGCCGCGGTCGTCGACCACGTGTACCCGGCGGCCATGTCGGCGGCCCGGATCGACAGCTTCTCGGCGAGGGTGGGGTCGTCGAGCACCGCCTCGACGGCGGCGGCGAAGTCGGCCGCAGCCCGCGGTCTCGACGAGGAAGCCCGTCAGCTCGTGCTCGACGAGGGTGAGGAGTCCCGCCGACCGCAGCCGCGACCACCGGCGTTCCGCACGCGGCCGCCTCGAGGGCGACGAGGCCGAAGGATTCGGACCGGCTCGGCACGACGACGACGTCGGCCGCCCGGTAGTAGGTCGACAGCAGGTGGTGGGGCTGGGGCGGGACGAACCGGACCTGGTCGGCCAGCCCGTGGGCGTCGATCAGAGCCCGGACGCGGGCGAGCTCGGCCCCGCCGTCGTGACCGCTCGGGCCGCCGACGACGACGAGCAGGGCGTCGGGCCGGCGGCGGGCGACCTCGGCGAGGGCACTGACGGCGACGTCGAGGCCCTTGAGGGGTTGGATGCGCCCGACGAACAGCAGGACGGGGCGGCCGGCCTCCAAACCGAGGGCGGCGCGGGCGCCGCCTTGGTCACCGGGCGAGAAGAAGGCGTGCAGCACCCCCGGGGGGACGATCTCGATCCGGGAGGGGTCGGCGCCGTAGTGAGCGACGAGGTCGTCGGCCTCGGCCGGGCACGCCGCCGTGATCGCGTCGGAGCAGGCGATGACCTCGGCCTCGGCGTCGACCCGGCGTTGCGGCTCGGCATCGCCGGTCTCCGCCTTCACCCGGGCGAGCGTGTGGAACGTCGACACGAGCGGCAGGTCGAGCTCGTGCTTGAGCCGGTGACCGGCCACGCCCGAGAGCCAGTAGTTGGCGTGGATGGCGTCGAAGGCGCCCGTGCGGAGGTGGGCGAGGACGCCCTCGGTGAACTCGTCGACGGCGCCGGGCAGGTCCTCCTTCGGGAGGTCGACGGGCCCAGCGGCGACGTGGACGACCCGCATGCCCGGCTCGACGTCCACGACCTCGGGCAGGTCTGGTGCCGCGGCCCGGGTGAAGACGTCGACGGCGACGCCCGCTTGCGCGAGCGACGAAGCCAGCTCGCGCACGTAGACGTTCATGCCGCCGCTGTCGCCCTGGCCTGGTTGGGTCAGGGGCGACGTGTGCATCGAGAGCATCGCCAGGGTGCGCATCTTCGGGCCGGAACGCTACCGAGCGGGCTGATTGTTCCCGATGTCGTCGCCGTTGCCGTTCTCGTGGCGGAACGACTCGTAGATGCGAACCAGGGTCTTCTTCTGGTCCTCGCTGAGGAACGGGTCCCGACGGATCTCCCCGGCCAGGTCGGCGGTCGCCTTCGCGCTCCTCGAGGATGCCGGCCCGGACGTAGAGGGTCTCGGCCGAGATCTCGAGCGCACGGGCGATCTGCTGGAGGATCTCGGCCGACGGCTTGCGCAGGCCGCGCTCGATCTGGCTCAGGTACGGGTTGGAGATGCCGGCGAGCTCCGAGAGCTTGCGAAGCGAGAGGTGATCGACCCGGCGTTGGTCGCGGATGAACTCACCGAGCTCCCGCCAGCGGGACTCGAGCTCGTCCTTCGGGCTTACCACGACGCCAGGCTAGGCAACTTCCGCGAGCATGGCGCGAATCGGCGCGAACACCCGACCCGTCGCGCTCGTTCGCCGGCTCACGACAAGAGCGATTCCACGGAGGCCTCGCCGGTTCGGTAGCGGCGCGTGAGCTCCGCCTGCAGCGCATCGATGCGGTCGAACAGGGCTCGGCGCCGAGCCGACGTGTCCTGCTCCAGCTCGCTGAGGTCGTCGCAGGCGCGCGCCAGCTCGTCGTCGCCGACCGTCTCGAGGACGTCGATGCCCGAGGAGGCGACGAGGGTCGTCAGGCGGTCCTCGAGCTCCGTGTCGGGTCGACCGGGGCCGAGCGTGGTGGGCAACCGTCCGTTGCCCGGCGCGCGCAGGTGGTCGGCGAGGATCTGCGGGAGCCGGTCGACCAGCGCGGCGACGTCGTCGGGGTCACCACCGTCGCGGCGGCGGGCGAGCTCGGCCGCGACGATGTCGAGGTGGCCCTGCACCACCCGACGGAGGAAGGAGAGCCCGGTCTCGACCTCGTGGCACTCGGCTCGCATGGCCCGGATGTCCTCGATCGGGCGCGTGTCCAAGTCGGCCAGGTACGCAGGGTCCAGGATCCGAGCGATCGTGTCATCCATGCGGCGGCGAGACCCCCTGGGCGAGCCGTGGCGGGATGCCCTGGCCTGGGCCGAGGCTACTACTGCGAGTGGTGACCGCCGGACGCCAGGTCATAACGTCGCCCGGATGCGTACGGACACCAAGCGGATCGCCCTCTTCCTGATCGTCGCCGCCTACCCGCTGGCGGCGTGCGGAGGTGACGACGACGCCAGCGGCAGCACCGACGGGACATCGGGTGCCAGCGCCGACGTCACCGTCGTCGCCAGCGACAGCCTCGAGTTCGACGCCGACGACTACACGACCGACGCCGGTGACGTGACGTTCCACTACGAGGGTGGGAACATCCAGCACTCCCTCGTCGTGGAGGGGCACGAGGACGACATGCGGCTGCTCATCCAGGGCAACGAGGACGACGGTTCGCTCGAGCTCGAGGCCGGCGAGTATCGGGTGTACTGCGACATCGCCGGTCATGCCGATGCCGGCATGGAGGCGACGCTCGTCGTCGAGTGATGCTGCTCGGGTGATCCTCAGGGAGCGAGGAGGAGCTCCCAGCCGATGAAGTAGATGACGGCCAAGAGGATGAAGCCGGCGGCGATGGTGCGGCGGTGGTCGTCGAAGGCCTGCTTGTTGAACGCGCTGTCGAAGCCGCCGATGAGCCCGAGGGCGCTCGCCTCGATGAAGGCCCACAGCACGAGGACGAGGACCCAGTAGACGATCGTGGACTCGTTCGTGGCGAACCAACCGCCATGGGCGGCGAACACCATGAAGTAGAGCATCGGGATCGAGAAGAGCGTGTTGCAGCGCGACGCCCGTGCCCCCCTCTTGGCCGCGGCCGGAGCATCGGGGTTGGCCGTGCCGCCACCGGCGACCGTCTCGGCGTTGCCGATGACGATCTTCTGGTTCCGCCAGATGATCGCCCAGACGTTCACGAACATCGTGATGCCGAGGAGCATGCCGGTGAGGATGGCGGTGCCGTGCGGACCGGAGAAGAACGCCTCCATGTCGTCGGCGAGCATGATCATCGAGATGCCGAACAGGAACGTGGCGAGGGCGGCGTAGCGGAACCACCAGAGCGCCCGCCACGTCAACTTCCGCAGCGCCTCGGAGCGCGCGCCGTCGCTCAGCTGGGCGTACGCCGGAACCTGGACGAAGTTGAAGAAGTAGAGCAGGCCGATCCACGTGACCCCGGAGAGGATGTGGCCATAGCGGAACAGGAAGTCCAAGCCCGCGCCCTGATCGGTGAATCCGTCGAAGATCTCCACGGCGGCGGACCGTACCGCACGACCCGGTCACAAGGGGTGGAACGCGGGCGGCACGGGGTAGGAAGAGAGCATGGCTGACGGTCCGTACACCCTCCCGGAGCTCCCCTACGACTACGCCGCACTCGAGCCCCACATCAGCGGCGAGATCATGGAGCTCCACCACGACAAGCACCACGCCACCTACGTCAAGGGGGCCAACGCCGCCCTCGAGGCGCTGGCGCAGGCCCGAGAAGAGGACGACTTCGACGCGATCACGAGGCTCCAGAAGGACCTCGCCTTCCACGTGTCGGGCCACGTCCTCCACTCGGTGTTCTGGACGAACCTGTCGGCCGACGGCGGCGGACCGCCCGAGGGCGCCGTCACCGATCAGCTCGAGCGGGACTTCGGCGGGTTCGAGCGGTTCAAGGCCCACATGACCAAGGCGGCCAACACCGTGCAGGGCTCGGGCTGGGCCCTCGCCTCGTGGGAGCCGTTCGCGGGCCGTGTGATCATCCAGCAGGTGCACGACCACCAGGGCAACCACGGCCAGGGCACCGAGCCGCTACTCGCGTTCGACGCCTGGGAGCACGCCTACTACCTCCAGTACAAGAACGTGAAGGCCGACTTCTTCGACGCCCTCTGGAAGATCGTCAACTGGGCCGACGTGAACGACCGCCTCAAGGCGGCCCGGGGCGGCTGACCTCACGAATTGGCGGTGGTTGTACGGCCTCTACGCCGACAGCCACCGCCGATTCGAGGGTCAGGGTTGGGCGGTCACGGCGAGGCCGGTGAGCCAGGCCCAGGCGGGTGCGAGCAGGAGCAGCGAGTCGAGGCGTCGGAGGGCCGATGCCGGCGCCTTCACGCTCGGAAGTATCAACGACGCCACGATCTGGCCGGCCGGGCACAGGACGGCGGCGAGGGCGGCGAAGACGAAGCCGTCCGGGAGCTCGAAGGGCGGGAAGCCGATGGCCGCGACGCCGAACTGCACGACGAGCACGGCCGCGATCCCGGCGATCGGGCCCCTCGAACGCGTTCGAGGCGCCGGACCCCACGAGGTAGTCGCCAGTCTCGTACGCCGATGCGCAGAGCACGAGGGCGACGGCCGCCCAGGGCTCGTACCGGTAGGAGGTGACGACCCCCGCCGCCGCGCCACCGACCCAGATGCAGCACTGGAGGGTCCGGGCGCCACCCACGAGCCGCGACACCCGCGCCGACGGCGGGACCAGGGCGATGCAGGCGACGACGACGGCGAGCACCGCGAGGCCGAGCACCGTGGTGTTGACGGCCGCGGCCAGGGCGAGGCCGCCGGCGCACACGGCGGCGACGACAGGATCTGGCCCCCAGCCGCGGCGGCGCCACGCCCGGGCCGACTGGGCGGCGGCGATGGCGGCGGTCGCGCCGTACAGGGCGGCGACGGCGAGGGTGCCGAGCCCGAGGGCGATGACGGCCAGGAGGAACCAGCCGATGCCCAGGCGGACGCGGGGACCCTCGATGTCATAGACGACGCTCGAGCCGCCGCCGCGGCCGACGGGCCGCACGACGGGCCCGCGTCGAAAGGCGCCGCGACTCGGGCTCCTCGACCTCCTGCCACGCCGGCTTCCGCGCCCGCTTGGCCCGCGAGGGCGCCGTCACGGCCCACCCCCACCCGAGACCGGCGGGAGCACGGCGACCTCGTCGGAAGCCGACACCGGGTCGGAGCGCTCTGCCGGTTCGCCGTTGACCCACACGCGTGCAGGTGGCGAGGACCGCTTCGAAGGGCGCGCCGTAGCGACGCACCGCCGCGTCGAGGACGTCCCCGACGCTGGCGCCGGGAACGTCGTCGCGCCCGGTACCGGCCGCCTCGCGTGCCGCGGCGAACAGCCGCAGGACGGCCACGTCGGTGCCTAGGGGGCGACCTCGGCCCAGCCGTGCTTGATCACGACATCGCCCTTCGACGTCGCCTCGAACGCGTAGGCGTTCGACCCGTCGGAGGTGGTGCCGGCGTCGTACAGCTGGACCTCGACGTCGTTGCCGGGGAAGACGTTGGAGGCGAACCGGACGGCGAGGCGGCGAAGCCGGGCGGGATCGCCGCCGGCGACGGACTGGACGACCGCCTGGCTGCACATCGCCATCGTGCAGAGGCCGTGGGCGATGATCCCGGGCAGACCGACGCTCTTGGCGAAGGCGTCGTCGATGTGGATCGGCATCTGGTCGCCGGAGGCGTCGCGGTAGCGGAAGGTCTGGTCGTCGTCGACGTGCACGACGTAGGGATCGCCGACCGGCTTGCGCGCGGGCCGCCTCGGGGAAGTCGTGCGCCGGCTTGTCGGGGCCGCCGGACTCGCCGTCGCTCATGCCGCGGACGAAGATCGTGAAGTACTGGGTCAGCACGGGTTCGCCGGTGTCCTCGTCGACCGACTCGGCCTTCATCACGAGACGGGTGCCCGACCCGCCGACCCGCGCCGCGTACGGGCGTGACGGTCGTCGAGAGGGTCGTGCCCGGTCGCAGCGGCTGGTGGAAGTGCATGTCCTGTTCGCCGTGGACGATGAACATCAGGTAGTCGGCCGGGATCAGCCCGGCGCTCGCCGCGCCCATCGTGTCGAACACCGGGCACGACCCCGAAGACCGGCGGGGCGTACTCGCCGGAGGCGTAGGCCGGGTTCGGGTCGTTGGTGGCGGCGGCGTACGCCTTCGTCCGATCTGCGTCGACGTGGAGGTCGCGGGATCGGAGGTCTTGCCCAGCTGCTCGAGATCGACGGCCATGCGGCGGAACGCTAGTGGCGAGTCGTAACTTCGCCGGAATGCCCACCCGGGTCCTGCTCGTGCGCCACGGCCAGTCGGAGTGGAACGCGGTCGGGCGCTGGCAGGGCCAGGCCGACCCGCCGCTCTCCGACATCGGACGGCGGCAGGCCCGGTCGGCGGCCAAGGCCCTCGGCGCCGTCGACGCCGTCTTCGTCGTCCGACCTCCAGCGGGCCACCGAGACGGCGATCATCATCGCCGACGAGCTCGGCGTCGGCCCGGTGGTCGTCGAACCCGACCTCCGCGAGCGCGACGCCGGCGAGTGGTCGGGCCTCACGCGTGCCGAGATCGAGCGCGACTGGCCCGGCTACCTCGACGCTGCCTGCCGACAAGCACCGCGGGCTTCGGTCCCGGTGCCCAGCGGCGGCCACCCGTCGTGGGAGCCCGACGAATCCGTGCTCGCGCGGGCGCGGCAGGCGCTCGACGCGGATCGACGAGCCGGTGGGCGGCGGCGACGTGCTGGCGGTGACCCACGGCGGGCTCATCTACGTCGTCGAGGGTCACCTCGGCGCCCAGGTCGAGCGCATGGCCAACGGTGCCGGGCGCTGGGTCGAGGTCGACGGCGAGCGAGCTGAGGCTCGGCGAGCGCGTGCTCCTCGTCGACCGACGACGGCACCCCGGTCACCGTCCCCAACCAGATCTGAGCGGTTCCGGCGGAGGCCCCGCCCGAACGTGTGAGATTTCGTCTAGTTTGCGCCGGGCCTGGGGCCCGCTCGAACTCGCCGGGCGGAACCGTCCCGGCGGGCGTGCGCGCGGGCGTGCCCGCCCCGGTGGGTCAGCCGTCGTCGCCGAAGCGCGACAGGGGACGGCGAGGACCTGCCGCGGTGGCTGGCCCTCGCCGCCCCAGTCGTCGCCCTGGAGGCGGTCTTGGCTACCCGGGGAGCTCGGTCTGACCCTCGTAGGTCGTGATGAGCTCACCGATGTCGGTGTAGGTGTGGGTGTCGGCGTCGTACTGGACGACCTGCAGCGACTCGGCCCCGTAGGCGTCGTCGGCGCCGTTCATCGTGAACTGCACGCCGTCGACGGGCCAGCCCGAACGCGTAGTCCTGCGAGCGCGCCGCGTTCATGATCGACGCACGGGTGAGGCCGTCGGGCGACTCGGCGGCCCTCGACAGCACCTCGACGGTCAGCTCGCCGACGGTCCAACCGGCGGCCGCGGTGGCGAAGTCGCCGTCGGCCGGGAAGCCGAGGGCGGTCATCGCCTCGCGGTACGCCGACGACCGCCGGATCGCTCGCGTTCGCCGGGTCGTTGGCGTCCTTGCCGTTGACGATCGTGAAGATCCCGTCGGCGGCCGCGCCGGAGATGGCCAGGAGCAGCGTGCTGGCGCACGTCGCGGTGATGTAGATGCGCGGCTCCCAGCCGGGGTTGGCCGCCTTGGCGTTGGCCACCTCGTTCAGGAACGCCGGGCACTGCGCGCCCAGCGGCACGGCGAGGATGATGTCGGGCTGCTGCGACGCGATGCTCGTCACCTGCGACGCCGGCGGGTTCGAGTCGGCGTTCTCGATCGTCTGCTCGTCGACGATCTCGATGCCGGCGTCCGCGGCGCCAGCTCGGCGAACGCGTCTTGGTAGGCAGTCGCCGAACTCGCTGTTCACGTGGAACACCGCCGCGGTCGCGCCGTCGGGGAACTGCGTCGTCATGTCCTCGACGTAGATCGCGCGTCTCGGTGTTGTACGGCGCGAGGACGCCGATCGTCCACGGGTAGTTCTCGACGTCGCCCCAGATCGGCGCGCCCGAGTTGGCGAACAGCTGCGGGTAGCACTCCTCGTTCAGCAGGTCGCGCACGGCCTGGTTGTTCGCCGTGCCGATCATGCCGGTGAACAGGTTGACGCCGGTCTCGTCGATGAGCCCCTCGACCGCAGGTGTCGTGAGGTTCGAGTTGAACTGGTCGTCCTCGATCGTGATCTCGATCGTGTACCCGGGCAGCGAGCTCGTTCTCGTTGGCGTAGGTCGATGTAGTTCTGCAGGCCCTGCGGCGACCGGCGCGAACGCGGCCGCGGCAGCGCCGCCCGAGAGCGGCATCGTCGTGCCGATGCTGACCGTGCCCTCGATCGGCTCGTCGACGGTGTCGTCCGGGCAGTCGGCGGTGTCGACGACGCGCACGCGTCTTCGCTCGCCTTCCTCGGGCGCGGCCGTCGTCGACGCGCCTTCCTCGGCGGCCGTCGTGCCGGTCGGCTCGGCGGTCGTCGTCGTCGTCGTCGCCGCACGCGCGCGAGCAACAAGAGCCCGCTGAATGCGATGCCGAGCGACCGAGGATCGTCGTGTCCGGGTCATGTGTTCCCCCTGTTTGAGATGGTCAGGTCAATGCGATGTCGGATGGTGAACTCGTGATCTTGTCCTCCTCGACGACCCCGGGGGCGCGACCTCCACCGCGGCACCGCCGTGGCCGGGCGGTGGCTTCGGGACGACCAGGACGATTCGCCGCCCGAACCGCTTGGCCAGCCCGACGATGCCGAACGGGCGCGACGAACATGAGGACGATGAGCAGCGGCCGCGAACACGATCGTGGCCAGGTTGGCGCGGCCCTCGAGGAAGTCGCTGAACCAGCCCGGGAGCCAGGTCTTCGTCGGGCAGCTCGCGGGTGAACTCCTCGACCCGGTAGTAGACGAACGCCCCGACGATCGGGCCGAGCAGGCTGCCGGTCCCGCCGATGACCATGATGACGAGGAAGATGATCGAGCCGAGGATGGTGAAGTAGAGGTTGTCCGGCGTCGCCTGGGTCTGGCGGAGGGCGAACGTGCACCCGGCGAGCCCGGCGAGAGCGGCGGAGAGGCCGAACACGACGGTCTTGGTGATGGCGACGTTGACGCCCATCACCGCCGCGGCCGTCGTGTTGTCGCGGACGGCGACCATCGACCGCCCGACCCGGCTCTTCACCAGGTTGCGGACCACGACGTAGCCGAGGACCGAGCGTTCCGAGCGCGACCCAGTACAGCCACTCCGCACGGCCCTGCCGGCCGGTGTCGAGCCCGGTCCAGGCCGGCGCGTCGTAGCTGAGGCCGCCGATGCCCTGCGACCCGCCGGTGAGGTCGTCGAACTTGCGCACCAGCGCAGGGAAGATCTGGGCCAGGGCGAGGGTGACGAGGGTGAGGTACAGCGCCCTTCAGGCGAAGCGCAGGGATGCCGACGAGCACACCGACGGCGAAGCAGATGAGCGCGGCCATCGGATACGTCCAGCCCGGCGACCACCCGTGGTCGGCCACGAGGATGGCCAGGGTGTAGGCGCCGATCCCGAAGAAGGCCGAGTGGCCGATGGAGATCTGCCCGGTGAAGCCGATCAGCAGGTTCAGCGAGACGGCGGCGAGGGCGAGCACGGCGATGTCGACGAGCTGGCCGTACTCGCTCGGGCTGAGGGTCCGGAAGATCGGCGACAGGGCGACGTAGGCGACGATGACGGCAGCCGACGGCCCGCAAGCACCCAGTGGGCCGGGCTGCCCTGGTCGAGTCGGATCGGCAAGGCGGACACCGGCGTCACACCCGCTCCACGCGTTGGGAGCCGAACAGCCCCGACGGTCGGATGAGCAGCACGACGAGGATCACGAGGAGGCTGACGCCGCCCTGGAGCTCCTGGCCGATGAGGTCGGGCTGCGTAGCCGGCAGACATGTTCTCGAAGACGCCGAGCACGAGGCCGGCGAGCACGGCGCCGAAGAGGCTGTCGAACCCGCCGAGGGTCGCCGCGGCGGTGGCCGAGAAGAAGATGGCGAACATCATCGTCGTGTCGACGTTGCCGTTCCCGGAGGCGACCATGGCGCCGCCGATGGCGCCGACGGCGGCGGCGAGGCCCCACGAGGCGCCGAGCACCTGGCCCGTCTTGATGCCGACGAGCGGCGCCGACTCGGGGTTGCTGGCGACCGCCCGCATGGCGAGGCCGAACTTCGTCCGCTGGAACAGCACGTACAGGAATCCCGACGTGATGAGCGAGCACGACCAGCACACCGATGCTCTCGATGCGCCACGTGGCGCCGCCGATGCGGATGAAGTCGTCGGGGTCGTCCGGGAACAGCGCCGGGAACGCCTCGGGAACCGTGACCTTCCAGATGAACGGAGGCAGCGCGTTGAGGCCGAGGAACAGCCCGATGGTCGCCACGACGACGGCGAAGGGGCTCCGTTTCGAGATCGGACGGATGATGAGCTTCTCGATGAGCACGCCGACCACGAAGGCGGTGGCGGCCGCGACGAACACCGCCAGCCAGGGCGACAGGCCGAGGTCGTTGTACCACCAGGCGAGGAAGGCGCTCATCATCGCCATCTCGCCCTGGGCGAAGTTCAGGTGGCCGCTGCCCCGGTAGACGATCACGAGGCCGAGCGGCGAGGAGCGCGTAGATCGAACCGATCGACAGCCCGTCGAAGAAGTACTGGAGGAACCGCTCCATGGTTGCGCCTGCCTCCTAGTAGCCGAGGTACGCCTTGCGGATGGCGTCGTCGTCGCGGATGGTGTCGGCGTCGCCGGAAGCCACGATGCTGCCGGTCTCGAGCAGGTAGGCCCGGTGGGCGATGTCCATCGCCAGGTTGGCGTTCTGCTCGACGAGCAGGACGGCGACGCCCTCCTCGCTGTTCAGCCGGCCGAGGATGGCGAACATCTCCTGGACGATGATCGGCGCCAGGCCGAGGCTGGGCTCGTCGCACAGCAGCAAGCGCGGCCGGCTCATCAGCGCCCGCGAGATGGCGAGCATCTGCTGCTCGCCGCCGGAGAGGCTGCCGGCCCTTCTGCGTCGCTGCGCTCCCGGAGGCCGCGGGAAGACATCGAACCAGCGCTCGATGTCGGCGGCGACCCCGTCGTCGCGGCGGGTGTACGCGCCGATGCGCAGGTTGTCCTCGACGGTCAGGTCGACGAACGTGCCCCGGCCCTGGGGCACCTGGGCGACGCCGGCGCGGACGATGCCGTCGGCGCTCGTCGTGGTGATGTCGTTGCCCTCGAAGACGACGCTCGCCGCGCCGAGGGATCGTCCCCGAGATCGCCCGCATCGTCGTCGTCTTGCCGGCGCCGTTGGCGCCGAGCACCACGACGATCTCGTCCTGGCCGACGATGAGATCGATGCCGTGCAGGACCTCGACCGGGCCGTAGCCGGCGCGCAGCCCCTCGACGTCGAGGACGGGCGTGGCGTCGCTCATGCCGTCGTCCCCAGGTAGGCCTCGATCACGGTCGGATCGCTCTGGACCTCCTTGGGCGTGCCCTCGGCGATCTTGCGGCCGAAGTCCATGGCCACGACGTGGTCGGAGATGCCCATGACCATCGCCATGTGGTGCTCGACGAGGAGCACCGTGAGGCGGAACTCGTCGCGGATGTGCTTGATCGTGTCGCCCAGCTCGTCGACCTCGCCATGGGTCAGGCCCGACGCCGGCTCGTCGAGGAGCAGGAACTTCGGCCGCGCCGCCAGGGCACGGGCGATCTCGAGCCGCTTGAGCGTCCCGAACGGGAGCCCGGCCGCGGGCCGGAACGCCAGCGTTGCCAGGTCGAGACGGTCGAGGAGGTCGTAGGCGAAGGCCCGGGCTCTCCTTCTCCTCGCTTCCACGGGGCGAGGCGCAGCGCGGCCCGGAAGAAGCCGACCGAGCCTCGGCTGTGGGCGCCGACCATCACGTTCTCGAGCAAGCGTCATCGACGGGAAGATGGCGAGGTTCTGGAAGGTCCGGGCGATGCCGACGTGGGCGATGCGGTGTGGCCGGCATGGCGAGCAGGTCGTGACCGTCGAAGGTCAGCTTGCCCTTGGTCGGCTCGTAGATCCGGCTGACGACGTTGAAGATCGTCGTCTTGCCGGCGCCGTTCGGTCCGATCAAGCCGCAGATGCTGCCTTCGGGGATGCCGAAGGTCAGCCCGTCAAGGGCTACGACGCCGCCGAAGCGGACCGTTATCTCTTGCACGTCCAGAAGTGTGCACAGCCTCACCCCCCCTTCTCGCCGTTCCGACCTCACGCCCCGCGCTCGACGACCTCCTGGTGAGCCACGCAGAAGCGAGCGGCGGGCATCACCGCCAGTCGCTCGTCGCCGATCGGACTGCCACAGGCCTCGCACGTCCCGTAGGTCCCGTCGTCGAGCCGCTGCATCGCCCGTTCCACGTCGGCCAGCTCGGCCTCCACCTGCTCGAGGATCGAGAAGTCCTTCTCGCGCTCGAAGGTGTCGGACGCGACGTCGGCGTCGTGCTGGTCGAGGTGGGAGAGCTCACCGGTGGACTCCTCCTCCGACTCGTCGTGGAGGTGCTCGGCCTCGAAGCCGGCCCGGACCCGCTCGAGCCGGACGCGTTCGGCGTCGAGGTGCTCGCGGGCGTCACCGGTCTCCATCGGGGACGAAACCTACGCGCGTGCGAGGATCGGTGCTCGTGGGTCTGTTCGAGGGGCGCCGAGTGCTCGTCACCGGAGGGGGTTCGGGGATCGGCGCGGCGACGTGCCGGCTCTTCGCGGCGGAGGGCGCAGCCGTCGCCGTGCTCGACCGCGACGCGGCGGGCGCCGTCGAGGTGGCCGACCAGATCGGCGGCGAGCCGATCGTCGCCGATGTCGCCGATCCCGCCGCCGTGCGCAAGGGCGTCGACGAGGCGGCCCGGGCCCTCGGCGGGCTGACCGACGTCGTGTCCAACGCCGGGGTCGGCTACTGGAAGCCGCTGCACACCTACTCCGACGAGCACTGGCGGGCGATCATCGACGTCAACCTGTCCGGGCCGTTCTACGTCCTGCGCGCCGCGGTGCCGCACCTGCTCGAAGCCGGCGGTGGATCGATCGTCCACGTCGCCTCGCTCAACGCCCAGCGGTCGGTGCCCGGCGAGGGCCCGTACTCGGCGGCGAAGGCCGGCGTCGTCAGCCTCACCCGAACCGCAGCGATCGAGTACGCCCCGTCGATCCGCGTCAACTGCGTGTCGCCCGGTGTGATCGACACGCCGCTGACCGCACCGATCACGAGCTCGGCGGCGTTGACCGCAGGCGATCACCGACGCGATCCCGGCCCGGCGCATCGCCGGCGCCGACGAGGTGGCGTCGGTGATCGCCTTCCTGGCCTCCGACGCGGCGTCGTACATCACGGGGCAGGACATCGTCGTCGACGGCGGCTCTGGCTTGCTCGGCGCCACGACGGATCGACTCATCCGCGAATTCGGTGGCTAGCGGCGTAACACTCGAAGGCGTGATCGGAGCACTCATCGTCGGCATCGTGCTGTTGTTCGTTGCCACCTTCCCCGCAACCTGGTTGCTGATGCTCTTCCTCGGCAACCTCGGCCTTGGCCTCAGCTACTGGGGCGCGCTGCCCCTCGGCATCCTGGTGTCGATGCTCATCGCATCGGCCGGGTCCCAGCAGCGCACCACGGTCATCACCTGAGAACTGCTGCCCGGACTGCGGTCCCCGGGGTCCTATCGTGCCCCCGGGGGCGTAGCTCAACTGGCAGAGCAGCGGACTTTTAATCCGAAGCGTGCGGGTTCGAGCCCCGCCGCCCCCACGGCGTTCACCGCCTCGGCAGGCGGGCGGTGATGTGCTCGGCGTGGTCGCCGAGGCGCTCGTAGAAGCGTGCCACCAGCGCCATCTCCATGGCGACCTCGGTCGGTGGATCGGCGGCGACGAGCGCCGCGCACAGCTCGGTGTGCATGGCGTTGACTTCGTCGTCGTCGGCGCGCAGCTGCGCCTCCACGGTCCCGTCGCGGTCGGCGAAGGCGTCGGCTGCGGTGCGCCACATGGCCACCACCTTCTCGCCCATCCGTTCGATGATGCCGCGCACCGAAGCCGGCAGCTTCGTGCCGAGGCCCTTGGCCGCCCGGCTGGCGATGTGCTCGGCGAGATCGCCGCTGCGCTCCAGCTCGGGGACGATGCGGAGGACGGCGATCAGGTGGTGGAACTCCGACGCCACCGGCGCCTGGAACAGCAGCACCCGCTCGACGATCGCTTCGACCTCGCGCTCGAGCTCGTCGATGACCGCGTCTCGGTTCTTCACCTCGAGCGCCGTCTCGCGGTCGCCGGCCAGGAAGGTGTCGGTGGCGGCGGCCAGGCTCTCGGTCACCATCGCGAAGAGTGCGCGACACCTGGCGGTCGATGTGGTCGAGGTCGTCGTGGAACGCCTTGCGGACCGGGCGCTCCATGTCGGACATGGCGCGGACGGTATCCAAACGCCAGTCAGGCCCAGCGGACCTCGCTGATCTCCTCCGCCGGGTCGACCAACCGTGCGCACGTCGGGCACCACCACCGGGCCTCGACGGGCGTCCCGCAGGCCGCGTGGTGGAGCGGCACGGTGTCGTCGCTGGCGGTGGTGGCGGCGCCAGCCGACGGGGCGTGCTCCGCGCCCCACTGGGCGAGGAGCCGGAGCGCATCGGCCAGGGCCGCGCCGTCCTCGGTCAAGCGGTAGGCCAGGCGCACGGGGCGGCGGGAGTACGGGCGCGGCGACGACGAGGCGCTCCTGCTCGAGGTGGCGCAAGCCGCTTGGTGAGGACGTTCGGGGCGAGCGCCGGCAACGCCGCTTGGAGCTCACCGAAGCGGCGAGGCCCGTCGAGCAGGGCGGCGACGAGCAGGAGCGTCCACCGGTCGCCGACGCGGGCGACGGCGGCGTCGAGGGACGGGAGGTCGTCGCCGGCCATGTCCGGGAGTTTCGCAGCTGGATCGTTGTCACCCGGACGCGACCGTTCTACAGTCACTTGCTACTGACAAGTGACTAGGAGGTCGCCATGTCCCCCATCCTCGATGAGCCTCGGCGACGCCGTCCGGGCCGCGGCTGACCGCGTCGGGCCGTCGGTCGTCCGCATCGGCCGCGGCGGCGGGCGGGGTTGCGGCGTCGTCCTCGGCCGACGGCCTCGTCGCCACCAACGCCCACAACCTCCGCGACCGCACCACCACGGTGACCTTCGCCGACGGCCGCGAGGCCCAGGGCGAGCTCGCCGCGCGCCGACGTGGACGGCGACCTCGCCGTGCTGCGGGTCGACACCGGTGGCGCGCCCCCGTCGCCGCTGGCGACGGACCCGGCCGCGGTCGGCGACGTGGTGTTCGCCGTCGCCCGTTCCGCCGCCGGCGGCACTCGCGTGTCCTTCGGCACGGTGTCGGCCACCGAGCGGGCCTTCCGCGGCCCCCGCGGGCGGCGCATCCGGGGCAGCCTCGAGCACACCGCACCGCTGCCCCGCGGGTCCTCCGGCAGCCCGGTCGTCGAGCGCCGACGGCACGCGTGGTCGGCCTGTCCACCCATCGCATCGGCGACGGCTTCTACCTGGCGCTCCCCGCCGACGAGGACCTCCGGGCCCGCCTCGACGCCCTCGCCACCGGCAAGCCCCGCCGCCGTCCGACCCTCGGTGTCGGCCTCGCGCCCGTCCGGCGTCGCCCGCCACCTCCGCCGTTCGGTCGGGCTGCCCGAGCAGGACGGCCTGCTCGTGCGCGGCGTCGAGGACGACAGCCCGGCGGCCGCCGCCGGACTCGCCGAAGGGCGACCTGCTCGTGAAGGCCGGCGAGCGGCCGCTCCGCAACGTCGACGATCTCTACGACGCCCTCGACGGCATCGAGCCGGGCGGTTCGCTCGAGCTCACCGTGGTGCGCGGCACCGAGGAGCGCGTCGTGGTCGTGACCTTCCCTGGCGACGAGCCCGAGCCCGAGGCCGACGCCGAGGGCTAGGCCAGGCGCACGCGTCGCTCCCCAAACGCGACGAAGCCCCCGGCTCGGCACCCAGTACCGCCAGGTACCGGGCCGGGGGTTCCGACTTCAGGTGTGGTCATCAAGCACAGAATCAGCACTCGATGTTTGCGCCCGCTCGTGCCGAGGATCAGCCACAACAAGCCCGGGTTCGCCCGTCACCGGCAACCATTCCAGTCGCTGCCGAAGACGCCCGGCGCAGTCAGGTTCTGACTTCGCCACGAAACGTTGCGCCGCGCTTTAACGAAAGCGGCCCATCGTTTCCTTCCCTCCAGTTGTCAATCGCATCGCCACCGGAGCCACCGGCAACGGGACTGACTGTACGGAGAGTGCGCCCAAAGCGGAAGAGGGAGATTCCGCCGTTCAAGTGGTTTTTTCGAGACGCAGCGTCAGATTGTCGACGCAGGGCGTGGGACCCACCACGGAGGGTGTTCGGAAGCGGCTTCAGCCCAATGGCGCAAGGTTGAAACCGACCGACGGCGTCCGCAGCAAGCGGTCGATCTCGGAGGCTTCGCTCGGGTAGCTGAAGAGGAAGCCCTGGGCCAGATCGCAGCTGCGGTTGCGGAGGTAGATCTGCTGCTCGAGCGTCTCGACGCCCTCGGCGACGGTCTCGATGCCGAGCGACCGGGCCATGGCGATGATCGCGGCGACGATCGGCGCCTCGGCCTGGTGCGAGACGATCTCCCGCACGAAGCTGCGGTCGATCTTGAGGCGGTCGACGGGGAAGCGGTGGAGACGGGCCAACATCGAGTAGCCGGTGCCGAAGTCGTCGATCGAGATGCTGACGCCGAGGTCGCGGAGGCGCTGGAGCACCTCGGCGCTCCGGTCCTCGTGGATGGCGAGGCCCTCGGTGACCTCGAGCTCGAGGAGGCGGGCGGGAGACCCGACGCTGCGAGCGCGTCGCGGACCGTGCCGACCAGTCGCTCAGGCGACTGGAAGTGCCGTGCGGAGATGTTGACCGCCATCCGGACCGGCGGCAGGCCCGCGTCGAGCCAGTCACGGCCCTGCATGGTCGCCTGTCGGAGCACCCAGGTGTCGACGTCGACGATCAGGCCCGACTCCTCGGCCAGGGGCACGAACTCGTTCGGTGCCGAGCGTTCCGAGCGACGGGGTGCTCCCAGCGGACGAGCGCCTCGACGCCGACGATCCGGCCCGACCGCAGGTCGATCTGGGGCTGGTAGCGGACCCGCAGCTCGTCGCGACGAACCGCCTGGTGGAGCTCGCTCTCACGGGCGAGCCGCTGATGGGCGAGCTCGTTCATGCCCTGGGCGTAGATCTCGTAGCTGCCGGGTCCGTGGTCCTTCGCCCGGTGCAGGGCGCTGTCGGCGTTGCGCAGCAGGTGCCCGGCCTCGACTGCCGTCGTCGGGGAAGAAGGCGAGGCCGGCGCAGGCGGTCATGAACACCTCCTGGCCGGCGAGCGGGATGGGACGGTCGACGGCAGCGAGCAGCTTCTCCGTCAACACGCCGGCGGCCTCGGCCGTCCCGACGCCTTGGAGCAGGAGCACGAACACGTCGCTCGACAGTCGGGCGACCGTGTCGCCGGCTCGCACGGCCAGGCTCAGTGCGTCGGGCGACGATCTGCAGGAGCTCGTCGCCGACGGCGTGGCCGAGGCTGTCGTTGACCTTGCGGAAGGCGTCGAGGTCGAGGGCGACGACGGCGAACGCTCGCGCTGCGAGCGCGCGTGGCTCGCCACTGCCTGGGTCACACGGTCGGCGAACAGCACCTGGTTCGGCAGGCCGGTGAGCGCGTCGTGGACGGCGTGGTGGCGAGCTCCTCGGCCAGGCGTGCGTTCTCCAGAGCCGAACTGCCGACGGCTGCGATCGCGGCGAGGAGCTGATCGTCGTCCTGGACCGCACCTGCTGGTACGACGAGCCACCGTTCATCTGCGGTCTCGAGGCGTACGCCGACCTCGCCACTCTCGGGGCCGTCGACCGGACCTCTGCTCGATCGGTCACGAACAGGGTCGAGACGGCCTCGACGAGAGCGTCGGTGACCTCGGCGGGCTGGATCGACGAGTGGGCGGCCTGGGCGGTACGGAACAGCGTTTCGGCTCGCTCACGGTCGCGCTCGGCTCGGAAGTGCTCCGCCAACACGACAGACCATCGCAGCGAGCGGTGGGACGGCGAACAGGGGCGCAAGATCCGACACGGTGGCGGCGAGTCCAGCCACGTAGCCAAGCGACGCCGCAAACGGCGCCCGGACGAGGGAGAAGCGCAGAGACTGAACGACACCGGCGACGAACGGCTCGCCATCGATGCCCCAGAACAACAGGCCGACGACGACTTCCCACACAACGGTCATGACCATGACCGCGACCAGGATCGCGAGGCCGAAGAGGGGTGACTCGACGCTGGCCCCGCTACGGGTTGCCTCGAACGCGAAGACGGCGCTGGCGATCGCAAGTGCGACTTGGCCGACAGAGGGCAGCATTCGAATGAGCGGTCGCCTGGACGCCACCTGACCGATGGTCAGACCAACGGCCATCGTGATCACAACACCGCTCGGTTCGAGCAGGCACAGGCCAGCGGCGAGGATGGCGCCGTCAAGGTGCCAGATGGGGATTCGGAACCGACGGGCCAACCAAACGGACGCAAAGCCATTCAGCGCCTCGAGGCACACGAACGCAGCCAGGGCGACCGGGCGTGCCGAGGGTGGTACCGAATCGCGCGACGACCAGGGCCGCGGCGGCGACGCCGAGGCTGAAGACGGCCAGACCCCACGTCAGCTCCCGGACGGCCGAAGGGGCGGCTGCGGGCGCGGTGAGGGCAGGCATCGGCGTGGTCGTTTCGCCCACGGAGTCCCTCCCCTCCCTCGCTGCCACCGTCAGCGGTGTCGCCGCCACGACATCACCGGGACCGTATCGGCCGCCCCCCCGGGGTTCATGAGGGGTACGGACCATCTTCGTGCAAGTTCTTCGATGCATCTCCCGTGCTTTGATGCATCGTCAAACTCACCCCTTCGAGTCGGAGTGACTCGTGTTGCTTACGTTGCCAAAGTGGCTGGTGTGGGTCAACCCCCGCGAACATCGACGGCGGCGTCGCCGTACAGCGCGCGGGCCCAGTGCTCGATGTCCGGACCGCGCCGCAACGTGTGCCCGCCGTCGACCCCGAGGACCTGGCCGGTGATCCACGAAGACTCGTGGTCCGCACAGAAACCGAATCGCCTCCCCGACGTCGTCGGGCTCCCCGACGCGGCCGAGGGGCATCTGGGCGAGGTAGTCGGCGACGACCTGCTCGTCGGAGAGCAGCGGATCGGCGAGCTCGGTCCGCACCAGGCCCGGCCGGATGGCGTTCACCCGGACGCCGGCCCGCCCGAGCTCGTCGGCTGCGTTGCGCACGAGGGTCTCCAGCCCCGCCTTCGACACGCAGTACGGCGCCATGTACGGGTGGGTCAGCGGGCCGGCGATCGAGGAGATCGCCACGATCGCTCCCCCACCGGCCGCCGCGATCACCGGCGCGGCGTGCTTGATGGCGAGGAACGCGCCGGTCAGGTTCGTCGCCATCACCCGATCCCACTCGGAGACCGGCGTGGCGATGACCGGCGCCATCGTGCCCGTACCGGCCGACAGCACCGCCCAATGCAGCCCGGTGCCGGCTGCGGCAACGGCGACGGCCCGCTCGACGTCGGCCTCGTCGCTCGTGTCCCCGGCCACGGTTCGGATCTCGGCGTCGAGTCCCTCGGGCACGTCCGCGCTCAACGAGGCGGCCCCGGTGGCGAGGCGAGCGTCGGACCGACCGAAGAGCGTGACCGTCGCACCATCGCGCAGCAGGTGCCGTGCACCAGCGAGGCCGATGCCGCTGCCGCCGCCGGTGACGAGCGCGGCCGTTCCGGCAAGGGGGAGGTGTCCTGACATGGCGGCCTTCCTAGCCTTCGCGTCGTGGCCAAACCGGCGAAGCCAGCACCGCCCACGGACCTGCGACCGATGAAGGCGGTCTCCGGCGACCTACCCGCGGCGAGCGAAGCGGGGTGGACCTACGAGATCAAGTGGGACGGGATGCGCGTGCTCGGCCGATGTGCGGACGGAGCCATCACGTTCAAGACCACCAACGGGCTCGACGCCACCGGCCGGTTCCCCGAGCTCGCCGGGCTGGCGGACGCGATCGGCTGCGACGCCGTGGTCGACGGCGAGGTCGTCGCCATCGACGACGCCGGCCGCCCCGACTTCGGCCGACTCCAGCACCGGATGCACCTGACCAACGAGGCCGACGTCCGCCGGCGGATGGTCGACGTGCCGGTCCAGTTGGCGCTGTTCGACCTCCTCTGGCTCGACGGCAACGAGCTCTGCCCGCTGCCGCTGCGCGAGCGGCGGCCGGTGCTCGAAGCGCTCGTCGAGCCGGCGCCACGGTGGCGCGTCCCGTCGGCGCACGACGACGGCGTGGAGCTCCTCGACATCGCCGACAAGCAAGGCCTCGAGGGGGTCATGGCCAAGCGGCTCGACTCCCCGTACCTTCCCGGTCAGTCGATCCCCGGCGTGGCGCAAGGTCAAGGTGCGCCGGCACCAGGAGTTCGTGGTCGGCGGCTGGTGGCCGGGAGAGAAGGGCAGGCAGGGCCACCTCGGCAGCCTCATCGTCGGTGTGCACGATCCCTCGGTGCCGGGCAATCCACTGCGCTTCGCCGGGAAGGTCGGCACCGGCTTCACCAGCACCACGCTCGCCGAGTACGAGGCACTGCTGGCGCCGCTGGCCACCGACCTCCCGCCCGTTCGACCCGCCGCCGCCCCCGCTCATCGCCAAGCGGGCGCACTGGGTCCGACCGGAGATCGTCGTCGAGGTCGCGTTCGGCGAATGGACCTCGGACGGGGTCCTCCGACACCCGAGCCACCTCGGCCGCCGCATCGACAAGGAGCCCGGGCGAGGTCGTCAAGGAGTGATCAGCGCAGGCCGGTCGAACCGAACCCGCCGGTGCCACGGTCGCTCGGCGGGAGCTCGTCGACGGGCCGGAAGGCGGCCTGACCGACCTGCTGGAGCACGAGCTGCGCGATGCGGTCGCCCCTGCGCACCTCGTAGGCCTCGGTGGGGTCGAGGTTGACGAGCAACACCCGGACCTCGTCGCGGTAGCCGGCGTCGATGAGGCCCGGGGTGTTGAGGCACGTCACCCCGTGCCGCAAGGCCAAGCCGCTCCGCGGCTGCACGAACCCGGCCCATCCCTCGGGGATGGCGATGGCGATGCCGGTCGGCACGAGCGCGCGACCACCTCCCGGCGCGAGCACGACGTCCTCGCGGGCGATCAGGTCGGCGCCGGCGTCACCGGGCTTCGCGTAGTCGGGCAGCGGGAGGTCAGGGTCGAGCCGGAGGAGGGGGACGTCGAGCACGCCGGCGTACCTTCCCACGTGGTGCTCGTCTGGCTGGACCTCGAGATGACCGGGCTCGACCCTGATCGCCACGTCATCGTGGAGATCGCCACGCTCGTCACCGACGACGACCTCGCGATCGTCGCCGAAGGTCCTGACCTGGTGATCGGCCAGCCGCCAGAGGTCTTCGACGGCCATGGACGACGTCGTGCGGCGCATGCACACGTCGTCGGGGCTCCTGCCGCAGATCGCGGCCTCGAGGGTCACCCTCGAGGAGGCAGGTGCAGCCACGCTGGCCTTCGTCACGCGAGCACGTGCCCGAGCCGCGCACCGTGCCGCTGTGCGGCAACTCGATCGGCACCGACCGTCGCTTCCTGGCCCGCTACCTGCCGGAGCTCGAGGAGTACCTGCACTACCGCTCCGTCGACGTATCGACCGTCAAGGAGCTGGCACGACGCTGGTACCCCGAGGTGATGAAGGGACGGCCCGACAAGGACGGACGCCACCGGGCGCTCGACGACATCACGGGAGTCGGTCGAGGAGCTCCGCTACTACCGGGAAACGGTCTTCCGCCCGCGGGAAGCTGCCGTCGCGCCGACTTCCGCCGGAAACCCGTTGACGCCTCAGGGTGACTTGTGATGCGATCACCCGAACTACCCGAGCCCGGCGGCGCCATTCGCACCGCCCCGACCACCGGAGCACCGATGGAGAGCATCGTCGCCACCACGCTGATGGGCATGCCCGCCAGCGACGGCGCGCGCTCCGTTGCCTGCCAGGGCTCCGGTCAGTCGCTCGCTCCGTCGTACCGGGCTTGGCCGATCACCGCTGGCGCCAACCTCGCGCAGGCGATCAAGCCGGCCACCGCCATGTTCGTCGACGTGCGGACCGACCACCGCACCCGGCGGCTTTGGGGAACCTCGTAGGGCAGCACCCTACAGAGGAGGGAACTTCTCCAGAGGCCGCCGGGACACCCCGGCGGCCTTTCTTGTTCTTCCGATACAGACACCGACCAGGCCCTCAGGGGGGCAACAAGCAGAGAGGGGGACGGCGGATGTTCGCCGTCGAGATCAACGAGGACCTCGAGCCCGACAGTCCCACCGCCGGCGCCAACGCGTGGTGGGCCGACGCCCGCTGCAACGACGGCGCCGGCACGATGGCCGGGCTGTTCTTCAGCGAGGAGCTGCAGGACATCGCCACGCGCCAAGCGCATCTGCGCCGTGTGCCCGGTGATGGTCCCCTGCCTCGAGGGGGCCATCGAGCGCCGCGAGCCCTGGGGGGTCTGGGGCGGTCAGCTCTTCCTCAACGGGAAGATCCTGGCCAGCAAGCGGCGTCGGGGTCGGCCACCCAAGAACCCTCGTCCCGAGGACCAGCTGCCCGAGGTTCCGATCCCGGTGCACCTGGTCGGTCGGGTCGAGCTGCGAACCGCCTGAGCCTCATCACGAGGTAGGGGCGAGCCGGGGTGACGTGAGGCCACGGTGGGACTCCCCCGCCCGCCGTGGCCGGCAAGCGAACCCCGGCTCGCCCATCGGGCGGGCCCAGACGACGTGACTGGGGAGGCGCCGGACGGCCCAAGTACCGTCGCCCGGCGATGCGACGGTCGTCCGCTCTCGCCGCCGTGACCGTTGCGGTCCTGCTGGTCGGGTCGTGCAGCGACGACGGCGGCGACGGGAGCTCGTCGGCGACCGACCGCGTCGAGCTCGACGAGGCGACCGACGACCTGTCGTCCGTCACGCTCCCCGTGCTCGGCGCTGAGGGCGAGATCGCCTTCGCCGACTACGCCGGGCCGTCCCGTCGTCGTGAACTTCTTCGCCTCGACCTGCGCGCCGTGCGTCGAGGAGATGCCGGCCTTCGAGGAGGTGAACCAGGCCGCGGCCGGCCGCGTCGCCTTCGTCGGCATCGCCGTCAACGACCGGGTCGAGGACGCGCTCGCCCTCGCCGAGGACACCGGCGTCACGTGGGATCTCGCCGCTGACCCCGACGGGTCCTTCATCCGGGCCGTCGGCGGCGTGAACATGCCGACGACCGCCATCCTCGACGCCGAAGGCCACGTCGTCGACGTGCAGGGCGGCAAGCTCGACGACGGCGAGCTCGTCGATCTCCTCGCCGAACACGCCGGCATCGAGGTCGAGGTCACGTGATCGACGGCGCGTTCGCCTACGCCTTCACCGTCGGGATGGTGGCGACCGTCAACCCGTGCGGGTTCGCCATGCTCCCGGCCTACCTCTCCTTCTTCCTCGGGCTCGAGGGTGCCGGCAAGGACGCCAGGGCGAGCCTCTCCCGTGCGCTGGCGGTGGCGCTCTGCGTGTCGGCCGGCTTCGCCCTGACCTTCGGGGCGCTCGGCTTCGTCATCGTGCACCTCACCGATCGGGTCAACGAGTGGGCCCGCTGGTTCTCCGTCGCCATCGGCGTCGGGCTCGTCGTGCTCGGATTCGCCATGGTCGCCGGGTACGAGCCCAAGCTGCGCCTGCCGCGCCTCGACGCGGTGGGCGCGACCGCGGCGTCGTGTCGATGGTGCTCTACGGGGTCTCGTACGCCGTCGTCTCGATCGGCTGCACGATGCCGATCTTCCTTCCACTCGTCGCCGGGACCTTCAGGTCCGAGTCGGCCCTGTCCGGAGTGGCGATCTTCCTCACCTACGCCGCCGGCTTCGCCGTGCTCCTGACCGCGCTCACCGTCACCCTGGCCCTGGCCGAGCGGTCTCTCGTGGGCTGGCTGCGCCGAGCCCTGCCCTACATCCAGAGGGTCTCGGGCGCGCTGCTCGTGATCGCCGGGGCCTACGTCGCCTACTACGGGTGGTACGAGATCGACCGGATCGGCGAGGAGGACGCCGTCGTCGACCGCGTGACGGGGTGGTCGAACGAGATCACGGCCTGGATCAGCGATCGCGGCGCCACGCAGGTCGGCCTCGTCCTGGCGCTCGTCGTCGCCGCAGCCGCGCTCTTCGTCGCGGCCGGTCGACGCAGTGCTCGCTGAGCTCCTCGCCCACCCGGGCGTCACCGAGGAGCTGCGCATCGGGACGCGCTTCGGGCTGATGGCCTTCCACGGCGGCAACCTCGAGCGGGGCACGGACGACATCGCAGCCACGGCGACGGACCGGAGCGGCGCGTCGCTCTACGCGGTGCGGCAACCGCCCGACCTGCGCTGGCACGTGCCCTCGCTCCACTTCCAGCCCGAGGCCTCCTCGAAGCTCGCCGCCTTCCTCGACCACGTCGACGTCGCCGTGGCGGTGCACGGCTACGGGCGCGAGGGCATGTGGACGTCACTGCTTCTCGGCGGCCGCAACCGCGAGCTCGCCGTCGCCCTCGGGTCGGCGCTACGTGCGGGGCTCGGCGACGGCTTCACGGTGGTCGACGACATCGACGCCATCCCCGCGGAGCTGCGCGGCGTGCACTCGCGCAACCCCGTGAACCAACCGCCGGGCGGTGGCGTGCAGCTCGAGCTCCCGCCGCGCGTGCGGCGCCACACCGGCGTGCCGGCCTTCGATCCCGCGTGGGAGGCGGCGATCATCGATGCTCTCGCTAGCGTCGCCGCGTCGTGGACCTCCGCATCTTCACCGAACCGCAGCAGGGCGCGACCTACGACGACCTCCTCGCCGTCGCCCGCCTCGCCGAACAGCTCGGCTTCGACGCCTTCTTCCGGTCCGACCACTACCTGAAGATGGGTGACGAGTCGGGCCTCCCGGGGCCGACCGACGCCTGGATCACCCTCGCCGGGCTGGCGCGCGACACCCAGCGGATCCGCCTCGGCACCCTCGTCACGGCGGCGACGTTCCGGCTGCCAGGACCACTCGCCATCAGCGTGGCGCAGGTCGACGCCATGTCGGGCGGCCGGGTCGAGCTGGGAATCGGGTCGGGCTGGTACGAGGAGGAGCACCGGGCCTACGGCATCCCCTTCCCGCCGCTGGGTGAGCGCTTCGACCGCCTCGAGGAGCAGCTGGAGATCATCACCGGGCTGTGGGCGACACCCGAGGGCGAGACCTTCTCCTTCGACGGCCGGCACTACCAGCTCGTCGACAGCCCGGCGCTGCCGAAGCCCGCGCAGCGTCCACGGCCACCGATCATCCTCGGCGGCTGGGGGTCGAAGCGCACGCCGCGGCTGGCGGCTCGCTTCGCCGACGAGTTCAACGTGCCCTTCCCACCCCTGAAGCACTTCGGACCGCAGCTCGACAGGGTGCGCGCCGCCTGCGACGCGGTCGGCCGTGATCCGTCGACGATGGTGTGGTCGGCGGCCGTCGTCGTGTGCATCGGGTCGAACGAGAAGGAGTACGAGAAGCGGGCCAAGGCCATCGGCCGCAAGCCCGACGAGCTGCGTGGCAACGGCGTCGCCGGGTTGCCGTCGGAGGCAGCCGAGAAGCTGGCCGCGTTCGGCGCAGCCGGCGCCCAACGGGTCTACCTGCAGGTCCTCGACCTCGGCGATCTGGAGCACCTCCCGCTCATCGCCGAGGCGTTGGGCGTGACGAGCCGAGGGTCTACGGCGCCAGGCGAGTGATCGTCCAGGGCGCGCCTTCGGCGACACGCTCGTAGAGGAAGCGGTCGTGCATCCGGTGGGGGCGCTGGATCCAGAACTCCATCGCGGCCGGGCGCAGGCGTTGCATGCGCCAGTGGGGCGGGCGCGGCACCTCGACGCCGGCGAACCGGGCTTCGAACTCGGCCCAGCGCCGCTCGAGCGTGGCACGGTCGGGGATGGGCCGGCTCTGATCAGAAGCCCACGCCGCGATCTGGCTCTCACGGGGGCGGGTGGCGAAGTAGGCGTCGCTCTCGGCGTCGTCGGCGTCATGGACCTCGCCGGTGACGATCACCTGGCGACCGATCGGGTACCAGGGGAACACGAGGCATCCCTTCGGGTTCTCGGCCAGGTGCCTCCCCTTGCGGGACTCGGTGTTGGTGACCCAGGCCAGCCCTCGCTCGTCGACGCCACGCAGCAGCACGTGGCGGCCGAGAGGTTGCGCGTGGTCGGCTGCGGGGGCCGTGGCCAGGACCATCGCCATGGGCTCCGGCAGCGGCGCGGCGACGACGTCGTCGAGCCAGGAGCGGAACACGACGAAGGGATCGGGGTCGAGGTCGGCGAGGTCCACCGGTCGTTGCTTACCGTGCAGGCATGCTCGATGTGCAACACGAAGGCCGCGTCGCGACGCTCACCCTCGACCACCCTCCGATCAACCTGCTCGATCTCGAGCTCATGCTCGCCCTCGATGCCGCCGGCCGTGAGGTGGCGGAGGACCCGGCGGTCTCGGTCGTCGTGCTGCGCTCGGCGGTGCCCGGCTGGTTCGTCGCCCACGCCGACGTCGAGCTGATCCTGCAGCTGACGCCGGAGAGCGCCGCTCCGCCGGAGGAAGGCCTCGGCTTCTTCCACGCCATGGTCGACCGCTTCCGCACGATGCCGAAGCTGACCGTCGCCGTCATCGAGGGCATCGCCCGCGGCGGAGGCTGCGAGCTGGCGTCGTCGTTCGACGTCCGCTTCGCCAGCACCGACGCCCTCCTCGGGCAGCCGGAGGTGGCGCTCGGCATCTTGCCGGGCGGCTCTGGCACCCAGCGGCTGCCATGGCTCGTCGGCCGGGCGCGCGCGCTCGAGCTGGCGATCGGGTGCGACGACGTCGACGCCACCACCGCCGAGCGGTGGGGCTGGGTCAACCGCGCGCTCGGCCCCGCCGAGCTCGCCCCGTTCGTCGAGCGCTTCGTGCGACGGGTGGCGTCGTTCCCGCCCGAGGCCGTCGCCGAGGCCAAGGCGGCGATCGTCGCCGCCACACCCGATCCCGGGACCGGGCTGCGCGCCGAGGCCGAAGGCTTCGCACGGCTCGTCGGGTTGCCTGCGGCCAGCGCAGCGGATGCAGGCGTTCATGGCCGCCGGCGGTCAGACCGCCGCACTCGAGTCGGACCCACTCGCGCTCCAGGCGCTCCTCGATCGCGTCGGCCGACAGCCCTGAGCGCCGATGCTCAGAGCAGGGGAAGTTGCTCTGCGATGTCGGGAGGCGCCGCCGACCGCGTCGCCGGCCCGCGCAGCACGCCTTCACCCGCCAAATGGCGGGCCTCCCGTGGCGGGGCGGTCGTGCCGCCGGCACGACGAACGGCGCCGTGGACGATGGCGGAGACGCGCGCCCGGTCGGCCTTCGGCAGGTCGGACCGACCGCGGTAGCGGCGCTCCAACGCCGGCACGAGCCCGGGGTGCGTCCGGCCGAGCCGCTCGAAGAACACCTCCCGCACGCCGGGTCGGAGGTGCAGCATCACCGTCGACACCGACACGGCACCGGCCTCGACGGCCGCCGTGGCGACGGCTTCGAGCTGGTCGGGACGGTCGGACAGGCCCGGGAGCACGGGTGCGATGAGCACGCCGCACGGGATGCCGGCGGTGTTGAGGGCCTCGACGGCGCGCATCCGCTGGTTCGGCTTCGGCGTCCCGGGCTCGGTCGTGCGCCACACCTCCTCGTCGAGCGTCCCGATCGAGAGGTTCACCCGCACGTCGGTCCGCTTCGCCGCCTCCGCCAGCAGTTCGACGTCGCGCCGGACGAGCGTCGACTTCGTGAGTATGGAGAAGGGGTTGGCCCGCTCGGTGAGCACCTCGAGGATCCCCCGGGTCAGCCGGTACTTGCCCTCGCACCGCTGGTAGGGGTCGGTGTTCGTGCCCATGGCGATGTGGTGCCCGGCCCACCGGCGTGGGTCGAGCTCGCGCTCGAGCAGCGACACGGCGTTGACCTTCACGACGATCTGCCGATCGAACCCGTCGCCGGTGTCGAGGCCCAGGTACGCGTGGGTGGGCCGGGCGAAGCAGTAGGAGCAGCTGTGGCTGCAGCCCCTGTAGGCGTTGATCGTGTATTGGAACGGGAGCCAGTTCTGGGGTGGGAGCTCGTTGATGATCGTCTTCGCCCGGACGTGGAGGAACTCCATGCCGCGGAACTCACCACGACCCGGCTCCCGCTCGAACACGGGCTCGTCGAACAACGCGCCCTGCGGTCGTTCGGCGTCGGCGAGGTGCCAGCGGAGCTCGGTCACCCCGCCGACGCTAGTCGAACGGGTGTTCGTCTGCTAGGTCAGCAGGCCCTGCTCGGCGAGGAAGTCGGCGGCCACGGCGCTGGCGTCCTCTCGGTCGACGTCGAACCTGCGGTTCATCTCCGTCACGTTCTCGGTCGTGAGCGTCCCGCTGAGCAGGTTCGCCAGGGTCCGGAGCGTGTTGTCCTGGTTGAGCGCGTTGGTGAGGACGGGGAGGATGTTGTCGGCCGCGAGCATCGACTCGTCGTCCTCGAGCAGCACCCAGCCGTTGGCGGCGATGCGGGAGTCGGTCGAGAAGAGCAGCGCGATGTCGATCTCGCCGGCATCGAGGGCGTCGGCGATGGCGCCGGTCTCGAGGGCGGTGAAGCCGTCGGACAGGTCGACGCCGTACACCTCCTCGAGGCCCGGCAGGCAGAAGGCGTTCGTCTCGCAGTCGGCCGGCGCGCCGAGGGTGAGGTCCTGGTGGTCGGCGAGGTCGGAGATCGTCGTCGATCCCAGCTCCTCGGAGGTGTCCTGCGTGACGACGAAGGCGTTGGTGTCGACCGCGGCCGACGAATCGAGGGCCTGCAGGTCGATCGCCTCGAGGCGCTCGTTCAAGGCCTGCAGCCGTCTGCTCGACGTCGCTCGTCGCCTCGGTCTCGTCCTCGTTCAGGAACTCGAGCATCGACGCCGCGTACTCCGGCGCGAAGTTGATGTCGCCGGACTCGAACGCCGCGACCTCGAGGTCGCGGAACCCGCCCAGCTCCTGGATCGACACCGTGTACCCGGCCGCGTCCAGGCACTGCGCGTACAGCTCCGACAGGATCCGCGACTCACCGAAGTCCTGCGCGCCGATGACGATCTCGGGGGCGTCGTCGGGCGCGTCACCCTCCGAGCAGGTGCCTTCTCCGCCCTGTGCGCCTTCTCTGGCCGTCGTCGTCGTCGCCGCACGCGGCGGCGAGGAGGGCGAACGGGACGAGGAGGGCGAGAGCCCAGCCTCAGGGGTCGGTTGGTCATCGTGATCCCTTTCTGGGTAGCCAGGGCGTGAGCCTGCGCTGCACGACCCCAAAGGCGAGCTCGACGGCGATGGCGACCACCGCGACGAGCACCGCTCCGGTGAGGAGCTTGCCGTCGTCCTGTTGACGGAAGCCCTCGTTGATGAAGGCGCCCAGTCCGCCGAAGCCGACGAGGGCACCCAACGTGGCCGTGGCCACGACCTGTACGGACGAGACGCGTAACGCCGGTGAGGAGCAGCGGCATGGCGTCGGGCACCTCGACGCGTCGCAGCACCTCCGAGCCGCGCATGCCCATCCCGCGCGCCGCGTCGACGACCGCGTCGTCGACGCCGACGACGCCGGCGTAGGTGTTCGTGAAGATCGGCGGAATGGCGAGGGCGACGAGGGCGACGAGCGTCGGCCAGAACCCGAGCCCGAAGCCGTATCGGAGCGACAGCGGGAGGGCGAGGGCGAGGATGGCGAAGCTCGGCACGGCCCGGCCGATGTTCACGACGCGCCGTCGCCACGCACGCCGCCGCGCCGGATGTGCCCGAGCCACAGTGCCGGGGGGATGGCGACGGCGGCGGCGAACGCGGTGGCGGCCACGCGAGATCCGGACGTGGTCGACGATGCCGGTGGGCGATCCCGTTGCGGCCCCACCAGTTGTCGGCGGTCGCTGACGTAGTCGCTCGAACTCGCTCCACGCGCTCATGAGGCGCCGACCTCCGCCTCGACGGCGGGTTCGAGCGCACGCCGCCCACCGGGAGGTTCGGAGGCTCGACCATCCGACGGGGTCGGGTCGTGCGCCACGGCGTCAGCACCCGCTCGAGCGCCACGAGGGCGACGTCGAGCACGACGGCCATGAGCACCGAGAGGGCGCCGCCGAGGATGATCGGGGTGAGGAACTGCCGGTCGAGGCCGTCGTTGATGAAGTCGCCGTAGCCGCCCGAGGCCGATCAGCGCCGTGACGGTGACGAGGCCGATGGTCGTGACCGTGGCGATCCGCACGCCCGGCGATGATCGCCGGCGTGGCGAGCGGCAGCTCGACCCGGAGCAGGCGGCGCCACCGGGTGAAGCCCATGCCGTCGGCGGCGTCGCACCGCCGCCGCGGCACGCCGTCGATGCCGGCCACGATGTTCCGCACCAGGATCAGCAGCGTGTAGCCGACGAGCGCGATCTCGGCCGGCCAGATCGAGCCGAGCCCGAAGACCGGCACGAGCAGGGTGAACAGGGCCAGGCTCGGGATCGTGTAGAGGATCCCGGTCGATCCAGGTGATCGGGCCGAAGGTCCACCGCCAGCGCAGGGCGACGACCGTCAGCACCGCCGCCAGCACGAAGCCGACGACGACGGCGATCACGGTGAGCCGCAGGTGCTCGATCGGTCGCCGCCCAGATCTCGTCGAGGTGGTCGGAGACCCATTGCCAGTCGATGAAGCGGCTGAGCGGCGGCCGGCACTGCGATCACTTCGTCCATCGCCGAGGCGATGTCGTCGATGGTGACCATGCCGCGAGTAGTTGTTGGCGTCGTCGACGCACGACGGCGACGCGCGGTCTGGCTCGACACGATCGTGTCGAGCGCTTCGCGCAGGACGGTGGTCGTGGGCACGACCAGGCGGCGAACGGTCGTGGACCGGCGTCGGCGACGGTCGACTGACCGTCGAGGTGCTCGGCATCGACCCAGCCGAGCAGCCGGCGGCCGTCGAGGACGCCGACCCAGTCGACCCGATGGTCCGCCATGACGCGGCGGGCCTCGTCGGCGGTCGCGCCGGCCGCGACGACGGGGCCCGCGGCGGGGCTCGGCGTCGGCGACGGTCAGCAGCGCCATGCGCCGCAGCGCCCGCTCGCGCCCGAGGAAGGACTCGACGAACTCGTTGGCCGGCGCCTGCAGCAGGTCGGCGGGCCGGTCGTACTGCTGGAGCACGCCGCCGACGGCGAGGATGGCGATGCGGTCGGCGAGCTTGATCGCCTCGTCGATGTCGTGGGTGACGAACACGACGGTCTTGCGCAACCGGCGCTGGAGGGCGACGAGCTCGTCCTGGAGCCGAGCGCGCACGATCGGGTCGACGGCGCTGTAGGGCTCGTCCATCAGCAGGATCGGCGGGTCGGCCGCCAGGGCCCGGGCCACGCCGACCCGCTGCTGCTGCCCGCCTGACAGCGCGGCCGGGTAGCGGCCGGAGCAGGTCGGGGTCGAGCCCGACGAGGTCGACGAGCTCGTCGACCCTCGCTCGGGTCCGAGCCTTGTCCCAGCCCAGCAGGCTCGGGAACGGTGGCGATGTTGTCGGCGATGGTCCGGTGCGGGAAGAGCCCGGTCTGCTGGATGACGTACCCGATGCCGCGGCGGAGCTCGTGCGACCGGCACGGCGCGGGCGTCGACCCCGCCGAGCTCGATGCGCCCGCCGGTCGGTTCCTCGAGCCGGTTGATCATGCGGAGCGTCGTCGTCTTGCCGCAGCCCGACGGACCGACGAGCGCGACGAGCTCGCCCTCGGGGATGTCGAGGCTCAGGTCGGCGACGGCGGGGCGGCCCGCTTCGCCGAACCGCTTCTCGACGTGGTCGAGGCGGATGGCCGTCGGTGGGGTGGACATGCTTCGCTCGCTTCGATCTCGTTGAAACGGCTCCCCCCTGCGACGATCGAAACCGTTGCAGCCCCGGAGCGCCGCCTGAGGGCCGATTCGGAGCCCCCTGGGTCTTGCGCGGATGGCGAGAACCTACCGGGTGCGGCCGCGCGACATGGGGTCCCCGTACCAGCCGCCGAGGATCGGTACCCTCATCCATCGGGGTGGTACGAATGAGCACGAACAGCCGCGGGTAGCGCCCAAATCGTGATGGTACGGGCATTCGAGCAACGTCTGGAGGCGACCGCCACCTCCGTGCGCGCGGCCCGCCGCGCCGTCACCGATCGCCTGTCGTCGTTGCTCGACGAGGAACGCCTCGACCGGGCGGTGCTGTGCACCAGCGAGATCGTGACGAACGCCATCGAGCACGGCGCGCCGCCGATCGAGCTGCGCATCGCCGAGACCGACGGGACGGTTCGCATCGAGGTCCTCGACAACTCGCCGCTGCTCCCACGGCGGGCCCGGCCACGGTCCACGAGCATCCGTGGTCGAGGACTCCTGATCGTCGAACGGTCTGCCGACCGGTGGGGCGTCGACGAGCTGGCCGACGGCAAGATCGTCTGGTTCGAGTTCGACGTTCTGACCGCGTCAGCGACGTCGTCAGTTCCGTGGCACCGCCGAGGTACGGGCGGAGCACGTCGACGACGGCGATGGTGCCGTCGGCGCCGGCGGTGGGTCTCAGGTAGGCGGCGACCGTGCGGGGCCAGCCCATGGCCGAGCCGTTGACCGTGTGGCAGATCTCGGTGCCCTTGCCGCCGTCGCCCGAGCGCCACCGGATGTTGGCCCGGCGGGCCTGGTAGTCGGCGAACCACGACACCGACGACACCTCGAGCCACTGGTCGCAGCCCGGCGCGTAGGCCTCGATGTCCCAGGTGCGGGCGGCGGAGTCCGCCGAGGTCGCCGGTGCAGAGGTCGAGGACCCGGTACGCGAGCCCGAGGTCGACGAGCAGCGACTCGCTGCGGGCGAGGACGTCCTCCTGGCAGGCGATGGCCTGCTCGGCGGTCGGCGGCCACGGCGAGCAGCTCGACCTTGTCGAACTCGTGGACGCCGGAGCAGCCCGCGGGTGTCGCGGCCCGCCGAGCCGGCCTCGCGCCGGAAGCAGCTCGTGTAGGCGCAGTACCGCAGCGGGAGGTCGGCTGCGTCGAGGATCTCGTCGCGGTGCAGCGACGTGAGCGGGACCTCGGCGGTCGGGATCGCCCAGAGGTCGTCGCGCTCGACGTGGTAGGCGTCGTCGGCGAACTTCGGCAGGTGGCCGGTCGAGACCATCGTGTCGGTCCGCACGAGCGTCGGCGGGCGGATCTCCTCGTAGGCGTCGGCGTTGCGGTCGAGGCTGAGCTGCACGCAGCGCCCGGAGGAGGCGGGCGCCGCCAGCCGCGGTACATCGTGAACATCGAGCCGCTGATCTTCGCGGCGCGCTCGGTGTCGAGGATGCCGAGCTCGGCGCCGATGTCCCAGTGGGGGACCCGCTGGTGCTCGGCGTAGGACTCGGGAGGCGCAGCCGTGGGTCCGGAGCACGACGTTGTCGGCCTCGCCGGCGCCGTCGGGCGCGTCGGGGCTCGGGCAGGTTGGGGATGCGCAGCAGCGCGTCGCGGAGCTCGGCGGCGAGCTCGTCGTGCTCGGCGTCGATGGCCTTCTCGTCGGTGCCGAGGTCGCGGCTCTCGTCTGCGCCGCTTCGGCCTTGGCGTCGTCGCCGTCGCGCTTGGCCTGGCCCACGACTTGGAGAGCTCCTTGATCCGGGCCCGGATCTCGCCTCGTGGCTCGGCGAGCGACGCGCGGTGCCGGCGTCGAGGTCGACGACCCGGTCGACGAGCGTCGGCGAGCGACGGGTCGGCGCGGCGGGCGAGGCCGTCGCGGACGGCGTCGGGTTCGGCGCGGATCCGGCGCACGTCGAGCATGGCGGGCGACGGTAGTCCGGCGATTCGGGCCGACTTCGGAGGGTTCCGTAACGTCGCCTCGATGGGCGCCGTCGAGGTATCGGACCTCGTGGTGCGCTACGGCGACGTCGCCGCCGTCGACGGCGTGTCGTTCTCGGTCGGGGCCGGGCGAGACGGTCGTGCTGCTCGGGCCCGAACGGCGCCGGCAAGACGACGACGGTCGAGACCCTCGAGGGCTACCGGCGGCCCGACGCCGGGACGCGTGCGGGTGCTCGGCTCGACCCCGTCGCCGACGCACGGGCGCTGCGGCCGCGGATCGGGGTGATGCTCCAGACCGGCGGCGTCCACCCGGGCATCCGGCCGCTCGAGGCGCTGCGGCTGTTCGCCGTCGTACTACCCAGCGCCCGCCGACCCCGCGCGCTGCTCGAACGGGTCGGCCTCGACCGGGCGCGCGTCGACGCCGTGGCGGCGGCTGTCGGGCGGCGAGCAGCAGCGGCTGTCGCTCGCCCTGGCGCTGGTCGGCCGGCCCGAGGTGGCGTTCCTCGACGAGCCGACCGCCGGGGTCGACGTCGAGGGCCGGCGGGTGGTCCGGGAGCTCGTCGGCGAGCTGCGCGACGACGGCGTCACCGTCGCTGCTCACGACCCACGACCTCGACGAGGCCGAGCGGCTCGCCGACCGGGTCGTCATCATCGACCACGGTCGGGTCGTCGCCGACGGCACCGCCGGCCGAGCTGCGCGACGGCGGCGGGCCTCGAGGACATCGCCTTCGCGCGCCGGCCCGGGCTCGACGTGGCGGCCCTCGGCGCCGTCCTGGGCGCGCCGGTGCGCGAGGTCGGCGCCCGGCGAGTACGTGGTCGGCGTGGCGCCGACACCGGCGAACGTCGCCGCCGTCACGGCGTGGCTGGCCGAGCGCGAGCTGCCCGCTGGCCGACCTGCGGGCCGGTCGGCGCCGGCTCGAGGACGTGTTCCTGCGCCTGACCGGAGGCGACCGGTGACGGCGTTCGCTGGCGCAGCTGCGGGTCGAGCTGGTGCTGACCGCGCGGCGGGGCGAGTCGGTGCTGCTCGTCGCTCGGCATCCCGCTGGTGCTGCTCGTCTTCTTCTCGCAGCGTCGACGTGCTGCCGCTGCCCGACGGCGTCGAGGACCCCGTCGACTTCCTGGCCCCCGGCGTGCTGGCCCTGGCGGTCCTGTCGACCGGCATGGTGCAGACGGCGATCGGCACCGCCTTCGAGCGCCAGTACGGCGTGCTGAAGCGCCTCGGCGTGACCCCGCTCGGCCGGCCCCGGCTGCTCGCCGCCAAGATCGCCGCGGTCCTCGTCGTCGAGGTCGTGCAGGTCGTCGTGCTCGGCGCCGTCGCCGTGGCGCTCGGCTGGGACCCGACGTCGGCTCGGCGGCTGGCGGCCCTCGGCGCCGTCGCTCCTCGGCACCGCCGCGTTCGGCGGCCTCGGCCTGCTCATGGCCGGCCGCCTGCGGGGCGAGGTCACCCTGGCCGCCGCCAACGGCCTCTACCTCGTGCTGCTGCTCCTCGGCGGCATGGTGTTCCCGCTCGACGAGCTCCCCGACGCCGCTCGAGGCGGTCGCCGCGGCTGCTGCCGGCCGCGGCCCTCGCCGAGGTGCTGCGGCGCCGCGACGTCCGGCGCCGGCGGCGGCAGCACCGGGCCTGGCTGGTGCTGGCGCGTGGGCGGTGGCGGCGCCGGTGGCCGCCGCCGCTCACGTTCCGCTGGGAGTGGCCTCGACCGGCAGTCCGGCGGGAGCCGAGCTCGTCGCTTGCCGCACGTCGCTCCCAGGTGAGGATCTCGCGCTCGGTCAGCGTGCGGCCGGCCTTGTCGGCCGCCTGCGTCCGGGCCGCCCACCTGAAGAACAGGACGATGATGAGGCCCCACAGGTAGAAGCCGGCGACCGAGCTTCATGATCACGCCGGCGATGCTGCTGGTCGGTCGGTCGCCGAGATGCCCCACAGCCGCTCGGGGATGTCGTAGGCCGAGTAGACGACGCCCTCGGCGAAGGTCAGCCACGCCGCCGGCACCGTCGGGACGATCGACATGAGGAACAGGTAGATCATCTGGCCCGGCAGCGAGAGGCGCAGCTCGGGCACCGGCCCGCACACCGGCATCCACATCAGCAGCGACGCCGACGAACAGCAGGACGTGCACGCCGTAGTGGAGCGGCCGGCGTTCTCGACCGACGCGTTCACCGTGGTCTGCCAGTGGCGTGAACACGATCACGGCGTTGAAGAGGACGCCGGCGACGACCGGGTGGCACAGCCGCCGCAGCCACCGGCCCTCGCCGACGACGAGGCGGGCCAGCCAGGTCGGCGTGGCCAGCAGGAACAGCGGCGCGGCCACGTACGACAGCAGCAGGTGCTGGACCATGTGGACCGAGTAGAGGCGCTCCTCGGCGATGTCGTGCATCGGCCAGTCGGACGCCAGCCACAGCACGGCGACGCCGGCGACGAACCATCCGATCTGGCGGCGGGTCACGATCGGCGACGCCGTCGCGCACCGCCTTCGGCCCGACGACGTGGACGGCGTACCACCCGAGGCGCGACCAGCGCCCCGACGAGCAGCCAGACCTCGGGATGCGGCCTGGTACCGGGCATCACGACCTGCCTCAGAAGAACTCGTCGAAGGTGAGCAGGACGATCATGTAGACGCCGACGGCGAGGACGATCCCGCGTGACGAACAGGCGGCTGAAGATGCGGCTGTCGTGCTTCAGGTGCATGAAGAACCAGGCCACCATGGCGAACTTCACGATCATCATCGGCACCAGCGTGAGCAGCAGCGGCGTGCGTTGTCCTCGAACACGTCGATGAAGTAGGTCGGCCGCCTCGAGCGGCGGTGAGCACGCCGAGGATGAGGGCGATCTTGATGTAGTCCCGTCGTGCGGGTGGTCGTCGCCGTGGCGCTCGGCGTGGGCGTCGACGGTCGGCTCGGTGGTGGCGGTGCTCATCGGTCGACCTCACGGGATCAGGTAGACGACGGTGAAGATCACGATCCAGACGACGTCGACGAAGTGCCAGTACAGGCCGACGATCTCGACGGTCTCGGCCCGCTCGCTCGGAGCCGGCCCCGGAGCGACATGCACAGCAGCGACATCAGCATGATGATGCCGAGCGTGACGTGCACGCCGTGGAAGCCGGTGAGCGTGAAGAAGGCCGAGGACGCCACGTTGGTCGTGAAGCCCATGCCCTCCTTCACGAAGGACGTGAACTCGTAGACCTGGCCGGAGATGAAGATCGCGCCGAGCAGCGCCGTGGTCAGCAGCCACACCCGCGTGTTGCGGTGGTCGCCCCGGGCGATCGCGGAGACGGCGAGCACCATCGTGAGCGAGCGACATCAGCAGCACGAACGACGACACCGACGTGAACGGGATGTCGTAGAGCTCGTGCGGGCGTCGGGCCCTGACCCTCGGGCACCCGGCTCTTGTAGAGCAGGTAGGTCGAGATCAGCCCGCCGAAGAGCAGGCACTCGGTCCCGAGGAACAGCCACATGGCGAGCTTCTCGTTGGAGAGCCCGGTGTAGGTCCATCCGTGCTCGCCCGGCTTGCGGCACGTGGGCCCGTGGTGGTCGCGCTCGGGAGCGACGTCGGTCGTCATGGCCTCAGCCAACGGAGGCCTCCTCGCCTTCGGGCGCGGCTCTCGGGCTCCTCTTCCGGCGCGGCTTCGAGCGCGGGCGCCGGGTCGGGCGGCGGCTCGTCGTGCGCACCGTCGTGGCCGTGGCTGCCGCCCTCCATCGACGGCTCGAGGGCCCAGCCGTAGACGCCGACGAGCACGATGGCACCGCCGACGAGAGCGAGCGCGATGTTGTAGATCAGGCCGTAGGCGACGACCGGCAGCCCGAACGCGATCGTGATCGGCCAGTACGACGGGCTCGGGAGGTGCGGGTCGGCGTCGCCGGTCTGGGTCACCTCGGCGGACGACGCGATGCGCACCGGACGGCCCCGCTCGTCCTCGGCGTACTTGCGGTGCCAGAACTCGTCCTGGTGGGTGACCGTCGGGATCTCGTCGAAGTTGTGGTGCGGGGTCGGGTTCGGCGTCAGCCACTCGAGCGACCGGGCGTCCCACGGATCGGCAGGCACCCTGACCCGGCCGCCGGCGACGTAGCGGCGGTAGGAGACGACGATGTTCACGAGGAACAGGAACGTCGCCAGGGCGATGATGAAGGCGCCGACGGTCTCGACCATGTTCCAGATGTCGAAGCCGTAGCCGTTCTCGTAGGTGTAGGTCCGTCGCGGCTGGCCGAGGAGGCCGACGATGTGCATCGGCCCGAACGTCAGGTTCATGCCGATGAGCGTGAGCCAGAAGTGCCACGTGCCGAGTCCCTCGGAGAGCGTGTGCCCGAACACCTTCGGCCACCAGAAGTAGAGGCCGCCGAAGAAGCCGAGCAGGGCGCCGCCGAAGATCACGTAGTGGAAGTGGGCGACGATGTAGTAGGTGTCGGTCTGCTGCAGGTCGCTCGGCGAGACGGCGTGGGTCACGCCCGACAGGCCGCCGATGGTGAACATGGCGACGAGGGCGACGGCGAACTTCATCGCCGTCGTGAACGTCAGCCTCCCGCCCCACAGCGTGGCGAGCCAGTTGAAGATCTTCACGCCCGTCGGCACGGCGATGAACATCGTCGACACGCTGAACGCGGCGACCGAGACCGGCCCGATGCCCGAGGCGAACATGTGGTGGGCCCACACGCCCCAGCCCATGAAGCCGATGGCGATGCCCGAGAACACCATGAACGGGTAGCCGAAGAGCGGCTTGCGGCTGAACACCGGGATGATCTCGGAGATGATCCCGAACGCCGGCAGGATCAGGATGTACACCTCGGGGTGCCCGAAGACCCAGAACAGGTGCTCCCAGAGCAGCGGGTCGGCGCCGGCCTCGACGTTGAAGAAGTTCGCGTCGTACAGCCGGTCGAAGGTGAGCAGGAACAGCGCCACGGTGATGACCGGCATGGCGAAGGCGATGAGGAACTGCGTGACCAGCCCCATCCAGGTGAAGACCGGCATCTTGAACAACGTCATGCCCGGCGCCCGCAGGTTGAGCACGGTCACGATGAGGTTGATGGCACCGAGGGTCGAGGCGATGCCGGTGATCAGCAGGCCGAGCGAGTAGAAGTCCATGCCGTGGCTCGGGCTGAAGATCGGGTTGGTGTTCGGCGCGTAGGCGAACCAGCCGCCGTCGGGTGCGCCGCCGAGGATCCACGACGTGTTCAGGAAGATCCCGCCGGCGAGGAAGGTCCAGAACGACAGCGCGTTCATCCGGGGGAAGGCGACGTCGCGGGCACCGACCTGCAGCGGCATCAGGTAGTTCATGAACGCCGCGCCCATCGGCATGATCACGAGGAACACCATCGTCACGCCGTGCATGGTGAAGGCCTGGTTGTAGAAGTCGGCCGAGATCAGCTTGCCGTCGGGTACGGCGAGCTGCGAGCGGATGAGCAGGGCCTCGATGCCGCCGACCAGGAAGAAGAACAGGGCAGAGGCCCCGTACATGATGCCGACCTTCTTGTGGTCGACGCCCGTGACCCACGCCTTCCACCCGTGGCGGACGGCGGGCCGGGCGAAGACGCCCAGCGTCTCGGGCGCCGTGCGGGCGGCGCCGTCGCCGCCGGGCAGGGCGAGCGGTCCGGCCTGCGGGATCTCGGCGATGGCCATCAGTCAGACACCCCCGCGGTCTGGATCGGCGGTTCGTCGCCGAGGGTCTCGAGGTACTCGACGAGCTGGTCGATCTCGGCCTCGGTCAGGTCGAGGTCGGGCATGCCTCGGGGCAGCTCGCCCTCGGGCGGATCGGTGTACATCGGCTTCTCCGCCGGCGGGTCGCGGAGCCACGCCTCGAGCCGGGGCCGGTTGACGATCGAGCGGCCCTCCTCGTCGGTGGTCCAGAGGTCGAACATCCCGCCGGCGAACACCCCCCGGGTCATCAGGTGGGTGAGGTTCGGGGCGTACCCGGACACGACGGCGGCGTTGCCCGTCGACGTCGAGCGGCTCGCCGTTCGACCTCGAGCCCGTCGATCTGGTGGCAGCTCGTGCAGCGGCCCAGGAAGATCTGCTGGCCCTCGTAGCCGGGGTCGCCCTCGTCGAGCATGGGCTGGTCGCTCCTGCTGCTGGTCGATCCACGTGGCGAACTCGCTCTCGGTGAGCGCCACGGCCCGCGCGTGCATGTTGGCGTGCGAGAGGCCGCAGTACTCCTTGCACTGGCCGACGTACACGCCGGGCTCGTCGGCCTGGAGGATGAGGCTGTGGACGCGACCCGGCACGGCGTCGCGGGTGCCGTTGAGCGGCGGGGATCCAGAACGAGTGGATGACGTCGCGCGACTCGATGTTGAGCGTCATGTCGACGCCCGCCGGGATGACGAGGTCGTTGGCGGTGATGATCTCCGGACCGTCGTCGGCGTCGGGGTCGAGGTCGTACTCGAAGGCCCACCACCACTGCTGGCCGTAGACCGTGATCTCCATGTCGTCGAGGCTGTTGGCGCCGGCGTCGTCGAGCTGGACGAGCGTGCCGACGGTGAAGACGGCGATGGCGGCGAGGAGGACCGCAGGAGCGATCGTCCAGCGCGATCTCGAGCTTGAAGTTGCCCTCGAGCTGCACGGGCTCGTCGTCGTCGGCCTTGCGGCGGCGGATGCCGGTGACGATGGCCATGGTGAGCAGCACGCCGACGATCACGCCGACGATGCCGGCGATGATGAACACCGGCACCTGGAGTCGGTTGATCTTGTCGGCCTACTCACCCTTCGGCGCGAAGACGTCCTGCGGGTCGTCGCTGCCGCACGCCGACAGGAGGAGCGCACCGGCACCGACGACGGCGGTCAGGCAGGCGCGACGCATCGGGCTCATCCTCCGCTCTCCTCGCCCTCGGGTGCCAACTCGGTGTCGTCCTCCTCGTGCGGGTCGAACTCGCGGCTGCCGGTCGCGGCGGCGACGATCCCGGCGCCGATGACGACGAGGACGGAGACGGCGACGATCCCGGCGACAGCGTCCTTCGACAGCTTCGGCCGGTACGCGATCAGGAACCCGAGGGCGAGCACGAGGAGGGCGACGGCGATGGCGACGCCGCTCGACGCGGTCCTTCGACAGCGCCAGCAGGATCCGCGACACGGCGACGACGAGCACGAGGATGGCGAGGGCGCCGCCGACGGGGATCTCGATCGGGTACATCAGCCGGTTGCGGATCTGCTGGTTGATCGCGGGGTCGCCGGTCGCCCGCTCCGACCAGGCGAGCACCATCCACTCGATGCCGACGAGGCCGGCGCCGAGGAGGCCGATCACGAACACCACCGGCGACGCGACGAGCCCGACGGCGGCGGCGACGATCGAGGCCGCCACCGAGGATCGGCCAGTAGCTCGGTGCCGACGGGGCGGCGATGGCGGGCAGCGACTCGAGCCGCGCGGCGGCCGCGGCGGCCTCGGGGTCGGCGTCGCGCAGGATGGAGGAGGCGATGCCGAGGACGGCGAGGATGACGCCCGTTCCGGCGAGGATCGTGTAGCCGGCGAGCTCGCCGACGCCCCCCATGAGCCCGGCCGTGAGGACCCCGAGGAAGCCTGCCGCCGGTCCCCCAGCCGTACACGGCGGCGGCGACGAAGGCGACCGAATGCGGCGCCGAAGTACAGCTTCGATGCGGTGGTGACCATCGACCCCTACTTGGTGACCAGGACGGCGTACCAGATGGCGCCGTAGAGGGCGACCATCAGGTACCAGACGACGGCGGCGGCGACGACGCCCTCCTGGTCCTTGGCCGAGTACTGGCCGCCGAGGGTGCGGAAGGCCATCAGGGCGGCGAAGAGCATGGCGACGCCGAGCATCGCGAGATGGGCGCCGGTCAGGGCGTAGACGAGGGCGCCCTCGGGCGACGCCACGGCCAGGCCCATCTGGGAGTACAGGAAGCCCATGCCGACGAGGTGGAACGCGCCGACGACGAGCGTGGCGGCGAAGGCCATCCAGGTGTGGCGGCGGTCGTCGTTGCCGATGGCGTACACGGCCCACTGCATGGTGAACACGGAGAGGACGAACCCGACGAGGCTCAGGTTCGCCGGGCGTGAGCGGGATGTCGGCCTCGGCCAGCCACGCGTCGCCGGCGGCCAGGGCGTCGGCCCGTGCGCGCAGGTAGATGGCGAGCAGGGCCACGAAACCCGCCGCCACCGCCGCGCACGACCAGCACGGTGGCGACCAGCAGGACCCGGGGTCGGGCCGGCGTCGGCGCCGGGAGCGGCGCCGAGGTCCTCGATCGGTGACGTAGGTCGTGGCCATCAGGTGCCGTCTCCGGGCACGACGTCCTCCCGTTCCTTCGCGTCGAGCAGGGGTTCGGCCGAGATGACCGGCTCGACCGGGCCGATGCCCGCGGGAGACGGCGGCGAGGCCGCGCAGCCACTCGAGGGTCTGGCCGTTGCCCCACGGGTCGGCGGCAACGGCGTCGCCGTCGCGCTCGGCCGCGCCGGCGAGCACGTTCACGACGACGAGGAGGACGCCGAGGGTGACGACGACGCCCCCGCCGAGGGCCACCGCGTTCAGGGCCTCGACGCCGTCCTCGGCCTGTTCGGGGAGCAGCCCAGCGGGCTGGTCGAGGAACCCGCTGACGAGGTCGGGACCGGCGAGCAGGACCGTCCCGAGGAGCAGCACGACGGCGGCCGTCCGGGCCGTCCCCTCGGCCAGCACGACGCCGAAGATCTTCGACGACCAGTGGTGGACCGCCCCGGCGACGCCGATCAGGCCGGCCAGCGAGGACGAAGTGGACGACGCTCGAGTCGGCCGTCGTGCCGGTGAGGTCGAGGCCGTCGATGACCCGGACGGCGTTCGACCACCGCGCCGGTGAGGAGCAGCAGGTACGCCGCGATCCCGAACAGCGAGACCGCTCGTGGGGGCCGGCCGGCCCGCGCCGCAGCGTGCTCGGCCACGCCGCCGCCGACGGCGAGCAGCGGCAGCACGAGGGCGAACGCGGCGCCGACGTAGAGGGCGTCCTGGTAGATGGCGGGGTCGGCGCCGGCGGCGACGAGCCAGGCGCCGAAGGAGAGGATGCCGGCGGCGCCGACGGCGCCGAGGAGCACGCCCCGGTTGGCGAGCCGCCGCCCGGCGGCCACGGCGACGGCGTCGAGGAGCAGCCCGAGGGCGGGCAGCGCGTAGGCGAAGACCTGCGGCGCACCGGTCGCCCACCGGGCGACGGGCAGCTGCCTCGAAGCTGCCGTAGCGCACGCCCAGGTACTGGAGGACGAGGACGGCGATCAGCACCGGCAGCGAGACGAGCCACACGGAGCCGGCGACGAGCATCGACCAGCTGAACATCGGGATCCGGTCGAGGTACATGCCCGGCCGTTCGCCCCGCCCACAGCGTGGTCACGCACGGTGACGGTGGCGAGGAGCGAGGCCCACGAGGACGCCGCCGAGGCCGACGTACCAGAGGGCGACGCCGTCGGGGTCGCTGCCGGCGGGGCCGCCGTCGATGAAGTAGCTGGCGACCATCACGCCGCCGGAGAGGAACCAGATCCAGAACGCCGCGGCCGCGCCCCGCGGGAAGGCGATGCTCGACGCGCCGAGCTGGAGCGGCACGACCGCCGTGGCCACGCCGAGCGTCATCGGCACGAGGAAGAGGAAGACGCCGGCGGACACGTGGAGGCTGGCGAGGTCGCCGAGGGCACCGTCGATGACGTCGATCGACGTCGTGTCGAGGCGCTCGACGCCGATGATCCCGCCGGCGACGCCGGCCCCGAGCAGGAACAGCGTCGACGCCAGGATCCAGAGCCGGGCGAGGACGATGTGGTCGGCGGTTCCCAGCGTGGCGGCGAACCCGCGCGGGCGCTCCGCGCCACTCGGTCCGGCGACCGCAGCCGTGGCGGGCGCAGGCGCGTCGGTGACGGTCAACGCTCACTCCTGTCCATGGGCGCAGGATCCTCCCAGATATCCCGGGTCCGACTCACACGCCGCTCCGCACGAGCTGATCGACCGCCATGGCCCCGAACAGCAGGGTGATGTAGGTGATCGACCAGCCGAAGAGCCGCATGGCGACCTTGGGGCTGCTGTCGCGGAGGAGGCGCAGCCCGAACCAGACGAACACGGCCCCGAGCACCACGGCCGACCACAGGTAGATCGGGCCCATGCCCGCCACCGGCGAGAAGAGGATCGTCAAGGCCCACAGCACCACGGTGTAGCCGAGGATCCGCACCGCGACCGACCTGGCCTCCCGGACGCTCGGCAGCATCGGGACGTGCGCGGCCGAGTAGTCGTCGCGGTAGCGGATCGCCAGCGCCCAGAAGTGCGGCGGGGTCCAGTAGAAGATGACCGCGAACAGGACGAGGGGCGCCCACGAGAGGGTGCCGGTGACCGCCGACCAACCCACCAGCACCGGAACCGCGCCCGCGGCCCCGCCGATGACGATGTTGTGCTCCGAGCGGCGCTTCAACCAGAGCGTGTAGACGAACACGTAGAACGCCGTGGCGCTGACGGCGAGCACGGCCGAGAGCAGGTTCACCGTCGCCCAGAGCCACGCGAAGGCGGCGATCTCCAGTCCCACGGCGAAGACGAGCGCCGAGCGCGGCGTCAGCTCGCCGGTCACGAGGGGACGACCCTTCGTCCGCTCCATCAGCCGGTCGATGTCGCGGTCGACGACCATGTTGATGGCGTTGGCGCCGCCGGCGGCGGCCGCGCCACCCAGGACCGTCGCGAACATGAGCCAGAGCGAGGGCAGGCCCTGCTCGGCGACGACCATGGTCGGGACCGTCGTGACCAGCAGGAGCTCGATGATCCGCGGCTTCGTGAGGACCACGTAGGCGGCCACACGGGAACGATTGGCTCCCGCGTCGGGCTGCAGCACGGAAGGCCGGGCGGGCGGGACCATGACGGAGGCGCACACTACGACGGCGCCCGAGAGTGGCCAAAGTCCGTCGATCCACCGTGCGACCAGCGATCCAACCTAGAGTCGCCGGAGGACGGAGCAGGGGTCCTCCTCGCGGCCGTCCCAGGCCGGAGAGAACCCACCGGTGCTGTTTCCCACCTTCCGCTTCGCCGTCTTCTTCGCCGTGGTCCTCCCGGCGAACTGGCTGCTCATGCCGCACCCGCGCCGGTGGCGGTTCGGCATGCTCGGCGCCAGCCTCTTCTTCTACGCGGCGTGGGACTGGCACTACGCCTTCCTCCTCGCCGGGTCGATCCTCGTCAACCAGTTCATGGCGGTTCGCGTCGACCGGTCGGCCACCGAGCAGGCGAGGAGCCGGTGGACCGCGATGGCCGTCGTCGCCAACCTCGGAGCGCTCGGGTGGTTCAAGTACGCCGGCTTCCTGACCGAGTCCTCGGGCGGGCTGTTCGAGCGGGCCGGCCTCGACTGGGACGTGCCCGTCCCGAACGTGGTGCTGCCGATCGGGATCTCGTTCTTCACCTTCCAGGCGCTCAGCTACGTCATCGACATCCGGCGGCAGAAGCTCCACCCGGTCCCGTTCCTCGACTTCGCCGTCTACCTCTCGTTCTTCCCGCACCTCGTGGCCGGCCCGATCGTCCGGGCCGCCGAGTTCCTGCCCCAGCTCCGCCAGCGGCGCGACCCCCGCCGCGTCCAGGCCAGCCTCGCCTTCTGGCTGATCGCCGCCGGCCTCGTGAAGAAGGTCGTGATCGCCTCCTACCTCGCCGAGGAGATCGTCGACCCGCTCTTCGCCTTCCCGGGCCAGCACGGCGGTGTCGAGGCCTTGGTCGGGGTCTACGCCTACGCGATCCAGATCTACGCCGACTTCTCGGGCTACACCGACATGGCGATCGGCCTGGCCCTGCTGCTCGGCTTCCGCTTCCCGCAGAACTTCGACGCCCCGTACACCGCGACGTCCCTGCAGGACTTCTGGCGGCGCTGGCACATGACGTTGTCGCGGTGGCTGCGTGACTACCTCTACATCCCGCTCGGCGGGAATCAGGGCGGCCGCCGCAGGACGTACCGCAACGTCATGCTGACGATGCTGCTGGGCGGCCTGTGGCACGGCGCGGCGTGGACCTTCGTGCTCTGGGGCGCCCTCCAGGGCGGCTGGCTCTGCCTGGAGCGGTGGCTCGAGGAGACGGGCCGGCGGCCGGCACTGCTCGCGAACGTTTGGGTCGGCCGGCTCGTCACCTTCCAGGTCGTCTGCCTCGGCTGGGTCTTCTTCCGGTCCTCCGACGTGGCCGAGGCGTTCGACATCCTGGGCCGCATCTTCGGCGGGACCGCGTCGGTCCCGCTCAACCCGATGGTCGTCATGGTCGTCGCCCTCATGCTCGCCAGCCAGTTCGTGCCGACGTCGACGGTCCGGAGGATCCGGGCCGGGTTCAGCCGCTGGGCGATGCCCGCCCAGGCCGTGGCCCTCGCCGGCGTGCTCTTGCTCGTCGACGTCCTCGGCCCCGAGGGCGTCCCTCCCTTCATCTACTTCCAGTTCTGACCACGCGATGATGTGACCTGTTCATGACCCTGATCGACGATCCGAGCCTCGAGGAGCCGCCTGCGCATCCGTCGCAGCGCCGTCGTGGGTCGCCGCTCATCCCGCCGAACCGCGACGGCACGGTGTCGGCCGGCCGCGTCGTCGTGACGGTGCTCGCCACCCTCGGCATCGCCTCGCTCCTCTGCGCCGACACGATCGTGCAGGTCGCCGAGCGCCAACCGTTCGGCACGGGCCGCGACGTCGCCCTCCTCGTCGCCCGGCCGGTGCGCTCGGTCAGCCACGGCCTCGGCCTGCATCTCCCCCGGCTCTGGCTCGGCGAGCTGACCAGCCACGAGGACCTTCCGACCTCCGCGGCCGGCGCCGACATCAAGGTGCCGAGCTCGACGACGACGATCGGGCCGGTTCGACCCGGCCTCGACGACAAGGGGGACGGGCTCATCTCGACCACCACAGTGACGACGGTGCCGGTCCCGACGACGCTGCCGTTGCGGCGCGTCCCGACGGCCGAGACGCCGCTCCGCGTCGCGATGTACGGCGACTCGCTCATGGGCAACATCTCCGAGGGGTTCGGCCGGTTGGTCCGGGGCGACAACCGCATCACCCTGCACCCCGACTTCCGGGTGAGCACCGGGCTCGCTCGGCCCGACGTCCTGGACTGGCCCGCGTACCTCCAGATGGTGCTGCCCACCGACAACCCCGAGGTCATCTACCTCCAGTTCGGGGGCAACGACGACCAGGCCATGCAACGCCCCGATGGCAGCATCGCCGAGCTCGGCTCCCCGGAGTGGCGCGATGAGTACGCCCGCCGCGTCGGGCTCGTGATGGACGTCGCCGGCCAGGGCGACCGGAGCGTCGTGTGGCTCGGGTTGCCGGCCGAGCGGAAGGCGACCCTGCACATCGTCAAGGACATCATGAACGACGTCGCCCGCGAGCAGGCCCGGCTGCGGCCAAGGGTCGTCTTCGTCGACACCATCCCGGTGCTCAGCCCCGGCGGCGCCTACTCGGAGGTCATCACGACCCCCGACGGCCGCGTCGTCGACACGCGGGCTGCCGACGGGGTCCACCTGTCCCAGGATGGCGCCGACCTCCTGGCCCCGACGTTGCTGGCGGCCATCGCCACCGACTGGAATTTGGCCGTGCCGGGTTCGATCGCGCCCCCGCCCGCGCCCCCGCCCTCGCCGCCGCCCGAGACGACGGTGCCGCCGGTGACCGACACGACGGCCGTACCTCCGCCCGCCGCCAACTGACGCTTCGACCGGCGCACCCCTGCACCCGTAGCCTGCGCAGGCGGTGCTGCGCCTCCCTCACGTCTCCCTGGCGACCTACCGCCGCATCACCCTCGTCACGCTCGTCGCCCTGTGCTTCATCATCGTGACGGGCGGGGCGGTGCGCCTGACCGGCTCGGGCCTCGGCTGCTCGGACTGGCCCGGGTGCGAGCAGGAGCGGTTCGTCGCCCCGCTCGAGCTGCACCCGATGGTCGAGTTCGTGAACCGGCTGATCACCGGCGTGGTGTCGGTCTCGATCGCCGCCGCCGTGCTGGCGGCGCTCGGCCTCCGACCGCGCCGGCGGGACCTCACGCTGCTGTCGCTGGGCCTGGTGGCCGGCGTCGTCGGCCAGATCCTGCTCGGAGCGGTCACCGTCGCCTTCGAACTGGCACCCCCGTTCGTGATGGGCCACTTCCTCCTGTCCCTCGCACTCGTCACGAACGCCGTGGTCCTCCACGTGCGCGCCGGCGAGCCGCCCGGTCCGTCGACCCCGGTGGTCGGGCGCGGGCTGCGGCGCCTCGTGCTCGCCCTCGTCCCCGCCCTCGGCCTGGCCGTCGTGGCCGGGACCGTCGTCACCGGCACCGGGCCGCACGGCGGCGACGAGGAGGCCGTCCGGTTCGGCTTCGACATCGAGACCGTCGCTCGAGTGCACAGCCTCGCCGTGCTCGTCTTCCTCGGCCTGCTCCTGGCCGTCCTGGCGCGTGCGGCTCGAGAGGGTGCGCCGGCCGTCGTGCTGCTGCGGGCCCGGCTGCTCCTGGGCGTCGCCGTGGCGCAGGCCGCCCTGGGGTGGGTCCAGTACTTCGCCGACGTGCCCGCCGGCCTCGTCGGGATGCACATCCTCGGTGCCACGTTGGTGTGGGTCGCGCTCTGGTTCCTCGTGCTCGGCTGCTGGGCCCGCCCAGCCGGGGCCGCCACCGCCGTCGAGCCTGCCGGAAGCGGCACCCTCGTCGGCCAGACTTGAAGGGTGCGGATGGCGAGCCCGGTCCCCACGCCCGTCGAGGTCGACGACCCCACCGGTGACACCGAGGAGGAGGTCGACAGCCCGTGGATCGTGCTCGTCTGGAACGATCCGATCAACCTGATGACATACGTGACCTACGTGTTCCAGAAGCTGTTCGGCTACAGCCTCGAGAAGGCCACCTCGCTCATGCTCGACGTGCACCACAAGGGTCGAGCCGTCGTCGCCAACGGGACCAGGGAGAAGTGCGAGCTCGACGTGTTCCGCCTCCACGAGCACGGTCTGTGGGCGACCATGCAGCACGACCGATGATCGGGCGAGCGGCGAAGCGCCACCGCGACGGCCGGATCGAGATCCGGCTCGGCGAGGCCGAGCGTGAGATCCTCGCCCACATCCTCGGCCAGCTCCGCGACGCCCTCCTCGCCGACCCGAACGACGTCGTGCTCCGGCGGCTCTTCCCTCCCGCCTACCCGGACGACCCCGAGAAGGAAGCCGGCTTCCAGGCGCTCGCCCGCGACGAGCTGCTCGAGTCCCGGCTGGCGACGATCGACGCGGTCGAGGCGTCGCTCGACGAGCGGTACCTCGACGCCGAAGGCGCCAGCGCCTGGATGCGCTCGCTCAACTCGCTCCGCCTCGTCCTCGGCACCCGCCTCGACGTGAGCGAGGACGACGACCGCCAGTTCGACCCCGACGATCCCGAGGCGCCGGCCCGGGCCCTCTACGGCTTCCTGTCCGAGCTCGTCGACGACCTCGTCGACGCCCTCGCCGCCGACCTCTGACGTCACAGCCAGGCCGCAGCCCTGGATGGCCATCCGGGAGATCGCATCGAAGGTCCCGTCGGTGAAGACGGTTCCCGCCGGGTCGGCGAGCTGCTCGAGGGTGAGGCCCCGGACCGCAGCATCGGCGACGCAGAAGGCGTCTTCCGGGTCGAAGACGGTCACGGCGTCGGCGAAGAGGTACGAGCGGGTGACCGGGACCGCGAGGGCGTCGGCGCCGCGACCGGTGACGTCGAGATCAGCGGCATCGCCCGGGTCGCACGACGCCACGTCGACGCCACCGTCGTCAGTGGCCGTCACCTTCGCCATGCCGGCCGGCAGCGACGCCGCCCACGCATCCAGCGCGGTCGTGAGCTCCTCGACGTCGCGTTCGGTGTCGCCGTAGACGACGGCACGGACGCAGGTGCTGTCCCCGTCGTCGCTCAGGACGTACGCGTCGCCACCCCAGCCGTCGACGGCAGTCATCGCCTGGAAGGGGTCGATCCGCTCGGCCAGCGTGAGGAACCACGCCAGGGAGCCGACCGATCCGTCGTCGAGGACCTCGACGTCGTCGTCGACGTCGGGGGTGCTGATGTCGAGCGGGTCGTCGTCGGCGAGGTAGCGCGACGGATCCATGAGGTGCTCATCGCTCTCGGGGGGGACGCGGAAGACGGCGTCGATGTCGCCCTCGGCCTCGGCGACGAGAACGAACGGCGGGCCGAAGGCGTACGGCGCGCCGAAGAACGCGAGCAGGGAGGCGGGCACGTCGCCCAGGTCGGCCGTCGCCTGGTCGGATGCGCTGACGCTCGCGGTCTCGTACGCACTGCGCTCGTCGGCGGTCAGCACCTGGTTGACGTAGCCCTGCTCCACGAGCACCGCGTCGCCTTCGATCAGTCCGCGGACCGCGGTGCTGCCCATCTCGCCGGCGTCCTCCTGCATCTCGACCAGATCGACGATCTGGTCCTGCAGCGCATGGGTCAGCTCGTGGACGAGCGTCACGCGGAGCTCGACGGTCAGCTCGGTGCCCCGCACGGTGACGCTGTCGGACACCGGGTCGTAGAAGGCGAGCGTGCCGGTGTCGGCGATGTCGTTCGAAGAATCGAAGAGGTCGACTTCGCCCTCCGCGAGCCCGAAGGCCCGGAACAGCGCCGCGGCCGCCTCCAGGGACTCCTCGTCCTCCAACGTGAGCTCGCTCTCGTCGCTCCGAGTCCGCTCCGAGTACTCCTCGGGCGTGAGGAAGTCGACGGCGACCGGATGCTCGAAGCTCTCGCCCCGCTCGCCCTCGACGAAGTCGGCCAGGTCGGCGACCCGCGGGTCCCACTCGTCGGGGTAGTCGATCCCGTCGTCGCGGCTCGCCGACACGAGCACCCCGGCCGTGGCGATGCCGACGGCGGCGACCCCGGCGACGACCAGCCGGAACACGGCACCCGAGCTGGCCCTTGGCGCCGGTTCGACCGGCGGCGGGGGCGGCGGCTGGGGCAGCGGGAACGGCGGGGACGGCGCAGGTGGACTTGCGCCGGCTTCCCACGTGTCGGCATCGATCGACTCCTCGAGGTCACCCACGGCATGCAGGGTGACAGACCCGGTGGGTCAGCACGGACCACCGGCGGTACGATCCGGCGCCCCGCCCCCATCGTCCAGCGGCCCAGGACTCCACCCTTTCAAGGTGGCAACACGGGTTCGAATCCCGTTGGGGGTGCCGAGCTCCCGGACGGAAAAAGGCTTCGGAAGTCCACAACGGGTGCCGCCTTCGGTGAGAGCGCCACCCTCCCCGATTCGGCACGCCAGCGTTGCTTTCTGCGGGCCACCTTGCGGGGTTGAGATCACAGGTTCAGACTGGCAGCGGACGGACGTCCCGGTCGGTGTTGGGTGGCTGGGGGCCGGAGCGGCGCACGCAAACCGATCCGGCAACCCGATTGGGGGAATGCCATGCGCACCACTCGCCTGGCGAAGGCCGTCGCCGCCGTCGGCTTCGCCCTGCTGCTCGTTCCCGTCGTTGCGGCCGCGGCCCCGATCACGCCCGGGGGCTCGACCGAGGTGACCGTCGGCAGCAACGACCTGCTGTTCTCGCAGAACAAGCAGAACGAGCCCGGGTTGGCGGTCAACCCGGTGCAACCGAACATCCTGGCCGCAGGGGCGAACGACAACATCGACATGGAGGCGTGCAACGCCGGCGACGACCGCACGTGCCCGTTCACGCCGGGCGTCGGCCTCTCCGGCATCCAGTTCTCGACCGACAGCGGACGAACCTGGACGCAGCCGGAGTACACCGGCTTCTCGGCTCGTGAGTCAGCCAGCTGCCTCGGCCAGCCCGACCCGGCGCCCGGAGCACCGCCGCCGACCGACACGGGCTGCAGTCCGGACCCGGCCGGCCCGATCGGGACGCTCCCCCACTACGACGAGGTCGGACTGGTCTCGAACGGGGATCCTGAGCTGGTGTTCGGCCCGGTCCCCGACGAGGACGGCGAGTTCTCGTGGGCGAACGGCCAGCGCCTCTACTACTCGAACATCGCCACCAACTTCCCGGGCCGGCCCGGGACCGCCGGAGCCGCGGCCATCGCGGTGTCGAGGACCGACGACATCGCCGGCGCCATCGCCGGCGACAACGACGCCTGGATGGATCCGGTGGTGGTGACCCGCCAGAACGAGGCACTCTTCAGCGACAAGGAGCAGCTCTGGGCCGACAACGCCGAGTTGAGCCCGTTCTTCGGGAACGTCTATGTCTGCAACGTCGGCTTCCGCGGCACCGCAGGATCCGAACCGGTCCTGTTCAACCGCTCCACTGACGGCGGCGACACCTGGCGCACCCGACAGCTCAGCGCCGCCACGAACAACAGCCAGACCGGAGGCCGTCAGGGGTGCGCGATCCGCACCGACAGCGCCGGCGTGGTCTACGTCGTGTGGATCGGCACCGACATCGGGACCCGCGAGGGCGTCTTCTTCCAGGCCCGATCCTTCGACGGCGGCGCGTCCTTCGAGCGGCCGCGAGCGATCGTGCAGCCGCTGGCCGGCATCGGCCAGTTCGATCCGGCGCAGGGTCGGTTCACGATCGACGGCATCGCCGGCGCCCGCACGAACACCTTCCCGAGCATCGACATCGCCAACGGCGCACCGTCTGGCGCCGACGCCACCGACGAGATCCTCATCACCTGGTCCGACGATCGCGTCGGAACCAACCAGGAGCGGGCTTTCGTCGTGACCTCGACGAATGGCGGCGAGTCCTACTCACCGCCGATCAATGCCAACGACGGCACCGACCGGGCCAACTTCCCGGCCATCGCCATCTCCCCTGACGGGACCGACGCCTGGCTCGTGTACAACGCCTGGCTCGATCCGTGGCGCAACAACACGACCGACCCCCGGCGTGTGCTCGGCGTCGTGCGACATGCCGAGGTCAACGCGACAACCGGTGCGATCGGAACGTGGACGACGGTGCTCCGGGGCGCAGTGGGCGACGGCCGGGCGTCGAGCGCGAACGCGCTCACCTCGGAGTTCCTCGGCGACTACAACTACACGGTCGCGACCCGGGACTTCGGATCGGCGGTGTGGAACGACATGCGCGACGGCGCCGTCTGCCCCGCCATCAACACGTACCGCCAGGCGTTCGTCGAAGACGTCACCGGAGGCGGCGCGACGCCGATCGTCGGTGACCGCCCCCGCGATCGAGCCGCGGCGGCCGAACTGCCCGCCGCGCACTCGACAGCGCTGCGACCAGGCCCGAACAACCAGTGTCCGCCGACATTCGGCAACTCCGACATCTTCGGCGCCACCTTCAGCGACGACACGTAGGCGGAGCAGTCGCCGAACAGCGGATCCGGCCTGGACCGGGCGCGCTCGACGCGCCCGGTCCGGTCGGTGACATCGGTCAGGCGACCTCGGTCGTTCGGAGGTACCACACCGAGGGCGGAAGGGAACTGGCCGGCGGCCTTGGTGCGCCGCGGGGGCTAAACGTTCGGTGCGCAGGCTGATCCAGCGATTTCGCGGGCAGACTGGCGGCCTGGAGGGACCATGATCATCGTCCGTCAGCTCGAGTTGACCCTCGCCACCCTGACCCTCATGGCGCTGTCCGCCTACGCCGGCGTCGGCTGGGCCATCTTCGCCATGGCGTACATCGGCGGGCACACGATCAGCCGATACGACACCGGGGGCCAGCGCTCACAACTTGCGGGCGGCAACCCCCCCTCGTAGCCTTCCCGTCTCCCCTCCAAGGGAGTAAGGCCCCGTGGCTCAGTTGGTTAGAGCGTCGGCCTGTCACGCCGAAGGTCGCGGGTTCAAGTCCCGTCGGGGTCGCGACACACAGATCTGCCGGTGCTCGCACCGGCGCACGGTCGGGTAGCTCAGTCGGCAGAGCGTCCGCCTGAAAAGCGGAAGGTCACGGGATCGACGCCCGTCCCGACCACCAAGGAATGTGCAGGTCAGAACGGATTTCTGCTTCTGGCCTGCGGTCGTTTCGGGGTCGGATCGGCTGGCCGGTTCGGTGAAGCCGCCGATCGTTCACCGGCGCCTGGCCGGCAACCCTTTAGCTGACGCGGGTGCCGCGCTGGGCCGGCCCGCCGGGGCCGCCATACGCAGCGAGTGCGTAGACCGCCATGAGCGCGACGCTCACGCTCAGGATCGTCCAGAGCGGTTGGAAGTAGATCCACGGGAAGACGGCGATGGCGACGACGCCGGCGACGATGATGCCGAACCACCGTGCCCACTGAGCACCACGCAGCACGGCGAAGCCGGCGGCGATGAGCAGGATGCCAAACAACAGCCACACCCAGCCCCAGTAGGCCAGGTCGTTCTCGAAGAGCACGGTCTGCAGTCCCTCGGGCACGTCGTCGTCGTACTTGAACGCCCACAGCGCATCGAAGATCTTGAACGCGCCGCCGACGATCAGCAGCGTGGCGGCGAAGGTGATCCACCCGACCCCCGGCACCGTGCCCGCGTCGTAAAAGTCCCCGTCTGACTCATTCACCTCGGCCACGTGTCCCCCTCGGTCGGTCGTGCTCCCGGCGGAGCAACAGCCTGTCAGAGCCGGCGCTCAACGTGTGGGACCTAGAGGTCGGCATGTGCTTCCGCTGCGTTCGGCAGCTCGCTCGGCGCAAGCGCGCCATGGAGCGACTGACACGGCACGCACCTCCAGGTCCGTGGTGGCGCCGGGCGCAGTTCCGCCTCGGGTTCAACCGCTGCTGACGAGATCGCTCCCTCAGACCGACAACTCGCCTGCGGACTTCGCTCCCTGCGTACGAAGCCATGACGCCAGGTCGTCGTGGTGCTCCTGGGTGGGGACGTCAAGAGCCGTGAGGTCGCCCCAACCGATCGCGCACGGGCGTCATCACTCCTCAGGTGGCGCCGGTCTCGCCAGCGCAACCGCACGGGGCGCCATCGGGCGAGGTGTCGCTTCGCTGATACGAGCTGATCGCGCCGTCGCGGGTGAGGTGCACGGCGCAGCACTCGGTGAGGAGGTCGCGGAGGTGGCGGCGTCCTCGCTGGACCCTGGACTTCATGCCCGACGTGGAGATGCCGATCTCTGCTGCGGCGGCGTGGTGGGTCCGCCCCTCGATGTCGATGGCGACGAGGGCGTCGCGGTACTTGGCAGGGAGCTCCTCGATGAGGGGTTGAACGCAACGGGCCAGTTCGCGTGTGGCTCGGTTCGGCGCGCGCGTCGTCCGGTTCGGGTTCGGCTCGTTCGTCGAGGTCGCTGTCCGGCTGTGGCGTGCGGCGGGACCGGTGGTGGTCGACGATGGCGTTCTGCGCGGCGCGGAACAGCCAGCCGTTGAGGTCATGGGCACGTTCGAGGGCCCCAGCCGCGATGCTGCGGGCGATGACGTCCTGCGCGATGTCGGCGGCCGCGTCAGGGTCGCCAATGCGTGAGGCGATGTAGCCGCGGAGACGCCTGAGCGTCTCGGTCCAGCCGATGTCGTGCCGGCTGCCGCCGGTCGTTCGCGCTTCTCGCCAGCGATCGTCACGTGGTCACCCCCGGTCCGTCACAACGCTAACGACGAAGTCGCCCGCCGAGGGACGCATCTGGATCCAAGCGGCCGGCCGATGCGTCCGCGGCGCGCTCGGCCCGTCGTTCCCGGCAAACGCCGAGATCCGCTCGGTGTGCTCAACCCGGAGATGACGATGACCACCACCAGCCGTCTGCAGCTTGCCTTGAACGTCTCGGACCTCGCCGAGGCGACCCGCTTCTACCAGGACCTCTTCGGCGTCGCTCCAGCCAAGGAGCGGCCCGGGTACGCCAACTTCGAGGTGCCCGACCCGCCGCTGAAGCTCGTCCTGTTCGAGAACCCCGGTGCGACGCCGCTCAACCACCTCGGCGTCGAACTGGCCACGAGCGACGATGTCATGGCCGTCGGTACCCGCTTCGAAGGACTCGGCCTCGCCCATTCGATGAGCACGGCCGATCGGTGCTGCCACGCCGTCCAGGACAAGGTCTGGGTCGACGCACCGGACGTCCCCCTCGGCGGCTGGGAGTTCTACACGGTGCTCGCCGACGATCCCGGGAACGCGGAGTCGACCGCAGCCTCGACGTGCTGCGCCGACAGCCGCGACACCGCCAGCACCTGCTGCGCGTCCACCGACGCCGAAAGCTGAGGCGATCCGTGACCGCGATCGTCATCGACGACGTCACCGTCGACTTCGGCGACATCCGGGCCCTGGACGCCGTCAGCCTGGAAGTGGAGCCCGGCGCGATCGTCGGTGTGCTCGGCCACAACGGCGCCGGCAAGACCACCCTCGTTCGGGTCGCAGCAACGCTGCTGCGACCCGGGCAGCGGGCGAGTCGTCATCGGCGGCGTCGACGCCGCCCTCGACCCGTTCACCGTTCGCCGGTCGATCGGGCTCACCGGGCAGTACGCCGGCCTGGACGACTACCTCACGTGCGAGGAGAACCTCGAGATGGTCGGCCGCATCCTCGGCCTCGGGCCTGCGGCCCGGCGCCGAGCTAGTCGACCTCCTTGAACGCTTCGAGCTCGGCGGCGTCGCCGACCGGCGGGTCGGCACCCTTTCAGGCGGCACGCGCCGGCGCGTCGACCTGGCGGCGAGCCTGATCGGCTCGCCGACGGTGCTGTTCCTCGACGAGCCCACGACCGGACTGGACCCCGCCGCACGCATCGGCTTCTGGGCCGTCGTGCGCGACCTGGCATCGGTCGGTACGGCCGTCGTCCTCACCACCCAGTACCTCGAGGAGGCCGACCAGCTCGCCGGTGAGATCGCCGTCATCGACCACGGGCGGATCATCGCCACCGGCACGCCGGCACAGCTCAAGTCCCTCGTCGGCGGCAAGGTCGTTCGTGCCACCGTCCCGACCGCCCAAGCCGAGGCGTTCCCGGCAGCCATCGACGGTGAAGTCGTCGTCGATGGTGACGCCACGACATGGCACGTCCCAGTGCCGGACGCCGGCGCCGCAGCTTCGTTCGTCAACTCCATCGTGGCGGCCGGCGCCGCGGTGACCGACCTCGAGATCGTCTCGCCGAGCCTCGACGACGTCTTCCTCCACCTCGCGAACACCGGAGTGCCCGCATGACCACCGCCACCACCTCCGCTCCCAAGCACGTGGCACCGCCCAGTTCACGGTGCTCGTGGCCCGTGGAATCCGCACGAGCTGTCGTGTGCCGCAGCTGCTGATGTTCTCCCTGACCATGCCGCTCGCCATGCTGGTGCTGTTCAGCCAGGTGTTCCGGAGCGTCGCCGACAACCCCTCGTTCCCACACGACGTCAGCTACATCGACTTCCTCACGCCGGCGATGCTCGCGGTGTCGACCGTCATGGCCGGCACCAACGCCGGCGTCGCCGCTGCGGTCGACCACACGACGGGACTCAGCGAGCGGTTCGCGGCCCTCCCCATGGCGAGCTGGGTGCCCACTGCGGCGCGCACACTCACCGAGGCCGCGTTCACGTTCGCTCGCGTCGCCATCCTCGGGCTCGGCGCCGTCGCCCTCGGGTTCGACTTCCACGGGAACGCGCTCGACCTCGTCGCGGCGCTGTCGGTCCTGGTCGTGCTCGCCGCGGCGATGAGCGCGCTGTTCGGCGTCATCGGTGACCGGCTCCGCCGACCGGACGTCGTCCAGTTCGCCGGGATGATGATCATGATGCCGTTCATGTTCGTCTCCAGCGCCTTCGCACCGCTCGACTCGATGCCGCGGTGGATGCGAACCGTTGCCGAGGTCAACCCGGTCAGCCACGCCACCGACGCAGTTCGCGCCCACGTCCTCGGCCACGGCTCGATCGGCACGACGGTGACGGCCATCGTCGTCGCCCTGCTGTGGGGCGCCGGAGCGCTGCTGCTCAGCCTCAGGTCACCGACGACCAGAGTTTGACCTGGTCAGGACCTGGTTTCGGTTCTGGCCTGCGGCCGTGCCGGGCTCGGATCGACCGGCGTGTGGCAACGTGCCCCGGATGGCACGGCGAGGTACGAGGCAGGACGCGTTCTGATCGCCTACACGTCAGACGCGCCAACCGAGGTCCAGACGCCCGACGAGGCGGCCACGCGAATCGGCCGGCTCGTCCGCACTGCGGGCGGCTGGCTCCACGACCACGCCCCGATCGTCGCGGTCGCGGCCTTGGTCGCGGTCTGGATCCTGGTCATGGGGCGGCTGATCGTCCTTCGCCACCAGAACTTCGGCTCCTTCGACTTCGACACGGGGATCTACGACCAGTACATCTGGCAGCTGGCCCACGGCCGCACTGCGAACACGGTCCGCGGCATCAGCTTCTTCGGCAACCACGCGCAGTTCGGGCTGTTCTTCTTCGTGCCCTTCGCCTGGCTCGGTGGCGGACCCTCCACCTGGGACATCCTCCACACCATCGCGCTGGCCGCCACGGCGGTGCCGCTCTACCTGCTCGCTCGCGACAAGCTGGGGACGCCGTGGCTGGGAGTCGGGGTGGCGGTGGTGTGGCTGGCGAACCCCACGGTGCAGTGGCTGGTCCAAGAAGGGTTCCGGCTGGAGGGCATGGCCGTCCCCTTCCTGGTCGGGACGTTCCTGTTCGGCGAACGGCTCATCGCCGAACGGGCCGACGGCGCGGTCTCGAGGCGCACGCGGCTCGGGTTCGCGCTCTGCTTCGTCCTCGCCATCTGCTGGAAGGAGGACGTGGCGCTGGCCCTGGCCGGCATGGGTCTGGTGTGGGTGCTTCGACGGCACTGGCGGTTCGGCGTCTCCGTCGTCGCCGTGGCGGCGGCCTGGGTCGTCCTCTTCGGCGTGCTCATGGTCCCGCGCGTCGCCGGCGGCAGCACCTTCGGTGGCGTCTATGACCTCGGGTCCACCCCCAGTGAGATCCTGGTCAACTCCGCCCAGGACCCCTCGCGCCTGGTCGAGAAGCTCGACGAGAACAACGCGCTGGGCTACGCCGGGAGCCTGGCGCAGCCCTACGGCTTCGTGCCGGCGCTGTCTCCCTCGACGCTGCTCATCGGCCTACCCCAGTGGTCGATCAACATCGTGTCCGCCTCCGCGTGGACGTTCGACCTGCGCTTCCACTACCAGGCCATCCCCTCGGCGGCCCTCGCCATCAGCCTCGTCGGGGGCCTGGCCTGGCTGCGTCGCTGGCGGTGGCGCTCGCTCGAGCCACTGGTCGCCATCGCGCTCACCGTGGCGCTCGTCTTCGCCCTCCTGGCCACCCGCTGGTACGGCCCCTCGCCCCTCGGCAACGACTACGAACTGGGGATCTGGCCGCTGCACCGACCGCACAACTACCAGTCACGTGTCGTCGCGCTCGCACACGTGCCGTCCGACGCCGGGGTCGCCAGCGACTTCAATGGGGTTCCCCACCTCACGCACCGCGAGATCGTGTACACGTTCCCGAACCCGTGGCGTCCGCAGAACTACGGCGTGACCCCAACCGAGGTCGGCGACCCCGCCGAGGTGAGCTGGATCGTGCTCAACGCCAGGAACCTCGGCCGCAACGGTGTGCTCCTGAAGAGCATCCTGGCGAGCGGCGAGTTCGACGTGCGCTTCTCGCGCGACGGCATCGTCGCCCTCGAACGGATCGCGCCGCCCGGAGGCGGCACCGCGCCGATCGACACCGGGTGAGCCCGGAAAGGTGCGGTGGTCTACGGCTCCCAGACGTAGGAGAGCGAAATGCCCATCACCGCCGTGAGCGGGAACTCGTTCGAGTACCTCGACGTCAGCCGTATCGTCGTCCCGGCCGCCACGCTCACCGGAGTGTCGCAATAGGTGATCGCGTCGAGCATGCCGTCCATGTACATCGCCGTGGGCCGACACACCTCCACGCCGTTCTGCTCCAGGATGAGGTCGATACCGCCGTCGTGGAGGTGGCCACCGGTGTACACCCTCGTGCCGTTGCGAGGCGCCGTGTAGGTGATCGCCTTGGTGTGGACGCTCCCAGGGCCGCCGCCGCCCGGGACGTTGTACGCCGAGTCGCCCCAGCAGCCGTCGACGTCGTAGAAGTACGACGTGAGGGGCCTCATCGCGGCGAGATCGGCGCCCGTGACGTAGTCGATCTCGTACTCGATGTAGACGGTGTGCGTCTCCGTCGACATGTTCATGATGTGCCACAGCGCGTTCCATTGATCGGTCGCGCCCACCTTGTACGCGTACTCGGTTCCGAAGCTGACCGGGGTGCGCTCGGCGCCGGCACCCACGAACCGGTTGGGAAGGGACGGGCAGATCGAGTCGGGACGGCTCGAGTCCATGAACACCGTGTGGTGGAGGTGCACATTGTGGTGACCCTCAGACGTTCCGTCGCCGTGCACCAAGTCGAAACGCATCCCGACGATCCCGAACGCGCCAGACGGCTTCGGGATGTTGGCTTGCGTTGACTCACTCTCAGAGCCGGGCGATCCCTCGGGCGCGAGTACGAATGGGCCGAGTCGGAACGTCGCGGTCTGCACGGACGGGGGCGCCGTCCGTCGTGGTCGTCGTCGGCGCCGTCGTCGTGGTCGTCGTCGGCGCCGTCGTCGTGGTCGTCGGACACGTCTTGGTCTTGTGGCAGTTCGGCGGCTTGGGCGCGGCGCCGCTTTCCGACGACACATTGCCAGCGACGATGAGTAGCAGGGCCGTGAACCCGACCGCGACGCGATGACGTGTGTTGAGAGTCATGCGAAGAGCCATCGAACCCCCCGAGGTGCCGATCGACAGCGACGTGTCTGGTCGTCATCGAAGCCCACGGACGTCGCCGCGGCAAGTATTCCCGGTTCGTCCCAGCGGCGTCGGCGCCGCTCGGTCGGGCGCGCCGGCCCGCTCGGGGCTACGGAGGGCCGGTCAGCCGCTGCCGTGGGCGTGATCGCAGAGGCGCGTCTCGCCCTCGCGGATCTGACCCCCGCCGATGCCCTCGAGGGCGGCGAACGGACCGCACTCGTGGGGGACGATCCACACGTGGATCATCGGAACGGCCTCGGGCTGGACGAGCGGCGGGTCGCATGTGCCCTGGCGCGTTCGTGAGCCCCGCCACCTGTCCGGCGGCCGTGAAGCACAGGTTGTTGTGGATGTGCCACTGCGTCAACGGCCCGCCGAGCTCGGGGACGGTGTCGAGGGTCGTGCCCGGCTCGGCCATGAACATGGCGGCGACGAGCGTCTTCTGCCCGTTCCGCACCTGGTACACGAGGGACTCGGGGCGGTCGGGGTCGAGCACGATCCCGTCGGCCATGTACTCGCGGTTGATGTAGTGCTCGTAACCCGTCCCGCCGTCGTGGATCGACTGGAACCCGGCCGCCTCGGCCGTCGCTGGGTCGGCGTAGACCGGGAGATCGGCGAGCGTCGCTGCGATCATGTTCTCGGCCCGCGCCTGCTCCTCGGCCGTCACGCCCTCGACACCACCGAGGTCGATCGGCAGGTTCGGGTCGTACGGCGTGGGGGCGATCGCCTGCGGCGGTGCCGGAGCTGGCGTCGGTCGCCGCGGCCGTCTCGTCGTGGCCGTGGCCGCGGCCTCCGCACCATGGGCGTGCCCGGGGCGGGCGGCGGAGGCCATGCCGGGGATGGTCACGATGAGGGCGACGAGGGCGCCGGCGGCGACGAGGCGGTTGCCGCGGGCGGTCGACGCCGTGTCGACGCGCAGCAGCGCCGGCGAGGGCGAGGACGACGGACGACGAGGGCGAGCGCGCCGGCGAGCGCCGGTCCGAGCTCGACCGCCTCGGCCTCCTCGAGGCCGTCGATGAACGAGATCCCGCTCGTGCTGGCCATGAGCCAGCCGCCGACGAGCGCGGCGTTGCCGAGGGCGAGCACGCCGGCGACGAACCGGCCCGGACGCAGAGCGGCCCACAGACCCCAGCCGATCTGGAAGACGGCGATGGCGAGGAACGTCCACATCGCCTGGGTGTGCTCGCTGTGCACGCCGATCGGCGTGGCGTGGATGGCCCCGGCGCCGACGGAGGCGAAGCCGGCGATACGGATCGGCTCAGCCCATGGTGAGGAGGCCACCGCGGGCGCGGGTGCAGGTAGAGGCAGCAACGTCGGACATGGGTGGATCCCCCCGGAGAAGTCGAAGTCCATCCTACGGGGTGAGGACGGCCTTCTTCCCGTCGGATGTCGTTACGCTCACCCGAGGGGGTGGACATCGTGCCTCAACTCGGTCGCAAAGGGCTGGCCACCCTCCTGGTCGCGTGCCTGGCCCTCGTGGCGTGCGGCGATGACGACGAAGGCGGCGCCTCCGACACGACCGCCGCAACGGCCCCGCCCGGCTCGGTCATCACCGGGACGGCGGAGGTGCAGGCGATCGACAACAGCTTCCGACCGGAGGAGATCACGGTCGCGACCGGGACCGAGGTGGTGTGGACGAACGAGGGTCGCAACGACCACAACATCGTCCCCGTCGACCCCGATCAGGACTTCGGCGTGGACACCGACGACTTCGGCCCGGGTGACGTCTACCGGTTCACGTTCGAGGAGCCAGGCACCTACCGCTACTTCTGCTCCCTGCACGGCAACGCAACCAGCGGCATGACCGGCGTGGTGGAGGTCGTCGAGGATGAGCGGGGTCGGCCCGACGGCCTCGTCGATGCTGGCGGCGGTCGCCGGTCTCGTCGTCGCCGCCTGTGGTGACGACGGCGGCTCGACGGACTGACGCTCACGGAGCTGAGCGCACGCTGCACGTGCCGGCGGACCATCCCACGATCCAGGCGGCCGTCGACGCCGCGTCGCCGGGCGACCTCATCCTCGTCGAGCCGGGCGTCTACGAGGAGGCCGTCGACGTCGCAGACCGGAACCGTTGACCATCCGGGGCCTCGACCGCAACGAGGTCATCCTCGACGGCGGCTTCGAGCTCGAGAACGGCGTCCGGATCCTCGATGCCGACGGGGTCGCCGTCGAGAACATGACCGCGCGCAACTACACCGGCAACGGGTTCTTCTGGACCGGGGTCGACGGCTACCGGGGCTCGTACCTGACGAGCTACCGCAACGGCGATTACGGCATCTACGCGTTCGACTCGACGCACGGCCTCTTCGAGCACTCGTACGCGTCGGGCAGCCCCGACGCCGGGCGTGTACATCGGCGAGTGCTACCCGTGCGACGCCGTCATCGACGACGTGATCTCCGAGTACAACGGCCTCGGGCTACTCGGGCACGAACGCCGGCGGCAACCTGCTCATCGTCAACTCGACGTTCCGGTTCAACCGGGCGGGCGTCGTCCCCAACAGCGGCAGCTACGAGCTGTGCTACCCGCAGCGTGAAGCGACGATCGTCGGCAACCTCGTGCATTCGAACAACCAGGCCGACACGCCGGCGATCGACGTCGCGCTGCTGGCCATGGGCAACGGCATCCTCGTCGCCGGCGGCCGCGACAACATCATCGAGCGCAACCGCGTGTTCGACCACGCCAAGACCGGCATCGGCCTCGTTCCGTTCCTCGAGGAGGAGCCCGTCGACGACATCCCGACCGACGACGAGCTGACCCTGCCCTGCGCGGAAGCCCGCGCCCTTCCCCGTGGACCCGGTCGACGGTCCCCTGCTCTGGCAGCCGATGGGCAGCTCGGTTCGGGAGAACGTGGTCGAGGAGTCCGGCGTCGCCGACCTCGCCGTCGGTTCGGTGGGAACCGACGTCTCGTCGCTCGGCAACTGCTTCGAGGCGAACACGTTCGACAACACGGCCCCGAGCGACCTCGAGGAGCTCGCGCCGTGCACGGGCGACGGCAGCGGTGGCAGCTTCGACAACGGGGCGCTCGACCTCGCGTCGTGGTTGACCGAGGAGCACCCGCCGGCGGGGGACTACCGCACGACGCCGGTGCCCGCCGACCAGCCGACGATGCCCGATCCCGAGACCGCCCCGGCGGCCCCGGCGACGGCGATGCCGCCAGCGGTCGACCTCGCCGCCATCGAGGTTCCCGACGATCCCCGCTGACCGCGCGCCGGCGGCGAGGGTCGTCCTCACCCTGCCGTAGCGTCGTCCGCTCGTGAACCTCGGGGCCGCGTTCTCCACGTTCGTGGCCGTGTTCCCGGCCGAGCTGCCGGACAAGACGATGGTCGCCACCATCGTCCTCGTCACCCGCTTCCGGCGGCCCGTCGCGGTGTGGGTCGGTGCCGCGGCCGCCTTCGCGGCCCACGTCGTCGTCGCGGTCGCCGCCGGCGGGCTGCTCTCGCTCCTCCCCGACACCGTCGTCACGATCATCACGGCCGCCCTGTTCTCGGCGGGCGCCGTCGTGCTGTGGCGCAGCGCCCGGCGGCACGACGACGACGTCGATCTCGACAGCACCGTCACCGGGGACCGCGCCGCGACGTTCGGGGCGGCCGCGCTCGGGAGCTTCGGCGTCGTGATCCTCGCCGAATGGGGCGACCTGACGCAGTTGGCGACGGCGAGCATCGCCGCCAGCACCGGCGAGCCCGTCGCGGTCGCGGTGGGCGCGCTGCTCGCGCTGTGGACGGTCGCTGCCCTCGCCGTCACCGCCGGCCGGTTGCTCGCGGGCCGGCTCCCGATCGCACTGTTGCAACGCATCGCGGCGGCCGTGTTCGCCACGCTCGCCGCCGTCACGCTCACCGAGTTGCTCTGATGACTCGGACGAGCCACCCACAGGGCTCCAGGCGACGGTCCGTGCCGGTGCCGGGGTGCAGCGTGAGGGCGCCTTTAGGCATTTGGACCACTCGTGACGCTATGTCATCACCTTGACATGGGTTGGTAATATCGCTGCGGGGGTTACCGACTGGTAGCTGGGTGTCTGCCCGGTAGGTCTCCCAGTAATCGCACATAGACACGGCAGGAAAGAGGGTTCGGCTGCGGAGGCGCACAGCCGAACGGAGAGGTCTGCGGGAGCCGCGCAGACGACAGAATTCAGACGAGCCACGGACGAATTCAGGGGGACGCTCATGAAGGTACGCAGACTCAGTCGCGCAGCGCTGATGGCCGGACTCGTAGTGGCGGTCAGTGGCCTGGCGGTCCTGATACCCGGGAGTCCGGCCAACGCCGTGCACGTTCTCCAATGCGTGTATCAACAGCGCTGTCCCCACCGACTTCTCGCAGGTCAACGTGGACATGACGGGGACGCTCCCTGCCACGGTGGAACCCGGAGCGCAGTTCCAGCTGACCACTACCCAATCGGTGGCGCTACCCGGCGCGATCTTCGTGGCCGGCTACAACCTCGGTCTGCTCGTTGTCGGGGAGAACACCGTCCCGGGCACCATTGCGTCGACCATCGAGGGTACGAACACCACCCCGGGGACCCAGGTCACCTCGACGGAGAGCATCTCGGTGACGTTCACGATCACCGACCCTGACGGCATCCCGGGCACGGGTGACGAGACGGGCACTGACGCCTCGGTCCCGGTCACCTACGACCCCCAGACCTGGACCGCCGGCCCCGCCGGACCCATCTCGTTCCGGGAGGACACGGTGACACCGCAGTCCGCCACCGTGGCCGGCATCAGGATTGTCGCCGTCATCGGCGGGTTCTTGACGGTGCGCTTCGGTTGCAACCCCGGCACCGTCCTGGCCGGCCCGCCCGAAACCATCCAGCTCGCCGATCCCGCGGTGGACTTCGCCTCGACGGTGTCAGAGCCGACGACGACGACGACGACCACGACGACGACGACGACGACGACCACGATCCCGACGACGACGACGACGGCACCGACGACGACGACGACGGCACCGACGACGACGACGACGGCACCGACGACAACGACGACGGCACCGACGACAACGACGACGGCACCGACGACAACGACGACGGCACCGACGACAACGACGACGGCACCGACGACAACGACGACGGCACCGACGACAACGACGACGGCACCGACGACAACGACGACGGCACCGACGACAACGACGACGGCACCGACGACGACGACGACGGCACCGACGACAACCACGACGGCACCGACGACCACGACCACGACCGCGCCGCTCACCGACGCGTCGATGGACGTGATCATCAACGGCCCGACCAGCTCGTCCAAGACTTCGAAGTCGCTGGTGGCGAAGGTCACCAACGAGGGGACGTCCACCATCAGGTGTGCCCCGACATCAACATCACGTGGGACGTCGAGGTGGACGGGCGTCGACACCGGTGTCCGTGACCAGCCGGCGGGCTGCAAGACGCTCGGCCCGGGTATGTCGACACGGTTCAAGGCGACGTGGACCTACGGCCCGGTGAGGTCACCACGGGAGACGGTCGTCAACTACATGGCGACGGTCACGGTCCCGGATGATTTCGACGCCTCGAACAACACCGACTCCGAGATCCGTACCGCCAAGTAGGCGAATCTGGTGAGACTGACGACGACCTCCATGACCTGGTGGTGAAGCCAGGTCATGGAGGTTTCGTCGGTTGTGGACCGCCGCCCACCTGTGCTCCACCCGCGTGCGGGATCTGGTGTGCCTGGGTGAGGCGCCTCGTCGGAATATGGGGGGAACGATCGATGTCCGGACGAAGAGCGCGTATGGCGCGTTGCTTGCCAGCGGCGGGTGCCCTGGTCCTCGTGGGGCTCCTCACCGGTTGTGACACTGCCGTCGTGGCCAACGGGTTCAATCAGCAGGCGCCCGGGATCAACGGGGGGTTGGTCGTCTGGGAGGACGAACGCGCCGCAGAGGGCGGCGATGGTACGGACGTGTACCTGCGGGACATGAGCACCTCGCCACCAGGCGCAGAGCAGCTCCTCGCCGGCGGCCGCGGTGATCAGGGCCAGCCGGCGGTCTCGAGCCAGTACGTGGTCTGGGTCGACGGGACGGACATCAACGGCCGTCTTCGCACCGGCGGTACCACCTTCAACGTCGTCCGCGCCCCGAGCGACCAGTACGACCCAGCCGTGTGCGGGTCCCTCGTCGTCTGGACCGACCTCAGGAACGGCAACCCCGACATCTACGGACGCAATCTCACCAGCGGAGGTGAGTTCCCGATCGCGGCGACGGCTGTCGCTGAGGCCTATCCCGATTGTGACGGCAGCCGAGTCGTCTACATGCGGACCGATCCGGTGACCGGAGCCGACATCGCCCTCTACGACGTGGCGACCGGCCAGACGACTCCGGTCTCGGTGGAGGCGGGGAACGCGTTGCGTCCGGCGATCTCGGGCGACCGGGTCGTGTGGCAGGCGTGGCCGACCCAACCCGACGCCAATCAAGGCTTCGACATCTTCGGGCTGAACGTGGCGACCGGCGAGCGGTTCGACGTGAGCACCGGCCCGACACATCAGACAGCGCCCGACATCGACGGCGCGATCGTGGTCTGGGAGGACGGCCGGAGCGGCCAGCCCGATGTCTGGTACCGCGACCTCGCGGGGGGAGCAGAGGCCTCGCTCGGAGCGCTCGACGGTCAGACGCTCTCCCGGTACCTGCCGCGACAGGCGCCCCAGATCTCAGGGCGGAGGGTCGTGACCGAGGAGCTCGTGAATGGGAGCTGGGACATCTACATCCGCAACATCCCCTAGCCCGTGGCCTCGTCAACCCGCCCGGTGGCACGAGCGGTATTACCTTGGCGCCCAACAGCTGTGAGTCCGTTTGAAGACCCGGACGCGCCGCGTTCGTCTCGAGACGAGCTGCGGACGATTTCAGTGAGGGGACGCTCATGAAGGTACGCAGACTCGGCCGACGGGCTGCTGCTGGCCGTCACCATGGTGGCGACCGGCGGTGTCGCGCTCGTCATGCCCGCCAGTCCGGCCGGCGCGGTCACGATCACCAACGCCTGCATCAACAGCGCGGTCCCGACCGACTTCTCGCAGGTCAACGTCGACATGACGGCGACGGCTCCTGCCTCGGTGGATCCCGGTGAGCTCGGTCCCGTTGACCAACATCACCCAGTCGGTGGCGCTCCCCGGCGCCATCTTCGTGGCCGGCTACAACCTGGGCCTGCTCCAGGTCGGGCAGAACACCGTCCCGGCCACCATCGCGACGACCATCAACGGCGCGAACACCGTCCAGGACGTCCAGAACACCTCGACCGAGAACGTCTCGGTGACCTTCACGATCGCCGACCCGAACGGCATTCCGGGCACCGGCGACGAGACGGGCACCGACGCCACCGTCAACGTCACCTATGACGACATGACCTGGACCGCCCTCCCCTCCGGCACTATCGAGTTCCGCGAGGCCACGGTGACGCCACAGTCCGCGACCGTGGCCGGCATCAGGATCGTGGCCACCGTCGGGACCCCACCTGCTGCCTTGCTCGTGCGCTTCGGCTGCAACCCCGGCACCGTTCTTCCCGGCCCGCCCGAAACCATCCAACTCACCGGTCCCGCACCAGCCTTCGCGACGACGACAAACACCGGGGGAACGGTAGGAACCACCACCACGACCACGGCGCCGACGAGCACCACGACCACAGCTCCGACGACCGCGACGACGGCCCCACCCACCACGACGGCGACGGCCACATCGGTGACGGGCTCGGCCACCTACGCCACGACCTGCACCAACAGCGTCACGCCGCAAACGAGCCAGATCAACTTCACCGTCACGGGCACCGCGCCAACACAAGTCAATGCTGGCGATCGGCTCACGCTCACCGATCAGCAATGGCAGGTCAGCGTGCCTGGGTCGGTGCTCGACACCGGCCTCAACCTCGGGTTGCTCGCGCCAGGCCAGACCATTCCCGGCACGGTCACGGGCACGGTCGCGGCGACGAACACGACGGAGCGCACGCAGCGGCGCCAGCGGTCGCGACGACGTTCGGGCCGATCGTGCTCGGCGCCGACGGCAAGGCGTTGCCCGCGAGTTCGACGTTCCCGGTGCCGGACCTGAGCTGGACCCCCGTCGGTGGCGAGGTCGCCTTCTCGATGGCCGGCGCAAAGATCGAGGTGCAGGTCGGTGCCGCTCAAGGTGACCTTCACATGCGTGCCGAACGATCCGAACCTCGCGTTCGTCAAGAGTGCTGTCGTCGGGGCCGTGGCTTTGGCGAGGACCGGCGAGGACGTCCTCCTCGTGGGCTTCTTGGGGCTGGGGTTGATCGGCTGCGGCTACGGCGTCCGCCGGTCGGTGACACGGCGAGCGCGCCACGGCGGGCTTCCTGGCCCGGGCGGCGGCCGTTAGGCCGGCGCCGTCGCCGGACCGGTCGCAACAAAGATCTGAGCCATTCGGCTCAAGTCCACTGACACGCTGCCGATCTGAATTCGGCATTGGGCGTCTGTCCGTGGCTCGGATTTACACCCCTCACTGTGGCCCGGTCCGCCGGGCCACAGTGCGTTACGGGCTACGGAGCTGCCTCCCCGAGCAACAGCGCCGCCAGATCGGCGTGGTCGTCGAGGACGACGTCGCCCTCGGGGCCGGCCTCGGTGTCGTCGCTGATGCCGCGGTAGCGGACGGCGAGCATCCCCATGCCGAGCGCGCCGGCGACGTCGGTACGCCGGATGTCGCCGACGTGCGCCGCTCGTTCGGGAGCCAACCCGCCGAGTCCGGCCAGGGCGTGGTCGAAGATGCGCGGGTCGGGCTTGTACCACCCGACCTCGTCGCTGAAGGACCAGTGGTCGAAGAGGTCGAGCACGCCGTGCCGCTCGAGGTGACCGCGCAGGATCGTCGAGGGTGTCATGCCGACGTCGCACACGATGCCGATGCGCAGACCGGCATCGTGCAGCGCTCGAAGGCAGTCGGCCACGTTCGGGGTCAGCTCGAGCTCGGCGCGCTCGCCAACCGTCGTGAAGTCGGCGACGAGCGCGTCGCGCAAGGCCGGCTCCAGCTCGACGAGGCCGAGATCGGCGAGGAGGTCGTGGGCGGCCTCGGCCGCCAGGTACTGCCGGTTGGCGTGCCAGGCGTCGACGTAGCGGCGCCACGAGCCCTCCATGGCGAGATCGAGCTCGTGGTCGGCCACGGCGATCCCCGCCGAACCGAGGCGGTCGATCCACGCCGCCTTCCGCAGAGCGCTGAGCTCGCCGGGGGCCTCGTGGACGAGCGTGTTCCAGAAGTCGAAGGTGACGGCGTCGAGCGGCAGTCGGGGTGGCCACGGTGCGGGGACCGTACCGGGGCGCCCGTCAGCGCCCGAAAACGGAAGGCGGCAGGCCGGGAAGGCCTGCCGTCATCGTCGGTCGCGCCCGGAGGCGCGGGTCAGGGCTCGGAGCTCATCTCGTCGAGGCAGCGGCGGATCTCCGACACCTTGAATCGGCGGTGGCCGCCGAGGGTGCGGATGGCCGTCAGCTTGCCGGCGCGAGCCCAGCGCGTGACCGTCTTGGGGTTCACACGGAACATCGCGGCCACCTCGGACGGGGTGAGCAGCTGCTCGGGAGCTTCGAGCTCGTCGTGATTGGCCATTGTCTCCATCCTCGTCCAGGGTCCGGCCACATGTCCGGTTGGTACCAGAAGGGTATGGACAGGCCGCTGTGGGCACCATGGCCCGGGTGCGTCATTCCTGCTCGCCCGAAATGACTAGTCCGGTCGATTCGCGCCGGGCTCGGTCTACGGTGCGCCCGATGGACGACGGCCTGCTCGAGGTGGCCGCAGCGCACGGCTGCGAGTCGCTGCACCTGGCCGCCGACGCCGCCAGCGGCCTCCGCGCCATCGTCGCCGTCCACTGCACGGTGCTCGGCCCCGCGCTCGGTGGCACCCGGTTCCGGCCCTACGCCGACGAGCGGGCCGCGGCGGTCGACGTGTGCCGGCTGGCGAAGGGGATGACCTACAAGCACGCGGCCTGCGGCAACGACCAGGGCGGCGGCAAGGCGGTCATCATCGGTGACCCCGCGGTGCTGCGCTCCGACGAGTTGCTCGACGCCTACGGCCGCTTCCTCGAGCAGCTCGGCGGCGTGTACCTGACCGCCGAGGACGTCGGGACGACGCAGGCCGACATGGACCGGCTGCGTCGGCATCACGCCCTACGTCACCGGGACGAGCGAGTCGTTGGGCGGGTCGGGCGACCCGTCACCGGCGACGGCATGGGGGGTGTTCCACGCGCATGGCGCGCCGTGGGTGAGCGGGTGTGGGGCTCGCCGGCGCTCGCCGGGCGCCACGTCGTCGTGCTCGGGGTCGGCAAGGTGGGCTCGGCCCTCGCCCGCCACCTCCACGGGGCCGGGGCCCGGCTGACGCTGGCCGACGTGCGCGCCGACGTGGCGTCGGCGCTGGCAGAGGAGCTCGGCGCCGACGCCGTCGACCCGGCGCCGCTGCTGCAGGTGCCGTGCGACGTCCTCGCTCCGTGCGCCCTCGGTGCCGTGCTGTCGGAGGAGACGATCCCCCGGCTGCGGTGCGCTGCGGTCTGCGGGGCGGCCAACAACCAGCTGGCGACCGATGCCGATGCCGAGCGCCTGGCGGCGACCGGGATCGTGTACGCGCCGGACTACATCGTCAACGCGGGCGGCGTCATCAACATCGCCGACGAGACGGCGCCCGGCGGCTACGACCGCGAGCGGGCGTGGAAGCGCGTCGAGGGCATCGCCGACACGGTGCGGACGGTCTTCGCGCTCGCCGACGAGCACGGGGTGACGACCGCCGCCGCCGCCGATCGCCTCGCCGAGGACCGCCTCGGTCAGAGCCGGCGGTGAAACGTCGTGAGAGCGACGGCTCCCACCGCACAGTCCTGTCAGCCCTCGTAGGGGAAGCCGAGGTCCTCGGCGGTCACCAACGGGGTGAAGCCGATGCCGGCGGCCTCGCACAGCTTCCGCGGCGGTGCCGCCGCGGTCGACGACGGGGATGGCGATGACCGGGGTCGGCGCCGGCGGCGCGGACCGCCGTCGGCGGCCTCGAGGAAGGCGACGCCTCGGGTGATGGCGTCGTCGGTGAGCGCCACCCGGTCGCCGGGCTCGAGCGCCCCGGCGATCCGGCCGCCGGCCCCGTGGTCCTTGTCCTCCTTGCGGACGCTGAAGCTGCGAAGCATCCGACCCCGGGTCGCGGCCACGCCGGCGACGCCGAAGGCGATGGCGTCGGCGCCCATGGTGAGCCCCCCCACCGCGGTGACGTCGTCGGGGAGCACCGCCAGGAAGGCGTCGGCGACGAGCAGCATCCCTTCGGGACGGCAGGTCGTCTGCTTGGCGTCGATGAACCAGTCGCTCCGCTTGCCGGACCGCAGGACGAACTCGCCCCGCTTGACGGCGTGGGCGAGGAGGTGCTCGACGAGCGCCGTCACCGCTTCGTGCGCGGCTTCGAGCGCGACGCCAGACGGGCCCGACAGGCGGTTGGCGAGCCGCTCGACGATCTGGTCGAGCTGCGCGTCGCTGAGATGGACTGCCGCGCTCCCCTCGGACGAGGCGGGCATGGTGTCGACGACGACGTCGATCATCCCCCGGATGTAGCCGAGATCGTGGCGAACCTCGACCATCGCTTCGACGAGGGCGCCGAGGTCGGCGGGCGGCGCCGCCAGACCGGCCGTGCTGCGCGCGACGCCCGGGTCTCGCTGCCCGCCAGCCGGACGAGGTCGATCAGGGTGGAGACGTCGGTGCCGAGCTCGTCGAGGCGGCCCGTCGTCCGGTGCAGCAGCTCGTCGTGCGCGGCGAGCCCACGACGCAGGTCAGCGACGGTGCGCTCGTTGGCCCGCCGGTAGTCGTCGAGGGTCTGGTCGCTCTGCCGCGAGAGACCGGTGACCACGTCGGCGTACTCGTCGATGCGGTCGGTGACCGCGGACCGGAAGGCGGTGGTCGTCGCCGCCAGCGAGTCGACGCGCATGGCGATGGTGCGGAGCATCGCTCCGAGGGCGTCGACCCGGCCGGCGATCGTCGGGAGCAGCGGCACGGCGGGGAGCAGGTCATCGCCCTCGTCCGCGTCGTCGCCGTCGAGGGCGTCGTCGAGCTCGGGGAGCCCGGCGACGCGGTCGTCGTCGCCGGCAGGCGGCGCCCCTGCCCGTCTCGTCTCGCCGTCCATCCCCATCAGCACGTCCTCCTCCAGCTGCGGCTTCGCCTCATCCACGACACTCGGTGGGGGACGCGCCGGGCGCCGTGCTCGGCGTCGGCCGACGTCGAGCCGGCCCCCGGACCCACGAGCTCCAGCTCGACCCCTTCGGCGTGTGCCCGGCATCCTGCGCCACGAGGGACAGTCTCGCTGAAATCCAGCCGTCCTAGTGGAACCGCACGCGTCGGTCGCCGGCCTCGACCCGACCGATGACGCGGGCCTGGTGGCCGTGGCTGCGCAGGACGTCGAGGGCACGGAACGCGTCGTCCTCGGCGAGCGCCAGCACCATGCCGATGCCGAGGTTGAAGACCCGCGCCATCTCGTCGTCGTCGACCTCGCCGAGCCGCTGGATCTCGTCGAAGATGCGCGGCACCTCCCACGTCGACGCGGTCGACGACGGCGTCGGTGCCGCGGGGCAGCACCCGGGCGATGTTGCCGGGCAGCCCGCCGCCGGTGATGTGGGCGACGGCGTGGACGTCGACGATCCGCAGCACGGCGAGGACCGCCGGGGCGTAGATCACCGACGGCTCGAGCAGCTCGTCGGCCAGGGTGCGGTGGGCGCCGTCGAATGCCGGCTCCGTCGAGGCGGCGGCCCGCCCGCTCGAGCAGCACCCGGCGGGCCAGCGAGTAGCCGTTCGACCGCAGTCCCGGCGAGGGGAGGCCGATGAGCACGTCGCCCGGCGTGACGTGCTCGCCGGTGATCAGCTGGTCGCGCTCGGCGACGCCGACGGCGAAGCCGACGAGGTCGAACTCGCCGGGGTCCATGGCGCCGGGATGCTCGGCCATCTCGCCGCCGATGAGGGCGCAGCCGGCGTTGCGGCAGCCCTCGGCGACGCCGGCGACGAGCGCGCTCGATGTGGTCGGGGTCGAGCGTGCCGACGGCGATGTAGTCGAGGAAGAAGAGCGGCTCGGCGCCCTGGCAGACGAGGTCGTCGACGCACATGGCGACGAGGTCGATGCCGATGGTGTCGAACCGGCCCGTCGCCTGGGCGATCAGCGCCTTGGTGCCGACGCCGTCGGTCGACGAGACGAGCACCGGGTTGCGGTAGCGGTGCGCGGCGAAGGCGAACAGGCCGCCGAAGCCGCCGATGTCGCCGATGACCTCGGGACGGAAGGTCGAGCGCACGTGGCGCTTGATCCGCTCGACGGCGCGCTCGCCGGCGGCGATGTCGACGCCGGCGCCCTGGTAGGACTCCCCCATCGGCGCCTCAGCCTTCGTGCACGAGCCGTTCGAGCTGGCCGGCCGGCGCCGGTCGGGCTCTTCGAGCACCCGCTTGCCCAGCCCGACCGGCACGTCGACGGGGTACTCGCCGGTGAAGCAGGCGCTGCAGAACCCGGCGCCCGGCGCGCCCGTCGGCCGACACGAGCCGGTCGAGGGTGAGGTAGGCGAGGCTGTCGACGCCGACGTACTGGCGGATCTCCTCGATCGTGTCGAGCTGGGCGGCGAGCAGCTCGGCGCGGTCGCCGATGTCGATGCCGTAGAAGCAGGGCCACCGCACCGGCGGGCTCGTGATCCGCAGGTGGATCTCGGCCGCGCCGGCCTCGCGCAGCATGCGGGTCAGCTGCTGCTGCGTGGTGCCCGCGCACGATCGAGTCGTCGACGACGACGATGCGCTTGCCGGCGATGTTCTCGCGCAGCGGGTTGAGCTTGAGCCGCACGGCCTCGCGGCGCAGCTCCGGGCGTCGGCGCGATGAAGCGTGCGGCCGATGTAGCGGTTCTTCACCAGGCCCTGGCCGTAGGGGATGCCCGAGGCCCTGGCGTAGCCCTCGGCGGCGGCGATGCCGGACTCGGGGACGCCCATGACCATGTCGGCCTGCGGCCGGCGCCTGCTCGGCGAGCAGCTCGCCCATGCGCACCCTGGCGGCGTGCACGCTGCGGCCGTAGAGCCGGCTGTCGGGGCGGGCGAAGTAGAAGAACTCGAAGATGCAGAGGTGGGGGTCGATCGCCTCCGCCGGCCACGGCCGCAGCGATCGCGTGCCGTCGGCGTCGATCACGAGGAGCTCGCCGGGGTCGAGCTCCCGCACGAACGTGGCGCCCGACGATGTCGAGCGCCGGGGTCTCCGACGCGACGACCCAGCCGGCCTCGAGCCGCCCGAGGCAGAGGGGCCGGAAGCCGTGCGGGTCGCGGACGGCGATCACCTGGTCCTCGTCGGCGAGCACGAACGAGAAGGCGCCCTCGAGCCGCGGGCAGCACCGCGAGCAGCGACACGTTCGACGTCGTCGGGGCGACGTTCGTCGCCGAGGCGGGCCAGCTCGGCCGCCAGCAGCTCGGCCACCAGGTCGGAGTCGGAGCTGACCGTGCCGGGGAGCATCCCGGCGTCGGCCGCCAGCTGCGCGGTGTTGGTCAGGTTGCCGTTGTGGCCGAGGGCGAACTGGCGGCCCTCGACGGCCCGCCACACCGGCTGGGCGTTGCGCCACGTGGACGAACCGGTCGTCGAGTAGCGGGTGTGCCCGATCGACAGGTGGCCCTGGAGGGTCTGCAGGGTCCGGTCGTCGAAGGCGTTCGACACGAGCCCCTGGTCCTTGACGACGGTGAGCTCCTGGCCGTCGGAGACGGCCATGCCCGCCGCTTCCTGCCCGCGGTGCTGAAGGGCGTAGAGGGCCAGGTAGGTGAGGTGGGAGACGGGCTGGCCCGGAGCGAAGACACCGACGACGCCGCACGCCTCCTTGGGGCCCTCGAGGTCGCGCTCGAGGGCGCCATGCGTCGACACGCGGGCGAGGCTACCGGGACGCCGCGGTGCGCTCGCGATCCCTCGCGAGCGCCACCGCTCGGTTCGCTGGTGAACGACTGGTTCTAAGGTCGCGGCGTGGCCAAGCCCGGCGTCCTCGACAAACCGATCGTCACCAAGCTCGTCAAGTACTCGATGGCGTCGATGGTCGGCGTGGTGTGCGGGCAGACGCTCCTGCTCCTGTTCTACGGCGTGCTCGACTGGCCCGTCGTGCTCGCCAACGTGAGCGCGGTGACGCTGTCGTCGATCCCGGCCTACCTGGTGAACCGGTACTGGGTGTGGCAGAAGACCGACGCGCAACGACTTCAAGCGCGAGGTGCTCCCGTTCTGGGGCATGGCCTTCCTCGGCCTGATCCTCTCGTCGATCTTCACCTACTGGGTCGACCAGCGGACCGACTCGCCCCTCGCGATCGGAGTTGCGAACCTCGCCGGGTTCGGCGTCCTGTGGATCGCCAAGTTCTTCATCCTCGACAAGGTCCTGTTCGCCCAAGTGGGCCACGACCCCGCCGAGCCCCCGCCGATCCTCTAGGGATCGATCGCGTCCTTCAGCCCTGGGTCGTGCCGTGGGCGAGCGCAGCGGGGAGATGGTCGCGCCACGCCGCCGTGGCCTCGTCGAGGGCGAGGTCGAGCGACGTCCTTCACGTGCAGCCGGTCGCCGGTGGCCAGACCGATCCGCGCCGCCTCGACCCCGGCGGCCTCGGCGGCGGCGACGACGTCGGCGAGGGCCTCGGGGGCGACGCACAGGACGACGCGGCCCGGCGACTCGCCGAACAGGTCGGCGAGGGTGTGGAGGCGGGCGGCCTGGAAGCCGACGCCGCCGGCGACGGCCATCTCGGCGAGGGCGGCGAGCACACCGCCCTCGGCGACGTCGTGGGCGCCGGTCACGGAGCCGGCGGCGACGAGGTCGCGCACGAGCGCGGCGGTGGCGGCGACCGCCTCGAGGTCGCAGGGCGGGAGCACGCCCAGCCGGGCCAGCCCGTGCTCGGCTGCCAGGCGGGACCCGGCGAGGTTCGGTGCCGTCGCCGGGCCGAGGACGACGAGGCGATGCCCGTCGACGAGACCGGCGCCGGGCGGGCGCCGCTCGAGCCGGTCGATCACGCCGAGGACGCCGACGACCGGCGTCGGGTCGATGTCGCGGCCCCTGCTCTCGTTGTAGAGGCTGACGTTGCCGCCGATGACGGGGATCCGGAGGGCCCGGCACGCCTCGCCCATCCCGTCGACGGCCTCGGCGAGCTGCCACATGACCTCGGGGTGCTCCGGGTTGCCGAAGTTCAGGTTGTTGACGAGGGCGACGGGCCGGCGCGCCGACGACGGCGAGGTTGAGCACCGCCTCCGCCACGACCGACGCCGCCCCTGCCCGCGGGTCGACCGCGCACCACCGGTGGTTGCCGTCGGTCGTGAGCGCCAGGGCGCGCCCGGTGTCGACGCCGGTCGTCGGGTGCTTCAGGCGGAGCACGGCAGCGTCGCCGCCGGGGGCGACGACGGTGTTGAGGAACAGTTGGTGGTCGTACTGGCGCCACACCCAGCTGGTGTCGGCGAGCATCCCGAGGAGAGCGGCGGCCGGATCGTCCACCGCGGCCGTCGAGCCGCGGCACCGACGTCGACGGCGGCCCGCTCGGCGCGGTCGGCCGGCTCGGCCCGGGGCCGGTCGTAGAGGGGGGCATCCTCCTCGAGCGACTTCGCCGGCACGTCGGCGAGGACCTCGCCGCCGGGTCGGTCGAGCACTCGCAGACGGCCCGAGGCGTTCACCTCCCCCACGACCGACGCCCGCACCTCCCACTTGCCGGCGATGGCGAGCACCTCGTCGAGGTGCTGCGGCTCGACGATGGCGAGCATCCGCTCCTGGGACTCCGACGTCAGGACCTCGAAGGGGGCCATGCCCGGCTCGCGCTGGGGCACCTCGGACACGTACACGTCCATCCCGGAGCCGGCCTTCGCCGCCGTCTCGCTCGTGGCGCACGTGAGGCCGGCGCCGCCGAGGTCCTGCACGCCGACGGCGAGGCTGCGGTCGAGCAGCTCGAGGCACGCCTCGATCAGCCGCTTCTCCTCGAACGGGTCGCCGACCTGGACGCTCGGCCGCTTGGCGGAGTCGGCGGCGTCGTCGCCGAAGCCGGCCGAGGCCAGGACCGACACGCCGCCGATGCCGTCGCGACCGGTCGACGAGCCCAGGAGGACGGCGAGGTTGCCCACGCCCGACGCCCGGCCGAGCACGAGCCGCTCGACCGGCAGCACGCCGAGGCACAGGACGTTGACGAGCGGGTTGTCGGCGAAGGTCTCGTCGAACACGACCTCGCCCCCGACGGTCGGGACGCCGACGGAGTTGCCGTAGCCCGACACGCCCGAGACGACACCCTCGGCGATCCACCGGCTGCGCGGGTCGTCGAGCGGGCCGAAGCGGAGGGGGTCCATGGTGGCGATGGGTCGGGCCCCCATCGAGAAGATGTCGCGGAGGATGCCGCCGACGCCGGTCGCCGCGCCCTGGTACGGCTCGATGGCCGACGGGTGGTTGTGGCTCTCGATGCGGAGGGCGGCGCCGATGCCGTCGCCGACGTCGACGACGCCCGCGCCCTCGCCCGGTCCGACGAGGACCCAGGGCGCCTCGGTCGGCAGACGGCGCAGGTGGATCCGGCTCGACTTGTAGGAGCAGTGCTCGGACCACATCACCGAGAACATGGCGAGCTCGAGGTGGTTCGGCGCCCGTCCGAGGATCGAGGCGATGGTCTCGTACTCGTCGTCGGTCAGCCCGAGGGCACGGTGGACGGCGTCGTCGGGCACGCCCGCGGATCGTAGCGAGAGCGCTGATTTGCAGATTACATTCGCAGCATGGCTTTCAAGATCAAACCAGTCGACCAAGCGACGCTCACCGAACTCATCGCGCAAGCGCCGACGCGCGGTCGCAGCAGCAAAGGCGCCGAGCTCCTAGAGGAGTTCATCGGCAGCGGGAACGTCGCGGCAACCGTGCAGCTGGGTTCCACGAAGGAGCGCAACGCAGTTGCCATTTCAGCCGCGAACGCAGCGCGGGCAGCGGGCTCGCAGATCTGGATTCGCAAGCAGGGTGGCGGGAACGGGACCGATCTGCTGCTCGTCAACCTGACCAAGGCCGACGCCGCGACCCGCAAGGCCTACGAGAACCGCCCCCGCCCCGGCCGCAAGCCCAAGCGATAGCGAGCAGCTACGCGGCGCTGGCCGCGGCCCGTTCGGCGGCGGCGAGCAGGCTGCGCAGCAACGGCACCCCGTCGGTCGAGCCGAGCAGCTCGTGGGCGGCCCGCTCGGGGTGCGGCATGAGCCCGACGACGTTGCGCCCGGCGCTGCACACCCCGGCGATGTCGTCGGCCGAGCCGTTGGGGTTGTCGACGTAGCGCAGCACGACGCGGTCCTCGCCCCGCAGGCGGGCGAGCGTCTCGGCGTCGACGGTGTAGTTGCCCTCGAAGTGGTTGATCGGGATGCGGAGGCGGTCACCGACGGACGCCGCGCTCGTCAGCACGGAGTCGGTGCTCTCGACCCGCAGCTCCACGGTCGTGCACAGGAACTTGAGGCCGCGGTTCTTCTGGAGGGCGCCGGGCAGCAGGCCGGCCTCGGTGAGCACCTGGAAGCCGTTGCAGATGCCGAGCACGGGCCCGCCGGCCGCGGCGAAGTCGCGCACGGCGTCCATCACCGGGCTGAAGCGGGCGATGGCGCCGCAGCGGAGGTAGTCGCCGTGGGCGAAGCCGCCGGGGAGGATCACGGCGTCGACGGCGCCGAGGGTGCGGTCGCCGTGCCAGAGCAGCTCCGCGTCGGCACCGAGGTCGCGGATCGCCTCGACCGCGTCGAGCTCGCAGTTCGAGCCGGGGAACACGACCACCCCGACGCGGGCGTCATCGGACCACCAGCTCCTCGATCCGGACGTCGCTGTCTTCGATCACCGGGTTCGTGAGGAACCGGGCGACGACGTCATCGACCTCGGCGCGTGCGGACGCCTCGGAGTCGGCCTCGATCGTGAAGCGGATGCTCTTGCCGACGGTGACGCCAGCGATCCCGTCGAAGCCGAGGCTCGGCAGGGCCCGCTCGATCGTGGCGCCCTGCGGGTCGGCCACGCCTTCCTTGTGCTTGACCTCGACCTGCACCGAGAACCGCATCACGGCCATGCTCCCACGCCGGGCCAGGCGGCGAACGAACGCCCGGTGATGCGCTCGTAGGCCTCGACGTAGCGGGCGCTCGTCGCCGAGACGACGTCGGCCGGCAGCGGCGGAGGGGGCGGCGACTTGTCCCAGTCGAGGGCGTCGAGGAAGTCGCGCACCGGCTGCTTGTCGAAGCTCGGCGGCGTCGACCCCGGCATCACGGCGTCGGCCGGCCAGAACCGCGACGAGTCGGGCGTGAGCACCTCGTCGCAGAGGATCAGCTCGCCGTCGACGAGGCCGAGCTCGAACTTGGTGTCGGCGATGACGATGCCGCGCTCGGCCGCCCAGGCCACGGCCCGAGCGAAGAGCTCGAGGCTCGCGTCGCGCGCCTTGGCCGCCAGCTCGGCACCGAGCATGTCGACGGCGCGCTCGTAGGTGATGTTCTCGTCGTGCAGGCCGACCTCGGCCTTGGTCGACGGCGTGAAGACGGGCTCGGGGAGCTCGGAGGACTCGAGCAGGCCGAGCGGGAGCACGGTGCCGTGCATCGTGCCCGAGGCCTTGTACTCCTTCCAGGCCGAGCCCGTGAGCCGGCCGCGGACGATGCACTCGACGGGGAGCATCTCGGCGCGCTCGCACAGCATCACCCGGCCCGCGAGGTCGGGCCGATCCTTGACCGCCGGCGGGCAGTCGGCGAGGTCGGTCGACAGGAGATGGTTGCCGAGGACGTCGCCGAGGTGGTCGACCCAGAAGGCGGTCATCGCCGTGAGGACGCGGCCCTTGTCGGGGATGGGCTCGGCCATGACCACGTCGAAGGCGGAGAGCCGGTCGGACGTCACCATCAGGAGGCGGCCGCCGCCGGCGTCGTAGATGTCGCGGACCTTGCCGGAGTGGACGTGCGGCAGGTCGATCGGGGCCAGATCGGTCACGGCGTCGACGGTAGTTCCGCGGCGAGACCGTCATTGTTCAGAAACACTTGTCACGGGTTCGCAATGCGCTACGGTGCCGAGCGAACCCACCCAGATGGCGGACGGGCGGCCGCTGACCGACGAACTGACGCCGGAGGACCGCAGAACCCATGCCCACACCCTTGATCCCGCGCGCCCTGGGGACGGCCACCTTGGCTCTCCTCGCCACGTTTGCCCTGTCGAGCTGCGGCGCCCCCCAATCGATGGCCGTCGCGCCGCCGAGCCCGTCCGCAGGCGTCTCGCTGAACGCGGAGGAGTCGCGGTTCGTCGAGCTCCTCAACGCCGAGCGGGGCCGGGCCGGGCTCGCGCCGCTGGCGGTGCACGCCGGGGCCGTCGACGTCGCCCGCGGGTGGGCGGGCGAGCTCGCCCGCAGGGGCTCGCTCGCCCACAACCCGAACCTCGCCGCCCAGGTCGGTGCGAGCGTGACGTCCTCGTGGGTGAGGATCGGCGAGAACGTGGGCATGGGCGTCGACGTCGACTCGGTGCACCAGGCGCTGATGGCGTCGTCGCCCCACCGCCGGAACATGCTCGACGGGGCCTACGACCTCGTCGGCGTCGGTGTCGTCCGCAGCGGCAGCAGCATCTGGATGTCGATGGTGTTCGTCGGCGTCTAGAGGATGGCGCGGGGTGCGTAGGCCGCCGCCTCGGGGTGGGCGGCCACCACCTTGCCGATGCGCTCCACGACCCGGGCGACCTGGTCGCCGGCCGCGCCGGTGAACGACAGGCGATCGGCGAGCAGGGCGTCGAGGTCGGCGCGGCTGAGGCCGAGTCGGTCGTCGCCGGCCAACCGGTCGAGGAGCTCGCCGCCACCCGGGCTGCCCTCCTCGCGCATGGCGAGGGCGACGGCCACGGCGTGCTCCTTGATCGCCTCGTGGGCGACCTCCCGGCCGACGCCGCGCTGGACGGCGGCGACGAGCACCTTGGTGGTCGCGAGGAACGGGAGGTAGCGCTCGAGCTCGTTGGCGATCACCGCCGGGTAGGCGCCGAGCTCGTCGAGCACGGTGAGGAAGGTCTGGTACAGGCCGTCGCAGGCGAAGAAGGCGTCGGGCAGCGCGACGCGCCGCACCACCGAGCAGGACACGTCGCCCTCGTTCCACTGGTCGCCGGCGAGCTCGGTCACCATCGACAGGTGGCCGCGCAGGACGACGGCGAGGCCGTTGATCCGTTCGCAGGAGCGGGTGTTCATCTTGTGCGGCATCGCCGAGCTGCCGACCTGGCCGTGTTGGAAGCCCTCGGTGACGAGCTCGTGGCCGGCCATGAGCCGCAACGTGGTGGCGAGGCTGGAGGGACCGGCGGCCGCCTGCACGAGGGCGGCGACGACGTCGAGGTCGAGGCTGCGCGGGTAGACCTGCCCGACCGAGTCGAGCACCCGCGCGAAGCCGAGGTGCCGGGCGACGGCGGCCTCGAGGGCGGCGAGCTTGCCGAGGTCGCCGCCGAGCAGGTCGAGCTGGTCCTGGGCCGTGCCCATCGGGCCCTTGAGCCCGCGCAGCGGGTAGCGGGCGAGGAGATCGTCGACCCGCTCGAGGGCGAGCAGGATCTCCTCGGCGGCGTTGGCGAAGCGCTTGCCGAGCGTCGTCGCCTGGGCGGCGACGTTGTGGCTGCGCCCGACGAGCACGAGGCTCTCGTGCTCGGTCGCCAGCCGGCCGAGGCGGGCGAGGGCGGCGACCATGCGGTCGCGGACGAGCACGAGGGAGTCGCGCACCTGCAGCTGCTCGACGTTCTCGGTGAGGTCGCGACTCGTCATCCCCTTGTGGACGTGCTCGTGGCCGGCGAGGGCGGCGAACTCCTCGATGCGGGCCTTGACGTCGTGGCGGGTGACCCGTTCCCGGGCTTCGATCGAGTCGAGGTCGACCTTGTCGACCACCGCCTCGTAGGCCTCGATCACCCCGTCGGGCACGTCGACGCCGAGGTCGGCCTGCGCCCGGAGGACGGCGAGCCACAGCCGGCGCTCGAGGACGACCTTGTGCTCCGGCGACCAGAGTGACGCCAGCTCCGGGCTGGCGTATCGGTTGGCCAGCGACGTTGGGGAAATGGGTCGATCGGCTCAAATCGGATCGGCTCATCTTCTAAGTGGCGGGGCGGCGGGCCGACAATGATCCCACGTGGGGCTACTGGAAATTGGAGTGGATGGGATGGAAGGTCGCTGCGAGCGTCACCAGTTCGATCGGGCCGATCGACCTGTGTCGGCGGTGCGGCGCGGAGTTCTGCCAGGACTGCATCGTGTACTCCTTCGGGCCGAAGAAGCCCCCGTTCTGCCTGCCGTGCGCGGTCGAGGCCGCCGGGGTGCGACGCGGCGCCAGCTCCGCCCGGCCATGGGCCGGAAGGAGCAGAAGCTGCTGGCGCAGGCCCGGGCGAACCTGCACGCCCGCCGCTCGAGCTTCGTGGCCCAGCACGACCCCATGTCCCACTCCGCCGCCATCGCCGACTGAGCCGCCGGCGGCGCCTACTGCCGCGGCGCGGTGTTCCTCGAGGGTCGCGGCGAGGCGGTCGTCGTTGATCGCCAGCATCTGCACGACGAGGAGCGCCGCGTTCATGGAGCCGTCGACGGCCACGGTCGCGACGGGGATGCCCTGGGGCATCTGCACGGTGGCGTACAGGGCGTCGACGCCGTTGAGGGCGCCGCCCGACAGCGGCACCCCCACGACCGGGAGGGTGGTGTGGGCGGCGACGGCACCGGCGAGGTGGGCGGCCATCCCGGCTCCGCCGATGATCGCGGCGTAGCCGCCCGCCCGCGCCCCCGACGCCAACTCGGCGACCTCGGTCGGGTTGCGGTGCGCCGACAGCACCCGGACGTCGGCCTCGATGCCGAAGCGCTCGAGCGTCTCGCCGGCCGGCTTCATCTTGTCGGCGTCGTTCGGCGAACCCATCAGGACGCCGACCTTGAACGTCATGCGCGTGCTGCCTCTCTCGCGATGTCGTGACGGAAGTGGATGCCGGGCCCACCAAGGGCAAGGAGGCCGGCATGCCCGTCTACTCCTTGCTGGGGGGCCCGTGCCGGGCGGCGGTCCCCTGCTACGCCCACGCCAGCGGGCGCGACCCTCGCACGAGCTGGAGGACGACGTCCGGCGCTACCTCGAGGACGGCTGGCCGGACATCCGCTGCCAGCTCGGCGCCTACGGCGGCGGCGGCTTCCGTCGACCGGCCGGCGCGGCGCTCCCGCCCGAACGCGGCGCCTGGACACCCAGCGCCGGGCCTTCGACGACGAGCCCTACGTCGAGGCGGTCCCGGCATGTTCGCCTACCTGCGGACACGGCTCGGCTTCGGCGCCAAGCTGACCCACGACGTCCACGAGCACCTCCGCCCGCACAACGCCGTCGCCCTCGCCAAGCTGCTCGAGCCCTACCGCCTCTTCTTCCTGGAGGACGTGCTGCCCCCGGAGCACGTCGCCTACTACCGCCAGATCCGGCAGCAGTGCACCACCCCCCAGGCGATGGGCGAGCTGTTCGTCAACCCCCACGAGTGGCTGCCGCTGATCTCGGAGCGGCTGATCGACTACATCCGCTGCCGCGTCTCGAAGGCCGGCGGCATCACCCCGGCGCGGAAGATCGCCCACCTGTGCGAGTGGTACGGCGTGCACACCGCCTGGCAGGAGGGCGGCAACACCGACCCCGTCAACCAGACCGCGGCGATGCACCTGGACATGACCTGCTGGAACTTCGGCATCCAGGAGGAGAACCACTTCCGCGCCGGAGGAGCTGGAGGCCTTCCCCGGCCACCCGGTGCTGGAGCGCGGCTACCTCTACCCCAACGACCGGCCGGGGCTCGGCATCGACGTCGACGAGGCCAAGGCGCGCGGCCCTGCTCGACCCGGAGCGCGCGCGCCGCCCGCGCTACATCGCCGAGGACCGGCGCGCCGACGGCTCCGTCGTCAGACCCTAACCCCCGGCGGGGCTTCTTACCGACCTCTTACAGGGGCCTGAGCCCGTCTTGATCTCGGCAGCCTACGCTCAGATGGTAGCCGCACGACAGCCTGAGTGGCGGCCGAATACACACACGGGCACCTTAACGCGGAGAGACGACGGATGAGCAATGCGCGGCCGGATGGATGGCTCCCGGCGAACACCAACACCTATGGCGAGTCGGCGTCGGGCGGGCGGCCCGGTGGACAGCCCGCTGAGACGTCCGGCTTGTGGGCGTCCCGGGGGTCTGAGGCGACGGGCGTGCCGCCGGTTGAGGCGGCGCGTCCGACGCGCCGCCGCCGGCGGCACCACCCCGCCGGCGGCGCGGCCGGCCCCGGCGGGGCAGCCGGGCACAGGCAGTAGCGGGCGAGGGGGCGGCGCACCACCATGAGCGCCTTGCTCGCCGGCCGTGCTGGTCGCCGGCACCGCCGGGGGCGCGGCCGGGAGCATCTTCACCGCCAACGCCCTGGCCGGGCGGGGGGGCAGCGTCGCTGCCGCCGTCGCGGCGCCCCCGTGGTGGGGCAGAACCCGGTGGTGACCGATCCGGGGAACCTGAAGGCGATCTACAAGCAGGTCAGTCCGGCCGTGGTCAACGTGCAGACGTCGGCGGCCTCGGCCAGGGGCGGACGCCGCGGGTGCCGGGGGTGCCGCCGAACACGCCCGAACACGCCGGGGCGCCCAACGGGCAGCAGGTGCCCCGGGGCGAGGGGACCGGATTTATCGTCGACGGCGACGGGCACATCGTGACCAACAATCACGTCGTTGAGGGGGCCTCCCAGGTGAGCGTCGTCCTCAGCGACGGGACGCGCCTGCAGGCCGAGGTGGTGGGCCGGGCCCCCAATTCCGACCTGGCCGTGCTCAAGGCCAGCATCCCGGCGGACAAGAGCGCCATCGCCGCCCTGGGGGACTCGGACGCCATCGCCCCGGGTGACCTGGCGGTGGCCATCGGGACGCCGTTCGGCCTGGAGCAGACCCTCACCGCGGGGATCGTGAGCGCCATCAACCGGGACTTCGGGCAGGCCGGGGCGCCCCTTGCGGGGGCTGATCCAGACCGACGCGGCGATCAATCCCGGCAACTCCGGGGGGCCCCTGCTCAACACCGCGGGGGAGGTGATCGGGGTCACCACCGCCATCGAGAGCCCCGTGGGGGGCAACGTGGGGGTCGGCTTCGCCGTCCCCAGCAACACCGTCAAGCGCCTCCTGCCGCAGCTCAAGGCGGGCCAGACCATCCAGCACCCCTGGCTGGGGATCAGCGGGATCGCCCTGGACGCGGACGTGGCGCGGGAGGCCGGCCTCCCGGCCGACGTGACGCAGGGCGTGGTGGTGGCCACCGTGGCCCCGGATAGCCCGGCGGCTAAGGCCGGCCTGCGCGGGGGCAACCCCAGCGACGGGACCACCCCCGGCGCCCAGGCGCGGGGCGGGGACGCCATCGTGGCCGTCGACGGCAAGCCCATCCAGCGCGTCCAGGATCTCTCCGCTTACCTGGACACCAAGCAGCCGGGGGACACGGTCACCCTGACCATCGTGCGCAACGGCGCGCGCCAGGACGTGAAGGCGACGCTGGCCCCCTGGCCGGCCAACCAGGGCCGGTAGCCGGGTAGCCGGGTACCGGCAGGCGCCGGCCCGGTCGCGGTCGCGCTGTGCCCCAGGGCCTTTGGCCCGGCTGGATTCTCTGGGGCGGGATAGAATCCCGCTCGAGGACCCTCAGCCGGGCCATGCTGCAGCTCCCCCCTGGAGCGTTCAGGCGCGTCGACGAGACGCCGGACGCCGAGTTTTACCGCTCCCCGCGCCTGGTCACGCACATCGACGACGGCGCCATCGGCGCCGTGACCCGGCTCTACCGGGAGTACCTCCCGCCCCAGGGGGCCATCCTGGACCTGATGAGCTCCTGGGTCAGCCACCTCCCGCCGGAGGCGGCCTACCGCCGGGTGGTGGGGCTGGGGATGAACGAGGCGGAGCTACGCGCCAACGAGCGCCTCGACGCCTACGTGGTGCAGGACCTCAACCGGGACTCCCGCCTCCCCTTCGCCGAGGGGGAGTTCGACGGGGCCGGAGTTTGCGTCTCCATCCAGTACCTCACCGGGCCGGAAACGGTGCTGCGCGAGGTGGGGCGGGTGCTGGCGCCCGGCGCCCCCCTGGTGATCTCCTTCTCCAACCGCTGCTTTCCCACGAAGGCGGTGGCCATCTGGCAGGCCCTGGATAGCGCCGGGCACGCCCGCCTGGTGGAGGGCTACCTGCGCGGGGCAGGGGTGTGGGAAGGGATCGAGACGCTCGACCGCAGCCCGCGAACGGGAACGGGCGCGCGTACGGGAGACCCCCTGTACGCCGTGGTCGCCCGCCGGATGGCGCCCTGAGGATAGTCCCCTGAGGTACTATCCCCGGCCATGTCTGCGATCGGCCGGCCGGGCGTCAGGCTCTTCCTGACCACGTTCGTCTTCCTCTACGCCGAGCTGCTGTGCATCCGCTGGATGCCGGCCCACGTCCGCTTCGTGTCCTACTTCACCAACTTCATCCTGCTGGCGTCGTTCCTGGGCCTGGGGGTGGGCATCCTCTCCGCCCGGCGGGCTGGCTGCGCCTCGGGCTGCTCGCCTTCCCCTGGGTGCTGCTGGCGGTGGTCGATCCTGGTGGCGCGACGCGCTTCGAGCTGACCATCGGCTCGGCCGGCGTGCTCTACTACGGCGCGAGCGAGAGGGCGCGGCGCCGCGCCGAGAACGCGCTGGTGCTGCCGGCCGCGTTCCTGCTGGTGGCGCTCCTGTTCGTGTGCATGGGGCGCCCGATCGGGCCTGCTGCTGACGGAAGTGCGCCCGCCGCTGCGGGCGTACGGGCTGGACATCGGCGGGCAGCCTGGCCGGGATCGCCGCGTTCTTCTGTCTGTCCCTCATCGAGCGCCCCCCGGCGGTGTGGTTCGGCGGGCTGACCGTGGCGTTGCTGCTGCTGGCCGGGCCGCCGTCTGCGCGATCGTGCTGCTGACCCTGGTGCCGCTGGCGGCCGTGTCGCCATCGCCATGGCCATCGGCGGGGAGAACTGGTGGTCGCCCTACTACAAGATGGGCCTGACGCCGATGCCGGAGCACCGGAATGCCTGGGTGCTGACCGTCAACAGCAGCGGCCACCAGATCATGCTGCCGGCCGAGCGAGAAGGAGCCCTTCTACCGCGTGCCGTACGAGACTGTTCGGCGACGGCACGTTCCGCGGGCCCTGATCATCGGCGCCGGCAGCGGCTCAGATGCCGCCGTGGCCCTGCGGTACGGCGGTACAGCAGATCGACGCGGTGGAGATCGACCCGGTCATCTCCCGCCTGGGACGGCGCTACCATCCCGACCAGCCGTTCTCCGACCCCGGGCGTGACGGTGCACGTGGACGACGGGCGGTCGTTCCTGCGCAAGAGCCGCGAGCAGTACGACCTGATCATCTTCGCCCTGCCCGACTCCCTGACCCTGACCTCGCAGTTCGCCAGCCTGCGCCTCGAGAGCTTCCTGTTCACCGAGGAGGCGTTCCACGAGGCGCGGGCCCGCCTGGCCCCGGACGGGGCGCTCGTCCTCTACAACTACTACCGCGAGACCTGGCTGCTGCGGAAGCTGGCCGGCATGATGGAGACGGCCTTCGACGCGCCCCCCTACGTCGTCAGCTACGGCGGCTGGGGGCGCGCGCGCGTGCTGGTCACCGGGCCCGCGCCTGACGCGCTGCTCCCAGCCCGGCCCGACCTGACCGCCCCTACACGAGAAGCCGCCGGAGGGCGACGCGAGGTGGACGACGATCCGGACGCCATCCTGCTGCCGCGTGCTGGGGCAGGGGCTGCTCGGCGCGCGACAACCCGGCCGGCGAGGCGATGCTCGACGCCGGTCACTCCGGCGACGGACGAGTGGCCGCTGATGTATCTGCGCGCGCCTGCCCTGCCCGGCGTCTACATCGCCGGGCTGGCGATGGTGGCCGTCATCGCGCTGGGCCTGATCTTCGGCCTCGCCGGCCGGCGGCCGGCGGGCTTCAACCCGCAGATGTTCTTCCTCGGCGCGGCGTTCATGCTGCTGGAGACGCGCAGCCTGGTGACCTTCTCGCTGCTCTTCGGGTCGACCTGGCTGGTCAAATCGCTGGTGTTCTTCGCCATCCTGTGCAGCGTGATGCTGGCGGTGGTCCTCAGCGCGAGGCTCCCGCATCCGCCCGACGCTCCTGCTGTACGGGCGCTCTGTTCGGCGCCCTGAGTGCGTACCTGCTGCCTGCCGGACGCGCTGCTGTCGATCGAGCCGGCGCCGCTGCGCTACGCGGCGGCCAGCCTCGTGGCGTTCCTGCCGGTCTTCCTGGCCAACCTGGTCTTCGCCGGGTCGTTCCGCCTCACCGGGCGGGAGGCGGACGTGGCCTTCGCCTCCAACCTGCTGGGGGTGATGGTGGGCGGGCATGCTGGAGTACCCGCGCTGCTCTTCGGCTACCGCCACCTGCTGCTGCTGGCGATCGCCTTCTACGTCCTGGCGGCCCTCAGCCA
>CAWIZW010000014.1:0-282025 GCA_963840695.1 uncultured Acidimicrobiia bacterium
TTACTTGAGCCGAGATCCCGCCGCGTTGGTCAATGGCTCGACCTTCGTCGCAGCGTCAGCAGACGTCCCCGGAGTGACCAGCTGCCCCGCTGAGCTGCCCATCCGGCACTCACCCCGCAGGTAGACCTCGGGGTGGCGTGACGTTGGTCCCTTTTTCGAGACAGTCGGCGCTAGAAAAAGGCGGCTTCTGACGTTGGTTTGGAATGCGGGTCGCGGAGGGAAGGGGCCGAGAACGAGCGTGATGTGAACTCCAGACAGCCCCATTTCCTATTGTCAGAACCTCTTTTCTCTTGACATCGGATGAAGTGCTCTCCTAGAGTTTTGGCGCCTACAGTTAACGCTAACGCTAGTGCATCGTCTGGCTAGTTCTTTATGTCATTCGCGGGACGCCGCCGCGTGCGTTTTCGCGGCCGGCGCTTCGGCAGTCGGCCATTGTGATGCGCCGCTTTCGTCCGCCTCGATGATCCGCTGCCGCTTCTCGGGCCCCTTGGTCCACGTGACGGGGGCACTCGTCGGGTTGTACTGCTGAGGTACTGCAGAAGGAACGCGCGGAGCGAGACCTTCGAGCGGTCGACGCGGTGGGACCCGCGTCGGCGGTGATGAGGAGCGTCACGGCGTCCCGATACACCGGCCGCCGCATGTGCTGCCACTAGCGCCGAATCGACCGCACCGCAAAGGTGGCGATGTCGTGATCGATGCCCACGCTGACCCAGCCTTCATTCCGATGCGGATCGTAGACGCCGTAGGGGATGGCCTTGCCACCCGCCCCGGGAATGACGAAGTCGTGCGCGCGGACACGTTGCGGCGTCTTGGTCGGCCGCCACGCTCGGCCGCCATTCTTGAAGGGCCCCACCAGTTCCTTCTTCTTGGTGTCGACCGAGATCGTCGGCTGCTGCCGGCGCTGGGCGGCCCGGACCTGCCGCGCGATGGAGCGAAACTGCGCATCCCGATCGGAGTGTTGCCGACCTTCGCGAGTCTTGACGTTGCTTTGCAGGCTGTAGCCGAGGCCGTGCAGCAACTCGGCGACCACCGTGTGGCTGACGGCATGACCGAGCGCCTCAAGGGCCATGGCCAGGGTGCGCGTGCTCAAGCAGGTCCACCGCAGGGGCGACTCCGGATCGCCAGACACCGTCGGTTCGACCAGCGCCTCCAGGTCGCGCAGCGGCGTGGGCTGATGGGTGGTCGCCCGCTTCCGCCCGGCGCCGGGCTTGCGCACCCGCGCCACCGGCAAGGGGACGTCGGCATCACGCTCCGTCAGTCCTCGTCCGATCGTCGCCGGCGAGAGCCCCGTCGCGCGGGCCACCAGCGCGATGCCCCCGTATCCGAGGGCTCGGGCTTCCGTCGCCGCCCACAAGCGGCGCGACCGCTTAGTGCAGGGCCGCATGCCTGGCGCGGAGCGTCGCGAGAGGCACGCGTCACCGTACCACGGTGCTTCACAAAGTACAAGTCGCTTACTACCGTTATCCTGACAGTCCCTAACCAAGCGCGCGAGCGGTGTGTTCACCGTTCGGCTCTGTAGGAATCAGAAAGAGAAGGAGAGTGTATGTGCTTTCAACCAAATCTCCTGAAGCTTGGCTTAGGCATTCTGTTGGCTCTGTGGCTTTTGAGTCCAACCAGCGTTCGCGCTCAAACTGCCGCCGCAATCGTGGGCGATATCGCCGACTCGAGCGGTGCCATCGCGTCCAACGTCTCTGTGACAGTGATTCACGAAGGAACGCGCATCGAACGTAAGGTGCGAACAAACGAGGCCGGGCAGTATCGCGTCACCCCGTTGAACCCGGGAACCTACACCATTCAAGTCGAATCGGCCGGTTTCAAAAAGGAGGTTCGCTCCGGTGTCGTCCTCGAAGTCGGTGGAGTGCTGGAAGTCGATTTTGCTTTGCAGGTCGGAGAACTCACTGAAATGATCGAGGTCACAGGCGGGACATCGGTCTTGAAGACCGAGGAGGCCTCGGTCGGCAACGTCGTGACGGGGCGGGAGCTGGCGCGCCTGCCAGTGAACCAGCGCAATTATACACGTCTGATTCTGTTGATGGCGGGCACCAGTTCGGTGAGCCGCAGCCAGCAGCAAGGGGCGGCCCAATCGGGCACCGCACTGTTCTCTGTCAACGGCGGACGCCCGCAGGACAATAATTACTCCTTGGACGGTGTCGACTCAAACATGCAGATGATGAATTCGCCTGGCATTTCGCCCCCCATGGACGCAATTCAGGAGTTCAAGGTGACCACCAACACCGGTTCAGAGTTCGGCCGCTCCATGGGCGCAAACGTCAGTATGGTGATGAAGTCGGGCACGCGAGACCTGCACGGAACGGTCTATGAGTATTTTCGCAGCGACAAGTTTGACGCCAACGAGTTCTTCGCCAATCGCAGTGGCTTGGGCAAGGTCCCGTTTCGGATGAACCAGTATGGCGCTACCGCCGGCGGGCCGGTCCTGCTGCCCAAAGCTGACTTGCGCGAGAAGATGTTCTGGTTTTTCTCCTGGGAAGGCTTCCGTCGTAGTCGCGGCAGCGCGCTGATTGGGAATTCGCCACCGGCCGCCTTTCGCAATGGGGATTTTTCCAGCTTGCTCACCCAAAGCAACCCAATCTTCATTAGAGATCCACTGCTGGCCGGGAACTGTAACGCCAGTGACAGAACTGCCTGCTTTGCGAACAACATTATTCCTCAGGCGCGTATCAACAAGGCCATCCCGACGGCTCTTGAACTGATGCTCCCATTGCCCAATCGGCCCGGCCTAAATCAGAATCTCGTCTCGAACCGCAGTCAGGTCAACGACCGCGACTTGTTCAACGTGCGTTGGGACTACAACCCGAACCCGAGCAACATGTTTTTCTTCCGATACAGCAAACAGAACGCGGATTTGAGCAATCCCGAAGCCAACCCGAACATCACTCGAGTGAGCCAGTTCGACGTCAGTAACTACGGCGGAAGCTGGACCCATATCTTCAGCCCGAACACGACGCTTGAAGTGGGTTTCGGCTTCAATCATCCGGAGGGTGGGGGCGGCATCGCAGAAAAGCCTGTTACCCGCGCCGAATATCTTAGCCGGTACGGGCATAGAAATGTACCAGGCTGAGGTCTTCGGCGACCCGCTGGTCAACCTCAGCTTTGGCTCTTATGGGATTGGCGGTGGTGGTGCTGAGGTTATTGGCGACAAGATTTACCAAGGTCGAGGGAATCTCTCCCTGCTCAGGGGCAGACACACGTTCAAGATTGGCGCTCGGTACCACTATCGCAAGTTCTTCACCAACACAGGGAACCCCATGGACGGCAACGCCGACTTCAACGGTCAGATCACTGGCTTCCCAATGGCTGACGCCCTGCTGGGCTATCCTACCGAGATCCGTCGCGGCCAAGGCAACACTCTGACCGACGGCATTGGACATTTTCTCCTGGGCTACATCCAAGACGACTGGCGGGTCAGCCAGAATCTTTCGGTCAACCTCGGTTTGATGTACCAGTTGGGCACGCGCCCGTACGACTCCACCAACCGTCTGGGCAATTTGTGGGTGCATCGTGATTCGTCGGGCAACGTTGTCGGCGATCTGATGTGGGCAACCACCAATCCGGAGATTGACCCGGTAAGCGGCAGGCGCAACGAGCCGGCACGCACCTTTGGCTTTGGGCGGTCGTTGATCCAGAACGACTACAACGACTGGGCTCCGCGCGTCGGCATTGCCTACAAGCTGGGTCCCAAGACCGTCGTCCGCTCAGGCTTTGGCGTTTTCTACAACTCCACTTTTGTGCAGGAACTCCAGGACCTGCGCAAGTTCTGGCCTTTCACTATCCAGCAGGTTTTCAGTCCGAACCGCGGCGTGCTGGACTTGTCGATCACCGATCAGGGCCCGAGCTTCTCAAGCACAGCGGAGATCGGTGGGTGGCCGCAGAATCCTGAGAATCGCTCGCCATACTCGATGCAGTGGAACGTTTTCATCCAGCGTGAACTGATGAATGACCTTTCGCTGGACATCGGCTATGTCGGCTCGGGCAGCCGCAAGCAGATCGGTTATTCTCCCTTCAATAACGCTTTGACGCCTGGGCCTGGAGCCATCCAGCCGCGGCGCCTGCTGCCCCAGTTTGGCGACCTCGACGGCGGCTCGAACCAGTACAACGGCTCTTACAACGGCCTCCAGGTTACGTTGCGCAAGCGTTACTCGAATGGACTGCAGTTCAACACGAACTACACCTGGCAGAAGTCGCTCGACGGCCAGTCTTCGCTCGCCGAAAGCACCAAAACTCAAGACCCGTTCAATCGCCGGGCGGACTACTCGCGCTCAACTTGGGACATTAATCACGTCTTCAATTTTGCCTACCTGTACGAACTGCCGTTCGGCAAAGGCCGAAAATGGGGCGCTAACTGGGCCAAGGCGAGTGACCTGGTGCTTGGCGGGTGGTCGGTCGAGGGAATCACCCGGCTCGAGACCGGACCGCCGTTTAATGTCAGCCTGGGCATCGATCGGGCCAATACCGGTCGTTCGACACAACGCCCCAATCTGGTCGGCGATCCTAACGCCGGCCCGACGACGGTAGATCAGTGGTTCAACACGGCGGCGTTTGCTATGCCGGCAGAGTACACGTTTGGCAATGCGGGCGCGTTCATCACCAATGCCGATGGCCTCGTCAGCATCGATATGGCGGTGGCGAAAAATTTCCCGATTCGTGGGAGCCACGCTCTGGAGTTCCGCACCGAGTTCTTCAACGTGCCCAACACGGTCAACTTTTCAGATCCGATAGGCGCAATGAACAACGCTAACTTCGGGCGGATCACCAGCCAGCGGACGCCCCCGCGTCAAATCCAGTTTAGTCTGCGCTACCGCTTTTAATCGTTCCTTCCGGAGGCTGCCCGCATAATCCCGCTGCTCTGCGGGCAGCCTCCGACTTATCAGGCAATCCAAGTTAGAGAGCGCGCAAGAAAGAATCATTCAGCATCGGCTCTCAAACGAGATCAGACTCCGACTCTTCACTTCCAAACCAAACAGATGGCACGCGTGAGCCCGTGGAAGAGGCGAACAGGAAGAGTCGCTGCGCGGGTCCTCGCTTAAAGAAAAACCGTACCCATGAGAAGCAAACCGCTTCATCTCTTCAGTGCGGCATCGGTTCTTTTTACCGCTGGGTTGGTCCTGGCGCCAAAGTTGGCTCCAGCGTTCGGCCAGGGCGTAGCCACCCGTAACGCCACTCCTGCCCCTAGAAGCGCCGCTTCCGGAAAACTCTTTTTGGCAAAATTCACCGACATTGCCGCACAGGCGGGCCTTTCCATGCGCTTCACGGTCGGCGGCGAAACCACCAAAAAGTACATCCTGGAAGCCAACGGCACCGGCGTGGCCTTTGTCGATTTCGACAACGACGGGAAATTGGACATTTTCCTGGTGAACGGTTCGAAGTTGGAGGGATTTCGCGGCGCCGACGCGCCAACCAATCGGCTCTACCGCAACTCGGGACAAAGCGGGTTCGTTGACGTGACGAAAAAGGCCGGAGTGGCCCAGTCGGGCTGGGGTTCCGGAGTCTGCGCGGGCGATGTGGACAACGACGGTCGTCAAGACCTTTACGTCACTTACTGGGGCCCGAACGTGTTATATCGCAATCGAGCGGACTCCACCTTTGAGGACATCACGACACGAGCAGGAGTCAAGGGGGATGCCAAGCAGTGGAGTTCGGGTTGTACTTTCATTGATTATGACCGGGACGGCTACCTGGATCTGCTGGTAACGAGCTATCAAGCGTTCGATTTGGCCACAGCGCCTCTACCCGGGAAGGCCTCAAACTGCGAGTGGAAGGGCATGCCGGTGTTTTGCGGTCCTAGAGGCTTACCATATGGCTCTGTGACTCTCTACCACAACCGGGGTGACTTATCCTTCGAGGATGTTACCGCCACCTCTGGGATCGGAGCGGTTAAGGGGTTTTACGCGTTCACACCGGTGGCCGCCGATCTGAACGGCGACGGGTGGACTGACATTTACATCGCTTGCGACTCCACTCCCAGCATCTTCTTTCGCAACAACCGGAACGGAACCTTTACAGACATTGCCGCTGAGGCAGGCGTTGCTTTCAGCGAGCACGGCTTCGAACAGGGCGGTATGGGAGTCGGGGTAGGCGACTTCGACAACGATGGCTGGCTGGACCTCATCAAGACGAACTTTGCGGGCGACTATCCGAACGTGTACCGGAACACGGGCGACGGAATTTTCGAGGATGTTGTGGTGAGGGCGGGCCTCGGCATCAACCCGCAATACGTCGGTTGGGGAGTCGCGTTTGCCGACTTGGACAATGATGGCCTCGAGGACATTCTTCAAGTCAACGGGCACGTGTATCCAGAGCTCAACGCCGAGACTCGCACAACCCAGGAATCTTACCGTAATCCCCGCCTGGTCTATCGCAACCTCGGTAACGGCCGCTTCGAAGATGTCAGCGCCCAGGCGGGGGCGGCGATCGCGAGCAATACGTACGTGTCAGGTACGCGGAGAAGAAGTACCAATTGCTAGCCGTTGTCGAGGGGCTTGGACATGCGGCCACGGTACCGGCGGGGTGCTAACTCTTGCAAGCACTGGCGACGCTGAGCGCCGAAACCCGACGAGTAGGGTCGACCCCCCGTGGACACCGAGACCCCCGAGCCCGACACGCCCGCGCGCCCGGGCCCGGAGGGCGGTGACGACGAGCTCCGCATCGACGTCGACGACCCCTCCGTCGGGGCGCCACCCGTCGTCGCCGTCGTCGTCTGCCACGACCCCGGCGACTGGTTCGAGGAGGCCCTGGCCGGCCTGGCCGCCCAGGAGTACCCGTCGCTGTCGGTGCTCGTCATCGACGCCGGGTCGGCCGTCGACCCGACCCCGCGGGTGGCCGGCGTGCTGCCCGACGCCTACGTCCGCCGGCTCGACGCGAGAACCCCGGCTTCGGCGTCGCCGCCAACGAGGTGCTCACGATCGTCGAGGGCGCGGCCTTCTACCTGTTCTGCCACGACGACGTCGCCCTCGCGCCCGACGCCGTCCGGGCGCTGGTCGAGGAGGCCTACCGGTCCAACGCCGGCGTCGTCGGACCGAAGCTGGTGTCGCTGGGACGACGTCTCCGGGCTGCTGCAGGTCGGGATGGCGGTCGACAAGTACGGCCACGACGTGTCGCCGGTCGAGCGGGGCGAGCTCGACCAGGAGCAGCACGACGCCGTCCGGGACGTCTTCTCGATCCCCGGCGCCGCCACCCTGGTGCGGGCCGACCTGTTCGCCGCCCTCGGCGGCTACGACCCCGCCATCACCTTCCTGGGCGAGGACCTCGACCTCTGCTGGCGGGCGCAGGTGGCCGGCGCCCGGGTGCTCGTCGCCCCGCAGGCGGTCGCCCGCCACGTCGAGGCGCTCGGCCAGCGCGAGGGCTTCGGTGTCGAGCGAGCGCCGCCGGCTCGACGCTGCGGCACCGCCTGCGCGCCGTCCTCACCTGCTACGGGCGCTTCCACCGGCTCCGGGTGGTGCCCCAGGTCGCGCTCCTCGCCGTCGTCGAGGTGGTCTACGCGCTCGTCGCGGGCCGGCGCCGGCTGGCCGCCGACGTCGTCGCCGCCTGGCAGTGGAACTGGCGGCACCGCAAGGAGAACAAGGCGGCCCGGCGCCGGCTCGACGGCCATCCGCGCCGTGCCCGACAGCGAGGTGCGCCGGCTCCAGGCCCGAGGCTCCGCCCGGTTCGCGGCGTTCCTCCGGGGTCAGCTCGGCCGGACGGGCGACGACCGGGTGCGCGCCCTCAGCCGCTCGAGCCGCGACGTTCGCAGGGGTGCTGCGGGCCAGCGCTCGCAGCACGACGGTCGTGGTGTGGGGCGTCCTGGTCGTGGTCCTGCTCTTCGGTTCCCGCCACTACCTGTTCGGGACGCCGCCCTCGCTCGTCGATCTGCCGCAGCTCCCGACCCGGCCCTGGCCCGTGCTCGCCGAGTGGCTCTCGGGGTGGCGGCGCGCCGGGCTCGGCAGCGAGGCGACCCAGCCCACCGCCTTCGGCCTGCTCGGCGCCTTCGGGACGCTGCTCCTCGGCTCCATGGCCGTGCTCACCCGGCTGCTCGTCGCTGGTCCCGCTGCTTCGTCGGTCCGATCGGCGCCGCCCGGCTCGTCCGCTCGGCCGGCTCGGCCCGGGCCTCGGTCGTCGCCGCCGTCGTCTACGCCGCCATCCCCCTGCCCTACGACGCCCTGGCCAACGGGCGATGGGGCGGGCTCGTCGCCTGGTCGGCGGTGCCGTGGCTCGTCGGCGCCCTCGCCCGCGCCGGCGGTGACGAACCCTTCGACCGACCCGCATCGCGGGCCCGGTGGCGCGACGTGCTGGCGCTCGGGCTCCTCACCGCCCTCGTCGTCCGCCGTCGAACCCATCGCCGTGCTGGCGCCGGTCGTGCTCGCCCTGGCGCTGACGCTCGGCGGCCTCGTCGTGGGCCGGTCGACCGGATCGCTCCGGATGCTCACCACCGCCCTCGCCGCTTCGGTCGTCGCCGTGGTGCTGCACCTGCCCTGGTCGGTCGAGGCGATCCTCGCCCGACGGCGTGTGGGCGTCGTTCGCGGGCGCGGAGTCGTCGCTGCCGGCACCGACGGTCGCGGAGCTGTTGCGCTTCGAGGTGGGACCGATCGGTGCGTCGCCGATCGGGTGGGTGTTCCTGCTCGCCGGCGTCCTCCCGCTCCTGATCGCCCGGGCGTGGCGGCTGACCTGGGCGGTGCGGGGTTGGGCGCTCGCGGTCGTCGGCTGGGGCCTGGCCGTCCTCGCCGGGTCCGACGCCTTCCCGGTCTCGACCGGACCGATCGAGCTCCTGCTCGCTCCTGCCGCGTGCGGGCTGGCGATGGCGGCCGCCCTCGGCGTCGTCGCCTTCGAGGTCGACGTGCCGGGCCACCGGTTCGGGTGGCGGCAGGTCGCGGGCGTTCGCGGCCGCCGTCGCCGCCGCCCTCGGATGCATCCCGGTCCTGGTCGGGTCGCTCGGGGGCCGGTGGGACGCGCCGGCACGCGGCGTCACCGACGTGCTCGGCTTCCTCGACGCCGAGCAGGAGACCGACGGGGCGTTCCGCACGCTGTGGCTCGGTGACCCGAGCGTGCTGCCGCTCGGGGCGTGGGATCTCGAACCGGGGCGTCGCCTGGGCGACGACCGACGCCGGTCTCCCGACGATCATCGACCGCTGGCCGGGGACGCCCGACGGCACCACGCAGCTGGTCGCCGACGCCCTCGACCTCGCCGTCGACGACCAGACGAGCCGGCTCGGCCGGCTCCTGGCACCCATGGGCGTGCGCTACGTCGTGATCGTCGAAGCCGACCGGCCCGTGGTCGGGCCCGAGGTCCCGGTCCCCGCGTCCCTCCCCGACGCCCTCGAGCCGCCAGCTCGACCTCGCCGAGGTCGAGGTCGACCCTGGGCTGCGCGTCTTCCGCAACGTCGCCTGGTTCTCCGCTCGCGCCGAGCTCCCCTCGGCCGAGGCCGCCGCCGCGCCCGAACGGACCGCTGGGCGCCGGGCGTCGCCGACCTGCGGGGCTCGCCTGCGGTCCTGGTCGAGGACGACGGCGTCGACCGCTACGTCGGCCCGGTCGAGGGCGGGTCGACGATCTGGTGGTCGGCGGCGTCGTCGTCGGGCTGGCGGTTGTCCGCCGCCGGCGAGACGGCCGAGCGGAGCGAGGGCTTCGGCTGGGGCAACCTCTACGCCGTCGGCGACGGCGGCGACGCCACGCTCTCCTACCAGACCCCGCTCACGCGGCTGCTGTTCTCGGCGGCGCAGGCGGCCGTGTGGGTCCTGGTGCTGCGGGCCCTGCTCGTCGCCCGCCGCCGTGATCGCCCCAAGGAGCTGCGATGACCGCGCCCGTGTCGCCCGAGTCGCCGGCGGCGCCGGCGGCGCCCGCAGGCGCGGGCCGGCCGGCGACGGCAGCAGCCGACCCGGCGCGTGGCCGCGCTCGTCGGCGTCGGCATCGGCGTCCTCGGGGTCGTCGCCGCCGGCCTGGCGGTCGACCGGCGAGGCGAGACCGACGAATCGGTGACCGTCGACGACGGAGCGACGGCGACGACGATCGTCGACGACCCCGACGCGATTGTCGCCCGTCGCCCCCGGCCCCGACGCCGCCGGGTCGACGTGGTACTGCGCCGCCGGCACGGCGAGCTCCGGCGGCTTCGCCGACCACACGATCGTGATCGCCAACCCGGGCGAGGCACCGATCACGGTCGAGGTGACCGTGTTCGGCGGGAGCGACGACGTGTCGGCCGCGGTGGCCGAACCGGTGGCCCGGACGCTCGACGTGCCCGGGCGGGGGACGGCTGCGATGCGACTGGCGGACGTGCTCGACTCGCCGTTCGCCGCCGCGCTCGTGGAGGCCGGCCCCGGTGAGATCGTCGTCGAGCACGGTGTCGCCGGCACGAGCGACGGCGACGTCGCGCCGTGCGCAACGGTGCCCTCCGCGGCGTGGCACGTCGCCGCCGGCGCGACGACCCGCGACGCGTGGGAGCTCCTGGCCCTGTTCAACCCGTTCCCCGACGACGTCATCGTCGACATCACGTTCACGACGCCCGAGGGGGTGCGGTCACCGCCGGAGTTCGACGGCTTCGTCATCCCCGGCCAGCGGGTGATCGCCATCGACGTGGGTGCCGTCGTCTCCCGTCACCCCCAGGTCTCGGCGTCGATCGTCGCCCGGACGGGCCGTCTCGTCGTCGAGCGGCTCCAGTCCTTCGACGGGACCGACGGCCCGGCGGGGCTGGCGCTGACCCCCGCCGCGCCGGCGCCCGCCCTCGTCTGGACCCTGCCCGACGGCCGCTACGTCGACGGCGTCAGCGAGGTCGTCACCGTCTACAACCCGACCGACGCCACCGCCGAGGTCGACGTCGAGGTGACCCTGGCGCCGTCGGACGACCCCGCCCTCGACATCGGCGTCGAGCCCTTCCGGCTCACGATCGCGGCCAGGAGCTTCGCCCAGGTCGACCTGGCCGCTGCCCCCGACCGGGTGCCTCCCGACCTGGGCCACTCGACGACCGTGCGGTCCCAGAACGGCGTGCCGGTGGTCGCCGAACGATGGGTGCGGTCCGGGAGCCCGGCGGCCACGGTCGGGCTGGCGGCGACGCTCGGCTCGCCGGTCGTCGCCACGCGGTGGCTCCTCGCCGTCGGCGGCACGACCGGTGGTCAGACCGAGTTCCTGGTGATCACGAACGCGTCGACCGACACGATCGCCCGCGTGTCGGTCACGGCGCCGACGCCGACCCAGGAGCCCGCCATCGCCGGACTCGAGGACGTCGAGGTCCCGGTGGGCGGTCGGGTCGCGCTCGACATCGGTCAGTACACGAACCGCACCGGGCTGGCGCTCGTCGTCGACTCCACGTGCCCCGTCGTCGTCGAGCGGGGCCTCTACGTCGCCGGAGGCGGCTTCTCGCAGTCGATCGCCGTCCCGTCCGGGCCGACGGCAGCGGTCGCCGTCGTCGACACCGAGCTCAGCGGGTGAGGACGAGCAGGAACTCGATCTCGCCGTCGTCGCCGACCTGCGCCGGGCCGCCGCTCGGGTTGGCGATGTCGTAGTCGGCGAAGGTGATCGGGATCGTGCCGTTGACCTCGATGGTGGCGCCGTTGCGCCGGGCGAGGAGGTCGACGGTCACGGGGTTCGTCACGCCGTGCATCGTCAGCTCACCGGTGACGGGCACCGTGATCTGCTCGAGGTCGGCGGGGACGGCGTCGAGCTCGATCGGCTCGCTGAGCTCGAAGGTGGCGGTGGGGAACGTGGCCGTGTTCATGATCCGCCCGTGGAACTGGTTGTCGCGGCGGTCGTCGTCGCTGGCGACGGTGGTGAGGTCGACCACGAACGACGCCGATTCGATCGTGGTCCCGGTGATCACGATCTCGCCGGTCACGGCCTCGGTGCGTCCCGCCGCCTCGGACGACTGGCCGAAGAGGGTCTCCTCGACTCGGTAGCCGGCGATGCTGCCGGCGCCGACGGTCCACGTCCCGGCGAGCTCGCCGCCCTCCGCCGCCGTGTCCGTCGTGGCCGTGGTGGACGCCGTCGAGCCGGTGGTCCCCGTCGCCGCGGTCGTGGTGGTCGCCGAGTCGAACGTGAGCCGCTCCGGCGCGTCCTCCTTGATGAAATTGAGGTACACGAACGGCCCGACGACGACGACGAGCAGCACGAGCACCGGCACGGCGATGAGCCAGGTGCGGGGTCGTCGGAGCGTCTCGCGGAGCGACATCGGACCATCCTGGCCGCTGCCGCTGTGAGAACGCTGTGCAGACCCTGGCAGTACGTTTCGAACCGTGAGCGAGCGCCGCGAGCGAACCAAGAGCGCTGGGGTCTCGCTGCGACGCAGCGAGCTGGGCATCCCGACGCCACCGAAGGTGGCCGCCTGATGCCCAGCGCGGAGCACGAGATGGTGGCGGACCTCCTGCGGGCGGCCAGGGCCGACGAACCGCCCGAGGGGCTCCCGCTCGAGCTCAGCCGGGCCAACATGGACCAGCTGGCCGACATCCTGCCGATGCCGGCCGACGTCGATGTCACCGCCGCGGAGGTGGGCGGCGTGGCGGCGGAGTGGGTCGTCGCCGCCGGCGCCGACGACGACCGCGCCCTGCTCTACCTGCACGGTGGCGCCTACACCCGGGGGTCGGTGCGCAGCCACCGGTCCTTCTGCGGCCGCCTCTCGGTCGACACCAAGGCGCGGGTGCTGGCCCTCGACTACCGCCTGGCACCCGAGCATCCCCACCCGGCGGCGGTCGACGATGCCACCGCCGGCTACCGGTGGCTGCTCGACGAGGGCTTCGATCCGCAACGGCTCGTGGTCGCGGGCGACTCGGCCGGTGGCGGGCTCACGGCTGCGCTGCTGCTGGCGCTCGGCGCCGAGGGCGATCCGCGGCCGGCGGGCGCTGTGCTGCTCTCGCCCTGGGTCGACCTGACGTTGTCGGGGGCGTCGATGGAGGAGCGCGCCGCCGAGGACCCGATCTGCTCGCCGGGGAGCCTGGCCCGCAGCGCGGCGTGGTACGCCGGTGGCGAGGACCCCGCCTGCCCGCTCATCTCCCCGCTGTTCGGCGACCTCACCGGGCTCCCTCCGTTGCTCGTGCTCGTGGGGACGGCGGAGGTGCTCCTCGACGACAGCCTGCGCTTCGCGGCCGCCGCCGACGCCGTCGGGGTCGACCTGACCCTGGTCGTCGAGGAGGGCCTGCTGCACGTGTGGCCACTGTTCCCCGGTGTGCCGGAGTCCGACGCCGCCGTCGCCCAGATCGGCGAGTGGGTGCGCAAGCGGACCGCCGCATGATCTCGGTCGAGGTCGCCGACCACGTCGCCACCGTCACGATCGACCGACCGCCGGTCAACGCCATCGACCTGGCCGGCTTCGGGGAGCTGCGCGACGCCTTCACGTCGTCGAGCGCCGATCGCGACATCCGCGTGGTGATCCTCACCGCCACCGGCGACCGGGCGTTCATGGCCGGCATCGACCTGGCCGACGCGGGCCGGCTCGACCACCACGACGCGAGCACGCCCGCCGCCTTCGTCACCGATCCCGGGCGCCGGGTGCGTGACGCCCTCGACGCGGTGCGCTTCTGCGCCGTGCCCGTGATCGGCGCCATCAACGGACCGGCGCTCGGGGCCGGGCTCGGCTTCGCCGCCTGCTGCGACATCCTGCTCGCGGCCGAGGGCGCCACCTTCGCCCTGCCGGAGATCAACGTGGGACTGCTGGGCGGCTCGGCCTACCTGTCGAGCCTCGTCGGACGGCACAAGGCCCGCGAGCTGTTCTTCACGGGCGAGCCGATCACCGCCGAGGAGCTGTGCCGCCTCGGCGCCGTCCGCGCCGTCGTGCCGCGGGCGGCGCTGCTCGACGAAGCCGGCGCCCTGGCGGCCTCGCTGGCGGCCAAGAGCCCGATCGCCCTCCGGCTGGCGAAGGAGGCGATGGACCGCGTCGAGGGCCTGCCCCTCGGCGACGCCTACCGCATCGAGCAGGAGTACACCCGCCGCCTCCAGCGCTTCGACGACGCCGAAGAAGCCCGGAACGCCTACCGCGAGAAGCGCCCCCCCGAGTGGCGCTGGCGCTGAGCGGCGAGCCAGTCCCGCAGGATGGCGGCGAGCTCCACGGGTTTGTCGCCCTGGACGCTGTGGCCGGCGCCGTCGACCCGTTCGACCCTGCGTGCCGGGCTGGCGCCGGAGGACCTCCGCCTCGTCGTCGTCGGTGACGACGGACCCCGAGGCCATGCCCCGCACGAGCATGAGCGGCATGGTCAGCCCGGCGACGACGTCCCACAGCGCGGTCCGGTCGAAGCGCTCCGCCTCGCCGAGGGGCGGCTCGCCCGCCCGGTGCCGGGCGTAGCGCCACACCCAGCTGCCGTCGTCGCGTTGCTCGGCGTTGTGGAGGATGCCGCGTCGCAGCGACGACTCCGACCGCGTCGGGTTGAACTGGATCGTGCGGGCGAGGATCTCGTCGAAGTCGGCGAAGCTCTCTGGACCGTTGACGAAGGCGATGATCGCGGCCGCCTTCTCGTCGTCGACGCCCGGCGTGACGTCGACGAGGACGAGCGACCGCACGAGCTCGGGGGACCGGTCGGCGATCGCCAGGCTCGTGATGCCTCCGAGGGACATCCCCGTGACCGCCATCGCCCGGGGCGCCAGCGCGGCGATGGCGGTGGCGACGTCGGCGGCGTTCGCCGCCAGGCCGAGCGACCCCTCGCGCCCGCCGTCGCTGTGGCCGTGGCCGGGTAGGTCGATCGCCACGAGCGGGGATCCCCAGCGCCAGCGCCACCGTGTCCCAGGTGTGGGCGTTCTGGGCACCGCCGTGGAGGAGCACGAGCTCGGGGTCGGCGTCGCCCCACACCAGCGCCGACAGCGCCCGACCGTCGTCGAGCTCGACCCGCTCGCGCCGCACGACCGGCGGCCCGTCGTAGGGCAGCCCGAACTCCGCGGCGTTCTCGTGGAACAGCCCGAACTCGTCGTACGCGACGCGCCCACCACCCATGCCCTCAGACCCCCAGGCTCCGGCCGATGATCTCCTTCATGATCTCCGTCGTCCCGCCGTAGATCCGCGTGACGCGGGCGTCGGCGAAGGCCCGGGAGATCGGGAACTCGGCCATGTAGCCGTAGCCCCCGTGGAGCTGCACGCCGGCGTCGACGACTCGACCCTGCAGCTCGGTGCACCACCACTTCGCCATGGCCGCCTCCTCGGCGGTCAGCTCACCGGCGTTGAGGGCCAGCACGCAGCGGTCGATGAAGCTCTGGGCGATCTCGATCTCCGTCGCCATCTCCGCCAGGCGGAAGCGGCTGTTCTGGAACGAGCCGACCGGTTGGCCGAAGGCGGTCCGCTCCTTGCAGTAGGCGAGCGTCCACTCGAAGGCCTCCCGGGCGGCGGCGACCCCGGTGGCGGCGATCGACAACCGCTCCTGGGGCAGGTTGGTGACGAGGTAGCGGAAGCCCTCGCCCTCCTCGCCCAGCCGGTTGCCCACCGGCACCCGCACGTCGGTGAAGAACAGCTCGGCCGTGTCCTGGGCGTGGAGGCCGATCTTGTCGAGGTTCCGGCCCCGTTCGAACCCGGGCATGCCCCGCTCGAGCACGACGAGCGACATCCCCTTGTGCCGCTGGCTCGGGTCGGTCTTGACCGCGGTGATCACCAGGTCGGCGTTGATGCCGTTCGTGATGAACGTCTTGGCCCCGTTGACGACGTAGTCGTCGCCGTCACGGATGGCGGTGGTCGACATCGACGCCAGGTCGGAGCCGATCCCGGGCTCGGTCATGGCGACGGCGGTGATCTGCTCGCCGGCGCAGATGCCCGGCAGCCACCGCGCCTTCTGCTCGTCGTTCGTGAGATCGCGGAAGTACGGCAGGCAGATGTCGTTGTGCAGCGTCAGCCCGAGCCCCGCCGCGTTCACGCCGGCGCGCTGGACCTCCTCGCCGATCACGAGGTTGTACCGGAAGTCCCGCACGCCGCCTCCGCCGTGCTCCTCCGGCACGTCCATCCCGAGGAACCCGGCGGCGCCCGCCTTGGCGAACACCTCGCGGTCCATGAGCCCGGCGCGCTCCCACTCCTCGTTGTGGGGCACGACCTCCTTGTCGAGGAACCGCCGGAAGCTCGCCCGGAAGAGGTCGTGCTCCTCCTCGAACAACGTGCGCCGCATGCGCGAGCACCGTAGAGCCTTGCGCCGTGGCGCGCGATGCCGGCGAGCAGCTAGTTCGGCACGACGAGGATCTTGCAGTGCTCGTCAGGGTCGGCGAGCGCGGCGAAGGCGCCAGGGACGCCATCGAGGTCGACCTCGCCGGTGATCATCGGCATCACGTCGATCGTCGCCCTCGGCGATGGATCGCAGGCTGGCGTCGAACTCCATCGGGTCGTAGCCGAGCACGAACTGGATGGACAGCTCCTTGCCGATCCCGAAGAACGGCGTGATCGTGTCGCGCTCCATGCACACGCCGACGACGACGATCCGCGATGCCGGTGGGTGCGGACTGCAGCGCGTGGTCGATGATGCCCGGGACGCCGATGGCCTCGAACACGACCAGCGGCGCGCCCCCGCCCGCCCGGCCCCAGGCCTCGAAGGCGGGCTCGACGACCGGGTCGACGACCTCGTCGGCGCCCATCGTCGCGGCCAGCGCTCGGCGGCGTCGGCGACAGGTCCGAGGCGACGATCGGCTCGATGCCGCGGCATGCGCAGCGCGGCGATCACGGCGAGGCCGACCGGACCGCAGCCGAGCACGAGCGCGCCGTCGCCCGCCGCGATCCCCGACTCGGTTCACCGCGTGGAGCCCGACGGCCATCGGCTCGGTGAGGGCGGCGTGGCCGGGGTCGAGGCCGTTGGGCACCTCGACCAGCATCGGCGCCGACAGCAGCATCCGCTCGCCGTAGCCCCGAGGCGACGTCGTTGCTGTAGACGATCGGGGCGGACGCCGGTCATCGTCAGGAGCGACGGGGATCGACGTGACGATCGTGCCCGGCGCCGGACCGACGGTGTCGGGTCCGACCTCGAGCACCTCGGCGGTGAACTCGTGGCCCATGTAGACGTCGCGGTCGAGATCGAGTTCGGGCGACGCCCGAGCTCGGCGACGCCTTCCATCTCCTCGCCGAGGGCGAGCATCGTCGGCGCCGTGCTTGGCGAAGTGGAGGTCGGATCCGCAGATGCCGCACGCCTTCACCTCGACCAGCACGGTGCCGAACTCGGGCACAGGCTCGGGCACGTCGTCGCGGACGAGAGCTCGCCCCGGCGGAGGACGGCGGCACGCATCACCCAGCCTCCTTCTCGGCGCCGGTCGTCGGCCGCCGTCTCCTCCACGTGGGACGTGATGGCGTTGAGGATGGCCTGACCGGCCCGCCCGAACAGCTCGCCGCGCTTGGCGACGGCCCAGTCGTGCGACGCCCGCGGTGCCGTCAGCTGGCCGGTGAAGTGGGGGATGACCTCGCGGGCGAAGAGCTCGTAGCAGCTTCATCGTCGCGGCCCGGTCGGGCCCAGTCGTGGCCCAGCATCAGGAACGTGCCGAAGCCGCCTGACTGCTCGATGAGACCCTCGATGTACTCGATGGCGTCGTCGGGCGTGCCGATCACGACGTTGCCGGAGTTGGCGTAGGCCTCGACGTACTCGCGGGGCGACTCGGGGCTCGCCGTCGACGGTGTTGGCGAGCGGGCACGAACCCGGCGCCGCCGCCGAAGTAGTTGGCGAAGTCCTCGAGCCCGAAGGTGCAGTCCTCGATCGCCTGGTCCGCGGTCTCGGCGATGTGCATCGGTGCCGAGCACGCGCCAGGTCTGGCGGTCCGGCGCCGGCCGGCCGTCCTTGGCGGCCATCTCCTCGACGACGCCCCACGCCTCGCCGACGGCGGCGAAGCCCATCGGCGACCGACATCGAGAGGGAGAGCAGGGACACGCCGTGCTGCGCCGGCGAGCCGTGGCCCCGACGGCGAGACCATGGCGGCGACGGCGACCTCGGGGTGCGGGTGGGTGTACGGGCGGACGTGCAGCCGGCCGTCGCGGAGCGTGAACCAGTCGGTCTCCCGCGAGACCGGCTCGTCCGACTGGAACAGGCGCGAGGATCGCCTCGAGCGGCTTCCTCCATCATCCGGCGCTGGTCGACCGGGTCGATGCCCATGATGTACGCGTCGGTCGGCAGCGCACCGGGACCGGCCCCGAAGATGACCCGGCCGCGGGTCAGGTGGTCGAGCAGGACGAGGCGGTCGGCGACCAGCCACGGGTGGTGGTACGGCAAGCGAGACGACGCCGGTGCCGAGCTTGATGTGCTTGGTCCGCTCGGCGGCGGCGGCGATGAAGATCTCGGGACAGGCGATGAACTCGTAGCCGCCGGAGTGGTGCTCGCCGAACCAGGCTTCGTCGTACCCGAGGCGGTCGAGGGCGACGACCCGGTCGAGGTCGTACTCGAGGGCGAGCGTCGGGTTCTGGCCGACGGGGTGGAACGGGGCGAAGAAGGCGCCGAAGCGCAGCGGCCAAGGGGCGGGCATGGTCATCTCCTCGCTCAGGCGGAGGCGACTGCAGTCGCCGGGATGCCGTACAGCAGTCGGGCGTTGGCCCCGAGGAAGCCGTTCCGATCGTCGCCTTCCCGGAACGAGCGCGCCAACTCCTCGACATCGGCGAGGTAGTCGGGCGTGTGGTCGGCGTGGGGGAAGTCCGACGCCCACAGGAACCGGTCGGCGCCGAAGCGCTCGGCGAGCGCAGGGATGGTCCGCTCGTCCGGATCGCACGAGATCCAGACGCGCTCCCGGAAGTAGTCGCTCGGCTTGTCCTTGAGGGGCACCCGTGTGCCGATGAACGTGTGGCCGTAGACGGCGTCGATGCGGTCGAGCCAGTAGCCGATCCAGCCGCCGCCGGACTCGAGCACGACGACCTTGAGCCGGGGGAAGCGGTCGAAGACGCCGTAGTCGAACAGGGTCGTGAACTGCTGGCGCACGCCGTCGGACGCCGTCACCGAGGCGAGGAGCCGGAGCTTGCGCACGTTCTCCCACCCACCCATCCGCTCGCCCCGCGTCCACGCCGGCTCGAAGGTCGGATGGATGGCGAAGGGGACGTCGAGGTCCTGGGCGGCGGCGAACACGGCGTCGTTGTCGGGATGGCCGAGGGGTCGTCGCTCGTGGGTGAACGGCGCCACGTACGCACCCCTGGCGCCGTCGCCGACGGCTCGCTCGAGCTCCTTGGCGGCGGCGGCCGGATCGCTGAGGGAGAGGTGCGCCGTCGCGACGAGCCGGTCGGTGCCGGCGCAGAACTCGCAGATCCAGCGGTTGTAGGCCCGCGTGTAGGCCTGGGAGAGCTCCGGGTCGTCGAGCTCGGCCTCCCAGAGCAGGCCGACGGTCGTGTAGAGCACGGCGGCGTCGATGCCCTCGGCGTCGAGCAGGGCCAGGCGTTCACCCGGGTCCATGCTGCCGAACGGTGCCTCCCCGACGTACGTGCGCTCGGGGTCGAGCTGCATCTCGCGGAGGTCGGGCGCCCCCATCGCTCCGAGCACCGACGGCGACCCGCGGCGGCTCATCTGCGACCGGCGGCCGCCGATCTCGAGCTCCTCGAGCCCGTTCTCGTCGACGACGAACCGCAGCGCCCGGTCGCGGTAGGCGGGCTCGAGGTAGGTCTCCCACAGGTCGGGCGGCTCGAGGATGTGCCCGTCGGCGTCGACCGCACCGGCGAGGGTGAGGCGGTGGGTGGCGTGGAGGTCCTTCGACATGCGCCGCAGCCTCACCGTCGCCGCCGGCGGCGGGCGGGCTCGTCGCGGGAGATGCCATGCAACAGGAGGTCGGCGACCGACTCCGCGTAGTCGTGCAGCGCATCGGGGTCGTCGCCGGACACCGGGGGGCCGAAGTGGCCGGCGAGGGCCGACATCGCCAACGGCCCGGCGGCGCCGTGGGTGAGGAGGAAGTAGAAGGCGGCGGTCGGCACGCCGCCGGGCGCGACCGTCGCGGTAGAGGCACTCGAGCGCGTTCTCGACCGACCTCGTGGTCGGCCCGATGTACCGCTCGTAGAGGTGGTCGAGCCGGGGACCGGGATGCGTCGCCTCCTGGCTGATGATCTGTAGCAGCGCCGGTCGGGTGGCGGTCGCCTCGACGAAGCCGATGATGAGGCGTCGGATCGTCTCGAACTCGTCGCCCGGGGCGATCTCGAACCGAGCCGCCTCGGCCAGTGCGGCGAACCCGTGGTCGACGGCGGCGTACCAGAGCCGTTCCTTCGACCCGAAGCGCTGAGGCACGAGGTTGTGGCTGACGCCGAGGCCACGGGCGAGCTCCCGCACCGACGTGGCGGCGAACCCGTGCTCCGCGAACGCCTCGAGGGCGGCGTCGAGGATCGCCTCGTCGGTCGCCGCCGGCGCTTCGTCGGCCGTGGGTCGGCCTCGGGGCCGAGCGGCGGCGGCGGCAGGCAGGTCGGCCACGGCGCCAACGTAGCGGGCCGGGGGCCCGTTTGTTGACGTTTGGCATGACAGTTGCCAATATCGGCGCGGACGCCACGTTGGGGATCGGCCCCATCGTGTAGCAAGGTGGGCATGCGCCTCCACGCCGACCTGGAGCCGATCACCGAGGACGACGCCGCGATCCGGGCGGCCCTCGACGACGTCGACGTCGCCGCCGCTGCTCGCCACGGTGGCCCAGGTCACCGGCGACCGCACCGTCCTCCGCGAGCACCTGCGGCCCAAGCCCGACGCGCTGCTCGACCCCGACGTCGGGCTACACGACCTGCGAGCAGGCCGAGGCGCGCGACCTCGCCGCCGCCGCCCTCGTCACGTGGCGCGACGCCGGCTGCCCCGCACCGGAGCCGCTCGCCCTCGCCGACCTCGAGCGCGATCATCGAGTTCCTCGTCGGCGACGACGCCGCCGAGCGACTACCTGGCGCTGCTCGAGGAGGAGCTGGCGCTCGACGGCGAGGACCGCCGGGCGCCGACGTGGCACAAGGACGACGTCGCACCGGAGCGTGACTTCCGGGTCGCGGTCGTCGGCGCCGGCATGAGCGGGATCGTCGCCGCCCACCGCCTCCAGCAGGCCGGCGTGCCCGTTCGTCGATCTTCGAGAAGAACCCCGACGTCGGCGGCACGTGGTTCGAGAACACCTATCCCGGGCTGCCGCGTCGACGTCCCGAACCACTTCTACAGCTACTCGTTCGCCCAGACGCCCGACTGGCCGGGCTTCTTCTCCGACCAGCAGGTGCTGCTCGAGTACTTCCGCACCTGCGCCGACGAGCTCGGGCTCCGACCGCACATCCGGTTCGACACCGAGGTCGTCGGGGCCGAGCTCGACGAGGACGACCGCAGGAGTGGGTCGTCGGGTGCGCGGCGGCAGGCGGCGGCGAGGAGACGCCTCCGGTTCCACGCCATCGTCAGCGCCGTCGGGCAGCTCAACCGGCCGAGCTTCCCCGACATCCCCGGCCGCGAGCGCTACGCCGGTGACTGGTTCCACTCGGCCCGCGTGGGACGACTACGATCGACCTCGACGGCCGGCGCGTCGGCGATCATCGGCACCGGGGCGAGCGCGGCGCAGTTCATCCCGGTCGGTCGCCGAGCGCGCCAGCGAGCTCGATCATCTTCCAGCGCACGCCGCCGTGGCTCGTCCCGACGCCGAACTACCACGACGAGCTGCCGGCCGGGATGCGGTGGCTGCTGCACCACGTCCCGGAGTACGCCCGGTGGGACCGGCTGTGGCTGTTCTGGCGCGGGCCACGAGGGCCTGCTGCCGATGGCCGCAGGTCGATCCCGAGTGGGACGACGGCGGCCGGACGGTCGTCGGGCCGCCGAACGACCTCATCCGCCAGCTGCTCACCGCCTTCCTCGCAGATCGAGGTCCCCGACCCCGAGCGTGCTTCGCCAAGGTGCTGCCGAGCTACCCGCCGATCGCCAAGCGGATCGTGCGCGACAACGGCGTGTACGCCGCGGGCGCTGCAGCGCGACGAACGTCGAGCTGGTCACCGACACGGCATCGCCGAGATCACCGAGAAGGGCATCCGGACCGTCGACGGCGTCGAGCACGAGGTCGACGTCCTCATCTACGGCACCGGCTTCCAGGCGTCGAAGTTCCTCACGCCGATGCGGCTGACGGGCGCGGCGGCGTCGACCTGCACGAGCGGTGGGACGGCGACGCCCGGGCCTACCTCGGCATCGTCGTGCCCGGAGTTCCCGAACCTGTTCCTGATCTACGGGCCGAACACGAACATCGTCATCAACGGCTCGATCATCTACTTCTCCGAGTGCGAGGCCGCACTACATCGCTCGCCTGCCTGCGCCTGCTGCTCGAGACGGGCGACCGGCGCCTCGAGTGCCGGCCCGACGTGCACGACGCCTACAACGAGCGCATCGACGCCGGGAACCGGGCCATGGCCTGGGGCGCCTCCGACGTGCAACACCTGGTACAAGAACGCCAAGGGCCGCGTCGCCCAGAACTGGCCCTTCAGCCTCCTCGAGTACTGGCAGCAGACCAGAGCCGTGAACGACGACGACTACATCTTCCGCTAGCCCCCCGCATCGCCGAGCGCCCGAGCTCACGGGCCGCGGGACTCGAGGCGGTCGGCGGGTGACCGGCCCGAGTCCTCGGGGTCGTGGGACCAGTCGGGCTGCTTGCGTCGCCTGGTCGGCGTCGAGCACGACGGCGCCGGTCGACCAGATCGCCGATGGCAGCGATCGGCACCGGTTCGACCGGCTCGGTGGCCGGCGATCCGGCCTCGCACCGGCTCGGGGTAGAGGGCGAGGACGCTCGACACGACGACCTGGTGCTGCGTCGCGAGGTAGCAGCGGGCCCCGTCGGTGATGGTGCGCAGGTGGTCCTCGACGGCGGCGAGCTCGAGCTCGGGTCGGCGACGCCTCGACCGCCGCCCACCGACCGAGGCGCTCGGCGACGGCGAGCCCGTCCTGCTTGCACGGGGTGCACTGGCCGCACGACTCGACGGCGAGGAAGCGGGCCACGCCGGCGGCGATGGCGACGGGGTCGGTGTCGGTCGTCGAAGACGAGGAAGGCGCCGCAGCCGAGCCCGCTGCCCGCCGCCGGCCATGTCCTCGTACGTGAGCGGCGTGCCGAGCGCCGATCGGCGGGAGCAGGGCGTTCGCCACCCCCGGCAGCACGGCCACGTCGGCGCGGCGCCCGACCGGTGACCGCTTCGATCACCTCGGAGAGCGGCGTGCCCATCGCCACCTCGACGACGCCGGCGGGGAGGCCGGCGCCGGACACGGTGCACACGAGCGTCCCGGGCGATTCGGTCGGTCCCGACGGAGCGGAACCAGTCGGGGCCCTCGACGACGATGCCGGGCACGTTGGCCAGGGTCTCGACGTTGTCGACCAGCGTCGGGGGCGCGGCGGTCGCCGCGCCCGGTCCGGCGAGGTCGACGTCGGCCGCGGACTCGCCGCCGTCGCCGAGCTCGTCGGCTCCGTGGCGGAACGGCGGCGCGACACGCGGGAACGGCGGACGCCCGTCGAGGACCTCGAGCAGCGCCGTCTCCTCACCGAAGAGGTAGGCGTCGGGCCCTCGAGCACGTCGAACGCGACGCCGTCGGCCCAACCCGCGTCCGGCGACCTCGTCGATGGCGCGGCGCACCGCCGCGACCTCGTCGGTGAACCGCTCCTTGAGCGCGACGACGACCCGGTCGGCGCCGACGGCCCTGGCCGCGACGACGGCGCCCTCGAGCACCCGGTACGGGTTGGCTCGCAGGATGGCCCGGTCCTTGAACGACCCCGGCTCGCCCTCGGCGCCGTTCACCACGACCGTCGTCGGCAGCTCCGCCGCCGATCGGTTGGCGGCGACGGTCTGCCACTTCACACCGGTCGGGAAGCCCGCGCCACCGCGGCCCCGCAACCCGGCGTCGGTGACGGCCGCGATCAGCGTGGCCGGGTCGACCTCGGCGCTGAGGCGGGCGGCTTCGCCACCTCCGGCCTTGTGGTGGTCATCGAGCGAGCCGACGGGGTGGAGGAGGACACCGTGCTTCGTCGTGGGGGGCACGATCGGGTGATGTACCCGGCGCGCCGCTCGGGCAGCCGCCGCCCACTCGGAGGATGATGGCGGCCATGACCGGCACCGTCGCTTCGAGCTCGACGACCACGTCGCCACCATCACCTACAACCGGCCCGACGCCCTCAACGCGGTGAACGGCGAGCTGCGCCGTGACCTCAACGACGCCTTCACCCGCTTCCGCGACGACGAGGACGCGTGGGTGGCGATCGTCACCGGCGCCGGCCGGGCGTTCTGCGCCGGCGCCGACCTGCGCGACGGTGCCGGGCAGCACCGGCGACTTCGCCGGCACGTTCTGGGAGAAGCCGACGATCAACTCCTTCGAGAGCGGCTGGGAGATCTTCAAGCCGGTCATCGCCGCGGTGAACGGCTACTGCCTCGGCTACGGGCTCACGCTCGTCACCTGGTGCGACTTCGTGATCGCCAGCGAGCGCGCCGAGTTCGGCTTCCCCGAGGTCACCATCGGCGTGCCGACGATCGTCGGTGCCATCCGCCTGCCGCGGCTGATCGGCTGGCAGCCGCGATGGAGCTGCTGCTGACCGGCGAGCGGATCGACGCCGCGCGCGCCAAGGAGATCGGCCTCGCCGGTTGGGTCGTGCCCCACGACGAGCTCGATGGACGAGGCCCGCGCGCCTGGCGGCGCGGCTCGTGCGGGCGGCGCCGCTCGCGGCGCGGGCGACGAAGGAGGTGGCGGTGCGGTCCGCAGCACCTCTCGATGCTCGAGGCGATCCGGTTCGGCGAGACGATGCGCAAGGTCGCCGGCGCCACCGACGACGCCGCCGAGGGCATCCGCGCCGCGGCCGAAGGCCGGCCCCCGGTGTGGTAGGGGTCAGCCCTAGGGTCCCGCGCCCATGCTCGTCCTCCACGAGGTGCACCGGGTGGCCGGACGCCACGCCGAGGCGTTCGCTGACCTGTACCGCGACGGCTGGGCCGGCCTCCTGCTCGCCGCCGGCGACGACGCGCGCCTGCTGTGGTTCCTCGAGCAGGCCCACGGCACGGGGCCGTCCTACACGTTCGTCAGCGCTGACCGCCGTCGCGATCGCTCGACGGCGCTCGGCCGACCTCCACGACCGTGTGCGCCACGGCGACCTGCGCGAGGTGGCAGGCCGAGGTCGACGGCATGCGGCTCGACGCCGCGGCCAAGGTGCTGGTACCGACCGCGTTCTCGCCCCTCGTCGAGATCGACCTCGACGCCGTGCCGATGCCCGCCGACGCCCGAGCGCGGACCCGACCTCGGGCTGTTCATGGAGGACACCGCCTGGCCCCACCCGGGCCGGCTCGACGACTACCTCGCGCGGGCCGGATCGCTGTACGTCGAGACCCTCGCGCGGGCCGCCGAGCACGGCCGCAACCTCCTCGAGCTGGTCGCCGCCTTCACGCCGATGTTCGGCGCCGGCTCGGAGCGGGAGGTCGTGCTCTGGCAGCGCGTCGCCCAGCCCCGAGCTGCTGTCCCCGCTGCTCAGGCGGGAGGTGCCGGCCGAGCACCGAGCGCCCGGCACCTGGATGCACGACGCCCTCGAGGTCCGCGACCGATGGGAGAGCCGGCTGTTGCGGGTCGCTCCGTGGTCGCCGCTCGACTAGAGATACCGACCTCATGGCTCTCGATCCCCTTGCCGTCCACGCCGGCGCCAACCCCGACAAGGCCGCCATCGTCGACGGCGACACCGTCACGACCTACGCCGAGCTCAACTCCCTCGTGAACCGGCTCGCCGGCGGCCTGCTCGGCGCTCGGCGTGCAGCCGGGCGAACGGGCCGTCTGGTGCGGCCCGAACAGCACGCCGGTCCTCGCGTTCATCCACGCCGCCCGCAAGGTCGGGCTCGTCGCCGTCCCGGCCGCCTACCGGTTCAACGCCGAGGAGCTGCAGTACGTCATCGACAACAGCGACGCCGTCCTCGTCGTCGTCGACGCCGAGCACGCCGACAAGGTCGCGGCCGTACGGGACCGGCTGCCGAAGGTGCGCGACGTCGTCGTGTTCGACGGAACGCCGTTCGAAGGCGCGCTGGCGTGGGACGACGTCGTCGCCTCCGGCGAGCGACGATCGAGCGCGAGGCCTCCTCCGAGGCGACCGGCGCCACGATGATCTACACGTCGGGCACGACCGGGAAGCCGAAGGGAGCGCTGCGGACGTCGACCGATCCCGTCCTCCTCGCCAACCTCCTCCAGGTGCTGCGCCTCCAGCCCGGCAACGAGGTGCACATCACGACCGGGCCCGCTCTACCACTCGGGACCGCTGGCGTGGGCGTCGCTGAGCCACACCCTCGGCGGCACGATCGTCCTCATGCGCCACTTCGACGCCGAGCGCTGGATCGACCTCGTGCGCGACGCACCGCGTCACGAACACCTTCTCGGCGCCGACCCAGCTGAAGCGCATCGTCGCCCTGCCCGACGAGGTGCTCGCACGGGCCGACCTGTCGTCGATGCGCTCGCTGGTCGCCAACGCCGCGCCGGTCCCGTACGCGCTGAAGCAGGAGCTCATCGCCAAGCTCGGCGACCACTTCCTCTTCGAGGTCTACGGCTCGACCGAGCTCGGCGTCGACGCCGTGCTCCCGCCCGAGGACCAGCTGCGCAAGCCCGGCTCGTGCGGCAAGCCGTACGGCACGGTCGAGGTGAAGGTCGTCGACGACGACGGCAAGGAGCAGCCCGTCGGCGAACCGGGGGAGCTCTTCATCCGCAGCACGGGCGCCCTCGACGGCTACCACGCCACCGAGGAGCGGATCACCGACCTCGACGGGTGGAAGTCCGTCGGCGACGTCGCCTACCTCGACGACGAGGGCTACCTCTACATCTGCGACCGCAAGAAGGACATGATCATCAGCGGCGGGGTGAACATCTACCCGGCCGAGATCGAGGCCGTGCTCCACGAGTTCCCCGACGTCATGGACGCCGCCGTCTTCGGCATCCCGTCGGAGGAGTGGGGCGAGTCGGTGCACGCCGTCGTGCAGCCCCGACCCGGTCACACGATCGACCTCGCCGCCCTCGAGGCCTACGCCCACGAGCACCTCGCCGGCTACAAGCGCCCCCGAACCTGGGAGGTCCGCGACTCCCTGCCGCGCACCGAGTCCGGCAAGCTGCTCAAGCGCGTGCTGCGCGACGAGCACTGGCAGGGCCGGACCCAGCGGGTCTGAGCGCATCGAGATGAGCGACAAGGAGAAGCTGTCCGAGGAGCAGCAGCTGCGGCGGCGGGCGGCGATCGCCGAGCTGATGCCCACGACGCCGTACCTCGCCAGCCTCGGGATCGAGATCGAGCGCTACGAGCCCGACGAGGCCGCCATCCGGCTGCCGTTCCGCGAGGAGCTCACCAACGACGGCACCTACTACCACGGTGGTGTCATCGCCTCGGTGATCGACACGACCGGCGCGCTGGCGGCGTGGTCGAACCACGACTTCGACAAGGGAGCCCGCGCCTCGACCGTCGCCATGTCGGTCCAGTACGTCGGCGCCTGCAAGCGGTCCGACCTGCTCTGCCACGCCCGGGCGATCCGGCGCGGCAAGGAGCTCACCTTCACCGAGATCACCGCGACCGACGCCGACGGCGCCGTCGTGGCCCACGGCATCCAGACCTACCGCATCGTCTGAGCGCTGGCGATGAATTCCGATCCCTCGGCTCGTCCATCCGTCGTGGAAGCGCACAACCTCGCCGACCTGTACGACCTGCCCCTGCTCGACTGGGCTCGCATCACCGCACGCCTCGATGACGGGTTCTCGCAGGCACCGGGGACGGGCGGTCCGAACCGGCACACGTGCTGGCTGGCGACGATCAACCGGGACGGCACGCCGCACGTCACCGGCATCGGCGCCCTCTGGCTCGACGGCTCGTTCTGGTTCGAGACCGGCGAGACGACGCGCAAGGGTGCGAACCTCGCCCGCGACCCCCGCTGCTCCTTGAGCCTCGCCGCCGAGGAGTTCGATCTCGTGGTGGAAGGCGAGGCCCACAAGGTCGTCGACCCCGAGACCGTCGCGGATCTGGCGGCGCGCTGGGCTGCGGACGGATGGCCGGCGCGCGTGGACGAGACCGGACAGGCGATCACGGCCGAGTTCAGCGCGCCGTCCGCAGGGCGTCCGCCCTGGCACGTCTACCGCTTGACGCCACGAGCAGCGACTGCCCTCGAGACCGTCGAGCCGGGAGGGGCCACCCGCTGGAGGTTCTGAACGACCGTCACGAGACGGCGATCGCCGGCCGTACGGTCTCCCAGAACCGTTCGAGCTGGTTGGCCTCGTCGGCAACCGGCCACACGAAGACCCGCTGGACCCCGGCACGGGCGAAGGCCGAGAGCTTCTCGGCGAACAGGTCGGCCGGACCGACCGGCAGGCGGTCGCGGAGGACCTCCTCCGGGCGGTGGATGGTCGGCACCAGCCGCTCCCGAATGATCCGGTCGGCCTCGTCGCGGCTCGTCGGTGATGTGGAACCACATGGTCGAGAGGGCGTTGGGAAACGCCTCGGGATCCTTGCCGTGGCCCGGGAGCAGGTCCCGCAGCTGCGCCCATGCCTCGCCGAACAGCGTCGGTGTCGTGTTGTACGCCGACGCCAGCCAGCCGTCGGCCAGGCGGGCGGTGCGGCGCAGCCCGGCCTCCGAGCCCCAGCTCCCGACCCAGATCGGCGGCCCGCCGTCCCGCACGGGGTGTGGGATCGAGGCTGATGCCCTCGGTCGAGTAGAAGCGACCGACGAACGGGTGGCGCGCCGGCCTGCCACAAGGCGCGGAGCGCGCCGATGGACTCGTCGAGACGGGCCCAGCGTTCGGCGAAGTCGATGCCGACGGCGGCGTAGTCATGCTCCGAGGAGCCCGGACCGACCGCCACGACGAGGCGCCCCTGGCTGAGCCGATCGATGGCGGCGAGGGACTTCGCGAGGGGCACCGGTCCGCGGATGACCGGGAGCGACACCGTCGTGGCGAGCGTCATGGCACCCGAGTGGCCGATCACGGCGGCCAGGGCGGTCGGCCCGTCGAGCCACGGCACCGAGAACACCATGTGGTCGTTGGCCGACAGTGCACTGAAACCGAGACGCGCCGCGGTCTCGGTGTACGAGGTCAGGTGCTCGAGGGTGTACGGGTTGCCGCCGAAGTCCATCAGCGGCAGGTGAGCGCCGAAGTCCATGACGAGCGGTCAGTCCTCGCCGGGGGCCTTGCTGGCTTCGTGCGCCACCTGCTCCAGGCGGTCTCGGTAGCCGGCCCACCACTCGGCGTCGCCCGGGGCCATGTTGTCGTTGTCCTCGCGCAGGCCGACCGCGTCGTCGATCAGCTCCCGGACGATGTCGGCGTGCCCCGCATGCCGGTTGGTCTCGGCGATCACGTGCACGAGGATGCGGTGCAGCGTCGACCTCGCTCCGGTCGTCGGGCCACCACGGCACTCGGCCCACAGCGTCCAAGGCGAGGGCCTCGATGGTCGCATCGGCGTGCGCCCAGGCCCGCCGGTACAGGGCGACGATCTCGTCGCGGGACTCCTCGGCCGTCGCCCACATGTCGGCGTTGGGCTCGGCGTCGTCGTCCCACCACGGCAGCGGCTCGTCGGACGGCCGTCCGAAGGTCTCGCCGAAGTACCCGAGCTCGACGCTGGCCAGGTGCTTGACCAGGCCGAGGAGGTTGGTGCCGGTCGGCGTCATGGGCCGGCGGACGTCGTACTCGGAGAGCCCGTCGAGCTTCCACAGCATCGCCTCGCGTGCCGACTGCAGGTAGCGGTGGAGGTCCGCCTTCGCATCGGAGTCCGGCCATGCGAGCAGCCTGCCACTGGTGGCTAGGTTGCTGGGGCGGTGAGCGCTGACCAGACGCCGGTCGCGGTCACCAGGGCCCTCGTCCTCGAGGAGCCGCGCCGGTTGGCAGCCGCGTGCGCTGCCGCTGCCGGAGATCGGCGACGACGACGGGCTGCTGCGCGTCGAGGCGTGCGGCCTGTGCGGCACCGACCACGAGCAGTACACCGGCGTCCTGCCGGCCGGGTTCGCCTTCGTGCCCGGCCACGAGTCCGTCGGCGTGATCGAGGCGGTCGGCGCCGCCGCGGCGGAGCGCTGGGGCGTCGCCGTCGGCGACCGGGTCGCGGTCGAGGTGTTCCAGTCGTGCCGCGCGTGCGACCGGTGCCTGCGCCGGCGAGTACCGGCGCTGCGCCCGCCACGGCATGGCGACATGTACGGCTTCATCGCCGTCGACCGCGCTCCCGGGCTCTGGGGCGGGTACGCCGAGCTCCAGTACCTGGCGCCCGACTCGATGCTGCTGCCGGTCCCCGACGGGCTCGACCCGGTCGTGGCGACGCTGTTCAACCCGCTCGGTGCCGGCATCCGGTGGGGGGTGACGGTGCCGGGCACCCGGCCCGGCGACGTCGTCGCCGTGCTCGGTCCCGGCGTGCGCGGCCTCGCCGGCGTGCGCGGCGGCCAAGGAGGCGGGGGCCGGGTTCGTCATGGTGACCGGTGTCGGACCGCGTGACGACGAGCGGCTGGCGCTGGCGAGCGACTTCGGCGCCGACCTCGACCGTCGACGTGGCCACCACCGACCCGGCCGCGGCGCTGCGCGAGGCGACGGGTGGGCTCGCCGACGTCGTCGTCGACGTCACGGCCAAGGCGCCCGGCCGCCCTGGCCCAGGCCGTCGCCCTCGCCCGCCCCGGCGGGACGATCGTGCTCGCCGGCACGCGTGGGTCGGCGGAGACGCCGGGGTTCTGGCCCGACCACGTCGTCTACAAGGAGCTGCGCATCCTCGGCGCCCTCGGCGTCGACGCGCCCGCGTACCGCGCCGCCCTCGACCTGCTCGCCTCCGGGCGCTACCCCTTCGCCGACCTGCCCCGGCGGCGCGCCGGCCTCGACGGCGCCGACGCGCTCCTGCGAGCCATGGCCGGCGAGGGCGACGCGCCCGCCGCCCGTCCACGGCGTGATCACCCCGTAGCGCACGAAGTGGCGGTGGCCGTTCGCTCCATACGCCGGTAACCACCGCCGGTTCGGGATGGGTTCAGGGCTCGAAGGGCTCGTAGTAGTTCTCGGCGCCGGCGGCGCGGACATCGTCGAGCCAGTTGCCTTCGAACAGGTCGTTCGGGCCCTGCAGCAGGTCGCTGGGCTCGCCCTCGGGGGTGGTGGCGAACGTCCACGCCTGGCGCTTGTAGGTCCAGTTCTCCGGATGCAGCTCGTGGGCCCGGCGGAACCACCTCACCGCGGCGTCACGGTCGCCGGCGCGCCACAGGTGCTGGGCGAGCTCGAAGGCCGCCGCGGCCTCGGCGTGCTCGCGCGGTCGCGGACGGGAACGGGCGACGACCTCGTCCGGGCGCCAGCGCGAACTCGCTGTCGGCGCCGTGCTCCACCCAGTCGCCGATCGCGGCGCGGTAGCCGTCGGGGTCGGTGCGGATCTTCTTGGCCTCGGTGAGGACCTCGCCGATGCGCCCGAGACCCTCGGGGACCTCCATGTCGCGCAGCGGTGACCGCGTGATGTGCGCCGCGTGCGCCGGACGCACGATCGTGCCCTGCTCGTCGATCCACACCGCGTTCGGGACGTTGACGAAGCCGAACAGCTCGTCGCACACGTGGGTCTCGTCGATCAGCGACGGGTGCGTAGGGCTGGGCGGCTTCGATGAACGGTCGGGCGGCGTCGACCCCGCCGGCGTCGAGGGCGACGGTCACGACCTCGAGACCGAGCGGAGCGAGCTCCTCGCGCAGCGCCTGCCACCCGGGCAGGTCGTCACGGCACCCTCACCACGACGCCCACGCGACGAGCAGCACCTTCTTCCCGTGCAGCGACGAGAGCTTGAACGGGTTGCCGTCGACGTCGGGCAGCTCGAGGTCGGGCGCCTCCGCGGTGTCGAGCGCCCGGCCGCTCACCGATGCCGGCCCGAGGGCCCAGAGCTGGTTGGCGTCGTCGTGCAGGAGCGGCATGCCGAGGCGCTCGGCGAGCACCGGCGACGGCGAGGTGGCCGTCGGCGCGCCGGGCCCGTCGGGCAGCGGCACGCAGATGTCGCCCTTGCAGGCGCCCTCCGGTTTCACCGCCCACCCGGTTCCGTGCTGCGAAGGCGGCAGGGTCCACCACGAGCTGCTCGAGGATCACCACGCGACTCTCGCACCTGCGGTGAACGACGTCACGTCGAAGGAACCCCGATGGTCGTCGCGGTCGCCCTCATCCCTGAGCGACGCGGCAGACTGCGGTCGTTCGCACGTCGTCGATCTCGGAGGACCGAAGATGCCGAAGGCAACCGGTGACGACCGCTCGATCCCGGGGATCAACGACGCCCTGAAGGTCATCCAGGACGTCGGCGAGCAGCTCGCCGACGCCGCCGCAGACCATGGCCGAGGAGTTCTCGCGGTCGCCGACGGCCCGGTTCGTCGAGCCGATGGCGCGGTACAGCAGCCAGATCGCCGAGCTGTCGACGATGTGGGTGATGCCCATGCGGTCGATGCTCGAGGAGCAGCAGGAGCTCGTCGACGCGCTCGCGGCGTGGGCCGAGCAGCAGCGCGTGCTCTCCGAGCGGTTCGCCAAGCTCGCCGAGCGCCACCAGAAGATGACGGCGCAGACGCTGGGTGTGCTCCAGCCCCTCGTCGAGCAGGCCGAGCGCATCCGAGCGGCGACGAAGCGGCGCCAGGACTAACCGGCCGCCGAATCGTCGTGGTTGGCGAGGCCGAGGGCGTAGCCGGCGAGGAAGGCGTCGGCCTCGGCGGTGCGGGGATGGCGGTCGGCGAGCTCATGGAACTCGGCGCTGTGCTCGGCGTGCAGGAGGTGGACGAGCTCGTGCACCAGCACGGTGTCGAGGACCCAGGCCGGCACGGCCTGGAGCCGGTCGCTGATCCGGATCGTCTGCTGCGCCGGCGAGCAGCTGCCCCAGCGCGAACGCTGGCGCGACGACCACGTGACCGCAGCCGGCACGGCCCGGCCGTCGAGGTACCGGCGCGACAGCGCGAGCGGCGCGCTCGGTCAGCGCGGCGTCGCTCGGTCGCTGCTTGGCGCGGCTGGCCACGAGCCGGGCGGCGAGCTCGTCGGCGTAGGCCTGCCGGTCGCGCTTGGGCATCCGGTGAGGGACGATCACCACGATCGTGTCGGCCTCCCAGTGGGCGGCGACCGTCTTGCGCCGGCGGGTCGACGTGCGGATCTCCACCCGAGGGCGCGGGTCGATGGGACCGGCCATCACGCCACCTCGGTCGCGGGTGCCGTGAACTGCGCGTTGTAGAGGCGGTGGTAGGCGCCGTCGCGGGCGAGCAGCTCGTCGTGGGAGCCCTGCTCGACGATGCGGCCGCGCTCCATCACGAGGATCGTGTCGGCGCCGCGGATCGTCGAGAGGCGGTGGGCGATCACGAAGCTCGTGCGCTCGCTGCGGAGCGCGTTCATCGCCTCCTGGATCTGCACCTCGGTCCGGGTGTCGACCGAGCTCGTGGCCTCGTCGAGGATGAGGATGGCCGGGTCGGACAGGAAGGCGCGGGCGATCGTGAGGAGCTGCTTCTGGCCGGCGCTGACGTTGTCGCCCTCCTCGTTGATGACGGTGTCGTAGCCCTCGGGCAGCGAGTGCACGAACCGGTCGACGTAGGTCGCCCGCGCCGCTTCGAGGATCTGCTCCTCGGTGGCGTCGGGGTTGCCGTAGGCGATGTTCTCGCGGATCGTGCCGCCGAACAGCCACGTGTCCTGCAAGCACCATCCCGAAGGAGGAGCGCAGCTCGTGGCGAGGCATCGACGCGATGTCGCGCCCGTCGAGGGTGATCACGCCGCCGTCGAGCTCGTAGAACCGCATGATGAGGTTGACGAGCGTCGTCTTGCCCGCACCGGTCGGCCCGACGATGGCGATGGTCTGCCCCGGCTCGGCCACCAGGGAGAGCGACTCGATCAGCGGCCGGTCCGGGTCGTAGGAGAAGGAGACGTCCTCGAACTCGACCCGGCCGCGGACCGGCGCCGGCGAGTCCGTCTCCGGTGCCTCCGGGCTCTGCTCCTCGGCGTCGAGGAGCTCGAGCACCCGCTCGAGCGAGGCGATGCCCGACTGGAAGATGTTCATCATCGACGCCAGCTGGGTGAGCGGCATCGAGAAGGTCCGGGAGTACTGGATGAACGCCTGGACGTCGCCGACGCTGATGGCGCCGCTGGCGACCTGCAGGCCGCCGACCACGGCGACGATCACGTACTGGACGTTGCCCAGGAACATCGTCAGCGGCTGCATGAGGCTCGACATGAACTGGGCGCCGAAGGACGACTCGTACAGCTCGTCGTTGGTCTCCTGGAAGCGGGCCTCCACCTCGCGCTGGCGACCGAACGACTTCACGATGGCGTGGCCGGTGAAGGTCTCCTCGATCTGGGCGTTCAGGGCGCCGGTGCTTCGCCACTGGGCGATGAACCGCGGCCGGGCCCGTCGAGCCACGAAGCGCATCGCCAGCAGCGACAGCGGCACGGTCGTCAGGGCCACCACCGCCAGCAGCGGCGAGATCGTGAACATCATCACCGAGACGCCGATGAGCAGGAGCACGGAGGTGAGCATCTGGCTCAGCGTCTGCTGCAGGCTCTGGGCGAGGTTGTCGAGGTCGTTGGTGACCCGGCTGAGCAGGTCGCCGCGGGCCTGCTTGTCGACGTAGCTGAGGGGCAGCGCGTTGAGCTTGTCCTCGGCCGCCGCCCGCAGGCCGAACATCAGCCGCTGCACGACGCCGGCGAGCAGGTAGGCGGTGAGGATCGCCAGGGCGGCCGACGCCAGGTAGAGCGCGACCGCCTCGAGCAGGATGCGGTGGAGCTCGCCGAAGTCGATGCCCTGCTCGCTCGTCACGCCCTGGACGATGACGTCGGTGGCGTGGCCGAGGACGCGGGGCCCGAGCACGTTGAGCGCGGCGCTGGCGACGGCCAGCACGAGCACGACGACCAGGATCGACCGCTGCGGGGCGAGCAGCCGGCCGAGGCGCCGGACCGACGAGCCGAAGTCCTTGGACTTCTCGGTCGGCACGCCGGCGGAGTGCCAGCGCCCGGCCGCCCTGGTCTCGGGGGCGGTGAGGCTGCGGCGCTCGGCCTCGTCCTCGACCGAGACGCCCTCGGTGGGCTCGCGGTCGTCGGCGACGACGGTCATGCCGCGCTCCGCTCGCCGATCTGGGACTGCACGATCTCGGCGTAGGTCGGGCAGTCGGCGAGGAGCTCGTCGTGGGTCCCGCGGCCGACGACGCGGCCGTCCTCGAGGACGAGGATCAGGTCGGCGGTCGAGATGGTCGAGACCCGTTGGGCGACGATCACGACGGCCGACTCGCGGGTGTAGGGGCCGAGCGCGGCTCGCAGGCGCGAGTCGGTCATGAGGTCGAGGGCGGAGAACGAGTCGTCGAAGATGTAGATCTCGGGCCGGAGGACGAGGGCCCGGGCGATCGCCAGGCGCTGGCGCTGCCCCCCGGACACGTTGGTGCCGCCCTGCTCGATGCGGGCCTCGAGGCCACCGGGCATCTCCCGCACGAACTCGGCCGCCTGGGCGACCTCCAGCGCCTCCCACATCTCGGCGTCGGTGGCGTCGGGCTTGCCGAAGCGCAGGTTGCTGGCGACGGTTCCGGCGAAGAGGTACGGCTTCTGGGGCACGAGCCCGATGCAGCTCCACAGCAGGTCGGGATCGAGGTCGCGGACGTCGATCCCGTCGACGAGGACGGTGCCGCTGGTCGAGTCGAACAGCCGGGGGATGAGGTTGACGAGCGTCGTCTTGCCGGCGCCCGTGCTGCCGACGATGGCCGTCGTCTGGCCGGGCGCGGTGGCGAAGGAGACGTCGGCGAGGACGGCGTGCTCGGCCCCCGGGTAGTGGAAGCCGACGTCGCGGAGCTCGAGCATGCCGCGACCCACGACGTCGCGAACCGGGGCGGCGGGCGGCACGACGGAGGGAGCGGTGTCCAGCACCTCCTGGATGCGGCCGGACGCCACCGAGGCCCGCGGGACCATCGAGAGCATGAACGTCGCCATGACGACCGACATCAGGATCTGGACGAGGTAGCTGAGGTAGGCGACCAGGGAGCCGACCTGCAGGTCGCCCGAGGCCACCCGGTCGGCGCCCAGGGTCAGGACGGCCACGCTGGACAGGTTGATGAGCAGGTTGACCGTCGGGAACATCGAGGACATGAGCCGACCGGCGGTCAGTGCCGTCCCGGTCAGGTCGGCGTTCACGCCGGCGAACCGGTGCGTCTCCTCCGGCTCTCGCACGAAGGCCCGCACGACTCGGATGCCGCTCACCTGCTCGCGCAGGACGCGGTTGATCTGGTCGACGAAGTCCTGCATCCGTCGGAACGTCGGCACCATCCGCGACACGAGGACGCCGAGCACGACGGCGGCCACGGGGACGCATACCAGGAGGACCACCGACAGGCCGACGTCCTCGCGCACGGCCACGATGACGCCGACGACGAACGTGATGGGCGCGGCGACCGCCATCGTGCACGCCATCACGACGAGCATCTGGACCTGCTGGACGTCGTTGGTGAGCCGCGTGATGAGCGACGGCGCGCCGAACGCGCCGACCTCGCGGGCCGAGAAGTCGGTGACCCGATGGAAGAGCTCCGAGCGCAGGTCACGGCCGAAGGCCATCGCCACCTTGCCGCCGAGGTACACGGCCCAGATCGCGAACACCACCTGCACGATCGCGACCGCGACCATGACCGCGCCCTCCGACCTGATGAAGTCGACGTCGCCCGGGATGACGCCCTCGTCGATGATGCGGGCGTTGAGCGCAGGGAGCGTCAGGGCGGCGACGGTCTGGACCGTCTGCAGCGCGAGGACGCCGAGCAGCAGGTTGCGGTACGGCCGGAGGTGCTGCCGGAGCAGCCGGGTCAGCACGCCGTCGCCCCGCCGGCGACGCCGCGGAGGAAGAGGCGGACGATCTCGTCGCGGGGCGTTGGGACCTCGACCAGCCAGGGATGGGTCAGCGACAGCGTCACGGCCCGCAGGTACCGCGCCGCGAGGATCGGCTCGAAGGCGAGCGCGTCGCGGTGCGGTTCGAGGAGGGCCACGAGGCCCGGGCTGTCGGTCATCGGGCGCCGGGCGTGCTCGTGGAAGCGGGAGCCGACGCTCGACACCAACCGGAAGACGTCGATGACCCGGCGCTGCAGGACCTCGACCGCGGCTGCCAGCGCCGCCTCGAGCGGCAGCCTGGCATCGATGGCGGCGAGGGCGTCTTCGACGGGTCCGGGATCGAGGGCGGCGTCGATGACCGCTTCGATCAGGACGTCCTTGGTCTCGAAGACCCGGAAGATCGTGCCCTCGGCGATGCCGGCGGCGTCGGCGATCTGGCGGGTGGTGATCATCTCGCCGCTCGCCAGCAGCAGCGGCAGTGCCGTGTCGACGATGGCCGCCCTGCGCTCGTCAGCCGGGAGCGCCGTCGCTCGTCCCACGAGCCCCGAGGGTATCTGAGTGAGCGCGCACTCACACCTCGTCGGCGGGGTCGCCGGCGCGGCCGTGCTTCCAGTAGCCGCGCACCGTCGCCTCGGCCCGCGACAGGCCCCGATCCGCGAACAGGTGGCGCCGGATCCGCTGCATGGCGGCGGCCTCGCCGGCCGCCCAGAGCCGGGTTCCGGGAGCGAGATCGGCGTCGCGCACGGCGGCGACGAGCGTGTCCCCGGGAGCCGCGCCGGGCGGGAGGTCGTGCCACGCGGCGGTCGCGCCGGGATGCGCGGGAAGCGGCACGCGGGCGTCGGGGTCGGCCACCTCGATGTGCACGTCCACCGTCGCCACGGCGGGGAGGGTGCCGAGCAGCTGGACGATCGCCGGTATGGCCGACTCGTCACCGGCGAGGAGGAAGGCGGCCGTGCCGGGGTCGACGGCGAAGCCTCGACCCGGCCCCGACACGGCCGCACCCGCGCCCGGCGCGGCCGACTCGGCCCAGCTCGAGGCCGCCCCCTCGCCGTGCAGGACGATCTCGAGGTCGAGCTCCAAGGCGACCGGGTCGACCCGCACCGGCGTGAACGTCCGGATCGCGGGCCGCCGGCCGTCGGGCAGCAGGAACTCGTTGCCGTTCCAGCCGGGCAGCACGTCGTCGCCGGTGCCCGTCGACGGGAGCAGGAGCCGCACGCTCGCCGCCGGCTGGTCGACGACCAGGCCTTCGAGCTCGGGTCCGGCCAGCGTGATCCGGGCCAGGCGAGGGCTGACGCGCTGGGTCCGGCGGACCGTCAGCCGGCGGAACCGAGGCGGCTCGCGGCGGGTCCGCATCGGCGCCGGCTCACCGTCAGCGCTGATGGGGGACGTCCTCGTCGAGCCAGTAGGCGTCGTTGTCGTCGATGACGAGGATCTCCTCCCACTTCACCCCGATGTCGTCGCGGGCGAGGTGGGGCTCGACGGCCCAGAGCCCGGGCGCGGGCCGGTGATCCGAGGTCGGCAGGTCGCTCCAGGTCGGGCAGGCGGCGCCGCGATCCCGGGCGGCGGCGATCCCGCGGATGAACCAGCCCAGCACCGTCGGGTCGAAGCCGCTCGGATCGGGCGGCGGGACGGCGTCGGGGTCGGTGATGCGCACGACCCGGTGCCCGAGCACCGCCTCGGGGTGCAGCCGATGGCAGTTCCGGTCGCCGCGGCGCGTCAGGTCGGCGTCGACGGCCAGCGGCGATCTCCCGGAACGTGGCGCCGGCGCGCACGGCCTCGAGGATCGTCGGCGCGGTAGGTGAGGTCGTCGGCCATCGCCGCCGCGTGCGCGGCGCTCGGCGCCAGGCTCAGCGAGACGGACGTGTCGACCACGTAGCCCTCGAAGATGGGCGAGGCGTCGAGCACGACGGCGTCGCCGGTCTCGAGAGCGCGGTCGGTCGGCCAGAACGACTCGGTCGTCCAGGGCTCGGGCAACCCGGAACGCTCGCCGAACAGCGCCACCGGGAGGTGGAAGAACCGGTCGGCGCCCTCACGGCGGTAGGCCTTCATCGCCCACCGCGTCGCGTCCCGCTCGGTGACCCCGGGCTCGAGCTGCGCCGCGACCTCGGCGAGCACGCCGTACGACACCGCCTGCAGGGCGCGGAAGCGCTCCAGCTGCGTGTCGGTGAATCCGGCGAACTCGATCACGAGGACTCGACCGTATCGACTCCGACGAGGGTGCTGTGCGTAGCGTGGGCGTCGTGATCGCCTTCGTGCACGGTGTCCCCGAGACGTCGGCCATCTGGCGGAAGGTCAGAGCGGCGGTCGACCGGGACTCCGTGGCGCTGGCGTTGCCAGGGTTCGGCTGCAGCCGCCCCGAGGGCTTCGGTGCCAGCAAGGACGAGTACGTCGATTGGGTCCTCGGCGAGCTCGACGGGATCGACGGACCGATCGACCTCGTCGGTCACGACTGGGGTGCGTTGCTCGTCTGCCGGGTGGCGACCGCGTTCGGCGACCGCATCCACTCGTGGGCGGTCGACGTGGCGAACCTCGCCCACCCGGACTACGAGTGGCACGACTTCGCCAAGATCTGGCAGACGCCCGGCGACGGCGAGGCGTTCATCGAGAGCCAGAACGACATGCCGTCCGAGCAACGAGCATCAGTGTTCGAGGCCATGGGTGTCCCACCCGACGACGCGCTGGAGATGGCGGCGGGATCCGACGCCACGATGGGTGGCTGCATCCTCGCCCTGTACCGGTCGGCCACACCCAACCCGTACGCCGACTGGGGCCCGTGGTCGCCGACGGTGGCGCCGGGACTCGTGCTGCATTCGACCGACGACCCCTTCAGCGACGAGAAGCTCGCCGCGGAGGTCGCCGACGCCCTGGGCGCCCGCTTCGAGACCCTCGACGGGGCCGGCCACTTCTGGCCCTACCAGTCGCCCGACCTGGCCGCAGCCACCCTCGGGTCCTTCTGGTCCTCGCTCGCCTGAGATGGCGGCGACGGGGCTCGGCCGGGCCGAGGTCGGCTGCGACCTCGTCTTCGACGTCGGCGAGCACGTCGCCATGGCGCTGCAAGTGGCGGTGGCGTCGACGGCGGGGACCCTCGACGTCGAGGAGCTCGTCGTCGCCGTCGACGGGCAACCGGTCGACGTCGAGGAGGTGGCGGTCGACCACGGCGGGCGGGTCCAGATCCTCCGGAGCGGCGCCGGCCGGCTGACCGTGCACTACCGCGCCGTGCTGCGTCCCGCCCTCCCTGGCGACGCCTCCGTGACCGAGGCCGAGGGGCTGATCGCGCTCCGGCAGAGCCGGTACTGCCCGTCCGACGCGCTCGAGGCCTTCGCCGCGGCCGAGCTCGGCGGGCTGCCCGACGGTTCCGGGCGCGGCCGTGCCGTCGGCGACTGGGTGTTCGAGCGGATCCGCTACGAGCTCGGCAGCAGCGGCCCCCTCGACACCGCGGTCGAGACGCTGCTCGCCGGTCGCGGTGTGTGCCGCGACTTCGCCCACCTCACCGTGGCGCTCTGCCGAGCCCTCGGCGTTCCCGCCCGGTTCGTCTCCGTGTACGCACCCGGGCTGTCACCGATGGACTTCCACGCCGTCGCCGAGGTCGCCGCCGGCGGTCGGTGGGAGGTCGTCGACGCCACCAAGTTGGCTCCCCGGCAGGCGCTCGTGCGCATCGCCACCGGGCGCGACGCGGCCGACACCGCCTTCTCCACGACGATCGCCGGCTCGGCCGAGCTCGTCGCGAGCACCGTCGTGGCCGTCACCGATGGCGACCTCCCGACCGACGACCACCGGCGGGCCGAAGGCGTGGCGTAGGAGCCGCCCTGGTACGGTCGTCCCCACGGTGGTCACATGGATCGCCGCATCTAACGGAAGAGCAGTTCATTGACAACAGGTACCGTGAAGTTCTTCAACGCTGAGAAGGGCTTCGGCTTCATCTCACGTGAGCAGGGCGACGATGTGTTCGTCCACTTCTCCAACATCCAGTCGGAGGGCTACAAGACCCTCGACGAGGGCCAGAAGGTCGAGTTCGACGTCGCCCCCGGCCGCAAGGGCGAAGAGGCGCAGAACGTTCGGGTCATCTAGACCCGTCACGACACGAGAGACCAGGAGCCGCCGGCGAATGCTGGCGGCTCCTCGCGTCATGCGAGTTCGCTCCGCCGCCGTCCTGGCGGCTCCGCTCAATGGTGTTCCTGGCGTGGCCGACGCGGTGCGGAGTCGGGGGCGCATCCTGCTCTCTGCAAGGCTGCTCGGCCCATGGAGCAGGTCATCCGCCTCCTCGACGCCAACAAGGGCTACGCCGCCGCTCGGGCGAGGGTCGCCGATGCCCGTCCGGGCCGACGGCTGGCCGTCGTCACCTGCATGGACGCCCGGATCGACGTGTTCGCCGTCCTCGGCCTGCACCTCGGCGAAGCGCACGTGATCCGCAACGGCGGCGGCAGGGTCACCGACGACGTCCTGCGCAGCCTGGCGCTCTCGTGCCACGTGTTCGGTGTCGACACCGTCGTCGTCATGCAGCACACGAAGTGCGGCCTGGCGGGCGTGACCGACGCCGAGCTCCGGGAGCGGACCGGCGCCGACCTCGGCTTCTTCCCGATCGACGACCACACCGCCGCGCTCCGCGAGGACATCGAGGTCCTCGTCGGCACCCCCTTCCTCGACCCGGTGAAGGTCATCGCCGGGTTCGTCTACGACGTGGAGAGCGGGGAGATCGACGACGTCGTGCGCTGGGAGGGCCCGACGGGGCGGTAGGATGGCTCCGAGCATCCCGCCAGCAGTGGCGGTGAGTCGGTCCGATGCGGGCCACTCTGCTGATGCCGCGGGATGGCGCCGCGTCGGATGACGTGCGGGCCGGGCGCCCAGGAGCGCCTCACAGTTGAAGACGAACAACGACACCGAAGCTCTCGAAGCTGCCATCTGGGCAGTCGCCGAGGGAAGGGCAACTGACGACCAGTTCGAGCTGGTCGACGAGGACCGTGCCCGTTCGTCGCGGCTGCTCGACGGCCTGTTCGCCGATACGCAGGCCCGGCTCGAGTCGGTGCAGGGCCTCTCGGGTCCGGAACGCGACCAGGTCATCGCCGACTTCGCCGACGAGCTCGAGGGCCTGCGGATCGTCTACGACCGCCTGCACGGACGGCCCGGCCCGTCGGCGCCCGACCTCGGGGTCATCGACGACGAGGGGGTGCAGCTCCAGGCCTCGTGGGCCGATGGCGAAGTCGTCGTGTGGGCCGCCGGCCCGACCGCAGCGCCGGCGACGAACGAGGAGCTCGCCGACCGGCTCGAGGCCCTCGGCGGGCCCGCCCTCGGCTGGCGGGTCCACGACGGGGTCCCGCTCCCGAGCGGCGTCCGGGCCGAAGCCGTGTCGATCCCGGTGGCTGACGCCCTCGGCTGGCTCGTCGCCGTCGGCGGCGGGCTCGACGACGACGGGGTCGGCGCCAGCGTGCGCTGGCTCGGTCATGCCGCCGTCGTGGCCGTCCGAAAGGTGGCCCGCGGCGACGTGGTCCCGACGCTCGGGTCGATCCGGCGCGAGGGGCGCGCCGTCGAGATGGGCGTGCGCTGGCAGCCGGCACTGCTCGACCACGCCACCCTGGACACGCTCGCCTCGATCATGCCCGGTCCGGTGCGGGTGATGGCGGCGCCGACCATGACGCCGCGCGCGCTCGTCCTCGAGTACCTCGGCGCCGTGGTCCATGCCGTCGTCGCCCAGGCGGCCGGCATGCTGGAGCTGCCCGCGCCGCCGCCCACCGTCCGGAGCTCCGCCGATGTCGCCGAGTCGGTCACCACCCGGCTCGACGGTTCGGTCTTCCCCGCTCCTGCCGCGGCCGGCGCCGAGATCGCCGACCGGATGCAGCGTTGGACCCGACCGGTGACGAGCCCGGCGCGCCCCCAGCTCGTCGTCAAGCTCGACCCGCCCGATCGGGGGGACGCCTGGTTCCTGTCGGTGCTGGCGCCGGGGCCCAACCGCGCCCTGATCGACGTGGAGGTCGCGTTGTCGGCCACCAAGTCGACCCAGCCCGTCGCCGAGGAGCTGGTGCGGCTCGAGCGGCTGCTGCCCGAGCTGCAGCGGCCGGGAGCGCTGCGTCGCGGGCAGGTGTACCTCAGCACCGACGAGGCGTGGGACCTCATGACCCGCACCGGCGAGTCGCTGGAGGCGGCCGGGTTCGAGGTCAGGGTTCCGGCGCTGTCGCGGCGGAAGCCGAAGCCGGGTCTGCGCCTGTTCGTCGAGCCGTCGGGCGACTCGATCGTCGGGGCCCGGCAGCTGAGCGCGGTCCGGTGGTCGGCGGTCTTCGACGACGTCGAGCTCACCGCCGACGAGGTCGCTCGGCTGGCGGCCGAGGCCCGCCCCCTCGTGCAGTCGCACGGTCGGTGGGTCGAGCTCGACCGGGTCGACCTCAAGGAGGCGGCGGCCGCGCTCGCCGAACGGGCCGGCACCACCCAGCTGACCGGCGCCGAGATCCTGCGTCACGCCGTCGGCCTCGAGGGCTCGCCGCTCGGCGAGCGGTTGCTCGTCGAAGGCGGCGGTTGGGCGGCCGATCTCCTCGACAAGGCCGCGTCCGTCTCGACCGAGGCGGTCGGGTCCCCTCCGGGGTTCGTCGGCAAGCTCCGCACCTACCAGGCCGAGGCGCTCGGCTGGCTCGGGTTCCTCGACGCCGTCGAGCTCGGCGGCTGCCTGGCGCTCGACATGGGTCTGGGCAAGACGCCGACGGTCCTCGCCCACCTCGCCCGCAACCCAGGCGAAGGGCCCGCGCTCGTCATCGCCCCGCCCGCGGTCGTCGGCAACTGGCAGGCCGAGGCGGCGAGGTTCACGCCCGAGCTGCGCGCCGTCATCCACCACGGCGCCACCCGTGCCTCGGCCGACGAGCTGGCCGCCGAGGTGGCCGACGCCGACGTCCTGATCACGACGTACGGCACCGCCGTGCGCGACATCGAGGCGCTGGCCGAGGTGTCGTGGCGGCGGCTGATCCTCGACGAGGCGCAGGCCATCAAGAACCCAGCCAACGAGACCAGCCAGGAGCTGCGTCGCCTCTCGGCGCGGTCGAAGCTCGCCCTGACCGGCACGCCGATCGAGAACGGGCTCGGCGACCTCTGGTCGATCCTCGACTTCTGCAACCCCGGTCTCGTCGGGGCACGGCGCCACCTTCGTCGCCCAGCTCGCGGGCGAGGGCGAAGCGGCGCTGCGAGCGCTCAACGGGATCCTCGTGTTCCGGCGGACGAAGGCCGAGCCCGACGTCGCCGCCGAGCTGCCCGACAAGATCGACGAGCTCGACCACTGCACGATGACCGCCGAGCAGATCGGGCTCTACCAGGCGGTGCTGGATTCGTTGATCGCCAACTCCGCCGAGGCCGGCGGGGAGCCGAAGAAGGGGGCGGTGCTGGCGGCCATCACGGCCCTGAAGCAGATCTGCAACCACCCGGCGGCCTACCAGGGCGACGGCAGCCCGCTCGCCGGTCGCTCGGGCAAGCTCGCCCGGCTCGAGGAGCTCGTCGAGGCGGTGTTCGCCGCCGGCGAGCGGATGCTGATCTTCACCCACTTCGCCGAGTGGGGGAAGCGCCTCGCCGACCACCTCACCGAGACCACCGGGATCCCGATCGCCTGCTACCACGGCGGTCTCGCCCGTGGCGCCCGCGACCGCCTGGTCAAGGAGTTCCAGAGTGGCGAGGGTGCGGGCGCGCTGGTTCTCTCCCTCACCGCCGGCGGCACCGGCCTGAACCTCACGGCCGCCAACCACGTCGTGCTCTACGACCGCTGGTGGAACCCGGCCAAGGAGGATCAGGCCCGCGACCGCGCCTGGCGCATCGGCCAGACCCGCACGGTCGTGTCGCACCGCCTCGTGTGCCCCGGGACCATCGACGAGCGGGTCGAGGACGTGGTCGCCGGCAAGCGCCGCATCGCCGACCTCGTGCTGCCCAAGTCGAGCTCGCTGGACGACCTCGGCGCCGACCAGCTCCGTGTCGCGCTCGGCCTCGACGACCAGAAGCTCCTCGTGGAGGAGACCTGATGGCCCAGCGCAACCAGTCGCGGGGCCGGCGGGCCAAGGCGCAGCGAGGGATGACCGCGAACGACCTGTGGCGGCGCGTGCCCCCGCCGCAGACCCCCGAGCCGATCCGGCCATCGGCGACGCCGCGAGCCTTGCTCGACTCGCTCGGTTCGCCGCCGTTGCGGGGCCACAGCTCGACGGCGGAGCACTACATGGCGGCGGTGATCGAACGGGCCGCCGCCGTCGCGACCGCGCTCGCGGCGTCGGCCGATCTCCTCGCCGAGGACGACGACGACGCCGGCGCGAGCACGGCGCCCTAGTCAGACGGAGGCGAGCACGCCGTCGAGGGGCCGCGGCACGCGGTCGAGGTCCAGCGCGTCGACGAGCACGCGCCCGTAGCGGATCTTGCGCCCCGAGCGCGTGCCCATGAAGCGCCGGAGCTGCTCCTCGATGCTCCGTCCCCGTTGGGCCGGCTGCTTCTGCAGGATGCGGAACGACCCGAGCTCGCCCTGCGCCTCGACCACCGCCTCCACCGCGGCGGCGCCGAGGCTACGGATCAGCTCGTCCTCGAGATCGGCGACGCACACGTAGAAGCCCCGGGCTTCCATCTCGGCGCGGGTGAGACCCGCACCGAGCCCGGCCCGGGCCAACCCGCGCCGGAAGTCGCGCTCCTCGCCTTCGTCGCAGAGACCGGCGAGCCGCACGTCGGACCCCTGCGGGCCGAACACCCGTAAGAAGCGCTCGATGGTCGTCGCCCCGCCCATCGACACGATGCGAACGCCCTCGGCGTCGAGGTCGCGACCACGGCGCCGCGCCAGCGCCTCGAGCGCGGCCTGGTCGCTCGCCCCCTCGACGAGAACGACGGCGCGCCCGACCGGTTCGTGCACGGCATCGAGGGTACGCGGCGATGGCGCGGCCGCCGTCAACCCGTGGGAGCCCGTGTCGGGCACGAAGCCCTCTGCGAGCAGGTGCAGACCGCGCCGGCGGCGCACCGCCCGGATGAGCTCGCCTGGGGTCAACCGAAGTTTGCTCCCCGACGCCACCCTCGAGATCACCGACCCCGGCGGCCGAGTCGAGACCACCCGAGTCCACCGGGCCCGATCCCGCAGCAGTTCTGGCGAACACCCGGCGGCGGCTGAGCCCGCCGGGCCCGCGCCCCGAGGCCTGGGCGACTTCGGCGCGGGACGACGACGCTTCGTCCGCGATTCGGTTCCGTCTAGGGTCCGCCAATGCGCGTGGTGGTGCTCGGTGCGGGGTTCGGCGGGTTGGAGCTCACGACCCGGTTGTCCGACGAGTTCGGTGACGACCTCGATCTCGTCCTGATCGATCAGAGCGACGGGTTCATCTTCGGGTTCTCGAAGCTGGACGTGATGTTCGGCCGGGTCTCGCCGACGTCGGTCCACCATCCCTACCGCGACGTCCTCAAGCCGGGGGTGCAGTTCGTCCAGACGACGGTGCGGTCGATCGACCCGGGCGCCAAGCGGGTCGAGACCGACGCCGGGACGTTCGACGCCGACGTCCTCGTCGTCGCGCTCGGTGCCGACCTCCACCCCGACGCCACGCCCGGGTTGGTCGAGGGGGGCAACGAGTTCTACACGGAGGCCGGTGCCTTCGCCTGCCGCGACGTGCTGGCCGGCTTCGACGGAGGTCGGGTGATCGTCGCGGTCACCTCGACGCCCTTCAAGTGCCCGCCGGCCCCGAGCGAGACGGTGCTCATGATGCACGACTACCTGTCGTCGAGGGGGCTCCGCGACCGGTCCGAGATCGCGCTCGTCATGCCGCTCGGCGTCCCGATCCCGCCGTCGCCGGTGGCGTCGAAGGCGCTCCTGGCCGCGTTCGCCGAGCGGGGCATCGACTGGCACCCCGAAACCCTGGTGCGCGGCCTCGACCCGGCGCGACGCGTCGCCCTGCTCAGCGACGGGGGCGAGATGCCCTACGACCTGTTCCTCGGCGTGCCCGTGCACCGGGTGCCCGAGGTGGTGGCGGAGTCGGGGATGACGGTCGACGGGTGGATCCCGGTCGACCCGCGGACGCTCGAGACCGCGTTCCCGGGTGTGTACGCGGTCGGCGACGTGACCAGCGTCGGGACACCGAAGGCGGGCGTGTTCGCGGAAGGACAGGCGTCGGTGGTGGCCGACGCCATCGGTGCCCTCCTCCGGGGCGCCGGCGACGCGCACCACTACGACGGCCGCGGGATCTGCTACCTCGAGTTCGGCGACGAGGGCGTCGCCCGCGTCGACGTCATGTTCGTCAGCGGGCAGCCACCGACCGGGCAGTTCGACCCACCGTCGCTGGCGTTCGTGGCCGACAAGCTCGAGTTCGGCTCCAGCCGGATCCAACGCTGGTTCGGTCGCACCTGGCCCGAGCCGGCGCTCGACTGACCCTCGCCCGCTACCGGGCCTGCGCCCTGAGCCAGTCCAAGGCGGCCGGGGCGTGGTCGAGGACCGAGATGTGGCCGTCGTCGCGCGACAGCCGCAGCTCCGCCGCCGGACATGAGGCGGCCAGCCACTCGCTGTGCGAGCTCGGGACGACCCGGTCCCGGCCGCCGTGCACGAACAGGGCCGGCTTCGACACCTCGCCGGGGTCGAAGCCCCACGGCGCCACGTAGGCGAGGTCGTCGTCGATCAGGCCGCCCGGTCCGGCCGCCACCGCGGGACCGACGACCTCCCCGAGCCAGGACCAGGCCCCGGACAGCACCGCGAGGTCCGCGGGCGTGAACTCCGGGTCGTACTCGACGCCCGATGCCTCGAAGGCCTCCTTGGCGGCGCGGCCCTCCCGGGCGGCGCGGAGCGATGCGACGCCGGAGGTCGTCATGCCCGCGAACCAGTCGAGGCCCTCGGCGCCGAACGGTGCGAGCCCGGCGACGCTGACGGCGGCGAGGACGCGTTCGGGCAGCAGGGCCGCGCACGCGAGCGCGTGCGGTCCGCCACCGGAGTGGCCCAGCACCGCGAAGCGATCGATGCCGAGCGCGTCGGCGACGTTGGCCACGTCGGCGGCGGCCGACGCCACGTCGCGATCCGGGTTCGGGCTCGATCCGCCGTAGCCGGGCCGGTCGTAGGAGACCCAGCGGATGCCGAGCCTCTCCGCGGCCGGGAAGAGCGGTCGTGGGGGCGCACCGACGTTCGGCGTCCCGTGGTGCCAGAACACGGCGAGCTGATCGCCGGCGCGGTTCCCGCCGCGTCGTACGCGTGGAGCGTGCGACCGCCCGCCACCTCGAGATCGAGCTCGGTCACCATCGGTGGGAGCCTACGGACGGGGCTTCTCCCAGACCGACACGTGCGAGGGGCTGTCGCTGGTGAACGGCTCGCGGTCCCAGCCGCTCCAACGCTCACGGAGGGTCATGCCCGCCAGCCGAGCCATCAGGTCGAGCTCGGACGGCCACACGTAGCGATAGGGGGCGGAGAAGGTCTCGAGCCGGCCGCCGGCGACCCAGTAGTGGTGGGAGTAGGCGATCTGCGCGGCCGTCATGTCGGTGAACTCCTCGAAGCCCAGGTGGGTCGGGTCGACCGCGAACGCTCTGACCGTCTCGCCGGGCGGAAGCCGGCGGAGCGCCGGTACGACGACCTCGATGACGAAGCACCCGCCCGGCTCGAGGTGGGCGGCGACGTTGCGGAAGCACTCGACCTGCTCGTCCTGCGTCGTCAGGTTCATGATCGTGTTGTAGACGAGGTACGCCAGCCGGAAGCTGCCGTCCACCCGGGTCGTGGCGAAGTCGCCGATCGACACGCCGATGGCGTCGGCGCCGGGCTTCGCCCGCAGCCGTTCGACCATGGCCGGCGACAGCTCGATCCCGTGTACGGGCACACCGCGGTGGCTGAGCGGCAGCGCGACGCGACCGGTGCCGATCCCCAGCTCGAGGGCGGCGCCGCCGGCCGCGAGCTCGGCGAGGAAGTCGACCGTGGGGTCGAGGACGGCCGGGTCGAACATGTCCGTCGACGTCGGCGTCGTACCCGGCGGCGATCCGTTCGTCGAAGTGGATCGTCGGCACCGGCGCACCGTTGCACGCGAGCCGGCGAGCGGCGACCGATTTGCCGTCGATCCACGGGTACCGTCTGCTCATGGCGACCGTGAAGCGCATCGCGCCGATCTTCCCCGTGCGCGACCTCGGGGCTGCCCTGGCGCACTACGGGAGACTCGGCTTCGCCACGCGGGAGTACGTCGGCGGCGGGTACGGCTATGTCACCCTCGACGGCATCGAGATCCACCTCGGGCTCGTGCCCGAGGTCGATCGCTCGACCGCGACCAGCGCGGCGTACCTCTGGGTCGACGACGCCGACGAGCTCGCTCAGGCGTGGCGTGCCGCGGGCGCCGAGGTCAGGCTGCCGGAGGACACCGACTGGGGCCAGCACGAGGGTGTCCACATCGACCCCGACGGCAACGTGATCCGGTTCGGCTCGCCGGTGAGGCGGCGACACTCCTGAGTGGGAAGCCGTCTTCTGTGTGCGAACCCGTCTCAGAGCCGGGTTGTCGCACACAGGACGGATACGCACCCACAGGATCTCCGGCGTCCCCCGGTCACCTCAGGGACGTCGCGAGTGCGTGCGCTTCGTGCATCGAACCGTGCTCGTTCAACAGCTTCTCGAACTGCAGGAGCTTCGCCGGCATCGAGAAGCCGAGGGCGCCGGTCAGACGGTCGTCCCTGCCGTACAGGGCGACGAAGCGGCCGCTCTCGGTCGTCCCCAGGACCACCTCCACGCGGTCGTCGGCTCGGCATCGTCCGAGGATCTGGATCTTGCGGTCGTACTGGTCCGACCACACGTAGGGCACGCTGGCGAACGGGGCGGGATCGTCGCCGGCCAGCAGGTTGGCGGCGACCGCCCTCGCCTGGTCGGTGGCGTTGGTCCAGTGCTCGATCCGCATCTGCTCGCCGTAGGCGGGTTGTGCCACCGGGCGATGTCGCCGGCGGCGAACACGAACGGGCGCCGACGGCCCGGAGCGCCTCGTCGCACACCACGCCGTCGGCCAGCTCGAGGCCGGATCCGACGAGCCAGTCGGTGGCCGGCCGGACGCCGATGCCGACGACGACGAGATCGGCCTCGAGGCGCGACCCGTCCGACAGCACGACCGCCTCGACGGCGTCGGTCCCTTCGAACGCGGCCACGCCGACGCCGCACCTGAGGTCGACGCCGTGGTCGAGGTGGAGCCGGCCGCACACGGCGCCGATCTCCGGACCGAGCGCGTGGCTCAGCGGCACCGGCAGCACCTCGACGATCGTGACGTCGAGGCCCCGACCGCGAGCGGTCGCGGCGACCTCGGCCCCGATGAACCCGGCGCCGACGACGACGACCCTCGGGCCGTGCTCCATCGCCGCTCTCACGGCGAGGGAGTCGTCGACCGTGCGCAGCACGTGGATGCCGCCGATGTCGGGGGTCTCGGGGATCGTCCGCGGCACGGCGCCGGTGGCGATGACGACGGCGTCGAAGTCGACTCGGTCGCCTCCGTGCAGCCCGACGCGCCGCCGCTCGAGGTCGAGGTCGGTCGCCCGTTCGCCGAGGCGCAGGTCGAGCCCGAGGTCCTCGAGCGACGTGTTCCGCTTGAGGAGGATGTCGGTGGGTTGGCGGGTGCCGGCGAGCACCTGCTTGGAGAGCGGTGGGCGGTCGTACGGCTCGTGGGGCTCGTCGCCGATCAGGGTGATCGACCCGTCGAAGCCGTTCGCCCGCAGCCCCTGCGCGGTGCGGAACCCGGCGAGCGAGGCGCCGACGATCGTGACCCGGTTCGGACCCGCCATGGCCGGGCTACGGGAGCATGACGACGCGGCCGAACGCGGTGCCGGCCTCGACGTAGCGGTGGGCCTCGGCGGCGTCGGCGAGGGGGAACGTGCGGTCGACGACGGCGCGGAGCTCGCCGCGCGCCGATGCGTTCGATGAGCCGGGCGATCAGCTGGTAGGTCCGCTCGGGCTGCTTCGACTGCTCCATGGCGAAGAAGACGCGTCGTGACCGATGCCGTTCTTCTCCATGAGCGGCCAGATGGTGCGGCGGCTGGTCGTCGCGGCCGGCGTTGCCCATCCAGCTGATCCGGCCCCGGTAGGCGAGGGCGGCGATGCTGCCCTCGAGCGTGCGCCCGCCGATCGGGTCGACGACGAGGTCGACGCCGCGGCCGTCGGTGAGGCGCATGATCTCGGCGGCACGTCCTGCGTCCGTGTAGTCGATGCCGTGATCGAGGCCGTAGTCGTGCAGGCGTTCGAGCCGGCCGTCGGCGACGGCCGTGCGAGTAGACCGTCGCCCCTGCCGCCTTGGCCAGCTGGATGGCGGCGAGACCGACGCCGCCGGCGCCGGCCTGGACGAGGACGTGTCTCACCGGCCGCCAGGCGGCCGAACTCGAACAGGCAGTCGTCGGCGGTGCCGAACTCGACGGGGATCGCCGAGGCGTCCTCGAAGGAGATGGCGTCCGGGATCGCCCACGTCTTGCGGGCGGTGACGCTGGCCAGCTCGGCATGGGAGCCGTGCATCATCATGGCGACGACGCGCTGGCCGGGTGAGAAGCCGTCGACGCCCTCGCCGACCTCGCGCACGACGCCGCTGGCCTGGTAGCCGACGATGTGCGGGCGGCTGACGATCTCCCCTCGCGGCGGTTGATGAGGTCGCCTCCCTGGATGCCGATCGCCTTGACCTCGATCACGAGCCCGCCGGGCGCACCTGCGGGATCGGGGACGTCGGCGTAGCGGAGCACCTCCGGCCTCCGTTCTCGTCGTACACCGCTGCCTTCATCGCCGTGCTCCTTTCGAAGGGCCTCGCATCACGCGTTCACCGTCGGGCGGTCGGGGGCGAGGTCGGGTTCCGCGCCAGCGCTGGCCCACCTCCTCGAGGAGGCGGTCGGCCGCGGCCGGTCCCCACGACCCCTCCTCGTAGGTGGGCACCGCGCTCATCGTCGTCCGTCCAGCGCTCGAGGATCGGGTCGACGATCCGCCACGACTGCTCGACCTCGTCGCTGCGGATGAACAGCGTCGGGTCGCCGACGAGCGCGTCGAGCAGCAGCCGCTCGTAGGCCTCGGGCGACTCCTCGCGCGAAGGCGGCGCCGTAGGAGAAGTCCATCGACACCGTGCGCACCCGGAACGTCGTGGCCCGGCACCTTGGCGCCGAACCGCAGGCGTGATGCCCTCGTCGGGCTGGATCCGCAGGACCAGGGCGTCGGACTCGAGCTCCGTCGACCTGGGCGGCCGGCATCGGCAGGTGCGGCGGGCGCCGGAACTGCCATGGCGCACCTCGGTCACCCGCTCCGGCAGGCGCTTGCCGGTGCGCACGAAGAGCGGCACGCCCGCCCACCGCCAGTTGTCGACGTCGAGGCGCATGGCGACGTACGTCTCGGTCGTGCTGACAGCGGGTCGACGCCGACCTCGTCGCGGTAGCCGGCGCATCAGCTCGCCCGAGCCCGCCACCGGTGTACTGGCCGCGGACCGCGTCGGTCGACCCGTCGTGGGCAGCCGGATCGCCTGCGAGCAGCTTCACCTTCTCGTCGCGGATCGCCTCGGCGTCGAACGAGCCCGGCGGCTCCATGAGCGCGAGGGCGAGCACCTGCAGCACGTGGTTCTGCACGATGTCGCGCATGGCGCCGGCGGACTCGTAGAAGCCGCCGCGTGTGCCGACGCCGAGGGTCTCGGCCACGGTGATCTGCACGTGGTCGACCTAGCGGCGGTTCCAGATCGGCTCGAAGATCGCGTTGGCGAACCGGAGGGCGAGGAGGTTCTGCACCGTCTCCTTGCCGAGGTAGTGGTCGATGCGGAAGACGTCTGCGTCTCGTCGAAGACGCGCGTGCACGTGGTCGTCGAGGATCGCGGCTGCTGGCGAGGTCGTGGCCGTACGGCTTCTCGATGACGATCCGGGCGAACCCGCCGGCGGGGCGCGGTGGAGCCCGGCCGCCCCCAGCCCCAGCACGATGTCGGCGAACGTGCCCGGCGGCGTGGCGAGGTAGTAGAGGCGGTTGCCGCTCGTGCCGCGCGGTCGCGTCCAGCTCGTCGAGCACGTCGGCGAGCCGGCGGTACGTGTCGGGATCGTCGTACCCGCCGGCCACGTAGCGGTTGCTGTCGACGTTCTCGGGACTGATCGGGCCACCGACGGCGTCTTCGATGATGATTCGGAAGCCGGCATCGCCCAGGTCGCTGCGGGCGACGCCGACGACTGCGAGTCCCTCCAGGAGCCGGCTCTGCCGACCGAGCCGGCGGATCGCCGGGAGCAGCTTGCGGCGCGTCAGGTCGCCGGAAGCGCCGAAGATCACGAGCGCGGCCGGTGGCGCCCGGCGCAGCGGCGGGTCGACGTTCACGACTCGGCGGCGCGAGCCCGGGCGGCGTTGTCGACGATGGCGCCGATGATCGTCGGCCACGCCGGACGCGGGAGGTCGTGGCCCATCCCGGGGATCACGACGAGATCCGCATCCGGGATCGCCTTCGCCGTCGCCTCCCCGCCGGCCACGTTCACGAGCGGGTCGTCGGCGCCGTGGATGACGACCGTCGGCACGGCGACGCCGGCGAGGGCGGCCGTGCGGTCGCGGCGGCGGCGATGGCCATGCCCTGGCGCATGCGGCCCTCGGCGTAAATGCCACGGGCGAAGGTGGCGCGGGCTCGGGCCCGCACCCACTCCTCGTCGATCCCGATGCGGTGCGACCCGATGACGTGGGCGATCCGCACCGACTGCTCGACGTAGCCGTCCTCGTCGGACGGAGGCTGCTCGACGAGCGCCGCGATGGCCTCGGATGTCGGGGCCGGGACCGACGGGTCGCCGGTCGTCGACATGATCGAGCAGAGGCTGCGCACTCGCGAGGGGTTCCGGATCGCCATCAGCTGGACGAGGAACCCTCCGAGCGAGACCCCGACGAGGTGGGCGGCGTCGATCCCCAGGGCGTCGAGCAGTCCGAGGCCGTCGGCCGCCATGTCGTCGAGCGAGTAGGAGGAGTACGAGCTGAACCGCGTCGAGAGACCGACGTCTCGGTTGTCGTACACCACCACGAAGTACCCGTGGCCGGCGAGCTGCGCGAGGAAGTCCGGTGGCCAGTACACGAGCTGGGCGCCGAAGCCCATGACGAGCAGCATCGGCTCGTCGGCGGGGTCGCCGACCGTCTCGTACTCCACGACGATCCCGTTGGCGACGGTGTTGGCCACGACGACGCCCTACTCGCCCGGGACGAGGACGGCGCGACCCTCGACCGCCCCCGTGTGGAGGTCGTCGAAAGCCTGCAGCGCCTGGTCGAGGTCGTAGCGCTGCACCCGGCAGCGGATGAGGCCCCGCTCGGCGAGGGCGATGACCTCGGCGAGCTCGGACAAGCTGCCCCAGTACGTGGTGCCGAGCGACACTTCGTACGGGGTCGTGAAGAAGCTGAGGGGAAGGGTTCCACCGCCGAAGCCGACGAAGGTGACGTGGCCGAGGGCGCGGCTGACCGCCGCCGCCATCGCCATGGTGGCGTCGGTCCCGGCGAGGTCGAGCACGAGCTCCGCTCCCTGGCCCCCGGTGAGGTCGAGCACGGCGGCGGTGGCGTCGTCGCCTGCGAGCACGCCGTCGTCGGCGCCGAGCTCGACGGCGAGATCGAGCCCGGTCTTGCGGTTGTCGACGGCGATGATGCGTGCGGCGCACACGGCGCGGAGGATCTGTACCGCGAGGTGACCGAGACCGCCCCCGGCCCCGATCACGACGACGTTCGACCCCGGGCGGAGCACGGGCAGCGACCGCTTGATGGCGTGGTAGGGCGTGAGCCCGGCGTCGGCGAGCGGCGCGGCCTCGACCGGGGTGAGGTCGTCGAGCGGGACGAGGTGCCGCGGCGACGGCACCACCATGCGGTGCGCCATCCCGCCGTCGCGGCCGAAGCCGCCACCCAGCGACCGTAGCTGCGCCTGGTTCTCGCAGAAGTTCTCCGACCCGAGCTGGCATCGGTAGCAGCGGCCGCATCCCCACGGCCCGTACACGACGACCGGTTGACCGATCTCGAGTCCGGACACGCCCGGTCCCAGCGCCGAGACCCATCCCGCGTTCTCGTGTCCCAACGTGAACGGCGGGTCGAAGGGCAGGACGCCCGGCTCCATGGTGTGGACCAGGGTGAGATCCGAATGGCAGATCCCGGCGCCGCCGATCGTGACGGCGAGCTCGCCCGGTCCGGGGTCGGGCTCCGGGACCTCGCGGAGCTCTGGCGCGTGCTTCCACGCCGTCAGCTGCACGGCCTTCATCGGCTCCCCCCTGCTCGTTTCTTCGCCGGCTTGGTGGTCTTCGGCCGGTCGGCCTCGGGGGGCGCCGCCAAGGCTTTGTCGGCCGCCGCCTCCAGCTCCGCCAGCGATTCGGCGAGGCAATCGATGTAGAAGGCCATGTCGGGCACCAGCTCCCGGCAGGAGGTGACGCCCAGGTAGATCTGCCCGACGTAGCTCACGACGAGGTGGATCGGCCCGGCGTGGTCGTAGACGGGTCCGAGCCCGTAGTACGCCTCCATCCGGGCACCGCAGAGGTACAGCGGCACCTGGGAGCCGGGCACGTTCGTGACGCACACGTTGCCGATAACAGCGGGCAGGCCGCCGGCGCCGAGCTGGGGGAGCGCCCGCGTGGCCCTGCCGAGCAGCGCGCCAGGGAACAGCTCGGCGCTGTCGGCGAGCACCCGGGCCGGCACCCCGGTGCTCTGCTCCTTCGACGCCGACGTCGCCTGCCGGACGGTGTCGAGGCGCTCCAAGGAGTCGGCCACGTCGGTCGAGACCGGCACGACCATGAGGCCGATCTTGTTGCCCGCCTGCCCGAGCTCCTCCTCCGTCCGCATCGAGATCGGGACACCGGCATACAGCGACTTGTCCGGCAGCTCGCCCCTCGCCTCGAGGTATCGTCGCAGGCCGCCGCCCACGACGGTGAGGACGACGTCGTTGACGGTCGCGCCCGGCACCGCGCCGCGGATGCGCTTCGCCGTCGCCAGCTCGAACCGGAACCCGTCACCGACCCGGTTGGTGGTGGCCTTGCCGTTCAGTGCCGTCTCCGGGACGTCCGATGCGGAGACCGCCGGCACGCGTTCGCCGGCCTGGAGGGCGCGGAGCATCGACCCCGTGCGGGCCGCGAGCTGCAGGGCGCGGCCCGGCATCAGCGTCAGGTTCACTCCGGTTCGCGCCAGCAGGGCCATCGGTCCGGGCTTCGGCTCGGGCTCCCACGTGTCGACGACCGGCGCGCGACCGTCGGGCGACAGGTCGTGGAGCGCGTTCATCAGCTCGATGCCGGAGATGCCGTCGATCGCCGAGTGGTGGACCTTGATGAGCATCCCGAAGCTGCCGCTCGGCAGGCCCTCGACGTCGTTCACGCCCTGGATGATGTAGAGCTCCCACGGTGGCCGCTGGAGGTCCAGCCCGTAGGAGTGCAGCCGGCTGGCCAGCACCCACAACTGCTCGAGGTTCCCGGGAGGCGGCAGGGCCGTCTGACGCACGTGGTACTCGAGATCGAAGTCCTCGCTCTCGACCCAGTACGGGTAGTCGAGGTTGCCGGGCACCCGCACGATCCGCCGCCGCAGCACACGGGCGAGGGGCAGGCGGCCCCTGACGTGCTCGAGGATGCTGTCGAACGTGATCGGGCCGGGCGCGGTCGTCGGGTCGTACAGATGGAGGGAGCTGAGGTGCATCAGCATCCTCGGCGTCTCGGAGTACAGGAACATCGTGTCCTGCTGGTTGAGCTGCTGCATCAGTGCACCGCCCGGTCGTGCTGCTCCCAGTACCGCGCCCGCAGCTCCCGCTTCAGGACCTTTCCGGCCGCGTTCCGAGGCAGCTCGTCGACGAACTCGACCGAGGTCGGGATCTTGTAGCCGGCGAGCTGACCGCGGCAATGGGCCAGCAGCTCCTCCGGTGTCGGGCGTCGCCGCCGGCGCTCGGACCACGATCGCCTTCGGCGTCTCGCCCCAGCGCTCGGACGGGACGCCGATGACGGCGACGTCGGCCACGTCGGCGTGCGACATCAGGACGTTCTCGACCTCGCCGGGGTAGATGTTCTCGCCTCCGGAGATGATCATGTCCTTCACGCGGTCGTTGATGAACAGGTAGCCGTCGTCGTCGACGTAGCCGGCATCGCCGGTGTGGAACCACCCGTCGGGATCGATGCACGCCTGCGTCTCGTCTGGTCGGTCCCAGTACGCCTGCATGATCTGCGGCGAGCGCAGCAGGACCTCGCCCACCTCGCCGGTGGGGCGATCCTCGCCCGAGCGTTCGTCGACGATCCGCAGCTCCGTACCCGGCATCGGCTTGCCGGCGGCGCGCAGCCGGTGGACGTTCGGACCGGCCGGGTCGTGGTCCTCGGCGAGGAGCTGGACGACGGCGCCGGTGGTCTCGGTGAGGCCGTAGCCCTGGATGAACCCACACCCGAAGCGGGCCAGCGACCGCGAGAGGACGTCGACGGAGATCGGTGACGCGCCGTAGATGACGAACCGAAGCGACGAGAAGTCCGTCTCCTCGATGCCCGGCGAGGCCAGCAGGATCTGGAGGACCGCGGGCACGAACAGCGCGTGGGTGATCCCGTGCCGAGGGATCACCCGGAGGATCTCTGCGGGATCCACTTCACGGAGCAGCACGGAGTGGGCGCCGACGAACATCCCGACGAGCGCCCACCCGACGCCCCCGACGTGGAAGAGCGGCATGGCGACGAGGTTCACGCTGTCGCCGTCGAAGCTCCATTCCCGCGAGGTCACCGGCAGCATGGCCGCCAGGTTCCGGTTCGTCAGCATGGCGCCCTTGGGCCGGCCCGTCGTCCCCGAGGTGTACAGCTGCAGCGCGACGTCGTCGGGGGCAGCCTCGACCGTCGGGTCGTCGTCGGCGGCAGCGCCGACCCAGTCGCGGAAGGCGGCGTGCCCCCTCGCGGCCGCGTCGACCACCACGACGCGCTTCACGCTCGAGAGCGCGCCGGGCGCCGACTCGAGGACCGGGAGGAGCTCCTCCGTCACGACGAGGACGGTCGGACGGGCATCCTGGAGGACGAAGGCGACCTCGGGCGCCGCCAGCCGCCAGTTCACCGCCACCGTGACCGCGTTGAGCTTCGCCGCACCGAACAGCACCTCGAAGAACTCCGGCGCGTTCTTGCCGAAGAAGGCGACGCGGTCCTGCGCGCTGACCCCCTCGGCGGCGAGGGCGTTGGCACATCGCGTCGCCCGCCGGTCGAGGTCGTCGAAGGTCAGGGTGCCCGCGCCGGAGGTGAGCGCCGGGTGCCCGGGGCGCCCCGTCGCGTGCGTGCGAAGCAGGCCGGCGACGGTCGTTGACCCCATGCGGCGACCGTACGGGCGAACGCCGCGAAACGCCAAGATTGTCCAGATGATCATCAGGATCTACCGAGCGGCGCGCCGATTCGCCGAAATCATCATCATGAACTGTTGACAACATCGGGGTCCTGGTGTGAGCTACCCGAGGCCGGGGGGACTTCTCTGGCGAGGGGGAGTTCGTGCCGCGAACCAGCACCATTCCGACGCGCGAAGAGGGTCTCGATCGGTGACGACACCGGCCTTGGTCGTGCGGAACGTCTCGAAGACGTTCCCGGCGCAGAAGGCGCTCGACGACGTCGATCTCGAGATCAGCCCGGGCGAGATCCATGCCCTCGTCGGTCCGAACGGGTGCGGCAAGTCGACGATGGTGAAGATCCTCGCCGGGTATCACGACCCCGACCCCGGCGCCACGGCGGAGGTCGCCGGGCGACCGTTCGACCTCGGTTCGGCGGCGGCTGCCCGGGAAGCGGGGTTGCGCTTCGTCCACCAGAACCTCGGCCTCATCGAGAGCATGACGGTGGCCGACAACTTCCGTCTCGAGGGTGGCGGACGGCGCCTGGTCAAGCTGGACCGCCGCGCCGAGCGCGTCGCGCGCGACGCGAGCGTTCGAGGCCCTCGGCTTCGACATCGACCCGACCCGGATGGTGTCGGATCTCGCCGAGTCGGAGCGCACCGCCGTCGCCGTCGCCCGTGCCCTCGATCGATTCGGACGGCGTGCCGCTGCTCGTGCTCGACGAGCCGACCGCGTCGCTGCCCGGGCCCGAGGTCGACCGCCTCTTCGCTGCCGTCCGTCGTGTCGCCGCCGAGGGCACGAGCATCCTCTTCATCTCCCACCACCTCGACGAGGTGCTCGGGCCTGTGCGACAGGGTGACGGTCCTCCGCGACGGCCGCGACGTCGCCACGGTGGCGTCGGGCGAGCTGTCCCACGACTCGCTCGTCGAGCTGATGCTCGGCCGGCAGCTCGTCGGCGCGACGCCGGCGCACGACCGCGCCGGACGGCCACCAGGTCGACGCGCCCCGATTCGTCGGCGCGCGGCGTGGCCGGGGAGACGGTGCTGAGCCTCGACCTCGACGGTCGGCCGCCGGCGAGGTGCTCGGCGTCGCCGGGCTCACCGGATCGGGCCGCGAGGAGGTCGCCGGTCTGCTGACCGGGCGCCTGCCCGCGGGCCGGCGAGGTGCTGATCGACGGCGATGTGGTGCCGCCCGGCGAGCCGCGATGCGGCGATCGACCACGGGCGTGTGCTGCGTCCCGGCCGACCGTGCCGACCCAGGCGCTGCTGCCCGGGGCGTGCGTCCGCGAGAACATGACGATCGCCGACCTGTCGGCGGTTCTGGGCGAAGGGCCGCCTCAGCCGCCGCGCGCGAGCGGCAGCGAGACCGAGCACTGGATCGAGCGAGCTCGACGTGCGGCCGCCGAGCCGGAGAAGCTGGTCACCGAGCTGTCCGGTGGCAACCAGCAGAAGGTCGTGATGGCCCGCTGGCTGCGCGTGGCACCGCAGGTGCTCGTGCTCGACGAGCCGACCCAGGGCGTCGACGTCGGCTCGAAGGCCGACATCCACCGGCTCGTCGACGAGGCCGCGGCGGGCGGCGCCGCCGTCGTCGTCTGCTCGACCGACACCGACGAGCTGGCCCGGCTGGCCACCGAGGTCGTGGTGCTGCGGCGCGGTCGCGTCGCCGCCGAGCTCGCCGGCGACGACATCGAGACGACCGCAGATCGAGCAGGAGCAGCTGCTGCCCGGCCGACACCGACCGGCGCCGCCGATCGCGCCGACGGACGCAACTCGAGGAGAGAGCGCCATGACCACCGACGACCGTCACCGCCGAGCCCGAGCGGCGCCGATTCACGCCTCCCGGGACTGCAGAAGGCGAGCGCGCTCTACCTGCTCGGCTTCATCCTCGTGCTGTTCGGGCTCTGGATCCCCGAGACGTTCCTCACCCAGACGACGTTCAAGCTGGTGCTCGCCGACCAGGTCGTCATCGCCATCCTCGGCCTGGCGCTGCTCATCCCGCTGACGGCCGGCGCGTTCGACCTCTCGGTCGGCGCCATGCTCGCCTTCTCGCTGGTCATCGTCAGCTGGTTCGAGGCCGAACACCGGCCTGCAACGGCGTGCATCTCGTGCCTCGATCGCGCTCGTGGCCTGCGCCGCCGTCGGGTTCCTGTCCGGCCTGATCATCGTGCACTTCCACGTCAACTCGTTCATCGCCACGCTCGGCATGAGCCAGGTGCTCGCCGCGGCGACGCTGTACATCTCGGCGAACAAGCAGATCATCGGCGTGTTCTCGGACTCGTTCCTCGAGTTCGGCCGCGCGCGACGTGCTCGGCATCCCGATCGTCGTCTACTACCTCGTCGCCCTCGCCTTCATGCTCTGGTACGTGCTCGAGTGCACGCCACTCGGCCGGCACCTGTTCGCCACCGGCGCCAACCCCGAGGCCGCCCGGCTGTCCGGCGTGCGCACCGACCGGCATGGTCTGGGGCTCGCTCGTCGCCTCGGCGGTCGTGGCCGGCATCGCCGGCATCATCTACGGCGCCAAGATCGGCTCGTTCTCCAACACCTTCGGCGCCGCCGCTCCTGTTCCCGGCCTTCGCCGCCGTGTTCTTCGGCTCGACGCAGTTCAAGTCGCGGCCGAACGTGTGGGGGACGATCGCTCGCCGTCTACACCCTCGCCTTCGGCGTCAAGGGCCTGCAGCTGGCCTTCGCCAGACGGCGTCTACTGGATCACCCCGCTGTTCAACGGCCTGGCCCTGATCGCTGGCCGTCGCCCTGGCCAGCCGCAGCGCACGCCGCCAAGGCGCCGCCGCACGTCGCTCGAGGCCGATCCCGGCGGCCGGCGAGCCCGACGCCTCCGCCCCCGGCAGCGTGGTCGTCGGCTCCAGCCCCGCCGAGCACGACGGCGTCGCGTGCACACCTGACGCCACCGACCGCACCGCATCCGACCGTCCGACACAAGGAGACCAGCCGATGAGGACCTCACTGCGCCGCGACCGCTGCCATCCGACCGCCGGCCTGCTCGCTCGTGCTCGTGGCGGCGTGCGGCGACGACGACGACGACGTCCGCCGGCGACGCCACGGAGACGACCGACGACGCCACCGGCGACGACGGCGGCCGGCGGCGGACGCAGCGGGCTCGCCCGGAGGCGGCCGCCGCCGCCGCCGCCGAGCGCGTCGCGCCGTACCTCGAGCCGGCCGACGTCGATCGGCATCGACGAGCCGCTGAGGGCGAGGTCCCGACCGACGTCAGCGTGTACTGGCTGGAGGGCAACATCCAGTCGATCCTGCCCATCACCACGGGCTTCGAGGACGCCACCGACGCGCTCGGCTGGGACCTCACCACGCTGACCTACGACCCGACCGACCCGCAGGGTCCGGGAGCCGCGATGCAGCAGGCGGTCGACGGCGGCGCCGACTACATCGCCGTGTCGGGCCAGACCATCGACATCCTCGGGCGCCGGCGCTCGAGGCCGCCAAGTGCGGCCGGCATCCCCGTGATCGACCTGTACAGCACCGACGAGGTCGGCGGCGAGGAGCAACGGCATCTACGCCAACGTCGGCAGCCCCGCGTACAGCCGAGGCCTCGTACCCGCTGCTGGCCGACTTCGATCATCTCCGACTCCGGCGGCGACGCCAACGTGCTCGTTCGTCAGCATCCCCGACTTCGCCATCCTCAACGTCGCGACCGACGCCATCGTCGAGCAGTTCGACCGGCGAGTGCCCCGACTGCACGGTGACCGAACCTCGACGTCACGATCACCGACCTCACCGGCGGCGCGGTCGCCTCGCAGATCGTGTCGGCGCTCCAGACGAACCCCGACATCGACTACGTGTTCGTCGTCGATCGGCGACCTCGCCACCGGCCTGCCCGAGGCCCTGGCCAGCGCCGGCATGGACGACGTCAAGATCATCGGCGACGTGCCGAACCCCGAGCAGCTGCAGTCGCTGGCCGACGGCACGTCGTTCGCCTGGATCCCGCTGCCCCGGCCCGAGTCGGCCTGGGCCGCCGTCGACGCCATGGTGCGCCTCGGCTGCCGGCCAGGAGGTCGAGCCAGGAGTCGCACGAGGTGCTGCCGATCGAGATCTGGACCACCGACAACGTCCCGACGCCGGTCGAGGAGTACGAGGGGCCCGAGGGCTACCAGGACCAGTTCACGGCGCTGTGGGGCGTCAGCTGAGGACGGAGTCCGTGCATGGACGAAGGCCGCCACTCGCAGCGGCTCCTCGACCGCCAGGCCGATCGAGGAGACCCTCTACCGGTACGCCGTCGACGATCGACGTCAAGGACTACGACGGGCTGCGCGGACGGTGTTCACCGACGACGTCGTCGCGCAGTACGCCGGCGCGCCGGAGATCCACGGCGCCGACGCGCTCGTCGCGTGGATCAGCGAGATGAGCCCGACCAGACGTTCCAGCACCACCTGCTCAACGTGTACGAGGTGGAGATCGACGGCGACGAGGCCCGGACGTACACGTACCACACGTCGCACCAGGTCGACGAGGCGACGCCCGACACGTGTACTGCTGATCGTCGGCCGCTACCGCGACGTGCTGCGCCGGGTCGACGGGAAGTGGCTGATCGCCGACAAGCGGATGGAGGTCGGCTGGATGGAGCGAGCGCGAGTTCTCCCAGTCGGCTGCCGGCGCCGCCGAGGCCGAACAGAACCTGGCCGCCCAGGAACCCGAGCGACGGAGGCGACCGATGACGATCACCGCTGACCTGTCGACGTACCCGCTCGGCTGACGAGACCCGAAGTACCTCGAGTCCGTCGCCTTCGGCCACGTGATCGACGGCGAGCTGGTGCCGTCGGCGTCGGGCGAGACGATGCCGATCATCGACCCGTCGACCGGCACCGAGATCGGCACGCGTCGCGGCCGGCGGACGCCGAGGACCTCGACCGCGCCGTGGCCGCTGCCGCGGCGCTCGTTCGAGGACGGCCGGTGGCGCAACCTCGCGCCGCTCGGAGAAGGAGAAGCGGCTGCGCCGCCTCGCCGAGCTGTTCGCCGAGCACGGCGCCGGTGTTCAGCGACCTCGACACGCTCGACGCCGGTCTGCTCAAGGCCTACACCGGCTGCGATCGTCCAGTTCGCCATCGCCGGGCTCGACTACTACGCCGGCTGGCCGTCGAAGATCAGCGGCACGATCCCGGCGGTGTCGCCCGACGTCGCCGTGTACGTCACCGCGAGCCGCTCGGCGTCGTCGGCATCATCGTGCCGTGGAACGGCCCGGCGTTCGTCATCAACTTCGTCGTCGCCGCCCTCGCCTGCGGCAACTCCGTGGTGCTCAAGCCGGCCGAGCAGACGCCCGATGTCGGCGACGCTCATGGGCCAGCTGTGCCAGGACGCCGGGATCCCGCCCGGCGTCGTCAACGTCGCTGCACGGCACCGGCGAGGTCATCGGCGCCGGCCTCGTCGACCACCCCGACGTCGACGCCATCAGCTTCACCGGCTCGGTGGAGACCGGCCGGCGCATCCAGGCGGCCGGCCGCGGCCGGCGCTGAAGCGGGTGGCGCTGGAGCTCGGCGGCAAGAGCGCGCACATCTTCTTCGACGACTGCGACCTCGAGCCGGCGGCGGCGACGGCGGCCGCGGCGGTGTGGGGCGCCTCGGGCCAGGTCTGCACCGCCGGGACGCGGGTGCTCGTCCAGCGCGGCATCTACGAGGACTTCATGGCCCAGGTCAAGGCGAACATCGAGCGATCCTCGTCATCGGGTCGCCGTTCGATCCCGACATCCAGCTCGGGCCGGTCGTGTCCGCAGGACCAGCTCGAGCGCATCACCCGCTACGTCGGCATCGGCAACGACGAGGGCGCCGAGGTGCTCCTCGGCGGGAAGCGCCACGGCGACGCCGGCTACTTCTTCGAGCCGACGATCTTCACCGGCGTGGCCAACTCGATGCGCATCGCCCAGGAGGAGATCTTCGGCCCGGTCATGTGCGCCATCCCGTTCGACACCGAGGAGGAGGCCTACGCCATCGCCAACGACGTCGAGTACGGCCTGGCGGCCGGCGTGTGGACGAACGACCTCGCCCGCGCCCACCGCGCCTCCCGCGCGCTCAACGCCGGCACCGTCTGGGTGAACACCTACGGCGAGGTGCAGATGTCGGTGCCGTACGGCGGCATGAAGCAGTCGGGCCACGGCCGCAGCCTCGGTGAGGAGTCGATCCACGAGCTCACCCAGACCAAGTCGGTCTGGATGAAGATCGCCCGCTGAGCGACGATCCGTCGGTGGACGACCTCGCCGGGAAGGGTCGCGGTCGTCACGGGTGCGGCCAGCGGCATCGGTCGGGCCATCGCCGAGCGCTTCGCCGCCGAGGGCATGACGCGTCGTCCTCGCCGACGTCGAGGAGCCGGCGCTCGAGCGAGACGGCCGCCGAGCTGGCCGACCGACGGACTCGGACGTGCCGAGGCGGTCCGCACCGACGTCACCGACGCCGACGCCGTGGACGACCTCGCCCGACGCGCCGTCGAGCGCTTCGGCGCCGTCCACGTCGTGTGCAACAACGCCGGCGTCGTCACGCTCGGGCCGATCTGGGAGCAGACGCTCGACGACTGGCGCTGGGTGCATCGGCGTCGACCTGTGGGGCGTGGTCAACGGCGTCCGGACCTTCGTGCCCGATGCTGCTCGCGCAGGGCGAGCCCGGCCACGTCGTCAACACGGCGTCGATCGCCGGCCTCGTGCCGTCGCCGACGATCGCGCCCGTACAACGTGGCCAAGGCCGGCGTCGTCGCCGCTGTCCGAGACCCTCGACATGGAGCTGCGCGGAGCTCGGCGCGCCGATCGGCGTGTCGGTGCTGTGCCCCGGCGTCGTGCCGACCCGGATCGCCGCACAGCGGCCGCAACCGTCCGGGCGGCGGCCGACCGGACCCGCTCGACATCCCGACCCAGGACGAGCTGCCGCCGACGGCCCTGACGGCCGAGCAGATCGCCGGCACGGGTCGTCGACGCCATCCTCGGCGACCGAGTTCTGGATCGTCACCCACGAGGGCTCGGCCGACGCTGATCGAGCAGCGCGGCGTCGGCCATGACCGGCGGCGGCCGCCCGATCGCACCCGCCGGTCTTCTGAGCCGACGAGAAACGGAGCGTCAATGACCGACACGATGCTGCCCGGCCATCGAGGGCGAGAAGGACGGCTGGCCCGTCATCCACTACGACTTCGGCGCCCGCCGCCGGCTGCACGGCTTCCACCAGGAGCTCGACGAGCTGCGCGAGCGCAGCCCGTTCTACTGGAGCACGTACGGGCCGGTCGGCTTCTGGATGGTCATGCGCTACGAGCACGTGCGCGAGGCGTACCAGCGCTACGAGGTGTTCTCCAGCGACTCGATCGACCCGCTCGATCCCGACCCGGCGTACCGGTTCATCCCGACGCTGGTGAACCCGCCGGACCACGTGAAGTACCGGCAGGTGCTCAACGCCTGGTTCTCGCCGGCCGCCGTCGCCCGCATCACGCCCACGGCCCGGCAGATCTGCGTCGCCAACATCGACCGCATCGTCGAGCAGGGCTCGTGCGACTTCATCGAGGACTTCGCCCTGCGCTACCCGACCGAGGTGTTCCTCGGCATCCTCGGGCTGCCCGTCGAGGACGCCGAGATGTTCGTGCCGCTCGTCGACCGCTTCTTCGTGTCGTTCTACGGCGAGGACAAGAGCCCGATCGCCGAGATCGCCGGGACCATCCAGGGCTACTTCGCCGACGTCCTCGCCGACCGGCGGCGTCAACCCGCGGGACCCGGCAGTGGACTTCGTCACCTACCTGCTCCGAGCGCCACGGTGTTCGACCGTCCGCTGAGCCGAGCAGGAGATCCTCGACATCTGCTTCGTGCTCGTCCTCGCCGGGCTCGACACCACGCGGGGCCAGTCCGGGCTACCTGTGGCACCACCTCGCCACCCACGACGACGACCGCCGCCGCGTCGCCGCCGACCCGTCGCTCGGCCAAGGACGCCATCGAGGAGACGCTCCGGCTCTACACGATCATCATCGGCGACGGCCGCAAGATCGCCCAGGACTGCGACTTCCACGGCGTGCCGCTGCGAGCGGGGTCAGATGGCGTGGCTGTCGGTGGCGCGGCGCCAACCGCGACCCGCGGGTGTTCGAGGACCCGACGCGCGTTCAAGCATCGACCGCTACGGCAACAAGCACCTCGGCTTCGCCGGCGGCCCGCACCGCTGCCTGGGCGCCCACCTGGCCCGCCAGGAGATGGCGATCGCGCCCGAGGAGTGGCACCGCCGCATCCCCGACTACCGCCTCGGTGGAGGCGCCCGGTCTACGAGCGCGGCGGGATGCTGACGCTGTTCAGCCTGCCCCTGGAGTGGGAGGTGTAGGCGTCAGCGCCATTCGATGAGGTCGTGCAGCCGCTCGCGGCGAGCGTTGCCGGAAGTAGCTCGTGCTGCACGCGGAAGTGCTCGGACATCAGGCGGCCGGCGGTCGCGGCCTGACCGCCGGCGATCGCCCTGGCCAGCACGGCGTGCTCTTGGACGATCGCCGATCGCAGCTCGATGGGGTCCATCGTCGCCACGACGTGGTCGGTGACGATGCGCGTGATGGCCTGCGTGAGCAGCGAGATGATCGGGTTGCCGGCGAGCCGGTAGATCGGCGGCGTGGAAGTGCCGAGCGTGGCGGCGGTAATCGACGGCGGACACGGGCTGGGCGGCGACCAGGAACGGCTCCATCGCCTGACGCCGGTCGGGGCTCTGGGCCGCCAGCTGGGCGCAGAAGGGCTCGAGCATCGCCTGGGTCCGCAGCAACTGGTCGTAGTTGGCGCCGCCGAGGTGGAAGTAGAGGCTGGCCGTGCGGGCGAGGTTGGCCGGGTCGACCTCCCGACGACGGGCCCGCCACCGGGGCCGGGCTTGAGGCAGATGAGGCCCTGGACCTCGAGGAGCCGCAGCGCCTCGCGGACCGACGCCCGGCTGGCGTGGTACTCGCTCGACCATCTGCGCCTCGAGCGGCAGGTGGTCGCCGGTCCGCGACCCGCTGGCGACGATGTCGTGGACGATGTCGAGCGCAACCCGCTCGGACGTCTTCAACGGCCGGCGCGAGTCGCCGTTTCCGTGCTCGACGCGGCCGAGCGTCATCGCCGGCCAGGGGTCGGCGTGCCCAGTTCGGGTCCCGTTCTCGGTGGTCGTCATGTCTGGCGCCCGAGCTGCGGCAGGATCAGCATAATCATCATGATGATTATGACATGGCATCGGCGTTGGCACAAGTGGAAAGGTTCGATTTCATGATGATGATTTGTTGACGCCGAGGCGGGTGCGGGGTGAGGATGCACGGGCGCGACACGCGACGCGACCGGAGGAACGCCGATGAGCTCCATCGTGGACGGGATCGCCGTCATCGACACCGACACCCATCTCGTCGAGCCGCCCGACCTGTGGACGTCTCGCATGTCCGACCGGTGGGGGGACCTCGTGCCCCACGTCCGTTGGGACGACGCCGAAGCCGAGGAGGCGTGGTTCATCGGCGCCCAGCGGATCACCTCCGTAGGCGCAGCCGCCCAGGCGGGGTGGCCCGAGTTCCCGCCGGACCACCCGCGGCGGTGGACGGACGCCGACCCGATGACCTGGGACGCCCGGGCCCGCCTCGACCGCATGGACCAGGACGGGATCCACGCCCAGGTGCTGTATCCGAACGTGGCCATGTTCAACGCCGGCTCGATCCAGGACACGCCCGATCCCGCGTTCCAGCTCGAGCTCGTGCGGACCTACAACGACTACCAGACCGAGTTCTGCAGCGCCGCCCCCGATCGGCTGATCCCCGTCACCTCACTCCCGTTCTGGAGCCTCGAGGAGACGCTGACCGAGATCGAGCGGTGCGCGGCGGCCGGCCACAAGGGCATCGTCTTCTCGCAGGACCCCAGCGCGTTCGGGCTCCCGGAGCTCACCGACCGGTACTGGGACCCGATGTGGGCGTCGGCGCAGGAGAAGGGGCTCCCGGTCAACTTCCACATCGCGTCGGGCGACATGACGCTGCTCTCGAACGCCGGTCATCCCGACAACGGCGAGCACGCCAACTACGCGTCGATGGGGGTGTCGTTCTTCATGGGGAACGCCCGCACGATCGCCCAGCTGATCTGCGGCGGGATCTGCCATCGGTTCCCCGACCTCAACTTCGTCTCGGTCGAGAGCGGCGTCGGTTGGCTGCCGTTCGCCCTCGGCGCCCTCGACTGGCAATGGAAGAACTGCGGCGTCGCCATCGAACACCCGGAGTACGAGCTGCTGCCGACGGAGTACTTCCAACGCCAGATCTACGGGTGCTTCTGGTTCGAGACCGAGACGGCGTACTCGGCCGTCGAGCAGCTCGGCCCCGACAACTTCCTCTACGAGACCGACTTCCCCCACCCGACGAGCATGTCCCCCGGGCCGGCCTCGGCGGCGATCAGCCCCCGAGACTTCATCGAACAGACCTTCAGCCGCCTGCCGGAGGACGCGACCCGGAAGATCCTGCACGACAACGCGGCCCGCATCTACGGGCTCGGCTGAGCGCCTCGGGGCTCAGCGCCACTCGACGAAGTCCTTCATCTGGTCGCCCGTCTCGCGCCGGTAGATGGCCGTCATGGCCAGGACGTGCTCCTGCATGAGGGTTCCGGCCTTGCGGGCGTGACCGTTCGAGAGCGCCTTGGCGATCTTGGCGTGGTCGGCGGCGATCAGCTCCTGCATCCGGCGGGGGTCCGAGGTGACGGCGACCTGGTGGGTGACGATCTGGCCCACGGTCTGGAGGAGCAGCTCGAGCACCTGGTTGTCGACCAGGGACGCGACGACCGTGTGGAAGTGGGTGTGGAGGAGGACGAACTCGGCGAGGTTCTCGCTGTCGTCGAGGTCGTGGGGGCCGACGAAGGGCTCCATCGCCGCCCGTACGGCCCCTCGGTCGCTGTTCACCGCCGCGAGCTCGGCGAGAGTGCGCTCGCTCACGACCCAGGCGTCGAACAGCTCGTCGTAGGTAGCGCCGGCGACGTGGAAGAAGAGGCTCGCCACCCGGCCCAGGTTGGCGGGATCGATCGAGCCGACCACGGGTCCTCCGCCGGGACCGCGGCGGATGGTGATGAGGCCCTGGACCTCCAGCAGGCGGAGGCCCTCGCGGAGGGACTCCCGGCTGACACCGTATTGCCGCAGCATGGCGGCCTCGTGCGGCAGCCCGGCGCCGGTGTGCAAGCGGCGCTCGACGATGTCGTGCACGATGTCCCTGGCCACGGTCTCGGAGGTCTTGAGCGGCCGAAGCACGGTCTCGGCGGGCGACACGAGGATGCAGCCGCGGGCCAGGCGCACCGCGAGCGGCACGCGTCCGGTGACACCGTCGGCGCCGACGCCTGCGCTCGGCGTTGCCGTTCGTCGTGTGGGCACGACGACGAGGGTACGCGAGGCGCGACCCGATGCCGGACCGGGCGGCTCAGCGCCACTCGATCAGCCGGTCGAGCCGCGACCCCCAATTGGCGCGGTAGTAGTCGTGCTGCGTCCCGAAGTGCTCCGTCATGACCCGGTAGGCCTTCTCGGCGTGGCCCGACGCGATGGCCCGAGCGAGGACGGCGTGCTCGTCGATGATCGCCGGCCGTAGCTCGACCGGGTCCATGGTGGCGACGACGTGGTCCGTGACGATGTGGGTCACCGCCTCGGTGAGGAGCTGCAGCACCGGATTGGCCGTGAGGGCGTAGACGGCGGCGTGGAAGTCGACCGTGGCCGCTCGATAGTCGGCCTCGGGCGCGAGCGGCGCCGGCTCGAGGAAGGGCGCCATCGCCTCTCGTCGGGCCGGGTTCATGGCGGCCAGCTGCGCGCACAGTGGCTCGAGCAGCAGCTGGGTCTGCAGGAGCTCGTGATACGTCGCCGCCTCGAGGTGGAAGTAGAGGGTGGCCGTGCGGGCGAGGTTGGCGGCCTCGACGGTGCCGACGACGGGCCCGCCGCCAGGGCCGGGTTTGAGGCGGATGAGTCCCTGCACCTCGAGCAGCCGGAGCGCCTCACGGAGCGAGGCGCGGCTGACTCGGTACTGCTCGACCATGGCGGCCTCGAGCGGCAGTCGGTCACCGGTCCGCAGGCTCTCCGCAACGATGTCGTGCACGATTTCGAGGGCGATGCGCTCGGAGGTCTTCAGCGTGCGACGCCGGTCCGACGCCTGGCCGTCCCCATCGTCGGTGTCGTTGCTCCCGAGGAGCCCTTCGGGCCGGGCCCGCGCCTCGCCACCCTTGTCCAACGGTCAGGCCACCGCCCACTGACCGTCGCGGCGGGACTGCTTCCAGTTCGCCGGCCGTGGGAACAGGTGCCGGAGGGGGAGCGCCGGCCGGAACGGCTTCCACGCACCCTCGGGCTGGGCCAGACGGTCGGCGACGGCGACGGCGGTGGCGACGTTGTACCCGAGGCCGCTGTGCGTGCCTCGTACCTCGATGTTCTCGCGCCGCGGTGCCGCCCGGTCGATGCACGCGTGCCAGCGCACGATCCCGTCGGTGCGGGTGTAGATCGACGTCGAAGGCACCTCGAGGTCGGGCCGCTCGTGCTCGGCGAGGGCGTGTCCGGGGAACGGATCCGCCGGGGGACCGATGAGGTCGTACAGCGCGGACGCGTTGCCACGGTCACCGTCGCGGAACCGGAACGGGGCGCCGAGCGTGATCACCTGGCGTACGACGCCCGGATGGTCGTAGGCGAGCTCGCGGGCGTAGATCCCTCCGAGGCTCCAACCCACGAGGCTGACCGATCGCCCCGTACGGTCGTGCAGCGCCAGGAGCCGGCCGGTCAGACCAGCGAGGACGTGCTCGTGCGGTCCCAGGTTGCGTCCGAGGCCCCACCCGTGGGTGGCGTGCCCTCGTCGCCGCAGCACGACCCGGAGCTGCGCCGTCGACTGGTCGGAGCCGCCGAAGCCGGGCAGGACGAGCACGGGGTGCCCGTCGCCCGCCGGCAGCGATCGCAGCAGCGGAGCGGCGGCGAGGAAGGCGCCGTACTCCCACACCGCGAACTGCTCGAGCGCGAGTCGCTGATACGGCGGTGGGTCGATCGGGCGGGTCGGCACCGCCTGACTGTACGCCGTCGCGGGCACGGAAATCATCATCAGGAATGCTTGACACGGCCGAAGGGCGGCATGTTTGCTGAGGGCTGTCGTGGGGGAGGATCCGACAGCCGTGGCAGAGCAGACGTCGCAGGCACGCGCGGTGCGCCCGCGTCGAGGGCCCCTCGCCGGCGTCCGCGTCGCCGACTTCTGCTGGATGGGTGTCGGCTCGGTCGCCACCCGCCTCCTGGCCGACTTCGGCGCCGAGGTCATCAAGATCGAGGACCGCATCCGGATCGACACCCCCCGGCGCCTGCCGATCTACAAGGGCGAGGCGGCGCGGAACTTCGGCGAGGAGGTGCTCGACGCCGACCCGAACCGCGGCGGGCTGTTCAACAACTACTCCCGCAACAAGCTCGGCGTGACGATCAACATGCGCACCGAGAAGGGCCGCGAGCTGGCCGAGCGGCTGATCGCCCGGAGCAGCGTCGTCTCGGAGAACTTCGCTCCGGGCGTGATGGAGCGGTGGGGCCTGACGTACGAACGGCTGCAGGAGCTGTCGCCGGACGTCATCTACGCCCGCATGAGCGGCTACGGGCACTCCGGCCCCCACGCCGAGTACCGCAGCTACGGACCGGTCGTCCAGGCGGTCAGCGGGCTGTCGTACATCAGCGGGCTGCCCGGTCGTGAGCCGTCCGGGTGGGGGCTGTCGTACATGGACAACCAGGCCGCGTACTACAACTCGGCGGCGCTGCTGATGGCGATCTACCGCCGCAACATCACCGGCGAGGGCACCGAGATCGACGTCTCGGCGATCGAGGCCGGCATCAACCTCGTCGGACCGATCCTGCTCGACGTGTCGCGTCAACGAGCGGTCCGACGGCGCGGCCCGACTTCCCGACCGGCAACCGCCTCGAGTGGCCCGACGCCGCGCCGCACGGCGTGTACCCGGCGCTCGGCGACGACCGGTGGGTGGCGATCGCCGTCTTCGACGACGACCAGTGGGCGCGGCTCGTCGACGCGCTCGGCGACCCGGCGTGGAGCGACGACGAGCGCTTCGCCACCCAGGAGCGACCGCTTCGCCCACCAGGACGCTGCTCGACGAGCACCTGTCCGCGTGGACGCGCGAGCGAGACCGCCACGAGGTCATGGAGCTGCTGCAGGCCCACGGCGTGCCCGCCGGCGCGGTCCAGAACGCCGAGGATCTCAACGAGCGCGACCCGCAGATCGCCCATCGCGGCGTGTTCTTCGAGATGGACCACCCCGTGATCGGCCCGGCGCGGTTCGAGGGCAACCCGTTCCGGGCCTCATCCGTGTCGCGCCGGACAACTGGCGTTCGGCGCCGCTGCTCGGCGAGGACAACGAGTACGTCTTCAAGCAGATCGTCGGCGTCGGCGGACGACGAGTACGACCGAGCTCGCCGCGGAGGGGTCATCTGATGACGTCGTCCGCGTCCGGCGGTGGTGTCGGTCCCCACGTCTTCAGCGGTCTCCGGGTGGTCGAGCTCGCAGGCGACCCGGCCGGGGAGATGCTCGGCAAGCTGCTGGCCGAGATGGGCGCCGACGTGGTCAAGGTGGAGCCGCCCGAGGGCTCGCCGACGCGGGCGCATCGGCCCGTTCGCCGGCGACGCCACCGACGGCGACCACAGCCTGACGTTCTGGTACTACAACACCAACAAGCGCAGCGTCGTCGTCGACTACCGCACCGACGAAGGTCGGGACGCTCCTGCTCGGCCTCGCTCGCCGACGCCGACGTGTGCATCACGACGCTGCGCGCCGCCCGAGCTCGAGGCAGCTGCGGCTGCGAGCCGGACGACCTCGCCGGCGCGTCGGACCGGTTGATCGTCGTGTCGATCACGCCGTTCGGGCTCGACGGCCCGTGGGCCGACCGGCTGAGCTCCGACCTCGTCGGGCTCGCCCTCGGCAGCCCGCTCAACAGCTGCGGCTACGACGACCACTCGATCCCGCCGATCCGCCCGGGCGGCGATCAGGCGTACCAGTCGGCGCCGCAGCTTCGCCCTCATGGCGCTGATGCTCGCGCTGATCGAGCGGCAGCAGACGGGCCGCGGGCAGCTCGTCGACGTCGGCATGCACGACTGCTTGGCGGTCAGCGCCGAGCTGGCCAACCCGTACTGGTTCTACCCCCGGGTCGTCGTGCACCGGCAGACCTGCCGCCACGCCCAGCCGACGCCGACGGCGCCCGCGCTGTTCCAGTGCGGCGACGGCCGCTACGTGTACTTCGTGCTGTTCGTCGCCGACCAGAAGCCGTGGCGGGCGCTCGTCGAGTGGATGGACACCAAGGACCTGGCCGCCGACCTGCTGGGTCCGGAGTACGACGACGCCGCGTACCGCCAGGCGAACTTCGGCCACATCCAGGAGCTCGTCGAGGTGTTCTTCCTCCTGCAGACCGCCGACGAGGCGTACCACGACGGCCAGGCCCGGGGGCTGCCGATCGGGGTCGCCTACTCGCCCGACGACCTGTTCCACGACGAGCACCTGCCGCCCGCGAGTTCTTCGTCGACGTCGAGCACGACGACGTCCCGACCGGCGCGCGTACCCGGGTGCACCGTTCCGGTTCTCCGCCTTCACCGCGGTCGACGCCGCGGGCGCCGAAGCTCGGCGAGCACACCGCCGAGGTCCTCGGCACCTCCGTGGGGGCGGATCGCGATGGCGGCCGACAGACGACGCTGGCTCGCCAGATCCGAAGGTACTCGGCGACCGACGACCTTCCCGACCATGCACCTGCCGCGTCCGGATGCGGCCCACGAGAAGTACGACGACCTGCTCTACGCGAGCGGACACCGACGGAGTGACGCCAAGCCAGGGGGTTGTGTTCGTGGGGAAGCTGCAGGACCGGGTGGCCGTCATCACCGGCGGCACGAGGGGCATCGGTCGGGGCATCGCCGAGGCGTTCCTCGCCGAAGGCGCCAGGGTCGTCGTCAGCGGGCGGTCGGCGGACAAGGGTCAGCAGGCCCTCGACGAGATGAAGGCCGGCGACCGAGCGCACTTCATCGCCTGCGACGTCAAGGATCGCGGCCGCCGTCGAGCGGCTCATCGAGGGCATCGGCCGACGCACTTCGGCTCCGTCGACATCCTCGTCAACAACGCCGGCGGGTCCGACGGCTTCGCCCTCGTGCACGAGCTGGCCGACGAGGCATGGCACGAACGCCATGGACTGGAGCCTCAACTCGACGTTCTGGGCGACGCGAGCCGCGCTTCGGCACATGGTGTCCAACGGGTGGGGCCGCGTCATCTGCATCTCGTCGGTCGAGGGCAAGCAGGCGAGCAAGGCGATGGTCAGCCACTACATCACGGCCAAGCACGCGCATGAACGGGTTCGTCAAGGCGGTCGCCTTCGAGTACGGAACGCAGGGCATCACCAGCAACGCCATCTGCCCGGGCGCCGTCGAGACCGACCTCATGATCGAGGCCGGGCCGGGGGCGGCCGAGGCCATGGGCATCACCTACGAGCAGTTCCTCGACGGCTACGCCCAGGAGTCGATGATCAAGCGCCTCAACACCGTCGAGGAGGTGGCGGCGATGGCGGTGCTGCTCGCCAGCCCCGAGGGCGGCGGCATCACCGGCGCCCTCCTCAACGTCGACGGGGGAAGCGCAGCATGGTGATCGAGCGACCGACGGGTCGGGCACCGAGCCCCGTGCGGGACTGGCCCGGCGGTGTGCAACGTGAACATCGGCAAGCCGGGCCCGGTCCATCTCGCACTTCGAGGAGTGGGACGCGCTCCGCGAGCAGCTACCCGGCCTTCTGGAACGAGGCGCTACGGCGGTCACTGGGTGATCACCCGCTTCGACGCCATCCGCCACGCCCTGCAGGAGCACGGCGACGTTCTCCAACGAGTCGACGATCATCAGCGACCCCAACCCGGCGTACAAGATGATCCCGACGTTCCTCGACCCGCCCGAGCACGGCAAGTACCGCACAGCTGTACAACGCCCGCTTCTCGCCGGCGATGGTCGAACGGGTGACGGACGTCGCTCGCGAGGCGTGCAACGAGGCCATCGACGCCTTCATCGACAGCGGCCGGTGCGACTTCATCGACGGACTTCGCCGACCCGTACCCGACGAAGGTCTTCCTCTCGTCGGTCAACCTGCCGGCCGAGGACACGCCGCTGTTCGTGGGGTGGGTGCACGGCGATCTTCGGCGGGCTCAGCGGCAAGGAGCCCGAGGGCGGCGCCGCCGCCAGGGCGAGATGCGCGAGTACTTCAAGGACATGCTCGACGAGCGCCGCCGACGAGCCCGCAGGACCGTCGACGTCGACATGCTGACCTACCTGCTCGACGCCCGGATCGACGGCGAGCCCCTGATCGCCGAGGACGACCTGCTCTGGATGGCATGGTGCTCGTCCTCGCCGGGCTCGACACGACCAAGAGCCAGCTCGGCTACAACTTCCACTACCTCGCCACGCACCCCGAGGACCGGCGCCGGCTCGTCGAGGATCCGAGCCTGATCCCGACGGCCATCGAGGAGCTGCTGCGCTTCCACGCCTTCGTGCCGCCGGCCCGCAAGCTCAAGCAGGACGTCGAGTATCGAGGGCTGCCCGATGAAGAAGGGGCAGATGGTGCTGATGCCCCTGTGGTCGGCGAGCCGCGACCCGCGGGCGTTCGAGGGAGGCCGGCGAGGTCCGCATCGACCGCAGCCCGAACCGCCACATCGCCTTCGGCGCCGGCCCGCACCGGTGCGCCGGCGCCCATCTCGCCCGGCGCGAGCTCCTCGTCGCCATGGAGGAGTGGCACAAGCGGATCCCCGACTACGAGCTCGACCACCGCCGAGCCGCTCGTCGAGCACGGCTGGCAGTGCGGGCTCGGACAACCTGCCGCTGACGTGGTCGGCGTGAGCCGGCCAGAGACGGAGGTACCACATGCGGATCGCGGTCGAGCAAGGAGCTGTGCACCGGCCAGGGCCGCTGCTACGTCGTGAGCCCGGAGCTGTTCACGCCCGACGACGAGGGGTTCGTCGCCCAGCGCGGCACGGAGTTCGAGGTGCCGGCCGGGGCTCGAGGACCAGGCCCGGCTGGCGGTCGGCACCTGCCCCGAGGGCGCCATCAGCATCGTCGACGGATCGTGACGACGGCTCGAGCTGCCACGCGACCGCGCCGACATCGTCGACGTCTGCGTTCGCTACGCGCGCGCGCTCGACCGGCGCGACTGGGAGCTGCTGCGCACCTGCTTCGACCGCGACGCCGCCGTCGAGTACGAGGGGATGGACCCGATCGAGGGCTACGACGCGCTGGTAGACGTGTGCCGGGGCGCGCTCGAACCGCTCGACGCCAGCCAGCACCTGCTCGGGAACCTCACCGTCGAGCTCGACGGCGACGGCGCCGAGTGCGAGTGCTACCTGCACGCCCAGCACGTGCGACGCCGGCACGGCGGGCGGCGACAGTACGTCGTCGCCGGTACCTACGCGACACCCTGCGGCGAGACGCCGACGGGTGGCTGATCACCCACAGAACGGCTCGACGTCGCGTGGACGGACGGCAAACCCAGCGGTCCTGGGCGCCTGACGGCGTGAACACGGAGGAGGATGGATGCATGGAACTGAAGCCAGGTACGAGGCTGGGAAGCGCCGTGTGCGACACCGAGGTCGTCGTCGTCAAGGCGCCGGCGGCGGACATCGACCTGCGCTGCGGCGGTCATGCCGATGCACACCAGGGTGGGGCTCCGGCCTCGGGCGACCTCGACGCGAAGCACAGCGAGCGGCACGCTGCTCGGCAAGCGCTACGGCGACCGAGGACCGGGCCTCGAGCTGCTGTGCACGAAGGCCGGCGAGGGGTCGCTGTCGCTCGGCGACGAGCCGCTGCCGCTGAAGGACGCCAAGCCACTGCCGTCTTCGGACTGACGAGGCCGGCGATGCACCTGTCGATGCTCCTCGAGATGGCCGCCGACGGCGTTCGGCGACCGGGTCGCCTTCGGGTCGCGGCCGGTCGGGCTCACCTATGCGGAGCTGCAGGACCGCGCCCGGCGGGTCGGCGACGTGGGCACGGCAGCGCGGCGTGGAGCGCGTCGGCCTCGTCGACGTCAACTCCGAGGCGGTCCCGATGCTGCTGTTCGGGAGCGGCTTCGCCGGGCCTGCCGTTCGTGCCGGTCAACTACCGGCTCGCCGACGACCAGCTCGGCGACGATCCTCCGGCCGCACCGCGCCGTCGGTCGTCGTGGTCGAGGACGCCGTTCCGGCGCGCGTCGGCGCCATCGACGGTGTCGAGCTCGTCACCCGCGCCCAGTTCCTCGCGCGAGCTCGACGGTCGATCCGCCGACAGTGCGTCGACGGCGAAGGTGACCTCGACCCCGAGGACATCGCCATCCTGCTGTTCACCAGCGGCACGACCGGCGACCCCAAGGCCGCCGTGCTGCGGCACCGGCACCTCGGCCTCGTACGTCATCAGCACCGTCGACTTCATGGGTGCCGACGAGGACGAGGCGGCGCTGGTGAGCGTGCCGCCGTACCACGTCGCCGGCACGTCGGCCGCCATCACCGGCGTCTACGCCGGACGCCGCGTCGTGTACCTCCCGGCGTTCACGCCGGAGGCGTGGGTCGTCGACGGCGCGGGACGAGGCGGTCACCCAGGCGATGGTCGTGCCGACGATGCTCGGGCGGATCCTCGACCTGCTCGAGCGGACAGGGCGAATCGCTTCCCCACCTCCGGCACCTCTCCTACGGGGGCGGCCGCATGCCCGATGCCGGTGATCGAGCGGGCGCTGCGCCTGCTGCCGCACGTCGACTTCGTCAACGCCTACGGGCTCACCGAGACGAGCTCGACCATCGCCGTGCTCGGTCCTGAGGACCATCGCGACGGCGATCGACAGCACCGACGACCCCGCCGTCCGACGGCGGCTCGGCTCGGTCGGCCGGCCGCTGCCGAGCGCTCGACGTGGAGATCCGCGACGCCGACGGCGTGCCGGTCGGGACCGGGCGAGACCGGCGAGATCTGGGTGCGCGGCGAGCAGGTCGCCGGCGAGTACCTCGGGAAAGCCGGACGTCATGGCAGGACGGCTGGTTCCCGACGGCCGACGGCGGGTCGATCGACGCCGACGGCTACCTCTACCTCGAGGGCCGGCTCGACGACGTCATCGTGCGGGGCGCGGAGAACATGTCGCCCGGCGAGATCGAGGACGTGCTCGTCGCCCACCCGTCCGTCGTCGACGCCGGCGTCGTCGGCGTGCCGGACACGGAGTGGGGCGAGAAGGTCGTCGCCGCCGTCGTGGTGGCCGAAGGTTCGTCGGCCACCGAGGAGGAGCTCCAGGCGTGGGTCAAGAGCCAGCTCCGGTCGTCGAAGACGCCGCAGCACATCGAGTTCCGGGAGACGTTGCCCTACAACGACACCGGCAAGCTGCTGCGCCGCGTCCTCAAGAGCGAGCTGGCTGACGCGTACGGGACGACGAAGGCCTGAGGCCCGAAGGCCTCAGGCCGTCGGATCTACTTGCTGTTCGACGCCTTGGCCGCCGGCTTCGGCGTCCACGCGTCGACGAGGGCGAGGGCGAAGGTCTTGTTCGCTTCGACCGTCTTCGCCTGGAAGGCGTAGACCTGCTTCACCAGCTGGTCGACCTCGACGACCGGCTCGGCCGTGGGCACCCACGAGGGGGCGGCCGGGGCCTTGGCGACGAGCGCAGCGGCCTCGCGGTTCGCCGCCAGGATCTGCTCCTGGACCGTGGCGAGCGCCTTGAGCGTGGACTCGTTCACGGAGGCCACGGTGTCGGTGATGGTGGACATGGGGAACCGCCTTCCGGGGGGTTGGTGTAGTGCTGTTGCCTTGTGCTGCGAACTATAGTGCGCAGAGGGCGCCAACCGCAAGCAGTTCCTAGAGATCATCGTGATAAATTTGGCAGATTCCTTGCATCGCGGGTCTGGGGCAGTCACTCTGAGCGTGAACCGCGGTCTCGGCTACTTCCCCCGAGCTGGGCCCCCGGTGCCAGCGGACAGGAGCGGCCGGCGGTCCGCTCCGTCCGCTGGCCTTTGCGGGGGACGGCGTTGCGTCTTGGTCACGGCGTAACCGGCCGGAGAAGCATCTCCTGAGCCATCGACGCGACGATCAGGCCCTGCGTGTTCCGGATCACGCCGCGCAGGGTTCCGCGGCCGCCGGCGTTGACGAGGCTCTGCACGTCTTGGAGGTGCCACTCGTCGGCGCGGGCCGGCCGGTGGAACCAGGCGGCGTGATCGAGACTGATCATGCCGGCGGTGTCGCCTTCGAGGTGCAGGGGTCGTCCACCGATGCCGGTCCAGTCGGTTGCGTAGCCGAGCAGCGCGGTGTGCAGGTGCGGGTCGTCGTCGAGTGCTCGGGGCAGGCGGAACCAGTGGCGGTGCGTCGCGTCACGAGTGCCGTCGGGTCGCACGGGGCTGGGCCCGAGCCAACGTTCGTCCCACGGGCGGATCTCGTCCTCGGTGTCGTCGGGTTCGGGGAGGTCCTCGGGCAGCGGCACGCCGTCGGGGATCCCTGACAGGTCGTACACGTAGCCGTCGGTGTCGGTGGTGAACGAGCAGATCATGGTGATGACCGGTTTGCCATCCTGCGACGCGGTGACGTGGTGCAGGTTGAACGTGCGTCCGGCCTTCACCTCATCGCTGTGGAACACGATCTCTCGACCGCCTTGCACGGGTCGGAGGAAGTGGGCGTGAAGCGAGTGCAGCCGGCTTCCCACCGGGGCGTCACCGCAGGCCGCGCTCGATGGCCATGGCGAGGCCGACGCCGCCGAAGACCACCGGCCCGTACCAGTCGGGCGTCCGTCCGACCCAGGTGTCTCCCCGCTGTTCGTGCCGCAGCAGGTCGAGGAAGTCGTCGATCGCAGCCTCCTGCTGCTCGACCCGGTTGCTCACGTCAGCGCCCACGGAACTCTGGCGTGCGCTTCTCGATGATCGCCCGAACCGCCTCCTGTCCGTCTTCGCTGTCGAGCCCCGCGAGTGCGTTGCGGATCTCATCGGTCACGCGTGCGTCGACGTCGGTGACCAAGGTTGCTCTGGCGACCAGTCGTTTCGTGCGCCGTACCGCCAGCGGCGCCTGGGCCGCTACGGCTTCGCAGAACTCGAGCAACCGCGCGTCGAGCAGATCTGTGGGGACGACCTCGGACACGAGCCCGCGGCGAAGCGCCTCGTCGGCATCGACGAAGCGCGACTCGAGCAGGAAACGCAGCGCGGTCTCGTGACCGACGAGGGTCGGCAACGACCAGGTGAGGCCGCCGTCGGGCGACGTTCCCGCTCGGAGGTACCCCGGGTGCAGGCGCGCCGTGTCGCCTGCGATACGGATGTCGGCGGCCATCGCCAACGAGAGTCCCGCTCCCACGGCCACCCCGTTGATCCCTGCGACGACCGGCTTGTCGGTCTCGAACCGCAGCGCCAGAAGGAACCGTCCGACCCAGCCCTTCTCGTCGAGCATCTGCTCCTGGTCCGACAGTCCGGTCTCGATCGCCGCGCCGTCGTCACCACCAAGGTCGAGGCCGGAACAGAACGCGTCGCCGTTGCCGGTCAGCGCCACAACCCGGACGTTGTCGTCGCTGTGGGCATCGCCGATCGCCCGCACGATGCTCCAGCCGAGCGACGAGGTGAGCGCGTTCTTTCGTTCGGGGCGATCGAGCCTCAAGATCCTCACGTGCCCGACGGTCTCGGCGATCAGGTGCGCCATCAGTCAGAGGCTGCCACGCTCGACTGGCGTCTGTAGTTCCGATTCCCGACGGCGAACCCTTCAGTGCGGGGTCGGATCGTCGCCGCGCCCGCCGACCGACCGCTCACGTTCTACAGGTCGATGAACTGCTCGCCGCGGGCGTTGAACTCGAAACTGCCCGTGTCGAGCACCTGCGAGCCGTGGGTCAGCTGGGCGATGCCGTTGAACGCGCCGTGCGGGTGGTGCTTCGTCACGTCATGGAAGGTGAATCGGTACTGCCGGTCCTGGCCCGCGTCGTTGGTCTGTTGCAGCTGGTACTCGCCGCCCTGTGGGTCACGGAGGTGCAGCAGCAGCGTGACCTCACCCTCGGCCGGCTCGGACGTCCCGACGGAGAACACGGTGTAGGTGAGCCGGTCCTCCTCGTTCTCGTACCAGGGTTCGGCCTGGAACCGCAGGTGCAGGCCGCGGTCGACGTGCCCGCCGCCCGTCCCGTCGTGGCCTGGCGGCACGTACTCGGGGTCACCGAGCAGCGCGGCCCACGTCTCGTTCCCGACGACCCCGTTCGTGCTCTGGAGCCCCTCGAACACCTGGAGCTCGACGACGGCCCAGTGCGTCACCTCGTCGAACTTGCCGGTCACCTCGACCAGGGTCGGCAGGTGCAGGTCCGTCTTGGCCTTGAGCTGGGTCTGCAGGTACTCGACCCATCCATCGGCGCTCTGGTCGCCCCGCCGCAGCGTCGGTTCGTCTGCCATCTCGTCGTCCTCCTCGGGCTCTGACCGGGAGGCGTGCCACGGCCGTGCCACGCGGCGGCACGGCAGAGATGGGTCGATTTCGCGGAGCGCGTGTCAGCCGTCGACCGTCACCGTGATGGTGAACCCATGGTCGAGGAGCGCATCGGCGAGTTTGAGCCCGGCGATGCCGAGGCCGTCGACGATGCACGACGCGACCATCCGCGCCGTGAGCCTTGCCGCCTGCTCCCGACCGGTTCGCAGGCCAGCGAGGACCTCGGTGCCGCCAACGGGCGTCCAGTCCGAGGACGCCGGGTCGAGGCTGAGATCGCTCCGGAACCAACCCCCTCCGCCGCCGTCGCCGACGTCGGTGACCGCAACCCAGGCCTCGTCGGGCGCGACGAGCACGTACCAGACGTGGCCGTCATGGCTCCGACGTAGGCATCCATAGGCCGAGGACTCAACGTCGCTCCTGAGCATGGTCGACGCTTCGCTCATGACTCCCCCCGAATGCACCGTTCGATATGCGAGCAGTGGCGGTCGGGGTCCGGAACCGGTTGCCGCCCGAAGAGTAGATCGTGGTCAGGGGGGCGGCAACAGGTCGGCGCGGAGGCTTGGGCCGTGCGGCAGGCATGGGCCACGCTGGACGGCGCGACACCAATAGCGTGGCCGGGTGGCGGACACAGCGGGACGTCGAGCCAGCGCCGCTGGGGTCGTCCTGCTGACGCTGGCGGCGGGTCAGTTCCTCATGACGCTGGACAGCTCCGTCATGAACGTCTCGATCGCGACGGTGGCCGACGACGTGGGCACGACCGTGACCGGGATCCAGACGGCCATCACGCTGTACACGCTGGTGATGGCGTCGCTCATGATCACCGGCGGCAAGATCGGTCAGATCCTCGGCCGCAAGCGGGCGTTCGCGATCGGGTGTGTCATCTACGGCTGCGGGTCGTTCATCACCGCCATCGCCCCGAGTCTCGGCGTGCTGATCCTCGGCTGGTCGATCCTCGAGGGGGTCGGCGCGGCGCTGATCCTGCCGGCGATCGTCGCGCTCGTGGCGTCGAACTTCGCCCAACCGGAGCGGCCGCGTGCCTACGGGCTGGTGGCTTCGGCCAGCGCCATCGCCGTCGCTACTGGCCCCCTCATCGGTGGGCTCTTCACGACCTACCTGTCATGGCGCCTGGTGTTCGCGAGCGAGGTCCTCATCGTCTTCGGGATCCTCGTCCTGACCCGCCGCATGGCCGACGCCGAGCCCGAGGCGCGAGTGCGGCTCGACCTCGTGGGGACCGCGTTGTCGGCGCTGGGCCTCGGACTGATCGTGTTCGGGATCCTCCGCGGGGGAGAGTGGGGGTTCGTCCAGGCCAAACCGTCGGCCCCGCAATGGCTCGGCCTGTCGCCTTCGATCTGGCTCGCGCTCGCCGGTGGGGCTGTCCTGTGGCTGTTCATGGGCTGGGAGAACCGGCTCGTGGCCCGGGGGGCCGAACCCCTCGTCAACCCGGCGATCCTCCAGAACCCGGTGCTGCAGGGCGGCCTGACGGCGTTCTTCTTCCAGTACCTGCTGCAGGGCGGGTTGTTCTTCGCCGTTCCGCTGTTCCTGTCGGTGGCGCTCGGACTGTCGGCGATCGCGACCGGCGTTCGGCTCCTGCCCCTGTCGATCACCTTGTTGCTGGCCGCCGCCGGCATCCCCAAGGTCTTCCCCAACGCCTCACCTCGCCGGGTGGCCCAGGTTGGGGTGCTGGCGCTCTTCGCCGGCATCGTCGTCATGGTGGCCGCGCTCGACGCCGGCGCCGGTCCCGAGATCGTGACCTGGCCCATGCTGCTCGCCGGCCTCGGCATCGGGGCGCTGGCCTCCCAGCTCGGCAGCGTCACCGTGTCCTCGGTCCCCGACGAGCAGAGCAGCGAGGTCGGCGGGCTCCAGAACACCGGCACCAACCTCGGCGCGTCGATCGGCACCGCCCTCGCGGGCGCGGTGCTCATCTCCATCCTGACCACGTCGTTCCTGAACGGCATCGAGCTCAACCCGGCCGTGCCGGCCGAGGTCACCGCCACCGCCACTGTCGAGCTCGCCGACGGGATCCCGTTCGTCTCCGACGCCGACCTCGAGACCGCTCTCGACGAGGCCGGGGTGCCACCGGCTACGGCCGACGCCATCGTCGAGGAGAACGCCACCGCCCGCCTCGGCGCGCTGCGCACGTCGCTCTCCGTGCTCGCGCTCATCGCCCTGATCGCCCTCTTCTTCACTCGCAGGCTCCCCACCGAGCAGCCCGCTTCGACCGCAGCGACCTGATCAGCCGGGGGGCGAGATGAACGACGACGTCGCGACCAGGAAGACCTACCGATACGTGCGCATCGGGATGGTCGGGGCGACGGTGCTGCTGGGCGCCTCCGTGGCTGCGGGTTCTCTCTCCCCCTTGCTCGGTCGGTCAGGGCTCCTCGCCCTGCGGCTCGTCGTCGTACTCCATCTCGACGTTCGGGTCGTCGAGCTCCCAGTGGACGCCGGCGTGGACCTCGCCGTCGGTCACCGACGCCAAGGCGTTGAACGACATCGTCACCGGCGGCGAGTCATTCGTCTCCACCTTCACGGTGTTGCCGGCCCAGTCCTCCATCGCGGTGATCTTGCCGTCGTGGAGCGCGCGCATCGTCTCGTTCACGAGCGGCTCGGCCCACGCCTCGACCTGGTCCTTGATGCTGGGAGGCGATGCCTTGAGCATCTCGGCGAACTTCTCGTAGATCGCGGACCGGATCAAGGTGAGGCCCGCGTCGAGATCGGCCTGGCGATCGGCCCGCTCCGTCGGCGGCATCGGCTGGTTCGCCAACACCCGTGCCCGGATGTCGTTCCACGCCGAGATGTATTCGGCGTGCTCAGGATCGCCGGGGTCGATCTTCACGGGGGCGTACGGGTAGTTGGCCCAGTAGACCCGGTTCACTTCGTCGTTGAGCACTCGGTCGCGGATCGCGAGCCAGATGTCGCGCCACTGCGCGTGGTCGGGCTGCGACGGGTCGATCGTGTGCGGGGCGTCGGGGTGCTCCTGGTGATAGAGCTCGTCGACGGTCTCGTAGAGCTCCTCGCGGGTGGGGACATCAGCCATACCCAGAGAGCGTGCCACGTGCGTGCCACGCCATGGCACGAGTCGATCGCACGACGGCGACGGCCGGCTCGAGCCGGCCGCGCCGCTCTGAGCAGACCATCCGGGGTTGCCACAGGACTGCCACAGTGACGGTGCGATCGTGGCGCCACAAGTAGGATCGTCGAGCGGGGTGGGCAGATGACCGAATTTCACGCGCTGGGTGGGCTCACCATCTCCGAGAACGGGGATGAGCTGAGCGTCGGGGGGCGCGGCAGCGCCGGCTCTTGGCGATGTTGCTGATCCATCGCAATGCCGTGGTCTCGGTGGATCGCCTGGCCGATGCGGTGTTCGCCGGCGATCCGACACCAGCTGCGGCCACGACCTTGCGGAGCTACGTGGCCCGCATTCGCCGGGTGATCGGCTCGGTCCCGTCGGGACCCAGGGTGGTGACACAGCCGCCGGGATACGTGTTGCAGCTGACCGGGGACGCGTTCGACGTCGCCCGCTTCGAGGACCTGCTCGCCGACGCGGGTGCGCGACTGCTGCGGGGGGACGCCACCGGAGCGGCATCGAGTCGCGCGCGGCGCTGCAGCTGTGGTGCGGCGACGCCTACGGCGAGTTTGCCGACGAGGATTGGGCTCGTCCCGAGGCCCAGCGTCTCGAGGAACTGCGGCTCGTTGCCCTCGAACGGCTCGTCGAGGCGGAGCTCGAGTGTGGTCGCGCGGCGGAGGCGATCCCCACCATCGAGTCGCTCGTCGGAGATCATCCCCTTCGCGAGGCCTTTCGGGTGCAGCTCGCGCTCGCGCTGTACCGCACCGGACGTCAGGCCGATGCGCTCCGTGTCCTGCACGACTTCCGCCGAACGCTGCTCGAGGAGCTCGGACTCGACCCGTCACCAGCCGTGACCGAGCTGGAGCAGCGGGTGCTCACGCACGAGGAGTCCCTGCTGCTGCCTGAGCCCGCCGGCCACCCCCTGCGGGGCTACCGGCTCGGCGAGCGGCTCGGCACCGGGCGCGACGGCACCGTGTATGCCGGCCGCCTGCCCGGCGTCGAGCGCGACTTCGCGATTCGGGTCATCCGGGAACAGGTGGCGGACGAACCCGAGTTCGTTCGATCGTTCGAGACCAGCGCCCACCTGGTGGCGGCCCTGCGGCACCCCGCGATCGTCCCGATCCATGACTACTGGCGCGAGCCGGGGGCTGCCTACGTCGTCATGCGCCGCATGCACGGCGGAACCCTGGCCGAACGGTTGGCTCGCGGTCCCCTCGCCCCCGCCACGGCAACGGCGATGGTCGGTCGCATCGGCGCCGCGCTCGTTGCCGCCGCCGAACGCGGGATCGCGCACGGACGAGTGGTGCCCGAGAGCATCTTCTTCGACGCCACCGGCGACGCGTTCCTCGGCGACTTCCAGCTCGGTGCCACCCATCCCCTGCCGACCAGTGGCGACGACGTACGCGACCTGGCCGTGATGGTTCGGACGTGTGTCCCGGCTGACAGTGGTCCGGTCGACGACGCACTCGCCCGTGGCACGGCCACGGTCGGGCGACCGGGCCTGGCGGAGTTCGTGCCGATGCTGGTGACGGCAATGGCAGGCGCAGATGCAGCCGTGGACCGCACGCGCCCGAATCCGTACAAGGGTCTCCGAGCCTTCGACGAGGCCGACGCGACGGACTTCTTCGGTCGGGCCGGCCTCCTCGACGAGATCCTGACCCGGCTGGCCCACGACGATGCCAAGGGCCGGCTCGTGCTCGTGGTGGGCGGTTCGGGCACCGGCAAGTCCAGCGCCGTCCGAGCCGGCCTGCTGCCCCGGGTTCGCCGTGGTGACGTGCCCGGGTCCGAGCAATGGTTCGTCGCCACGATGGTCCCGGGCTCATCCCCGTTCAAGGAGCTGGCCGAGAGCCTGCGTCATGTCGCGGTGGCCGACACGGACGGACTGGTCGACGAGCTCGCCCGCGGCGAGCACGGCATCGACAGCGTGCTCCGCCACCTGGTGCCCGACGAGGGCCAGCTGCTCTTGGTGGTCGACCAGTTCGAGGAGCTGTTCACCCTCGCGAGCGAACGAGAACAGCGGGCCTTCCTCCTCGGCCTGATGCGGGCCGTCACCGCGGCCGACAGCCGCCTCCGCGTCGTGGCCACGCTGCGAGCCGACTTCTACGACCGACCGCTCGCCGTCCAGGGCTTCGGCGCGGCCGTCCAAGACGCGACCGTCACCATCGCCGCGATGGCGCCGGCCGACCTCGAGGCGGCGATCGTCAAGCCGGTCGAGCGAGTCGGCGGAAGGGTCGAGGGAGCGCTGGTGGCAGAGCTCGTCAACGCGGTGGTCGACGAGCCCGCGGCCCTGCCGTCACTGCAGTTCGCGCTGTTCGAGCTGGCGGAACGACGCCCCGACAAGCACCTCACGCTGGAGGCGCATCGCGAGCTCGGCGGTGTGTCGGGGGCGATCAGCTCCCGCGCCGAGCTGCTGTACCAGACCCTGGACGACGCCGAACGCGCCGCGGTGCGGGAGATGTTCGAGCGCCTCGTCGTGGTCAGCGCTGACGGCGAACCCACTCGGCGACGCGCCGCGCGGAGCGAGCTGTCGGGGCTCGTGTCGGGACCGGAGCTCGATACCGCCATCGACCGGTGGTCGAGCTCCCGGCTGCTCACGCTCGACCGCCATCCCCAGACTCGCGTGCCGACCGTCGAACTGGCGCACGAGGCGCTCCTGCGCGAGTGGCCGCGCCTGCGGGGCTGGATCGAGGAGGACCGCCAGGCCATCGTGGTGCTGGGCCAACTGCGTGAGGCCGCCGCGAGCTGGGTCGAGCTCGACCGTGACCCGGGCGCGCTCTACCGGGGTGGTCGTCTGCAGGGCGCGCTCGATGTCACCGATGGCCGGTCCGAGGGTCTGCCCGAGCCCGAGCGCGAGTTCCTCGGTGCCAGCCGGGAGGCACGCGACCTCGAGCAGCGCCAGGCGGCGGAACGCGTCGAGCGCCAGGCGCGCGCCAACCGCCGGCTCCGGGCGCAGCTCGCCGCCATCGCCATCGCGCTGGTGGTCGCCCTCGTCGGTGGGTTCACTGCGCTGGACCAGCGCCGTGACGCGCTGGACCAACGCCGTGACGCCGAGCGGGAACGGAGCGTGGCGACAGCTCGCGAGCTCGCGGCGGCCTCGGTGGCGAGCCTCGGCGACGACCCGGAGCTGAGCATGCTCCTGGCGTTGGCTGCCGTCGACGAGACCCGATCCCGTGACGGTTCAGTGCTGCCCGAGGCGGAGGAGGCCTTGCATCGGGCGGTTTCCGCCTCGCGCGTCGTGCTGAGCGTTGCGGGCTTGGGTGGCGCGGTCGATTGGAGCCCGGACGGGAGGCACTTCGTCACCGAAGGTCCCGAGGACTCGGGTGTGGTCGACATCCGAGATGTCGAGACGGGCGAGTCGGTGCTGTCCTTCCCCGGCCACGACATCGACGTCAACGACGTCGCCTACAGCCGTGACGGATCCATGCTGGCCACCACCGGGGACGACGGCGCCGTGCGCGTCTGGGACCCGCTCACCGGCGATGAGCTGTCAAGCTTCGAGGACGGCGGTGGCGACATGGTCTGGGGCCCCTCGTTCAGTCCCGATGGAGCGAGAGTCGCGGCGACATGGCCCGCTCAGGCGATGGTCCGTGTGCTCGAGGTCAGCACCGGCGAGGTCATCGCCGAGATCGAGGCAGTCGAAGCGTTCACCACTCCTTCAGCCCAGACGGCGAGCGAATCGCCCTTGGCGACTACCGCACACTTGGCGTCAAGGTGTTCGACGCCCGTTCCGGCGCGGAGGTCATGACCCTCGGCGAGCACGACCTTGACATCTTCGACGTCCAGTGGAGCCCGGACGGGCGATGGATCGCCGCCGCCGACAACCCGTCCGTCCGCATCTGGGACGCACAGACCGGCCAGCACGTGTTCAGCTTGTCCGGCCACAACGGACCCGTGACGGGACTCGACTGGAGTCCCGACTCGACCCGTCTGGCCTCGGGCGGCGCCGACGGCACGACCCGCATCTGGGAGATCTCCGCCACCGGCGTCCATGAGCTTGCGTCGCTCTCGTCTCGTGGCACGCGAAGCGGTGTTCAGTCGGTGTCGTTCTCGCCCGATGGATCGCGAATCCTTGCCGGAGACCACGGGGTCAACGCCGTGACCGCGTGGGACATCAGCGCGAGCGGAGGCGGTGAGTGGGCGAGCGTGGCCGGAGGGCTCCTGTTCGACGGCGTCGCGTTCACCCCGGACGGGTCGGGAGTGGTGACACGTGTCGGGAGCGGTTCGGTCTCGATCTCGGATGCCGTGACGGGAGAGCAGCGGGCGATGATCGGACCCGGTGCCAGTTCGCAGGCCGGAGACTTCCAGTTTCTGGCCATGTCCTCCGATGGTCAGTTGCTCGCAACGGGTGCCCGATCGGGTCCGGCGCGGATCTGGGACGTCGCGACGGGGGAGGTCGTTTCGCTCATCGACGCCATCGGCATCGGCGACCTCTCGTGGAGCGGGGACGGCGATCTGCTGGCGGTCTCGCTGTACGACGCGACCGGCGACGGCGTCGTGGTGGTCGACCGCTCCGGCACAGAGCTCGCCAGGTTCGACGAGGAGCCGGGATACTTCATCCCGTCGGTGAGCATCAGTCCCGACGGAAGCCTGATCGCGCTGACACGCGAGATCGAGCGCTTCGACCCGACGCTCACCACCAGGATCTGGGATTGGCAGCGGGACGAGATCGTGGCGACGATCGATACCGGCGGCCCGGCGCTCACCGCCGTCTTCGACCCGACTGGCACACGGATCGTCACGAGCGGTCGACAGCAAGGGCAGGCCGCGGTGTGGGACGTACGGACCGGCGAGCGGTTGGCGACGCTGACCGATCCACCGATCTTCTACGCCGTCGCGTTCAGCCCGGACGGGCGCTCGATCGCCACCGCTCACCGCGACGGCACGGTGCGGCTGTGGGACGCCGGGAGCGGAGCCCAACGACTGGTGCTCCGCGGGCACGACGGCGCCGCTCTCTCGCTCGCCTTCAGCCCGGACGGGTCCAAGCTCGCCTCCGCTGGTGATGACGGACTCGTGCGGGTGTGGGCCCTCGACCTCGACGACCTGATCGGCATCGCCTCCGACCGCCTCACCCGCTCGTTCAGCGACGAGGAGTGCCGGCAGTACCTGCACCTCAGCGGTTGCCCGCAGGCCTGAGCGGGGCCCGCCACGGGCTGCCACGGATCTGCCACATGATCCGCCGCTCCCTGCCACCGCCCCAAGTGACCCTCGACTCCTCACACAGGCGCTGCCCCGTGCAGCCCGACACCGAGGAGTCACGATGACAGTCACCACGGTTCCCGAGACCACCCCCAAGCCGGAGTCGATCTGGACCCCGACGATCCGCCGGATGGCGACCTGGACCGCCGTGGGCGTCGCAGTCGCGGCTGCCGGCGTGCTCGCCGTGCAGGTGTTCGCGTCGGACAGCGACTACCGCACCCCGGCGTTCACCGCGGAGCGCGGCAGCATCACCGCCATCGACCATCTCGCCGAGCAGGGCACGGCCGACACGGACGTTTCGGGGCTCGCGGAGCGCGGCAGCATCACCGCGCTCGACCATCTCGTCGAGCAGGGCCCGGCCGACACGGACGTTTCGGGGCTCGCGGAGCGCGGCAGCATCACCGCCCTCGACCATCTCGCCGAGCAGTCTGCGCCCGCCGGCGACGTGTCGCAGTTCGTGGTGGAGCGCGGCAGCATCACCGCGATCGATCACCGCGCCGAGTAGGCCGCGCCGGCCAGCTGATCGATCCGGCCGAGGTCCTGCCCGGTCTCATTTCGCCGCTTGCAGCTGCGCGAGGTCGCGCAGGGCATAGCGGTTGTGCCAGAACTCCTCCTCGAAGACGGTGTAGATGCACTCCTGCAGCGGGTTCGGGCCGTTCTCGAGCACGTCGATCGGTCGGGAGAAGTCGGTCGCCGCGACCGATGCGAGGTAGTCGCGAAAGCCCGTGGCGCGATCGGCGCGCACGGCGAGAGCGTCCGAGACAGACGGCGTCAGGTCGTAATCGACGCCGGGCCACGGGAAGTCGACGGAGCCGCTGTTCGGCAACCCGATCGGGTGGAAGCCCCCTCCGAGGATCGGCGCCGTGAACCACTTGTCCATCGCGAAGACGAGGTGTCGCAGCGTCTGGACGAAGCTCCACTCGTCGTCGACCGACTCGTGCAGCGCGTCCTCGGGGAGAGCGAGCGCCCGTTCGATCGTCTGGGCCCACTCGGCTTCGAGGGCCGCCCACGCCTCGCGCATGCCCTCCGGGGTCTTCGGACGGAGCATCGCTCGTAGCGGGTACCACGGGTCGCGCTCGTTCACGTAGGCCGTGACGTCGACGCCGTTGATGACGACCGTGTCGACCATCGCGTCGATGTCGACGTTGACGAGCCAGGCGTGACTGATCCTCACGTCGGTGAGGTTGACGTCGCGGAAGCGGGCGCCGGTGAGGTCGGCGCCCCAGAACACGGCTCCGGCAAGGTCCCCTTCGAACTCTTCCGGCATGCTGCCTCCCGTCGCGTCGCTACCGTGAAGACCTACGCGGCGAATACTGCCCGATCGGGAGCGTTGCACGACACCCCGACGTCGTCACCGCCGGTCAAGGCGACACCGCCTATGTTGGCTGGCCTCCCTGCTCAGAGCCGCCTCCGCGGCCCTGTCCCGCTCCTCCTGAAGCGCCCGCCGGGCGACACAGGCCCGAACCACGTACAGCACTGGTTCTGTTGGCAGCGGCAGCTGTCGCCGCCGTCTACTACTTCGCGAGAGAGGCGCTGAACTCCCGCACCGAGGCGTTGCTGGCAGCGACCCTCTTCGCCTGCTCGCCGCTGTTCGTGCTGCAGTCGGCCACCTATCTGCCCCACGTGAGCAGCCTGCGCTTACTCACGCTTTTCGCGGCGTCGATGCTTCGGGCGGTGCGGAACCCAGGTCGCGTTGGCTACTCACCCACCGCGGTGCTCGGTCCAACTGGCACCCCGCGACCCGTCGCGCTGGCCGCAGTCGACTTCGGCCCGGATGGCCCCTATCTCGCGGGAAGCCACCGCTGATAGCTCTGCGCCTGCGGATGGCGCTCAGGGGCGGCGTCGACCACAGGGTCCCGGCCGCGCCTCCGCCACCGCATCGGGTAGACGTCGCGGGATGGAAGAGTCGACGCGCTGGATCCTTCACGTCGACCTCGACCAGTTCCTTGTGGCGGTGGAGCGCCGGCGCCGGCCTGAGTTGTCGGGTCGGCCGGTCGTCGTCGGCGGGTCGAGCGACCCCACGGAGCCGCGGAAGGTCGTGACCAGCGCCTCGTACGAGGCGCGCGCTTTGGGGGTGCGGGCGGGCATGCCGCTGCGCACCGCCCTGCGCCGCTGCCCCGACTGCACCTTCGTCGCCCAGGACATCCCGGCCTACGACGCCGCCTCCGTCGAGGTGATGGACACGCTCCGGACCTTCCCCGTGGTCGTCGAGGTGTGGGGGTGGGACGAGGCCGCGCTCGGCGTGGAAACCTCCGACCCCGAAGGGCTGGCCGCCGAGATCCGGGCACGCGTGCTCGAGGTCACGGGGCTCTCGTGCTCGATCGGGATCGGGGACAACAAGCTCCGAGCCAAGGTGGCGACCGGGTTCGCCAAGCCGGGGGGCATCCACCGGCTGACGGCCCAGACGTGGCTGGCGGAGATGGGCGACCGGCCGGTCGCGGCCGTCACGGGGATCGGCCGGCGCACGGCGGCGAAGCTGGGCGAGCTGGGGATCACCACCGTCCGAGAGCTGGCCACCGCCGACGTCGACGCGATGCGGGCCCGCTTCGGGCCGCGGATGGGCGCCTACTACGTGCTGATCGGGCGGGGCGCCGGCAGCGACGTGGTGAGCGCCGAGCCGTGGGTGCGGCGGTCGCTGAGCCACCAGACGACCTTCCCGACCGACCTCCTCGGTCGCGACGAGGTCGAGCCGGCGCTCGCGGCCCTGGCCGATCGGGTCAGCGCCGGCGTGGCTGCCGACGGTCGTCGGGCGACCCACGTCGCGATCCTCGTGCGCTACGCCCCGTTCTTCACGATCTCGCGCGTGCGGAAGCTGGCCGAGCCGACGCAGGACGCCGGCGCGCTCCGCGGTGCCGCGGTCGCCCTCCTCGACCGGGTCGATCTCACCCGTCGCATCCGCCTCCTCGGGGTGCGAGCCGACCTCGAACCGCCGCTCACCACCCCGGGAGCCTGACTGGCGCGGCGCCGCCAGTTCTGCGTCGAGTCGGCTGAGGTGGCTCCTATCGAGCCTTCTGAGCCGACACGATCCAGGCGGTGCCGGCGCACCGGCGACGCCGCGCCGGTCAGACGGACAAGCTAGGAGGGCTGTTTGCCCTGCTCAGTAGCCGATTCCGCGGCCCGGTCCCGCTCCTCCTGGAGGGCCACCAGCACCGCCATCATGATCTTCTGCATGTCCTCGTCGAGGAACTTCCGGGCCCGGAACAGCACGGCGGCGCCGAAGAACGAGAGCGGCGACACGAGCAGGAAGGCGATGCGGAGGTTCTCGTCGAAGGCCGAGGACAGCAGCGAGACGACGATCGGTGCCGCGGCGATGCCGCCGATCACCGCCACGAGGTTGAACGCGCCGAAGCCGGTGCCGCGCAGGTGCGCAGGGATGGCGTCGGTGAGGCCGGCGCGGAGGCCCGGGATCGCCATCGTGATGACGAACAACGCCGACCAACTGGAGCCCGAAGGCGACCGCGACCGCGCTCGCCTGGTAGTCGCTCGGGCCGATGAGGTACGACGCCGTCACGAGCGTGCTGCCGGCGAAGAGGAAGATGGCGGGGAGCGCGAGGCGGCCGCCTTGGAGCTTCTGCGCCCACGTGTCGGCGACCCGTCCTCCGACGATCACGCCGGGCACGCCGCCGAGGACGATGAGGAGTCCGAACAGCGCCTCACCCGAGCCCTCGGCCATGTGGAGGTGGCGTTCGTAGTACTGCGGCATCCACCGGGCCAGCGCGGTGATGGTGAAGAGCAGCGCGGCCACGCCGACGAGCGCGTACCGCATCGTGCGGATGTCGAGGATGGTCCGCAGGTCGGCGCGCAGCCCGTCGATCATGTCGCGGACGAACTGGCGGAAGCCGTGCTCGAACAGCCGGACGTGCTCGCCCTCGTCGTCCTCGATCTCGCCGCTGCCGAGCGCGGCCATCAGGTCGGCCGTGCCGCGCTTCGGTTCGCGGAGCCGGAACACCAGCAGGGCCACGAGGAGGCCGGGGATGGCCACGATCACGAGGGCAGGGCGCCAGCCGAGGGTGGAGCCGATGGCCCCTCCGAGGCCGATCGCCGATGCCCGTCCCGGCGAGCAGCATGACCTGCTGGACCGAGAAGGCCCGTCCGCGCTCGACCGGTGGGTAGTAGTCGCCGATCAGGCTGGCCGCCGACGGCTCGCTGATGGCCTGGCCGAACCCGAGCGCCACCGCGGGCCACGACCAGCATCGGGAAGCTGGTCGACGCCGCCCCGGCGGCCGTGAGCAGCGACCAGCCGACGACCGTCTTGCCCATCGCCCGCGACCGGTGCCAACGGTCGGCGAGGTAGCCGGCGGGGACGGTGATGAGGCCGTTGAGCAGGAGCTGCAGCGAGAACAGCAGGCCGATGGCGCTGTCGCCGACGCCGAAGTGCTCCTTCAGCGGCGTGACCATGCCGGAGACGATGTTCTTGTCGATCTCGTCCACCAGGACGACGAACCCGAGCACCCACATCGGCTCCCGCAGGATGCGGGCCAGGAAGCCGGTCTGGGCCGGACCGGCGACCACGGTCGTCTCCGGCGGGCTCGTCGGGCAGGGGCGTGGCGATGTCGGGTGTGAGCCCGCCGGTCACCAGCGCCGGTGCCGTCTCGGGCGGATCCGCCTGGATGTGGTTCGTCCCCTCCACCATCCCGGGGGATTCTGCACGAGACCGGATCAAACCTCCATCCGTGGGTCACACCCCCAGGGCGCCGCCGACGACCAGTCCGACCGCGACGACGACGCCGGCCGCCGCCGTTGCCCTGGCGACCGCCGGTCGACGCCACCGTTCGGGCAGCCACCCGACGGCGACAGCGGCCGGAACGGCGCCGAGGGTGGTGACGAGGGTGCCGTTGTCGACCCCGGCCGCCAGGGCGACGACGGCAGTGGTGGCGAGCGCCAGGCCGTCGCTCCAGGCCCCGCGTGGGGCGACGAGTCCGACGACCGACACGACGAGCAGCACGATCCCGGCCGCCAGTCGCACGCTCGCCGGGCTCACCGAGAGGGCGTCGGCGATCGGGCCGGACAGCGCGGCGACGACGGCGGCGGCGGCAAGTCCGGCGACGGCGACCACGCGGGTGCGATTCGGATCCGACCCCGTGCGCGCCGGGTTGGTGGCGGCCAGGAAGGCGATGGCGACGACCAGGAGGCCCCAGGGATCCTCGCCGCCACCGACGGGCGCGGCATCGCCGGCCGCGGCGAGCGCCGGCCCGGCGGCGAGGAGCGCCGAGAGGGCGTGCTGCTGGTCGTCCATCCGCGTCACCCCTCCGGCGAACCAGGCGCCGCGTTGGGCCGGGCCCGGGCCGTCCGCCTGGCGCTCGACGAGCATCCCGGCGACACAGGCGGCGCGCTCGGTCAACCCGTCCGCACCGCCGTCGCCGAACAGCCGCAGCAACGCGGCGGTCCCCTCGCCGAGGGTGCCGAGTCCCGAGCCCGACGCCGGTCCCTGCCGGAGCCAGCGAACGGGGCCGCCGGCCGACCAGCGCGTCGACTCCGATCGAACCTGCACGCCGAGGATCCCCGCCAGCCGCCGGGCGTGTTCGAGCTGGGCGCTGCTCAGCGGCGTTCCCGATGCCGCCAGCTCCGCCCAGGCGTAGGCAGCCCAGTGGTCCGAGGTCGGCGGGAACCGGTCCTCGACGCCGTCGCGGCTGGGGAGGTAGGCGGCGACGGCCGCGGTGGCGGGGTGAGCCGCGCGCGCCAGCGCCCAGAGCACCTCACCCGTCGAGTACTTCGAGTACCGGCCGGGCACGGCCCGATCGTCGACTGCGTCCCACTCGGCCGGGACGGCTCCGGTCGACTCGACCGTCCCGGCGAGGAAGGCGGTCAGGTCGTCGAGCACCTCGTCGTGGGTCGCGTCTCCGGTTGCCAGCCGCCGCTCGACCAACGCAGCTGCCAGGAGCGCGCTGGCCCCGGTCTGCAGCACCCGGCCACCTCCGCCGAGGCCGCGTCCCGCGCCCGCCGGCTCGACGCGGTCGAGGGCCCACTCGAGGCCGTGATCGCCGATCCGCAGGGCGTCGGGGAGCCCGGCCCCGGCGGCCTGGTAGAGGCTGAGCAGCACGCCGGCGTGGCGGGTGATGTTGTAGCCACCGAGGTCGGTGCCGTCGTCGTCGAGCTGGTAGGCGAAGGTCCCGTCGCCGTGCTGGTTGGCGCCGAGCCATGCCACCGCTCGCGCCGCCGCGTCGCGTGCCTGCCCCTCGGTGACGGAGGGGCACGTCTCCGCCGGCGCGACGCCGACGCGCACGACGAGCAGGGTGGCGAGGACGACGAGGCCCGCTGTCACGACCCGCGACGGCATCGGGCGAACTTATGCTCCCGACCATGGTCGCCGGACCGCAGTGGCGGCGGGCTGCGGCGATGGTCGGGCTCGTCGGCGTGCTGGCCCTGCCCGCGCTCCGCACCGATCCGCCCGACGGCTTCCCGCTCTCGACCTACCCGATGTTCGCCTCCCCCGCGGGCGCGACGTCGCGGTGGCGACCGCGGTCGGCATCGACGCCGCCGGCGGCGCCCACCGGCTCGACCCCGCCCTGATCGGCGGAACGGGCGAGGTGATGCTGGCGGCGACGACGGTCCGGCTGGCGGTCGACGCCGGCGAGGACGAGCTCGCTCGACTGTGCCGGGAGATCGCGTCGCGCGCCGCCGGCGATCCCGGGCTCGTCGCCGTGGAGCTGCGGACCGAGATCCACGACGCCGTCGCCTGGTTCGACGGCGACCGGGAGCCCGCCGCCACGTCGGCCCACCACCGCTGCGAGATCGCGCCGTGACGCGGGTGCCCGCCATCGACCCGGCGACGGCCGGTGCCCGGCTGGAGCGGGTGCGGGTGCTCGTCGGCGCCTACCTCGCCGTATGGGCGATCGTCCGGCTGCCGCACCACCTCGAGGTCGCCGGGCTCGATCCGGCGCGCTGGGACGGCGTCGGCCCCCTCGCCCTCCTCGACCGCCCGCCGCCCCGTTGGCTCTCGATCCTGGCGGCCGTCGCCCTCGCCGGCGCGGCGACGGCCTTCGCGGCGCGAGTCCGTCCCGCCGTCTCGGGTCCTGCGTGCGCGGTGCTCGCCCTCTATGTGGCCGCGCTCGACTCGTCGTGGGGCCAGGTGTTCCACACCGAGAACCTCGTCGTGGTCCACGTGACATTGCTCGCCGCCGCCTCCCTCGCCCGACGCCCCGACCCCGCCTTCGTGCTCCGGCTGATGGCGGTCGCCACGGCCACGACCTACGTCCTCGCCGGCGTGGCCAAGCTCCGCAACGGCGGCTGGGACTGGGTCACCGGCGACGTCCTGCGCGACCAGGTCGCCTTCGACAACCTGCGCAAGGCCGTCCTCGGCGCGCCGTGGTCGGCGATCGGCGGTTGGGCCGTCGCCCACGGCTGGCTGTTCCCGCCCCTCGCCCTCGGAGCGCTCGCCGTCGAGCTCGGCGCGCCCGCCGCCCTGCTGTCGCAACGGGCCGCGCTGATCTGGTCAGGCGCGGCCTGGCTGTTCCACGTCGGCATCGCCGCGTTGATGTGGATCGGCTTCCCGTACGCCCTGTCCGGTGTGGCGTTCACGCCGCTGCTCCCCGTCGAGCGCGTGCCCCTGCCGCGGGCGCTCCGGCGTACCGTCGTCCCGGCATGGAACGCCTCGCCCTCGCCGTCGGGCTGATCGTGGTCGTCGCCGTCCTCGCAGTGGTGCTCGAACGGCGGACGAAAGCATCGGCCCCGACGAACACCGGTCCCGGTGCGCCGGCGCAGCTCGACCGGTCCGACTTCGCCCGGCCCGACGCCCCCTGGCTCGTCGTCGCCTTCAGTTCTGCGACGTGCCTGTCGTGCGCGTCGACGTGGGAGAAGATCGCGCTCCTCGAGTCCGACGACGTCGCCGTGCACGACGTCGTGTACCAGGACCGAAGGGATCTCCACGACCGGTACCGGGTCGACGCCGTTCCTCTCGTGCTCATCGCCGACCGCGACGGGGTCGTCAGGGCCACCTTCGCGGGGCCACCGCCGGCGGCCGATCTCTGGGCCGCGCTGGCCCAGGCTCCGGGAGGGCTAGGACTTGCGCATGCGGGCGGTGGTGGCCGCCGGGATCTGCTCGGTGTGCTCGGTCCCCGGCCCGCCGTTGCTCGGCTCCTTGTCGCCGAACACGTCGGCCGGCTTGCTGCCCTGGAGGCCGAGGTCCACGAGCCGCTCGACCTCGGCGCCGTCGATCGTCTCGTGCTCGAGCAGCGACCGGGCCACGAGGTCGAGGCCGTTGCGGTGCTCCTCGAGCAGCGCCCGGCACTTCTCCTCGGACTGGCGGAGCACCTTCTCGACTTCCTCGTCGATCACGCGGGCGGTCTCGTCGGAGTAGTCGCGGGTGTGCATGAGGTCGTCGCCGAGGAACACCGCGCCCTGCGACCCCCACGCCATCGGGCCGATCCGCTCGGACATGCCCCACTCCCTGACCATCTTGCGGGCCAGCTCGGTCGAGGTGACGAGGTCGTTCGACCCACCCGTCGACATCACGTCGAACACGAGGTCCTCGGCCATGCGGCCGCCCATGGCGATGCACAGACGGTCCTCGAGGTAGTGCTGGTCGTAGCTGTGGCGGTCCTCGGCCGGCAGCTGCTGGGTGACGCCGAGGGCCATGCCCATGGGCAGGATCGTCACCTTGTGGAGCGGGTCGGCGTGGGGGAGCACCGCGGCGCACACGGCGTGGCCGGCCTCGTGGTACGCGGTCAGCTCCTTCTCTCGATCCGACAGCGCCATGGAGTCGCGGCGGGCGCCCATGAGGACGCGATCACGCGCCAGCTCGAAGTGGCGGGCGTGGACCTCGTCGTCGCCCTCGCGCACGGCGAACAGCGCCGCCTCGTTCACGAGGTTCGACAGCTCGGCGCCCGACATGCCGGGCGTTCCCCGCGCCACGACCGACATGTCGACGTCGGGCGCGATGCGCTTGTGCTTCGAGTGCACCTTCAGGATGGCGAGGCGCTCCTCCAGCTCCGGCAGCGGCACGACGACCTGTGCGGTCGAAGCGGCCGGGGCGCAGCAGGGCGGGGTCGAGGATGTCGGGCCGGTTGGTGGCCGCCATCATCACGATCCCCTCGGTCGTCTCGAAGCCGTCCATCTCCGAGAGCATCTGGTTGAGGGTCTGCTCCCGTTCGTCGTGGCCGCCGCCGAGGCCGGCGCCGCGCTTGCGGCCGATGGAGTCGATCTCGTCGACGAAGATGATCGCCCGTCCCATCTTGCGGGCGGTCTGGAACAGGTCGCGGACCCGGCTGGCGCCGACGCCGACGAACATCTCCATGAAGTCCGAGCCCGACACCGACAGGAACGGGACGCCGGCCTCGCCGGCGACGGCCCGGGCGATGAGCGTCTTGCCGGTGCCCGGCGGACCGACGAGCAGCACGCCCTTGGGGATGCGGGCGCCGATCTCGCCGAACTTCTCCGGCATCTTGAGGAAGTCGACGACCTCGCGGATCTCCTGCTTGACGCCGTCGTAGCCGGCGACGTCGGCGAAGGTCGTGCCCGGACGCTCGGTCGAGTAGGTCTTCGCCCGGCTCCGGCCGATGGACATGATGCCGCCCATCTGGCTCTGCTGGCGGCGCATGATCCAGAGGAACATGCCGATGATCAGGGCGATCGGCAGCAGCGTGTAGAGCAGCGCCGGGGAGCCACGACCCCTCGGGCGTGTCGAACTTGAAGTCGACGCCCTGCTCGGCGAACAGGGCGCGGTCGGCGTCGGACGGCTCGATCGGGCCGTTGGTGCTGAACTCCTCACCGCCGGCTGCATCGGTGTACGTGCCGTCGATGTCGCCGGAGGTGTTGTCCCACTCGATGGACTCGACCTTGCCGGCGGAGACGTCGTTGAGGAAGTCGCGCGTAGGTGATGCTCGCCGGCTCGAGCCGCCGAGGAGGGCCGGGAGGAGGAGGGAGGCGGCCAGGACGCCGGCGAGGACCCAGAACGACCAGCGGGGCAGGCCGCCGCCGATGCCGGCGCGGCCGGCCGGCCGGCCGGACCCTTGGCCGTCGCGGGGCGAGCCCGGAGTGGGGGGCGGTGTCTGCGGCATGGTCCGAACATGCTACGGGCTGAGGGTCCGCCAACGGCAGCGGGGCCGTGGCTTACCGTGGTCAGCCATGACCCGCCAGTGCGCCCGGCCCGGCTGCAGCCAGCCGGCCGTGGCCACGCTCACCTACGACTACACCGGCCAGGCAGCCTGGTTGGAGCGGCTCGCGTCCGAGGCCCATCCGATGACCCACGACCTGTGCCAGGCCCACGCCGACCGCATGTCGGTCCCGCAGGGGTGGCGCCTCGAGGACCGGCGCATCATCGCGGGGCGCTCCCCCAACCGGTCGGCCGTACTTCCGGTCCCAGCTCGCGTCCTAGTCCCGAGCGAGCCCTGAGCGAGCCGCTCGCCCCTGACCCGCCGTCGCCGGTCCTCCGGCCCGGCGTTGGGGCCTCGGCGACGTCGCCGTCGGGCTCATCCCCTTCCTGCTCGGCGCCGTCTCGCTCCTGCGGCGACGGCGAGGACGCCGACCCGACGGTCGGGTCGCTCGTCGTCGGGTCCCTCGCTGTACTGGCTGTTCCTCGTCGGTGTTCCCGTCGTCGCCACGACGCGCATCAAGGGCAACGGCGTCGTCACCGACCTCGGGCTGCGCTTCCGCTGGCCCGCCGACCTGGGTGCCTTCGTGCTCGGCGTCGTGCTCCAGGCCGTGGTCGTGTGGGCCCTCTACGTGCCGATCTTCTGGTTCTCCGACGTCGACACCGACGACGTCTCGAACGAGGCCAGGAAGCTGGTCGACTCGGCCAGCGGAGCCGGCATCGTCGCCCTCGTGCTCGTCGTGTGCGTCGGCGCGCCGATCGCCGAGGAGCTGTTCTTCCGGGGCTTGCTGCTGCGCGCCACCGAGCGCCGGTTCGGGACCGGCATCGCCCTCGTCGTGTCGACGGTGGTGTTCGGGCTGGGCCACCTCCAGGGGATCCAGCTCCCGGCGCTGCTCCTCTTCGGCGCCGTGGCCGGGGTGCTCACGGTGCGCACCGGCCGGCTCGGTCCGGCCATCGTCTGCCACATGGGGTTCAACACCTGGACGATCATCCAGCTCCTCGTGCTCGACCCGAGTTCCTCAACCCCGGCGGTGCCGTCGGCCGACGGAGAGGCATGGATCCCGACCGGTGCCCGTGCTGTGCCACTGACCTGGTCCGGATCGCCATCGCCGCCGAGGGTCGCACGATCCTGATGCGCTCGTGCACGAGCTGCTCCCGCCGGTGGTGGACCGCCGACGGCCGGCCGCGTCGACCCCACCGACATCCTCGGTCGCCGCTCGGCCTGACGCCGCCCCGTCGGCGCAGGCGTGGCACGATTCGAGGATCGTGCTCGAGCCCTCCCACCCCGACGCGCCCGACGCCGACGAGCGCGAGGCCGCCCCCGTGGCGGCGTCAGGCCCGACCGTCGACGAGCGACCGCTGGCGCGGTGGGCGCGGGCCTGGAAGGCCCTCGACCGGTCCGAGCAGCTGTCGATCGCCCTCGACGCCGCCATCGTCGTCGCCGCCACGGTGTTCGTGCTCGCCCAGCTGGCGCCGCGCCTGCTGCTCGCCGACACGACCCCCGCCGGCGGCGACATGGGCGCCCACGTGTGGGGCCCGGCCTACCTCCGCGACCACCTGCTCCCCGAGTTCCGCCTCGCCGGCTGGGCGCCCGACTGGTACGCCGGGCTTCCCCGCCTACCAGTTCTACATGGTGGTCCCGGCGCTGCTGATCGTCGCCCTGGACGCTGGTTGCAGCGGCTGGGCCGCGCTGCTGCCCGCGGCGGTGGCGATCGGCCTGTTCGCCCTCTCGCTGCTCGACCACCGCCGGGTCGTGCGGCGGGCCGCGTTCGTCGGTGCCGTGCTCGTCGCCGTGTTCGGCATCGGCCTGCCCTACGGGGTGGCGTTCAAGTGGGTGACGCGTCGCTCGGCGTCGTCACCCTGCCGGTCGCCTGCTACGTCGCCGGCCGGCTCGCCGACCTCCGGTTCCCCGGCCCCGCGCTCCTGTCGGTCGGGGCGGTGGTCTTCCTGTTCAACCGCCAACCGGTGGAGGGGAGCACCGGCAACATCATCGGCGGCAACGTGGCCTCGACGCTCGCGGGGGAGTTCAGCTTCTCGATCAGCCTCACCTTCTGCGTGCTCTACATCGGGTTCCTGCTGCGGGGGCTGCGCAAGGGCGGGTACCGCGCCACGTGTGCGGTCCTGCTGGCCCTCACCGCGCTCTGCCACGTCATCCCGGCGATCTACGCGGGCGTGGCGACCGCCGTCGCCTTGCTGGTGTCCCTGCCGCTGACCAAGCAGAAGGTGCGCTGGTTCCTGCCCATCGTGCCGGTGGCGCTCGCGATCTCGGCCTTCTGGACCGGGCCCTTCGTCGGTCGCCGGGCGTTCCTCAACGACATGGGCTGGGAGAAGGTGCCCGGCGTGGGGCAGACGGTCAGGGACTACCTCGCGCCCGACGCCCTCCGCTGGCTCCTCGCCCTGGCCCTGGTCGGGTTGGTCGTGTCGGCGATCCTGCGGGTGCGCCTCGGCGTGTTCCTGGGGATCTGCGCGGTGATCGCCGCCGTCGGCTTCGTCTACGCGCCGCAGGGCCGGTTCTGGAACGCCCGGATCCTGCCCTTCTACCTCCTGTGCCTGTGCCTGCTCGCGGCGGTCGCGGTGGGCGAGCTCGCCCGTGCCGTGGCGGCGCTCACGCGCGCGGCGCCCGAGCGTCCGGTCAGCCCGATCGCGCTGGCCACCCCGATCGGCGCCGCCCTTGTCGTCTGGATCCTGGTGGGTCTCCCGCTCGAAGTGCTGCCGGGCGCGGCGCGCAACGCCGCGGGGGCGACGGAGTGGGGCCCGCTCACGGTGTCGGCTGCCGACCGCAACATCGTGCGCGACTGGGCGCGGTGGAACTACTCGGGCTACGAGCGCAAGGCCGCCTTCCCCGAGTACGCCGGACTCGTCGAGATGATGCAGGACGTCGCGGCCGACCCGGCCCTCGGGTGCGGCCGGGCGATGTGGGAGTACGAGAACGAGCGGCTCAACACCTACGGCACCCCGATGGCGCCGATGCTGCTGCCGTTCTGGACCGACGGGTGCATCGGGTCCATGGAGGGCCTCTACTTCGAGGCGTCCTCGACGACGCCGTACCACTTCCTCAACCAGCGGGCCCTGTCGGCGAACTGCTCCTGCGCCCAGCGCGACCTGCCCGTACGGCAGCGGGTTCGACATCGACCTGGGCGTCGCCCAGCTCCAGACGATGGGCGTGCGGTACTACCTGGCCTTCAGCGACGTGGCCGTCAACGCCGCCGCGTCAGCACCCCGACCTCACCGAGATCGACACCTCGGGACCGTGGCACGCCTACCTCGTCGCCGACAGCGACCTCGTCGCACCGCTCGAGTTCCAGCCGGCGGTGATGACCGGGCTCGAACCGGGCATGTCGTGGGTCGGTCCGGCGTCGAAGTGGTTCGAGGACCCGACCCGCTGGGACGTGCCCCTGGCGGTCGACGGGCCCGAGGAGTGGCAGCGCGTCCCGGTGTGCCTGGCCCCGGAGGCCGACGAGACCGCCGGGGCGGCGGCCCCGCACGAACCGACCTGGAAGCGGCTCGACGTCTGCACGGCGCCGGATCGAGTGCCGCTGCCCGAGGTGGAGGTCAGCGGGATCGAGTCCGAGGGCGGCTCGATCAGCTTCGACGTGTCCGAACCGGGCGTGCCCGTCGTCGTGCGGGCGTCGTACTTCCCGAACTGGAACGGCCAGCGGCGCCGAGGGGCCCTACCGGCTCACCCCCAACCTCATGGTGGTGATCCCGACCGGGACCCACGTCGAGCTTCATTACGGCTGGACGGGCCTCGACGTCGGCTCCTACGCGCTCTCGGCGATGGGGATCCTCGGTGCCGTGGCACTCGCTCGACGCCCGCGGCACGACCCCGACGGCACCGTGTGGCTCGACGGCCCCGACATCGCCGTGTTCGCACCTGATTCGGATGTTCCGGCCACCGAATCAGGTGCGAGAGCCGATGAGGGCGACGAGGACGACGACGAGGAGGGCGACGAGGGCGACGACGGGACGACGGCTGGGCGGTCGACCGAGCGCTCACCGACGACGATCGTGATGTCTGACTCGGTCGTCGGCCCGCCGCGGCTGTCGGTCGTGATCCCGGCGTTCCAGGAGGCGGGCCGGATCGGCACCACTGTCCACCGCGTCCGCGAGGCGGTGGCCGGCGTCGAGGACGGCGTCGAGATCGTCGTGGTCGACGACGGCTCCCGCGACGGCACCGCCGACGAGGCCAAGGGCGCCGGGGCCGACGTCGTCGTCGTGCACCCGGCGAACCGGGGGAAGGGCGCCGCCGTGCGTTCCGGCGTACTCGCCGCGTCCGGCCGCACCGTCGCGTTCACCGATGCCGACCTCGCCTATTCCCCGTCGCAGCTGCTCGGGCTGCTCGCCGAGGTGGAGGCCGGCTCGGACATCGTCGTGGGGAGCCGGCGCCACGACAACACGACCACGCTCGTACGGGCCCGGCGCCTCCGGGAGATCGGCGGGCGGATCGTGAACTGGCTCACCCACGCCGTCCTGCTCGGCAACTACCGCGACACGCAGTGTGGCCTGAAGGCCTTCACCTCGGACGCCGCCAAGGCGATCTTCGGCCGCTCCCGCATCGACGGCTTCGCCTTCGACGTCGAGGTCTTCGTCATCGCCGAGCGCAACGGGATGTCGGTGACCGAGGTGCCCGTGACGGTCGAGAACAGCACCCGCTCGACGGTCAAGGTGGCCCGGGACACCGCCCGCCTGGTGCGCGATCTCTTCCGGATCCGGCGCTGGGCCAGGGAAGGCGTGTACCAGCTCGGGCACTAGGGTCGCTCCTCGCCATGGCTGACCTCGACGCGGTGTTGGACGCGGTGTTCAAGGCCTACGACATCCGCGGTCTCGCTCCCGAACAGATCGACGCCGACTTCGCTCGACGCGTCGGCGCCGCCTTCGCCCGGTTCGCCGCCGACACCGACGGCGCCCGGCGGATCCTCGTCGCCCGTGACATGCGCCCGACCGGCCCCGAGCTGGTCGCCGCCTTCACCGACGGCGTCCTGGGCCAGGGCCTCGACGTCGTCGACGTGGGCATGGCGTCCACCGATCTGGCCTACTTCGCCGCCGGTGCCCTCGACGCGCCGGCGGCGATGTTCACCGCCAGCCACAACCCGGCGGAGTACAACGGCATCAAGCTCTGCCTGTCGGGCGCGAAGCCCGTCGGTGTCGACACCGGCCTCGACGCCATCAGGGCCATGGCGTCGTCCGGACTGCCCGAGCTCGATGCCGGTGACCGGGGTACCCGATCCGAGCAGGACCTCCTCCAGGCGTACGCCGACCACGTCCGCTCCTTCGTCGACACCGGCGCGCTCCGCCCGCTCAAGGTGGTGGCCGACACCGCCAACGGTATGGGCGGGCTCGTGGTCCCGGCCGTGTTCGCCGGCCTCCCGTTCGATCTCGAGATCCTGTATCCCGAGCTCGACGGCACCTTCCCGAACCACCCGGCCGATCCGCTCAACCCCGAGAACCAGCGCGACCTCATGGCTCGGGTCTCCGAGGTCGGCGCCGACGTCGGTCTCGCCTTCGACGGCGACGCCGACCGCGTCTTCCTCGTCGACGAGCAGGGCGTCGGCGTCTCGGGCTCGACGACGACGGCGATCGTCGCCGCTGCCGTGCTCGCCCGCGAGCCGGGGGCGACCATCCTGCACAACTGCATCTGCTCCAAGGCAGTACCGGAGGTCGTGCGCGAACGGGGCGGGACGCCGGTGCGCACCAAGGTCGGTCACAGCTACATCAAGGCCGTCATGGCCGAGACCGGCGCCGCCTTCGGTGGGGAGCACTCGGCCCACTACTACTTCCGCGAGAACTACCGGGCCGACTCGGGCGCCATCGCCGCGCTCGTCGTCCTGGAGCAGCTGTCGGTCGCCGGCGTGCCCCTGTCGGAGCTCCGCACGCCCTTCGAGCGCTACGCCGCCTCGGGTGAGATCAACTTCGAGGTGCCCGACCCCAGGGCCGTGATCGAGGTCGTGGCCGCGAAGTACCCCGACGCTGACCAGGACCGCCTCGACGGCCTCACCGTCGACCTCGGGTCGTGGTGGTTCAACCTGCGGCCGTCGAACACCGAGCCCTTGCTCCGACTGAACCTCGAGGCACCGACCCCGGACGACGTCGACCGCCACGTCGACGAGCTCCGTTCCCACATCACGAAGGAAGGCTGAACCATGGCGCTCGACCCGCAGCTCCTCGAGATCCTGGCGTGCCCGGAGGACAAGGGCCCGCTCCTCTACTTCGAGGACGAGGACAGCCTCTACAACCCTCGCCTGAAGCGCCGCTACCGCATCCAGGACGACATCCCGATCATGCTCATCGACGAGGCCGAGACGGTCGACGACGAGGAGCACGAGCGGCTGCTGGCCAAGGGCGTCGCGCCGAACTGGGAGCCGAGCTCGTCGTGAGCGAGTCCGCTGGGCGAGCGAGCAATCAGCTCATCGCGACCCCCGCAGAGGCAGGCGTGCTCGACTCGCTCGGCATGCTCGGGCTCACCCTCGGGCTTCCCGAGCAGGTCGAGTCGGCAGCCGGCCTCGCCGGCGACCTCGACGGGCTGCCGGCGCACGACCAGATCGAGAACGTCCTCATGCTCGGCATGGGCGGCAGCGGGATCGCCGGCGACATCGCCCTCGCCGTGGCCGGGCCGTTCATGGCCACACCGATCGTCGTCGTCAAGAGCTACGAGTGCCCGTCGTTCACCGGGGAGGGGACGCTCTGCTTCGCGGTGTCCTACTCGGGCAACACCGAGGAGACCGTCGAGGCGGCCACCGAGGCGGCCGCCGCCGGCGCCCGGATGGTCGTGCTGTCGAGCGGTGGCCGTCTCGCCGAGCTGGCCGAGACCTGGGAAGCGCCGTGGGTGCGGCTTCCGGCCGACATCCCGATGCCCCGCGCCGGCATCGGCAACGTGTCGATCCCGACGTTGTGCGTCCTCGAGCAGGTGGGCCTGTTCCCGGGGGCGTCGGAGTGGATCGGGGAGGCGGTGGCACAGCTGCGCAGGCGCCGGGTCGACCTCGAGCGCCCCGACAACGTCGCCGTCGAGGTGGCCAGGCGCATCGGCGGGACGATGCCGCTGGTCTACGGCGGCGGGTCGATCGGCCGCGTGGCGGCGGCGAGGTGGAAGAACCAGGTCAACGAGAACGCCAAGGCCCCGGCGTTCACCAACGTCTACCCCGAGCTGTGCCACAACGAGGTCTGCGGCTGGGGCCAGCACGGCGACGTGACCCGGCAGATGTTCACCGTCGTCCAGCTCCGTCACGACGACGAGCACCCGCAGGTGCAGCGGCGGTTCGAGTACGTCGGCGAGATCCTCGACGAGGTCGTCAACGACGTGCTCGAGGTGCGGGCGGAGGGGGAGGGGAAGCTGGCCCAGCTGTTCGACCTCGTGCTCATCGGCGACCTCGTGTCGCTGCACCTGGCCTTCGCGGCAGGCATCGACCCCGGCCCCATCCCCGTCCTCGAGGACCTGAAGCGCCGCCTCGCCGAGTAATCTTCCCCTCCGGGCTGCCCTGATGGTCGGGCCTGCTGGTCCCAGCCCACGACGCGGAACCACACACGAGAGGACCATCACCCATGCCCGATGACTTCAAGGTCGCCGACCTGTCCCTCGCGCCCTTCGGGCGCAAGGAGATCGAGCTCGCCGAGCACGAGATGCCCGGCCTCATGGCGCTGCGCGCCGAGTTCACCGACAGCCAGCCCCTCGCTGGCGCCCGCATCATGGGCTCGCTGCACATGACCGTGCAGACCGCCGTGCTCATCGAGACCCTCATCGCCCTCGGTGCCGACGTCCGCTGGGTCAGCTGCAACATCTTCTCGACCCAGGACCACGCCGCCGCCGCCATCGCCTGCGGTCCACAGGGACACCGACAACCCGGTGGGGATCCCCGTCTACGCCTGGAAGGGCGAGACCCTCGAGGAGTACTGGTGGTGCACCGACCAGGCCCTGCGCTGGCCCGACAAGGCCGGAAAGTTCGGGGTCCCAACATGATCCTCGACGACGGTGGCGACGCCACGCTGCTGGTGCACAAGGGCGCCGAGTACGAGCAGGCGGGCGCCGTTCCCGACGACACCGACGACGACAGCGACGAGTGGAAGGTCGTCCTCGACCTGCTCCGCCGCAGCCTCAAGGACGAGCCCGACCGGTGGACGAAGGTCGCCGCCGCGATCAAGGGCGTGACCGAGGAGACGACCACCGGCGTCCACCGGCTGTACCAGATGTTCGAGGCCGGCCAGCTCCTCTTCCCGGCGATCAACGTCAACGACTCGGTCACGAAGTCGAAGTTCGACAACCTGTACGGCTGCCGCCACAGCCTCATCGACGGCATCAACCGGGGCACCGACGTCATGCTCGGCGGCAAGGTCGCGGTCGTCTGCGGCTACGGGGAGGTCGGCAAGGGCTGCGCCCAGTCGCTGCGCGGCCAGGGTTGTCGGGTCGTCGTCACCGAGGTCGACCCCATCTGCGCGCTGCAGGCGGTCATGGAGGGCTTCGAGGTCGCCCGCCTCGAGGACTACCTCGACCGCGCCGACCTCTTCATCACGGCGACGGGCAACAAGGGGATCATCACCTACGAGCACATGGGCCGGATGAAGCACCAGGCGATCGTCGGGAACATCGGCCACTTCGACAACGAGATCGACATGGCCGGGCTCGCCCGCCACAGCGACGTCCAGAAGGTCGAGGTCAAGCCGCAGGTCCACGAGTTCGTGTTCCCCGACGGCCACTCGATCCTCGTGCTGTCCGAGGGCCGGCTCCTCAACCTCGGCAACGCCACCGGGCACCCCAGCTTCGTCATGTCGATGAGCTTCACGAACCAGGTGCTGGCCCAGCTCGAGCTGTTCACCCGCACCGACCAGTACCCGCTCGGCGTGCACGTCCTGCCGAAGGCGCTCGACGAGAAGGTCGCCCGCCTCCACCTCGACGCCCTCGGCGTGCGGCTCACGACCCTCACCGACGAGCAGGCCGACTACATCGGCATCCCGGCGAGCGGTCCGTACAAGCACGACCACTACCGGTACTAGAAAATCAGTCATGCTCGACCGCTGGATCGTCGACGTCGCGCCCAGCCCGACCTACCCCATCTACACGCGTGCCAACGCCGGCGAGGTCTACCCCGACCCCGTCTCGCCGCTGTCCGGCACGCTGCAGTTCCTCGAGGGCGGCGAGGCCGGCTGGCGCGACACCTACGAGCGCTACACGATGCGGCCCGACGAGTTCGACCGGTCGCGCTGCGAGATCCTGGGCTGCTTCGGCGGCTACCTGTACCTGAACATGTCGCTGACGCGGATCTTCGGGGTCCGCATGCCCGGGTTGAGCCCCGCGCTCGTGGACGCCCAGTACTTCGGGGAGATGCCCGGGATCCCGCCCTACGTCGCCCGGGCGAGCGACGAGGATCCCGAGCGGACGGCCACGCTCCAGGCCTGGGTCGGCGAGCTCCTCGCCGCCGACGACCTGCCCGAGCTCGCGCGACGAGCGGGCCGGCGTCCTGGACATCGTCGCCTCGCGTCCCGACCTCGGCGCGGTGTCCGACGCCGACCTCGTGGCCCACCTCCGGGCGCTGTGTCCGCCCTACCGGCCCCTCTTCGACCGCCACATCACGATCTCGGCGGCGTCGGGCTTCGGCATCGCCATGGCCGCGCAGGTGTGCGCCGAGGTGGGCAGGCCCGAGGCGGCCATGACGATCTTCGCCGGCATCGGCGACGTCGACTCGGCGGCGCCGTCGTTCGCGCTCTGGGAGCTGTCGCGCCTCGACCCGGGCGCACCCGAGCTCGCCGCTGGCGTCGCCGCCTTCCAGGAGCGGTTCGGCAGCCGGGGCCCCAACGAGTGGGAGTTGCGCTCACCGACCTGGGGCACCGACGACCGGCTCGTCCTCGCCGCGATCGACGCGCATGCGCGGCGCCTCCGACGACGCCTCGCCGATGCTGCGGCACGACGAGCGCGTGGCCGCGGCCGATGCCGTGGCCGCCGAGATCGCCACACTGGTGGAGGCCGACCCCGAGGTCCATGGGCAGTTCCTCGCCGCCGTCCGTTCCGGCCGGCTGCACCTGGCCGGACGGGAACGGACGAAGACGACGATCGTGCTCCTGGTCCACGAGATGCGCCTCGCGGCCCGCGAGCTCGGCCGCCGGCTCGTCGAGCGCGGGTTGCCTGGAGACGATCGAGCAGGTGTTCATGGTGAAGGCCGACGAGCTCGACGAGCTGGTCGCCTACCCGCAGGCCTTCGGCGCTCTCTGCGCGGCGAGGGAGCGCGAGTACGAGCAGCTCTTCGACCTCGAACCCCCGTTCATCGTCGTCGGGGAGGTGCCGCCCCTCTCGACCTGGCCCAAGCGGGGCGAGGCCGACGTGCCCCTCGCGGTCGCCGGCGACGTCCTCCACGGGATCCCCGGCTGTCCCGGGACGGCTCGTGGCCGCGCCCGGGTCATCCGCCACCCGTCGGACCCCACGGCCCTCGAGCCCGGCGACGTACTCGTGGCCCCGATCACCGACCCGGCGTGGACGCCGCTGTTCGTGCCGGCCGCCGCCGTCGTCGTCGACGTCGGCGCCCAGATCAGCCACGCGGTCATCGTGAGCCGCGAGCTCGGCATTCCGTGCGTCGTGTCGGTCACCGGCGCCACGCGCCGCATCCCCGACGGCGCCCTCGTCGAGGTCGACGGCGACGCCGGCACCGTCACGATGGTTCCCGAGTAGGTTCGCCGCCGATGGAGCGAGCTGCAGGGCAGGACGGCCGTGGTGACCGGGGGCGCGTCGGGGATCGGCCTGGCGCTGGCCAAGGCCTTCGCCGCCGAGCGCATGCGCGTCGTGATCGCCGATGTCGAGGAGGAGCCCCTCGAGAAGGCGGCGGCGTCGCTGGCCGAGGCCGGCGCCGACGTCCTCGCCGTGCCGACCGACGTGCGCGATCCCGTGGCCGTCGACGCACTGGCGGCGGCCGCGACCGGTCGCTTCGGTGCCGTCCACGTCCTCTGCAACAACGCCGGCGTGGTCGCCGGTGGCGACGCGTGGACGGTCGGGGTCGACCGCTTCCGGTGGGTCGTCGAGGTCAACCTCCTCGGTGTCGCCCACGGCATCGCCTCGTTCGTCCCGGCGATGATCGAGCAGGGCGAGGGTCACATCGTGAACACGGCCTCGGCGGCGGGCCTGATCACCGGGCCCGGCATGGCGTCGTACTACGCCACCAAGCACGCGCGTCGTCGCCCTCACCGAGGCACTGGCGAACGACCTCGCCCTCGCCGGCCACAGCGGCATCGGGTGCACCGTGATCTGCCCCGAGTTCGTCCGCACGAGGATCCACGAGGCCGAGCGCAACCTGCCCGACGGGATCGCCGTCGCCGGCCCGGACGACGACGCCACCGCCGAGGGCCGGGCCATGTTCGGGGCGATGGTCGAGGCCGGGATCGAGCCCGCCGAGGTCGCCGCGCTCGTCGTGGACGCCGTCCGCAACGAACCGGTTCTGGGTGCTGCCCCACCCGACCACCCTCGACCTCGCCCGCGCCCGCTGGCGCAAGATCGAGGAGGGCGTGCCGCCCTTCCTCTGGCAGTAGACGGGGCCGATGGCGCGCCCCGACGTCAGCCGGACCTACGAGAACGTCGACGGTTCGACCGATCCGGCCGACGCGGCGGCGTGGATGGACCGCGTCGCGACGTATCCGGCCATCGCCGACGTCGAAGGCCCGGTCGCTCCAGCTGCTCGCCGGCTGCGACGCGTGTCGCTCGACGTCGGCTGCGGCCTCGGCAACGAGGTGCGGGCCCTGGGCCCGGGGGCCGTCGGGGTCGATCCGAGCCGCACGATGCTCGCCGAGGCGCGGGCGCGCGGCGGCGCGTTCGTGCTCGCCCACGGTCAGCGCCTCCCGTTCCGGCCGGGAGCCTTCGACGGCGCCCGGGCCGACCGTGTCCTCCAGCACGTCGCCGAGCCCGAGCGGGTGACGGCCGAGCTGGTCGCGGCCGTGAGGCCCGGCGCGCCGGTCGTCGTCACCGATCCCGACCAGGCCACCCTCGCCATCGACGGGCCCGACCCGGCGCTCACGTCCGCCGTCGTCGAGTACCGCAGCGGGCAAGGGCATCCGCAACGGCTTCCTGGCCGGGCGGATGGCGGCGGTGCTCGAGGCCGCCGGCTGCGACGAGATCGGGGTCGGAGCGCTTCACCCAGGTCGTCGACGAACTCCCCCTGGCCTTCGGTCTCGACTCGTGGAGCGGGTTCATGGTCGAGGACGGGTGGTTCGACGAGGCGCAGGCGGCCGCCTTCGACGCCTCGCTGGCGGCCGCGGCCGCCGCCGGGACCTTCGCCTACCGGGTCGACATCGTCCTCACCCACGGCCGGCGCCGATGAGCGTCCCGCTCCCCTGAGGAGGCGGACCCGATCCCGGCGACGATCCGGTGGGCCGGGGACCACGTCGCCCTCATCGATCAGCGTCGCTTGCCGGGCGAGCTCGTCGAGGTGACGGCGCGGACCGTGGGCGAGCTGTGCGAACTGATCCGGACGCTCGCCGTCCGTGGCGCGCCGGCGCTGGGCGCCGCCGGCGCCCTGGGCGTCGCTCTCGCCGCCCGCCGGGGCGACGACCTCGACGAGGCCGCTGCCGTCCTCGTCGCCACCCGGCCGACCGCCGTCAACCTCCGCTGGGGCGTGGAGCGGGCTCTCGCCGCCGCCGACCCGCTCGCCGAGGCCCTGGCGCTCATCGCCGGCGACATCGCCGCCAACCGGGCCATCGGCGCCCACGGTGCTGCGCTCGTCGAGCCGGGGCGCGGGCCCTGACCCACTGCAACGCCGGTGCCCTCGCCACGTGCGGCTATGGCACGGCGATCGGGGTCCTGCGCTCGGCGCACGACGCGGGCCGCCTCCGCCACGTCTGGGTCGACGAGACGAGACCGGTGCTCCAGGGCTCGCGGCTCACGGCCTGGGAGCTGGGACGGCTCGGCATCCCGCACACGCTCGTGCCCGACGTCGCGGCCGCGTCGCTGTTCGCGGCGGGCGAGGTCGACCTCGTCGTCGTGGGGGCCGACCGCATCGCCGCCGACGGCTCGGTGGCAAACAAGGTCGGGACCTACGGCCTCGCCGTGCTCGCCCACCACCACGGCGTCCCCTTCTACGTCGCCGCGCCTCGGTCGACCTTCGATCCCGCGACCGCCACCGGCGCCGACATCGCCATCGAGGACCGGCCTCCGGCCGAGGTGACCCACGTCGGCGGCACGCGAGTGGCGCCGGAAGGGGTCGTCGTGCGCAACCCCGCGTTCGACGTGACGCCGCCGGCCCTCGTGACCGCCTACATCGCCGAGGACGGCGTCACCCCGAATGTGCGGGGCTCTTCGATCTGATCACATCGATTTGCCCGCCGGTTCTGACCGCGGCGTCAATCGGCGGTGGCCGCCGGCACGACGTCGGCCGACGGGAGTTGCCAGCGGTCCATGAAGAAGTGGATGTTCGGCCCGATCGTGAGGGCGAGGAGCACGGTGCCGAATCCGACGGTTCCGCCCAGCAGCCAGCCGACGGCGAGCACGGCGAGCTCCATCGCGGTCCGGATGACGCGCAACGACCAGCCCCGTCCGACGAGCGCGGTCATGACCCCGTCGCGAGGGCCGGCGCCCAACCCGACCGAGAGGTAGAGCGCGACGCCGGGGCCGAGGAGGAACGTGCCGGCCAGCAGGTACGTCCATCGCAGCGCGTCGGAGGGATCGTCGGGAACGACGAGCATCCAGAGGTCGATGAACGTGCCGATCAGGATCACGTTCAGGACCGTGCCGACCCCGATGCGCTCCTTCAGCGGGATCCAGGCGACGAGCACGACGAGCCCGACGAGGATCCCGGTGGCCCCGATCGGTACGCCGATCTGCTCCGACACGCCCTGATGGAGCACGTCCCACGGCGAGAGCCCGAGGTCGGCCTCGACGGTCAGCGCGATGGCGAGACCGAGGAGGGCGAACGCGACGACGAGGCGAGGCAGACGGCGCGCCACTTCGGCTCGACTGTGGCCCCGGGTGAACACGAGCGGCGACGGTACCGAGGGCGCGGTTCGATCCCAAAGCCGGTTCGGTCAGAACCGGCCCCGCACACTCAGACCGCGGCGGCCTCTCGCTGCTTGGCCCGCTCGACGAGGTCCTCCAGGAGGGTGAGGAGGACGTGCTTGGCGGAGTCGCGGTGGCGGGCGTCGCACTCCATGACCGAGACGTCGTCGGACACGCCGAGCGCGTCCCGCACCTCGGCGAGGGGGTAGCGGGCCGAGCCCTCGAAGCAGTTCACTCCGACCACGAACGGGATCTGCCGGGCCTCGAAGTAGTCGATGGCGGCGAAGCCCTGGTCGATGCGGCGGGTGTCGACGAGCACGACGGCACCGAGGGCGCCGTTGCTCAGGTCGTCCCACATGAAGCCGAACCGGTCCTGGCCGGGCGTGCCGAACAGGTACATCACGAGGGTCGGGTCGACGGTGATGCGACCGAAGTCCATGGCGACCGTCGTCGTCGTCTTCTCCCGCACCTTCGTCGTGTCGTCGACGTGCTGGGACAGCGACGTCATCGCCGCCTCCGTGCGCAACGGCTCGATCTCGGAGATGGCGCCGACGAAGGTCGTCTTGCCGACGCCGAACCCGCCGGCGACGACGAACTTCACGGACGTGATGCGCTCCATCAGATGCTCCGAACTCGCTCGATCATGCGCGTGAGCGCGTCGAGCTCGATCTCGACCGGGTCGGTGTGGTGGACCTGCAGGAGGCCACCGGAGATGAGGTCGTCGGCGAGGACGGTGACGACGCCGAGGACGAGGCCGAGCTTGGCGGCCACCTCGGCGACCGACCGTGGCTCGCCGCAGCACCGCAGCATGGCGACCTGCTCGGGGACGAGGTCGGCGGGCGCTGTTACGTCGGTGCGCTGCAGCATCGTCTCGATCCGCAGGTCGCGCCGGCCCGTCCGGGTCCGGCCCCCGGTCATGACGAAGGGGCGCACCAACGGGTTCTGGCCCGTCTCCGGAACGCCGTCGCTCATCGTGCGAGGAGCTCCTGGCGCAGCTCGGCGATGAGGCCGGGCGTGAGGAGGGCGCCCGCTCGTTCGACGAGCAGCGTCATCTGGTAGCCGACCGTGCCGATGTCGCAGCCCTTGCGGGCGACGACGCCGACGGCGCTGCCGTCGGAGATCGAGGCCACGAGCAGCAGGCCGCGGGGCATGGCGACGATGAGCCGTTCGAGCCCCTCGAACCCGAAGCAGCTCGACGCGCCGTTGGCCAGGCTGACGAGGCCCGAGATGATGGCGGCCACCTGCTCGGCTCGAGCCCGCTCGAGCGAAGAGGACAGCGCCATCAGCAGCCCATCGGAGGACACGGCGACGGCATCGGTCACGCCGGCGGTCTGGTCGACGAACGTGTTGAGCAGCCACGAGAAGCTGCGGGCGTCCTCGATCACACTCATCTGACGACCGCCTTCGGCGATCGCCCGATGAGCGGGCCACGGCTGCGCCGTGGCGTGTCCGTGCCCATGATTCGCTCGCTTCGCTCGCTCATCCGAAGACCGTCCCGCTGCCGTTGCCGTTGCTGCTGTCGTGCTCGAAGGCGTCGGCGAGGCCGCGGTCGACCCCGAGGGCGAAGTCGGCGAGGAACGCCGAGACGTCCTCCGGCGACGAGCTGGGTGCCGTGTCCTCCGCGGCCGCAGACTCCACGGTGGCCGACATCGGGTTGGCGAACGCCGGCGTCGCCGGTGGCTGCGCGCCGGGTACCCGACGCATGAGACCGCTGGGGGTCGTGGTGTCGTCGCCGGCGGCGGGTGACGACCGGCGCGAGGCCGCCGAAGCCGGGCGCGGGATCGGTACGGGGCTCGGGCTCCGGCGCGCTCGTCGGCGCGCTCGCCGGCGTCGGGTCGGGTCCCGCCTCGGCCGGAGCCCGTGCGTCGTCGACCCACGGCACGGACCAGGGGACCGGTGCCGGCTCGGCCTCGGCAACGGGCTCGGGCTCGGCCGCGGGGATCGGGTCGGCCGTGGGAGCCGGCTCGACCCGGACAGGCGGGGGCGCCGCCATCGCCGTGCGCCGCGGAAGCGTCCCTCGCTGCTCGTCCGGTGCGGGCGCCGGTGCCGCCGGCACCGGAGCCGGCGGGGTGGCGAAGACATCGTCGATCAGCACGCTGGCCGGTATGTCGATGCGGGCGGTCGTGCCGCCGGCGGCGCCGTGCTGGAGCTGCACCCGAACGCCCATGCGGCTGGTCAGGTGGCCGGCGACGTAGTGGCCGAGGTACCGCGACGGGGCCACGGTGAAGGACTCCTCGCCGGCGAGGCGCTTGTTGGCCCGCAGCAGCTCGTCGACCTCCATCCCGACGCCGTTGTCGATGATGGCCAGCACGTAGCCCTCGGCGGTGCGACGCCCGCGCACCTCGACGGCCTGGTCGGGGGGCGAGAACGTCAAGGCGTTCTCCAGCAGCTCGGCCACGGCGTGGGACAGGTCGGCGCCGAGGCCCGGTGCGAGAGCGGCAGCGTCGACGTGGCGGATGTCGACCCGGGTGTAGTCCTCGATCTCGCCGAACGCGCCGCGGACGACGTCGAGCAGGCTCACCGGGCCGTCCCAACCGGCCGTCGGCTCGCCGCCGGCCAGGCGCAGCAGCGACTCGGCGTTGCGGCGCATGCGGGTGGCGAGGTGGTCGAGCCGGAACAGGCTCTCGAGCGTCTCGGGGTCGCGCTCGTCGCGCTCGAGCTCGGTGATGAAGTCGAGCTGGCGACCGACGAGGTTCTGGTTGCGCCGGCCGAGGTTCACGAACGAGTCGGCGATGTTGCGGCGCAGCACGGCCTGCTCGACGGCGAGGTCGACGGCGCGCTCCTGGACGACGTTGAGGACCTTGGCGACGTCGGCGACCTCGTCGTGGGTCCGCACGGTGATCGGCTCGAGCGTCGGCATGACGACGTCGTCGCCGAGGGGCGTGTCGAGCACCTGCTGCACGGCGCCGGGGAGCCGCTCGTCGGCCATGGCCCGCGCCTGGCGGGTGAGCGAACGCAGCGGCCGGGTGATCGACCGGCTGGCGAACCACGTCACGAGGACGGCGAGGAGCACGGCGGCGGCGGCGAACACGACGACCTTCTGGCGCTGCTGCTCGGCGTCGTCGACGATCCGGTTGGCCTCGATGCGCAGCTGGTCGGCCGCCTGGGTCCGCAGGCCGAGGTAGCCCTGGTCGGCGGGCGAGGAGATCTCCTCGGCGAGGGCGAGGATGTCGACGGCGCCCGTGTCGACGAACTCGCGGAACAGCTCGTCCTCCCGGATGGTCCGCGGGTCCTCGACAGCGAACTCCGGGATCCCGGAGTAGGGCGGGACCGATCGGTCGAGGAGGGCGCGGTCCATGTCCTGGAGGACGGCGACCTGCTCGCCCACGACGATCTGCGCCGGCACGCCCGAGGTGCCGGTGAGCAGGGGCAGGAGGATGTGCCGCACGGTGTTGGCGCGGCCCTCGTACTCGCGGGTCCCGAGGTCGACGATCTCGATGCCCGTCCGGAGGACGGCGTCGTCGACGGCGAGGGCGATCCCGCGAGGTGTCGTCGAGGAGCACGGCGATGATCGCCGAGTAGCGGTCGAAGATCTCGTTGGCGAAGGGCCCGTTGGTGAGGTCCTTGGAGGCGCGTGACTCGTCGATGTCGGAACGGATGTCGGCGAGGTCCGCCGGTGGCGGCCAGCCCGGCGGCGAAGGCGGCCTGCACCTCGGGCCCGCTGCCGGCGGCATAGGCCTCGAGCGCGCGCAGCGCCGCGTCGGTGTTCTCCCTGGCCTCGTCGGTCGACGACACCGGGAGGTCGATCTGCTCGAGCATCCCGATCTGGTCGACGCCCGACCAGTTCCGCTCGATCTGCAGCTGGCTCACGAGGCTGCCGGGGCCGAGCGCAGCGACGGCGAGCTGGGTCTCGGCGTCGGCGGCGTCGGCGACGTCGGCCGCGTCGACCGCCTCGTAGGCGGCGACGCCCACGAGGGCCACCATCGGGACTGCGAGCGCCGCAGTCAACTTGGCTCGGATGGGGATGCGCACAGCTCCTCCTGGAACGTCAGCGGGGCGAAAGGGATCGGTCGTCGGGCACGAGGGCCCGCAGGGGCACGACGGCGCCCTGCTCGCCGGGCAGCTCGATGGCCCAGGCGATGGTCTCGTGGTCGGTCGTGACGAGCAGCACGGGGTGGTCGGCGCTCGCCAGCAGGATCGTTTCGAGCAGCTCCGGCGTCGCGACCTCGACTTCGGCGATCAGCGGGTCGACGACGACGGTGACGACGTCGGACCGGCGCCCGGCGAGCAGGTCGTCGAGGGCGGCGATGGCGTCGTCGATGGTCGGCGCGCCGGCGACGGGAAGCGTCTGATACCGCTCCAGTCCGGTCGTGGCGTCGAGCAGCTCCTCGGTGGCCTGGGCCAGCCGGAGCTCGGCGTCGGCGATCTCGGCCTCGATGATCTGCGCCTCGGCGCGGAGGGCGCCGCCGAGGGCGCCGACGTTGGCCAGCGCGTCGAAGGCCGGCCGGCGCTCGAGGGCGATCTCGTCGGCCAGCTTGCCGGCGTGGCGGGCCAGCGCCAGCAGCGCGCTCCGCGTCCGGTCCCGCTCGGCCGTGGCGGCCTCGGCCGTGGCTGCCGTCTCGGCGACGTCGCGCTCGGCCCTGACCGCGGCATCGTGCAGTTGGGCCTCGAGCGTCGTGATGCGGTCGCGCAGCGCCGCGGCGCTGACGGCCCGCCGGGTCGGATCGACGGCGTAGTCGTGCACGCGTGAGTGGAGCTCGGCCTCGAAGCGGGCGACCGATCGGCGGGCGGTGACGGCGGTCTCGTCGAGCGCCGCGAGATCGTTGGTGGCCTGGGCCGACCTCGGCCACCAGCCCGGCCCGTTCGGCGGCGAGGGTCTCGCGCGACGTCTCCAGCTCGGCCAGCCGGGCGGGGTCGGCGGTGGCGTCGTAGCGGGCGAGCCACGAGCGGGCCGCGTCGACCGGCGAGTCGATCGGAGCCGGACACGCCGACCGCGGTCAGGGCGTCGGTGAGGGCGTCCTGCGCGTCGCGGGGCACGGACCGGTGCGTGCGCAACCGGGCCAGGAGGTCGTCGGACGGGTCGGCGTCGACGAGCGCGGCCGCCTCGGCGACGAGCCGGTTCCGCTCGGCGAGAGCAGTGACGAACGGTGCCGCGATCCGCGCCTGCTCGCGGGCCTCCTCGAGGCGGGTGCCGGCGTCGGTCACGTCCTTCTCGGCGGCGAGCACGCTGCCGGAGGCGGCGGAGGCCGTGTTGTTGGGGAGCCGTCCGCCGGAGAGCAGGGCGTCCATGTAGCTGTCGAAGCCCAGCTCGTCGAGCAGCGCCCGCTCGGCGGCGAGGGCCGCTTCGTAGCGCTGCCTCGCGCTGCGTCCCTTCGCCTTCGCCTCGGCGTCGACGACCACGTCGTGCAGGTCGCCGAGCTCCTGCCACCACGCCCGGTGGCTGCCGGCGCACCTGCGCCTCGGCCTTGGCCTCGACGAGGCGACGCTCGGCGTCGGCCAGCTGGCGCTCGGCGGCCTCGACGGCACCGGGCTCGGGCACGGTGGCCGACTCGCCCATGCTGGCGAGCGCGGCGTCGGCGGCGGCGATCGCGCGCTCGAGCGCCAGAGCGGCGGGGTCGGTCGGACCGGCCAGGATGGCACCGACGGTTTCGAGGGCGGTCCGGAGCGCCTCGACGGCTCCGGGATCCGCGGCCGGAAGGGAGGCGAGATCGCCGTCGATCTCGGCCTCGGCCTCGTCGGCGGCGCGGATTGCGGCCTCGGCGGCCGTCCGCCGTTGGTTCGCGGCGGCCATCTCGCGCTCGGCGTCCTGCAGCTCGCGGACCGCCTGCTCGAGCTCACGGCGGAGGGCGGGCTCGGCCAGGTGGGCCGATTCGAGTGCCAGCAGCTCGGCGCGCCCCTCCTCGAGGACGGTGGTCGCCGCGGCGCGCTGCTCCTGCACGTGACCGAGGCGAGCCAGGGCGCGTGCGGCCTGCTCCCGCGCCCCGACGAGGGTCTCCTCGGCGGAGTGGAGGGTCGCCGCGAGCGACGCCACCGTCCTCCCCTCCTCCTCGCACCACCGGGCTCCGTCGACGACCTGCGCCCGGCGGCGGCCCAGCGCCGCGACCGTGGCATCGGCTGCGTCGCGGAGGTCGGCGGCCATGTCTCGCTCGGCGACGAGCCGGGCGATGGCCGCCTCCCGGTGCCGGATCCGGAGCGCTTCGTCGGCGGCCGCCCGCGCCTGGGCCGCGGCCGCGACGAGGGCGGCGTCGATGGGCTCCTCGACGAGGCGGGTGGCGAACTCGTGGGCGTCAGCGGGCGCGCCCGGGACGAGCACGACCGTGAGTCGAGGGTGGAGTCCTGATGAAGAGGTGCGGCTGGTGTCGATGTTCACGAAGGCCTCAAGCAGGGCCCACCCGGCAGTGAGTGGGCCATCCCCCGTATCGACCCCGGCGGTCCGGGTCTTGAGGCGCTCCCGGCCGGTTTGGCCGTCCTGACTAGGACGAAAGACCTACACGGAGGCCTTCGAGACCCCGAAGGGTGAGGCTCCGCCGCCAGCGTGGCGGGTCGTCCAGGACCTCGATGCGGGCGTACCGGTCGAGGAGCCCCTCGAGCACGCACTGGCCCTCCACACGGGCGAGGCCGGCGCCGAGGCAGTGGTGGATGCCCCAGGCGAACGACAGCGGTGCGTTGTCGACTCGCCCCACGTCGAAGCGCTCGGGGTCCGCGAAGCGGACCGGGTCCCGGTTCGCGGCGCCGAGGAAGGTGACCACGGTCTCGCCCTGCGGGACGGTGCCGCCGTCGGGCAGCAGCGCGTCGACGAGGGCCTGGCGGCCGTCGAGCTGCACGGGCGAGTCGAAGCGGAGGATCTCCTCGACGGCGCCAGGGACCAGTGACCGGTCGCCGCGGATCCGGGCCAGCTGGTCCGGATGCGTGCTGAGAGCGACGACGCCGTTCCCGATGAGGTTGGTCGTCGTCTCGAACCCGGCGGCGAACAGCAGGATCACGTTGGCGATCAGCTCGTCGCGCCGGAGCGTGTCGCCGTCGTCCTCGACCGCGATGAGGGCCGAGAGCAGATCGTCCCGCGGCGCGAGCCGACGGTCCTCGACCAGCTCCTCGAAGTAGGCGGTCATCTCCGCCAGGGCGGCGTCGGCGGCCCGCAGCACGTCGAGGTCGGCGAAGAGCTCGAGAGACGACGCGGCGGTGCGCACCAGGGACCGGAAGCGCGGATGGTCCTCGGCCGGCACGCCGACGAGCTCGCCGATGACGGCGACAGGAAGGGGGAAGCCGAGGACATCCAGCAGGTCGACGTCGCCGGTGCCGACGTCGTCCAGGACACCGTCGACCAGCTCTCGGATGCGGCTGCGAAGCGCCTCGACGCGCCGGGGCGTGAAGGCTCGGCTCACGAGGCCCCGGATGCGCGTGTGGTCGGGGGGGTTGAGCAACAGCATCGGTGCGCCTCGGCGCTCGAAGCTGTCGACGACCGCGGCGACGGCCTCGTCCTGGAACCCGAGGCGGCCCGGCGCGTCTCGGGGACCCTTGCCGAAGTCGTGGGACGCGAGGACGGCCTTGCAGTCGTCGTAGCGGGTGAGCACCCACAACACGCCGAGGCCGGGCACCTCCATGCGGTGCACCGGCGCCTGCTCGCGCAGCGCCCGGTAGTGCGGGTACGGGTCGACGACGACATCGGGCACGCCCGCGAGCAGCTCGAACGCCAGCGTGCTCGGGTGCTGCTGGACCTGCACAGCGCGCACCGTAGCGGTGGCGGCGGCGCTCGTCGGTCGTGCCCGAGAGCGGCGGAGCCGGACACACCCCGGCCGCATGATGGACGGGTGCTCGAGCTGCTGCTGCCGTCGCGCTGTCCGGCGTGCCGCCGCGTCGGTACCGACCGGGCCGGGCCCTGCGCCGGCTGCCTGCCCGACCTGCCGCCACCGCCGGTCCTGCCGGCGCCGGCCGGCGTCGACCGATGCCTCGCCGTGTGCAGCTACGACCGGGTGGGCGCCGCCGTGGTCGCGGCCCTGAAGTTCCGTGGCGAGCGGGCCGTGGCCCGGTGGGCGGCGGCGGTGCTTGCGCCCTCGGTCCTGGCCGCCGGGGTCGACGTCGTCACGTGGGTGCCGACAAGCGGGCCCCGGCGTCGCCGGCGCGGGCTCGACCAGGCCGAGGTGCTCGCCCGGGCCGTGGCCCGGGCGACGGGCCTGCCGGTGCGCAGGCTCCTGCGGCGCGAGGCCGGGCCGGCGCAGGAGGGACGGACGGCCGCGGAGCGCCGTGACGGCCCGAACCTGCGGACGATCGGAGCCGTGGCGACCCGCGTGCTCGTCGTCGACGACGTCGTGACGACCGGCGCGTCGGTGAGCGCCGCGGCCCGGGTCCTTCGGGCCCGCGGCGCGGTCCGGGTCGTCGCCGCCTGCCTGGCCCGAACGCCTCGCGACCGCTACGCAACGTGGCGCTGAGCGGCCGGATCTCACTCAAGGTGTTCGGCAAGTTGTCCGAAACCTGCCTCACGATGGTCATCACGACCCCGCGCCCCGACCTGCCCGACGGACTCGTGGAGCGGCTGTGCGCCGGGCCCTCTCTGCGACACGACCGGATCGCCGCCGCCATCGAGTGGCTCGCCTGCGGCCTCCACCCGTGCGCCGACGACGTCGCCGCCGCGGTGGTGGCCGACACCCGAGCGTTCCAGCGCGACGAGGCCTAACCTTCGGGACCCGACGACAGCGCAGGGGGTTCCCGTTGGAGATCACCGTCAGCGCCCGCCACACCGAAGTCTCGGATGCGCTACGCGAAGCGGCCACCGAGAAGATCGGCCGGCTCTCCCGGTTCCTCGAAGGCATGGATCGTGCCGAGGTCCACTTCGCCGAGGAGCGCAACCGGCGCATCGCCGATCGCGAGGTGTGCGAGGTCACGATGGAGGGCCACGGTCACCACATCCGCTGCAAGGTCTCGGCGCCCGACGGCTTCGTCGCCATCGATCGGGCCGTCGAGAAGCTGGAGCAGCAGCTGTACAAGCTGAAGACGAAGCTGCAACGCCGACACAGGGGCGGACGGCGCAACGGGCACGAAGCGAGCGTCGGCGACGACGGATCGCGAGGGCGACGTCGACGCCGACGGGCTCGTCGCAGGCGGCGGCCCGCGGATCGTGAAGACGAAGCAGCACGCCCTGAAGCCGATGACGCCGGCCGAGGCGGCGCTGCAGCTCGAGCTCGTCGCCCACGACTTCTACTTCTTCACGAACGCCGAGACCGATCGCGCCGCCGTGCTCTACCGCCGGGCCGATGGCGACCTGGCCTGATCGACCAAGCCACCTGACTAGTCCGTTCGGGCGGCCGGGGGTAACCTCCGCCCCATGTCCGACGCCGTACCCGGGTCCGCGGCGGACCCCGACGACACCATCCGGGTGCTGATCTGCGACGACCACGCCCTGTTCCGGCGGGGCCTGGTCATGGTGCTCGAGTCCGAAGCCGGGCATCGAGGTCGTCGCCGAGGCCGAGGACGGCGAGGAGGCCGTGCGCCAAGGCCGAGGAGGCGGCGCCCGACGTGATCCTCATGGACGTCCGCATGCCGAAGATGAGCGGCATCGAGGCCACCCGGGCCATCGCCGACGTGGTGCCGACGGCCAAGATCCTCATGCTGACGGTCTCCGACGAGGAGGAGGACCTCTACGAGGCGGTCAAGGCCGGCGCCACCGGCTACCTCCTGAAGGAGATCTCCATCGAGGAGGTCGCCAACGCCATCCGGGCCGTGATGACCGGGCCAGAGCCTCATCAGCCCGTCGATGGCGTCGAAGCTCCTCTCGGAGTTCAACAACCTCGCCAAGGCCGCCCAGCAGAAGGTGCTGGCGCCGCGGCTCACCGACCGCGAGCTCCAGGTCCTGAAGCTCGTCGCCCAGGGCATGTCGAACCGAGAGGTCGCCGAGCAGCTGTTCATCAGCGAGAACACGGTGAAGAACCACGTGCGCAACATCCTCGAGAAGCTGCACCTGCACTCGCGGATGGAGGCGGTCGTCTACGCCGTCCGCGAAAAGCTCTTGGACATCCGTTAGCGCGGCTGCTCCACTCCGCCCGTCCGTCGACGCACAGGAGGGGAGCTCGATGATGACCACCATCGCCCGTCGCCCCGCGTCGCGCCCCTGACCCTCTGACGGTCCCGGCGCGACGCGAACTCGACGTCACGCCGGATCAAGGAGATCACCCTTGGCTCGTCCTCGAGCGCGCCCTGGGTCGTTCCGGTGCGTGCGCTGCGGGCTCGACGTCCCGCTCGACCGCGCCCGGCACGGCCCATCGCAACCACTGCCCGAGCTGCCTGTGGAGCCGCCACGTCGACGACGACGTGCCCGGCGACCGGGACTCGGACTGCCACGCATCCATGGAGCCGATCGCCATCTACGTCCGCGGCGACGGGGAATGGGTGCTCGTCCACCGGTGCACCGGCTGCGGCCTCGTGCACCTGAACCGCACCGCCGGCGACGACAACCCGCTCGTGCTGGTCCGCATCGCCGTCCAGCCCCTGGCCAACCCGCCGTTCCCCATGGAGCTCCTCCACGGCCTCCTCTGACGACAACGCGAATTGGGGCTGGTCGATGTCGGGTTCCGGCGATCAACCAGCCCCGATTCGGCTACTGGAGGGCGCGGCGGGCGGCGGCGAGGGCGTCGGCCGGAGGGATGCCGAGGCGCTTCGCCTCGGCCGCGAACGCCGAGGCGGCGGCGTCGAGGAGCCGGTGGCGCTCTCGCTCGGCGAGGGCGGGCGCCGCGGCGCCGGGCGCGACGGCGGTGCCGTGGCGGCCGCGGGTGACGACCATCCCGTCGCGCTCGAGCTCGGCGTAGGCGCGGGCGACGGTCCCCGGCGCGATCCCGAGGTCGCGCGCCAGCTGGCGGATCGGTGGCAGCTTGGCGCCGATCGGCAAGGTGCCCGTGCGCACGAGGTCGCGCACCTGCGCTCGCAGCTGCTCGTACGGCGGGGTCGCCGAGCGGGTGTCGACCGTGACGATCACGCCGGCGTGGCGAGCAGGCCGCCGCGCCGGACCCGCCAGGCCCGATTCGAGAACCACAGGCAGGCGAGCAGGCCGGCGAGCGGGGCGAGGCCGGCGACGATGTCCAACCATGGGTTGGCGATGTTCGCCTGGGACGGCCGCACGAGGACGATGTAGAGCAGCACGCCGTCGAGCGCGAGCACCGCGCCCGCCAGGGCGTGCACCGACTGCGCCCGGAGGGCGTCATCGGCGGCGACCACGCTCGGCTCGATCGCCGGCTGCGCCCGCCTCGACGACGGATCGCTCGAGCAGCTCGACCACGGCGAGCCCGACGACGGCCATGGCGACGGCCGCGACGACGTCGCGGTCCGCTGCGCCGGGGTAGTCGCCGAACGGCTGACCATCGGCTCCCTCGTCGATCGACAACGACCACATCCCGGCGCCCAGGATGACCAGCGTGAGCGCGCGTGGGAGCCATCGCAGCACGGGTCGGAGGTACAGATCGACGGTCCGGGCCTCGAGCCCGGCGGCCAGACGCTCGCCCGTCGGGCGCGCGAAACCCACCTCGGCGAGGGCGATGCCGGCGCCGTAGCCGACGGTTCCCAGCACCAGGTCGAACCCCCCGATCTCGAAGCCCGCCTGCCGCAGGAGAGCGGGTACGAAGAGCAGCCCGACCAGGAACCCGGTCCGCCGGAACAACGTGGCTCGGCGCAAGTAGGTGGTCACCAGCTCCGTGTTGGCCGGTGTCAGCTCGAGGTCGTAGGAGTGGGCCCAAAGCTCGACGGCGCCGGCCGAGGGCTTCCGCAGCGCGATCCAGGCCACGATCACGAGCAGGACGGGGCCCGCGAGCACGATGACTTCCGCGGGACCCAGGTTCATTGCTCCGCTCCTTTGTATCAATGTCTTGATACAACGGTACGATGGGGCCGTCAAGGGGTCCCCAGGTAACCTCGGTCCTTCCTATGGCGCTGTTCGACCGGATCCTGCGAAGCGGCGAGGGCCGCAAGCTCAAGGCCCTCGAGGGCCTCGTGCCCGACATCAACGCCCTCGAGCCGGGGTTCGAGGCCCTCTCCGACGACGCGCTGCGGGCCAAGACGCCCGAGTTCCGTCAGCGCCTCGACAACGGCGAGGACCTCGACGACCTGCTCTTCGAGTCGTTCGCGGTGTGCCGCGAGGCGGCCAAGCGGGTCATCGGCCAGCGCCACTTCGACGTGCAGATGATGGGTGGCGCGGCGCTGCACTTCGGCTGGATCGCCGAGATGAAGACCGGCGAGGGCAAGACCCTCGTCTCGACGCTGCCCGGCTACCTCAACGGCCTCTCCGGCCGGGGCATGCACATCATCACCGTCAACGAGTACCTGGCCTCGTTCCACGCCGAGTGGATGGGGCGCATCTACCGCTGGCTCGGCCTCGACGTCGGCCTCGTCATCCCGAGCCGCAACACCTCGCCCGATGAGAAGCGGCTCCAGTACGCGGCCGACATCACCTACGGCACGAACAACGAGTTCGGCTTCGACTACCTGCGCGACAACATGGTCACCAAGCTGTCGGCCAAGACGCAGCGCGGCCACGTCTTCGCGATCGTCGACGAGGTCGACTCGATCCTCATCGACGAGGCGCGGACTCCGTTGATCATCTCGGGCCGCGTCGCCGACGCCGCCAAGCTCTACTACCGATTCGCCTCGATCGTCCGCGGCCTCCAGCGCGACGTCGACTACGAGGTCGACGAGGAGAAGCGGGTCGTCGCCCCGCTCGAGGAGGGCATCGAGAAGGTCGAGCAGGCCCTCGGCATCGAGAACCTCTACGACGGCGTGGCCCAGAACCTGGTCCACCAGCTCCAGGCGGCGCTCAAGGCCAAGGAGCTGTACCGCCGCGACAAGGACTACCTCGTCGCCAACGGCGAGGTGAAGATCGTCGACGAGTTCACCGGTCGGATCCTCGAGGGCCGGCGCTGGTCCGAGGGCTTGCACCAGGCCGTCGAGGCGAAGGAAGGGGTGAAGATCAAGGAGGAGAACCAGACCCTCGCCACGATCACGCTCCAGAACTACTTCCGCCTCTACGAGAAGCTCGCCGGCATGACCGGCACGGCCACCACCGAGGCCGCCGAGTTCGCCAACACCTACGGGCTCCAGGCTGTGCCGATCCCGACGAACCGCCCCGGCATCCGCGACGACCAGCCCGACGTGATCTACCGGACCGAGGACGCCAAGTTCGAGGCCGTCGTCGAGGACATCGTCGAGCGCCACGACATCGGCCAGCCCGTGCTGGTCGGCACCATCTCGGTCGAGAAGTCCGAGAAGCTCGCCCGCCTCCTGGAGAAGCGCGGCGTCCCTCACGAGGTCCTCAACGCCAAGCAGCACTTCCGTGAGGCCGAGATCGTCGCCCAGGCCGGCCGCCTCAAAGCCGTCACGGTCGCCACGAACATGGCCGGCCGTGGCGTCGACATCCTCCTCGGTGGGTCCCCCGAGGGGCTCGCCCGTCGCGACCTCGCCGCCGAGGGCCTCGACCCGGCGACCGAGGAGGGCGCCGCCCGCTACGCCGTGCTGCTGGCCCGACACGACAGCGAGTGCAAGGTCGAGGGCGACAAGGTGCGCGAGACCGGCGGGGTGTACGTGCTCGGCACCGAGCGCCACGAGTCGCGCCGCATCGACAACCAGCTGCGGGGTCGTTCCGGTCGCCAGGGCGATCCCGGCGAGAGCCGCTTCTACCTCTCGCTCGAGGACGAGCTCATGCGGCTCTTCGCCACCGGCGCCATGGCCTGGGTGATGCAGAAGGCCTTCCCCGACGACGTCCCCCTCGAGTCGAAGATGGTCACCAAGTCCGTCGAGAAGGCGCAGAACACCGTCGAGGCGCGCAACGCCGAGATCCGCAAGAACGTCCTCAAGTACGACGAGGTCATGAACCAGCAGCGCAAGGTCATCTACGCCCTGCGCAACCAGATCCTCGAGGGCCAGGACCTCCGCGACAAGGCGCTCGAGGAGCTCGCCGAGGCGGTCGAGACGGTCATCGGCGCCCACTGCGTCTCCGAGTACAGCGAGGAGTGGGACCTCGACGGGTCTGGCCGCCGACATCCGGACGTACTGGCCGAGTCACATCACCCTCGAGCAGCTCGCCGAGTGCTCCTCGACCGATCAGCTCTACGAGCTGCTGATGGCCGAGGCCGTCGCCCACTACGAGCGGCGGGAGCAGGAGCTGGGCGCGCCGATCATGCGCGAGGTCGAGCGCCAGGTGATGCTGCGGATCGTCGACCAGAAGTGGCGCGAGCACCTCGAGGAGATGGACTACCTCCGCGAGGGCATCAACCTGCGCGCCATGGGCCAGCGCGACCCGCTGACCGAGTGGCAGCGCGAGGGCTACTCGATGTTCGAGGCGATGATGAAGGGCGTCGCCCTCGACTTCGTCCGCTACGCGATGCAGGTCCAGGTGAACGTCCAGGTGCAGGGGCAGGCGCAGCCTGCCGTTGCCGCGGCATCCGACGGCGAGCCCATCGCGGCGCCCGACGGCGCGCCGACGGCCGACGCCGCCCCGGCTCCCGAGCCGTTGCCGGTGGCCGAGCCGGCGCTGTTCGCCGCCCAACCCGAGCCGTTGCTCCAGGGGATCTCGTACTCCGCGCCCGACGACAGCGCCGCCGGCGGCGGCCTGTCCTCGGCCGTCGCCGCCACCGCGGTCGCCGACGGCCCGGCCGCACCCGCCCAACCCGAGGTTCCGGCGGCCAACGTGCCCGTCGTGAAGAGCGACTGGGACAAGACTCCCCGCAACGCGCCGTGCCCATGCGGGAGCGGCAAGAAGTTCAAGCTCTGTCACGGAGCCTGAGCTGATGCCCGGCGGCGGACCTCGCTGATGCGCGACTTCACCGAAGCCCTCACGGCCCTGCGGGTCCGGGTCGACGAGGCCCGGCAGTACCTGCGCATCGACGAGCTCGCCGCCCGCCGGCCGCAGCTCGAGACGGAGGCCGGGCGGCCCGACCTGTGGGACGACCCCGACGTCGGACGGAAGGTCACGGGCGAGCTGTCGGCGGTGACGGCCGACCTCGACCTGTTCGGCGGCCTCGTCGGCCAGCTCGAGGACGCGGAGACGCTGCACGAGCTGGCCCGGGAGGTCGACGACGAGTCTCAGGAGGCCGAGATCGCCGAGAACGTCGCCAAGCTGGAGAAGCGCCTCGCCGAGCTCGAGCTGCGCAGCCTCTTCGCCGGCGAGCACGACGAGCGCGACGCCCTCTGCACGATCCAGGCGGGGGAGGGCGGCGCCGACGCCCAGGACTGGGCCGAGATGCTCCTGCGCATGTACCAGCGTTGGGCGAGCGCCCACGGCTTCGACTTCGAGGAGGAGGACCGGACGCCGGGATCCGAGGCCGGGATCGGCTCGGCCGAGTTCGTCGTCAAGGGTCGCTACGCGTACGGCTGGCTCCAGTCCGAGCGCGGCGTGCACCGCCTCGTGCGCATGAGCCCGTTCAACGCGCAGGGCAAGCGCCAGACCGCCTTCGCCGCCCTCGACGTCGTGCCGATGCTGCACGAGGGCGAGGTGCAGATCGAGGTCGACGAGGCCGACGTCGAGATGCAGGTCTTCCGAGCGTCGGGGGCGGGCGGCCAGCACATCAACAAGACGTCGTCGGCGGTGCGGCTGATCCACAAGCCGACCGGGATCGTCGTCTCCTGCCAGGTCGAGCGGAGCCAGTTCCAGAACCGCGACCGCGCCATGGCGATGCTGAAGGCCCGGCTGGCCGACCGCGAGCGGCTCGAGCGGGAGGAGGAGATGGCCAAGATCCGCGGCGACCAGCAGCGGGTCGGGTTCGGGAGCCAGATCCGCAGCTACGTGCTCCAGCCCTACCAGCTGGTCAAGGACCTGCGCACCGAGCACGAGACCGGCAACGTCCAGGGCGTGCTCGACGGCGACCTCGACCCCTTCATGGAGGCCTGGTTGCGCTGGCAGCGGGGCATCTCGACCAACTGAGCCCCCGACCCCGACTACCCCGGCCGGGGGGCCCGGAGCTACCCTCGCAGGGCGAGCGGCGCGGACCCCGGGGTCCCCGCTCCGGTTCCTCTGTGCTGCGAGGCTGGTACGCCCATGATCAAGCTGGACAACGTCACGAAGGTCTACAAGGGCGAGGTCGTCGCCCTGCGTGACGCCGATGTCAACATCGACAAGGGCGAATTCGTCTTCCTCGTCGGCGCCTCGGGATCGGGCAAGTCGACCATGCTCCGCCTCTTCAACAAGGAGGAGGTGCCGGAGAAGGGACGGGTCTGGGTCGCCGGGAAGGACATCGCCGAGCTGTCGAGCTGGAAGGTCCCCTACCTGCGCCGCAACATCGGCTGCGTCTTCCAGGACTTCAAGCTGCTGACCAACAAGACGGTGTTCGAGAACGTCGCCTTCGCCCTCGAGGTGATCGGGCGTCCGAAGCACGTCGTGAAGTCCCAGGTGCCGGCGATCCTCGAGCTCGTCGGCCTGGCCAAGAAGCTCGAGCGCTACCCGCACGAGCTGTCCGGCGGTGAGCAGCAGCGCGTGTCGATCGCCCGCGCCTTCGTGAACCGGCCCCTGATCCTCCTGGCCGACGAGCCCACCGGGAACCTCGATCCCGACACGTCGCTGGGCATCATGAAGCTGCTCGACCGCATCAACCGCACGGGCACGACGGTCGTGATGGCGACGCACGACCGCGGCATCGTCGACACCATGCGCCGACGGGTCATCGAGCTCGACCGCGGGGTCATCGTCCGCGACCAGGCGCGCGGCGTCTACGAATAGGAGCTGAGCGCGCTGTGGCATTGAAGGTCGATTACGTCGTCAAGGAGACGGGCCGGAACCTGTTCCGGAGCCCGTGGCTCACGATCGCGACGGTGCTCACCGTCGTGGTGGCCGTGGCCCTCGTGGGCATCTCGCTCCTCGTTCGCGAGGGCGTCGGCAACGCCACCGAACGGTGGCGGGGCGGCGTCGAGTTCATCGTCTACATGAACCCCGAGGCGACGCCGGAGCAGATCGACGCCGTCTCGCGCGACCTCGACGAGAACCCGCAGGTCGAGTCGTTCGAGTACCTCGACCAGCAGGCGGCCTACGCCGAGTTCCAGGAGCTGTTCGCCGACTCGCCCGAGCTTCGGGCGTCGGTGACCCCGGACATCCTCCCGACGTCGTTCAAGGTGAAGCCGGTGCGGGCGGACACCGAGGTCGTCGCCGCGCTGTCGAGCCAGTTCGGCGACAAGGCCGGCGTGCGGGTGGTCGTCGCCGCGACCGAGGCGATCCGCGCCATCGAACGGGTCTCGAACATCCTGTCGGTCGGCATGGTCGCCGTCGCCGTCGCCCTCACGGCGTCGGCGCTCGTCCTGATCGGCAACACGATCCAGACGGCGATCTTCGCCCGGCGCCGCGAGATCGAGGTGATGAAGCTCGTCGGCGCGACCAACTGGTTCATCCGCGTGCCGTTCATGCTCGAGGGCATCATCCAGGGCTTCTTCGGCGCGCTGGCCGGCATCGGGTTCGTGTACTTCGTCAACTGGGGCTTCGAGCGCTACCTGGCGAGCGACAACGTCCTCGACATCTTCGGCAACTTCGCGGTGCCGTCGGCCGACGTGTTCACGATGGCCATCGTCCTCCTGCTCGGCGCCCTCGTCATCACCGCCATCGCCAGCGCGGTCGCCGTCACTTCTACGTCAACGTGTAGGTGTCGGCGCGCACCTGCAGGGCTAGACGGCGGCCATGGCTCCGTGGAGTACACGGACATCGCGTATGAGGTCGCCGATCGGGTGGCCACCATCACCCTCGACCGGCCCGACCGCCTGAACGCCTTCACCACGCGGATGCAGGTGGAGCTCGTCGACGCCTTCGATCGGGTCGACGCCGATCCCGGCGTGCGGGCCGTCGTCGTGACCGGGCGGGGCCGGGGGTATTGCGCCGGGGCCGACCTGGGCGGCGGTGGGGCGACGTTCGACAAGGACGCCGGCACCGCCGCCGGGCTCGTCGCACTCGAGGCCGACGGCCGCCACCGGGACGAGGGCGGGCTCGTCGCGCTGCGGATCTTCGCCAGCACGAAGCCGGTCATCGGCGCCATCAACGGTGCCGCCGTCGGTGTCGGCGCCACCATGACCCTGCCGATGGACGTGCGCCTGGCCTCCTCGACGGCGCGCTTCGGCTTCGTGTTCGCCCGGCGAGGGATCGTCCCCGAGGCGTGCTCGTCGTGGTTCCTGCCGCGGGTGGTCGGCATCAGCCGGGCCATGGAGTGGTGCGCGACCGGCAGGGTCTTCGACGCCGAGGAGGCGCTCGCCGGCGGCCTGGTGCGATCGGTCCACGAACCCGACGAGCTGCTGCCGGCGGCCTACGCCCTCGCCGCCGAGATCGCCGAGAACACGTCCGCCGTCTCGGTCGCCATCACCAGGGCGCTGCTGTGGCGGATGCTCGGGGAGGATCACCCGATGGCTGCCCACCGGCTCGACTCCGCGCTCATCGACGCCACCGGCGCCTCGCCCGACGCCCGCGAGGGCGTCAGCAGCTTCCTCGAGAAGCGTCCGCCGGCGTTCCCGGGCAAGGTGCCCGGCGATGTGCCGGCCCCGTACCCGTGGTGGGAGGAGCCGGCCTTCTGAGCCGAGGCGATCGCCGGCCTCAGACGGTGCGACCGGCGAACGCGAGGAGCCGGTCCTCGACGGAGGCGTCGTCGGGCGCGGGCTGTTCGGGGCCGAAGACGCCGGGCTGGCGAAACTCCGGGCTGATCATCTGCCGCCCCATCTCCAGGGCGGCCTCGAGGAGGCCCGTGTCGGAGATCGACTGGCCGGTGGCACGGGCGAGGTCGGTGGCGTGGGTGGCGACGTCGAAGATGGCGAGGTTGAGCGCCACAGCTCGCGGGCATCTCGCCGAAGGGAAGCTTCACCGTCTTGTCGAGCACTCCGGGCTCGGCGAACACCGCCATCGCCCGTGTGCTGGCCGTGGCCCAGGCGCCCTTGTAGTCGTCGCCCAGGTTGTCGCCGCCCATGAGCTGGCCCACGAGCTCGTCGGGAACCGACCCCTCCTCCGCAGAGATCGCGAACATCGTCGAACCCCCGGTGATGTGGTTGATCACGTCGCGGACCGTCCACTCGCTGCACGGCGTGGGTCCGCCGAGCTGGTCGGGATCGATCTCGGCGATGACGCTCGTGGTCTCGTCGACGACTCGTTGGAGCAAGGCGACCTGGTCCATCTGTTCCCCCATGTTCGTGCGGCGGAGGACCGTTCTAGCTCACACGCTGTCCTGAGCAGGTCGGCCGCGGTGGTCAGCGCCTGGTCGGCGACGGGCGTGATCGTGCTCATGGCGAAGAACCCGTGGATCATCGTCGGGTACCGGTCGTGCACGACGTCGACCGCCGGCGGCGGCGAGCCGCTCGGCGTAGGCGTCGCCCTCGTCGCGCAGCGGGTCGTAACCGGCCGTGAGCACGTGCGCCGGCGCCACCCCGGCGAGGTCGTCGGCGAGCAGCGGCGAGACCTCGGGGTGCGCGGCCGAGCCCGACCCGACGTAGTTGTCGTGGAACCACGCCATCGCTCGCTTGGTGAGGAAGTACCCCTCGCCGTTCTCCTCGATCGACGGGTGCGACATCCGCAGATCGGTCACGGGGTAGACGAGGAGCTGGTGGCGGAGGGCCACGCCGGCGTCCCGGGCGCGGATGGCGACGACGGCGGCCAGGTTGCCGCCCGCCGAGTCGCCGCCGACGGCGAGGCGACCGGGATCGCCACCGTGCGCCGATGCCTCGCCGCCGGCGAGGGCGCGCGTGACAGCCCAGCAGTCGTCGGGCGCGGCGGGGAAGGGGTCCTCGGGGGCGAGGCGGTAGTCGACCGACACGACGAGGCAGCCCGACCGGTTGGCGAGCTTGCGAGCGGTCGGATCGGCGGTGTCGCGGTCGCCGATCACGAACCCGCCGCCGTGGAACCAGGCGAGCGTCGGGAGGGCGGCGCCGGCCGGAGCGCCGGCGGGTCGGTAGACCCGGACGGGGACCCCGGCGATCACCGCGTCGGCCACGTGGTCGACCGCCTCGGGCGCGCCGTCGACGGCCGACGAACGCCTTGAACATCGTGCGGGCCTCGGCCGGCGACATCGTCTCGATCCCCGCCCCACCCATGCCGGCGAGCTGGTCGAGCAGCTGCTTGATGCCGGCGTCCACGTCGATCGTCGTCACGTCCTGCTCCTCTTCCCCGGTTGGCGCGCCGTACGGTAGCGATCGTGTCGCGGCGAGACCTCGGGCTGCTCGCCGTGGGTGTGTTGGCCGTCTCGACGTCGGGGCCGTTGATCAGGGAGGCGGACGCGCCCGCGCTCGCCCTCGCGTCGTGGCGCAACCTGCTGGCGACGGCGTTCCTCGCCGTCGTCGTGGCCGTCCGGCACCGGCACCGCGGCGGCCGCCGTCGGCGCGTCGCGGACCGGCGCCTCACCGCCTCGCCGGCGTGCTCCTCGCCGGCCACTTCGCCACCTGGATCCCGAGCATCGGGCTCACCACGGTCGCGTCGTCGGTGGCGCTCGTCTGCACCCAGCCGGTGTGGGCGGCCGCCCTCGCGCACCGCGCCGGCGAGCCCGTCGGGCGGCGAACGTGGCTCGGCGTCGCCGTGGCCCTCACCGGCGTCGTCGTGCTCTCGGGCGTCGACTTCGCCGTGTCCGGCGACGCCCTCGCCGGCGACGCCCTCGCCCTTGCTGGCGGCGCGCTGGCCGCCGGGTACGTGCGCGTCGGGGCCCAGGTGCGACGGTCGGTCCCGAACCCCGTGTACACGCTCGGCTGCTACGGGTTGGCCGGTGTGCTGCTCGGCATCGCCTGCCTGGGTGCGGGTCAGGACCTCGTCGGGTTCGACACCAGGACGTGGTGGATCATCGTGGCGCTGACCGTGGGCCCGCAGCTGCTCGGTCACTCGGTCTTCAACCGGGTGCTGCCTGCGGTCGGCCCCACCGTCGTCTCGGTGGCCGTGCTGCTCGAGGTCATCGGCGCCGCGCTCCTCGCGTGGTGGTGGTTCGGCGAGGTGCCCTCCGCCGCCGCCATCCCGGCGACGGCGCTCCTCCTCGCCGGTGTCGCCCTCGTCGTGCTGGACGTCCGCGCGCCCGAGGTCGTCGACGTCCCCGGCTGAGCGGGACGTTCAGGCGCCGCGGGGTCGGTAGATGGCGGTGTGGCGCGTGCGGGCGACGGGTCGGTCGTCGGCCAGGTGGACGACGTCGAGCTCGACGAATCGGTGCCCCTTGCGCTCCCACTCCCGCGTCACGAGGGCGCGGGCGGCGACCTCGGCGCCGTCGTGCACGAGCCGCGAAGTGCTGGACGGCCGACTCGACGTGGATCCACGGACCGAGGCGGACGTTCGCTCGACAGCACGTAGTTGGCGTCGCGGAGCAGCCACCCGGGATGGGCCACGCCCTCGGCCGCGTAGAGCGGCAGGGACTCGCGGACGTCGGCGAGGTACTCGCCGGCGCGGTCGGCGTGGAAGCCGTGCGGCGCGAGCCCGAGCGCGAGTGCCGGCGACGAGCGACTCCGGCGCCGCGGTCGGCGGGTCGGCCGCGCTGCGTCGACGGCGGGCCAGTCGGCAGGGTCGGGCGCCGTCGGGCGCGGCGTCCGGCAGCGGCGCCGCGCCGGTCGCGCACAGCGTCGCCGGCGTCGTCGGTCAGCTCGAGCGCCGCCGTCACCGTGCGGCGTCGACCGGCGACGGCGCCGCCGTCGTAGACGGGCTGCAGGAACCGGGCTCGCATCGACCCGCGCTCGAGCCAGTCGAGCCCCCACGCCGCCGCCGGCGGGTGGGTCAGGTAGGCGTACACGTCGACGCCGGGCACGAGCCCGCCGCGGAACCCGAACCGGCGGGCCACCTCGTCGTCGTGGATCTTGTTGGCGGACGCCGTCGCCGTGTTGTGGGCCAGCAGCGAGTACTCGAGCGACATCGACGGGGACCCTCGGACGATCGCGTGTTTCCCGCCGGGATAGCCGGGGGTGGGACTAGTCCGCAACGGATGGATCGCAATCGTCTGTTCAGACCATGAAGCCGGGCCCACCAGCACGCCGATCACTCAGTACATGCCCGAGCACCCGGTCGCCGTTGACCCGTGCCGCTGCCGCGCTGCTGGTCCTGCTCGTCGCCGCGGCCGCTGCCCTCTCGCTCGCTTCGTCAGCCGGCTGCCGCCGACGACGCCGCCGACGAGGCCCGCCTGTACCAACTCACGAACGAGGCCCGGGCTGCCAACGGCCGGGGCCCGCTGGCCTACGACGCGGCGGCGTCGTCGGTGGCCCGAGGCTGGGCGGCCGAGCTCGCCCGCTCCGGCAGCCTGCGGCACAACCCCAACCTCGTGGCCCAGGTCGAACGCCTACGTCACCACGCAGTGGAGCTCGCATCGGCGAGAACGTCGGCTACGGCCAGACGGTCGACGCGGTGCAGGCCGCCTACATGGCCTCGACCGGCCACCGGAACAACATCCTCGGCAACTACAACCGCGTCGGCGTCGGGGCGGTCCGGCTCGGGCGCCTCGGTGTGGACGACCGTCGTGTTCATCCTCGGCCCGGCGCTGCCGGTCGTCCCGGCGTCGACGCTTCGCGCCCGTTCCCGTCGGCGGCGGCGTTCGTGCGCCAGCAGTACACCGACTTGTTCGGCCGCGGCTCGGACACCGCCGGCATCGCCTACTGGACCAACGTCCTCGAGTCCGGCGCTGCCACCCCCGTCGCCGTCGCCGACGGCTTCATCAACTCCGCCGAGTTCGGCCAGGTCGTCGAACCCGTCGCCCGGCTCTACCTCGCCTACTTCGGGCGCGACGCCGACTACGCCGGCCTCATGTACTGGGCCAACCAACTCCGCGCCGGGTTCTCCCTCCAGGGCGTCTCGGACGCCTTCGCCTCCTCCAGCGAGTTCCGCCAGCGCTACGGAGCCCTGTCCGACCAGGCCTTCGTCGACCTCGTCTACCGCAACGTCCTCGGTCGTCCCGCCGACCTGGGCGGGCTCACCTACTGGGTCGGACAACTCCTCGGCGGGGCCCTGAACCGGGGCGGGCTCATGGTCAACTTCAGCGAGTCCCCCGAGTACCGCAACGCCACCTGGGCCCGCACCGACGTCGTCGCCGCCTACCTGGGGTTCCTGCGCCGCAGCCCCGACGCCGCCGGCCTCAACTACTGGGTCGGCGTCCTCTACGCCGGCCACGGCATGGGCGGCCTCATCGCCGGCTTCCTCGGCTCCCAGGAATACCGCCAACGCCTCGGCCTCTAGCGCCGAGCAACGAGGCGCGCGCGGCCGTTCCTCGACGGCGAGGGGTGGCTGCACCCGATCCGTCGTGTCAGAGCGAGGAGTTCGCCAGCCATCGCTCGACGAGGCCACGGTCGCCCGTGATCACGCCGTCGGGGATGGGTGCTCGGCGGTAGAGCGCGAGCAGCAGCCACGACGCGGCACCGACGACCGTCGCGTCGGTGCCGCTCCTCGCTCCCGTGCTCCGCGTCCAGCTGAACCCGTTCGGTTGGAGCGTGATCTCCCACCGCTCGCCGAGGTCGTCGGCCACGAAGCCGAGCGTCTCCCCGGAACCGCGGAGCTCGGCGACGCCCGGCGCGAAGTACGCGGCGTGCGGCAGGTTGTCGAGCAGTTCGCCGATGCCGTCGGCCGCCACCTCGGCGTTGAAGGTCGGATCGCGGCCCAGGGCCAACTCGGCATCGGCGCGGTGGATTCCGGTCTCGTGCAGCATCCGTCGAGGCCAGAACCCCGCCGTCTTCGGCCATCCCCACGCCCACATCGGCGTCTCGGGGTCGGCGGTCCGGAACCGGGCGCCGACGAAGGCGGCACCATCGGCGAGCCAGTCGGCCAGCGCGGCCGGGTCCTCCGGCACAGCCCAGGTCATGTCCTCGCGACCCAATCGCTCCTGCGACGACCGCTCGACCATCGTCGCCGCCCACCGGTGGACCGAGCCCGTGTGCCGCTGCAGCTCGGCCAGATCCCACTCGGGACACGTCGGCACCGGGGTCGCCGGGTCGGCGCCCCGGCAGCGGTCGGCCATGGTCTGGATCTCGGCGACGACCAGGTCGACGACGTTCTCGTCGGAGATGGCGGGCATGGGCCGATAGCATGGCTCCTTCACAACACGGGGCTGATCGGTTTCGACATCGGGACCGGGACCCGCTCGTGCGACCCGAGTTGCTCAGACTCGTTAAACAGGGCACCAACAGAAGCGCCGATGGCGACTTCGCTCTCGCCGCCTGACCTCGTTAGGTGAAGAGAGACATCGGGACCAGCAATGGCACCCGGGGCCAGCTCACCGCAGCCCGGCAACAGAAGCGGTGGGTGACGGCGGGAAAGACCGCTGGCGGCGGGAAAGACCGCTGACACCCGGGAAAGACCGGGCGGCGAGCGCGAGCTCCACCGACCCGCCGGCGCGGCAGCCGTAGAGCCGCACAGTCGGGAATGGTCGTAGCGCGGTCGGTAACCGCCAGATGGACGGGGGTTCGATTCCCCCCAGCTCCACCAATGCGATGTCTCGGGACACCGTGCACAGGTGTCTCGGGACATCGTTCACGTTTTGGGTTGGGGTTGGTAGTTGCGGGTGGGGTCGAGGTGGAAGTCGCGTAGGAGCTCGCCGTCGGTGGTGGTGATGCGGACGTGGACGTCCTTGGCGAGGATGAGGGTGCATTTGCCGGCGTGGCGGCGACCGATGCCGATGTGATGATCACCCAGCGGCGCGACACCCGTAGGTCCGCGCAACCTCACTCTTGGAACGGCCCTCAACCACCACCGCCGCCACAACCAGCTGCCCCATTCCCATCGGCCACCCCTTGCTCCGAGGTGTGCACGATGTACTCGCGACAGCTGTGACGATGTCCTGAACTCACAGACCCCCAGCTCCACCAACCAAGGGAACTTCGCGAAATTCCACGGGGTTCCTTCGCGAAAATCGGTGAAAGATCCTGGTCACGTGCCGATTCCAGCACGTCGGCCGAGGCCTCATGAGAGCGCCGGACGGTGCCCACGGCTCGGCTCGCCGGTTGCATGGTGACGCTCTGACCAGCGATTTGCCGTTAGGCCAGGCCTGTGATGAGGCCCAACGAGTGTGGAACGGCGCGGCCATGCCGGAGCCGGTGCGCTGGCCGCCCGATCCTGGTGCTGTGGGGCCGCCCGTCACGACCACGTCCGCGACGACCCGCGTGCTTGCCACGGTCACGGCGCCGGCCGGGAGGTCGACGTCTCGCCCCCGCAGTCCGCACAACTCACCCCGGCGCATGCCCTCGGCGTGGTCATCGAGCACGACGACGAGTTCGCGGGGTGTTCGCCTACGAGTCCGAGGCCGTGACCGTCGATTCGCGCGGTCCGTTCTCCGAGACCGCCAGGAGCGCGGGGTGGACTGTCGTGAGCATGCAAAACGAGTGGGCGACCATCTTCCCCGCAGGCGTCATCTGAGGCTGCGCACAGCTGACTCAACCGTCTCCGTTGAGCACCTCCTTCGAGTCGCCGGCCGAGTCCTTCCAGGTCGAGGCGACGTCCCGGTAGTACGCACGCCCAGCGAGCCGGCTGAGCAGGAACGTGACCGGCTTCGGGATCTTCGACCGGAGGTAGGTTCGGTGTTCGTCGATCATCCCGTCTTGGAGCCACGCAAAGAAGCTGCCGCTCGCGGCAAGTGACGCGGGACGCGTCTGCTTTTCGAGCGCCTTCCACTCCGAAGTCTCCAGGTACGGCCACGCCAGCGGCTCGAAGTCGTTCTCCTCATGCGTGAGGTGCTGGTCGACGACCACCCGGGTGCGCGCGACGCTGTCCCGAGCGCTCTGCGCATCAGCCGTGGAAGCTGTCGACGCATACGCCGCCATCGCCGACCGGGTCACCGCAAGGGCGTCGGCCATCGCATGATGCTCGGCGTTCATCGCACCCAGCAGTTCGGACGCCGATTCGACCTTTGCGACGAACGGGTAGATCAAGCGGTCCTCGCTCTGGTGATGGTGCTGAAGCTCGCGGTGAAGGTTCGCATACGCCACCTCCAGCCGACTCGCTCGCACGACATCACCGTCGCCCGCCCGACCCAGCGCCGCCTCGAGACGACCGAGATCGCGGCGTACAGCCGCATGGATAACGCGGTTCATCGTCATCGGTCCGCCCACCATCACCCCATCCCGCTGCTTGTCGACGCAGACGTCGAAGTAAAGCACGGTCGTCGACTCTCGTGGGGCCGGCGACCGGGGCTGACAGAGGTGCCACCAGCCCCGGACCGCCTCGCTCACGCCTGACGTGCCGCGGCGACCGATGCTTGCCAGACTGTGAACGGATGGGCAACGGGGGTGGGGACGCGGGGTACAAGCGCGACGGGCTGCGGGGGCCTGCCGGTTTCGTCGTGCCGCGGCGGCTGCGGCACCACTGGCGGGGGCTGGTCGCGGCGGGCGTGCTGCTCGGCGTCGGGTTCGGCGTCTGTTTCTCCAGCCTTGCCGCGGCTCGCCGCACCGACTCTGCCTACGGTCGCCTCCTCGTCGAGGCCGAGGCCCCGGATGCCACCGTTGCGCTCGGGCAGCCGCCCCTGCCGTCCGAGCAGTCCTTGCGCGCGATCGAGGGCATCACCGACGTTCGGGTCTTCGCCGGCTTCATTGGTGCCGCGGACGGCGTCGACCGCGTTGCCTCGGCTGCGCTGCTCGCGCCGATCCGCGATCGATTCCCGATCGCGGAGCCGACGTTGCGGGCCGGGCGTCTTCCTGACGCCGACGCGCCCGACGAGGTGTTCCTCAATACCAGCATGGCGGATCGCAGCAGCCTCGAAGTCGGCCAGCGCCTGCACTTCCGGTTCGTCGAGCCCGAGTCCACGGACACCTCGGAGGCAGACGTCACGATCGTGGGGATCGGAACCCTGCCCACCGAGGCGGTTGCCGACGAAACGTTGGTTGTCGAAGTCGCGGTGTTCACGCGTGCGTTCTACGAGGCTCATCGCGACCTGGCCGCATACGCCTCCGCCAGCGTCGACCTCGCACCGGGTTACGACCCGCGCCGCGATCTGGCGGTCGAGGTCGGAGCTCTGGGTCACGAGCTCCGGACCGTGAGGACGCACGAGGAGCAAGCAGTGGACGAGGCGTTGCGGCCACTCGTCATCGTGCTCGTCGCGCTCGGCGTGCTTACCTTCGGCATGACGGCAGTGGCGGCCGGACAGGTCGTCGGGCGCAACCGATCTCGATGGCGCCCCGATGACATCGGGCTGCGCACACTGGGCATGACACGCGGCCAGATACGCGTCGTGGTGTTCGCAATGTCCGGAGTCATCGCCGCCCTCGCGGTCCTCGTCGCGCTGCTGACGATGCTGATCGCGTCGCCCGTTGGGCCCGTCGGCCCGCTGCACGATCTGGATCCGGCCCAAGGGTTCGGCATCGACGGGGTCGTGGCCGGCGCAGGAGTACTTGCGGTCGTCGTCACGATCGCCCTCGTCACGGTCGCGTTCTCCTCGGCACGCAGTCCAGCGCCGCGCCAGCCGGTGATTCGTCCGCCGCGACTCGCCACCGCTCTTCGCAGTCCCGCAGCCATCGCCGGCGTCGCCCTTGCGTTGCACGCCGAAGACGGCCGCGGGCGAGCGTGGCGTGCGGTCACGGCGACGACGGCGGCCGCCGCCGTGGTCGCCATCTTTGCGTCGTTCGTCTCATCGGCCATCGGGTTGACCGCAACGTCAGCGAACTACGGCTTCGACGCCGACCTGCTCGCACTGAACGCTTATGGAGACCAGTCCGCCTCGGCCCTCGCCGACGCGTTCGGCAACCGCGACGACGTCGTCGCCGCGACCGCCTACACATCGGGTGCCCTGGTGGTCAACGGCTACGCGGTGCCCGGTCTCGCAGCGACGCCCGTGAAAGGCGAGCTCACGCCGACCCTCCTGCGCGGTCATCCGCCGCGCACCGACGACGAGATCGTCGTCGGCCAGGACACACTCGACAGCATCGACGTCGAGGTCGGTGATGTCGTCCCGGTGCGGGTCTTCGACGCCACCGTTGCTGACGGTGCACCTGCCGGCGAGGCCGTGGACTTGCGGGTCGTCGGGGTCGCGACGTTCCCCGCCGTGAATCAGGTCGGCCAAGACATGCCGCGCCTCGGCATCGGCGCGCTGGTGACCCACGGCGCGTTCCTTCGCCTGACTGGCGAGCTGACGAACGACCCCGAGTTCACGACCGTTCTCCTGGCCGAAGGCACCGATCCGGCAGCCGTGATCGCGGGTAACCGCGACCGCTTCCAGGACGCGGCGCGAACCACGACCTCCTGGTTCACCGACACCAAGCCTGCGGAACTCCGCCAACTCGAGGCGGCCATGCCCTATCTGCGCGGCGCGCTCGTCGTCGGCTACGCGATCCTGCTCGCCGTCGTCGTGCACACGCTCTGGACCCGAGCCCGCGGCAACCGCGGCGACTGCGCGGCGCTGCGTGCGGTCGGCTTCACCGGTGGCCAACTCGACGCGGTCATCGCCTTACAGACCATCCCGTTCGCACTCGGCGCGCTTCTGCTGGGCACCCCGATCGGGATACTCGTCGGTCACCGCGCCTACACACGATTCGCGCAATCGTTGGCTGTCGTCGACGAGACGTCCACGCCGCCGACGACTATGGCGACGCTCGCCGTCGCCGTGTTACTCGCACTCGCTGTCGGCGGTCGAGTCGCGGTGGCCGTCTCCCGTCGGCACCGCGGCGCGGCCGTCGTGTCCGACACGACGGCATGGAGCCGATGACGACGCACACGTCACATTGCGAGGTTGGCGACGCGCTGACGAGTAGGCATGCCCCAATCGGGGCGTCGCGTGGGGACCGGCCGCAGACCGATCGATCGGCGCGCCCGTCGTGCTCCGCTGATCCTCTCGGCATCGGTCAGCTCACCGCCTTCTTCACGAGGGCGCGGATCTTCGCCTCGCCGGCCGCGGTCAGGTCCTTGAGCGCGAAGGACGTCGGCCACATGGCGCCGTCGTCGAGATGGGCGTCGTCGTTGAAGCCGAACGTCGCGTACCTCGACTTGAACTTGTCCGCGCCCTGGAAGTAGCAGACGACCTTGCCGTCCTTCGCGTACGCCGGCATCCCGTACCAGAGCTTCGGCGAGAGGACCGGCGCGCTCGCCTTGATGATGGCGTGGAGCCGCTCGCCCATGGAGCGATCCGGTTCTGGCATCTCGGCGATCTTCGCGAGCACGGCGGCCTCGACGTCCGCCTTGTTCGCGCGACGCGCTTCCGCCTTGAGCTCCTGGGCGCGCTCCTTCATCGCGGCTCGTTCCTCGGCCGTGAAGCCGGTAGACGCCTTGCCCTTCGGGGTGCTGCTCTTGGCAGCCTTCGTCTTCGTGGCCATCCTCATCGGTCCTGCAGCAGCCCGAGGACGTTGCCGTCGGGGTCGGTGACGGTGGCCACCAGGCGGCCCCCGCCGACGTCGTGCGCCGGCTCCTTGACGGTGGCGCCGGCCGCGGTGACTTCGGCGAGTTTCCCTTCGATGTCCGGCACGTGCCAGAAGGCCACCGGTGAGGTCATCGCCTGCGGCCCACCGCCCGGCACCAGCCCGATGTGCTGGCCCTCGACGTCGAAGCCGACGTAGTAGGACCCGTCCGTCTGCGGCGGCACTCCGAGCAGAGCGGTGTACACGGCCTTGGCCGTCGCGAGATCGGAGACGGGATGCAGGACGGTCTTGATTCCGAGGGTTGACGAGTTGGTCATGGTCACTCCTGAGATCGCTGTGACGGGTGGCATAACCGATAGTAACACTCTCAATTCAAGAGTGCTAGTCTCATCTTGTGGCGACGCAGGCCAGAACCCGGCTGGCTCGGGCCGCGGTCGTCAATGCCGCTCGGGCCCTGTTCCTCGACCGAGGCTGGCCGCCCGAGCGGTACGAGAAGTGGGTCACGGAGACGCTCGTCGACCGACTTGTCGCGCCCGCCAGCGTGTAGCCAGGTTCGGCGCGGCGACCCTTAGCCCGGTGGGAGGAGGCCGCGGCCCGCGACCGCGTGGTGTGTGTCGCCGGGATGAACCGGTTGTCCACAGTTCGGGCATCCGAGCTCCGGTGTCACCGTCGCCCCGCACGGCTCGTGGGTGACGGTGAGTGTCGGGCCTCGGTCATCCATCATCCACGCGTCACCCCACGCAAGGAGCGAGATGACCACCGGGTAGAGGGCCTTCCCTTTGGGGGTGAGGAGATATTCGAACCGGACCGGACGATCGCTGTAAGGCACCCGGTCGAGCACGCCATGTGTGTGCAGGTGCTGTAGCCGTGCCGAGACGATGTGGCGAGCGGCGCCCGTGTTCTCGTGGAACTCGTCGAACCGTTTGGCGCCCAGGAACGCCTCGCGCAGGAGCAGCATCGTCCACCGGTCCCCGACGACGGAGAGGGCGCGTGCGATCGAGCAGCGGGTCTCACCGACGTCGGCCCAACGCACGCCAGCAGGCTATTGCATTCCGATTCGGAACTCACTAAGTTCCGAATCGGAACTCAGTGCCGGAGGCGCGTGTGGGCGAGTGGTGTCAGGTGGTCGAGCTTCGCCAGTACACGCTCGTGCCGGGCCGGCGAGAGGTCCTGATCGACTTGTTCGACCGTGAGCTCGTCGAGACCCAAGAGGCCGTTGGGATGCAGGTGATCGGCCAGTTCCGGGATCTCGACCGACCCGACCGCTTCGTCTGGTTCCGGGGCTTCTCCGACATGGCGTCACGACACGCAGGTCTCGAGACGTTCTACGGCGGTCCGGTGTGGCGGGCCCATGCCGGCGAAGCCAATGCCACCATGATCGACAGCGACGACGTGCTCCTCCTTCGCCCGGTTGCCCAGACGACCGAGCTCGGCGCTTTGCCAGCGCGGCCCGGCCCCGGCGAGAGAAGCCCCGCCGCGTGGCTCGCCGTGACCATCTGCTCCGTCGACGGTCCCGCCGATATCGCCGGGCTCGAGCGCGGGCTTCTTCGAGCGCTCGCCGCGATGACGCCATCTCCGTTGGCGACCTTCGTCGAGGAACCAAGTGAGAACACCTTCCCGGCTCTGCCGGTGCGCGCCGGTGAGAACGTCGTCGTGTGGATCCAGCGGATCTCCGGTGGCACCGAAACGGCGGCGGCGACCCTCCGCGCCTCGGCCGACGTCGCTCAGGCCTCGCTGCCGAACCTCGTGGGCGCGCCGACGCAACTCCGGCTGGAGCCCACGCCCCGCTCCAGGCTTCGCTGACGGAGACGATCAGTAACCCCAATCACCGATCAACCAAGGGCCGGGCCGGGGACGACGGGAAGCTCGGAGAGGCCGCGGAGCACGAGCCCGTCGCCGTGGCCCCAACGCAGCTCGTCGACCGGGACGGCGAGTCGGAGCGCGGGGAAGCGCCGCAGCAGCGACCCAAGGGCGAGCTGGCCCTCCATGCGAGCGAGCGGCGCTCCGAGGCAGTGGTGGATCCCGTGGCCGAACGCGAGGTGGCGGCTCTCGGCCCGACCGATGTCGAGCTCGTCCGGGTCTGCGTACTGGCCGCGGTCCCGGTCGGCCGCAGCCAGGCAGATGATGACCTGGGCGCCGGCGGGGATCGTCACACCACCGATGTCCATCGGTGCGACCGCGTAGCGGAAGGTCGAGTGCGGGACGGGGGCGTCGTAGCGAAGGAGCTCCTCGACGGCAACGGCGAGTTTGGCGGGATCGGCGCGCAGCTCGTCGAGCTGCTCCGGATGCTCGAGCAGGGCGACCACGCTGTTGCCGATGAGGCTGGCGGTCGTGTCGTGGCCGGCGACGATCAGCTGGAAGATCGTCGACAGCAGCTCCTGGGTGCTGAGCCGCTCGTCGCCGTCGCGGGCACTGATGAGGCCGCTGACGAGGTCGGAGCCCGGGTCGGCCTGCTTGGCGTCGACGAGGGCTTCGAGCATGGCCACGACGGCATCGGAAGCCTCCTTCGCCCGGGCGTACTCGGCGGGCGTCGAGGTGGGGACGAGCAGGGCGGTGAGCCCGCGCCCCAGGTCGGCCCGATCCGGCTCCGGCACGCCGAGCAGCTCGCAGATGACGGTGAACGGCAGCGGGAACGCGAACGCACCCACGAGGTCGACCCGGGCGTCGGGGCCGGCCGCGGCCACGGCGTCGAGGAGGTCGTCGACGATGGCTTGCACCCGCGGACGGAGCTCCTCCACGCGCCGCGGCGTGAAGGCGGCGGACACGAGCCGGCGCAGCCGGCTGTGGTCGGGCGGGTCGACGCTGAGCATGTGCCGTGCGAAGGCGGGTCCCGGTAAGCCCTCGGCCACCACCCCGCCGCCGGTCGCCAGTGCCGCGTGCATGTCCTTCGAGAGCCGTGCGTCGTTGAGCGCGATGCGTGCCTCTTCGTACCCGACGACGAGCCAGGCGTCGTGACCGTCGGCGAGGGTGACCGGATGCACGGCGCCCAGTTCGCGGACCGCAGCGAACAGCGGGAACGGATTGTCGCGGTCGTAGGCTCCCCACGCCCCCAGAGCTTCGATGGTCGTCACGGGGCGCCTCCTCGGGAGGGCAGCCTAGGGAGGGAGGAACCATGTTCGTCGGTGCACCGGAGGAATCCACGGTCGAAGGCGACGTCGCCGAGTGGTACCAGCGGCAGCGAGACGCGTGGGGCTACCTGCCGAACTACGCGGCGGCGTTCGCGACCCGGCCCGACGTCGCCCAGGCGTGGAACACGCTCAACAACGCGATCAGGGGTCCCATGGAGCGCCGCCGCTTCGAGCTCGCGACCATCGCCGCCGCTCGCGCCTACCGCTCCACCTACTGCATGGCCGCCCACTGCAAGTTCCTCCGCGACGCCTGCGACGACGAGCCGACGATGCGCGCCATCGCTGCCGACCCCAGCGGTGCGAACCTCGATGCCACCGACCGCGCCGTCGTGGACTTCGCCACCCAGGTCGCACAGGACGCTTCGTCGATCACCGCCGACGACGTGCAGCGGCTCCGCGACCACGGCCTCGATGATCCGGAGATCGTGGACGTCGTGCTCGCGGCCGCCGCCAGGGCCTTCTTCACCAAGGTGCTCGACGCCCTCGGCGTGCAGGCCGACGTGCAGCTGGGCGAGACGTTCGATCCTGAGGTCCGGCGCCAGGTGACCGTCGGCCGCCCGATCGCCGACTCCTGAAGGAATCGCCCTACTCGGACGATCAGACGAGGAGTAGGTTCGATCCCGAACCTGCATGCAGCAGTTCCCGGCGGATCTCACGAAAGGCGCGTCCCGGCGGCAGAGGGCGCGCCGAGCCAACGGGTGGTGCAGGCTCCCGCGAGGGATCACCTCGTCGGAACACCCGAGCAAGGAGCTAGTCGATGACCGCTACCGAAACGCCTGTCAACAACGGCGTCAACGTCGAAGCACTCCTGGGAGCGCGGGAGGCGCTCACCGCGGCACCCGAGGCCGCGAAGTTCGAGTGGCGAGCCACGTGCGAGTGGCAGAACGGAACCCACAGCAACTCCACCGTGGAGGGCTTCTTCGGCCTCGGCGAGGAGCAGAGCCACCGCACCCGGTACTCCTTCGACGTCGACCATCCGGAGATCTTCGCCTCCGAGGACAACGGTGCGACGCCGGTCGAGTACGTGCTCGTCGGCCTCGCCGGCTGTCTGACCGCCGGTGTCGCAGCCGTGGCGCAGAACCGCGAGATCCAGCTGCGCAAGGTCACCGCGACGATCGAAGGGGCCATGGACGTGCGCGGCATCCTCGGCATCGACAGCGACGTCCGCAACGGCTTCAGCGGCATCAAGGTGACCTACACGATCGACGCCGACGCGTCGCCCGCCGACATCAAGGCGCTCGTTGCCCAGTCGCAGAAGCGCTCGGCGGTGTACGACATCATCACCAACCCCACCGACGTCCGGGTCGAGGTCACCTGAGCGCAGCACACGAGTAGGGGGCGGCCTCGGTGCGCACCACGACGGTCGTGATCGGGGCCGGCCACGGCGGGCTCGCGATCAGCAGCTGCCTCGCCGACCGCTCGATCGACCACGTGGTCCTCGAGCGGCAGCGAGGTGGCCAACTCGTGGCGGACCGAGCGGTGGGACTCGCTCCGGCTGCTCACGCCGAACTGGCAGTGCCGGCTTCCCGGCCACGCCTACCGCGGCGACGACCCCGATGGGTTCATGACGATGCCGGAGGTCGTCGAGTTCATCACCGGCTACGCCAAGGCCATCGCGGCCCCGGTGCAGACGGGCACGACGGTGACATCGGTGTGCCGCACCGACGGCGGCTACCGCGTCACGACCGATCACGAGGAATGGGACTGCCTGACCGTCGTGCTCGCCACCGGCGCGTTCAACCTGCCGCGGCTGCCCGACTTCGCCGCGGCGGTCCCGGCGTCGGTGAGGACGCTCACGCCGATGGAGTACCGCAATCCCGGCGAGCTCGCCGACGGTGGGGTGCTGGTCGTCGGCGCGTCGGCGACGGGCGTGCAGATCGCCCACGAGATCCAGCGCTCGGGCCGTCCGGTCACCCTGGCCGTGGGAGAGCACGTGCGCGGGCCGCGCGTGTACCGGGGTCGGGACATCCATTGGTGGATGGAGGCGGCCGGTGTGCTCGACGAGCGCTACGACGAGGTGGACGACATCGTGCGAGCGCGGCGCGTCCCGTCGATGCAGCTCGGCGGATCGCCCGAACGCGCCACGTTCGATCTCAACGCCCTCACCGACATCGGTGTGCAGCTGGTCGGCCGCCTCGCCGGCATCCGCGACGGCCACGCCCAGTTCTCCGGGTCGCTGCGGAACAAGTGCGCGCTCGCGGACCTCAAGCTCGACCGGTTGCTCGACACCATCGACGAGTGGGCGACGGCCAACGGCATGGACGACGCGACACCGCCGCCCCACCGGTTCGCTCCGACCGTCGTGCCCGAGCCGCCGACGCTCGGCCTGGATCTCCGCAGCGGAGCGATCCAGACCGTCATCTGGGCCACCGGCTTCCGCCCCGACTACTCCTGGCTCGACGTGGACGTCCTCGACGCCAAGGGGATGGTCCGCCACGACGGCGGCGTCGTCGATTCACCGGGGATGTATCTCATCGGCACGCCGTTCCTGCGACGCCGCAAGTCGAGCTTCATCGACGGCGCCCGCGTCGACGCAGAGGACCTCGTCGTCGACCTCGCCGGCTTCCTCGACAGCCGAGCCTCGCCGACGACAGGACGGTGACGGTCAGCGGATCCCGTCTCCCACTAGAGACGGAGCCGGGCGAGTGACTGTGCGTCGGCCATGCGGAACCCCCTCCTGATGACCCGCAGCGAGAGCGGAGGCGTCGCTTCCACCACCCGCCCTCCGCTGGTCACGACGTCGGGATCGGCCGCGCCCCGCGCCCGGTCAGCCCGCGGCGAACCCTCGGAGGAACTCGACGGTGCGACCCGTGGTGTCGGCGTCGCCGAAGCACGAGGCGCTGAACTCCGTCACGCCGGCGTCGCGAAGCTCGCCGAGGCCAGCCTCGACGGTTCCCTCGTCGCCGACGATGGCGACGTCACCGGGACCTTCGGCGCCTTCGGCGTCGAGCATCGCCCGGTACGACGGGAGCGTGCCGTAGACCGCGAACGTGCGGGCTGCGGCCTCTCGCGCCGCGTCGGCATCGTCGGTGACGGCGACCGGCAGGGCGCACACGATCCGTGGGGACGGGCGCCCGGCCGACTCGGCCGCGCCGCAGATGCGGGGGGCCACGTGGTTCGACACGGTCTTGGCGCCGGCCATCCACAGCAGGGTCCCGTCGGCGACCTCGCCGGCGAGCCGGAGCATCGCCGGAGCCATGGCGGCGAGCAGCACGTCGGGAGCATCGTCGCGGGCGCGCTCGAGCGGCGCGTGCACCTTGTAGAGCTCGCCGTCGTGGGAGACGTTGCCCTCCCGCAGCAACGGCAACAGGACGGCGAGGTACTCGCGCATCTGCTTGGCGGGCTTGTCGAAGGACAGGCCGAACATCGACTCGATGACGACCTGGTGCGATACCCCGATCCCGAGGGTGAATCGACCGCCAGTCGCGTCCCATGCCGTCATCGCCGCCTGCGCGAGCGCGTGCGGGTGGCGCGGTCCGATGGGCACCACCGCCGTGCCGAGGTGGATGCCCGGCACGGCGCGGCCGGCGATCGCAGCGCCGATCATGGCGTCGACGCCGAAGATGTTGGCGAGCCAGGCGGCGGTGAACCCCGCTGCGGCCGCCTTCTCCGCCTGCGCGACCACCTCGTCGACGCTCGACCCGCCAATGCCCAACGCGATCTTCATGCGCCGGAACGTACGTCGCTCGCGGCGCATCCGCCATCGTGGCCGAGAGCCGTCTCCACCACCGGACTTCGCGGCCCTGCTAACGCCCGGCCAGCCAGTGCTCGGCGGCGTCGGCGGACTGGGAGACGGACTGGCGAACGTCCGGGGTGGACAGGAACGCCAGTTCGGCGTCCGAGAGCACGTACGGCGCCTCGATGTCGAGCGGGTGCCCCTGGCCGGCCCGGAAGCCGGCGTAGTAGGCGAGCTGCTCGGAGCTCAGCGCGTAGACACCCGAAGCCTGCATCTCGGCGCCCGGTGCGGTGCTCGGCGACGTCTCACTCGAACCCGCCAGGGGCACGGCGACGATGACACTGGCGGTCACCACCGCGGCGGCAGCGACGGCGGCGCGCCGCCAGTGGCTCGTCGATCCGGTGGACTTGGTCATGATGGCCTCCTCGTCGGGTCCGGGCCGTCCGGACCAGCGATGCGGCGACCGTCGCCCACCGACCTTGGGTTCTCTTGTCGCCGGACCGTCAGGGGCCTTGTCCCAGGCCATGGTGGTGAAAGTCGGGTGTAAGTCCCGGGCGTAACCTTCCTGGTCAAGGGGGGACGGGCAGGGTGGAATTCCGGATCTTGGGTCCAGTGGAGGTCGTGTCGGACGCGCAGCCGATCGACCTCGGCCCCCACAAGCAGCGAGCGCTCCTCGCCCTGCTCCTGCTCCGGGCCGATCGGGTCGTGACGACCGATCGGATCCTCGAGGACCTGTGGGGCGACGCCAGTCAGGGCAAGGAGAACGCCCTCTGGGTCTACGTCTCCCGGCTCCGGTCGACGCTGGAACCGGATCGGTCCGAGCGGGGGCAGAGCACGGTCCTGTTGACCCGCGACCACGGCTACGTGCTCGCGGTCGACGAAGCCGCGATCGATTCCCACCGCTTCGAATCGGCCGTCGGCGAGGCCCGCGCTCTCCTGCGGGACGATCCGGTTGCGGCCGGGCGGATCTTGCGCGACGCGCTCGACGTGGCGTGGCGCCGCCCTCGAGGACGTCGCCTACGAGTACTTCGCCGGAGCCGAGATCGCCCGGTTGGAAGAGCTGCGCCTCGCTGCTCTGGAGGACCGGGTCGAGGCCGATCTGCGGCGCGGGCAGGCGGCCGAACTGATCGGTGAGCTCGAGCACCTGCGCCGCGCCGAGCCCCTCCGCGAGCGCCCGGTCGGGCAGCTCATGCTGGCGCTGTACCGCTCGGGCCGTCACGCCGAGGCGCTCCGGGCCTTCGAGCGGTTCCGCCTCCAACTCGGCGACGAGCTCGGTCTCGACCCTTCGCCGGAGCTGCGGCGCCTCGAGGAACAGATGCTGCTCCACGACGAGGCCCTCCTGGCCCGGCCGCGCGACCACGTCGTCGCCAACAACCACGAACCCCGCGCCGTCGGCGCCAACCCTACAAGGGCCTGCACCCCTTCCGCGAGTCCGACGCCGCCGATTTCTTCGGCCGGGACCGCCTGCTCGGCGACGTGGTCGGGCGGCTCGGCCGCGAAGACCGGCTCGTGGCCCTGGTCGGTCCGAGCGGCTCGGGCAAGTCGAGCGTCGTACGCGCCGGGCTCGTGCCGGCATTGCGCCGCGGCGCCGTGCCCGGGTCGGACACCTGGCTCATCGCGTCGATGGTGCCGGGCACCCACCCGTTCGCCGAGCTGGAGGCTGCTCTGTTGCGGGCGGCGGTCGACGGGCCCGTCACCATCCCGAACGAGATCTGGAACACCGATGACGGGCTCCTGCGCGCCGCTGCTGCGCGTGCTGCCACAGGACGGCGTGCTGCTCCTCGTGATCGACCAGTTCGAGGAGCTGTTCACCCTCGTCGACCGACCCCGACGTCGTGCGCCGGTTCCTCGCCAACCTCGCTGGCCGCGCTGGACGACCCCCGTGGTCGGATCCGGGTGGTGCTGACGCTCCGCGCCGACTGCCTACCACCGACCCCTGGAGTACGCCGAGCTCGGTGCGCGGCTCGGCACCGCAGTTCTCAACGTGGTGCCACTGCTCCCCGACGAGCTGGAGACGGCGGCGGAGGGGCCGGCCGGCGCGCCGGCGTCCACCTGGAGCGGGCGCTGCTCGCCGAGCTGCTCACCGACGTGGTCGGCGAGCCGGGCGCGTTGCCCATCTTCCAGTATGCGCTGACCGAGCTGTTCGACCAGCGCATCGACGATCGGTTGACGCTGGCCAGCCTACCGCGCGATGGGCGGCGTGCACGGCGCTCTGCGTCGGCGGGCCGACGAGGTCTTCGAGCAGCTCGACCCGCCGTCGCAGGCGGCGACGAAGCAGCTGTTCCTCCGACTTGTCGCCGTCGCCGAGCACGACCGGTGGAGCAGGCGGCGGGTGCCGCGTCGGAGCTCCTCTCCCTCGACATCGACGCCGTCGACCTGCAAGGCGTCATCGACGACTTCGGCCGGCACCGCTTCCTCGCCTTCGACCGCGACCCGGTCAGCGGTGCGCCGACCGTCGAGGTCGCCCACGAGGCCCTGCTCACCGAGTGGGAGCAGCTTCGCCGCTGGATCGAGGCGGCCCGAACCGATCTGCGTCGACACGCGCTTCTCGTCTCCGCCATGTCGGAGTGGGCCGAGGCCGGTCGCGACGTCGACTACCTCTTGAGCGGCAGTCGGCTCGCCGAGTACGAGCGCTGGCGAGCCGCGACGGAGCTGGCGTTGACCGCACACGAGCTCCAGTTCCTCGACGCGTCCACGCGTCATCGGGACGAGCAGCTCAGGCTGCAGTCGTCCCAGGTCGCCGCGAGCGAACGACTCCGGCGAAGGTCCATTCGGCGGCTCTGGGGGCTGGTTGCCGCGGTTGCTCTGCTCGGCGCCTTGACCATCCCGCAGCTCCTCGCCGGCGACGAGCAACCCCTGACGGTAGGACTCGTCGGCGTCGGGTCTCGAACATCGACCGCCTCGTCCTGGCCTCACTCGACCAGGCCGAGCGAGAGCTGGGCGTCACCGCCGTGGTGATGCCGGACGTCGTGACCGACGTGGAGCAGGAGATCCGGGAGCTGGCCCGAGGCAGCGACCTGGTCATCGTCCTCGGCCGGCAGTTCCCGGCGCTGACCGTGGCCAGCGAGTCCCCCGACGTCACGTGGGCCTTCGTCGAGACCGCTCCCGGCTGGCCGGTGCCAGGTGCGTCGTTCTCGTTTGCTGAGGAGGAGGGCTCCTACCTGGCCGGCGTGGCCGCGGCCGAGACGTCGACCACGGGTACCGTCGGGTTCGTCGGCGGCTGGCAGTCCGACCAGATCGAGCGGTTCCGAGCCGGCTTCGAGGCGGGCGCACGGTCGGTCGACGCCGGCATCGACGTCCTGGCGTCGTACGTGTCGGTCGGTCCGGAAATGGACGGCTTCGGTCGCGACGACCTCGCCGCCGTCGTGGCGAGGAGCATGTACGACCAGGGCGCCGACGTGGTCTTCCACGCGGCGGGCGCAGCCGGTGGCGGGGTCATCGAGGCCGCTCGCGCCGCGTCGACGGCGACAGGCGAGCAGCACTGGGCGATCGGCGTCGACGCCGACCAGTACTACGAGGTCGACGACACGCTCCGGTCGTACGTGCTCACCTCGATGGTCAAGCGGTACGACGTGGTCGTCGCGAACTTGGTCGAGGACTTCGCCGCGGGCCGCCTCGAGCCCGGCCATCGCCGGCTGAGCGTCGGTGACGGATCGATGCGGCTCACGACCAGTGGCGACTTCATGGACGACCAGACTCTCGAGGCCCTGGAGCTCGCCGAGGCTGCGATCGGCGAGGGCCGGATCACGGTGCCGACGGTGCCGACCGGTGAGCTCCGGGTCCCGCCGGGCGTAACGGACGCGGCGGTGCTGACCGTTGTTTTCGACGGGCCACGGTGCCGGTACGAGGGCCCGTCCGAGCTCGCGGTCGGCCAGACCATCCGGCTCGACTTCCGCAACGAAACGCCTGAGACGGCGATGCTCAGCCTCAGCCTCCGGCCGCAGCAAGAGGTCATCCTCGACGTCCCCGCCCGGGCCGGCCGTGACGGGTCCGGGTACATCACCATCGGCGGCGACGCCGAGGCCTACGCGCTCGACTGCTACGCCGACCCGGCCGACCCGACGACGGCCATTCCCGGCCGGGAGCTGACCGTGCGGCGCTGAGAAGGGCCACGAAGCGCAACGTTTCGCGACGTCGGCTGGCCGAGCCGCCGGGGGCGACGGTGGTGGCCCCTGGCGCGTGCCAGCTTCGACAATCACCCGATCGAGCGGTGGACGCACGGCCCGCGATGGTGGACAATGGCGATTGCGGACGGCGAGCGGAACGGGCGGCCGCGTGCAAGGGAAGGGCTTCGTCGCGGGCGAGCGGCGCGCGCTGAGATGGGCATCAGGAGGGTGGGCGATGAACAAAGGCCGTCGACGGTACGGACGCAGGCGTCCCGCAGCATTCGGGGTGATCGCAGGGCTGCTCCTGCTCGTGCTCGGCGTGGTGTTGCCAACGTCGTCCGGTGCGGCGACCGGCACGGTGCTCATCCTCGAGTCGACGGTCTCCGGCGGAGTCGACAGCCCGGAGGCCGATGCAGCGGAGGCGCTCGGGTACACCGTCGAGATCGTCGACGACGCCGCGTGGGCGTCGATGACGGCTGCCCAGTTCGACGACTACGAGGTGATCATCCTCGGCGATCCGACCTGCGGGTTCGGTACCGAGGACGACGCCGCCGAGGCGAACGCCGAGACCTGGGGCTCCGCCGTGACCGGCAACGTGATCGTGATCGGCAGCGACCCCACGTTCCATGTCGACATCCCTGGTGCGCAGACGCTGATCTCGAAGGGCATCGAGTTCGCGGGAGCCGCCGCGACGACCGGCGCCTACGTCACCCTCAGCTGCTACTACGACGGTGCTCTGGAGACGCCGGTCCCGGTGCTCGCGGGCTTCACGTCGACCGCCGACGGCTTCAAGGTCCAGAGCTCGGGCTGCAACAACGACGTCCACATCACCGCCACGCATCCGGCCCTCGCCGGGCTCACCGACGAGGCGTTGTCAAACTGGAGCTGCTCGACCCACGAATCGTTCACCGCGTTCCCGTCGGACTTCGAGGCCCTCGCCATGGCGGTGACGCCGGACGGCACGTACACGGCGCCCGACGGCACGGTCGGGTTCCCGTACATCCTCGCCCGCGGCAGCGGGCTGTCGACCAGCAACATCAGCCTGAATCCGGCGAATGCCACGCTCCAGGCGGGCACGAACCACACGCTCACCGCCACCATCCTCATCGGCGGGACCCCGGTGGCGGGCGAGACGGTCACCTTCACGGTCGCGAGCGGGCCGAACGCAGGGACGACGGGCAGCGCCGTGACCGACGCGAACGGCCAAGCCTCCTTCACATACACGAGCGCGAGCGCCGGGACGGACACCGTCCGGGCCTCGTTCGTCGACGACGGCAACGCCACGCAGCAGTCCAACGACGCAATCGTGAACTGGACACCGGCGCCGACCACGACGACGACGGCGCCGACCACGACGACGACGGCGCCGACCACGACGACGACGGCGCCGACCACGACGACGACGGCGCCAATCACACGACGACGACGGCGCCGACCACGACGACGACGACGGCGCCGACCACGACGACGACGGCGCCGACGACGACGACGACGGCGCCGACCACGACGACGACGGCGCCGACCACGACGACGACGGCGCCGACCACGACGACGACGGCGCCAACCACGACGACGACGACGGCGCCGACCACGACGACGACGTGCAAGCCCGGTCACGGCTTCGGCGACTCGCAGCGATGCCACTCGGGTCCGCCCGGCCGGCCTCGGCTCATCAGCACGGTCTTGTCCGACCGCAACGGTGCACTCCTCTTCATGGGGACGGTCGTGATCGTGTCGAGCCTCGTGCTCGGCGGCGCCGGCCCTCGGCGTCGGCGGAGCTGACACGACGGATGCGGGCGTGCCGCTGAGCACGCCCGCATCGGGATCGTCCGCGACGGTGCGGCGGAGCCCCCCGCACTCGGCTGCTACGCCGACCTGACGACCCACCTCCTGGCGTCCCCGGCACCGAGCTGACCGTCCTGCGGTGATACAGCTCCCGTTCGACACGCCAAGCACCCGCTCGGCCCCGAGCTGCCGCCGTCCTCGAAGGAGATGAGACCGTCGGGTCAAGCGGCGCGTCGGGCGGTGTCGGCGCGTGCCGCAGCGCGCTCGAGGCCGGCGAGGCCCCGGTTGTGACGCCGCATCGACCGTGCCGCCGACCGCACCGACCGCTGCTTGACGAGGAGCGGGTGCCGAGCGAGGAAGCGGGCGGGCTGACGCGGGCGGTCGAGCATGGCCGTCCCGAACAGCAGTGCGGCGATGGCGGCCTGGCTCAGGACGAAGGCGGTCAAGGCGGTCTGCACAACTGGCTCCTCGCTCGTGATCGCCCGGCGATCATCCGACGCGCTGCAGGGTGCCCCCCACGCGGTCGCTCGAAACGCTCAGCCCGTTGTTGTCGTCGTCGCCTCCGTCGTGGTGGTGGCCTCGACCGTGGTCGTCGTCTCTGCCGCGGTGGTCGTCGGCGTCGACGCCGTGGTGGGCGTCGTCGGCGTCGACTCCGCTTCGGGCTCTACGACCTCGTCGGCTTCGTCGCGCTCCTCGGTCGCCTCGGTGTCGCCGCACAGGGCGCGGCGTTGCGCCTGGAGGAGGGCCCGCTGGTCGGCGGGCAGGTGGGCACCGGCCCACGGCGGCGGGCCGGTGCACGGATCGCCGTCGGTGTCCTCGCGGGGCACGCCGGGTTGACCGCCGCCGCCGCCGTGGCCGCGGTTCGCCGGCTTGCCGCAGTCGGAATGCGCGGCCGCCTCGACGTCGCCCCCGGCCGCCTCGACTTCGGCGACGTACTCACCGTGGTTCCGGTAGGTCCGGCCCTCGGGGCAACCCTCCGTGCTGCGCGGGACGTTGACCCCGACCCGGGCGAGCACGTCGTGGGCGAGGTCCTGTGCCGGGTCGGGCAGCGTCCCGGCCGCCGCCAGACCGGTGCTGCCGGCGAGGAAACCGACGAAGGCAGCAGCCGCCACGGCCCGCCAACCGAACTGGAAGCGTCGGGGCGGACTCGGGACCACGCCCCGCATGGCCAGGTGGTGCGCCTCGGCGACGGCCGGGTCGACCGGCCGGGATCCGAGGGCTCCGAGCCGCTGTTCGAGCTCGTCGTCCATGACCGTCACAGCGCCCGGGGATCGTCCGGGGATACGGCCGCTCGCAAGTTCGTCAGCGCACGGTGCTGCAGCGCCTTGACCGCGCCGACGCGCCGGCGGGTGAGCTGGGCGACCGTCTCCAGCGAGAGCCCGGCCACGAACCGCAGGGTGACCACCTCCCGCTGATCGTCGGTCAGCGTCCCGAGCGCAGCCAGCAGCGCGACGTCGAGATCCTCGGGCGGCGGAGGGGCGGCCCGATCGGGGACCTCCTGCCGCGGCGATCTGCGGTCGGCGCCGCCGGCGCCGGGCGTCGTCGATGATCCGGTTCCGCGCGATCGTGAAGACCCAGCGACGCACCGCCTCCGGATCGTCCGGCTGGCGGAACCGCCCGCCGTCGCGAGCGACCTGGAGGAACACCTCCCCGAGGAGGTCCTCGGGCTCGGCCGCGCCGTTGGCGCGGAGGTAGCCGAGGACCGCCCTCGACAGCTCCCGATACGCCGCGTCGGCGTCGAACCCCACCGATCCACCCTCGCAGAAGCCACGCGCCCGTTCGGGGAGTCGCCCTTGGCCGCCGCGGGTACGTCCTCCCAGACCGACGAAGGAGGCCCGATGCCGCAGCAGGCCTGGAGCAAGAAGCGCGAGCGCCAGTACGAGCACATCAAGGACGGGCTGCGCGAGCGAGGCGAGCCCGAAGACAAGGCCGAGGAGATCGCCGCCCGCACCGTCAACAAGGAGCGGGCGCGGGCCGGCGAGGCCCGCGAGTCGAGCCGCCTCTCGAAGACCGACATCTCCTCGAGCCGCAGGGGCGGCCTGCGCTCCCACAAGGGACCTGGCGGCCGCACGAAGGCGCAGCTCTACAACGAAGCCAGGGCCAAGGGCATCAAGGGTCGCTCGAGGATGACCAAGGCCGAGCTCGCCCGAGCCGTCGGCCGCTAGACCCGGAAGCGGTCCTTGAGGGCGCGCTGCGCCTCGAGTTGCGCGTCGCGCTTGGCGAGGGCCTGTCGCTTGTCGCCGCGGGTCCGGCCCTTGGCGAGGGCGACGGAGACCTTGACCTTCCCGTCCTTCCAGTACAGCGAGAGGGGCACGAGGGCGAGCCGGTCCTGGGCGGCCTTGGCGCCGAGGCGCTCGATCTCGCCCTTGTGCAGCAGCAGCTTCTTGCGCCGATCGGGATCGTGGCCGAACACGCCCTGGGCCGTCTCCCACGGCTGGATGCGCACGCCCATGAGCCACGCCTCGCCGGTCTTGTCGATCCAAACGTTGGCGTCGGCGAACTGCACGTGGGCGGCTCGCAGCGACTTCACCTCCGAGCCGCGCAGCACGATGCCGGCCTCGATCGTCTCGAGGACGTCGAAGTCGCGCCGAGCGGTGCGGTTCGTGGCGATCGTGGATCCGGCCATGGGGGGTGCGAACGGTAGCGTCGCTTTCGTGAGCGAGCGAGGCGAGCGAACCATCAGCACAGTTGCCTCGCTGCGCAGCAGCGAGAGGAGCATCCCGGCGCCGCCCAAGGCGGCCGCTTGATGCTGCGCGTCAACCGACAGACGTGGCTGGGGATGGTCGGCCATGCCTGGGACGGGCTGCCCGACGAGGCGTGCGGCCTCCTCGTCGGCACCATCCGGGGTGACACCGCCGAGGTCGAGCGGTTCGAGCCGACCGACAACGACGCCCGGTCGGCGAAGGTGTACACGGTCCCGCCGCTCGCCCATCTCCGCATCGAACGGGCGGCCGAGGCCGAGGGGCTGGCGGTCGTCGGCGTGGTCCACAGCCACACCCACACCGACGCGTACCCGTCGCCGACCGACGTCGCCCAGGCGCCCGACCCGGAGTGGCACTACGTCATCGTGAGCCTGCGTGACGAGGCGCCGGTGACTCGCAGCTACCGCATCGTCGACGGCGCCGTCGCCGAGGAGCAGGTGGCCGTCGACGGCTGAGCTCCCCATAGCATTCCTGACCTAACCACTCGGGATTCCAGGGGAACGCCGCCGCCATGCTCTACGACTCCGTGCTCGACCTCATCGGGGACACGCCGATGGTCGACGTCTCGACGCTGTCGCCGAACCCGCAGGTGCGCATCCTCGCCAAGCTCGAGGGACAGAACCCCGGCGGCTCGGTCAAGGACCGAGCTGCCAAGTTCATGATCGAGCAGGCGGAGAAGGACGGGGTGCTGACGCCGGGGTCAGGCCAGGTCATCCTCGAGTCGAGCTCGGGGAACACCGGGATCGCCCTCGCCATGATCGCCAGGATCAAGGGGTACCGGCTGAAGGTCGTGCTGCCCGAGAACGTGTCGATCGAGCGCCGGCAGCTGCTGCAGGTGTGGGGCGCCGAGATCCTGCCGTCGCCGGGCAGCGAGGGCTCGAACGGGGCGATGCGCCGCGCCCAGGAGATGGCGGCGGAGCACCCCGAGTGGTACTTCCCGTTCCAGTACGGCAACGAGGCGAACCCCCGGGCCCACTACGAGGGCACCGGACCGGAGATCTGGCGTGACTGCCCGGAGGTCACCCACTTCGTGGCCGGTCTCGGCACCGCCGGCACCCTCATGGGTGTCGGGAAGTTCCTGAAGCAGCAGAACCCCGACGTCCAGATCTGGGCCATCGAGCCGCCGGCGGGGGAGATGGTCGACGGGCTGAAGAACATCGACGAGGGGTTCATCCCGCCGGTGTTCCTCGACAACGACGGCTACGAGCTCCTCAACCGCCGGATGATCGTGCGGCCCCGGGAGTCGATCGAGTGGACCCGCAAGCTCACCGAGGTGGGCATCTTCGGGGGGATCTCCTCCGGCGCCATCATGGCGGGGGCGGCCAAGTGCGCGGCGCAGATCGACGAGCGGTGTGATCGTCTCCCTCGTCGCCGACGGCGGCTGGAAGTACCTCTCGACCGGCGCCTGGACCGACGACCTCGACGCCGTCGAAGCCCGCGCCAAGGGCATCATCTACTTCTAGCGACGCGGGTCGGGTTGCGGCGGTCGGCGACGGTGGCGGCGGCGCCGAGGGTCCCGAGGAACAGCGCGGTGGCGTCGTCGATCAGTTGCTCCTCGGTGACGTCGATGCGACCGTCGATCCAGCGCAGCAGCAGCGTGCCGAGCCCGCCGACGAGCAACGCGGCGGCCATCGAGCCGATGTGCTCGCCGGGCGGGGGAGGGCCGTGGCGGCGCCGTGCCGCTCGACTCGATCAGGTCGAGCAGCGCCTGCCCGGCGGCGCGGCTGCGCCGGGCGAGGGTCGGGTTGCCGAGCGCCTCCACGTAGAGGATCCGGGCCCGTCGCGGGTCGCCGGTCACGTAGCGGACCACGGCGCCGACGCCGGCGCGGATCTCCTCGACCGGCTCGTCCCCGACCGCCTCGACGGCGGCCATGGCGGTGGCGCCGAGCTCGTCGACCACGTGGTCGTACACGGCGACCAGCAGGGCGTCGAGGTCGTCGAAGCTCTCGTAGAAGTACCGCGGGTTGAGCTGGCTGGCCTGGCAGACCGCCCGGACGGTCGTGCCGGCGGTGCCCTCGGTGCCGAGCAGGTCGAAGGCGGCCTCGACCAGGAGGCGGCGGCGCTCGGCCCGGCGCTCGTCGGCCGGCACACCGGCCCAGCGGCCGGTCACGGGCGATCTGGTCTTGGCAACGGGCGTTACCATAACGTAGGTTGGCCGTGGCAACGAGCGTTGCCAACGTCGTGGCCCACCAGGAGGAACGGCGTGGCCGACGAGGTCGTGGTGGTCGGAGGAGGGGTCGGCGGGCTCGCCGCCGCGCTCGGGCTCGGGCACGCCGGCCACCGGGTCACCCTCCTCGAGCGCGATGTCCTCGCAGCCGAGGACGACCCCGAGTCCGCCTTCGCCACGGAGCGCCGCGGCGCCCCGCAGGCCCATCACACCCACGGCCTCCTCGCCCGGCTCGTCGTCGAGCTGCGCCACCGCTACCCCGACGTGCTCGACGATCTCCTCGCTGCCGGCGCCTGGACGATGCCGATCACGCGGAACCTGGGCGACCCCCGGCCCGGTGACGAGGATCTCGCCCTCCTCATCGTCAGGCGGACGACCCTCGAGTGGGCGCTGCGCGCCAAGGCGCGGGCCGACGCCGGCGTCGAGGTGGTCGATCACACCGCCGTCGCCGGCCTCACCTTCGACACGAGCGGCGTCATCCCGGCGGTGACCGGTGTGCGCCTCGAGGACGGCACCACGGTCCCGGCTGATGCCGTCGTCGTGTCGACCGGGCGACGCGGCCCGTTGCCGGCGTGGCTCGAGCCCGTCGGTGTCGACGTGCACGAGGAGGTCCACGAGACGGGCCTCGTGTACCTGACCCGCTGGTACCGCCAGCCCGCCGACCACATCGTCGAGCTCGATCCGAAGATCGGGGGCGACCTCGGCTTCGTGAAGTTCCTCGCCGTCCCGACCGACGGCGGGACCTGCTCGATCACCCTCGCCGTGGGCCGCGGCGACGACGACCTCCGCGCCGTCCTGTGCGACCCCGACCGCTTCGACCGCGCCGTGCGCATGCTGCCGGGACCGGCGATGTACCTCGACCACCCGGCGGTCGAGCCCATCGGACCGGTCCGCCCGATGGGCGGCCTCATCAACCGGATCCGGCGCTTCCTCGACGGCGACGGCCGCCCGCTCGTGACCGGCCTCCACGCGGTGGGCGACAGCCACACGTGCACGAACCCGCTCTACGGCCGGGGCTGCTCGCTCGCCCTCGTCCAGGCCGGGGAGCTGGTCGACGCCTTCGCCGCCCACCCCGCCGATCCCGTCGCACGCGCCGTCGCCTACGAGGCCGGCACGGCCCGCGAGGTCGAGCCGTGGTACCACGCAACCGTGCAGATGGACGCGGCCGGCCGCGCTGCCGAGGAGGCCCGGCGCGAGCACGGCGCCCGCCCGGGCGACGCCCGCGACATCCTGGCCGCCGTGTTCGCCGCCGGTGCGACGAACCCGGTCATCGGGCGGGGCCTCGCGCGCATGATGAACCTCCTCGCCCGTCCCGACGAGCTCTACGCCGATCCCGAGTTCGCCGCGGCGGTCGCCGCCGTCGTCGCCGACCCCGCCTCCGTTCCCCGACCACCCGTTCCCCCGGGCCCGACCCACGAGCAGCTGCTCGCGGCCTGAAGGAGACCTCATGCACGATCTCGTGATCCGCGGCGGCAACGTCGTCGACGGCACCGGCAAGGCGGGCCGCAGCGCCGATGTCGCCATCGACGGCGACCGGATCGCCGCGGTCGGCAAGGTCGACGAGCGGGGCCGGCGCGAGCTCGACGCCGACGGGTTGCTCGTCACGCCGGGCTGGGTCGACATCCACACCCACTACGACGGCCAGGTCACGTGGGACCCCGAGGTGTCGCCGTCGGGTTGGCACGGCGTCACGACGGTCGTGATGGGCAACTGCGGCGTCGGCTTCGCACCGGTGCGAGCCCAGGACCGCGAGTGGCTGATCCAGCTCATGGAGGGCGTCGAGGACATCCCGGGCACGGCGCTCGCCGAGGGCATGTCGTGGAACTGGGAGTCCTTCCCCGAGTACCTCGACGAGGTCGACTCGATGGGTCGCGTGCTCGACGTCGCCGCCCTGCTGCCGCACGGTTCGCTCCGGGCGTACGTGCTCGGCGAGGGCCGGGCCAACGACGTCGCCACCCGCGACGAGATGGCGACGATGCGCGACCTCGCCCGCGAGGCGATCGCCGCCGGCGCCGTCGGCGTCTCGACGACCCGGACGCTCCTGCACCGCGCCAAGGACGGTGAGCTCGCCGCCGGTACGACGGCCGCGGCCGAGGAGCTGATCACGATCGGCGAGGCGCTCGCCGGCGCCGGCCGGCGGGTGTTCTCGGTGGCGAGCGACCTCATGGACCTCGACGGCGAGTTCGCCTGGATGGCCGAGATCTCCCGTCGCAACGGCGTCCCGGTCACGTACCAGACGCTGCAGGCCGAGTTCGCCCCCGATCTCTGGCGGGAGTGGATCAACCGGGGCCTCGCCGCCAACCGTACGGGCGGCTGGCTCGTGCCCCAGGTGGCCGGCAAGCCGGCGTCGATCATGGTGGGGTTCCAGTCGGCGTACCACCCCTTCGCCGAGCACGCCGGCTTCAAGGCCCTCGCCGACCTCCCCTTCGACGAGCGGATCGCCCGGCTGGCGACGCCCGAGGTGCGGGCGGCCATCCTGGCCGAGGACATCGAGCCCGTCGGCATGGCCGCCTTCATGATGGGGTCGGCGCACAAGCTGTTCCCGCTCGGCGACCCGCCCGACTACGAGCCCGACCCGTCGACGAGCGTCAAGGCCATGGCCGAGCGCGAGGGCCGGACGCCGCTCGAGGTCGCCTACGACCTGATGCTCCAGCGCGGCGGCAGGGAGCTGCTGTACCTCCCGATCCTCGGATGGGCCAACGGCGGCCTCGACGCCATCGACGAGATGCTGCGCCACCCGGCCACCGTGCTCGGCCTCGGCGACGGGGGTGCCCACTGCGGTGTGCTGTGCGACGCCAGCCTGCCGACGTTCATGCTCACGCACTGGGCCCGCGACCGCCGCTCGAGCACGCTCCCGCTCGAGACCGTCGTGCACCTCCAGACCCGGCGCACTGCCGAGCTGTACGGGTTCGACGACCGCGGTGTCCTGGCGCCCGGCTTCGTCGCCGACGTGAACCTCATCGACCACGAGCACCTGAGCCTCGTGCCACCCGAGATGGCCTACGACCTCCCGGCCGGGGGTCGCCGGCTGATCCAGCGGGCGACCGGCTACGCCGCGACGGTGAAGTCGGGCGTCGTCGTGCGGGAGAAGGACGTCGCCACCGGCGAGTACCCGGGCCGCCTGCTGCGCGGTCCCCAGCCCGCGCCCGCGCTCTGACGCATGCCGGAGCGCACGGTCTCGACCAACGGGGTCGAGCTCAACGTCGTCGACGAGGGTCGCGGACCCGCCGTCGTGCTGTGCCACGGGTTCCCGGACCTGTCGTACTCGTGGCGCCACCAGATCCGGGCGCTGGCCGGCGCCGGCTACCGCGTCCTCGCGCCCGACCAGCGCGGCTACGGCCGATCCAGCCGGCCGGAGGCGATCGAGGACTACGACATCGAGCACCTGACCGGCGACATCGTCGGCCTCCTCGACGACATCGGCGAGGAGCAGGCGGTCGTCGTCGGCCACGACTGGGGCGCGATGGTCGCCAACAACGCGACGATGCTGCACCCGGACCGCTTCGCCGCGGTCTGCACGATGAGCGTGCCGATGCTGCCGCGGGCGCCGATGCCGCCGGTCCAGATGATGCGGGCGGCGTTCGCCGACACCTTCTTCTACATCGTGTACTTCCAGGAGCCGGGGGTCGCCGACGCCGACCTCGGCGCCGACCCGGCGACGACGATGCGTCGCATGCTCGCCGGGCTCACGACCAGGACGGCCGAACCGGGCAACCTCGTCACGGCGATCGCGAACGACGGGCGCGGCTTCGTCGAGCGCCTGCCGGAGCCCGACGGCCTGCCCGACTGGCTCGGCCAGGGCGACCTCGACCACTACGTCGCCGAGTTCACCCGCACCGGGTTCACCGGCGGCGTCAACTGGTACCGGAACTTCGACCGGAACTGGGAGCTCACCGAGCACCTCGCCGGCGCCAAGCAGACCAAGCCGGCGCTCTTCGTCGCGGGCGAGGCCGACCCGGTCATCCTGATGACGCCGCCGTCGATCATGGACGGGTTCGTCACCGACCTCCGCGGCTCGGTGATCATCGAGGGCGCCGGCCACTGGGTCCAGCAGGAGAAGCCCGACGAGGTCAACGCCGCGCTGCTCGGCTTCCTCGCCGACGTCTGGCCCGCCTGACCCCGAACGTCACGAACCGGGGCTGGTCGACCCGAGCGAGGAGGGAGCTCCGGATCGCCCGGAGCATCGTGGCGGCGCGTTCGATCGCTTCCTCGTCGCGGGCGGGGTCGCCGATCTCGAGCCAGGTGAGGACACCCTCGACGAGCCAGCCGTAGACGAGCTCGCCCGTGAACCGGTCGAGCATGGCGTCGCCCGAGTCGAGCGCCATGAGCGACAGCACGGCGTCGACCGCCGCCCCGCGCTGCTCGCGGGCGTACTCGGCGAACTGCGGCTCCCGGGCGGCGTGGCGCCAGAGCAGCGTGAAGCCGTCGGGTTGCTCGCGGGCGACGGTGAGCAGCGTCCGGAAGCCGAGGCCGCGGCACGTTGCCGGACTCCAGCGCCCGCACGAGCTCCTCGGCCTGCCGGTCGAACACCTGCTGGAGGACGGCCCGGTACAGCTCCTCCTTGCCCTCGAAGTGGCGGTAGAGGATGAGCCGGCTGACCCCGCACGCGGCGGCCACGTCGTCCATCGACGTGGCGGCGAAGCCCGAGCGGGCGAACGCGGCCGCGGCGCCCCGCAGGATCGCCGCCTGCCGCTCCTCACGACGGAGGAGGCGGCGCCCGGTGCTGTGACGTTCGACCACGACGTTTCCGGCTGCTCCCTCTTCCATCTGTATACACGAGAGTTTACACTTGTCCCCGATGACGACGCAGCAGGTCGAGTTCACCGAGGGCGAGCTGCTGGCCGATCACGACGTCGTCGAGCCGCTGATCGCCGGCGGCATCCGGTGCCACGGCGGGCTTCGACGACGACGGTCGGTACGTCTCGCCCCGCACGAAGTTCCGGGTGCCGGCGATCGAGGCGTGGCAGGACCGGCACCGCGAGCTGTTCGGCACCGAGATCCTCGACGTGCCCGCTCGAGACGTGGCCCGGGAACTTCCCGAACGTCGCCCAGGCCCGGTTCCTCATCCAGGCGGGCGTGCCCGAGCCGCTCATCGCCACGCTCACCCGCATCGGCACCGTCGAGGGCTTCGGCGCCAACATCCGCTTCCTCCAGCCCGGGAACATGCAGCGGCTGTTCGACGAGGACATCACCGGCACCGCCATCGCCCACCTCGGCAAGGGCCTGTTCGAGGCCCACGGCCGCGACGAGGCCGGCTGGGAGGAGGAGGCGGGCCACAAGGACATGTGGTTCGCCGCCCGCGACATCGCCTTCGACAACCCGACGGCCGAGGTCGACGTCGAGGCGATGCTCGCCCGCATGGGCTTCGGCCAGGGCGGTCCCGCGCGACCCGATGTCGCTCGAACGGTCCCTGCCCGACGACATCGACCTCAACCTCGAGCTGATCGCCAACCTCATGATCCGCGTGCTGTTCATCGAGATCCAGGCCTTCCACACCTTCGCCTGGGCCGAGACGTGGCTGTCGGACCCGACCTCGTGGCCGGCGACGGCGAGGCCGCCGACCTCGTCTCCTACATCCGCGCCGACGAGACCCCGCACGTCGGCTACCTCCAGACGGCGCTCACCGAGATGCGCGACCGCACGTGGGTCGGCTCGTCGGGCCGGAAGTACGCCGGCACCGAGATGATCGGCACGCTGTGGGACAGCCAGCTCGACGACTCGCCTCGGCGCCGGCCGCGGCCGTGACCCGCAAGGCGGTCCTCGGCGAGGTCGAGCACTGGATCGGCAAGCACGCCAACGGCAAGGACCTCCTCGCCGAGTTCCACTCGCCTCGCCACGCCCGAGAAGCTGGCGGCGTGACCGGTTTCGGCGCACGATGCGCCCCCAGTCCGCACCGGAACGGGCACGACAGAATCCTTTGAGCGGAGCGCCAGGATGGCCGAGCGAACCGGAGACACAGTGAAGTTCGGCATCTTCTACGAGCACCAGCTGCCGCGACCGTGGGACGAGGGACAGCGAGCTCCAGCTCATCCAGGACGCGCTCGAGCAGGTCGAGCTGGCCGACCGGCTCGGCTTCGACGTGGTGTGGGAGGTCGAGCACCACTTCCTCGAGGAGTACTCGCACTCGTCGGCGCCCGAGGTGTTCCTCGCCGCGTGCCAGCCAGCGCACGCAGAACATCCGCCTCGGCCACGGCATCATCCAGACGGCGCCCGGCTACAACCACCCGGCCCGCACCGCCGAGCGGGTGGCCATGCTCGACCTCGTGTCGGGCGGCCGGGTCGAGTTCGGCTCCGGCGAGTCGTCGTCCGAGGCCGAGCTCGGCGGCTTCCGCATCGACCCGATGACCAAGCGCGAGGCGTGGCTCGAGGGCCTCGAGGTCGCCGTCCGCTGCATGACCGAGACGCCGTTCACCGGCGTCGACGGCAAGTTCGTGTCGATGCCGCCCCGCAACGTCGTGCCCAAGCCGGTGCAGAAGCCGCACCCGCCGCTGTGGGTGGCGTGCTCGCGCCGCGACACGATCCTGCTCGCCGCCGAGAAGGGCATCGGCGCGCTGACGTTCGCCTTCATCGACCCCGAGGAGGCGCGGCACTGGGTCGCCGACTACGAGTCGACCCTCGCCGAGAAGTGCGTGCCGGTCGGCGAGGCCGTCAACGCCAACATCGCCTGCGTCACGCCGATGATGTGCCACCGAACCGAGGAGGAGGCGCTCGCGCCGCGGGCTCGAGGGCGGCAACTTCTTCGGCTACTCGCTCGGCCACTACTACGTCTTCGGCGACCACGAGCCGGGCACGACCGACGTCTGGGCGCAGTACGTCGAGCGGCGGGCCGAGCGGGGCTACTCGCCCGACATGGAGGCCGCGGTCGCGCCAGGAGCGCCTCGGCGCCAAGCTCGCCGCGGGCGACACGACGGGCCTGCGGGGCGCGACGGGCACGCCCGACCAGATCCGCGAGTACCTCCTGCGCTTCGAGGAGGCCGGCGTCGACCAGGTCATCTTCGTGCATGCAGGCCGGCAAGAACCGCCACGAGCACATCTGCGAGTCGCTCGAGCTGTTCGGCGCGCGAGGTGCTGCCCGAGTTCAAGGAGCGCGACGAGGCCCAGGTGAAGGCCAAGGCCGAGCGCCTCGCGCCGGTCGTCGAGGCGGCGCTGGCCCGCAAGCCGGCGCACCCGCAAGCTCGCCGAGGGCTACTACTTCCCCGCCATGCCGCGGAAGTGGGCCGACGACAGCGGCGAGCGCGGAGATGAAGGAGTGGCTCGAGAAGTTCGCCGACAGCACGGCCGCCGGCGACGCCGAGTCGACGTTCAACCTGCTCGGGTAGTGCCGGTGGACTTCGCAGGCAAGGTCGCGCTCGTCACCGGCGGTGCCTCGGGCATCGGCGCCGCCACCGCGACGCGCCTGGCCGAAGAAGGGTGCCGGGTCGTCGTCGTCGACCTCCAGGACGACCTCGGTGCGAAGCAGGCGGCCGAGATCGGTGGCCGGTACGTGCGGGCCGACGTCGGGGACGCGGCGGCGTGGTCGGCGCTCGTCGACGGCGTGCTCGCCGAGGAGGGCCGCCTCGACGTGGCGCACCTCAACGCGGGGGTCGTCAGCGGCGAACAACGACATCGCCGCCCTGACCGACGAGCAGTACCACCGGATCCTCGGCCCGAACGTGCACGGCGTCGTCTACGGCACGCGGGCGGTCATCCCGGCCATGGCGCGCAACGGTGGCGGTGCCATCGTCGCCACGGCGTCGGTGGCCGGGCTCATCGGCTTCGCCCTCGACCCGATCTACACGCTGACCAAGCACGCCGTCGTCGGGTTCGTCCGGGCCGCCGCCCCACAGCTCCAGGCCTCGGGGATCACGCTCAACTGCGTGTGCCCCGGCATCGTCGACACGCCGCTGCTCGGCGAGCAGGGCAAGGCGATGGTCACGGCGGCGGGGTATCCCGTGATCCCGGCGTCGCAGATCGCCGACGGCGTGGTCGAGGCGATCCGGTCCGGCCGCACCGGGGAGGCGTGGGTGTGCCTCGCCGGCCGCGACGCCGAGCCGTTCGCGTTCGGCCAGCTGTCGATCGAGCCCGCTTGATCCGGCCGTACCGGCCTGGCGACCTCGACGCGCTCTACGACATCTGCCTCCGTACCGGGGCCGCCGGTGACGACGCCACCGACCTCGTCGGCGACCCCCGGCTCTTCGGCGACATCTACGCCGCGCCCTACGCCGCCTTCGAACCGGAGCTCGCCTTCGTCGTCGAGGACGCGGAGGGGGTCGCCGGCTACGTGCTCGGCGCCCTCGACACCGACGCCTTCGCCGAGCGCTGCGAGCGCGAGTGGTGGCCGGCGCTGCGGGTGGCGCACCCGGAGGGCAGCGGGACCACGCCGGTCGACCAGCTCCTGGTCGGGTTGATCCACCACCCGCCGCGTCACGCGCCGGAGATCGTCGCCCGCCACCCTTCGCACCTGCACATCGATCTGCTGCCCCGCGCCCAGGGCGGGGGCTGGGGTCGTCGGCTCCTGTCGACGCTGGAAGCGGCGCTCGTGGCCGCGGGTTCGACCGGCCTCCACTTCGGCGTCTCGACGAACAACGACCGCGCCCTCGGCTTCTACCGCCACCTGGGCTACGACGAGGCGGCACGACGGCCTCATCCGTCACCTTCACCCGAGCGCTCCCTGAACCAACTGGGCGTAGCTATCGACGGGAAGCCGTCGATGACTACCGCCAGAACGAGTTCTCGAGGAGCGACTTGACGGATTCGGGGGGACGGCCGAGGACGGCGCGGCCGTCGTCGGTCACCAGGATCGGGCGCTCGATCAGGATCGGGTTGGCGACCATCGCCGCGATCCACGCCGCCCGGTCCCTCGGCGCGTCGGCGAGGCCCGCCTCGGTGTAGGCCGCCTCGCCCTTGCGGACGATGTCCCACGGCTCCTTGCCGAGCGCGGTCAGCACGGCGTCGAGCTCTGCTGCCGTCGGTGGCTCGTCGAGGTAGCGACGCTCCTCGTACTCGGTGCCCAGGTCGTCGAGGATGCCCTTCGCCTCCCGGGACTTCGAACAGCGCGGGTTGTGCCACAGCTCCATCGGCTCGCACCGTAACCTCCCCGTCCTGGTGTCAGACGACCGCCCGATCGGGATGTTCGACTCCGGCTTCGGGGGGCTCACGGTCGCCCGTGCCGTCATCGACCTGCTGCCCGACGAGGACCTCGTGTACCTCGGCGACAGCGGTCGCTACCCGTACGGTCCGCGCCCGCAGGACCAGGTGCGCGGCTTCGCCCGCCAGATCACGCGGCTGCTCGTCGAGGAGCACGACGTGAAGCTCGTCGTGGTCGCGTGCAACACCGCCGCGGCGGCGGCGCTCGACCTGCTGCGGGCCGAGACCGCCGTGCCGGTCGTCGGCGTCATCGAGCCCGGGGTCCGCTCGCTGGTGCGGGCCACCGCCTCGGGTCGGGTCGGCGTCGTCGGCACGGTGGGGACGATCGCTTCGGGGGCGTACCAGAAGGCGGTCGCCGACACCGGCGCCGACGTGAGGCTGACCTGCGCCGCCTGCCCCGGATTCGTCGAGTTCGTGGAGCGGGGCGACACCGCGAGCGAGCAGGTGCACGTGCTCGCCGAGCGGCTCCTGGCGCCGGTCGTCGATGCCGGCGTCGACGCCCTCCTGCTCGGCTGCACGCACTACCCCTACCTGGCCCGGACGATCAGCGACGTCCTCGGCCGCGACGTCGTGCTCGTCTCCAGCGCCGACGAGACCGCCTTCGAGATCGGCGCCCTCCTGGCGACCGGCGGCCCGGCCGCCCCGGCCGCGTCCGGGCGGACGGGGCGTCACCGGTTCCTGTCCTCCGGCGACCCCGACCGCTTCGTCGAGGTCGGGTTCCACCTCCTCGGCCCCGAGCTCGACCACGCGGAGCGGTCGAATGGGCGGGCTGGCCGTGCTGAGCATCACCGTGCTCGGGTGCGCGGGGACCTGGTCGTCCGCCGAGTCGGCGCTGCTCCGGCTACCTCGTGTCCGACGGCACCACGCGGGTGTGGATCGACTGCGGTCCCGGCACCCTCTCCGCGCTGCAGCACCACGTCGAGCCTGGCCGAGCTCGACGCCATGGTCGTCACCCACCAGCACCCGGACCACTGCATCGAGCTGCCGGTCATCCGCAACGCCATGTGCTACGGGCTCGGGCGTCGAGCGGCTGCCGCTGTACGCCCCCCGTGGCGTGTTCTCCCTGCTCGAGGCGCTCGTCGGCGTCGCGCGGGATCTCGCCCAGCTTCACCCCGAAGATGATCGGCGACCGCTCGGTCGCCGTCGTCGGGACGATCCGGCTCGAGTTCAGCCGCACCGACCACCCCGTGGAGACCCTCGCCGTCCGGGCCGACCCGGTCGACGGGAGCTCGGGCGCCATCGTGTACTCCGCCGACACCGGCCCCGGGTGGTCGCTGTCCCGCTTCGGCGAGGGGATCGACGTCGCCATGGTGGAGGCGACCCTGCTCGCCGGCGAGACCGGCGACGCCGGCACGGTGCACCTGACCGCGGCCCAGGCCGGGGCCGACGCCGGGCCTCGGGTGTCCGTACCCTGGTGGTGACGCACGTCCCGCCCACCGGCGACGTCGAGGCCCATCGCCGCGAGGCAGAGGAAGCCTTCGGCGCCCCGGTCCATGCCGCCCACCCGCACGACACCTTCACCGTAGGAGCGCACTGAGCCATGCCCCGACCCGACGGCCGTGAGCCCGACGAGCTCCGGCCCATCACCTTCGAGCGCGACTACACCGACATGACCGACGGGTCGGTGCTCGCCACCTTCGGTCGCACCAAGGTCCTGTGCACGGCGTCGGTCGACGAGGACGTGCCGCGGTGGATGAAGGGCAGCGGCAAGGGCTGGGTCACCGCCGAGTACGCCATGCTCCCCGGCGTCGTCGACCGAGCGCATCCGCCGCGAGGTGAAGGACGGCCGCCCGTCGGGGCGGACCCAGGAGATCCAACGCCTCATCGGCCGCTCGCTGCGGGCCGTCGTCGACATGGCCGCGCTCGGCGAGCGCCAGATCCTCGATCGACTGCGACGTGCTCCAGGCCGACGGCGGCACCCGCACGGCGTCGATCTGCGGCGGGTGGCTGGCGTTGCACGACGCCTGCCTCGCGGCTGCTGGCCCGCGGTCGCATCGGCACCCACCCCGTGGTCGAGCCGTGCGCGGCGATGTCGGTCGGGATCGTCGACGGCCTGGCCGCTCCTCGACCTCGTCTACGTCGAGGACTCCCGCGCCGAGGTCGACATGAACGTCGTCATGACCGGCGCCGGCCGCTACATCGAGGTCCAGGGCACCGCCGAGGGCATGCCGTACACGCGGGGCGAGCTCGACACCCTGCTCGACCTCGCCGAGGGCGGCATCAGCGAGATCGTCGCCTTGCAGCTCGAGATGGTCTCGGTCCCTCCGAGCCCGCGATGAGCGACAGCAGAGCGCCCGCAGCGCCGCGTGCTCCTGGCGACGACGAACCCGCACAAGGTCCTCGAGGTCGCGGAGATCCTCGGCCCCGTCTACACCGTCGTCGTGCAGGACCCCGACGGCGTGGGAGACGGGTTCGACCTTCGAGGCCAACGCGCTGCTCAAGGCCGTGGCGGTCCGCGACCTCACCGGCGAGGTGGCGGTGGCCGACGACTCCGGCATCGAGATCGACGCCCTCGGGGGCATGCCGGGCGTGTACTCCTCGCGCTGGACGAACGAGGAGGACTGGATCCCGAGGGTGCTGCGCGACCTGCACGGGATCCCGATGGCCCAACGCACCTGCCGCTACGTGTGCGCCGCCGCGGTGGCGTGGCCCGACGGCACCGAGGCGGTCGTCCGCGGCACCGTCGAGGGCTACGTCGCCGAGCAGCCCCGCGGGGTGAGCAGGGCTTCGGGTACGACCCGATCATGATCCCGAGCGAAGGTGACGGACGGACCTTCGGCGAGATGGAGACGTCGGCGAAGCACGAGATCTCCCACCGCGGCCGGGCCTTCACCGCCCTCGGCCGCCGTCCTCGCCTCGGGTCAGGGCTGGGGTGGCGGCTGGGTTCCCCGAGGGCCCCGGCGGCGGGCTCGGCTCGCCGGGGGAGCCGGCGTCACCGGAAGGCGGCGGCGACCAGCCCGGCGGCGGGGCGGCCGGAGGCGGCGGCGGAGCCGGCGTTGGCGACGCCGGCGAGGTCGGCGGCGACGACCACCCGAGGCTCCGGCGCCCGCCGCTCCCGCAGCACGAGGAGCCGGCGCGCGGTGCCCCACGCCGAACCGGAACCGGCACCGGCGCCCGATGCCCGAACCCGAGCCGGCACCGGCACCCCACGCCGAACCCGAGCCGCCGCTCGGTGAGCCCCCCGGCGAGCCGAGCGCCGCAGTAGCGGCGCCGCCGGCGCAGGAGGACGAGGGTCGTCACGATGGCGCCGGCGCCGAGGACGAGCACGACGACGCCGTACCAGGCGGCGGCGCGCAAGCCGGTGCGCGACGTCGTCGCCGAACTCCCGCTCGTCGAGGCGGTGCGGGTCGGGCACCGAACAGCTCCTGCAGGTCGCCTCGGGTGAAGCGCACGTCGTCGCCGTCGAGCTCGACGGACACGGTGTCGAAGCGGCGCGGATAGGTCTGTCCACACGATGCCGGCGATCTCTTCCTGGCCCTCCGGGGCGGCGCGGCCGCCGGCCCGATCCGGCCGTCGACCTGCACCTCGCTCGTCCCGGAGCTGAAGTCGTCGTGGAAGACCGAATCGACCTCGGTAGCCCGGCGTCCTGGATGCGCTGCTGGAGCTCGACGAGCTCGGTGATGACGCCGCAACCGCCGGCGAGCGCCGGCGGCGACGAGGAGGACGAGCGCGGCGACTACCAGCCGCGGAGGTCGACGGGCCACGTGTCCACCACCTCCTCGCCGTCGAGCACGTGCAGGCGCTCGTGGTACGCGACCGTCGGGTCGACGTGCGCCGGGCATCACGCGGACGCGGGCCGCCGACGGGAGGCGAGCGCCGTCGTGCCAGCCGAAGGTCGTGTGCTCGTCGGACACGAACCAGCAGTCGCCGACGCCCGGATCGACGCGGGGGTCGCCGTGGTCCATGCCCAGGCTCTTGAGCCCGCCGTCGAGCACGCCCCAGCGCTCGTTGGCCGAGACGAGGGTGCAGACGAGCGTGAGGGCGTTGGCGAAGCCGGCGGCATGGGGCACGTACTCGGTGTCCATCAGGCAGTAGCTGCCGGCCTGCAGCTCGGTGGCCCAGTCGTTCGTGGCCCACGTGCCGGTGCCTCCGCCGGAGATGACGTCGCCGCCCACCTCGGCGAGCGCCTTGCGCATGATGTCGCCGGCCTTGGCGACCTCGGCGCGCTTGCGGTCCTCGGGCTCCCGCATGAGGTGGCCCTCGTATCCCATCACGCCGCGCACGTCGAGCCCGGCGGCCCGCGCCCGGTCGGCGAGGCGGCCGGCGTCGACGGGGTCGCAACCGCAGCGCGGCAGCCCGCAGTTCACGTCGACGAGCACCTCGCGCACACCGGCCGCGGCGGCGGCGTCGACGGTCGCATCGGAATCGACGGCGGCGGTGACGCGCGCGCTCCCGGAGCGGGCGAGCGCGCCGAGCCGGTCGGCGGCCGCGCCCACGACCTCGTTGGCGAGCAGCAGGTCGTCGCCGAGGCCGGCGGCGGCCATGCCCTCCATCTCGCGCACCGTCGCGCAGCAGAACGAGGTGTGCCCGCGCCGAGGCGAGGCGGCGGGCGAGGGCGGTGGACTTGAACGCCTTCACGTGCGGGCGCAGCGTCGTGCCCGGCCACCGGGCCGCCATGGTGGCGACGTTCGCGTCGAAGACGGCGAGATCGACGACGAGCGCCGGTGTCGGGCAGGTCGTGGATGTCCACCGGCTCCGAGTCTCGCAGGTGCTCGGGGCGTGGGGCCGCCTACCGTTCGGCCATGGCGCCTCCCGACGCGGTCGACCTCCTCGTCCAGGGCGCCGAGCTCGTGGCCACCATGGACGACGACCGCCGGGAGCTGGCGGGCGGCTGGGTCGCCTGCCACGACGGGTTCGTCACGGCCCTCGGGGGTGCCGGTGACCAGCCCCCACCGGCGGCGAGGGTCCTGCGGGCCGACGACTGCCTCGTCACCCCCGGGCTGATCAACACCCACCACCACATCTTCCAGAACCTGACCCGCAGCTACGCCCCGGCCGTCAGCGGCACCCTGTTCCAGTGGCTGACGACGCTCTACCCGCGATGGGCCGGCCTCGACGAAGAGGCGTCGTACCTCTCGGCCTGGATCGGGCTCGCCGAGCTGGCCCTGGGCGGGTGCACGACGTCGAGCGACCACCTCTACGTGCACCCCGACGGCGGCGGCGACCTCCTGGGCGCCGAGATCGTCGCGGCCCGCGAGCTCGGGTTCCGCTTCCACCCGACGCGGGGGTCGATGTCGCTGTCGGAGAAGGACGGCGGGCTGCCGCCCGACTCCGTCGTGCAGGACGACGAGACGATCCTCGCCGCGTCGGAGGAGGCCGTCCGGCGCCACCACGACCCGTCGCCGGGATCGATGCTGCAGGTCGCCCTCGCGCCGTGCTCGCCGTTCTCGGTCACGCCCGATCTCATGCGGCGCAGCGCCGAGCTCGCCGAGCGCCTCGACGTCCGGCTGCACACCCACCTCGCGGAGGATCCCGACGAGGACGCCTACTGCCTCGAGGTGTACGGGTGCCGGCCCATCGAGCACTTCGAGGCGTGCGGATGGGGGAGCGACCGCAGCTGGGTCGCCCACTGCATCTACCCGAACGACGCCGAGATCGCCCGCCTCGGTTCGTGGGGCACGGGCGTCGCCCACTGCCCGAGCTCGAACATGCTCATCGGCGGCGGCGGCATCGCACCGGTGCAGGACTTCCGGACCGCCGGCGCGCCCGTCGGCATCGGCTGTGACGGTTCGGCGTCGACCGACTGCGCATCGCTGTGGCTCGAGACACGGGGCGCGCTGCTCCTCGGGCGCCTGCGCGGTGGTCCGCCGTCGTTCTCGGCGCGCGACGCCCTCGAGGTGGCGACGAGAGGGTCGGCGGCCTGCCTCGGCCGCCTCGGTGAGCTCGGCGTGCTGGCACCGGGATCGGTCGCGGACCTGGTGGTGTGGCCCTTGACCGGGATCCCCTTCGCCGGAGCGCTGACCGACCCGGTCGAGGCGTGGTTGCGGTGCGGCCCGGTCGCGGCCCGCCACACGGTCGTGGCCGGCACCGCACTCGTCGAGGACGGCGAGCTGCAGGTCCCGGGAGTCGAGGACATGCTGCGCCGCCACCGCGCCGCCGCCGCCCGCATCCAGGGGCTCACCTGACGCCGTAGGCGACACGAACACGAGGCAACGGCGCGGTCGATCTCGGCCAAGCTGGGACGGTGGCGGTGCTGCGGCCCGAGACCCTCGACGATGCCCTCGCCGCGCTCGCGGCCGACGCCGGCCTCGACATCGTCGCCGGCGGGACCGACCTCCTCGTCGAGTGCACCTACGGGGACCGCCGGCCCGAGCGGGTGCTGTCGCTGCGTCGCGTCGCCGAGCTGCGGTCGTGGCGGGTCGACGGTGGCGATGTCGTGATCGGGGCGCGCACGACGTATGCCGATCTGCTGGCGTCGCCGCTCGCCGACCTGGCGCCCGCGCTCGCCCAGGCCGCCCGCACCGTCGGCAGCCCCCAGATCCGGGCCACCGGCACGGTCGGCGGCAACCTCGCCACCGGCTCGCCCGCCGGCGACACGCTGCCGGTGCTCTACGCCCTCGACGCCCGGGTCGAGCTGGCCTCCGCCGCCGGCCGCCGCACGCTGCCGGTGCAGGAGCTCGTGCTCGGGCCGAAGCGCACGGCCCTCGCCGCCGGCGAGCTCATCGCTTCGGTCCGGGTCCCGGTGGCCGCGGGCCCGCAGGAGTTCCTGAAGATCGGCGTCCGGAACGCCATGGTGATCGCCATCGCCAGCTGTGCCCTCGTCGTCGACGTCGCGGCGCGGCGGCTGGCGTGCGGACTCGGGTCGGTCGGGCCGACGGTCATCCGCGACGAGGTGGCCGAGGCGTGGGTCGCCGACCAGATCGACTGGGCCTCCGGCGCGGCCGTCGACCCCGGCGTCGCCGCGATCCTTCGGCGAGCGCATGCGGACGGCGGCGTCGCCCATCGACGACCACCGCGCCACGGCCGAGTACCGCCGTCACGCCGTGGGTGTCCTCGCCGCTCGTGCGCTCCAGCGGGCGTTCCCATGACTGCAGAAGTCCCGCCGTTCACGCTGACCGTCAACGGGACCGAGCGGACGGTGTCGGGCGCCCTCGTCACCGACTCGCTGCTCCGGGTGCTGCGCGACCAGCTCGGGCTGCCGGGCGCCAAGAACGCCTGCGAGCAGGGGGAGTGCGGCTCGTGCTCCGTGCTCGTCGACGGCGACCTCGTGTGCTCCTGCCTCGAGCTGGCCGGCGCCGCCGCCGGCTGCGACGTCCGCACCGTCGAGGGCCTCGCTGCCGGGGGCGACCTCCTCACCGACGTGCAGGACGCGATGGTCGGCTGCGGGGGCGTGCAGTGCGGGTTCTGCACGCCCGGCTTCGTCGTCACCATCCACGACCTCCTCGACCGTTCGCCGGCCCCGACGGACCTCGAGGTCCGCGAGGCCCTCGCCGGCAACCTGTGCCGCTGCACCGGCTACGGGCGGATCCTCGAGGCGGTGCACCTCGTGATCCGCCGCCGCGGCCGGGGCTGCGGAGGTGCCGATGCCATGACGACGGTCGAACCGGGCATCCGCGCCGGCACCGGGCGGATCGGCGACAGCCCCCGCCGGTCCGACGGCGACGCCGAAGGTGCAAGGGCGAGTTCGCCTTCGCGTCCGACCTCGACGCCGAGGGCATGCTGCACGGCCGGACGCTGCGCTCGCCCGCATCCGTACGCCCGCCTCGTCGAGCTCGACATCGGGCCTGCGCTCGCCATCCCCGGCGTGGCGTGCGCCCTCACCGCGGCCGACGTGCCCGGCGCGCCGACCTACGGGCTGATCAGCGCCGACCAGCCGGTGCTGGCCTCCGACGTCGTCCGCTACGTCGGTGAGGCCGTCGCCCTCGTGGCCGCCGACCACCCCGAGACGGCGCGGCGCGCGCTCGACGCCATCGTCGCCCGCTACGAGGTGCTCGACCCGCTCGTCGACGCCTCGCTGGCGGAGGCCGCCGACCCGATCCACCCCGACGGCAACGTCGTCCGGCGGGTGACGATCCACCACGGCGACGCCGGCGCCACCGGCGACGTCGTCGTCGAGGGCACCTACGAGGTGGGCATGCAGGACCAGGCCTTCCTCGGCCCGGAGGCGGGCCTCGCCGTCCCCGACGGCGAGGGAGGCGTCGACCTCTGGATCGCGACCCAGTGGCTGCACCACGACCGCGACCAGGTGGCGGCCTGCCTCGGCCTGCGGCCCGAGGACGTGCGCCTGCACCTCGGCGGCGTGGGCGGCGCCTTCGGGGCGCGGGAGGACGTGAGCGTCCACGTCCACGCCTGCCTGCTCGCGCTCCGGAGCGGCCGACCGGTGCGCATGACCTACCTCCGCGACGAGTCCTTCCTCGGCCACGTCCACCGCCATCCGGCCCGCATGCGGTACCGCCACCACGCCAACGCCGACGGCACCCTCGTGAAGGTGGAGTCCGACGTGGTGCTCGACGGCGGCGCCTACGCCTCGTCGTCGTACGCGGTCGTCGCCAACGCGGCGCGGTTCGGGGCCGGGCCGTACAAGGTCCCGAACGCCGTCCTCGACGCCGTCGTCGTGCGCACGAACAACCCGCCCTGCGGGGCGATGCGCGGATTCGGGGCCGTGCAGGTGTGCTTCGGGCACGAGGCGCAGATGGACAAGCTCGCGGCCGTGCTCGGGATGGACCCGGTGGAGCTGCGGCTGCGCAACGCCATGGCGACCGGCGACGTCGCTGCCGACGGGGCAGGTGGCGACCGGTGCGGCTCCCATGGCGGAGTGCCTGCGGGCGGCCGTGGCGCACCCGCTGCCGCCGCCGGCGGACGCCGGCCGAGTGGTTGGCGCTGCCCGGGGGCGCCGGTCGCACCGCCGACCGGTCCCGGATCCGGCGGGGGATCGGCGTGGCCGTGCGGGTTCAAGAACCTGATGTTCTCCGAGGGCTTCGACGACGACTCCGCCGCCCGCGTGCGGCTCGAGGGCGGCGCCGCCCTCGTCACGTGCGCCGTCGCCGAGGTCGGCCAGGGCTTCGTCACCGTCGCCGAGCAGATCGCCCGCACGGTCCTCGGCTGCGACGACGTCGTGGTCGCCGAGGCCGAGACCGAGTCGATCGGGTCGGCCGGATCCAGCTCGGCGTCACGCCAGACGTGGATGTCGGGCGGTGCCGTCCTGCGGGCCTGCCGTCTCGTCGCCGATCAGGTGCGCGGCGCGGTGGCCCGCCGCCTGGGCGCGCCGACCGGAGTCGTTCTCGCTGACCGAGGACGGTCGCATCGTCGGGCCCGGCGGAACCGACCTCACCGTGAGCGAGGCGGCCGGCGACGAGGTGTTCGAGGCGACCGCGGTGCACCGGCACCCGCCGACGACCGCGCTCGACGACCGCGGCCAGGGCGACGCCGACGTGAGCCTCGTCTTCGCTGCGCACCGGGCCGTCGTCGACGTCGACCTCGACCTCGGGCTCGTGCGGGTGGTGCAGGTGACGACCGGCCAGGACGTCGGCAAGGCGCTGCACCCGGTGCAGGTGCTGGGCCAGATCGAGGGCGGGATCGCCCAGGGCGTCGGGCTGGCGGTGATGGAGGAGATCGTGCTCGTCGACGGCGTCGTGCGGAACGCGAGCTTCACCGACTACCTCATCCCGACGATCGCCGACGTGCCCGAGGTCCTGGCGACCTGCATCGAACAGCCCGAGCCGGGCGCGCCGTTCGGGGCCAAGGGCGTCGGCGAGCCCCCGACGATCTCGTCGACCCCCGCCGTCGTGGCCGCCATCCGGGCCGCCACCGGCGTCGACGTGACTCGGGTGCCGGTGCGCCCGTGGGACCTGGTGTAGACGTCAGCGCGCTTCTCGAACACCGGCCAGCGAGAGCGCCGGCGGAAGAGCGCAGCGAAGCGGCGACCGCCGGCGGGGCACGTCTCGTGGCGCCCCCGAGTCAATGATCCAACGAGTGTGCATCGACCCTCGGAAACCGGCGGTCGATGCACACTCGTCTCGGGCGGCGGTAGGAAACGCCGAACGGCGTGGATTCCGCCGCCTTCGCTGCGCTCTTCGCCGACATGGTCCGCGCGAGCCCGAGCGAACGAACGGCGAGGGCGGGGCAACCGGGGTTGAATGGGGCCGCTGTGGACACCGTCGAGATCCAGATCGACCGGCTGCTCGCCGACCTGGCCGCCCTGGCCGCCGTCGGCGACACCGGCGACGGTGGCAACTGCCGGCTCGCGCTCACCGACGACGACGCCGGCGGCCGGGAGCTGGTCGCCGGCTGGATGCGCGACCTCGGGCTCGACGTGCGGGTCGACCGCGTCGGCAACGTCGTCGCCACCCGGGCCGGCGCCGACGCCGACCTCCCGGCGGTGATGACCGGCAGCCACATCGACACCGTCCGAACCGGCGGCCGGTACGACGGCACCCTCGGCGTGCTCGCCGGCCTCGAGGTCGTGCGGGCCCTCGACGACGCCGGCGTGCGGACCCGCCACCCGCTCGCCGTCGCCTTCTTCACCGACGAGGAGGGCAGCCGCTTCGCGCCCGACATGCTCGGGTCGCTCGTGTACGCCGGGGGGCTCGACCTCGAGACGGCGCTCGACACCGTGGGCTTCGACGGCGCCGTGCTCGGCGACGAGCTCGAGCGCATCGGCTGGGCCGGCGACGCCGCCGTTCCCGGGCCGGTGCCGCACGCCTACGTCGAGCTCCACATCGAGCAGGGTCCGGTGCTCGAGGAGGCCGGGGTCACCATCGGCGCGGTGACGGGCGTGCAGGGCATCCATTGGGAGGAGCTCACGATCACCGGCCAGTCGAACCACGCCGGCACGACGCCGATGCGACTGCGGCACGACGCCGGCTACGTGGCCGCCGAGGTCGCGGTCGCGGTGCGGCGCATCGTCGCCGCCGCGGGCGAACCGGCGGTCGGCACCGTGGGTCGCCTGCGGCTGCACCCCGACCTCGTCAACGTGGTCGCCGCCACCGCCACGCTGACGATCGACCTGCGCCACACCGACGGCGCCGTGCTCGCCGGCCCTGGAGTCCGAGATCGCCGCCGCCGTCGACACCGTGGCCGCCGAGGAGGGCGCGACGGTGCAGCGGCGGTCGCTGGCGCGCTTCGAGCCGGTCGTGTTCGACGACGCGGTCGTCGACGCCGTCGAAGCGGCGGCCCGCCGGCGGGGCCACGACGTCCTGCGCATGCCCTCGGGCGCCGGGCACGACGCCCAGATGATCGCCCGCATGTGCCCGGCGGGGATGGTCTTCGTCCCGTCGGTCCGCGGGATCAGCCACAACCCCGCCGAGCACACCGAACCCACCGATCTCGCCGCCGGCGCCCAGGTGCTCGCCGATGTGCTCCTCGAGCTGGCCGGGACGGCGAGCTGATGGCCCGGCTGCTCACGGTCGCCGCCGCCCAGCTGGGGCCGATCCAGCGCGACGAGTCGAGGGCGCACGTCGTCGAGCGGCTGTTGGTGTTGCTGCGGGCGGCGGCGGAGCGCGGCGCCGAGCTCGTCGTGTACCCCGAGCTCGCCCTCACGACGTTCTTCCCGCGGTACTGGTACGAGGACGGCGACCCCGCCCTCGATGCGTGGTACGAGACCGAGCTGCCCGGTCCCGGACACGAAGCCGCTGTTCGACGAGGCCGTCCGGCTCGGGGTCGGCTTCGAGCTCGGGTTCGCCGAGCTGACGCCCGAGGGCCGGCGGTTCAACACGGCCGTGCTCGTCGGGCCCGACGGCACCGAGGTCGGCCGCTACCGCAAGATCCACCTCCCGGGCCACGGCGAGCACGAGCCGTGGCGGCCGTTCCAGCACCTCGAGAAGCGCTACTTCGAGGTCGGCGACCTGGGGTTCCCCACCTTCGATCTCGCGCTCTCCGGGCGGGGGCAAGGTCGGGATGCTGATCTGCAACGACCGGCGATGGCCGGAGGCCTACCGCGTGCTCGGCCTGCAGGGCGTCGAGCTCATCTGCGTCGGGTACAACACGCCGGTCCACAACCCGCCGGCGCCCGAGCACGACCGGTACGGCGACTTCCACAACCACCTCGTCATGCAGGCCGGCGCCTACCAGAACGGCACGTTCGTGGTGGGCGTCGCCAAGGCCGGCTGCGAGGAGGGCGTCGACCACATCGGCGGCTCGTGCGTGATCCACCCCTCGGGGTCGATCCTGGCCCAGTGCGTCGACCTCGGCGACGAGGTGGCCGTCGCCGCGTGCGACCTCGACGAGCACCGTGTCGTACAAGACGACGGTGTTCGACCTCCGCCGCCACCGCCAACCCGACCAGTACCGCCCCCTCGTCGAGTGACCGCTCACGGGTGGGGCGGGCGGCCGACGATCTGCTCGAACAGAGCGGGGTCGGTGACGCCCTCGGTGGCGAGCACGAGGGCGGTGGCGCCGGTCGGGATCGGGAGCGACGCCGCCGTGCGACGCCGCCCAGCTCGACGAGGGCGCCGAGGCCGGCGGCGGCGCACTCGCCGACGTCGAGGCCGGCGGCGGCCATCGACCGGATGGCGTCGCGGCACCGGTCGTCGTCGATCGTCACCACGGCGTCGAACCCGGCGGTGATCACCGGCAGGGCCAGCATCGACGCCAGCCCGCAGTTGAGCCCGGCCATGATCGACCGGTGGGGCCCGGGCACCTCCACGACGTGGCCCGGCCTCGATGGCGGCGAGGCAGCAGGCGGCCGTAGTCGGGCTCGACGCCCAGCAGGAACGGCCCGTCTCCGGGCTCCCGACCGGCGCGCAGGTGCGTCGCGGCCGCGGCACCGAACGCACCGACGCCGAGGGGCACGACGACGATGTCGATCGAGCCCCACCCGCCGAAGGCGTCGAGCTGCTCGTCGAGCTCGGCGAAGATCGTCGAGTACCCCTCGATGACCCAGCGCGGCGGGTCCTCGTAGCCGGGCCACGAGGTGTCGGAGATGACGAGATCGAGGCGGCGACGCCTCGGCGGCCGACGCGGCCACGGCGTCGTCGTAGGTCCCGTCGACGACGCGCACCTCGGCGCCCTCGGACGCGATGGCCGTCGATGCGGGCCTGCGCCATCCCCTCGGGGACGAAGATCGTGGCGGCGAGCCCGAGGTTGCTCGCCACCCACGCCACCGCCCGGCCGTGGTTCCCGTCGGTGGCGGCGAGGAGGCGGAGGGCCACGAGCTCCGAGGCGACGGCGTCGGCCAGCTCGGCCCAGGTCGACCACACCGGCTCGCCGCCCAGGCGCTCGCAGAGGACCCGGTAGGTGGCCCACGACGCCCCGAGCGCCTTGAACGCCGGCAGCCCGAACCGCTCGGTCTCGGCCTTGACCAGCACGCCGCCCGACGCCGGCCTCCTTCGCCACGTCCGGCAGCTCGACGAGCGCCGTCGGCCCGTACCCGGCCAGCCGCCGGTGGAAGGCCAGGACCTCGGGCCCCGGCGCCGAATCGGCGGCCAGCGGAGCGGTGCGGTGGTTCACGAGGAGCCTGGACATCGGCTCCACGCTGGCACGTCCACCGGCCGCTCACGACAAGGACTTCAACGGCTCGTCGAAACGTGGCACGGTGGGGCCGTGACGCGCTTCGTCCTGAACGGCGCCGAGGTGGAGGTGGGCGACCACGCGCACCTGCTCGACGCCCTGCGGGAGGAGCTCGACATCACCAGCCCGAAGGACGGGTGCTCCCCGTCGGGGCAGTGCGGGTGCTGCACCGTCCTGGTCGACGGCAAGGCCACGGTGGCGTGCAACGTCGAGCTGGCCAAGGTGGCGGGCAAGGAGGTCACGACCCTCGAGGGTCTGCCGCCCGCCGAGCGCGACCGCTACGCCGCCGCCTTCGGGGCCACCGGGGCCCTCCAGTGCGGCTTCTGCACCCCGGGCATCGTGATGCGCTGCAAGTACCTCCTGGACAAGGACGGCGGCGGGCCTCACCGCGTGAGAAGGCCGCCCGCCACCTCGGCGCCCACCTGTGCCGGTGCACCGGGTACCACCCGATCCTCGACGCCGTGGAGCTCCTCGCCACCGGCGGCGAGGTCCACCTGGAGGCGCCGACCGGGCGTCGGCTCCCGCAGCGTCAAGTACGAGGCCGCCGCCCTCGCCATGGGCGACAAGCCCTACGTCGACGACATGCGGGTGCCCGGCATGCTGCACGGCGCCGTCGTGCTCGCCCAGCACGCCCGGGCCGACGTCCTCGTCGATCGACACGTCGGTGGCCGCAGCGGTCCCCGGCGTCGTCCGGGTCCTCACCGCCGCCGACGTCCCCGGCGAGCTGCGCATCGGGCTCATCCACCGCGACTGGCCGGTCTTCATCCCGGTCGGCGGGCGCACCTCGTACCTGGGCGACGTCATGGCCCTCGTCGTGGCGGACAGCAAGGCCGTCGCCCGGCGCGCCGCCGAGCTCGTCGCCGTCGAGTACGGCCCCCTCCGCCCGATCGTCGACGCCGTCGCCGCCGTCGACGACCCCGAGGACGCCGTGTGGGGCCTCGACGGCAACGTGCTGTCGCGCAGCACCTACGCCCGTGGCGACGTCGACGCCGCCCTCGCCGCCAGCGCCCACGTCGTCACCGAGGTGTTCCAGACCCAGCGCATCGAGCACGCCTTCCTCGAGCCCGAGTCGACCCTCGCCGTCCCCCACCCCGACGGAACCCTCGAGGTGTTCAGCGGCGGCCAGGGCGTGTGGGACGACCGCCGCCAGATCGCCGACGTCCTCGGCATCGCCGAGGAGCGCGTCCTCGTGCACCTCGTCGCCAACGGCGGCGCCTTCGGCGGCAAGGAGGACTGCGCCAACCAGACCCAGACGGCCCTGGCGGCGTGGTTGCTCCAGGCGCCGGTCAAGTGCACGTTGAGCCGCGAGGAGTCGCTGCTCCTGCACCCGAAGCGGCACCCGATCCGGATCGCGGCCACGGCCGGCTGCGACGCCGAGGGGCGCCTGACCGCCCTCCACGTCAGGGCCGTCGGGGACTCCGGGCCGTACGCATCGGTCGGCATGAAGGTGCTCGAGCGGGCCGCCGGCCACGCCGGTGGCCCGTACGTCTGGCCCACCATCGACGTGGAGGCGATCGCCGCCCGCACCAACAACCCCGTCGCCGGCGCCTTCCGTGGGCTTCGGCGCCAACCAGGCCCAATTCGCCACCGAGGGCCTCCTCGACCGGCTCGCCGAGGCGGCCGGCATCGACGGCTGGACGATCCGGTCCCGCAACGTCGTCACCCCCGGGAGCGTGTGGGGCCCGGGCCAGGTCATGGACGACGGCTGCCTCGGCGCCGGCGACTGCCTCGAGGCGATCAAGCCGGCCTACGACGACGCCATCGCCGCCGGCAAGGTCGTCGGTCTCGGGCTCGGCCTGAAGAACAGCGGGCTCGGCAACGGGTTCATCGAGGTCGCCAAGGCGGTCGTGCGGTTCCAGCCCGACGGCACCGTCGAGGTCCGCCACTGCTGGACCGAGATGGGCCAGGGCGTCCACACCGTCGCGCTGCAGGTGGCCGTCGACGTGCTCGGCATCGATCCCGACCGCATCCGCGTCCACGTCGACACGACGCGGGAGCTCGGTGCCGGCCAGACGACCGGGAGCCGCGGGACCCTGATGGGCGCCGGCTCCGTCGCCGCCGCCTGCGAGGCGGCCCTCGCCGGCGGGTGCCAGGTCGGGGTCGACTACACCGGTGAGCACCGGATCGACTGGACCCAGGCCATCGGGACGGTCGAGCAGCCGACGATCCACTCGGCGTTCGGCTACGCCGCGCAGCTCGTCGTGCTCGACCGCGAGTCGGGCGCGATCGAGCGGGTGGTGGCCGTCCACGACGTCGGCAAGGCCGTGAACCCGCTCCTGTGCGAGGGGCAGGTGATCGGCTCGGTGCACATGGGCCTCGGCTACGCCCTGACCGAGGACTTCCCGTCCGACGCCGACGGTCGCCCCACGGCGACGACGCTGCGGCAGCTCGACATCATCAGGCCCAAGGACATGCCGCCGGTCGAGGTGCTCCTCGTCGAGCGCCCGCAACCCCGCGCGCCGTACGGGGTGAAGGGCGTCGGTGAGATCGGCCTCGTTCCGACGGCGGGCGCCGTCGCCGCCGCCCTGCACGGCTTCGACGGCGAGTGGCGCTCGTCGCTCCCCATGCGTCGATGAGCGAGCCCGTAGGGCGACCGACGACGCCGGGGCTCGTCTGCGCGCACCACCACCTCTACTCGACCCTCGCCCGCGGCATGCCGGCACCGCCGTCGACGCCGCGGAGCTTCGTCGAGATCCTCGAGCAGGTGTGGTGGCGCCTCGACGCCGCCCTCGACCACAACCTGCTGTCGTGGTCGGCGCGGCTGGGGGCGGTCGAGGCGCTCGAGGCCGGGACCACCGCCATCGTCGACCACCACGAGTCGCCCAACGCCATCGACGGCAGCCTCGACGTCATCGCCGAGGCGTGCGCCGAGGTCGGCGTGCGCGTCGTCTGCGCCTACGGCGTCACCGACCGCCACGGTCCGAAGGGCGCCATCGCCGGGCTGGCGGAGAACGAGCGGTTCCTGCGCGGCGGCGGGCGCGGGATGGTGGGCGTCCATGCCGCCTTCACGTGCGACGACGAGACCCTCGTCGCTGCGGCCGGCCTCGCCGCCGACCACGGCGTCGGTGTGCACATCCACGTCGCCGAGGCCGGCGTCGACGCCGGGGCGGGGGAGCGCCTGCGGCCGCTCGCCACCGAGCAGTGGCTCGTCGCCCACGCCGTCCACCTCGACGAGCCGCTGCCGGGCACCGTCGTCCACAACCCGCGGTCGAACCTCAACAACGGGGTCGGCTACGCCCGCCCGGCTCGGTTCCCGCGGGTGGCGCTGGGAAGCGACGGGATCGGCGCGTCGATGCTCGACGAGTTCGCCCTCGCCTACGCCATGCACCGGGCCGACGACGTCACCGCCACGCCCGACGCGGCGTGGTCGTGGTTGTCAGCCGGCGCCGACCTCGTGCCGGAGGTGCGCGGCGACGAGGTCACCTGGTCGGCCGACCGGGCCGACCCGTGGTACCTCGCCTTCACCCCGGGCGTGCGCGCCGAGCGCGTGGTCGTCGACGGCGAGGTCGTCGTCGAGGACGGGCGGGTGACGAAGGTCGACGGCGAGCGCATCCGCGCCCGCGCCTGGGAGGAGGCGAAGCGCCTGTGGCAACGCCTGTAGCCCTCTACCTGCAGGATGCGCACCCGATCCGGGAGGCCATGGGGTACGTGCAGCGCGCCGAGGCGCTGGGGTACGCGGCCGTGTGGCAGGCCGACAGCCGGCTCGTGCGGGAGGCGACCGTGCCGATGGCGGCGTTCGCGGCCACGACCGAGCGGATCGGCATCGGATCGGGCGTCATCGACGTGTGGACGCGCAACCCCGCCCGACTGGCGTCGCTGTTCTCGACGCTCGACGACCTCGCCCCCGGGCGGGTGCTCGCCGGCCTCGGGGCCTGGTGGGACCCCCTCGCCGCCAAGGTGGGCATCGCCCGCGACCGCCCCCTGCGGGTCATGCGCGAGGTGGTGGAGGCGCTCCGGGCCCTGCTCCGGTGCGACGGGCCGGTCAGCTTCGACGGCGTGCACGTCCACCTCGACGGGGTCGAGCTGGACTACGTCCACGACGAGCGGCGGGCGAAGGACGTCCCGCTCTACATCGGCGCGACGGGCATGCAGATGATGGAGCTGGCGGGCGAGATCGCCGACGGCGTCGTCCTGAACTACCTCGTGTCGCCGTCGTACAACGAGCGGGCCATGGCCGCGCTCGAGACCGGGCGCGGCGAAGGCCGGTCGTTCCGTCGACGACCTCGACCGGCCCCAGCTCGTCGTGTGCTCCCTCGGCGGACGACCGCGACGCAGCCCTCGACGCCGCCCGGTTGCTCGTGACCCAGTACCTGGGCCAGCAGCCGCACATCATGGCGGCCTCGGGTGTCCCCGCCGAGCTCCTCGCCGACATCGGCGGGGTGCTCACCTGGCCCGCCACGCACGACCAGGTCGTGGCGGCGTCGAAGCTCGTGCCCGACGAGGTCGTGCAGCTCCTGTGCGCGGCGGGGACGGCCGAGGAGTGTCGGGCCAAGGTCGCCGAGTACATCGCCACCGGCTGCACCTGCCCGATCCTCTACCCCCTCGGCGACGTCGAAGCGACCCTCGAGGCCTTCGCCCCGAAAACCTGAACTGGCGGTGGCTACCGGCGTATACGCCGAACAACCACCGCCAGTTCGAGGGGTCTACGTCTGGCAGACGGGGCAGAACTCGATGCGGCGGCCGGCGACGTCCATCGTCGTGAAGGGACCGCCGCAGCGGCGACACGCCTCCTGGTGGTACACGGCGACGCCCTCGCCCCGACGGACGGCCTTGATGGGCTTGCGGAGCTCCGCCGGGTCGACGGTCACGATCCGGTTGCGGCGTACGCCGACGCGGAGCTGGGCGACGAGCCAGTCCCACATGGCCCGCAGCTGATCCTCGGGGATGGTGCGGCCCGGCCGGCGTGGGTCGATGCCGAGCACCCAGAGCACCTCGGCCCGGTACACGTTGCCGACGCCGGCGATGACCGACTGGTCGAGGAGGAGCGTGGCGATCGGCGCCGCCGAGCGGCGCACCCGCTCGATGAACCGGTCGACGTCGGCGTCGGGCCGCAACGGATCCGGGCCGAGCGCGGCGACGCGGGCGTCGACCTCCTCGGGGCTGAGCAGCGTGCACACGGCCGGTCCCGACAGGTCCCAGGCATGGGCCTCGCCGACCATCCGCAGGCGGACCTGTCCGACCGGGTGGGGGACCGGCTGCGACCGGCGCTGCCACTTCCCGATCAGGCCGAGGTGGACCTGGAGGACGTCGCCCGACGCGAAGAAGGCGAACTCGTGCTTGCCCCACGCCTCGAACCGCTGCGCCACCTGACCGTCGATCCGGGCCGCGCCCTCGGCGAACCGACCCTGGGGCGACGACGCGCCCACCGGCCGGCCGGCGAGGTCGGCGGTGTGGTCGCGGGCCAGGCGGTGGATCGTGTGTCCCTCCGGCATGGTCGTCGTAGCCTTCCATCCGGCACGGATCCCGAGGCCGAGGGGGCGTCATGGGCGAGTGGAACTTCATGGACTTCGCCAGCAAGGAGAACCTGCTGCGAACGGTCCGCCGGGAGTCGGACGAGATGCTGGCGATGGCATCGGCGCCCGGGGTCTGGGAGGCACCGACGGCCGCCGGGCACTGGCAGGTGCGCGACATCGTCGGCCACCTCGTCGACACGACCGAGGGCTACTTCGCCGGCTTCGACGTCGCCAACGGGAACGGAACCGCCCCGGAGGCGCTCGGCGTGCGCGGCATGAACGAGCACGTCGACCAGGGAGCGCTCGCGCTGCGCGGCGTGCCGCAGGACGAGCTGCTGACTCGGCTCGACAAGGACCGCGCCGAGATGCTGGCGATCATCGAGGGCCTCGACGCCGACGCCTGGGGCGGCCTCATCGTCCCGCACAAGTACATGGGCCCCCTGCCGGCGTTCTTCTACCCCGTGGCCCAGCTCGTCGACTACGCCGTCCACAGCTGGGACATCCGTCAGGGCGCCGGCCGCTCGCACGCCATGGACGGCGACGCCGCCGACCTGCTCGTGCCGTTCTGCTTCATCGTGTGGCAGTCGACCGCCGACTGCGCCAGCGTCGAACCGTTCTCGCTCGGCGTCCGCGTGTCGGGGAACAGCGGCGGCGACACGAAGGCGACGGTGACGCCAGAGGGCCTCGCCCTCGAACCGGGCGACATCGACGACCTCCCGCTCGTGCTCGAGTTCGACCCGGCGAGCTTCGTGCTCACCGTGATGGGGCGGGTGAACGGCGGAACGGCTCGCGGCGACGCCGCCCTCACCGAGCGGTTCTGCAACCTCTTCTTCCGCATCTGACGGCGAGACCTACGAGCCGAGGGCCTCGGTCCGCGCTGGCCGCAGCTCGGCGACAGGGCGACCGATCAGGTAGCCCTGCGCGGCGTGGCACCCCAGCTCGGCCAGGCGACGCAGCTGGAAGGCCTGCTCGACGCCTTCGGCGATGACTCGGACGCCGAGGCCGTTGGCGAGCTGCAGGATGGCCTTGATCAGGTGGTCGCCTTCGCCGAGCCCGTCCGGGCGCATGCGGGCGACGAACGTGCGGTCGATCTTCACACCGTCGAGGGGCAGCTCAGCCAAGGCCGCGAGTGAGGAGTACCCGGTGCCGAAGTCGTCGATGGCGAGGCGGACGCCGAGCGCCTGCAACGCCCGCATGGCCGGGACCGAGTCCTCGTCGTCGAGCAGCGAGGACTCGGTGAGCTCGAGGACGAGGCGCGACGGATCGAGACCGGTGGTGGCGAGGATGGCGCCGACCGTCCCCACCACGTCGCGATCACGCAGCTGCCGGGGCGACAGGTTCACGGCCACCTGCAGCGGCCGCTCACCGTTGCTCCTGTCATGGGCGACGATCGTGCTGCACGCCTCCTCGAGCACCCACCACCCGATCGGCACGACCGCACCGGTCTCCTCCGCGAGGTCGAGGAAGGCGCTCGGTGGGAGCAGCCCCCGGGTCGGGTGGCGCCAGCGAACGAGCGCCTCGTAGCCGCCCAGCTCCTGCGACGGGAGCCGGACGACGGGCTGGTAGTGGACCTCGAGATCGCCGCGCTCCAGGGCCCGGTCGAGCTCGTGCAACAGGTCCATCCGGTCGCGCGCCTCGTCGCGGAGCGAACCGTGGAAGCGCATGTACGTCGCCTTGCCCGCACCCTTGGCGCCGTACATCGCCAGATCGGCGTCCTGGAGGAGGCCGGCGGCGGTGCTGATGCCGGGGGCGCCGTGGGCGACACCGATGCTCGCCTGCACGCGCAGCTCGCGACCGGCGACGGCGAAGGGCACCTCGAGCGCCGCCAGGATGCGATTGGCGAGGAGCTCGGCCCGCGCCCCGGCCTCGGGCTCGTCGACGAGGACGCCGAACTCGTCGCCGCCGAGCCGGGCGACGGTGTCGGCCGGTCGCACGCAGGCCCGCAGTCGTTCGGCGACGAGGGCGAGGAGGTGGTCGCCGACGTCGTGACCGAGGCTGTCGTTGACGGTCTTGAAGTCGTCGAGGTCGATGAACAGGACGACGATGTCGTGCTCGCGCCGCGACACCGCGTGCTCGAGACGGTCACGGAACAGGGCCCGGTTGGCGAGCCCGGTGTGGGCGTCGTGGAAGGCCTGGTGGTGGAGCTCGTCCTCGCGGACCCGCAGCTCCTGGACCGAGTCGGCGAGGTTGGCCGTCAGCCGGGCGTTCTCGACCTGGATGATCACCGTGCGAAGCACGACGAAGATGCTGACGACCGCGCCGGTGAGGGCGAGGAACGGACCGATCCCCTCGCCGGCGAGACCGAGGTAGGCGAGGACGACGGCGGCGGCGGCGACCGGGAGCATCGGCAGCGCCGCCTCGAACATGGTCGGGCCCCGATTCGCCGGCGTCTCGCCGCTCTCGCGCACCGGCCGCACCGTCGACGCGTAGGCGATCAGGAGGAACCCGATGGCCCACCCCGCGTCGGTCGCCCCGTCGGTGTAGTCGCCGCGGGAGATGAGGTAGGCGAAGGAGAAGTCGGCGACGGCGAGCGCCAGGGTGCCGAGGATCACGAGCCCGATGGCACCGCGCCAGCCGTCGATCCGGCGCGCCAGGAGGGCGATGGCGGCCGACACGATGACGAGGTCCCCGACCGGATAGGCCAGGGCGATGGTCTGCTCCAGCCCGCTGCCGTCGCCCTGCTCGTAGACGTCGGCGAGAAACGTGCCGTACGCCGAGAAGAGGGCCGCCGACGCGATCAGGCTGGCGTCGATGACCATCCGGGCCCGGCCGAGGGGGAGCAGCCGGGCGGGGTAGACGACGACACCGGCGAGCAGGAGGGGCACGGCAAGGAGGAAGCCGACGTCGGCGAGCGAGGGGAACGGCGCGTCGTGGCCGCCGACGACCTCGTACCACGTCCACACGCCCTGGCCGAGGCCCCACGCCAGGGCAGCGCCGGCGAAGAGGAGCCACGCGGCCTGCTCCCGCCCGGCCACCCGTCGGGCTGAGGCGAGCGCCAGAGGCACCGCGACGGCGATGGGGACGACGAACTGGACGACGTCGCTGATGACGGTGACCGAGCGCGGTGTCCCCGGCTGTATCACCAGGTAGACGACGTAGAGGATCGAGAACCCGACACCCAGCACGAGCCCCGCACGGCGCCGGTCGCGCGATCTCGCCACGCCTCCTGTATCGGCAGGTCGGCAGGGGGAGGTGAGCGTTCTGTCCGGATTACCAGCCCTGCGGGGGACGTTCGTGGCCGGCCCTCGGGTCGATCGGGGGGTCCCACTCGCCGTCGGCCGTCCGGCGCCGCACGACCTTGCCGGGCACGCCGGCGACCACGGCGTGATCGGGGACGACGCCGCGCACGACCGACCCGGCGGCGACGACGACGTTGCGGCCGAGGTGGGCGCCAGGCAGCACGACCGCGCCGGCGCCGAGCCACGACCCGCTGCCGATGCGTACCGGCTCGGCGTCGACCCACTGCCGGGCCACCGGCGTGTCGGGATCGGCGTAACGGTGGTTGTGGTCGGTCACGTACACGTTCGGCCCGGTCGTGACGTCGTCGCCGATGTCGATCCCGACCCGCCCGACGAGCGCGCTCCCGCGTCCGATGTTGCAGCGGTCGCCGATGCGGACGACCCAGCCCTCGGGGGGAGCGAGGGGTTCGTCCGGCCACATCCCGGCCGAGAGCGCGACGTTCGGGCCGATCAGCGAGCCCGTCGCCGATCCGGATCCACCGTTCGCCGAGTGACGGGCCCGGCGGGAAGGAGAAGGCCGAGCCGGCGCCCACGGACTGGAAGCGGCGGGCGTGGCGGGTACCCGCGCCGAGCGTGCCGAGCCGAGACGCCCAACGCCAGCCGCCGAACAGGGCATCGGCGAGCCAGGCCTGGCGCCGCGGGTGCAGCCAGAACTCAGGCATCGTCGGGCCGGGCTCGCGGCCGACCAGGGGTCGTCGGCGTCGAGGATGGCCTGGTCGGCGCCGAGGGCGGGACCGGCCCAGCGCAGCTCGCCCGGCGTCGCCGAGAGGTGGGCGACCAGGCCCTGCATGGTGATCCCGTCGAGCTCGACGAGGGCGCCGCGGGCGGCGAGGTGGGGGTCGGCGGCGACGTCGGCCATGTCGTAGACGGGGGCCGCCGCCGCTTCGGCCCGCTCGAAGGCGTCGAGCACCTCGGGCAGGGTGCGGGCGCCGATCCAGTCGGCGAGGTGGGCGTCGACGCGGTCACGGTGGGCGATGCGGCCGGTGAAGGTGACGAGCTCCGGGTCGTCGCCGAGGCCGACGAGCCGAGCACCCGGCGGGCGACGGACTCGGCGCTCGTGCTGACCGCCACCCACCGACCGTCGGCGCACTGCCAGGTGCCGCGGGGAACGGAGTAGGAGATGCCCGAGCCGAGCCGAGGCTGGAGGTCGCCGGTGGCGGCGTAGGCGGCCGGCAGCGGTCCCATCAGCTGGAGCATCGTCTCGAGCAGGTTGACGTCGACGACCTGGCCGACGCCGGTGCGGACGGCGGCGAGGGTGGCGAAGGCGGCGGCGAGCGCGGCGACCTCGTCGGTGAGTGCGATCGGCGGGAGGAGCGGACCGCCCTCGGGCTCGCCGTTGATGGCGGCGAACCCCGACATCGCCTCGGCGAGGGTGGCGAACCCCGGACGGTGGCTGTAGGGGCCGTCCTGCCCGAAGCCGGTGACCCGGGTGACGACCAGCCCGGCGTTGCGCTCCAGGAGCACGTCGGGCCCGAGGCCCAGCTTCTCGAGGCCCCCGGGGCGCAGGTTCTCGACGAGGACGTGGGCGCCGTCGACGAGGCGCAGGAGTTGGTCGCGCCCGGCCGGGTCCTTCAGGTCGAGGACGACGCAGGCCTTCCCCCGGCCCACGTAGCGCCAGAACAGCGACGTGCCGGCGGGATCGGCCGGGTCGGGGTAGCCCATCGATCGGGTGGTGTCGCCCGTGCCTGGCCGCTCGACCTTGATGACGGTGGCGCCGAAGTCGGCGAGGTAGCGGGCGCATCCCGGCCCGGCGACGACCGTGGCGAGGTCGAGCACGCGGAGATCGGCGAGCGGGGTCGGCATGCGGGGATTCTGTCGGTGCCGGCGGCGGGATTCGAACCCGCACTGACGGCGCCCTAAACGCCGTGCCTCTGCCATTGGGCCACGCCGGCTCGGCCCAACGCTACGCAGGCTCGTGCCCCTGGTTGGTCGAGGGGTACCCTGGGCGCGAACCGTACGGGGCTCTTCCGGATCCGACCACATAAAGTGAGATGGAGACTGGCGGGTCACCACAGGTTGTGGTTAGCTAGCGGCGAAAGCAAGACGCGGGCGGCTTCGGTGGGCAGTGACTCACTCCGGGGTCTCTCGGTAGCGGACAACGAGACATCACTTGGGGCGGCAGAGATCCGTAGGCGGCCAACTGGTCGCTGCGCCTACGGGGAGCCACAGCGAAACCGGCCCCAGGTCAACAGACCTGGAGCGAAGAATGCGCAGCCTCACTCGGCGCCGTCTGGGCGTCGCCACCACCCTCTTGGGCCTCATCGGCGTTGGCATTGCCCTCGCCGCGACACCGGCGTCGGCGGTTGTCGGTCCCGAGGTCACCCCCGTGTTCCTCCCCGGCGCGGCCAACCAGAATTGCAGCGATCTGGACGATGCGCACGGCGGCGGTCAGACGTGGCTCGAAGTCGACATCAACCCCCCGGGCAACGGGACCTTCGGCCCGATCACGATCACCAACTTCGACGGCGTGGCTCGGACATTCGACTGGTCGTCGACGATCGGGATCGACGCCGTGTACGTCAAGGGCGGTGCGGGCGGCTCGAACCTCTACGTGTACGCCCCCACGGCCCAGTCGCCGGAGCAGTTCAGCGACGACGGGCTCACGACGCCGGGCACCAGCGGCAACGGCGTCAGCCACATGTCGTTCTGCTACGACGAGTCCAACCCGACGACGACGACGACGACCTCGACCACGGCGCCGACGACGTCGTCGACGACGACCACGACGGCGCCCACCACGACCACGACCTCGTCGACCACGACGACGACGGCGCCGACCACGACGACGACGCGCGACCACGACGACGACGGCGCCGACCACGACGACGACGGCGCCGACCACGACCACGACGCGCCGACCACGACCACCGACCGCGGTCCTGGCCAGCTCCACGGTCCAGTCCACGACCACGACCGCGGCGGTGCAGGTGCTCGGCACCCAGACCGAGGCGTTGGCCGTCACGGGTGTCGAGAGCGGCGCCCTGGTGGCGGCCTCGCTGGTGCTGATCGCGCTCGGGCTCGGCCTGATCGTGCTCGGCAACGGCGGTCGGCTGCTGGTGCCACGCCGCCGCTGATCCGCCCGCTCACCTGAGCGGCAACGCCGAGCGCGAGTGCAACCCACTCCGTGCGTGCGAACCCACGTCCTGCGTGGGTTGGCGTTCACGGAGTGGGTTGAGGCACGTCCGGCGAGCAGCCGCTGAATCCGCCTCGGGGTACGGTGATCTCGATGCCGCTTCCCGAAGACGACCGGCGCGCCCTCGTGGCCCGGCTCGCGCCCACGGGCAGCGACATCGCCGACGCCGTGGCCGACGCGCTCGAGTCGGGCGAGGAGCTGCGCGAGGTCGTCGTCGACGCGCAGGGCGACGTCGTCGCCTTCACCGACCGTCGCGCCCTCTTCGCTGCGCAAGGAGCGACCGACGTGATGCCGTTCGGGTACGACGAGATCCAGGTGCGCCGGCGTGACGCCGGGCTGGCCATCGACGCCCTGGTCGACGGCGGTCGCCTGGTGCTCGACGTGGCGCGGGCGACGTTCGTGCGCCTCGGGGTCGTCGCCGCCGGCGGCCCGCCGGGGCGGGCGTCGTGGCTGCCCGATCGGGCCCCCAAGCCACGGCCGTCGCCGCCGCCGACCCCCCTGCCGCTCACGGAGGCCGAGCCCGGGACCCGCCGCATCGCTCCCGGCTGGCACCCCGACCCCTCGGGCCGCCACTGGTGGCGCTGGTGGGACGGCGTCGACTGGACGTCGCACGTGGCCGACGGCGGGCCGCCGTCGATCGACCCCCTGCCCCCGAAGCCTCCGCCGGCATAGGAGCCGAGCCGACAGGCGAGGCGACCAGAAGCACAGTGCCCTGGGGCGCCGCCGATATCCTGCGCCGCCTATGTCTTCGCCCCTCGAAAAGCTCGCGCCCTCCGCCCAGGTCGGAGGGTTCGGTGACCCCCAGAACGACGTCTTCAACCGCCTCCTGAAGAACCGGATCGTGTTCCTGGGCCGCGAGGTCGACGACTCCATCGCCAACCTGCTGACGGCGCAGATGCTCTTCCTCGAGGCCGAGGACCCGGCCGAGGACATCTGGCTCTACGTGAACTCGCCGGGTGGCTCGGTCACGGCGGGCATGGCGATCTACGACACGATGCAGTTCGTCCGGCCGGCGGTCGGCACGATCTGCATGGGTCTCGCCGCCTCGATGGGCCAGTTCCTGCTGTGCGCCGGCGCGCCGGGCAAGCGCTTCGCCCTCCCGCACGCCCGGATCATGATGCACCAGCCGTCGGGCGGGCTCCGGGGCCAGGCCTCCGACATCGCCATCCAGGCCGAGCAGATGCTCTACATCAAGCGCCTCATGGCCGAGCGGATCGCCCACCACACCGGCCAGACCGTCGAGCAGGTCGACGCCGACTCCGACCGCGACCGTTGGTTCACCGCGGAGCAGGCCCGCGACTACGGGATCATCGACAGCGTGATCGTCCGTCGCGGCGAGATGCTCTGACCCTGCCGGTGGGCTTCACGCACACGCTCCGGGTGCGCTACGGCGAGTGCGATCAGCAGGGGGTGGTGTTCAACGCCCACTACCTCGCCTACATCGACGACGCCCTCGAGCAATGGATGGACGAGCACCTGCCGCCGGAGCTTCGCGTCGCCTTCGACGTGATGCTGAAGAAGGCCACCGTCGAGTGGGTCGCGCCCGCCCGCTATCGCGACGTCGTGGTCATGGACATCCACGTGTCGCGCTGGGGACGCACGTCGTTCGACGTCACCATCGACGGCCGGGCCGGCGACCGACCGTCGTTCACCGGGACGGTCGTGTACGTGTCGGTCACGCCGGGCACGGCCGATCCCGTGCCGGTGCCCGATGCGGTGCGGGCCGCCCTCGACGCCGATCGAGTCTCCCCGTAAGCCGCGTACCGTCACCACCGAGCGGGGTGGAGGTCTCAGGAGCGGCGAGGAAGGGCAGAGCAAAGGCCATGCTGACCATCCTGCTCATCGTTCTGCTCGTCCTCCTGCTCGTCGGCGGACTCGGCTGGCGGGGCCGGTCGCGCCTCTGAGGACCGCTGGTCGCTCAACCCGTCGTCGGCGTCGTCGCCGACTGCGGGTCGAGCTCGACCGAGCACTGCGCCCGCGTCGCCTCGGTGACGCGGGCGCTTGCCGTCTCGGCTTCGGTCGCGGCAGCCTCCAGTGCCGCGGCACGGCCGGCGTCGAGGGTCCCGGCCTCGAACGCGTCGGCCAGGTCCGATGCCGTCGTGGCGAGGCGCACGACATCGGGGCGCAGGTCCGGTGGCGCGTCGTCGGCCCACGACTCGAGCTCGAACGCCGCTCGGCGGAGGAGTCGAGCGGCACCGGCGGGATCGGCCGGGTCGTAGGCGCCGAGGGCGTCGGCGGGGTTGTCGACCGCGAAGCGGCGGGCCGTCGCGCAGAAGGCGTCGAGGTCACCGCCTCCGTCGTCGCCGCAAGCCACCGGCGCGAGCACGGCGAGCAGCCCGACCGACATGGCGAGGGCCCGGCGCACGAGGCGCGAGTGTTCCACCGTTCAGCGACGGAGCCTGACACACCCCCTGCGTAAGGTCGTGAGGCGATGGCGACCCGCCTCCTCTCCGTGGCCTACGGCCCGCCGGCGACCGCGCTGCTCGGCCGGATCGTCGGGGCGGTCCAGGCCGGCGACCCGCTGGCGCCGGTCACCGTCGTCGTGCCGTCGGCGGCCGCGGGCGTGACCCTCCGGCGCCGGCTGGCGCTCGATCTCGGAGGCGTGGTCAACGTGGCGGTCACCTCCTTCCCGCAGCTGGCCGGCGGTCTGGCCGGATCCGGTCCTGGCCGAGGCCGGCCGGCGCCCGCTCCCAACGGCGCTGGCCCGGGCCCACCGGCGGGTCGCGCTCCGGCGAGTCGGCGCTCATCGCCGACCGCGACGTCCTGACCAGCAGCGCCACCGAGCGAGCGGTCGAGGTGACCTTCGCCGAGCTCGCCACGCTCGATGCCGGCGCCCTCGACGCCCTCGGCCGCCGCCCCGGCACGACCGCGGCCGTCGTCTCCGCCTACCGGCGCCTTCGCCGGCGCGGTCAGGGAGGCCGGTTACGCCGGGCCCGACGACACCCTCCGAGCTGCGATCGAGGCCGTGGGGTCGGGTCGGGCCGACCTCGCCGGCCTCGGGCTCGTCGTGGTCCACCTGCCGAGGCGCCTCGGCGGCCTCGACCTCGGCCTCGTCGCCGCGCTCGTCACGGCGGGGGTCGAGGTGACGGCGGTCATCGGCCGCACCGGCGACGCCGCGAGCGACACGGCCGCCGAGGCGCTGCTCGCCCAGCTCCGCCCTGTCCTCGGCACCGACGAGGCGGCCGACGCCCTCGTCGCCTCCGTGCCCGCCCCGACGGAGCTGGTGCGCGCGCCCGACCCCGCCGAGGAGGTGGCGGTCGCCGTGCGCCGCATCGTCGCCGCCGTGACCGGTGCGGCGGCGAGCGCCGGTCCGGCCCGAGCGCGTCGCCGTCGTCTACCGCGTGCGCGACCCGTACGCCGGGATGCTCCACGAGCGCCTCGCCGCCGCCGGCATCGTGCCCACCACGCCCCGGCGGTCACGACCGTCGCCCAGTCCGTGCCGGGCCGCGTCCTCCTCGGCCTGCTCGACGTCGCCGCCGGCGGGCTCCGGCGCGCCGACGTCGCCGCCCTCCTCCGCGCCGGCCCCGCTCGTCGACCCCGTCGCCGGGCACCGGGTGCCGGCGCCGTACTGGGACCGCCTGGCCCGCGAGGCCGGCGTCGTCGGCGGCCTCGACGCAGTGGCGCTCGCGGCTCGGCCGGGCCGCCGAGGTCCGGCGCGAGCGCCTCGCTGGCGTGGACGGCGCGCGACCCGCTCGTCGACGTCGACCCCGACGTCGACGTCGGCGAGCGGCTCGCCGCGGATCGACCGCCTGGCGGCGCTCGGCGCCCTCGAGCGCTTCGTCGACGAGCTCGCCGGCCGGCTCGCGCCTCCCGGCGATCGGCGGTGGGCGGCGTGGGCGGCGTGGGCCGGCGGGTCTGCTCGACACGTACCTCGCACCGCCGACGCCGCGCGGGCCCGACGAGGCGCCGCGGAGTCGGTGCGCGGCGCTGGCCGGGCTCGCCGCCCTCGACGGCGTCGACGCAGCCGCCCGACCCTCGAGCGCGTTCCGCCGGGTGCTCGAGCCCGAGCTCGAGCGGCCCGACCGCCCGCCACGGCCGGTTCGGCCACGGCGTCCTCGTCGGGCGGCTGGTCGACGTGTGCCGGCGCCGACCTCGACCTCGTCGTCGTGGTCGGCGGCTGCCGACGGCGCGCTGCCGCCGCGCCGGCCGCGACGACCCGCTCGTCGCCCGACCGCGAGCGGCTCGCCGCCGGCGGCGCGCTCGCGCCGCCGGGGCTGCGGCGGGAGGAGGAGCACCGCGACCTCCTCGCCGCCCTGGCCGCGGCGCCGTCGGCCGTGCTCACTCGCCCCGCGGGCCGACCCGCGCGAGCAGCGCGAGCGCCAGCCGGCGCCGTGGTTCCTCGACCTCGTCGGCGCCCGGCCGGCCGGCTCGTCGCCAGCGACGAGCTGCGGCCTGGCCGGGCTGCCGCGGCGGCGCCGCTGGTTCACCGACGTCGCCTCGTTCGAGGCCGGCGTCCTCGCCGCCGCCAGCGGCACCGGCGGGCGACGACGAGCTCGACCTCGGCGACCTCCTGGCCGACCACCGCAGCGGGCACCGCGTCGCCGACGGCGTCGTCGCCGGCGAGCACGCCGGCCTTGCGCGCGGCCTCGCCGCGGCGCGCTGCCCGGCGGGCCGGCGAGCTTCGACGAGTGGTCCGGGTCGGGTCGGCGACCACCCCGGCCTGCTCGATCGGCTCGACCGGCCCCGGTCGCCCACCGGCCTCGAGCGGTACGCCGAGTGCCCGTTCCGCTCGTTCCTCGGCGACGTGCTGCGGGTCGGCGCGATCGACGACCCCACCGAGGCCGAGCTCATCTCGCCGATGGACGAGGGCTCGCTCGTGCACGAGGTGCTCGAGCGGTTCATCGGCGAGCACGCTCGGCAAGCCGCCCGACGAGCCGTGGTCCGACGACGAGCGCGACGACCTCTCGACGCATCGCCGACGAGGTCGCCGGCCGCTACGAGGCCGAGGGGCGGACCGGCCGGCCGCTGCTGTGGGGCGTGCGGCGGGCGCAGCTCCGCCACCAGCTGCAGCGGATCCTCGACCGCGACGAGCGCGTCCGGGCCGTCGCCGAGCGTCAGCCCCGGTCGCGGTCGAGCTCGCCTTCGGCGACTCGGAGCCGGCGACGGCCGACGACGACCGGCACCGTGCTCGCCGGTCGTCGCCGGTGTCGTGAGCTCGCCGACGGCCGCCGTCTCGCCTTCCGCGGGATCATCGACCGGGTCGACCGCACGCCCGACGGCCGCCGCCTGGTCGTGTCCGACTACAAGACCGGGCAAGCCCGACGTCTTCCGGTCCAACGCGACCAGGAGCGAGCGGCGACCTCACCGCGCGGGGCACGAAGCTGCAGCTGCCCATCTACGCCCTCGCCGCCCGGCCGCGTTCCCGGATGCCGAGCAGGTCGACGCGCACTACTGGTTCGTCGGCGCGCGGGGCGAGGGCGGCGACCATCGGCGGCGAGTACGACGACGCCGCCGAGACGCGGTTCCGCGAGGTCGATCGACGACGTCGTCGACGGCATCGAGGCCGGGCGGTTCCCGGCCAACCCCGGCGGCGAGAGCTACCAGTTCGGCGCAGTGGACGCCACGACAACTGCGGCTGGTGCGAGTTCGACCGCGTGTGCCCGACCACCCGGGGCGAGGCGTGGGTGCAGCTGCGCGCGGCGCCCGAGCTGGCGCCGCTACGTCGCGCTCGCCGAGGAGCAGCCCGGGCGGGCGACGACGGATGACCGCGCGATCGCGGCCGACGAGCGACCGGACCGCTCCTCGCTCGACGGCGACGCCCGCGACGCGGTCGAGCACGACCTCGACCGCAACCTCTTCGTCGAGGCCGGCGCCGGCACCGGCAAGACGACCGCGCTCGTCGACGCGCATCGTCCGCCTGTTCGCCACCGGGCCGCCTCGACGAGATCCGCGCAGCTCGCCGCCATCACCTTCACCGAGGCGGCCGCCGCCGAGCTGCGCGACCGCATCCGCACCGCCCTCGAGCGGGCCGCCGACCCGACCGCGCCTCGACCGACGCCGCCGAGCGGGCGCGCGTGCCGGGCCGCCGCCGCGGCGCATCGACGAGGCCGTCATCACCACCCTCCACGGCTTCGCCCAGCGGATCCTCGCCGAGCACCCGGTCGCCGCCGGCCTGCCGCCGGCCTTCGAGGTCGACGAGGGCATCCCCGCCGAGCTCGAGTTCGTCGAGCGGTGGGCGGCCTTCGTCGACGAGCTGCTCGCCGACCCCGACCTCACCGACGACCTGCGGGTCGGCGTCACCCTCGGCCTGCTGCTGCCGCGGCTGGCCGAGGTCGCCCGGCGTGCTCCACGACCGGTGGGACCGGCTCGGCGCCGGTCGAGCTCGCCGATCGCCGGCCCGGTCGCCGCCGCTCGACGCCGACGCCGGTCCGATCGTCGCCGCCCTGCGGCCGCCGTCGCCCGCGCTCGACCGGCCCGACGGCGGGCGCCGACGACAAGCTGGTGCAGCTCGTCGCTCGGCGACGGTCGCCGCCGTGCTCGAGCGCTACGACGACGCCGTCGCCACCGGCGACGACCGCTCGAGGTGCTGCGGGTGCTCGACCGCGTGGCGCCGTCCCGAAGCCGGCGGCAACGGGCACAGGGCGATCTGGGGCGAGCGAGCAAGGCCGAGGTCCAGCGCCGCTGCTCGAGCGGCGCCGCGAGCGCGCAGCGTCGAGCTGCTCGGCGGAGCTCCGGACGCCACGTGCTCGCCCGGCTCGTGCCCCGGATCGCTCGGCTTCACCCTCGACTGGGCCGACGAGCGGCGGCGCGCCGGGCGGCTGCACTTCCACGACCTGCTCGTGCTCGCCCGCGACCTGCTGTGGCGCGACGCCGACGGTCCGTGCGGCGCTGGCCCGCCGTCGTCGGTGCTCCTCGTCGACGAGTTCCAGGACACCGACCCGCTCCAGGTCGAGCTGGTCTTCGCCCTCGCCGCCGCCGACCCCGACCGCCTGCCGGCGCGGTGGGAGGACATCGAGCTCGGCGCCGGGGCGGGTGCTCGTCGTCGGCGACCCCAAGCAGTCGATCTACGGCTTCCGCGGCGCCGACATCACGCTCTGGAACCGCACCGCGCGACCTCTTCGGCGACGGCGTCGTGCACCTGCGCCAGAACTTCCGGTCGGTCGACGTCGATCCTCGGCTGGGTCAACGACGTGTTCGAGCGCGCTCATCGGCGAGGGCGACGGCGACGTCCAGCCGCCGTACACCGCCGCTGCGAGCCCGACCGCGCCAGCCTCGACGCCGAGCCCGCGGTGCGTGATCCTCGGCGGCCCGGCGGAGCACGGGCTCAACGCCGCCGAGGTGCGGCTCCGGGAGGCGAGCGAGATCGCGCGCGCGATCAGCGGCGCTGCGCACGTCGGGCGCGGGTGATCGACGACGGCGACGGCGGTCGCCGTGCGCTCCGCTACGACGACGTCGCCATCCTCGTGCCGACCCGGGCGCCGCTCGGGCCGCATCGAGCGGGCCCTCGACGACGCCGACATCCCGTACCGCGTCGAGAGCCGCTCGCTGGTGTGGCGCACCGACGTCGTGCGCGAGGTGCTCGCCCTGCTCACGGCCATCGAGGACCCGGCCGACGAGGTCGCCGTCGTCGCCGCCCTGCGCTCGCCGGCCTTCGCCTGCACCGACCCCGAGCTGCTCGAGTGGCGGCGCGCCGGCGGGCGTTGGGACCCGACCCGAAGCCGGCCCGACGACGGTGGCCGACGACCACCCGGTGGCCGCGGCGCTGGCGCGGCTGCGCGCGCTGGCACGACGAGCGGTGGTGGGTGCCCGTCGACGCGCTCGTCGCCGACATCGTCGCGCGAGCGCCGGCTGGTCGAGCTCACCTTCGCCCAGCGCCGCCCGCGCGACCACTGGCGGCGGCTCCGGTTCGTCGCTCGACCAGGCGCGGGCCTTCGTCGAGGCCGGCGGGTCGTCGCTGGCGCAGTTCCTCGCCTGGGCCCGGCTCCAGGTCGAGGGCGGCGCCGCCGCCGTCGAGACCGTCGTGCCCGAGCCCGACGACGACGCCGTGCGCATCCTCACCGTGCACGGGTCCAAGGGCCTCGAGTTCCCGGTCGTCGTGCTCGCCGGGCTGGCCACCGGCGCGCCTCCCGGGGGCACGAGCGTGATGTGGCACGACGACGGGCCCGAGATCTCCTTCTCGGTGCTCGGCGGCGGCGCTCGGTTCGCAGACGGCGGGATGGGCCGACGGCGCGGACGGGCGCGCAACGGCTCGAGGAGACCGAAGCGGTGCGGCTGCTGTACGTCGCCGCCACTCGAGCCCGCGAGCAGCTGCTCGTGAGCCTCCACCACCCGAGCATGCGGGCCGACAAGAGCCACGCCGCGCTGCTCCATCGGCTCTGCCACTCGTGCGCCCCGACGTGGCGGCCGGCCGTGCTCGACGCCGAACCGACCTTGCTCGACGTCCCCGCCGGCGACGGCCCGCCGCCGCGGACCTCGGCGGAGCGGGCCGCCTGGCGTGCCGGCCACCGGGCCGCGATCGACGGCGGCGGCGCGGCCGTGGTCGGTGGCCCCGACCGCGCTCGCCGGCCATCTCGACGACGAGCTCGACGACGACGCCCTCGACGCCCTCGACGACAGCGGCGAGCCCCGGCCGCCGGTCGAGGGACGCGTCGACGTCGAGGCGACCGTGCCCTCGGCCGACGCCGCCGGCGACGGCGGGGCGGCACGGCCGTCGGTCGTGCCGTGCACGCCGTGCTCGAGCACGTCGACCTCGACGCCGCCGCGCCGGCCGACGTCGAGCGCTCGCCGGCGCGCGAGAGCGCCCTGGAGGGCATGTCCTCACCCGCCGACATCGGCACCGTCGCGCGAGCTGGCGGCGTCGGCGCTGTCCAGCGCGGCCGTGGCCGAGGCGCGGGCCGGCCGCCGCCACTGGCGCGAGGTCCCCGTCGTCGCGCCCGTCGGCGACCGGCTGGTCGAGGGCTACGTCGACCTGCTCTACGAGGATGCCGAGGGCCGGCTCGTCGTCGTCGACTGGAAGACCGACCGGGCCCGCACCGAGGCCGAGGTCGACGCCGCCGTCGAGCGCTACCGGCTGCAGGGCGCGGCGTACGCCGTCGCCGTCGAGCAGGCGACCGGCCGCCCGGTCGACCGGGTGGCCTTCGTGTTCTGCCGGACCGGCGGCGAGCCCGCCGTCGAACGCCAGGTCGGCGCGAGCCGACCTCGCCGCGCTGCGCGTCGTCGAGGCTCGTCGCCGCCTCCGCGACGACTAGCCGAGCCGGTCTCAGCGGCACGGGCGGCCTCGGCCCGCTCGCGCAGCTCGGTCACGGCGTGCTCGAGGCCCTCGGGGTCGCGGTACAGCGCCGAGCCGGCGACGAGGACGTTGGCGCCGGCAGCGGCGGCGCCGGCGACGGTGTCGGGGCCGATGCCACCGTCGACCTCGACGTCGACGTCGAGGCCCCGCTCGTCGACGAGCCGGCGCACCTCGGCGACCTTCGGCTCCATCGTCGCGATGTAGGCCTGGCCGCCGAAGCCGGGGTTCACCGTCATCACGAGCACGAGCGTCGACGAGGTCGAGCACGTGCTCGACGGCCGCCGACCGGCGTCGCCGGGTTGAGGGCGACGCCCGCCTGCGCGCCGAGCTCGCGGACGGCGCCGAGGGTGCGGTGCAGGTGCCGAACCGACTCGGCGTGGACGATCAGCAGCTCGCAGCCGGCCTCGACCCAGCGCGGGAGCATCGGGTCGGGCTCGACGACCATGAGGTGCGCCTCGAAGGGCACCGAGCAGTGCGGCCGGCAGGCGGCGACGACGTCGGGGCCGAAGGTGAGGTTGGGCACGAACACGCCGTCCATCACGTCCCACTGGATGCGGTCGACGCCGGCCTCCTCGAGCGCGGCGCACTCCTCGCCGAGCCGGGCGAAGTCGGCCGGGAGCACGGACGGGAGCGATCTCGATCGGCCGCATGGCGGGACGAGTGTGCCACCGTGGTCCGGTGCCGCCCGACATCGCCGACCCGACGGTCGCCGTCGACATCACCGGCATCGCGGCCGGCGGCGACGGCGTCGGGCACCTGGCCGACGGGCGGGTCGGTGTTCGTCCGGGGCGGCGTGCCCGGCGACCGCGCCGGCGTCCGTGTCGTCGAGGAGAAGGCCCGCTTCGCCCGCGGCGTCGCCGTCGAGGTGCTCGACGCCGGGCCGGGCCGGATCGCCCCACCGTGCCCGCACGTGGCCGCCGGGTGCGGCGGGTGCGGCTGGCAGCACGTCGACCTCGCCACCCAGCGCCAGCTGAAGGCTCGGCATCGTCACCGACGCCCTGACCGCGCATCGGGCGGCTCGACCGGCGTCGATCCCCGAGATCGACCCCGGGCCCGACCTGCGCGCCCACCGCCTACCGCACGACGGTGCGGGCCGCCGTCGACGACGACGGGCGGCGCCGGGTTCCGCGTCCACCACGGCCACGAGCACGTCCCGGTCGACGAGCACGGCTGCCTCGTCGCCCATCCCCTCGTCGACGAGGTGCTCCGGCACGGCCGGTTCGCCGGCTGCAGGCGAGATCGTCGTGCGGGCCGGCGCGTCGACCGGCGAGCGGCTCGTGGTCGCCGACCCCGGCCGAGGCGCGGTCGAGCTACCGGCGCTGCCGGCGCTGACCGTCGTGGGCGGCCGACGAGCTCGGCCCGCGGGCACCGGGCCTGGTTCCACGAGGAGGTCGCCGGTCGCCGCTGGCGCGATCTCGGCCGGAGCTTCTTCCAGGCCCGGCCCGACGGCGCCGCCGCGCTCGCCGACCGTTGCCGTCGCCGCCCTCGCGCCGTCGGACCCGGCGCGCATCGTCGACCTGTACGGCGGGGTCGGGCTCTTCGCCGGCGCGCTCGCCGACCGCCTGCCGACGCCGCCGCGACGGGTCGAGGTCGTCGAGGCCAACCGCGCCGCCGCCGCCGACGCCCGGGTCAACCTCGCCGACGTCGACGGCGCCAGGGTCGTCGCCGTCGACGTGCGCCGGTGGCGGCCGGCTCGCCGCCGACGCGGTGGTCGCCGACCCGTCCCGGCACGGGCTCGGCGCCGAAGCCGTCGAGCGGATCGCCGCCACCGGGGCCCGCGACGTCGTGCTCGTGTCGTGCGACCCCGGCGCCCTCGGTCGCGACGCCGGCCTCCTCGCCGCCGCCGGGTACCGCCTGGCCACCCTGACCCTCGTCGACCTCTTCGCCCACACCCCCCACGTCGAGGTGCGTCACGACCGTGGCTCGGCGCGCGTCGATCATCCGGCTCGGGCCGGGTCGCGGGCGCACCGTAGAGCCGCGCTGACACCCATGCCGACACCGACGCCACCCCCGTCACCGAGCTCACCGACGCCGGGCTCGTCGTCGCCGTCTCGCGGTACCACCAGGAGGCGCTCGCCGAGGCCTACCGGCGCCACGGCGGGGCCGTCTACGGGCTCGCCCGGCGTCTCCTCAACGACGACACCCTCGCCGAGGAGATCGTGCAGGAGGTGTTCCTCCGCCTCTGGAACCGGCCCGAGCAGTTCGACCCCGGTCGCGGCGCCCTGCGGTCCTTCCTGCTGGCCCAGTGCCACGGGCGCTCGGTCGACCTGCTCCGGTCCGAGCAGGCCCGGCGCCGGCGGGAGGAACGGGACGTCCGCCGGACGGCCGAAGCCGGGTACGACGTCGAGCACGAGGTCTGGGACCTCGCCGTCGCCGAGCGCATGCGCGACGCCCTCGTCCGGCCTGCCCGACGGCGAACGCCGGGCCATCGAGCTCGCCTACTACGGCGGCCACAGCTACCGCGAGGTGGCCGAGCTCCTCGACGAGCCGGAAGGGACGATCAAGTCCCGGATCCGCAGCGGGCTCCGCCGGCTGCGCGACTCGCTCCTCGACGTGGCGGCCACCGACTTGGGGACGATGCCGGGAGGAGCGAGCACATGAACCCGTCCTCGTTCACGCACGCCGAGATCGAGGAGCTCCTCGGCGCCTACACGCTCGACGCCGTCGATGCCGGCGAGCGGGAGGCGATCGAGGCCCACCTGCAGGGATGCCCGCGATGCCGGGCCGAGGTCGACGCCGGGCGCGAGGTCGCAGCCGGACTGGCCCAGACGGGCGCACCAGCGCCCGAGGGCGTGTGGGACCGCATCGCCGAAGCCATCGGCGGCGAGACGCCGCCACCGCTCCGCCTCGTCGCCGCGCCGGTCGACGCGCGGCGCGCCCCGGCGGCGCCGCGACCGGGCTCGAAGCCGGCCGGTCGCCGGCTGTTCCTGGTCGCCGCCGCCGTCGCCGCTGCCCTCGTGATCGTCGCCCTGACGACGCAGGCGATCCGCCAGCCCGACGGCAACCCCGCCGACCTGGCCGCGGCGGCGACGGTCGCGTTCGACGATCCTCAGGCCGAGGTCGGCGAGCTCGTCGACGACGACGGCGAGGTGCTGGCGACCGTCGCGGTGACGCCGGAGGGCAGCGGTTTCCTCCGCGTGGCGGACCTCCCTGCCATCGAGGACGGGGTGTACCAGCTCTGGGGCGCGACCCCCGAGAGCGTCGTCTCCCTCGGTGTGTTCGGCGACGACGAGGACGTCGTGGCCTTCCACGCCGACCCCAGCATGCGCACGCTCATGGTCACCCACGAGGACGAGCCGGTCGAGCGCTCGGAGCGGGCGCCGGTCGTCGTGGGCGAGCTCGCCTAGGGAACCGGCTGGTCGGCCAGGGTCGCGCTCGCGACGGCCGGCTCGGTGAGGACCAGCTCGAGCAGCGTCGGCGAGCGCACGTCGTCGACCCGCCGGCCGGGCCGGGCCTGGATGGTGTGGGTCTGCGCGTCGCCGCGGACGATGACGGTGCAGCGCGGCCGCATCCCGACGGCGAGGCCGAGCGCGCCGTCGGGCAGGCGGACGGTGAGGGTGTGCTCGCTCATGGCCTCGACCGAAGCGGGGACCACGAGCTCCTCGTCGACGCGGAGCTCGACGATGATCTCCACCTGGAGGCCGCGCGTGAGGACGAAGGGGCTGCTCGCGCCGCGTCTGTCCTCGTCCGTCATCGGGGCCGACGGTACGGGAGCAGGTCAGGCCCGCCTAGGTGGATGATCTCCGCGAATGCCACAGGCGGGCGGTTCTGCCCTGAACCACCGTTCAATCCATCGCGGTCGGCATCGCGTACGATCGCGGCCGCATGCCGCGCACGTCGACCGAGGCCGCGAGCCGGCGCGAGCAGCGCCGCCTGCAGCACCAGGACCTCAGCCGAACCCAGCTGCTCGACGCCGCCGAGGAGGTCTTCGGCCGCAAGGGCTTCCACGAGGCGACGCTGAAGGAGGTCGCCGACCTGGCCGAGTTCTCGGTCGGATCGGTCTATTCGTTCTTCGAGAGCAAGGACGACCTCTTCCGGCAGATCTTCGTGCGGCGCGGCGAGGAGTTCATGACCGAGATCCGCCAGCTGCTCGGCGGCGGCCGCGAGGGCCCCGCGGTCGACCAGCTGCACGATCTCGTCGACTTCGAGGTCGGCTGGTTCCGCACCCACGCCCGGTTCGCCCGCCTGTACCTCCGGTACTCGAGCGCGGCGATGCTCTCCTCGGATCGCGACGCCGACGCCGTCATCGCCGACAACTACGACGAGGCGATGGCGCTCCAGGCCGCGCTGTTCGACCGTGGTCGACGCGCCGGTGTGCTCCGCGACGGCGACCCTGTGGTGCTCAGCCGGCTGTTCACGGGTCTGATCTCGGCGTACCAGGCCATGGACCCGGCGGTCGTCGACGACGACACCGACGCCGAGCGGCTGGCGCTGGGCGAGCTCCACGCCATCGTCGACGCCGCCTTCGTGAGGCGCCCGTGACGGCGTCACCGCGACCACCCGAGGGCGACTGGCTCGGCTCGCCGTACCTCCGGTTCGAGCGCAGCGGGTGGTACGCGACCGTCGTCGTCGACCGTCCCGAGGCTCGCAACGCGCTCACCCCGGCCATGTACTTCGGCATCCGCTACGCCATCGACCACGTCAACCGCGACGCCGACCTGGCGGGCCTGCTGATCACCGGCACCGGCGACGTGTTCATCCCCGGCGGCGACATGGGTGGTGCCAACGACGACGGGTGGGCCGACCTGCCGATGCTGCTGGGTATGGACAACACGCCGTTCGAGGCCGTGCGACGGTCGCCCAAGCCGGTCGTGTGCGCGGTCAACGGCCTGTGCCAGGGCGGCGGCCTGATGATCGCCATGCTCGCCGACGTGGCGGTGGCGAGCAGTCGGGCGACGTTCCGGTCCCCGGAGCTGTTCCGCGGCATCGCCGACACGAACTACGCGCAGGTCCTGCCCCGACAGATCGGGCCCGCTCGGGCCCGCGACATGCTCATGACCGGTCGGGTCGTCTCCGCCGAGGAGGCCGAGACGTGGGGGATCGTGGCGCGGGTGGTCGAGCACGACGTCCTGCTCGAGGAGGCGGTCGCCGCGCTCGCCGCCTGCTGCCGCACGGCGCCCGAGGCGCGGCTCGCGGTGAAGCGGACGTTCCACGAGTACTACGGGCACTACGACCGCATGGGCATGGATGCGAGCCTCGGCAGCCCGGAGTCGGTCGAGGGGTGGCGGGCGTTCAAGGAGCGTCGATCCCCGTCGTGGGTACCGCCCGAGCTGCCCGACGAGGGCCGCCTCTGAGTCGCTAGGCGGTGGCGGCCTTGGCGAGCTTGCCGAGGTCGGCGCCGGCGTGGCGACGCTCGAAGCGGCCCTTGTCGTAGCTGCGCACGGCGACGTCGTGACCGGCGGCCCGCGCTCGAAGGGCGCCGACGGTCGCCTCCTGGCGCGGGACGTGGGCGAAGGGGTCGTAGTGGAACCACCGCATGGCGTTCTGGTAGGTGATCTTGTCGAGCTCGTCCCGAGGCACGTCGGCGGCGACGGCGGCGAGCTCCTCGGGCGCGGTGGGCCAGCTGGAGTCGCTGTGGGGGTAGTCGCACTCCCAGGCGATGTTGTCGAGACCGATGAGGTGCCGCAGCTGGACGCCGACGGGGTCGGCGATGAAGCACGTCAGGAAGTGCTCGCGGAAGACCTCGCTCGGGAGCTTGGTGCCGAAGTCCTGCCCGGTCCAGCGGTGGTGCATGTCGTAGGTGCGGTCGACCCGGTCGAGGAAGTAGGGGATCCACCCCGTGCCTCCCTCCGAGAGCGCAATGCGGAGATCGGGGAACTTCTTGAGCACGCGGCTCCACAGCAGGTCGGCCGCGGCCTGGCAGATGTTCATCGGCTGCAGGGTGATCATCACGTCGATCGGCGCGTCGGGGGCGGTGACGACGAGCTGCCCCGAGGAGCCGAGGTGGATCGACAGGACGACGGCTTCGTCGCTGAGCGCCTCCCAGAACGGGTCCCAGCTCTCGCTGTGGAACGACGGGAACCCGAGGGTGGCGGGGTTCTCGGTGAACGTGACGGAGTGGACGCCCTTCGCCGCCAGGCGCCGGACCTCACTGGCCGCCAGCTCCGGATCCCAGAGCACGGGCAGGCCCATCGGGATGAAGCGCCCGGGAGCGGCGGCGCACCACGTGTCGACGTGCCAGTCGTTGTAGGCGCGGACGACGTCGAGGGCGAGGTCCTTCTCGGCGGCGGCGGCGAAGAGCCGGCCGGAGAAGCCGGGGAAGGAGGGGAAGCACATGGAGCCGAGCACGCCGCCGGCGTCCATGTCCTTGACGCGCTCGGTGATGTCCCAGCAGCCGGGCCGCATCTCGTCGAAGGCGGTCGGCTCGATGCCGTACTCCTCCTTGGGACGCCCGGCGACGGCGTTCAGGCCGACGTTCGGGATCATCGACCCCTCGAAGGTCCAGACGTCGGAGCCGTCGGGGTTCCGCACGACCTTGGGCGCCCGGTCGCGCCACTTGGCCGGGATGTGGCCGTCGAAGAGATCGGGAGGCTCGACGAGGTGGTCGTCGACGCTGACCATCACGAGGTCGTTCGCATCCACCGGCGTCCCCCCTGTGAACTTTGAACCGTCGTTCGACGTGCTGAACCATGGTACCAGCTACCGTCCCGGGCCGTGACGGCCGGTGTCGACCTCGACCGGCTGCTGGCCGAGGCGGACCGACGGCTGTTCCCGGGGCCGGCGGCCCGACCCGTCGAGCCCGACGACGGGGTGGTGGCCGCGCTCCGCCTCGCCCGCGACCCGATCCTGCTCGCCGGTCCCGGTGTCGTCGTCGACGGCTGCGTCGCCGGCCTGCACGCCCTCGCCGAGGCCGGAAGCCTCGGGGTGCTCAACACGTGGGGGGCGAAGGGCGTCTTCGACTGGCGCAGCCCGCACCACCTCGCCACCGCCGGCCTCCAGGCCGCGTGACTTCGAGCTGGCCGGGATCACGAGCGCCGATCTCGTCGTGGCCACCGGCGTCGATCTCGCCGAGGCGCCTCCGGATCGCTGGCGCACCGTACCGGTGATCGAGGTGCCGCCCGGCGCCCTGGCGCCGCTGGCGGCGCGGTGGTCGCGCCCACGGCGCCCGATCGACGTGCCGCCGCTGCGGGCGGCGCTGGCGGCGGTGACGCAGGAGGGCTGGGCGTCCACCGGCGTGCCGCTGGCGCCGTCGCTCGTGACCCGCAACTACGCCGAGGTCTTCGGTGCCGGCGGTCTCGTCGCCGCCGATCCCGGCCTCGGCGGGTACTGGGTCGCCCGCACGTTCGCGACCACGACGCTCGGCGGCGTCCACGTGACGGCGGACGCCGGTGGCGACGGGTTCGCGGCGGCGTGCTGCCTGGTCGCCCGGCTGCGCGACCCGGCGCGCCCCGTGCTCGCCGTGGTCGACGCGCCGATCCGCCCCGAGGTCGACGCCGTCGTCGCCGAGGCGGTACGTCGCGGCGTCTCGATCGCGGTCGAGGTGTGGTCGCCCGACGGCATGGTCCTCGGTCCAGATGCGCACCTCGACCGGCTCCGCACGATGGCCGCGGCCGAGGCGGTCGCGGTCGGGACCCTCGCCACCGACGCCAGTCAGCTCGATCGCATGCTCGACGTCGCCGGCGAGATCATCGCCTGGGACGGCCGCCGAGCCTGACGCCGAGAACGGCGTTCAGGGCGGGGGTTCGACCAGGACTGAGCGGCGCTCGAGGCGCTCGCCGCAGGCCGAGCACTGCAGCACGGGCAGGAACGGGGCGCTGCACGGCCGGTGCTCGACCGACAACACCGGGCCGCTCGGGTCGCCGAACCACCGCTCGCCCCACGCCAGCAGATGGGCGACGACCGGGAAGAACGCCTCGCCCTTGGCCGTGAGGCGGTACCCGGTGTCGAGCACCCCGAGCGCGGTGAAGGTCCGGAGGCGATCGGCCACCGTCGCCGGCGGCGCGCCGAGCAGCTGCTGGAACTCGCCGAACCGCTGGGCGCCGAGGAACGCCGCGCCCAGGAGCGCGCTCGACCAACGGTTCCCGACCAGCGCCATCGTCTCGGGGAACAGCCCCGGCCCGCTCGTCGCGTCGCGGCGCGTCCGGCGCCGGGTCGCGCCCGCCGGCACCGCGCCCGCCATCGCCGCCGGCGTGGCGCCGTCGATGTCGACGTCGTGCGGTCCGACGAGGACATCGCACCCGCCGCACGCCAGCACCGGACGGAAGGCTTCGCCGCAGCCGGCATGGCGCATCGTCGGCAGCACGTCGGCTTGTCCCTCCACCCACACGAGCTCCCAGCCCCAGATGCTCACGAGGACGCGCCACAGGTCGCGACCCGATTCGGTCAGGTGGTACTCGAGTCGGTCGGGGCGATCCTCCGATGCCCGCTGGCACAGGATGCCCGCCTCGGTCATGGCGGCCAGGCGGGACGAGAGCACGGCATCGGCGATGCCGAGGCTCCGGCGCCAGTCGGTGTACCGCCGGGCCCCGGCGAGCCCGTAGCGGACGATGAGCAGGGTCCACTCGTCGCCGAGGATCCCGAGGGCGCGGCCGATCGCGTTGGGTGCGACGACCGCGGCGCCGCTCAACCCGATGACGGCCCGAGGTCAGACGCCGGCGCCCAGCACGAGTGGGTGCCGCTCGAGATCCGCTCCGGCAGCCGCACGCGCGCGATCGGGCCGGCGGCGACGTCGCGGGCGTCGAGGACGAGGCACTCGGAGCGGTCGTTCAGGACGTCGGTCGTGAACGTCACGAGGTAGCCGTCGTCCTCGGCCGTCGACCCCGACCCGCGGCGCCATCGGCGTCTCGCTGCCGAACACGCCTTCGCCGAACGCGTAGCGCTCCTCGGTCCCGGCGACGAGGTCGTGCTTGACGATGCCGTCGAAGAGGAACCAGCCCGGCTCGCCGGTCATCGAGTAGCTGTAGCGATAGGGGCGTCCGCCGTGGCGGCCGTTGATCATGCCGAACTCCATGATGCTGTCGGTCAGGTCCTCCTCGGTCGTCGTGCCGGTGACGAGGTTGAACCGCCAGCGGTGCGGGCGGGTCTGCAGCTGGTACAGGTCGAGGAAGCGGTAGATCGTCTGGAGCTTGCTGTCGTCGGGCCGCTTCGCCGGCTGGGGCGCACCCTGGAAGAAGCCGTCGAGCACGATCTCGTCGCCGTCCTCGTAGGCGTTGATCCAGTGCAGGACGTAGGTGGGGTCGGCCTCGAACCAGCGGACCTCGTCGGTGCCGCCGCGCCGCGGCACGATCCCGAACCGGGTCGGCAGGTCGGGGAAGTAGCGGGGGAGGTGCACGCCTTGGGCGAGCAGCTGCGGGTCCCAGAACAGCGGGAAGTCGTTCAGGATCGCGTAGTGCTCGGTGAAGGCCATGTCGTGCGGGAGGCGGGGACCGGGGAGCGGCACGTCGATGTAGTGCGACGAGCGTGCCGTCGGGGTCGACGACGCCGTAGTGCAGGTACGGCGCGTCCTTGCCGTAGTTGAAGACGAGCATCTCGCCGGTGTGCTCGTCGACCTTGGTGTGCGCCGAGATGCCCCAGTCGGGGAAGGCGCCGCCCCAGGTCTCGGGGCCGAGCTGCTCGAGCGTCGCGCGGGTCGAAGCGCGTAGAGGTCGCCGCACTGCTAGAACGACGTGAGCGCCTTGCCGCCGTGCACGACGACGTCGGTGCTCGACGCGTCCTTCATCCGCCGCGCGCGCGCCCCAGCCGTCGTCACGGAGCGAGTCGGTCGGGGGCCGCCAGCATCCCCGCCCACAGCGAGCGGGCCTCGGCCTGCTCGGCCTCGAAGCCGGCCGTGCGCACGAAACGGTTGCGGTACTCCGCCGTGCCGCCCCCGAACCGCAGCAGGTGGAGCATGCCGTCGCCGTCGAACGGGTGGTACAGCCCGATCGCCTCGTGCACCGGGTTCTCGGTGTTGCGGAGGTAGACGCCTTCGAGGTCGTCGGGGATCTCGCCCTCGACGTCGAGGTCGAAGGCGTCGTACTCGATGACGTTCGGCCGCCACGCGCCGGTGCGGTACGGGTGGTCGTCGTCCTCGGGGAGCGTGCTCGGGACCTTCTCGACGATCTTGACGTCCATGGTGGTTCGCTCCTCAGGCGGTCGTCGGGTCGGTGGAGACGACGAAGCTGACGGTCGTGGTCGTGCTGCCGCCGATGTTGAGGGTGGCGAAGGTGCGGGCCCCGTCGACCTGGTACTCGCCTGCGCCTGCGGTCACCTGCTTGGTGGCGTCGAGCACCATCCGGGCACCGCTGGCGCCGACGGGGTGGCCGACGCCGATCAGACCGCCGCTCGGGTTGACCGGCAGCGCGCCGCCGATGGCGAGATCGCCGTTCTCGATCGCCTTCCACGCGCCCCGGGCTCGGCCAGCCCGAGGTGGTCGACGATCATGTACTCGGTCACCGCGAAGCAGTCGTGCACCTCGATGCCGTCGAGCTGCTCGGGCCCGGCGACCCCGGCGCGCTCCCACGCCTCGGTGACGGCCCGGCGCACGTGCGGGAACACGTAGGGCTCGCCCTCGCTGCGGCGCAGCTTGGTGGCGAGGTCGAGCCCGGCGCTGCGGTGGCCCCAACCGACGATGCGGGCGACGGCGTCGAGGTCGCGGCCGTGGTCGCTCGCCCAGTGCTCGGCGTAGCGGCGGGAGGCGAGCACGAGCCCGGCGGCGCCGTCGGTGACCTGGCTGCAATCGGTGCGACGCGTGCGGCCCTCGACGACGGGGTTGGCGATGTCGTCCTCCTCGAAGCTGGCGGGCGTCAGTTCCCAGGCCCGGGTCTGGGCGTTGGGGTTGCGCTTGGCGTTGGTGAGGTTGAGCTCGGCGAGGGCGGCGAGGTGGGCCCGGTCGATGCCGTAGCGGCGGTCGTACTCGTCGGCGAGGTCGCTGAACTGCGAAGGCCAGACGAACTTCGCCTCCTGCGCCTCGTGGCCGACCCACGCCGCTGCACCCATGTGCCGGGCGGCGAGGTCGCCGGGGACGTTGCGCTCCTGCTCGACACCGAGCACGAGGATGCAGTCGTACCGCCCGGCCTCGATCTCGGCCATGGCCGCCAGCACGGCGATGCTGGCCGACGCGCACGCCGCCTCGTGGCGGGCGGACGGGACGCCCCACAGCTCCGGTTCGACGGTGGCCGGCATCGCCCCGAGGTGGCCCTGACCGTTGAAGAGCTGCCCGAAGGCGTTCCCGACGTGGACCGCTTCGATGTCGGTCGCGTCGACACCGGCTGCGGCGAGGGTGCCGGCGACGCCGTCGGCGACGAGGTCGCTCACCTCGAGGCCTTCGCGTGCGTAGTTGCGGGCGTAGTCGGTCTGGTGACCGCCGAGGACGAACACCGGCGATGCGGTCATGGCGTGACCTCCAGGATCTCGGGCTTCCTCGGCGGGCGCGGGAAGAAGCCGCTCGTGCGGCGGACGTAGTCCTCGTAGCCGGGCTTGCGCCGGCGGAGGTGGCTCTCGAGCGGACCGACGCCGCTCCAGCGCATCAGCAGGAAGCTCATGACGAGCGGGCCGACGACCCCGACGAGGGTGACGGCGGCGGAGAGCGAGATCAGGAACAGGCCCCACCAGGTGCAGAAGTCGCCGAAGTAGTTCGGGTGGCGCGTGTAGCGCCAGAGGCCGCGGTCGAGCACCGCGCCGTCGTTGGCGGGATCGGCCTTGAACCGCACGAGCTGGAGATCGGCGATGGACTCGGACGCGATGCCGAGCACGGCGAGGGCGAGGCCGGCGTACTGCGCGACGCCGAGCCCACTCGGGTGCTCGTAGATCTGGCCGAGCTGCACCGGGAGCGACACGACGAACATGAGGGCGCCCTGCAGCAGGAACACCTTCGTGAGCGTGAACAGCTTCGGGTTGGAGGCTCGCCGGAGCATGGCGACGTACCGCCGGTCGGGCCCGTTGCGTCGCCAGCGCCAGAACAGGTAGCCGGCGAGGCGGAGGCCCCACACCGTGGTGACGGCGACGAGCAACGGGCGACGGTCGGGGCCTGCGTCGGTGAGGGCGAAGGTGACCCAGGCGATGACGACGAAGCCGAAGCCCCACGCCGCGTCGATGAAGCTCGGATCCCCGATCCGCAGGCTGACCAGCCACAGCCCGAGCATGAGGACCAGCACGGTCGCCGCGTTCGCCAGCAGCACACCCATCACTTCGTCAACTGTAGTGCGGCGGTGCGCAGCTGTCAGTCGCCGAGGTGCTCGACGGCGACGCGCTTCGGCACGACCATGCGCCAGGCGTCGAGCACGAGCTCGCGCATCTCCTCGTCGTCGATCGCCTCCAGCCGGACGACGCACCAGTTGTAACGGAGGTCCGACGCCTTCGGCAGGAGGAACTTGTCGGGCTCGGACTCGACGAGCGCCTCGCGCTCCTCCTTCGGGAAGGCGAAGCCCATGAGCGTCTCGTCCCGTGAGAAGGCGAGCCACACGATCCGGCCGACCCGGAACTTCACGCGGTCGCGCACCAGCGCCTCGGTGGTGCGGGGCAGGCTCAGCGCCAGTTTCCGAACGACGTCGATCGTCGTCACCCGCTGGACGGTATCGGCGAGCCTGGCGTAGCGCCGCCTCCGTACCATCGATGCCGTGTCCGACGATGCAGCCGTCTGGCGGTTCCGGCGATCCGTGGCGAGGGTGGATGCCGCCGTCGAACCGATCCTGGCCGACTACGCGACGTCCTACTGCCTGCGCCCGGTGCGTCGACGGGAGGTCCCGCCGTCACCGGTCGACGCGAACCCCGGCGTCACCTGGTCGATCGACGGGGACACGATCGTCGAGTTCCGGTACGACGAGCGCGGCCCCGACCGACTGGTCGTGCACGACGTCGCGCTCGTCGTCCCGTTGAAGCGGCGGCTGCGGTCGCGGCGCGTGAAGGTGGCACACGTCTCGTCCGTGGGCACCTCCTGAAGTCAGTGGGTGCAAGCGGTCCGATCGCGCCGTGCTCGACCGGTGGTTCGGCCACGAACGTGTCGGCTCAGAGGGTTCGTTTCCGTGCCCGTGAGCCGACAGGATGATCGACCTCGGAGCGGGGGATCGCGAACGCGACCTGCGCAGCGATGCCGTTACGGTTCGGCGGGTGGAAGGGATCGAGGAGACGGTCGATCGACTCGCGGCGAGCACGCGTTCTCCGGGGTCGTGCGGGTCGACACCGACGGTGAGACGCGTTTGGCGCGGGCGTACGGCCTCGCGGATCGAGGGCTGGGCGTCGCCAACACCCTCGACACGCAGTTCGGGATCGCCAGCGGCACGAAAGGGCTGACAGCCCTGACGGTCGTGAGCCTCATCGAGGCCGGTCGGCTCGACCTGGCGACGACCGCCCGCTCCCTGCTCGGCGACGACCTCCCGCTGATCGGCGACGACGTGACCGTCGAGCACCTGCTGGCGCACCGCTCAGGCATCGGCGACTACCTCGACGAGGACCTCGACCTCGACTTCACCGACTACCTCCTCACCGTGCCGGCGCACGAGCTGGAGACGACCGAGAAGTACCTCCGCGCCCTCGACGGCTACCCGGCGAAGTTCGCCCCCGGCGAGCGGTTCTCGTACTGCAACGGCGGCTTCGTCGTGCTGGCGCTCCTCGCCGAGCGGGCGACGGGGATGGCCTTCGACGAGCTCGTCGAGACGCGGGTGTGCGGGCCGGCCGGCATGGCCGACACCGCGTTCCTGCGGTCGGACGAGCTGCCCGGCCGCGCCGCCCTCGGCTACCTGGGGAACGACACCGATCGGACCAACGTCTTCCACCTCCCGGTGCGGGGGTCGGGCGACGGCGGCATCTACACGACGGTGGCCGACATCCATGCGCTCTGGGCGGCGCTGTTCGCCGGACGGATCGTGGCGCCGGACTGGGTCGCCCGGATGACCCAGCCCGTCAGCGATGCGCCCGCCAACGCGAAGCGGTACGGGCTCGGCTTCTGGCTCCACGCCACGGGTCCGGCCGTGATGCTCGAGGGCGCCGATGCCGGTGTCTCGTTCCACAGCGTCCACGATCCCGACCGAGGCATGACCCACACCGTCATCTCGAACTCGACCGACGGGGCCTGGCCGATCGCCCGACACTTCGTCGAGGCGTTGGCGACGTAGCCGAGACCGCTCAGCCGAGGTCGGTGCCGACGATCGAGACGAAGCTGACCATCTCGCCCGGGTAGCCGCCGAGGTTGTGCGTGAGCGCCAGGTTGCGTCCGGTGCCGGCGTCGAGGGTCCCGATGCGGCGGTCCTCGGGCGCCTCGCCGCGCAGCTGGAGCCAGGCCTCGAACAGCATCCGGAGACCGGACGCACCGACCGGGTGCCCGAAGCTCTTCAGACCGCCGTCGGGGTTGATCGGGAGCTCGCCGTCGAGGTCGAACCGCCCGTCGAGAACGTCCTTCCACGCCTGCCCGCGGCCCGACAGGCCGAGGTCCTCCATGAGCACGAGCTCGGTCGGGGTGAAGCAGTCGTGCACCTCGGCCATGGCGAGCTGCGCCGCCGGGTCGGTGATCCCGGCCTGGGCGTAGGCGTCGGCCGCGGAGGTCACGACCTCCCGGAAGGTCGTGTAGTCGTAGTCGGGATCGCTGAGCCCGCTGCCGTCGCCGGCGACGAGCGACATGGCCTTCACGTACAGCGGCCGGTCGGCGTACCGCCCGGCGTCCTCGGCTCGCACGACGACCGCGGCGGCGGCACCGTCGGCCACGCCCGCGCAGTCGAGGACGGCGAGCTGACCGGCCACCTTCGGCGCCGCGCACACGGCGTCCTCGCTGATCTCCCTGCGGAACTGGGCCCGGGGGTTGCGGGCCCCGTTGAAGTGGTTCTTCGCCGCGATGTGGGCGAGGGCGCGGCGCAGCTCGTCGCCGTCGACGCCGTACCGAGCGGCGTAGGCGGGCACGACCATGGAGAACATCGCTGCCGCGGTGAGCGTGCGGTTCGTGCCGTCGTGGGGGATCGGGAAGGCGTTCAGGCCCTGGTAGCCGGCGTCCTTGACCTTCTCGACGCCGACCGCCATCGCCACGTCGTAGGCGCCGCTCGCCACTGCGTACGCGGCCTGCCGCAGCGCCTCCGAGCCGGTCGCGCAGTAGTTCTCGACCCGTGAGACCGGCTTGTCGCCGATGCCGAGGGCGCGGGCGAGGCTGATGCCGCTCATGGCCGACTGCGCGGTGCCGAGCCAGAAGGCGTCGACGTCGGCCAGCCGGAGCCGGCCGCTCACCGTCGCCTCGACCGCCTCCCGGGCGAGGTCGTCGAAGCCGCGGTCGTAGCGCTCGCCGAAGGGCGTGCACCCCATGGCGACGATCGCCACCTTGTCCCTGATGCCGTGCGAGCTCATCGCAGAGGCCTGGCCTTCCAGAAGTAGTTGTGGATGCCGTCGGCGGTGCCCAGGCGCCGGAAGACCATCTCGACCTCCGTCCCGATGGCGACCTCGGACTCGTCGACATCGGTCAGCTCGACCGGGAGGCGACCGCCGCCCTCGAAGTCGACGACGGCGAAGACGACCGGCGGGCTCGGCGACCACGCCAGCCGATCGACGGTGAACGTGGCGATCCGGCCGCGGGCGTCGGCGAAGGCGTGCTTGTCGCCGTCGACGAGGCCGTGCTTCCACTCCTCGTTGCGGGCGGCCGCCGGTGCCGACACCCGCGCCGGCTCGGGCCGGTTCGGCGGCTCCGGTGCGAGGAACCCGCGCCACGTGAGGAACCGGCCATACGGCACCTCGCCGCCGGTGGCGACCTGCTCGGCGATCGACCGCGAAGCGCGCCGCTCGGCGACGAGTCGGTCGTCCGGAACAGCAGCACGTCGGCGCCGTCGGCCAGCACGACGAGGGCGATGACCTCATCCGGGGGCGGCCGCCTCGAGGGCCGCCGTCAGCAGCAGCGCCGGTTGCGCCGCGCCCGGGTTGCCCACCGTCGCCGCCAGGTCGTCGGCGACCGGCGCCACGTCGGCGAGCGCCTTCGCCATCGCGGCGCAGGCCCGAGCGTGGGTGCCGGCGACGACGACACGGTCCACGCCGCCGGCGCCAGGCGCAGCCAGGTCGAGTGCCGGCCCAGGCCTGCTTCCCGGCGGCGACGTAGCGGCCCTCGCCGAAGCGCTCCTCCCACGAGCGGGACCAGGACTGGCCGGCCGGACGCCACCGGTCGATGAACTCCTCCGCGACCGTCGTGCCACCGAGGTACTCGGCGACGACCGCGCCGTCGCCCACGACCAGCGCGGCGGCGGCGTCACCGCCGGCGGCCTCGTCGGCACCGCCGGGCTGGCCGGTCCGGAGGTCGGCCGCCGTGACCAGGGTCGTGCCCGGTCGTTCCAACGCGAGACGGAGGGCGCCGACCGCGGAGCGGACCGACGCGCCCGCGTCCCAGGCGCCGCAGGTCGGCGGCAGGCGCAGGGCGGCATGGATCGTCGTGGCGTTCGTCTTGTCGAGGTAGGGCGGAGTGGTGGTGGCGTCGAGCAGGAGATCGGGCTGGGCCCCTCCGGCCGCGACGAGGGCGCCCCGAGCAGCCTCGAAGGCCATCGTCGTGGCGTCCTCGTCGTACGAGGCGACGGCACGGTGGCCCTTCCCGCCCCCGCCGCCGGCGACGGCCCGGATGGTGGCGCGGTCGAGGCGCCGGTACGGGATGTAGCCGGCGGCACCGACGATTCCTGACACGCCGTCAGATTACGGTGGCAGCGTGCGACTGGGCGAAGTGGCCAACGAAGCGGCGGCGCCCAACGGCAAGCCGCTCGACGGTGTCCGCGTGCTCGCCCTCGAGCAGATGCAGGCGCTCCCCTTCGCCACCCAGCTGCTGGCCCGGCTGGGCGCCGACGTCATCAAGGTCGAGCACCCGGTCGACGGCGACCTGGGCCGAGGTGCGCTCCCGGCCATGACCGATCCGTCCGGCCGGCAGGTGGGGGCGACGTTCCTGCGCAACAACCTGAACAAGCGGAGCGTCGGCGTCGACCTGAAGGACCCGCGCGGTCGCGAGCTCGTGCTGCGCCTCGCCGGCCAGGCCGACGTCGTCGCCGAGAACTTCAAGGCCGGCGCCCTCGACCGGATGGGCCTCGGCTACGACGACGTGTCGGCCGCCCATCCCGCGGTGATCTACCTCTCGCTCTCCGGCTTCGGCGGCGACCCCTCGCCCTACGACGGCTGGCCGGCGTTCGCACCGACGGTCGAGGCCATGTCCGGCGTCTACGAGTTCAAGCGCGACGGGCGACGACCCGCCGGTCGTCGCGCCCGTCGGTGCTCTCGGCGACATCGGCACCGGTCTGTTCGCCACGATCGGCGTCCTCGCCGCGCTGAGGCACCGCGACCGCACCGGGCTCGGCCAGCACGTCGACGTCGCCATGTACGACTCGCTCATCGCCCTCACCGACCTCGTCACCAACTACTGGTCGATGGGCCTGCGGACGAAGGACACGCCCCTGCTCCTCGACGGCTTCCGGGCCGCCGACGGGTGGTTCGTCGTGCAGGTCGGGCGTCCGTACCAGTTCCAGCGCCTCGCCGAGATCGTGGGGCGGCCCGAGTGGATCGAGGACGAACGCCTCCGGACCGGCCCGCAGTGGCGCGAGCACCTCGAAGACCTGCTCCGGCCCGGCATCGAGGCATGGGCGGCCGACAAGTCCAAGCTCGACGCCTGCCGCCTCCTCACGGCGGCGGGCGTGGCCGCCGGGCCGTGCTACGACGCCGCCGACGTCATCGCCGACCCGCACGTGGCGGCGCGCCACATGCTCGTGGAGATCCCGAGGACCGACGGCGTGCCGGACCCCGTCCTGGTGCCCGGCAACCCGGTGAAGCTGTCGAGCGTCGCCGAGGGGCCCGACCGCCGACCGCCCTGGCTCGGCGAGCACACCGCCGACGTGCTGACCGAACTGCTCGGGCTGGACGACGTCCGAGCTCGCCGAGCTCGCCGGCGCCGGTGTGATCAGCCGGTCGTCACCGGGAGGTTGACCCAGCCCCGCACGGTGCTGGTGTGGAGCCGCACGGCGCGCGTCGTGGTCGACCTCCCACGCCGGATGGCGTCGCAGGGTCTCCTCGAGGGCGATGCGTCCTTCCATCCGGGCCAGGGCGGCGCCGAGGCAGAAGTGGATCCCGTGGCCGAACGTCACGTGGTGGTCGAACCGGCGGTGGATGTCGAAGCGGTCCGCGTCGGGGTACTTCCGCTCGTCGCGGCCGGCGGCGCCGGTCAGCAGCAGCACCTTCTCGTCGGCGGGGATGGTGGTGCCGTGCAGCTCGACGGCGCTCGTCGTCCAGCGCCCTTGCACCGGTGACGGCGCCTCGTAGCGCAGGAGCTCCTCGACCGCGTTCGGCACGAGCGCAGGATCCGCCGCCAGCTCGGCCCGCTGGTCCGGGTGGGCGGCGAGGACGACGCCGGCCCAACCGATGAGGCGGGCGACGGTCTCGGTGCCGGCGCTCGACGAGGAGGTTGGCGAAGAGCGGCGGCCTCGACCTCGGTGAGCCGGCGGGTGGTGCCGGTCTCGTCGACGATCTCGGCGACGACGAGGTCGGAGAGCATGTCGTCGCGCGGGTGCGCCACCCGCTCGGCGAGCTGGGCCTGGAGGTAGCCGTGCAGCTCGATCTGGGCGCCGAGGGAGATGTCGTTGACCATGCCTTGCACCGGGTCGAGGTGGAAGACCGTGTCGATCCGGTGCCGCACCTGCTCCTGGTCGCCGGCCGGCACGCCGAGCAGCGTGGAGATGACCATCGACGGGCAGGCGGGCGCCGAAGTCCTGCACGAAGTCGAAGGGCTCGGCCGGCGACCACGCGCTCGAGCAGCCCGGCGGCCTGCGTGCGGATGCGGTCCTCGAGGGCGCCGATGCGGCGGGGCGTGAAGGCGCGGGACACCAGCGCCCGCAGCCGCGTGTGCTCGGGCGGGTCGAGGAAGATCATCATCGACCCCGGGTACGGCCGATCGCCCATGAGCTCCAGCACGGTGCCGTGGGCCGACGAGAACGTCGCCGGGTCGCGGTGGGCCGCCTCGACGTCGGCGAACCGCGACAGCGCCCAGAAGTCGTGCCGCTCGTTCCGGTACACCGGTGCGTCGTCGCGCAGGCGGCGCCACGTCTCGTACGGGTCGGCGTCGAGGTCGACGTCGAACGGGATCCCAGTACAGCCGTCGCGAGTCGTCCGTACGCCGCGTTCAGCGTTGAACTCCGTTCGCGAGCCGAGATAGCTAGCTCGCTGGGCGTGCAGGTCGGTCGATGGCGCGCTGCGCAGCTCGTACTTGAGGACCTTGCCGCTGGCGTTGAGGGGCAGGGCGTCGACGACCTCGACCGAGCGGGGCACCTTGTAGTTGGCCATCTCGGCCCGGCACCACCCGGCGACGGCGTCGGGGTCGACTCGGACGCCGGCCGCGGGGGACGACGAAGGCCTTGCCGACCTCGCCCAGCCGGTGGTCGGGGACGCCGACGACGGCGACCTGGCCGACGGCGGGGTGGCGCATGATCATCCCCTCGATCTCGGCCGGGTAGGCGTTGAAGCCGCCGACGATGAACATGTCCTTGGTGCGGTCGGTGATGCTGCAGGTTGCCGCCCTCGTCCATCACGCCGACGTCGCCGGTGTGGAGCCACCCGTCGGCGTCGATCGCCTCGGCGGTGGCCGTCGGGGTCGTCGAAGTAGCCCGCGCATCACGTTGTAGCCCCGCACCACGATCTCGCCGGGCTCGCCGCGCGGCACCTCGGTCCCGTCGTCGTCGACGACCAGCACCTCGACGTCGGGGATGGCGCGCCCGTCGGTGCCGGAGATCATCTCCGGCGGCGTCGTCGTGGCGGCACATCGTGGCGATGCCGGTCGCCTCGGTGAGCCCGTAGCCGGTGACGATCGTCTCGAACGTGAGCTCCGACCGCATCCGCCGGATCATCTCGACGGGCACCGGCGCCGCGCCGGTCACCGCCAGCCGGAGGGTCGACAGGTCGAAGGACGCCAGGTCGGGGTGGTCGAGGATCGTCTGGTAGATCGCCGGCGGGCCCGGGAGCATCGTGACCCGCTCCTCGTCGACCCGGCGCATGACGCTCGGGACGTCGAAGACCGGGTGGGGGACGATCGTCGCCCCCTTCAGCAGCGCAGGCGAGGATCCCGGCCTTGAGCCCGAAGGCGTGGAAGAACGGGTTGACGATGAGGTAGCGGTCGCCTTCGCGCAGGCCGACGACATCGGCCCAGACCGTGTAGGCCCGCACCGAGGCGCCGTGGCGCGAGCATGGCGCCCTTGGGCCGGCCCGTCGTGCCCGACGTGAAGAGGATGTCGGCCAGGTCGTCGGGGTCGATGGCGGCGGCGCGCTCGGCGCGTGACGCCGGGCTCGACGCGGTCGGCCGCGGGCGAGGAAGTCGACCCACGCCGCGGTGCCGGCGACGGCCGGGCCCCGCAGCACGACGATCTCCTCGAGGGTGGGCGGACGGTCCGCCTCCGGCGAGCATGGCGACGTAGTCGGTGTCGAGGAAGTCGGTGACGGTGAACAGCAGCCGAGCCCCGGACGCCTCCAGGATGTAGGCGGCCTCGCGCGCCCTTGAACCGGGTGTTGAGCGGGATGACCACCGCGCCGGCGCGGTGGACGCCGAGGGCGGCGACGGCCCACTCCGCCATGTTCTGGCCCCAGAGCGCGACCCGGTCGCCCGGCTCGATCCCGCTGGCGACGAGGGCCCGCGCCGCCTCGTCGACCCGTCGCGCCAGCTCGGCGAAGCTCCAGCGGTCGCTCGCCGTCGACCATGGCCTCGAGCGAGCCGAACCGCGTCGGCGGCCCGCTCCAGCACGCCGGGCACCGTCAGCTCGTGGGCCATGGCGGCGATTCTCCGCACGTTCTGAACCGTCGTTCACAGCGATGGTACGTTCGTTCAGTCCGTCCGGGGGAGGCGCACGTGGTCGAGCGAGAAGCGCGGATGCTCATCGGGGGGAAGCTGGTCCCGGCGCGACCTCGGGCGCCACGTTCGACAACGTCGAACCCGGCCACGGAAGAGGTGCTCGGCGTCGCCGCCGACGGCAGCGCCACCGACATGGACGCCGCCATCGACGCAGCCCGTCGCGCCTTCGACGAGACGACCTGGTCGACCGACGTCGCCTTCCGCGTCCACTGCCTCCGCCAGCTCCACGAGTCGCTCCTGCGCCACGCCGAGGAGCTCCGCGGCACCGTCGTCGCCGAGGCCGGCTCGCCCGGTCGCCCTCACGACCATGGCGCAGCTCGACATGCCGATCGAGGCCGTCGCGGTGGGTGGCCGACCTCGCTCGAGCGCTACGAGTGGGCCGAGCGACCTCGGCGTGAAGGAGCCGTTCGGCATCCCGAGCCGCCGCACCGCCTACCGCGAGGCCGTCGGCGTCGTCGGCGCCATCACGCCGTGGAACTTCCCGATGCAGATCAACCTGGCGCAAGGTCGTGCCTGCGCTGGCCGCCGGCAACACGGTCGTGCTCAAGCCGGCGCCCGACACGCCGTGGTCGCGCCACGGTCGCTCGGCCGGCTCGTCGCCGAGGAGACCGACATCCCCGCCGGCGTCCTCAACGTCGTCACCTCCTCCGACCACGCCGTCGGCCAGCAGCTGGCCGAGGACGACCGCGTCGACCTGGTGTCGTTCACGGGCTCGACGGCGACGGGCCGCAAGGTCATGGCGGCCGCGGCAGGGAACCTCAAGAAGGTCTGCCTCGAGCTCGGTGGGAAGTCCGCCGCCGTCGTGCTCGACGACGCCGACGTCGCCGAGGCCTCGGCCGGCGCCGGCTTCGCGGTGATGACCCACGCCGGCCAGGGTTGCGCCATCACCACCCGCCTCGTCGTCCCCCGGTCGCACTTCGACGAGGCCGTGGAGGCCGTCGTCGGTCTCATGGGCGCCCTCCCGTACGGCGACCCCACCGACCCCGCCCACCTGATGGGTCCCCTGATCTCGGCGCGCCAGCGCGAGCGCGTGCTCGGCTACATCGAGACCGGGAAGGCCGAGGGGGCGACCGTGGCTCTGGGGGGCGGGGTGCCGGCGCACCTCGCCGACGGGCTTCTACGTCGAGCCGACGGTCCTCGTCGACGTCGACCCCGGCGCGACCGTCGCCCAGGAGGAGATCTTCGGGCCCGTGCTGGTCGTGCTCGCCCACGATGGCGACGACGACGCCGTCGCCATCGCCAACGGCACGAGGTACGGGCTCTCCGGGGTCGGTGCACGGTTCGCCGGCGCGGGCCCGCGCCGTGGCCGCCCGCATGCGGACGGGAACGATCGCCGTCAACGGCGCCCAGTGGTTCGGGCCCGACGTGCCTTTCGGCGGCTACAAGCAGAGCGGCCTCGGTCGGGAGATGGGCGTCCTCGGCTTCGAGGAGTACACCGAGGTGAAGTCGGTCGGCGAGCCGCCGTGACGGCGCCGTGAGCCCCGTTTGGGTCAGCGAGCCGCAGGCGACGGTCCTCGACCTCCTCCAGGGCCGGCTCGAGCGCGACCCCGACGGCGAGTACCTCGACGTGTGCGGCACCAAGTCGACCGCAGCCGAGGTGACCTCGACGGCGGCAGCGCCTCGCCAACGCGCTGCGGGAGCTCGGCGTGCGCACGGGCGACCGCGTCGCCACGCTCGTCGAGAACTCGTCGGAAGCCATGCTGGCGTGGTGGGGCGTCGTGCACGCCGGCGCCGTGGCCGTCCCGGTCAACACCGCGTACAAGGGCGAGTACCTCCGCCACCAGCTCGCCGACTCGGGTGCTTGCGTGCTCATCGTCGAGTCGGCGCTGCTCGACCGCGCCGAACGGGTGGTCGGCGACCTCGACGCTCTCGGTCACGTCGTCGTCATCGGCGCCGCGGACGAGCTCCCCGGCGTCCGGGTCCACACCTGGGACGAGGTCCTCGGTGCCGACGAGTCCGTGCCGAGCGTCGCGGTGCGCCCCTCCGACCTGGCGACCTTCATCTACACCGGCGGGACGACGGGCCCGTCGAAGGGCTGCATGCTCAGCCACCACTACCACACCGCCCTCTCCCGCCAGATCGGCGTCTGCTGGCGCAGGGACGCCGACGACGTCGTGTGGACGCCGTTGCCGCTGTTCCACTTCAACGCCATCGTCACGGCCGTGCTCGGGCCGCTCCTCTACGGCGGGCGGGCCGCCATCGAGCGCCGCTTCTCCGTCTCCCGCTTCTGGCCGGAGATGAACCGGGTCGGCGCCACCGTCACCTCGACCCTGGGCACGATGGCATACCTCCTCGCCCACGACGTGGACCGGCCGGAGATGCCACGCTCGGGCGCGGCCGAGGCGAACACGACGTTGCGACTCATCGGTGCGGCGCCACTGCCGGTCGAGGTCGACCGGCTCCTCCGTGACCGCTTCGGGGTGGCGACCTTCAGCGGCGCCTACGGCGTCACCGAGGCATCGCTCATCTCGTGGCAGCCTCCCGGCGTCGAGAACAAGCCGAACGCGGCCGGCGTCGTCAACGACGAGTACTTCGACGTGCGGACCTTCGACGACGACGACAACGAGGTCGCCCGCGGCGCCGAGGGTGAGATCGTCGTGCGCCCGAAGCGACCCCACACGATGTTCGAGGGCTACTGGGGCCGACCGGAAGCGACCGTCGCCACCAGCCGGAACTGGTGGTACCACACCGGTGACGTCGGCCGGATCGACGACGACGGCTACCTCTTCTTCGTCGACCGCAAGGCCGACTACCTCCGCCGCCGCGGGGAGAACATCTCGAGCTTCGAGGTCGAGCGGATCCTCATGGGCCACGGCGCCCTCGCCGACGTCGCCGTGCACGCGGTGCCGAGCGATCTGACCGAGGACGACCTGAAGATCACGGCGACCGTCGCCGAGGGGTCGTCGCTCACGGAGGAGGAGCTCTTCCGCTGGTGCATCGACGAGCTGCCCTACTTCGCGCTCCCGCGCTACATCGAGCTGCGGGCCGAGCTGCCCCGCAGTCCCGTCGGCCGCGTCCTCAAGCGCGAGCTGCGGGCCGACGGCGTCACCCCCACGACGTGGGACGCCGAGACCGCCGGCATCGAGTACGAGCGGCGCTGACGACCGATTGAACTATGGTTCGACGTACTGAACGTGACGCCGAGGAGGGGCATGGCCGACGACGAAGCGCCGCCGTTCGTCTTCGCCGAGCGGATGTTCCCGGCCCCGACCGACGCCGGCATCGCCGAGCCCGACCGAGCCGTGAGCAGCGTGCGGCACGGCACGTCGTCCTACCTCGAGGGCGAGGGTGGCGAGGGCTCGAGCTGGTACGAGGGCGGGGGCCGCGCCGGCGAGCGCGCCGTGCAGGGCATCACGATCCACCCGCCGACGCGCGGCGTCGCCACGCAGGGCGATCCCTTCGAGCCCGTGCGCATCGGGATCCTGATCGACATGGACCTCGGCCAGCTCCTCGCCGACTGGATCGACCCGACGATCCTCGCCATCGAGGACGCGTTGAACGAGGGCGCCTACAGCCGCGGGCCGATCCAGCTCGTCGTCGCCGACGCCCGGGGCCTGCCCCGGGAGAACTACCGCAAGGTCATCGCCGGCTACCGCTGGCTCGTCGAGCAGGGCTGCGTCGTCGTGCTCGGCCCGCTGATCTCCGACAACTGCCTCGTCGTGCAGGACACCGCCAACGAGCTCGGGGTCGCCTGCATCGGCTGGACCGGCGCCCACAAGTTCGCCTCGGAGTACTGCTTCACCGTCGCCAACGGCGACATCCCCACCGAGGGCGTCATGTGCGCCCAGTGGATGAAGGCCCACGGGTACGAGACCGTCGGCCTCTTCTGGGAGCAGGGCTCGTCCGGTCGCGACTACGCCGACTTCTTCCGCGAGGAGGCGCTCCGGCTGGGTCTGCGGGTGACGCGGGAGGTGAAGCTGGAACCGAACCCTCGCGGCCTGGTCGACGACCTCAGGGCGATGCGCGACGCCGGCACGGACGCCATCTACTACGGCGGTTACGGCTACGCCACGTTCCACTTCGCATCGGCCTTCGCCGAGCTCGGGTGGGATCCACCCCGCGTGATGGGCACGGCGTTCATGTTCTATTCGAACTCCAACGCCTGGGCCGAGGGCCTCGAGGGCTGGCACGGGATCGACCAGCTGGGTGAGGACGGCGCCAATCCGAACTACAACGCCATGGCCGAGCGCTTCGAGAAGCGCTTCGGCCGGCCGACCCGCAACGTGGTCGTCGCGCTCGCCTACGACACCGCCCGCGTCGCCATCCACGGGATCGCCAACGCCGCCATCCCGCACCCCCGCTGGGTCAAGGAGGGCCTCGAGCGGATCCGGTGGATGCCGGCGACGAACGGCGGGCCCGGCACCTACATCCAGTTCGGCCCGCACGACCGCAAGGGCTACAAGGGCGACTTCCTCACGATCCGCGAGCTGCGCGACGGCGAGCTCCGCTTCGACGGCTACCACCGTCCCCAGTGGCCCTCGAACGACTCGTGAACGACCGGTGAGCGAGCGCGTCTACATCCACGAGCTCATCGACATCGTCGGGCACAACCGCGCGGTACATGCACCACATGACGGCGAACTGGGTGCCGGTGGCGCTGGCCGAGCGCAACCAGCGCTGCTTCGGCGTCTGGGCGACGGTCGGCTCGACGGGTCGCTGGCCCGAGGTCGTGAACATGTGGGAGCTCGACGGCTGGGACGGCCTCGTCCGGAACTTCGAGGTCGAGTTCGCCGGCGGTCGCACGCAGGACCCGTCGCTCGCCGACTGGTGGTCGGTGGCGGCCTCCCTGCGGCGGGGCGGGACCGACCGCATCGTCGTCCCCGAGCCCGGCAGCCGGGGCATCGACGAGCTCGTCGTCGACGGTGTGCGCGGCGAGCTGTACGCCCACGAGCTCGTGTCCGTGCCACCGGGGGCCGCTCGCGAGTTCCTCGATGCCGTCGCCTCCGAGGGCCGCGGCGCCGTCGAGGCGACGGGCTTGACGCATGTCGGCAGCTTCCGCGTGGCGATGGTCAACGACTCCGAGTGCCTGCTCCTCTGGGCGATCCCGTCCTGGCCGGCTTGGGCCGACTACGAGCGGGCCTGGGCTCCCGGTGGTGCCCTGGAGACGTGGCAGAAGGCGACCGTGGCCCTCCGGGCCGACTGGCGTCGCAGCCTGCTCGTCGACGCGCCGTTGGCGCCGCTGCGGCTCGGCCGGCAGCCGGCGGTCGGCGACCGTCGCCCCCTCGAGGAGATCACGTGATGGTGCGCCGATGACGGCGGCGAGCCCGGCCGGACGGCGCGAACAACGGCGTCGCCAGCACCAGGACCTCGGTCGCAACCAACTGCTCGACGCAGCCGAGGAGGTGTTCGGCCGGCGGGGCTACCACGACACGACGCTGAAGGAGGTGGCCGAGCTGGCCGAGTTCTCCGTCGGCTCGGTGTACTCGTTCTTCGAGAACAAGGACGACCTCTTCCTGCACGTGTTCCGGCGCCGGGGCCACGCCTTCCTCGACGGCATGCGAGCCGCGGTCGACGGCGCCACCACGCCGCTGGCGCGGCTGGCGGCGCTCGTCGCCTTCGAGGTCGGCTTCTTCCGCGACCACCCGCACTTCGGCCGGCTGTACCTGCGCACGGCGACGGCGGGATCGCCCCTTCCTGGCCGCGACGTCGACGGGTCGGCGGGCGCCGGGTTGGAGCAGGCCATGGCGGTCCACGCCGAGGTCTTCGCCGCCGGCCAGGCCGACGGCAGCCTGCGGTCGGGTGATCCGCACGTGCTCGGCAGCCTCCTCGGCGGCCTCGTGCGCGCCTACCTGGCCGTCGACCCGCTCGTCGTCGGCGACGCCCCGGCCGAGGAGCGCCTGCCCCTCGACGACCTCCAGGCGATGGTGGCCGACACCTTCGGCGCGCCACGGGGAGGTCGACGTGCCCGCTGACCCGGCCCCCCGAGACGCTGGGGGGATCACCGACGAGGGGATCGCCCGCCTCCGCGCCCGGGTCGGGGTGCCGGAGCCCCACGTGCTCCCACCGCGCTACCTCACCCCCAACGCCGACGCCTTCCGTCACGTCGCCGAGTGCTACGGCGACGACAACCCGCTCTGGTGCGACCAGGCCTACGGGGCGACGACCCGGTGGGGCAGCGTCATCGCCCCGCCGCCGCTCGTGGGCGGCGACACGCTGGTCGGCGAGGACGAGGTCGCCGCCGTCCCGGAGGACTGCGCCGAGCTCATGAAGGGCGACCCCCTCAGCGGCGTCCACGCCTTCTACTCGGCGTCGGCCCGCGAGTGGTGGGCGCCGCTCGTTCCGGGCACGCGGGTCGCGCGACGGAACGCGCTCGTCGGGGTCCTCGACAAGCCGAGCGAGTTCGCCGAGCGGGCCGTGCACGAGTGGACGGCCCAGGTGTTCCGGGCCCTCGACGGGCCGCTGCTGTCGGCGCAGCTCCGGCTGATGATCCGGACCGAGCGGACGAAGGCCCGGGAGCGCGGGAAGCACGACGCTCTCGAGCTCCGGCCCTACTCCGACGCCGAGATCGCCGCCATCGAGGCCCAGTACGCCTCCGAGGGCCCCCGCGGCGCCGAGCCTCGCTGGTGGGAGGACGTCGCCGAGGGCGACGTCGTCGGACCGATGGTGAAGGGCCCGCTGACCGTGACCGACATGGTGTGCTGGCACACCGGCATGGGCATGGGTCTCTACGGCGTGCGCCCGCTGCGACTCGGGTTCCAACGCCGCCAGCGGATCCCCCGGTTCTTCCACCGCGACGAGCTCAACGTGCCCGACGTGATGCAGCGCGTGCACTGGGATCCGTCGTTCGCCCAGAGGGCCGGCAACCCGACGACCTACGACTACGGCCGCATGCGCGAGACCTGGCTCGTCCACCTGTGCACCGATTGGATGGGTGACGACGCCTGGCTGTGGAAGCTCGACTGCGAGTTCCGGACGTTCAACTACGTCGGCGACACGCAGTGGCTCCGCGGCACCGTCGTGCGCCGCTACCTGGCCGACGGGGACCGTCCCGCCGTCGACCTCGAGCTGTCGGCGACGAACCAGCGCGGCGAGCTGACGACACCCGGCCACGCGACGGTGCTCCTGCCGAGCCGAGCGCACGGCCCGGTCCGCCTCCCCGACCCGCCGGGCGGCGCCGGCGACCTGCAGTCCGCCCTCGACACCATCGCCGCCGACTTCGAGCGGGGGATCCGATGAGCGAGCGAAGCGAGCGAACCATGTGCACGGACACGCCACGGCGCAGCCGTGGCCCGCTCATCGGGCGACCGCCGAAGGCGGGCGTCGGATGAGCGAGCACGTCCGGCAGGGGCGCGGTGACGACGGGGTCCTGCGGCTGCACCTCGACAAGCCGGCGAAGCGCAACGCCCTCGACGACGACATGGTGGCGGCGCTGGTCGACGCGGTCGACGGCGCCGGGCACGACGAGGCGGTGCGCGCGGTCCTGCTCACCGCCGAGGGCGACCACTTCTGCTCCGGGTTCGACATCGTCGGGCGCAACGCCTCGGACCGCGAGCGCGAAGCCGCGTGTCGGGGCGATCCAGCGCCGCCTGCCCTCCGAGGCGCACCGGTTGATCCCGCTGCTGTGCACCGTCCAGGTGCCGATCGTGTGCGCCGCCCGCGGCTGGATCGCCGGCATCGGCCTCCATCTCGCCGCCGCCGCCGACTTCACCGTCGTCGCCGACGAGGCCACCGTGTGGGAGCCGTTCGCCCAGCGGGGCTTCACCCCCGACAGCGGCGGTACCTGGTTGCTGCCTCGCCTGGTCGGCCTCCAGCGGGCGAGGGAGCTCCTCGTGCTCGGCCGGCGCATCGATGGGGCCACGGCGGCGGACTGGGGTCTGTTCCACCGCGCCGTGCCCGCGTCCGAGGTCGACGCCGAGGCCGAAGCCCTCGCCCTCGAGCTGGCGGCAGGACCGACGGTCACCCTCGGCCTGACGAAGTGGCTGCTGCACACGGCGGCCGAGCACGGGCTCGAGGAGCACCTCCGCAGCGAGGCGTTCGCGGTGGAGCTGTCGAGCCGCAGCGAGGACTTCCGCGAGGGCATGGCCGCCTTCGTCGAGAAGCGCGAGCCGGAGTTCCGCGGCCGATGACGCCGGTGTTCCCGCCGGGCACCACCGACGATGACGCCGTCGGTGCGGTCGAGACGTGGGTCCGCGAGCACGTGCCCTCGTCGTGGCGCGAGGCGGCCGAGCGTGGCGGTGCGGCGGCGATCCGAGAGGTGCGCTCGCCGTGCCGACTACGAGGCCTGGTACCCCGCCTTCGGCGCGTCGGGGCTGGTCGTGCCGACCTGGCCACGCGACTACGGCGGCCTCGACGTCGAGCCGGTCCTCGCCCGGCGGATCGAGTCGGTGCTGGCCCCGTTCAACCTCGGGCGCCTGAACCCCCTCGGTCTCAACCTGTGCGCTCCGGCCCTCTTCGCCCACGGCACCGAGGCGCAGCGCCTCCGCTTCCTGCCCCCGATCGTGCGGAACGAGGAGCGCTGGTGCCAGCTGTTCAGCGAGCCGGGCGCCGGGTCCGATCTCGCCTCCCTGGCCACCAGGGCCGAGCGGGACGGCGAGGACTGGCTGCTCTCCGGTCAGAAGGTGTGGACGACCTGGGCCCACACCTCCGACTACGGCGTGTGCCTCGCACGGACCGATCCGCGGGCACCGAAGCGCAAGGGCATCACCTACTTCCTCCTCGACCTGCGCCAGCCCGGCGTCGAGGTCCGAGCGCTGCGTCACATCGGCGGCGAGGTCGACTTCAACGAGGTCTTCCTCGACGACGCCAGGGTGCCCGACTCGCAGCGGGTCGGCGCCGTCGGCGACGGCTGGCGTGTCGCCGGTGCCACCCTGTCGGGCGAGCGGCAGATGGTCGCCGGTTCGGGATCGGGTGGCGTCGACCGCATCGGCGGTGCTGGCACCGGCCGGCTGCTGCGGCGGCCGCCATCGGCCCCGGCCCTGCGCCAGCGCCTCGTCGGCCTGCACGGCGAGGAGCAGGTTCGAGCGTGGACCAACGCCCGCGTGCGCGCCGGCCTGCGGGCCGGCCGTCCCCCGGGCCCGAGAGCTCGATCGGCAAGGTGCACCAGGGTGAGCTGAACCAGCGCATCCAGTTGCTCGCCTGCGATCTGCTCGGGATGGGCGCGGTGGCGTGGGAGACGGCCGCGGACGCCGGGGACGTACGCCGACACGCTGCCCTACGAAGTGGCGGGGATGCTGCGCAGCCGGGCCAACACCATCGAGGGCGGCACGACCGAGGTGAACAAGAACGTGCTCGGCGAGCGCGTCCTCGGTCTGCCCGCGCGAACCCGATCCGTGGCGCGACGCGGCCTGGAAGGACGTGCCCCGCTCGTGAGCGAGTACGCGGCCCTCGAGGTGTGGAAGGACGGGCCGGTCGGCTGGCTCGTGTTCGACCGGCCCGGGGTCGGCAACGCCATGGACGCCACCATGCTCGGCGAGCTGGAACGGGCCTGGGCCCAGCTCGACGACGACCTCGACGTGCGGGTGATCGTCAACACCGGCAACGGGCCGTCGTTCCAGACCGGTCTCGACGTCGCCCAACTGGCGGCCGATCCGGACGCCCTCCGCGAGCAGTCGCGGCGCACGAAGCGAGCCGAGCTCCGCCTCACGGCCTGGCACTGCGGCGTGCGCAAGCCCGTGATCGCCGCCGTCAACGGCACGTGCGCCGGCGGCGGTCTGCACTTCGTCGCCGACGCCGACATCGTCCTGGCCGCCTCCGACGCCACGTTCGTCGACCCGCACGTGTCGATCGGCCAGGTCACGGCGTACGAAGCGATCGCGCTCGCCCGCAAGTCGCCGATGGAAGCCGTCCTGCGGATGGCGCTCGCCGGCCGCCACGAACGGATCACCGCCGAGCGCGCCCGCCAGCTCGGGATCCTTTCCGAGGTCGTCGACCCGCCGTCGGATCTGCGCCACGCGGCGCGGGCCCTCGCCGAGAAGGTGGCGCGGAACTCCCCGACGGCGATGGCGCGCACGAAGCGGGCGCTCTGGGGCGCGCTCGAGCTCGGCCTGACCGACGCCTGCCGGGCCGGCGCCGCCGAGCTGGTCGCCATGTGGGGTCACCCCGACCAGACCGAGGGGCCACGGGCCTTCACCGAGAAGCGAGAGCCGTCGTGGGCACCTATCAGCACCTGATCGTCGAGCGCCACGGTCCGGTCGGCTGGCTGATCAACGACCGACCCGAGCAGCTCAACGCCATGAACGCCCGCATGCGCGACGAGTTCGCCGACGCCTGGCGCGAGCTCGACGCCGACCCCGCCGTGCAGGGTCATCGTCCACACCGGCAACGGGCGCGCCTTCCAGACGGGCGTCGACGTGTCCGAGATCGCGGCCGACGGCATCGGGATGGAGCGCTACCGGCGCAGCGTCGAGGAGTTCGACCTCCACTTCACGGCGTGGCACCAGCAGGTGTGGAAGCCGGTCATCACCGCCGTCAACGGGATCTGCGCCGGCGGCGGGTTCCACTGGGTCGCCGACGCCGACATCGTGATCGCGGCGTCCGACGCCCAGTTCTTCGACCCGCACGTCTCCATCGGCCAGGTCGTCGCCATCGAGGCCATCGGGCTCCTCCGGAAGGTACCGGTGGAGGCGGTGATGCGGATGGCGTTCGTCGGCCGTCACGAGCGGATGTCGGCCCAGCGGGCCTACGAGCTCGGCATGGTCAGCGAGGTCGTCGACCCGCCCGAGCGCCTGCGCGACGCCGCCCAGGCGCTGGCCGAGAAGATCGCCCGGAACAGCCCGGCGGCGATGGCGGCCACGAAGCGGGCGCTGTGGGGCGCCCTCGAGACCGGCCTGACCGACGCCTGCAGGGCGGGGGCGGCCGAGCTCGTCTCGCTCTGGGGCCACCCCGACCAGTCCGAGGGGCCACGCGCCTTCGCCGAGGGCCGCGACCCGGAGTGGGTGCCGCCGGCGTGACCATGCTCGACCTGCTGGCCGGAGCCGACGGCGTCGTCGTGCACGACGAGCGGCGGACGTGGCGCCGCACGCGAGCTCCAGGCCCGCAGCGCCGAGATCGCGGCCGGCCTCGCCGCCGCCGGCGTGCACGCGGGTCAGGCCGTCGGCGTCTCGCTGCCGAACGACGGCGACCTCGTCGCCACGCTGTTCGGGGTGTGGCAGGCCGGCGCGGTCTACGTGCCGATCAACCCCCGTCTCACCGCCACCGAGGTCGACGCCGTCGTCGCCGGCGTCGAACCCGCAGCGCTGGTCACGAGCACCGGGACCGCGGCCAGAGCCACGACGCGTCGCTACGAGCCGGACGTCGCCCTGGTGCAGTTCACGTCAGGCACCACCGGCCCGCCCAAGCCGGTGCTGCTGCGGCACTCGGGCGTGCTCGCGCTCCTCGACAACGTCGTCGCCAAGCTCCGGGGCGGCACGGCGCCGGCCGGCCCGCCGCCGACGAACCTCATCCCGGTGTCGTTGTCGTTGTGGGCCGGCATCTACCAGGTCCTCTTCGCCCTCCGCGTCGGCGCGCCGATGGTGGTGATGGCGCGCTTCGAGACCGTCGAGTTCGCCCGGCTCGTCCGGGAGCACGCGGTGCGATCCGTCGTCCTCCCGCCGGCGGCGATGGCGATGCTCGTCGACGACGAGCGCGTCGACGACACTCGAACCCCTGCGCTTCGTCCGGTCCATCACCGCGCCGCTCTCGCCCCTCCAGGCCCGGCGGTTCCGCGAGCGCTTCCCGGGCATCGGTCTGCTCAACAGCTACGGCCAGACCGAGATCGGCGGCGAGATCGTCGGGTGGAACGCCGCCGATGCCCGCGAGCACGGCGAGGACAAGCTGGGCTCGGTCGGCCGGCCCCACGCCGGGGTCGACGTGCGGGTCGAGGCCGCGTCCGGCGAGCTCCAGGTGCGCACGCCGGCGGTGGCCGCCGGCTACGCCGACGGGTCCGACCTGGGCGACCGGCTCACCGACGACGGCTGGTTCCGCACCGGCGACGTGGGCCGTGTCGACGACGACGGGTTCGTCTGGATCGAGGGCCGCCTGTCCGACGTCGATCAACCGCGGCGGGCTCAAGGTCCACCCGGGCGAGGTCGAGGAGGTGCTGCGCCTGGTGCCGGAGATCGCCGACGCCGCCGTCGTCGGCGTGCCCGACGATCGCCTCGGTGAGGTGCCGTGGGCGTTCGTCGTGGCCTCGGCCGTCGAGCCCGCCGACGGCGGCTCGACTCGCTCAGCACTGCCGCGCCCACCTGGCGCCGTACAAGGTCCCGGTCCGCTTCGAGGTGCTCGACGAGCTCCCCCGCAACGAGATCGGCAAGGTCCTCGTCCGCGACCTGGTCGCGCGGGCGGCGCCGTGAACCTGGCCGACAGCCCGGCGGAGGCGGCCTTCCGGGCCGAGCTGCAGTCGTGGCTGGCCGCCGAGCTCCGGTCGGTCCCGCCGCCGCCGGACCACGACGACTGGCCGGCGCGGCGGGCCTACGACACCGCCTGGCAGCGGCGCCTGTTCGACGCCGGCTACGCCGGGATCGCCTGGCCCCGCGAGCACGGCGGCCGCGGGGCGACGCCGGCGGAGGAGCTGATCTTCCTCGAGGAGACCGAACGGGCCGGCGCGCCGTACGTCGGGTGCAACTTCGTGGGCACGCTGCACGCCGGGCCGACGCTGATCGCCGAGGCCACGCCCGAGCAGCAGGCCGCGCACCTACCCGGCATCCTCCGAGGCGAGCACGTGTGGTGCCAGGGGTTCTCCGAGCCCGAGTCCGGCTCCGACCTCGCCTCGCTGCGGACGCGGGCAGTGCGCGACGGCGACGACTACGTCGTCACCGGCCAGAAGATCTGGACGTCCCACGGCCATGTCGCCGACTGGTGCGAGCTCCTCGTGCGGACCGATCCCGATGCGCCGAAGCACAAGGGCATCACGTGGCTGATCATGTCGATGGACCTCGCCGGGCATCGAGCTGCGGCCGCTGCGCACCCTCACCGGGGTCAGCGAGTTCAACGAGATGTTCCTCGACGGTGTGCGGATCCCGGCGGGCAACCGCGTCGGAGCGGAGAACGACGGGTGGCGCGTCGCCATGGTCACGTTCTCCTTCGAACGGGGCACGGCGTTCGTGTCGGAGCTGCTCGGCACGATGCGCCTCGTCGCCGACCTGGCTGCCGTCGCTCGGCAGGCGGGCCTGTGGGACGACGCGTCCGATTCGGCGCGACCTCGCGACCGTGGGCGCCGAGCTCGACGCCCAGTGGGCGCTCACGAAGCGAAACGTCTCACTGGCGTCACGGCCCGGCGGCACGGCGTCGGCGGGTCGGTGTTCAAGCTCGCCTACCACCAGACCCGGGAGCGCCTCGGCGAACTCGCCCTCCGCGTCCTCGGGCGCGCCGGCCTCGCCCTCGACGACCCCCTCGACCTCTCGACCGTCGACCACGTCGAGCAGCGGCTCTACGCCCTGTCGCTCTCCATCGCGGCGGGAACGACCCAGATCCAACGGAACATCGTCGGGGAGCGCCTGCTCGGCCTCCCGAAGGAGCGATGAGCGGCTGATGGACCTCGTCCTGTCCGAGGACCAGGTGGCGCTGCGCGACGAGCTGCGGCGCTTCCTCGCCGCCACCGTCACGCCGGAACGCCGCCGCGCCGCCGCCGACCTCCCGGGGGCCGTGGATCGGGACCTGTGGGCGGCGTTGCAGGACATGGGCGTGTTCGCCCTCGCCGTCTCGGAGTCCCTCGGCGGGCTCGAGCTGGGGATGACGGCGGCCGCGATCGCCCTCGAGGAGCTGGGCCGGGCCGCGGTGCCCGGGCCCCTCGTCGCCACCGCCGTCGCCCGCCGCCACGGCGTCGAAGGCGACGTCATCGGCCTCGTGGAACGGGCCACCCCCGCGGTGGTGGAGCACCTCGAAGCCCTCGACACCCTCGTCATCCCCGCCCAACACGAATGTGCGGTGGTTGTCGACGTGGTCACGACGATGACGCCGCGGTTCTGACCGCGGGCCGGTCGCCCGGCCCCTCGACCCGTTGACGCCGGTGACGGTCGTGCCCGAGCTGCCGGCCGGGACCGCCATCGGCGACGCCGCCGTCGCGGTCACGATCCGGCGCGAGGCGGCGCTGCTCGCCGCCGCCCAGCAGGTCGGCCTGGGACAGGCCGCCCTCGATCTCGCCGTCGCCTACGCCGGCGAGCGCCACCAGTTCGGGCGGCCGATCGGCAGCTTCCAGGCGCTCAAGCACCTGCTCGCCGACGCCGCCGTCGGCATCGAGGTGGCCCGCGCCGCCGTGCACGCCGCCGCCGTGACCCTCGACGAGGACGGCGACGTCGCCGGGCGCCACTCGGTGGAAGCAGCGCGACTCGTCGCCTCCGAGGCGGCCCGTCGGGCCACCACCACCTGCATCCAGGTCCACGGCGGGATCGGGATACACGTGGGAGCTCGACGCCCATCTGTTCCTGAAGCGCGTGCTCGTCCTCGACCAGCTGCCCGACACGCCCGAGCACGCCCTCGAGGCCCTGACCGCCCGCCTCTGACCCGGTACGGCGGGTGCTCCTAAGGTGCGGCGCCGTGCCCGCCGCCGACGTGCCCGTCGCACCCCACGTCGTCGACCTCGACCGCGTCGCCGGCTGGATGGACGACGAGGGCCTCGGCGCCGGTCCTCTCACCGAGATCGAGCTCATCGGCGGCGGTACCCAGAACGTGCTGCTCCGCTTCTGGCGCGACGGCCGCCAGTACGTCCTCCGGCGCCCGCCGGAGCACAAGCGGGGGAACAGCGACGAGACGATGCGGCGCGAGGCCCGGGTGCTCGGCGCCCTCGCCGGGACCGACGTCCCCCACCCCGAGCTGATCGCCGCCTGCGGCGACGAGGACGTGATCGGCGCCGCCTTCTACCTGATGGAGCCGGTCACGGGTTCAACCCGACGGTCGCGGTCCCCGAGCCGCACGCATCCGACCGGGCGATGCAGCACGACCTCGGCCTCTCGATGGCCGATGCCATCGCCGCCCTCGGGCGCGTCGACCACGTCGCCGTCGGCCTCGCCGACCTCGGCAAGGGCGACGGCTGGCTCGAACGCCAGGTCGAGCGGTGGCGATCCCAGCTGCGCACCTACGCCGAGCATGGACGGCTACCCCGGCCCCGACATCCCGGGCGTCGAGGACGTGGCGCGCGTGGCTCGACGCCCACCGCCCGGCGAGCTGGCGGCCCGGCATCATCCACGGCGACTTCCACTTCGCCAACGTCCTGGTCCGACCCGACGCCGGCGAGCTCGCCGCCATGGTCGACTGGGAGCTCTCGACGATCGGCGACCCGCTGCTCGACCTCGGCCCACGTCATCGCGACCTGGCCGGGCACGAGCATGGCGAGCGGCACGCTGGCGCTGCCGGGACTGCCGACCGCCGCCGAGGTCGTCGACCGCTACGCCGACGGCAGCGACCGCGACCTCTCGGCGCTCGACTGGTACCAGGTGCTCGCCTGCTACCGCCTCGGCATCATCCTCGAAGGCACGAACGCCCGCGCCTGCGCCGGCAAGGCGCCGCGGGAGACCGGCGACCTGCTGCACGCCATCACCGTCGGCCTCTTCGAACAAGCGCTCACACTCATCAGGACGTAGGGGGACACGCCATGGCATGGGACTTCGAGACCGAGCCCGAATTCCAGGAGCAAGCTCGACTGGGTCGACGCGTTCGTCCGCGACGAGGTCGAGCCGCTCGACCTCGTCCTCGGCGACCCCTACGACAAGAGCGACGAGCAGGCCCTGCGCCATCGTCCGTCCGCTGCAGCAGCAGGTGAAGGACCAGCGGCCTGTGGGCCTGCCACCTCGGCCCCGAGCTCGGCGGCCAGGGCTACGGCCAGGTGAAGCTCGCGCTGCTGAACGAGATCCTCGGCCGGTCGCGCTGGGCGCCGTCGGTCTTCGGCTGCCAGGCGCCCGACTCCGGCAACGCCGAGATCCTCGCCCACTACGGCACCGACGAGCAGAAGGCGAAGTACCTCCAGCCGCTGCTCGACGGCGACGATCTCGTCGTGCTACTCGATGACCGAGCCGCACGCCGGCGCCGACCCGACGCTGTTCACGACGCGGGCCGTGCGCGACGGCGACGAGTGGGTGATCAACGGCGAGAAGTGGTTCTCGTCCAACGCCCGCTTCGCCAGCTTCCTCATCGTGATGGCGGTGACCAACCCCGACGTCGAGCGCCTACCAGGGCATGTCGATGTTCATCGTCCCGGCCGACACGCCGGGCGTCGAGATCGTCCGCAACGTCGGCGTCGGCGGCGAGCCCGAGGGCCACGGCAGCCACGGCTACATCCGCTACACCGACGTGCGGGTCCCCGCCGACCACCTGCTCGGCGAGCGAGGGCAGGCGTTCGCCATCGCCCAGACCCGCCTCGGCGGCGGCCGCATCCACCACGCCATGCGCACGATCGCCCAGGTGCGCAAGGCCTTCGACATGATGTGCGAGCGGGCGCTGTCGCGGCAGACGCGCGACCGGCCCGCTGGCGTCGCTGCAGATGACGCAGGAGAAGATCGCCGACAGCTGGATCGAGATCGAGCAGTTCCGGCTGCTCGTGCTGCGCACGGCGTGGCTGATCGACAAGCACCAGGACTACCGCAAGGTGCGCAAGGACATCGCCGCGGTGAAGGTGGCGATGCCGAAGGTGCTCCACGACGTCGTCCAGCGGGCGATGCACCTCCACGGCGCGCTCGGCGTCTCCAACGAGATGCCGTTCTGCCGGATGATGGTCGGCGCCGAGGCGCATGGGCATCGCCGACGGGCCGACCGAGGTGCACAAGGTCACGCTGGCCCGGCAGGTGCTGAAGCAGTACCAGCCGGTCGACAGCGCTGTTCCCGAGCGCGCACATCCCGACCCGCCGGGAGGCGGCGAGGGCCCGGCTCGCCGAGCTCCTCGAGCACCAGGCGGCGGAGCTCTGAGTCAGCCCCGGTACAGCACCTGCATGCGGTAGAGGAGCGAGGGCTTCTCGGCACCGACGACGCGGAGGTCGATCTCACTCGTCACGAGCGTCCCGCCCGACTTCTCCTCGGCCCGGACGATCCGGCTCCGGCCGTGCACCTTCGAGCCGGCAGGCACAGGAGCGAGGAAGCGCAGCGACTCGGCGCCGTAGTTGACGGCGTTCGTTTGCCCGGTGACCCGCACACCCTTGCCACCGCCGAGCCGGGGGACGAGGGACAGCGTGAGGAAGCCGTGGGCGATCGGCCCGCCGAACGGGCTCTCCTTCTGGCACCGCTCGACGTCGACGTGGATCCACTGGTGGTCGCCGGTCAGGTCGGCGAACCCGCTGATCATCTCCTGGGTCACCTCGACCGCGTCACCGAACTCGCCGAACTCGTCCGACGCGGCGGCGTTCAGGGCGTCGATGTCGTCGAACCGGATCGTCTCCACGAAAGCTCCCTCCTCGGCCGGCTCCTCCGGCCGGTACCGGGGGACGATCGCACTACCGTGCGCCCGTTTCCAAACAGGGGGCGCGCGTGGGACACCTGGACGGCCGGCGGGTGCTGGTGGTCGGAGCCTCGGCCGGCATCGGCCGTGCCTTCGCCCGCGCCGCGATGGCCGCCGGAGCGACGGCGGTCGTCGCCGCGCGGCGGCGTCACGTCCTCGACGAGGTCGTGACCGAGGCCGGCGGCGGGACGCCGATCGCGGCCGACATCTGCATCGAGGGCGACCGCCGCGCCCTCGTCGAGCAGACCCTCGAACGGTTGGGCGGCCTCGACCTCGTGCTGTCCACCGTGGGCGTCGCCGACCTCGCCAAGCTGCTCGACGCCGACACGGCCTCCTGGACCCGCACCCTCGAGGTCAACGTCGTGGCGCAGAACCAACTGCTGCGCGACCTCGTGCCGCGGCTCGAGCCAGGCACGATCGTGGCGGTGGCGTCGTCGGACACGGCGAGGGCACCGCGCGCCGCCCTGGTCGCCTATGCCGCCAGCAAGGCGGCACTCGAGACGTCGCTGCGGGGGTGGCGGACCGAGCATCCCGGCATCCGCTTCTCCTGCGTCGCCCTCGGCGCCACCATCCCCACCGAGTTCGGCGACTCGTTCCACGGACCGACCCTCGGCGCCGCCTTCGGCGACTGGGCCCGCCACGGCCAGGTCCAGGAGCGGTACATGGACGGCGATGAGGTCGCCCGGTTCCTCGTCGCCGCCTACGGCGCCGCCCTCGACTGCCCGTCGCTCGCCGTCGAACACCTCACCCTGCGGTCGCCCTCGCCCGTCGCCGCGGCCCAACCGCCCTCGAGGTCGCATCGAGCTCGCGCGCGGGCATACTTCACCACGTGCTACGGGTCCACGGGTTGGTGATCGCGGGGTCATCGTCGCCGAAGATGGCCGACGGACGGCCGACCGCAGGTGACCGACGTCCCGGCTCGCGGGTCCGGTCCGCAAGGGGAGGGATGGTCCTCGAAGAAGGACCACATGAGCTCGTTGGCGGAGATCGTCGTCGTCGTGGCGCCGATGATGTCGACCAGAGACGCCGAGAACTCACTCCCCGGCCACGAGTGACCTCCGCCGTCGATGCGGTACAGCTCGACGTCGGCGCCGCCGGCGCAGCTCTCCCAGCGCAGGTGCACCACGTCGGTCCCGATCGATTCCTCGACGGCTTCGGGCGTCGCAGCCGTTGACCGCCGCCCAGTCCGCCATGACGTCGGGCACAGGCCGGAAGACGATGCCGGCGAAGTTCCTGGCGGCCTCCTCGTCGATGGCGAAGTCGAGGTTGGACAGTACGTTCTCGGCCTCGGGATCGCCGCCGTCGAAGCGCACGGCCGTGTCCTCGGTGCCGTGGAAGGCGATCACCGGCATCGGCCGGCTCGGCTCGCACCCCGGCTCGAAGCGGACGCCCGCGACGGGAGCGATGGCGGCGACCCTCGCGGCGAGCTCGCATCCGATCGTCGACGACATGAAGGCGCCGTTCGACAGGCCGGTGACGAAGACCCGGCGAGGGTCGGTGCACAGCGCCGCCTCGACGTCGTCCAGCACGGCGCCGACGAACTCGAGGTCGGGCGGGCCGAGCCGGCGCTGGCCTGAGTTCCAGTACGGGACCGGGCCGCTGCCCTGTGGGGTCACGAGCACGAACCCCTCTCGCTCGGCGAGGGCCGCGAGCTCGCTCATCCACGCGTGGATGTCTGCGCCCTCCACGAAGCCGTGCAGGTCGACGACGAGGGCAGGCGGATCGGCGGTGACCGCTGGGACGTAGCGCAGGTACCAACCTGGGCGCGGCGCCCCCGCAGCGACTGTCGATCCGCTCCTGCGTCGAGATCTCGGTGGGGACGGGCTCGCACGGATGAGCAGCAGCAGCGGCGGCCGTCGTCGAGCTCGACGCCGCCGTCGGGGTCGTGGCGGTGGAAGACGCATCGCCTCCACACCCGAACAGCAGGCCGCCGATCGGCGCGAGTCCCGGTCGCGGTCGGGACGGGCTCGCAGGGACGAGCAGCAACGGCGGAGGCCGTGATCGAGCTCGGCGCCGCCGTCGGGGTGGTGGTTGTGGACGAGGAGGTGTCGTCGCGGCCACTCGCGAGCAGCAGGGCGCCGATCGAGCGCGATGCCGGCGACCCGCCGCATCACGCCGAGCTCGACACCGCCACGGCGGTTGCCGTCGCGTCGAGGCTGTCGTCGGTCGCAGGCGGCACCGCATCGAGCGTGGTCCGCAGCGGCAGCTCGCGCAAGCGCAGCGAGAGGACGAACCCGGCGACGGCGACGGCCGTGGCGGCGAGGAAGACGGCCGAGATCGACGACGCTGTCGCTTCGCGGACCGCCGTGGCGACGGCCGCAGGCAGGTCGCTGATCTGGTCGGGCCGCTGGAGCAGTTCGGTGACGTCGCCACCGAGCGTGGCCGCGGCACCGGCCGGCAGTTCGGCGACCAGATCCTGGCGGATGCGCCCGGCGAAGAAGGCACCGAAGAGGGCGACGCCGACGGAGCTGCCGAGGTTGCGCAGGAACAGGTTCCCGGCGGTGGCCACCCCGAGGTCGGCTCGGGCGACGGCGTTCTGGACGGCCACCGTGAGCGGCGGCGTCAGGATCCCCAGTCCGGCGCCACAGGCAGCCATGGTGACGAAGACGAGCGGCAGCGGCGTCGCGGTCCCCATCGAGGCGAGCCCGTAGGTCGACAGGGCCAGGAGACCGAAGCCGACCGGGCCGCTCCACTTGTACCGCCCGGTCCGGCTGATGATCCGGCCGGCAGGGATGGCGGCGCCGACGACGCCGAGCATGACCGGGACCATCAACAGGCCGGACTGGCCGACGGCGACATCGCGGGCGACCTGGAGGAACATCGGCATGAACGTCAGGGAGCCGAACATCGTCATGCCGACGAGGAACGCCATGCCGCCGGCGACCCGCACGACGCGGTTGCGGTACAGCCGCAGGGGGACGATCGGATCGTCCACCCGCTGCTCCCAGGCGACGAACGCGGCGAGCACGACGCCGGCAAGGAGGAAGAGGCCGACGATGGTCGGCGAACCCCACGGGTGCTCGTTGCCGCCCCACTCGAGACCGAGGATCGCGGCCCCGAGTCCGACCACGAGGAGCGCGGCGCCGATGACGTCGATCCGCTTGCCGGCGATGCGGGCCGGGACAGGGAGCCGGCGAAGGGCGTTGCCGGTGATGGCGAGGGCGACGATGCCGACGGGCACGTTGACGTAGAAGATCCAGCGCCAGGAGACGTGTCCGGTCAGGTAGCCGCCGACGAGCGGACCGACGACGGAGGTCACCGCGAACACGGAGCTGAGGTACCCGGAGTACCGCCCACGCTCACGGGGCGGGACGACCTCGCCCATGATGGCGAAGCACATCGAGATGAGGCCGCCGGCGCCGATGCCCTGGATGGCCCGGAAGGCGATGAGCATCGGCAGGTTCTGCGCCAGGCCGCAGAGCATCGAGCCGACGAGGAAGATGGCGATGGCGACGCGATAGATCCGGGCCCGGCCGTAGACGTCGCCGAGCTTGCCGAACACCGGCGTCATCACCGTCTCGCACAGCAGGTAGGCCGAGATGACCCACGAGAAGTGCTGGAGGCCGCCGAGCTCGCCGACGATCGTCGGCAGTGCCGTCGAGACGATCGTCGAGTCGAGGCCGGCGAGCGCGAGTCCGGCGACGAGTCCGCCGATGATCCGCAGGATGTCGCGGTGGCTGAAGGTGGGGGAGGGAGCGGCGTCGTGCATAGGAAGGTTGCACTCTACAACTACTTCGTTGTAGAGTGCAACTATGATCAGGAGCGCACGTCAGGAGCTGCGCCCGGACATCGTGCGAGCCGCCATCGCCGTCCGCGAACTGCGACGGGCGACCGGCACGACCCGCTTCCGTGACTCGATCTTCGGCGATCTCCACGTCCTCGACATCGGCCAGCAGGACGCCCTCGAGGTCGTCGTCACCCTCGACGGTGCCCGGATGAGCGAGGTGGCCCAGGCCTTGCGGGTCGATCCGTCGACGGCCACCCGCGCCATCGGCCGGTTGGAAGCGCTGGGGCTCGTCGAGCGCAAGCCCGACCCCGACGACCGCCGCTCCGTCGTCGCCGTCGCCACGCCGGCCGGCCTCGAGATGCTCGACGGCCTCCACGATCGCGCCCGCGATTCGCTGGGCCGCCTGTACGACCGGTTCGACGAGCAGGAGCTGCAGACGCTCGCCGAACTGCTCGAGCGACTCGTCGCCGGCGTCGACGAGCTCGCCGAGGCGTGAACGGTCGTGACCGGACGCCGTGAACCGCGGCGACGACATCTGTCCGAGGTCGGACTACGGGCGCGGCGCCCGGGGTACCTCGCGGCGGGGCCACTGGGGCCAATCGACCAATGGAGGACAGGATGGACGCGCTCGATGCGTTGACCGCCGATCACAACCGCGTGCGCGGGCTCTTCGACCGGTTCGAGGAAGCCGAGGAGGCCGACGACGCGGCGACCATGGCGAAGGTCTTCGCCAAGATGGACGAGGACCTCGAGGTGCACACGACCATCGAGGAGGAGATCTTCTACCCGTGGGCCCGCGGCCTCTCCGACGAGGTCAACGACCTCATCGACGAAGGGATCGAGGAGCACCACGTGGCCAAGGTCCTCCTCGGTGAGATCGAGGGTCTCGAGCGCGGTGCCGACGCGTGGAAGGCCAAGGTGAAGGTGCTGATCGAAGCGGTCGAGCACCACGCCGAGGAGGAGGAGAAGGAGATGTTCCCGAAGATCCGCGGCGCCTCGAGCGCCGACGATCGGGAGCAGATCGGCCAGCAGCTCGAGGCCCGCAAGGCGCAGCTCGGCGCGCCGACCCCGGCTGACGCCGACGGGATGACCAAGGAGCAGCTCATCGACCTGGCGTCGGAGCAGCACATCCCGGGCCGCTCGAAGATGGATCGCGACGAGCTCGCCGCCACGGTCGACGCCCGCTGACCACGTTCGCCCGAACTAGAACGTGTTCTCGTGAGAGAGCACGACATCGACCTCTGCGCCGGTGACTTCTGGGGTCGCAACCCGCACGAGGAGCTCGCCTGGCTGCGCCGGAACGACCCGGTGCACTGGGACGAGCGCGGTGAGGTGTGGGGCGTCACCAAGTACGAGCACCTGAAGGACGCCGCCACCCACCCCGACGTCTTCAGCAACGCCGGTGGCATCAGGCCCGAGACCGGGCCGATGCCGATGATGATCGACATGGACGATCCCGCCCATGTGCGCCGGCGCAAGCTCGTGAACAAGGGCTTCACCCCGCAGCGCGTGCGCGACCAGGAGGCGCTCGCCGTCAGCGTGACCGATCAGCTCATCGACAGGGTGTGCGAGCAGGGCCAGTGCGACCTGGTGTGGGACGTCGCCGCCTGGCTGCCGCTCGTGATGATCGCAGAGGCGCTCGGGTTCGACGAGGCCGACCGGGCCCAGCTGCTGGCGTGGTCCGACGACCTGCTCCGGTCGCTCGGCCAGACCGACCTCGCCGGCCTCGAGCGCGCCGGCGAGGCGTTCGCCGGCTACACGGCGTACATGACCGAGGTCATCGCCGATCGACGGGCGGCGCCGCGCGCCGACCTGACGAGCGTCCTCGTCGAGGCCGAGATCGACGGCGACCGGCTCGATGAGGACGAGCTCGTGATGGAGACGCTGCTGATCCTCATCGGCGGCGACGAGACGTCGCGGCACGTCATCACCGGCGGGGCGTACCAGCTCCTCGCCGAGCACGACCGCTGGGACCGCCTCGTGGCCGACCGGGCGCTCCTGCCTTCGGCGATCGAGGAGATGCTGCGGTGGGTCAGCCCGATCAAGAACATGGCCCGCATGGCGACGCGCGACGTCGAGTTCCACGGCAAGCAGATCCGCAAGGGCGAGCAGCTCCTCCTCCTGTACCCGTCGGCCAACCGCGACGAGGACGTCTTCGCCGACCCGTTCCGGTTCGACATCGAGCGGTCCCCGAACGACCACGTCGCCTTCGGGTTCGGCACGCACTTCTGCCTCGGCGCCAGCCTCGCCCGGCTCGAGATGCGCGTGATGTTCGACCGCCTGCTCGACCGCCTCCCCGATCTGCACCTCGTCGACGACACCGAACCGGCCCACCGACCGGCGAACTTCATCAGCGGCTACGAAGGCCTGAAGGTGGCGTTCACACCGAGCGCCCCGCTCTCGGGGTAGTGCTCCGACTCGGCCGCCCGGCACGCCGATAGAGCCCTGCGGGGCCGGTCGGCGACGAAGAGCGCTCCCGATCGGGGCTGATCTGTTGCGCACCGGCAACGTGTCGGCTCAGGCGGCTCGTTTCCGGCGCGCTGAGCCGACACGACGCAGACCGGGCCCATCGTGTCGGCTCAGCGGTACGGAAACAGCTCCTCTCAGCCGACACGTTCGCGAAATGAAATCAGGCGCGATCGCCGCAGCGGCTCGGCCCGCTGCGCTCCGCGCCGCCACGCACCTACGCTCGGCTCATGCGCGTCGGGGTGCAGTTGATCTTCCAGTCGTGGGGCTACGACGGCACGGTGTCCGACGCCCAGGTCGTCGCCGACGAGATCCACCTCGGCGTCCTCGCCGACGAGCTCGGCTTCCACGCCATCTGGCCGGTCGAGCACCACTTCGACGACTACTCGTTCTGTCCCGACAACACCGTGTTCCTCGCCCACATGGCGGCGCGGACCGAGCGCATCCTGCTCGGCACCGGCGCCGTGATCCTCCCGTGGAACGATCCGCTGCGCGTCGCCGAGAAGCTGGCGTTGCTCGACCACCTGGCCGACGGTCGGGTGCTGTTCGGCATGGGGCGCGGGCTGGCGCGCTGCGAGTACGCCGGGTTCGGGATCCCCATGGACGAGTCGCGCGACCGCTTCGACGAGGCGGCACCGATGATCCTCGCCGCCCTCGAGTCGGGGGTCATCGAGGGCGACGGGCCCGTACTTCCCGCAGCCCGCGCACGACGATCAGGCCGGCGCCGTCGCGCTCCTTCGTCGACCGCACCTACTGCGTGGCCATGTCGCCCGACTCGGTGCATCGCCGCCGCCGAGCTCGGCGCGCGGATGGTGATGTTCAGCCAGCGACCGTGGGAGGACCAGGCGAAGTCCGTATCCACCTACCGCGATCGGTTCGTCGAGGTGCACGGCCGCGAGCCGGGGCCACCGGTGGTGTGCGACTTCGTGTACTGCGACGCCGACGCCGGGCGCGCCGAAGAGGTGGCGCACCGCCACATCGCCGGGTACCTGGCGAGCGTGATGGAGCACTACGAGCTCGAGAGCGAGCACTTCAAGCAGGCGAAGGGCTACGAGTCCTACGGCAGCGCCGTCGACCTGCTCCGGGCGATCGGCCTCGAGAAGCTGTGCGACATGTACCTGGCCGTCAACGTCTGGGGGACGCCCGACCAGATCGTCGAGCGCCTCCACGCCCGCCGGGAGGTGATCGGCGACCACGACCTGACGTGCTGCTTCCGGTACGCCGGCCTGCCGATGGCCGACGCCGAGGCGAGCATGCGCCTGTTCGCCGCCGAGGTGCTGCCGGCCCTCTCCGTCGCCACCCGGGACTAGGACCGGACGAGGGAGAGCACGGCGAGGTAGTGGCAGACGGCCGCCACGACGACGAGCGTGTGGAACACCTCGTGGTACCCGAACGTCGCCGGCCACGGGTCGGGCCGCTTGAGGGCGTAGACGACCGCGCCGGCGGTGTAGAGCAGACCACCCACGGCCAGGAGGGCGAACTGCGTCGCGCTGAGGCCGTCGAGGTAGCCGGGCAGGTCGAACACGAGGAGCCAGCCGGTGACGACGTAGACGGCGGACACCAGCGCCCGAGGGGCGTCGAGCCACACCATCCGGATCACGACGCCGGCGATGGCGAACGTCCAACAGAGGATGAGCATCGCGGTCTCGGCGCCACCGTCGAGTGCGAGCACGGTCACCGCCGTGTACGAGCCGGCGATCGCCAGCAGGATCGTCGAGTGGTCGACCCGCTTCAGGCGCTCTCTCGTGCCCTCCGAGATCCGGGCGCTGTGGTACGTGCCGCTGACGGCGAGCATGGTCGTGACGCAGATGCCGTAGACGGCGATGGCGACCGTCGCCCCGATCGTCGGCGCGGCCAGGGCGAGCAAGACGAAGGCGACCGCAGCGACCGGCGCACCGATGCGGTGGAGCGTCCCGCGGAACCGGGGTCGGGTGCTCGGCGGCGACGGCTCCGGCGCGGCGACGACCGACATCGCACCGGAGGCTACGAGGCGTCGTCGACCGCGACCCATTCCCTCTAGGTTCCCCAGCGATGAACGAGACGGTGCCGCTGCACGAGCATTCCCCGAAGTGGTTCTGGCGAGCGCTGGCGGTGCCGTTCACCGAGTCGCGCGTCGAGGTCGACGGTGCTGCGATCCACTACCTGGCCTGGGGAGAGGAGGGGCGCCGTGGCCTCGTCTTCGTCCATGGCGGCGGAGCCCACGCCCACTGGTGGACGCATGTCGCGGCGCGCTTCGCCGACGAGTTCCGCGTCCTCGCCGTCGATCTGTCGGGCCACGGTGACAGCGACCACCGCGACGTGTACGCGATGGAGCAGTGGACCGAGGAGGTGATCGCCGTCGCCGCCGACGGGGCCATCGACGGGCGACCGGTCGTCATCGGCCACAGCATGGGCGGCTTCGTCACGATCCTCACGGCCGCGCTGCACGGCGAGAGCCTCGACGGTGTCATCGTCTGTGACTCGCCGGTGACCAGGCCCGACCCCGAGGTCGAGTCGTTCCACCTCAAGCAGGCGTTCGGCCGGCCCCGCACGTACGCCTCGGTCGAGGAGGCCATGGAGCGCTTCCGGACGGTCCCGCCGCAGGAGCACTACCTCGACTACGTGGTCGACCACGTCGCCCGGCGTTCGTCCGCTCGGTCGACGGCGGGTGGCAGTGGAAGTTCGACCGGCGGATCTTCGAGCAGTTCGCCGGGTCGATGCGCGGCGTGGCCGCGCCCTACCTCGAGCGGGTGCGCTGCCGCTTCGCCCTGCTGCGGTCCGAGCACGGCCTCGTCACGCCGGACATCGGCGCCTCCATGTACGAGAGCCTCGGCCGGGCCGCGCCCGTCGATCGAGCTGCCCGAAGCCGGGCATCACGCCATGCTCGACGAGCCGCTCGTCCTGCTGACCGCGATGCGCACCCTGCTCGCCGACTGGGATCACTCGCTGCCTCACCGCGCCCTGCGGACGCCGTGACCGATGGACGATCCGACGATGCGCAGCCGAGTGACGGGGGCACCGGTCGGCCGGCTGGCGACGGTCAGGCCCGACGGTCGGCCGCACGTCGTCGTCTGCTGCTTCGCCCTCGATGGTGAGACGGCGTACACGGCCGTCGACGACAAGCCGAAGTCGACCCGGCAGCTCCAACGCCTTCGCAACCTCGCCGCCCATCCGGAGGCGGCCATCCTCGTCGACCACTACGAGGACGACTGGGCGGCGCTGTGGTGGGTCCGCCTCGACGGCCGGGGGCGGCTGGTCAGCCGCGGCGGCGAGCACGACCGGGCGATGGCGCTGCTGGCCGGGAAGTACGAGCCCTACCGGCGCCAGACGCCCACCGGCCCGCTCATCGCCATCGACATCGACCGGTGGACGGCCTGGCCGTAGCGCTCACACGGCGCGGGCCACGAACTGGTGGGCTCCCGTGTCGAGGACCCAGTCGTGCCCGAAACGGGCGATCGGTCGGGCGAGCATGGCGACGATCCGAAGCGCGCCGTTGCCGGGAGCGAGGCGCGACACGAGCCGGGCCTCGCACCCGTCGTCGCGCTCGTCGATCTCGAGGCGCGCCTCGCCGGTGACGTCGCCGGTCAGGGTCGCTGCCACCAGGCGGTGCGGGTCGACCTCGTCGAGCGCGACTCGGAACCGCAGCGTGTACGGAAGCGGCGGTTGCACGACGCAGCGCCACGTGTCGCCGGCGACCAGGCCGGTGGCCTCGAACCGGCGCAGCCACGGCCACCAGCGGCGGTAGTCGTCCACGTCGGCGATGGCCTCCCACAGATCCGCCGGACCGACGTCGAAGCCCCAGCGTCGGTCCGAGCGGATCTCCACCGCCGCGGAACCTACTGGGTGCGGTCGTCAGCTCGGTCCCGCGAAGTCCTTGAAGTCCTCGGGGCTGTACTCCTTCGCGGTCGCCGTCATCGGTCCCAGCCTGCCGCAGCATGGGGACGTGGCACATTGGCGCCATGACCGACCGTCCCCCCGGCTACGAGGACTACCCCGACCTGCGGGTCGACCGGCCCGCCGGCGGTGTGCTCCGGATCACCCTCGACGCGCCCGGGCTCAACGCCGTGGGCGTCGCCGCGCACCGCCAGCTCGCCGACGTCTGGCGGACCGTCGACCGGGATCCCGAGACGAACGTGGCCCTGCTCCAAGGAGCGGGACGGGCGTTCTCCGCCGGCGGCTCCTTCGAGCTGCTCGACTCGCTCATGTCCGACTACGAGGTGCGCACCCGGGTGATGCGCGAGGCCCGCGACCTCGTGTTCAACGTGATCGACTGCTCGAAGCCGATCGTGTCGGCCATCCACGGGCCGGCCGTGGGCGCGGGGCTGGTCGCCGGGATCCTCGCCGACGTGTCCGTGGTCGCCCGCATCGGCGCGGATCATCGACGGCCACACCCGGCTCGGCGTCACCGCCGGCGACCACGCGGCCATCTGCTGGCCGCTGCTGTGTGGCATGGCGAAGGCGAAGTACTACCTCCTCACCTGCGACACCTTGACCGGGGAGGAGGCCGAGCGCATCGGCCTCGTGTCGCTGTGCGTCGACGACGACCAGGTGCACGACCGGGCCCTCGAGGTCGCGGTGCAGCTCGCCGGGGGCGCGCAGTCGGCGATCCGATGGACGAAGCAGGCCCTGAACAACTGGTACCGCGCCCAGGCGGCGATCCTCGACGCCAGCCTGGCCTACGAGTTCTTCGGCTTCGGCGGGCCCGACGCCCGCGAGGGACTGGCGTCGCACACCGAGAAGCGGCCGCCGCGGTTCGAGGGCTCGACCGGCGACGAGTAGCGCCAGGACGGCGCGGAGCCGACCATCAGGCAGGTACGACGAACGTGGCCCAGCCCTTGAGGTGGACGCCTCCGGTCTGGCGGGTCGCCGACAGCTCGAGGTCGACGAGGTGCTCGCCGTCCTCCTCGCGCTTCGCCACGACCTTGCCGGCGTAGGTGAGCACGTCGCCGGGCCACGCCTGCTCCCGGAACTGCACCCGGAAGCGGCGGACGTTGCGGGGCCCGAGCCAGTCGGTGGCGTAGGTGGCGAGGATCCCGGCCTGGAGCATCCCGACGGCGAACGGCGTCGGGTACCCGGCCTTGGCGGCGAAGGCCGGGTCGTGGTGGATGGGGTTCATGTCACCGGACGCGCCCTGGTAGCGGACGAAGTCGGTGATGGTGAGCGGCGCGTCGACGAGCGGCTCGTGCTCGTCGCCCTCGGCGATCGTGTCCCAGTCGGTGCCCATCAGCCCTCCGTCGTCGCCTTGCTCGTCTCGATGGTGGTGCTCCGCGACTCGGCCACCAGGCGCCCGTCCTGGTCGCGGTACTCGGTCACCATCTCCGTGAAGCTCATCGTCCCGCCGCGCTTGCCTTCCTTCTCGTAGACCTTGTCGATGCGCGCCGTGCCCGTGAGCACGGCGCCGGGTCCCGGGGGCTCGCCGTGGAAGGTGAACTCCTGCTCGCCGTGCAGGATGCGCTCGAGCTTGCGGCCCCGCCCGACCCACGGGTTGCTCGCCGGCGTCATCCAGAACGCCGAGGTCTGGAGGAACGTCACCGGCGCGACACCGTCCTCCGCCAGGTGCTCGGGGTGCTTGGACTTCGTCGCCCGGGCGAACTCGCGCACCTTGCCGAGCTCGACCCGAAGCTCGAACGGCTCGCCTTCCGCACCGACCCGGGAGTCGTCGTCGCTCATCAGAGCTGCCTCGTGGTCATGGCGGCGAGGAAGCCGGCGTCGACGTGGAGCGCCTCGCCGGCGACGTAGCTCGATCGCGGGCTGTTGAGGAACAGCATCGGCCAGGCCTGTTCCTCGGCGGTCGACCGCCGTCCCGACGGTCCGATGAAGGCGTCGATCAGCTCTTTGCCGGCCTGCGCCTCGAACGTCGGCATCATCGCCGTGTCGGTCGGGCCGGGGTTCGTGCAGTTCAGCCGGATGCCGTCGGCGATCAGCCGCGTGCCGCGCCAGGCGACCCAGGCGTTCGTCGCCTTCTTCGAGAAGAGGTAGCCGCCGGCGATGGCGGCGGGGTTCGCCTCGCACCAGGCGACGGCGCCGTCGAAGTCGGTGTCGCTCACGAGGGGGAGCAGGGCGTCGAGCTCCTGCTGCCAGCCGAGCCCGGCGTTGGACGCCACGCAGACGACCGCCGAGCCCGGCCGCATCATCGGCACGAGGCCGTCGATGAGGTGGCGGGCGCCGATGAAGTTCACCTTCACCGTGTCGAGGTCGGAGAACGGCGGGCCGGGTAGGCCAGCGACGCTGAAGACGGCGTCGACCGGCTCACCGATGGCGCCGACGGCCTCGTCGATGGCCGCCTTGTCGCGGAGGTCGACCACGAGCGACGTGGCGCCGGCGAGCTCGACCGGCTTGACGTCGATCGCGGTCACCGCGGCCCCGAGCTCCGTGAGCAGGGCGGCGGCGGCGGCGCCCATCCCCGACGCGGCACCCGTGACAACGGCCCGCCGCCCCGCATACCCCAGAACGTCTTCCATCGCCGAGAAGCTAGATCCGGGCGTCTACGCCAGGCGCGGAATAGTTGCGTACGCAACCTTGTTCACGACCGTCGATGCCTGCCATCTCCGTCGACAACCCCCTCGTCCTCCCTCGGCTGGCGGCTCCCGCCCCCGAGGCCAACCCGCGGCCGGTCGCCCAGGTCGTGCCCGCCCACCACGCCGTCGAAGGCGCCGGCTTCGAGGTCTGGCGCCCGTTCCCCGGCGGCGTCGACACCCACGTCGCCGATCCGTTCTTCCTCCTCGACCAGCTCGGCCCGGTCGAGTACGCCCCCAACGAGCCCGTCGGGGCGCCGTGGCACCCCCACCGGGGCTTCGAGACCGTCACCTACATCATCGACGGCGTCATCGAGCACCACGACTCGAACGGCGGCGGCGGGGTCATCGGCGAAGGCGACACCCAGTGGATGACCGCCGGCGCCGGGATCCTCCACGACGAGGTGCCCACGAACACCTTCTTCCGCAACGGCGGCCGCTCCCACGGCGTGCAGCTCTGGGTCAACCTCCCCGCCCGCCTCAAGTTCACCCCACCCCGCTACCAGGCCATCACCCGCCACGACCTGACGCTGCTCTCCTCGCCCGACGGCGGGGCGCTGGTCCGGCTCATCGCCGGTGACCTCGGCGGCCACGCCGGCCCCGGCGACACCCACACGCCGATCACCTACGCCCACGCCAGCGTCAGCCCCGGTGCCCAGCTCGAGGTCCCGTGGAACCCGGAGTTCAGCGGCCTGGCCTACGTCCTCACGGGACGCGGCTACGCCGGGCGCGAACGCCGCCCGGTCGACGCCCACCAGCTCGTCGTGTTCGGTCCCGGCGACACGATCGTCGTCGGCGCCGCCGACACCCAGCCCGAGGACTCGCCCAACCTCGAGGTGCTGCTCCTCGGCGGCCTCCCCATCCGCGAGCCGATCGCCCACTACGGCCCGTTCCTCATGAACACCCGCCAGGAGATCCTCGACGCCATCGACGACTTCCAGAAGGGCCGCATGGGGATCATCCCCGCGGTGTAGCGGTGGCTTCAGCGCCAGGCGAAGACGGGTTGCTCGTAGTCGGCGACGCGTTCGGACGTCCCCTCGATGGCGACGCGCCGGAACTGGAGCAGGACCGCCCCGGTCGGCGCGTGGATCAGGTCGCCGCCCACCGGGACCTGGACGACAGGTCGGTCCGACTCCGGGATGGTGACGAACCGGGGTGAGTCCGGCCGGCACAGCTCCCGGAAGGCGACGCGGTGCACCGACAGGACCTCGTCGGGGTGGGGCCGCATCGCCGGGTCGGCGCCGCCCCACAGCACGAACGGCGTGATCACGAAGCCCGATCGGGTGGCGTAGTCGTCGAGCGCGCCCAGCACGGCCGGCTCGGCGAGCTGGAGGTCGAGCTCCTCGTGGAGCTCCCGCAGCGCCGTGTCGACCGGCCGCTCGCCTTCGTCGACGCGTCCGCCCGGCAGCGCCCACTGCCCGGAGTGGGCCCGCAGGCGCGCCGCGCGCCGTGTGAGCAGGACCGCCGGCCCGCCGGCGGTCCCGGCCACGCTGCCGCTGAGCTGGAGGTGCTTCGCGCCCGGGACCGCCGCCATGCGTTCGGCCGTGAACGGGTACGGATCGTCGCCGTGCACGTCGGGATCGCTGTCGACGACGACGACCGCCACCGCCGCGTGCCGGCGGCCGTCGAGCTCGATCTCGTGCCGTTCGTGGGCGGCGATGTTCGCCGCCAGCTGCGATCGCAGCTCCTCCCCGAAGCCGAGCGGTTCCGCCACGCCCGCACCGTACGCCGCGACCCAGCCGTAGCCTCGGGCGCATGCCCCTGGACGCCGAGCTCCTCAACCGCGTGACCTGGAAGATCCCCAACGCGCTCGGTGCTCATCGGCTCTCGCGCCGGAGACGAGCGCAACGCGATGACGGCGAGCTGGGTCACGCAGCTCTCGATGGATCCGGTGCTCATCGGTGTCGGTGTCGACAACGAGGCGGTCACCCACCGTCTGATCACCGACGGCGGCTCGTTCACCGTCAACCTGTGGGACGCCGAGGACACCCGGGTCTTCGTGAAGTTCTCGAAGCCCGCCACCGACGACGGGGCCAGCTTGAACGGCCGGGCCGTCCGGGGCGCGACGACGGGCGCGCCCGTGTTCGAGGAGGCACTCGCCTGGATGGACTGCGCCGTCCGCCAGCAGCTCGACCTCGGCACCCACACCCTCTTCGTCGGTGAGGTCGTCGACGCCGGGATCCGTCAGGACGACGCCAGGCCCGCCTCGATGAGCGACACCCGGATGAAGTACGGCGGCGTCAAGCGGCGATGAACGCGGGCACGAACGGCGCCTGACCTGTTTGTGAACGCACTCAGGCGTGTCGACGTTTGGCCTTGCCGAAACCCGACGAGGACGGCACGCTTGGAGGGCGGGCTTTGTCGATGTGAAGGTGAAGTCATGGATGACGAGGTGCGCGGCGCCGGGGAGCGCCTGCACGACGGAACCGCTGTCGAGGTCGAGGACCGGTTCGATCTGTCGTTCCACCCCGGGTTCGTGGTCGCCGGGTCGACACCGGAGGGCTACCGCCTCCGCCGCATGTCCGACGGTGTCGAGCTCCCGGTCCCGTTCGCGGCCGATCGCGTGCGCGCGGCGCCCCCTCACCCCGTCGGCTGACGAGGCTCGAGGCCGGCAGCGCGGTAGCACGCGTCGATCGCCTCCATGTTGGCGACGGCGTCGTCGATGCCGGTCGGGAACGGCTCGTTCCGGAGCACGGCGCCGGCGAAGGCCCGCAGCTGGAAGAGGTAGGTCGGCTCGCGGGTGAAGGTCTCGTTCCGCACCGATCCGCCGGAACGGACCGAGACACGCCCGAGGAGTTGCGGCGTGGTCGTGTTCCGCACGCGGAGCTCGCCGTCGGAGCCGAGCACACGGGCACCGATGGACAGGAGCCGGTACGACGCCATGGACGCGGTGATGCGCCCGGTGCGGCCGTCGGCGAACCGAGCTTGGGCCCGCACCAGCCGGTCGACGCCGGGCGAGGCCAGCTTCGCCGTCGCCGACGTGATCTGGGGCTCGGCGCCGGCGAACGTCCGGAGCTGGTGCAGCGCGTAGCAGCCCACGTCCATCAGCGCGCCGCCGGCGAGGCCGAGCTGCCACCGGATGTCGCGGGGGAGCAGGAGCGGGATGCACATCCACGTCTCCACGTGCCGGAGCTCGCCCAGCTCGCCGGATCCGATGATCTCCAGGATCCGCTCGGTCATCGGGTGGTAGCGGTAGTGGAACGCCTCCATCACGATCCGGTCCGAACCCTCGGCGACCGCGCCCACGGCGCGTGCCTCCTCGGCGTTGGCGGTGAACGGCTTCTCGCAGAGGACGTGCTTGCCGGCCTCGAGGGCCGCGATCGTCCATCGGCCGTGGAGCCCGTTGGGCAGCGGGTTGTAGACGGCGTCGATCTCGGGATCGGCGAGGACGTCGTCGTAGCTCTTGTGCACCGTCGCGATGTCGTGCTTGTGGGCGAACTTCGCCGCCTTGGCCGGGTCTCGGGCCGCGATCGCGCTCACCTCGACGTCGGGGACCTTCCGAGCCGGGCGGATGAGAGCGGCGGGCGCGATGCGCGCGGCGCCGAGGACCCCGATGCGAAGCGTCATGGCGTGATCGTGCTCGCTACGGTGCGCCGATGCGAGCCGTGCTGTGCAAGGCCTTCGGGCCCCCCGAGTCCCTCGTGCTGGAGGAGGTCGACGACCCGACGCCCGACGACGGTCAGGTCGTCGTCGACGTCGAGGCCTGCGCCGTCAACTTCCCCGATGTCCTGATCATCCAGGACATGTACCAGTTCAAGCCGCCGCTGCCGTTCTCACCGGGCGCCGAGGTCGCTGGTCGGGTGAGCGCCGTCGGCACCGGGGTCACGACCCTCGCCGTGGGCGACCACGTCTTCGCCTCGACCGGCTGGGGCGGGCTGGCCGAGAAGATCGCCGTGCCCGCGGCCGGCTGCATACCGGTGCCCGACGGGATGGACTCCGAGCACGCGTCGGCCTTCCTGTACGCCTACGGCACCTCCCACCACGCGCTGAAGGACCGAGCCGACCTCCAGCCGGGCGAGACGCTGCTCGTCCTGGGCGCGGCCGGTGGTGTCGGGCTCGCCGCTGTCGAGCTGGGCGCCCTGATGGGGGCGACGGTCATCGCCGCGGCATCGACGAAGGAGAAGCTGGCGCTCTGCCAGGAGTACGGCGCGGCGATGACGGTCAACTACGACGAGGAGGACCTGAAGACCAGGGTCAGGGAGCTCACCGGCGGTCGCGGCGCCGACGTGGTCTACGACCCGGTGGGCGGCTCGTACAGCGAGCCGGCGCTGCGGTCCACCGCCTGGGAGGGCCGCTTCCTCGTCGTCGGCTTCGCCGCCGGTGAGATCCCCAAGATCCCGCTCAACCTGGCGCTGCTCAAGGGGTGCCAGATCGTCGGGGTGTTCTGGGGGGCGTTCGTCGGCCGCGAGCCCGAGCGTCACCGTCGCAACGTCGAGGAGCTGATGGGGCTCTGGCGCGACGGCAAGCTGAGGCCGCACGTCTCCGCGACCTACCCGCTCGAGCGGGCCGGCGAGGCGATCCGTGCCCTCGCCGACCGCAAGGCCCTCGGCAAGGTCGTCGTCACCATCCCGAGCTGAACCGGCGGTGGTTGTTCGGTCTCTACGCCGACAACCACCGCCAGTTCGGGGTGTTGGGGGCTAGCGCGAGCCGGTGAGCACGGGCTCGCGCTCGGCCTCCGACCTCCTCGGGCGGGGGCGCCTCGGCGTGACCCTCGACGTCGATGTTGGGCAGCAGCCGGTCGAGCCAGCGCGGCAGCCACCAGTTCTTGTCGCCGAGCAGCTCCATGGTCGCCGGCACGAGCAGCATCCGGACGATCGTGGCGTCGAGGAAGATCGCCGTCGCCAGGCCGACGCCCATGAGCTTCACGGTCCGGTCGTCCTCCAGGATGAAGCTGCCGAACACGAAGACCATGATCGCCGCCGCCGCCGTGATGACCTTCGCCGTGGCCGAGAGGCCGTCGGCGACCGATCTCCGGCTGTCGCCGCTGCGGTGCCACTCCTCGCGGATCCGTGACAGCAGGAAGACCTCGTAGTCCATCGAGAGGCCGAACACGATGGCGAACAGCATCATCGGCGCCCACGGTTCGATCGGTGCCGGCTGCACGCCGGTGATGTCGCTGAGCCAGCCCCACTGGAACAGGGCGACGACGATGCCGTAGGCGGCGCCGATCGACAGCAGGTTCATGATCACCGCCTTCACCGGCACGAGCAGGGACCGGAAGACGACGAGCAGGAGCAGGAACGAGAGGCCCAGCACGGCGGCGAAGAAGTACGGCAGCCGGGACGCCAGGAGGTCGGAGAAGTCGACGTTGACGGCCACGGCCCCGGTGACCAGGACCTCGACCCCGGCGACCGCTTCGACGCCGGGCAGGACATCGTCCCGCAGCCGGTTCACGAGGTTGGTGGTGGCCGCGTCCTGCGGACCGGTCGTGGGCACGACGCTCCAGATCACCGCGGTCGGTGCGGCTGGGTCGTTCGGCCGAGGCGGGGAGACGAAGGCGACCCCGACGTCGGCGGCGACGGCCTCGTTGACTGCCTCCAGCGCCGCCGGGTCCGTTCCTTCGGGGACCTCGGCGACCAGGAGCAGCGGACCGTTGAAGCCGGCCCCGAAGCCGAGGACGAGGAGGTCGTAGGCCTGCTTCGTCGTCGTGTCGTCCTGGAAGTTGCTCTCGTCGGAGAACCCGAGCCGCAGGTCGAGGACGGGGACGGCGAGGATGAGCAGCGCCAGGGCGCCACCGACGGCCGCCGTCCACGGCCGGTGCTGGATGACCCGGCTCCAGCGGTACGCAGTCGTCTCTCGCAGGGGCTTGGGCGGCCGGTGCCGCACCTCCTTCTTCAACGGTCCGAAGAAGAAGCCGGCGATGAGCACGATGACCGCCAGGGGTAGCCCGACGGTGAGCGGGGCGAGCTTGAGACCGAAGCCGACCAGGGCCACGGCCACGAGCCCGGCGGCGATGAGGCCACGCCAGCGCGTCCGTTCGACCTGCTCCCCGGCGAAGCCGAGCAGTGCTGGCAGCAACGTCAGCGACGCGGCGACGGTCACCGCGACCACGGCGGCGGCACCGACGGCCAGGCCCTGCACGAAGCTCACGCCCATGAGGAGCATGCCGAGCAGCGAGATGACGACGGTGATCCCGGCGAACAAGACCGACCGTCCCGCGGTGTCGAGGGCGACGGTGATCGACTCCCGCACCGTGTGACCGGCGTGCAGCTGCTCGCGGTAGCGGGTGACGACCAGGAGCGCGTAGTCGATCCCGACGCCGAGCCCGATCATGATGCCGAGGAAGGTGGCGAAGTCGGGGACCGACATCACGTTGCTCAACAGGGCGATGAGGGCGGTGCCGATGCCGATGCCGAAGAGGGCGACGCCGACGGGCAGCCCCATGGCCAGCACCGAGCCGAAGGCGACGATGAGGATGACGATGGCGAAGGCGAGGCCGAGGGCCTCGGACGACGGCTCCTCGAACTCGGCGAAGATGAAGCCGCCCAGCTCGATGTCGAGGCCCTCGACGTCAGGCGCGTCCTCGAGGATCTGGTCGCGGATCTCCCCCGCGCGGGGAAGTCGATGTCCTCGGGGAGCTCGACGTTGGCGAACGCGATCAGGCCGGCCTCGGGGCCCTGCGTGCTGATCTGCTGGGCACCCTCCTCGGCATAGGGGCTCTCGACCCTCGTCACATCGTCGAGGGCCGCGACCTCGGCGAACAGCGACTCCATCGCTTCGCGCACGGCCGGGTCGTCGACCCCCTGCTCGGCGCGGAACACGATCGTGCCCACCTGGCCGGTGCCCTGGCCTCCGAACTCCGCGTCGAGGATGTCGAACCCGCGCTTCGACTCGACGTCGGGCAGGTTGAACTCGTCTCGGAAGCCGTTGCCGACGGCCCCGGAGAGGACGTTCGCGAGCACGAGCGCGGCGATCCACAGGCCGACTACGAGCCTGCGCCGGTCATGGCACCAGGGACCGAGGCGTGCGAACACGAGCTACCTCCGAGATCGTGGGGGGATCAGCGTCCGAACGGTCCGACGAACCGGCGACGCGTGAATCATCGGTCGACCTCTGACCTTATGGCGCTGCAGCGCCAGATCATGACGGGGTTAGGAGAGACTCATGTCACATCGACGGTCGCCGGGCGGCGGACGTTCCACGCCCAACCCCAGCGCTCGAACCGGGTGATCAGCCACGCCGATGAGTCGAGCTGCCCGCGCCCTCGCCCGTGGCGGGCCGATGCCGGCGAGGCGTGGTGGTTGTTGTGCCAGGACTCGCCCATCGACACGATCGCCAGGACCGCAAGGTTCGTGCTCCGGTCGGGCGTGTCGTGCGGCCGGCGTCCGAACATGTGACAGAGCGAGTTGATGCTCCACGTGATGTGGTGCAGCAGGCACACGCGCACGGCGCCCGCCCAGAGCAGCGCGCTGGCGGCAGCGCCGATGCCGCCGCCGAGCAGCCAGCCGAGGGCGAACGGGACGCCGAGCGACACGACGCACCACAGCGGGAACAGCCGGTTGATCGCCACCACGTCGCGGTCGGCGAGCAGGTCACGGGCGTAGCGCTCCGGCGGGGTCGGGTCGTGGTCGAACAACCATCCGGTGTGGGCATGCCACAGGCCGCGGACCTGGGCGCGGAACCCGCCGCCGTAGGCGTGAGGGGAGTGCGGGTCGCCGGGTCGGTCGGTGTAGGCGTGGTGGCGCCGGTGGTCGGCCACCCAGCCGATCACCGGGCCCTCGAAGGCCATCGAGCCGGCCACGGCGAGCAGGACCTTGAGCGGCCGCTTCGCCTTGAAGCTGCGGTGGGTGAGGAGGCGATGGAACCCGATCGTGACGCCGTGGCCCGCCACCGCGTACAGCACGACCGCGAGCACCACCTCCAGGAGCCCGACGCTCCGTCCCCACAGCCCGACGACGACGAGCAGGGTGGCCACGAGCGGGACGAACACGATGGCGCCGGTCAGCAGCTGCTCGCTCCGCCGCCCGGCGCTGCGAGGGGGCTCCGGGTGCGGGACGGGGTCGACCGCCGGTGCCGCGACCTGGACTTCGATGACCGACATCGGCGTACTCCCTCGACCACACGTTGCGGGCGGCCGAGGTCTGGAGCCGAGCTGTCGCGAAATGGGCGACGGCAGCTCCCGATGATACGCGTTGGCTCCTACGATGGCGACGTCACCCTCCCGAGCAGCGGGAGAGCCGAGGTTCCCGGGCCACGGTGACGGGAGATCCGATGCCGAGAGAAGCGACGCTCGCCAGGACGCTCGTCGAGCTGGCCGACACGCTCGTAGCCGATTTCGACGTGGTCGAGCTGCTCACGCTGGTCACCGACCGCTGCGTCGACGTGCTCGGCGTCGGAGCGGCCGGCATCATGCTGGCGGGACCCGACGGCGAGCTGCGGGTCATGGCGTCGTCGAGCGACGCCCTTCGGGTGCTGGAGCTGTTCGAGATCCAGTCGCAGGAAGGGCCCTGCCTCGACTGCTATCGCACGGCGCTGCCGGTCACGCACCACGACCTGGCCGTCGACGAGGGGCGCTGGCCCGCGTTCGCGGTCGAGGCGCTCGGCGCCGGCTTCCGCGCGGTCCACGCCCTGCCCATGCGCCTCCGGGGCAGCGTCATCGGCGCCCTCAACCTGTTCCACCCCGAGCCGGGCGCGATGCGATCGGCCGACGTCGAAGCGGCCCAGGCCTTGGCCGATGTCGCCACGATCGCCATCCTCCAACACCGTGCGGCCCTCGAGGCGCAGGTGCTCAACGAGCAGCTCAACCACGCCCTGAACACCCGCATCGTCATCGAGCAGGCGAAGGGCATGGTCGCCGAGCGGGAGGGCCTCGACATGCAGCAGGCGTTCGAGACCCTGCGCTCCCACGCCCGTAACCGCAACCTGCGCCTGGCGGACGTGGCCCGCGACGTGATCGCGGGAACCCTCGCTCCGGCTTCGCTCGACCGTCCCCGGCCGGCGAAGTCGTCTCGCTGAGCCTCGGGACGCGAAGGCCGGCCGGGCGAGAAAGAATCCTCCCGATGCCCGGCGATCCCCGCATGGTCTTCCTCGGATTCGGCAAGTACGCCCGCGCCGACAAGATCTACGCCCTCGAGCCGCTCCGCGGCGACGCGCGGGGCGACGGACGCCGCACAGAGGTCTGGGTCGAGGGCGTCTCGCACCCGATCGTCGCCTCGCGCACCGAGCGCACGATCCTCCACGACATGGGCCAGGACGCCGCGTCGCAGGCCGGGATCGTCGACGACGCCCTCGACCTCGCCGAGCGGCTGGTCGCCGCGGCCGACGCCGGTCGTGTCGACCTCGGCGACCTCGGGCGCCGCGCCCGCCGGCTGCTCGAAGCGACGACGGGCCCGACCACCGACGAGGCGGGGTAGCCGCCATGCGCAAGTACGTGATCATGGGCGTGCAGGGCAGCGGCAAGGGCACGCAGTCCCAGATGCTCGTCGACGACCTCGATCTCGTCCACATCGGTGTCGGCGACATCTTCCGATGGAACGTCTCGAGCCACACGAAGATCGGGGCCCAGGTGCGGCGCACCCTCGCGGCCGGCGCCCTCGTGGACGACGAGCTCGTCGAGTCCGTCGTCCGCGACCGACTCGCGCTGCACGACTGGAACTACGGGTTCGTCATCGACGGCTTTCCCCGCAACGCCCGCCAGGCGGAGTTCTTCCTCGAGGGCTACGACATCGATGCCGTCATCGTGCTCGAGCTGCCCGACGAAGAGGTCCACCGACGGGTGCTCTCCCGACGGCTGTGCTCCAAGTGCGGCCTCGACTACAACCTCATGGCGAGCAGCCCGGCCGCTCCGGGGATCTGCGATGTCTGCGGCGGTCAGCTGGTGTCGCGTCCCGACGACACGCCCGAGGCACTGGCGGCGCGGCTGGCCGACTACCACGAGAAGACCCGACCGATCATCGAGCTGTTCGAGCGCAAGGAGTTCGTCGTCCACATCGACGCCACCCGCTCCGTCGAGGAGGTCCAGGCCGAGATCCGGGAGCGCTTGAGCCTTCCGTCGTTCGAGCCTGCCCGCTGAGCGGGCCGTGCCTCGTACGCGGCACGTCGCCGGCTACGCCCTCGCCGGTCTCGTCTGCGCCGTCCTCGCGGTGCTCGCCCTCGAAGCGTCCGCCGAGGTCCGCGATCGACGGCTGGACGGGTTCTGTCGCAGCCATCCGGGCATCCCGGGCGCGACGACGTTCGAGGAACGGTCGTGGTGGCCCCTCGGCGATCGGTGCTTCATCGAGCTCGCCGACGGCTCGGTCCGTCGTCGCGACCCTTCGTGGGTGCTCACGGTGCTGGCCGTTGGTTGGGTCGCCACCGTCGCGGCTGGGGTCGCCGCGCCGGCGGGATCGCTGCGGCGCGGCCTCGCCTGGGTCGTCGGCGCGCCGTTCCTGGCTCTCGCTGCGGTCGAGCTCGTCACCGTACGGCCCAGCTCGCTCATGCGCGTCGTGGGGCTCAGCACCGTGAGCCTGTTGTGGAGCGCGCTACCGGCCGCGCTCACCGCCGCGGGCCTGTGGTGGGTGGTGCGTGGTCGAGTGCTCCCGATCGTCGTGGCCGCGTGGACCGGTTGGGCCGCGGTCATGTTCCTCCAGGGGCGCAGCGCCATCACCCCGTGACGAGGCCGTGCCTCGTTCGGGGTCGCACGACGAGCGTGAGATCGCCGGACACGAGGGTGGTCGGTGTGGCGCGCTCGAGGAGGTCGGGGCACACCGGTGGGCCCTCGGCCGAAGCGCGCGCGTCCGCCGATCGCCCGGCATCGAGCACCTCGTCGAGCAGGCGACGAGACGTGTCGTCGAGCAGCGCCAGATCGTCGGAGATCAACGCCATGCCACCCGACGCCGCGACGGCGAGCCCCCAGGCGCGGACCTGCGCCTCGGAGAGGTCGGTGTCGCGGGTGCGCAGCATGAGGCAGTCGGGGTCGTTGAGCCACAGCCGGCGGTGCTGGAACGAGCGGGCCAGCGTGTTTCGCCAGGCGTTCCGCACCGAAGGGGCGGTCTCGGCGTACGCACCGGTCACCCTCGGCGCCCAGTGCGGAGCCACGTCGGGTCCGATCCGCATCCCGTCGACGACACCGATGCAGGGACCGATGGGCGCGCCGCATCCGAGCACGAAGACGTCGTCGCCGGCCCCGCGACGCACGGCGTCGAAGCCGGCCCGCACTCGTTCGGCCGGCGTTCGCGTCGGGTCGTGCCATTCGGCGGTGAACGACGGGGCGTAGGTGAAGTCGAGCTTGAGATAGCGCCACCCCATCTCGACGAGCTGTCGTGCGAGCTGCTCGAGGTGGGAGAGGACGGCCGGGTGGCTGGTGTCGAGGATCCACTGCTCGCCGCCCCAGCGTGGGTTGGCCGCGCCGATGGCCGGTCGTCCGGACGCTCTGTGCACGATCCACTCGGGGTGTTCGGCCGCCACCCGGGATGCCGGGGACACCAGGAAGGGCGCCAGCCAGAGCCCGGGGACGAGCCCGGCGGCGTCGATGTCGGCGGCGATGCGCTCCAGCGGCGTCGGGAACGAGTCGGCTCGGAGCAGCCAGTCGCCGATGGCGGCCTGGTAGCCGTCGTCGAGCTGGAAGACGTCGATCGGCCATTCATCGGCTCGCGCCAGGTTGGCGCGCAGATGCGCCTCGGTGACGTCGTGGAAGTACTGGTACCAGGAGCACCAGCCCACCTGGTACGGAGCCGCGACCCGCGCGACCGAGCAGGCGCCCGCCCACGCGGCCCACGTGCCGAGCGCCTCGCCCGGGTCGCCGGCGACGACTCGGAGGTCGTGGAGGTGCCGCCGCTCGCCGGCGTCGAGCTCGGCGCCGCCGAGGAACGCCTCGGCCACGACCTCGCCGTCGGTCACGCGGAAGGTGCCGTCGTGGCGCGCGCCGCCGTCGAAGCCGACGCAGACGGCGCTGCCGTCGCCGTCGGCGAGCACCGTCACCAGCTCGCTGCGCGACGTGCCAGTCGCCACGGGATCGCTGTCGGCGTGGAACGTGGCCCGGAGAGCGCCGGGCGGTGCCGGCGAAGCGAGTGACTCGTCGCTGTGCGCGCCGACCGGAACGGTTCCGCACGTCGACCACGACTGGTACCCGTGGCGGAACATCCGGACGGGGCCGTCGCTCTCGAGCCGGAACCGGAGCTGGACCCGGTCGACGCGGCGCGGTCGGTCGTCACCGTTGGCCACCGACCACCTGAGGAGGCCGCCGGCATCGGACACGTCGACCTGCAGGCCGTCGTCGGCGACTGCGCCGTCGAGCTCGAGCCGGATCACCCTCGAACCCGGGGCCAGGCAGCCCGAGCCTCAGCGCTGCAGGGAGTCACGGATGCGAGGGCGCCGGCGGCGCGCCGTCGAGCTCGAAGAACAGCTCGTCGGCGTAGCACCACCACCAGTCCTCGCCCGGCTCGTAGGACCGGATCAGCGGGTGGTCGTGGTGCGCCCGCCAGTGCGCCGTGGCGTGCCGGTTGGGCGAGTTGTCGCAGCACCCCACGTGTCCGCAGCTCATGCACAGCCGCAGGTGGACCCAGCGGCCCCCGACGCGGAGGCAGTCCTCACAGCCCTCGCTCGAGGGTTCGACCCCCTCGACGGCGGTACCCAGGTGCGTGCAGGTGTCGGTCACTGCTGGTAGCGCTCGACGACGTCGGCGGGCCGAGGGCTCGCCTCGCTCGGGTCGTCGCCGACGCTGCGCCGCGCCCGCCGTTGCCGCAGCAGGTCCCAGCACTGGTCGAGGGCGACCTCGATCGCCCGAAGACGCTCGAGCTCCGCGTCCGAAAGGGCCTTGCCGGTGTGCGAGCGCTCCAACGCGTGCTCCTCGTCGGCGAGTTCGCCGATGCGACGCACGATCTCCTGGTCGTCCATGGGCTTGTTCTACCCGCGGAAGTAGCATGCCGGAACGCGGCGGGGGCGCAGTGGAGGATGCCCGTTGGGATACTGCCTGGGCATCGACTTGGGGACCACCTACACCGCGGCGGCGATCGTCCGCGACGGGCGGCCGGAGATGGCCGTGCTCGGCAGCCGCACGGCGGCGGTGCCCACGATGGTGTATGCGGCGGGCGACGTCGTCGTCGTCGGCGAGGCTGCTCGCCGCCGCCTGCAGAGCGAGCCGGCCAGCGTCGCCCGGGAGTTCAAGCGGCGCCTCGGGGACACCGTCCCGATCTTCGTGGGCGAGACGCCGCGTTCCGCCGAGTCACTGCTCGCCGTCGTGCTGCGGTGGACGATCGACAAGGTCACCGAGCAGGAGGGCAGCCCACCCGATCAGATCGTGCTCACCCACCCCGCCAACTGGGGCCCGTTTCGCCGGGAGCTGTTCGGCCAGGCCATCAGCCTGGCCGGCGCGCCGTCGACGTCGACGCTGACCGAACCAGAGGCGGCGGCCATCTACTACGCGTCGACAGAGCGCGTGGCGCCCGGGGAGCTCGTCGCCGTCTACGACCTCGGCGGCGGCACCTTCGATGCTGCCCTCCTTCGCAAGACCGACACGTCCTTCGAGGTCGTCGGTGCCCCCGAGGGGATCGAGCACCTCGGCGGCATCGATGTCGACGACGCCGTCTTCGAACACGTGAAGCGAAGCCTCGACGGCGCGGTCGAGGGGCTCGACCCGACCGACCCGGCGACCGTACGGGCGCTGCACCACCTGCGGGCCGAGTGCGCAGAGGCCAAAGAGGCGCTGTCGTTCGACCCGACCACGACCATCCCCGTCATGCTGCCGGGCACGCAGACCCAGATCGTCCTGCGCCGCGCCGATCTCGAGCGCATGATCCGCCCGCTCCTGGAGGTGACCGTCTCGTTCCTCCAGCGCGTCTTCCAAACGGCTGGGATCGAGCCGTCCGAGGTGCGCTCGGTGCTGCTCGTGGGTGGTTCGTCGCGGATCCCCCTCGTCGCCGAGATGGTCGGCGCCGAGATCGGACGCCCGGTGGCGGTGGACGCCCACCCGAAGCATGCCATCGCCCTGGGTGCGGCGATCGCGGCCGACCATCGGAACGGCGCGCCGGTGACCGCGATCGAACCTGGCGCTGCGATCCTCGACCTCGCTCCCGAGGATCCGACGCCGTCGTCGCCGGCGCCGGCCGCTGCTGACCTGGAGCTTCAGCGTGCGATCGAGCCGCCAGGCGCTCCGGCCGCTGCTGACCTGGAGCTTCAGCGTGCGATCGAGCCGCCTGGCGCTGCTCCCGGCCGACCGAGCCGGCGTCGCCGCGCCGCGATCGCCGCCGGAGTGGGCTTGGTCCTCCTGGTCGCCGGGCTGGCCGTGGCCCTGCGACCGGACGACGATACCGACGTCGATACCGACGCGGGCACGACCACCGACGTTCCACGCATCGACGGGGTCGTCGACGAAGGCGACCTCTGGGTTGCGGCCGTGGCCGATCCCGGCGCCGTGGTCAAGGTCGACCGGGACACCTCCACCGTGGTCGGCAGCATCGCCATCGACGGGATCGCCGAGGAAGCGGTCGTCACCGACGATGCCGTCTGGATCGCGGCCATCGACTCGGCCGACGGGGTCGTCGTGGACCGGCTCGACCGACGAGACGCCACGCTCGACGTCCGCGTGCCACTCGACCTCGATGACGCGGCCTCGATCGAGCTGGTTCGAACGGGTCAGGGCGTCTGGGCCGTCTGCATCTCGGACAGCGGCCACGCGACCGTCGTCGGCGTGGACGCCGACGGCGACCTGACGACCCGCACGGAGCTCGACGGCGCGCAGCTGTACGTCGAGCCGGTCGCCGACGGCGAGCGCCTCTTCGTGCCCACCATCGACGGCGTGGTGCGGATCGACCCCGACGGCAACGCAACCGCGGCGACGCTCCCTGGAGAGGCAGCGGGTGGCACACCGGCACTCACCGACGGGCGGCTGTTCGTGCTCAGGAACGACCGGCTGATCGAGGTCGACGCCGACACGATGGAGGTCATCGGTTCGCGGCCCTACGCGCTCGACGGCGAGACGACGGCCTTGCTCGAACACGGGGAGGTGGGCATCCAGCTCGAGGAGGCCTACGGCGATGGCAACGTCCTGACCTTCCTGGCGAGCGACGCCGGCCTGATCGACGGCGCCTACTTCTTCAGGATCGACGCCGACACCGGTGAGGTCGTGGCACGGACGCGCCTACCGGGCCCGCAGCACGCGGGGACGTACGACCTGCGACGAAGCGCCGGCGTGTTCTGGGCCTACCTGAGCATGGGGCGAGCGGTGCTGCTCAGGATCGACGACCGAGGACAGGTCGAGGAGATCGAACTCCCGGCGCGCGGTGAGCTCGATCCGGACCTCGTCGCCAACGGCGGGCGCCTGATCATCAGCGACGTGGATCCGGAGGGACGACCGATCTTCTACGTCATCGACCCGGAGCAGGGCACGATCGAGGCTTCGCTCCGGTTCCCCTCGTGACGCCCGGAGCGCCGGACGACGCCCGCTTCTCGCCTTCCGGCAATTCCGTCGATAAGGGACACCTCGACGTCAGTCGGAGGTGTTGACGATGCCGCCGATAACCTCGTCGACGCCTGTCGAGCGCACGGCGTGTTCACACCGCCGCGCCGAGCCTGGGGTCGTCGGTCCGGCGTGGCCCGCGCCACGCCGAGCCGGCGGCCCCGCCCTCGCCGTGGGTCAGGACGCGAGCCGTCGAGCACGACCCGTGGACCCCACGTGCTGCCACCGTCGGTCGACTCGACGGCGAAGACGTCGGTGTCGCTACCCGGCCCGGCGTCGCAGGGGTCGTAGTCGGGAGCCGCCGGTGCCTCGTCCAAGCAGCCCTCCTCCGCGTTGGGGTTGGGCGTGCCCCGATCGGCGAACACGACCACCAGGTGATCGGGATCGGTCGGGTCGGCGGACAGGTTGCCGATGGCGTTCCACCGGATCTGGTGCCCCCAGACGGTCTGCCGCCCGATCACCGAGTACGGCGTGTCGGCCGCGCCGTCCTCGAGCTGCACGGCGGCGACGGGCGGCTCGAACGTGACGCCACCGTCGTCGGAGCGCACGACCATGATCTGGCCGTCGAAGGCGTCACCCTCCTCCCACTCCGTGTCGTTCTGGTTGTTGACGAAGTGGACGAACAGCGTCCCGTCGGATGCCACCTCGGGGATCGAGAACGAGCTCTCGTCGCACTCGTCCTCGGGACCGGTCTCCTGGGACGTGCACAGCGCGCTCGAGCCGTTGATCTCCTGTGGCGTCGACCACGTCGCCCCACCGTCGTCGGAGTAGGAGAGCACGATCGGGCTCTCGGCGTACGAGCCGTGGGGCCCGTTCAGGAAGCGCGTCGTCGTGAGATAGGCCCGTCCGTAGTGGGGTGACGACGGGTAGTTGTCGACGGTCAACCACTCCTTGTCGTAGAAGGTGGCGTTGTTGGCGGGGCCGATGCCCGTGCCGGTCGCTGGAACACCGTGATCGGCTGGCTCCAGGTGGAGCCGCCGTCGGTCGAGCGGCTGACGGCTACGTCGCCCTGGGCCACGTTGGCCCCTCCGAGGCCGGCGACGTTCTCGAGCTGGGCCATGAGCACGACGCCGTGGCGTCGGTCGAAGGCGGGGGAGGGGTCGCCGGCACTGCGACCCGATTGCACCGGGACCTGGCCGTCGATCCACGTGCGCGCCGTCGAAGGAGGTGAAGAACCCGGTGAGACGCCTTCCACCGGCGACGCCCCCAGGCCCGCCGGGCTCGTCGCGGCCTCCCAGCACCGCGCCGACGCCGGGTCAAGGACGACGCGAGCGGGACACCGGTTCAGTGGTCGGCTCGTCGGTCGTTGGCGTCGATGACCCGCTGTAGAGCGTCGGCGATCGTCGCCCGCTCACGCTCGTCGAGGTGCGCGGCAAAGTACCGCTCGATTCCGCGTAGGTAGACGGGCGCGGCTCGACGAAGCGCGGCCCGGCCTGCGGGCGTGAGGCAGGCGAGTGTGGCCCGTCCGTCATCGGGGTCAGGGCTGCGCGCGACGAGACCCTCATGCTCGAGGTCGTCGACGAGCCGGCTGACACGACTTCGGGACAGGACGACACGGCGGCTGAGGTCCTGCATGCGCAGGCATCGTCCGGGGGCCGTGTTCAGTACGAGAAGCACGTCGTACCACGACAGCGGCACCTCTCCGGCCTCGGTCAGATCCTGCTCGATGGCCCGGACGACACGATCCCGCGCGAGGAGAACGCCTCGCCACGCCGCCACCTGGTCGTCGATCTCAGCCACGACGCCACTTTACAGGTTGCGTGCGGCCGCACATATCTCTATGATTGCGTGCAGACGCACACAACGGAGGATCCAACATGAACGCAGTCATCCGCACCGTCGAAGGCGCAGAGCTTCCCGCCGCCGGGACCTGGGCCGTCGACCCGGTCCACGCCCATGTCGGCTTCGTCGGTCGCCACTTCGGGTTCAGCAGGGTCCACGGCCGGTTCACCGGTGTCGACGGAGCCGTGCACATCGCCGAGAACGTGGCCGAGTCGAGCATCGAGGTGACCATCGACATGACGACCGTCGACTCGGGATCGACCGATCGCGACGAGCACCTTCGCTCCGCGGACCTCTTCGACGTGGCGCGGCATCCGACCGCAACCTTCCGGTCCACCCGCATCGAGACCGCCGGAAGCGCCGGCAAGGTGATCGGCGATCTGACCATCAAGGGGCGGACCCGCCCGGTGACCCTCGACGTCGAGTACCTGGGCCACGCCCGCGATCCCTGGGACAACGAGCGCGCCGTCTTCAGCGCCACCGGCTCGATCAACCGCGAGGACTGGGACATCGCCTGGAACATGGTCCTCGAAGCCGGTGGAGTCCTCGTCTCCAAGGACATCAAGCTCGAGATCGAGGTCGAGCTCATCCGCCGGTGAAGAAGAAGGCCGGCGGCCGACCGTCGTGGAACCTCACGGCAAGAGGGCGGCCGCGGCCATCCGCTGCAAGTACGCGGTGTACTCCTCGGGAGTCCAGCCCCGCAGCAGCACGAGGCGTTGATAGGGCATCGGGTCCATCAGCACCTCCGCGATGGCTGCGCCCCGGTCGACGTCGAGTCGAGGTCGCAGTCCGCCGAGCGCGTCGAGCCGGGTCACGAACGTCCGGGCGCCGTGTGCTCGCTGCTGCTCGACCGTGTTCAGCAGTGTGGCGGCCTCCGGGTCGGCGTCGGCGGCGACGACCAGCACGTGGTGGAGGGCAGCCAATCGCCCGGCGATGGCGGCGTTCATCGCCACCCAATCGGCCAAGAGCGCGGCGGGGTCCTCCTCCTCCTGCATCATCCGGCGCACCTCGGGTCGATCGGCGATGGCCACCGGTTCGTCGTCGCCGGCCAGCGCCCAGTCGAAGGCCAGCTTGAGCACGACCGCCTTGCCGCCGACCGATGTGAACACCGTCTTGCGGCCGACCCCTGCCCGCTCGGCGATGGCGTCGATCGTGGTCGCCCCGTAGCCCTGCTGGACGTACAGCTCGCTGCCAGCCTGGACGATCCGTCGGCGAGTCGCCCGCGCCTGGTCGTCACGCAGCTTGGAGCGGTACGGGCGGGCGCCGACCGTCACGGCACGTCCACGTCCACTTGACAACACTAATAGTGTAACCAGCACACTATAAGTGTAACGAAGGACAGGAGCCATGGACGTGATCATCGTCGGTGCCGGCCCCGCCGGCCTCACCTCGGGCGCCGCCCTGGCCCGGCGCGGCCATCGTGTCGTCGCCGTCGACCGTGATTCCGGGCCGCGCCCCGACGGCTCGTGGCGCCGTCGGGGCGTGATGCAGTTCGACCACCCGCACGGCTTTCGCCCGCAGGTCGCGCGATCTGCTGATGGCCGAGTGGCCCGAGGCGTGGGACTCGTGGGTCGATCTCGGCGCTGTCCCGATCGAGCTGTTCCCTCCCGGAGCTTCCACCCCGGTCGTCGGTGTTCGCTCGCGCCGCTTGACCTACGAGCGCGCCCTGCGCCGCGCCACCGCCGATGTGGACGGGATCAGCATCGCCGTCGGCCACGTCGACGGTCTCGTCGAGCGTCACGGCGCGGTGGTGGGCGTGGTCGTGGACGGCGTCGCGGTCGAGGGCGACCTCGTGATCGACGCTGGCGGCCGCGTCTCCCGCCTGTCCGCGTCGAACGCGGTTGACCTCGGTGGCGACACGGGGATGGCCTACGTGACTCGCACCTATCGCCGTCACGCACGGGACCGGTCTCGGGCCGATGACCAGCCCGGTGGCCTGGGCCGGTCTGTTCGACGGCTACCAGGTCTACGTGTTCCCCCATGAGAACGGCCACTTCTCCGTCGTCGTGGTCCGACCGACCGCCGACTCCGAGCTCACCGTGCTCCGCCACGCCGATGCGTTCGACGCCGCGTGTCGCGCCATCCCCGGCCTGGCCCAGTGGACCGACGCTGCCTTCTCCGCTCCCACCAGCGGCGTGCTCGTGGGCGGCCGGCTGCGGAACGTCTACCGGCCCCAGCTCGGCCGGCCCGGCCTGGTCGCCGTCGGTGACTCGGTGGCCACCACTGCGCCCACCGCCGGGCGCGGCGTGGCCATGGCGAGCATGCAGATCGACGGGTTGCTGCACCTGCTCGACGGGGGTGCCGACCCGACCACGGTGGCCGTGCCGTTCGGCGCATGGTGCGATACCTGGATCCGGCCCTGGGTGGAGGACCACCTTGCCATCGACGCTGAAGCGGTTCGGTCGTGGCAGGGTGCCGACGTCGACCTCACCCAACCGCTGACCTCGGCGGCCATCGTCGCCGCCGCCCAGGCCGACGAGCGCATCGCGCCACACCTCGGTGGCTACATGGGGATGACCGCGCTGCCCGCCTCCCTCGCACCGGCCGAGCCGCTCGCCCGGGCCGTCTACGAGTCCGGCTGGCGCGCGCCACTCGGCGAGGGACCGACCCGCGACCAGCTCGTCGACCTCCTCCGAGCCACAGTGACGAACTCCTCGACGGGCACGGGCGCAACCTCGATGGTCAGCGCCTGACGAGCGCAGCACGAGTCATCGGAAGAAAAGCACGCTCGTTGGCGGACGGGCATGATGGCGGGCGAAGCCCGACTCGGGGGAAGGGGGCCGCAGTGGGGAAAGGCCTGCACCGGACGGCGGCCGTGGTCGCCGCTCTGCTCACACTGATCGTCACCGGGACGACCGGCACGGCCTCGGGCGCAGGTTTCGCCGCGCCGTCGGCGCCCGGCTCGCGCACCGTCCTGGTGGGCGCCGCCTCGCGCTCGGTCCTGCCAACCGTCGACGGTTCGTACGACTATCTCGACGTCGAGCTTCCTGCGCCTGACGATCGCGACTCGCTCGGCGTCTTCGTCCCCGAGTGGGACCAGGGCGTCGTCGCGGTCGGCAACGGCGACGACCGTTCGTTCTGGGTGCATGACGATCTGCGCGTCCGGGCGATGGCCGTCGACGATCCCCGGAGCGATCGCATGGTCGTTCTCGTCGCAAGCGACCTCTACATGATCTTCCGTGCCGACGGCGACGAGATCAGGGCCCGGGTCGCCGAGCGCCTGCCGTCGAACGTCCGCAAGCCCGTCGACGTCCTGATCGCGGCGACCCACAACCATCACGGCCCCGATACCGCGTTCGACGTCAACCACATCTGGTACGAGCACATGGTCGACCAGGCGGCCGATGCCGTCGTCGACGCGATCGCACGGCGGGAGCCTGCGACGCTGCGGGTGGCGAGCGGCGAGCACTGGTTCGGCGCCGACGACGGCACCGACCCGCAGATCATCGACCCGACGATGAACGTCCTGCAGGCGACGGCCCGCGGTGGCAGGGTCATCGCGACCGTGGTCCAGTGGAACAACCACCCGGAGTCGACCCTCGGCTGGGAGCCCCCGGTTCCGTCGGCTGACTGCGCCGCTCTCACCGGCATGGGCGAGACGTGCGACGGGGAGGGTCGCTACTTCACGGCCGACTTCCCGGGCGTGCTCGCGACCGAGCTCGGTCGACAGTACGGCGGCGAGGTTCTCTACTTCTCCGGCGCGCTCGGCGTGATCATCGGACCCGGCGGCGCGCCGGTGTGGGAGGTCGATGCCGCGCATCCGCTCGGGAACGAGTACACGCCGCCGCCGGGCGCGGTCGCGGCGGACGGGAGCACGGACTACACCGCAGAGAACTTCCGCCGGGCGACGATCATCGGCGAGCAGGCCGCCGCGAAGGCGTCCTCGCTGGTCGAGCAGGCCGAGCCCGTGCGCGACACGCGCATCCGGTACACGGAGCAACCGTTCTTCACGCGCCTCTCGAACATCGGGTTCCGGTTCCTGCTCAACGTCGGCCCCGACGGCCGGACGCAGCTCGGACACAACGTCCCGGCGCTGTATGAGTGCCCCGCGACCGGTCCGAAGACCGAGGCGAACTGCACGAGCGACGAGATGGCGTCGGTCGACGATCCCGTCCTCGGCGAGGTGCGCGCCGGCGACCACCTGCGTTCCTCGGTTGGCTACCTCACCATCGGCTCTGACATCGCCATGGTGATGATGCCGGCAGAGATGGCCGGTGAGCTCGTCGTCGGCCTCCCGGCGGACTTCCGCACCGATCCGGAGCGCTGGTACGCGGAACCGCTCGATCTCCACGCGTTCGGTGCCGACTTCCAGACGCCCGGCTTCATTCGTAACCGTGTCGCGGCCACGCACTTGTTCACGATCGGCCTCGGGAACGACGAGCTCGGCTACGTGCTCCCCATCAGCGAATGGCGCGTCTACTGCGTCGCCGATCTCCTCACCGGACAACCGGGTACGTGCGCAGCGCTCAACCTCGCCGGCGCCATCGAGTACCCGGATTCCGTCGCCGGCGCGACGTGCAAGGCGCTCGCCGAGGATCCGTCGGTCGGCGACGCGCTCGAGGCGACGTACGGTCCCGATGTGCGGCTGGCCGTCGAGGCGTCGTGCCAGTACGGGCAGGCCCTCGGCGAGGCCGTCGGGCACTACGAGGAGACGAACGCCGCCGGCTGGGACCTCGCCGAGGACATCCTCGCCGCCGTGGCCGTTCTCACCGGTGATGCGAGCGCCGAGCAGGTGAACGGCGACTTCGCGGGCTACTGGCCGGCGTTCCCACCCCCTGGTTGATCCGACGACGCCAACAGCGCGCCGACCAGGCGCTCACCATCGCGTGGAGCTCACTCGAGCGTGGGCGGGTGGAGCATGTCGACGAAACCGTCGGACACGACCTCGTACTGGCCGTCCTGGAGCTCGAGGATGACGACATCTCGCGTGAAGATCCGGAAGCCGGCCATGTCGGGGAACTCCGGCAGCTGGTTCTCGCGGAAGTCGTACGGGGCGGCCTCGGGACGCGTGGCGGGGTTGGCCACGATCGCGTCGACCAGGCTCTGGGAGTCGAGCGACGCCACGACCGACGGGTCGAGCGCGAGCAGCGACTCTTCGAGCTTCTTGATGTTCGACCACGAGACCACCGTGCCGAAGTCGACCTCTGGGTCGTCGGGGTCCTGGCCGTTCGCCTCGAGGTCGGCGCGGAACTCGGCGATGCCGGCGTTCTCGGTGTCGGTCGGCGGCACGGTCGGGCTCACCACGAGCATCCCGTTCAAGGCGTCGCCGAGCTCGTCCACCACCTCGGGCGTCATCACGATCGAGGCGATGGTCATGATGTGGCTCTCGGGCGTGATGCCTTCGGCGGCGAGGGCGTTCATCATGACGACGGGCGACACCGGGAGCATCCCGATGGCCGAGGCATCGCGCTGGGCGATCTGGGCCGCGAGCGGCGCGTAGTCCGTCGTGTCCGACGGGAAGTAGATCGTCTCGAGCTCGATCTCGAGGAGGTCGGCCAGCTGCTCGACCTGGGTGGCGACGAACTGCAGCGCCGGCGACTCTGGCAACACGAGCAGGAAGTCGGTCGCGCCTGCGGCCTGGGCAGCCGAGACGCCGCCCATCCCGACGATGATCCCGCTGATCGACGAATAGGCGTTGGCGTTGGTGAGCTCGAACGCCGACGTGCCCCACAGGAAGATGCCCGGCAGACCCGACGCCGCGACGCCGTCGTCGAAGGACCCGATCGACGTGAGGATCGCCAGCGATCCGTTCGACGCCGCCTCCCGCCCGCAGGCGAGGTTGCCGTTGACGTCGGCGGCGTCGTCGCAGATCTCCACCTCGAGGGGGCGACCGAGCGAGCACTCCCTGTTGACCGCGGCGATGGCGGCGTCGAGCCCGATCCGCGCCCGAGCCGCCCCAGCACCGCCCAACGGGCCCGTGAGCGCGGCGATCGACGTGAACTTCAGCGGCTCGCCCGGGCACTCGGCGGCGTCGGGCTGGCTGGGCGCGACCGTCGTTTGCGGGTCGCCGGCCTCCTCCTCGCCCTGTCCGCCTCCGCCGACGCTTCCGTCGCCGCAAGCCGCCGCGACGAGGCCGAGGGTCATCAACACACAGAGCCGTGCGAGCCTGGGGTGCGGATGTCGAGTCGTCACGGTGTCTCCCCTCCGGCCTCGGGCCGCAGATAAGCGTCCTGGATGTCGTCGAGTCGGTCGCGGAACTCGGCCGCGGTCCCGGCGAGCTCGATGACGCCGCGCCGCATCACGAGGACCCGGTCGGCGACCGCCATCGCCTTGTGGACGTGCTGCTCGACGAGCAGCACGCCGATGCCGTCGTCGGCTGCCTCCCGCACGACCCGCAGCAGCCGGTCGACGACGAGCGGTGCGAGGCCGAGTGACAGCTCGTCGACGAGCAGCAGCCGCGACCCCCGTGCGAGGCCCCGAGCCAGCGCGAGCATCTGCTGCTGCCCGCCGGACAGGAGCCCGACCCGCCGGTCGAGGTGCGCTTCGAGCTCCGGGAACAGCGCCACCGCCCGACCGACGTCGCAGCGGCTGACTCGCAGGTTCTCCGAGAGGGTGAGGCTCATCAGCACCGCTCGCTCCTGCGTGACGAAGGCGAGCCCGCTCCGAGCACGGACGTGGAGCGGGTCGCGGCCACGGCATCCGAGGACGCGGACCTCACCGCCGAGGGGCTCGAGCTCACCGGAGATCGTCAGGAGCGTCGTCGTCTTGCCGGCTCCGTTGGGCCCGAGGAGGGCGACGACCTCACCCGGATCGACGCGCACATCCAGCCCCCGGACGACCTCGACGTTGCCGTAGCCGGCCCGCAGCCCCGCCGTCTCGAGCAGGGCGGTCACGTCGCCACCTCCCGGCGCGTCCCGCGCTCGCCCTCGGCGCTCGCCCCGAGGTAGGCCTCGATCACCGCCGCGTCGCCGCTGATCTCCTCGGGAGTGCCTTCGGCGATCTTGCGGCCGAAGTCGAGCACGACGATGCGGTCGCACGTCTGCAGCAGCAGCGGGACGTCGTGCTCGACGACGAGGATCCCGATGCCCCGCCGTTGCGCCGTCGACCGGATGGCGACGCTCAGCTCCGCGGCTTCGCGGCCGTCGAGCCCGGCGGCGGGCTCGTCGAGGAGCAGCACGGCGGGCTCGGTCACGAGCGCCCGCGCGATGCCGACGAGCCGTGACACGCCGTGCGGGAGCGTGGACGGCCGCTGATCGAGCACGGCCTCGAGGCCGAACTCGACGACGAGCTCGTTCATCAGCGCGGTCGGCGTCCGTCGGCCCGGGTGGGCGAGGTCGAGGAGGTACCGCCACGTCGACTGGTCGTCGGCCGCGACGAGCAGGTTCTCCCGGACCGACATCTCCTCGAACAGCTCGACCGCCTGCCAGGAACGGACGATGCCGCCACGTGCTCGACGTTCGACGGACCACCCGTCGATGGACACGTCATCGAACCGGACCGACCCCGTGGACGGCTTGGTGAACCCGGTGACGACGTCGAGCAGCGTCGTCTTGCCGGCGCCGTTCGGGCCGATGAGACCGAGGACCTCGCCCGGCTGCACGGCGAAGCTCACGTGATCGAGGGCGACGACGCCGCCGAACGCGACGCTGATCTCCGACATCTCGAGCGTCGCCGGAGGGCGGCGAGGCCGTGGGGGCGCGGTCCCGCGGTTGTCGCGTGGCCGTGGGACCTGCAGCGGTTCGGTGTAGCGCCGCACACGCGCGGCGTGCAGCGCGGCGACGCCGTCGGGCGCCTGCCGGAGCCCCGTCACCGCGCCGACGCCGGAGAGCACCGCCAGCCAGGCCACGACATCGGCGCCCGTCGGGGAGGATGCGGGTGAGGATCGTGCTGCCGAGCGCGCCGGGCGCGCCGGCGGCGCTGACGACGCCGGACACCCAGGCGATGCCGCCGATCACGGCGTACTGCACGAGGAGTACCGACCCGACGACGCCGTACTGGCCGAACCCGACGTTCGCCTGCCGCATCGACAGGAGCACCCCGCCGGTGGCGGCGATGGCGGCCGCGACTGCGAAGGCGTAGAGCTTGGCGCCGACGACGCCGACGCCGAGCGACGCGGCGGCGCGCTCGTTGCTGCGGACCGCCAGCAGGCGGGCACCGACCCGCCCGCGGCGGATGTTGGCGACGACGAGTCCGAGCACGACGAGGAGGACGAGCACGAAGGCGCCGTAGCGCTGCGGGTGGGCGACGGGATCGAGGTCGATGCCGAAGACGGAGACGTCGTCGATCGGCAGGCCTCGCACGCCGCCGGTGACCGCGCTGTTCGTGAAGATGAGCGAGTTGAACATCAGCGCCATGCGCCAGCGTGGCGACGGCCAGGCTCGTGCCCCTGGTGCGGACGGCGGGCAGCGCGACGGCGACGCCCACGATCGTCGTGCCGGCGACGGCGGTCAGCAACGCCACCTCGAAGGGCCAGCCGTTCGCGGACATGAGCCGCGCCGCCATCCACGCGCCGACACCGGCGAGCGCGAACTGGCACAGCGAGAGCTGCCCGGCGTAGCCGGCGACGACGACGACCGAGGCCACGATGATGGCCGAGCGCGAAGGACGTGATGAGGGCGTCGACCCACGTGTCGACACCGACGAGGAGACCGACCGCCACCACCACGCCGACGCCGAGCGAGAGCAGCGACACACGGCCGCTGCCCGGGAGGGGCAGCCGGGCGAGCGTCTCGCCCCGCTGCAGGCGCGACCGGCCCGTCGCGCACCATGTAGATGAGGATGATCGCCAGCGGTACGGCCTGGACGAGGCCGGTGAGCGAGGCGGCGCTCACGCCGAGGGCTTCGGCGATGTCGGGCTGGAAGAGCGAGATCTCGGCCTGGACGATGCCGATGGCGAGCGACGCCGAGCACGGTGATCCCGAAGGACGAGAAGCGCCCGACGAGGGCGGCGGCGAGCGCCGGGATCACCGAGATCGCCAGCACCGCCGCGTTGAGCGTGACGATCGGGGCGAGGAGGATCGCGGCCAGAGCCGACAGCCCACCGGCGATGGCGAAGTTCAGGAGCTCGATCCGGTTCGGTGACCACCCGGCGCGTGGCGGCCACGCGGCGGTTCTCGGCGACGGCCGAGGTCGCCAGCCCGAACAGCGTCCCGGAGTACACGAGCCTGAGGACGCCGGCGATCGCGCAGCGCGATCCCGATCAGCAGCAGGCGGTCGAGCCCGATCGTGAGGTCGCCCCACAGCGTCACGATGCGAGAGGGCAGCATCGGCCGCGGCTGCACGATGCCGACGCCCCAGCGCAGGACCATGAAGGCCTGCCCCGCGCTGAAGAGGCCGAGGGTCGCGATGAGCTTCGCCAGTTGGGATGCGCCGCGCAGCGCAGCCATGACGCCGTAGGTCAGGAGACCGAGGAGCACGCCGACGACGAGCCCGATCACCAGCGCGGCGCGCGCTCGGGATGCCGTCGTCGCGGAGGTCGTAGCAGACGAAGGCGGCGATGCCGCCGAACGCGCCGGCGCTGAAGTTCAAGACACCCGATGTCCGGTAGACGAGGACGATCCCGAGCGCGACCAACGCGGTGAGCGAACCGGTTGCCATCCCGAGCAGGACGAAGCGCAACGCCGCTTCGCTGAACAGCGATGTCGCCAGCAGGCTCACCCAAGTCCCCCCGTGCGGGCCGAGGCGGCGGCCCGGCGTCAAGATACGGCGCGCTACGAGACGCCCGCGGGGAGCTGGTCGAGTTCGCTGGCCGAACACCGTCAGCGGGACGTCGGCGTGTCAGAACTCTTGACAGCGGTGCGGGCGACCTGCCGGATCCGTTCGTGCGACAGGCCGGCGGCCGTTGCCCACCTCGCGCAGGCTGTGGCCCTGCTCGAGGGCTTCGACGACGGCGTCGTCGAGCTCCCGCCGTGCCCTCGCCAGCGTTGCCGCCCGTGCGCCGCACACGGGCGAGCGCCGCGGGCCGCTCGCTCTCGTCGCCCGGCTCGGCGGCGTGGAGAAGCACGTCGGCGAGACGGACGAACGCCTGCTCGGACGGCGGTGTCCCGCCGAGGGCTTCGTAGACCACCTTGCCGAGGATCAGCAGCGCGAGGACGCGAGCGAGGTCGTCGGAGCGCCATCGGCGGATCGAGCAGGCGAGGGCCACTCCGGCGTCGTTCGCCTGTCGCATCTCGCGGAGATAGGTGTCGAGGCCAGCACGGAGGATGGCGGCGACGTGCGGGTCGCGCCGGGCGAAGACGATGACGTCGAGGAGCAGGAGCCGTGGGCGGTCCGGCGCGCCGAAGGCCCTGGATGAAGTCGCGTCGACGCTTCGCTCCACGGCAACGAGCGATCTCCTCGACCGAGTGGACGATCTCGTCGACCGGCTGCAGGCCGACGGTGGCGAGCAGGACATCGAGCTTCCCGGAGAAATGGGCATACAGCGCGCCAGTCGTGACCCCGGCGCGGGCGGCGATGCCGGCCACCGTCGTCGCTTCGTAGCCCTTGGTCGTGAACTCCTCGAAGGCGGCGTCGATCAGCGCGGCGCGGGAGTTGGCCGTGTTGCCTCGGTCGAGT